>JADKKI010000007.1 GCA_016720595.1 Myxococcales bacterium
GCGCATCTCGCGCACGGCTCGCGGCTTGTCGGGGACGAACATCAAGCCGAACTGGCACACCACGGCGTCGAACTCGCCGTCACCGAACGGCAGCGCCTGCGCATCGGCCGCGCTCCAGGTCACGCGCGGATCTGTGATCACCTGTGCAGCACGGCTCAGCATCGGCTCGTTGAGATCCGTGGCGAGGAGCCGTCCCGTCGGAGGCAGCGCACTCAACAGGTGGCGGCTGACGCGCCCGGTGCCCGCCGCGATCTCGAGCACGCGCGCGGTCCCTGGTGCGAGCCGGCGCGCGATCTCGATCGCATATGGCTCGAAGAGCACCGGGCCGAGGTGACGATCGTAGAGCTCGGGGATCGAGCCGATGAACGCGGTCGCCGGGCTGGTCATGGGCACCGGTATGCCATGGCCCCCGCGTCTTCGGATGCATGGAGGCCGGCAAGTGGGTGACCGGCGCCGACGAGACCTGCAAGAAGAAGTGAGCCGCACGTGGGACCTGCCTGACCTCCAGGTGGGCTCCGTGCTACTCCAGCGGCCATGAGCGCAGCGCAGCTCCTCGATCAGGTGCAGTCGATCGCCCACGTCGAGGGGTTCGAGGCACGCGCATACGCCGAGCGACTCGCGCGGGAGATCGCTCCCGCGGGGACCCGCGACGAGCTGGCGGCGAGAGACGAGCAGCTGCGCGATGCGCTCGGCCGGATCGAGGCGCTCGCGAGCCGCGTGATGCGAATCCGCCTCGACCACGTGCTCGCCGCGGACACCTCGATCGGTCCGCCCACGCGCAAGGTGTTCGCCGCGACGGTCGCCAGCTATGCGGGGCGCCTCGATCTGCTGGAGACCCGCGTGCACGACATCGCAAGCAAGAACGGCGCACGTGATGCACGCGGGATCGCGGAGCTCGTCGCGCAGGCCGCCGCCGCCACGCTGGACCTGCGCACGGCGATCCGCGACCACGTGCTCGCGCTCGGTGCCGAGCTCGCTGCGACCTTGGTGCCCCACGCCGATCAGCGAGCCCGTGATCGTCAGGAGGCGGAGCCCGCGCGGCGGACCTGGAGCGCCGTCCGTCGCGAGCTCGAGGCGGTGGCCGCTCGCCCGGAGCGGCTCGCCGAAGCGGCGTTCGCGGTGCGCCTCGCGAGCTGGCCCGAGCAGCTCGACGAACCGGATCCGGTGGCCGAGCCGACGCGCGCCTCCTTGATCGAGCTCGACTGAGCCGATCCGTGTCGACCGTCGAACCCGATCAGGAGCCAGGGGACGAGGTGCTCCCCGTCGCGTTGACGTGGGCCGAGTACATCGGCCGGTGGGCGAACGATGTCGGCGGGTGGATGCAGCTGGCAGATGCGTTGATCCATCGCGCGGGTGACAGCGTCGAGATCGCCCTCGATCCGCAGACCGTGGAACGCGGCCTCCGCCGGCTCGCCACCCGAGGTCACAAGCCCGGCGGGCAGTACGGCCGCTGGATGCTCCGGTTCTTCGGCTTCGCGTCGCCGATCGAGGAGCTGGTCAAGTGGATGGGCCAGTACCACACGCGGTTCGCGGATCTCCCGTCGGGGTTCCGGCTCGAGCACCTGAACCTGTGGAACCGGCCACCGGTCGCCGAGTCTCGGCTCGCGGGCTGGATCCACCTCGGGGTCGCGTACGCGCAGCTCGGCAAGGGTGACCTCGCCGCATGCCACGCCACGCTCGTCCACGCGGAGCGGCTCGCGAGCAAGGCCGGTCCGGCGGCCGAGATCGAGGCCAGCCTCCTGCGCGGGCGCCTCGAGAGCGACGCCGGCCAGCGCGACGCCGCGCACACGAGGTACGTCGCACTCGACGCGCGGCTGGCCACGGCCCGGCTCCCAGCCGCGGATGATCGCGTCTATCGCGCCCGGCTCGCCGAGCAGCGCGCCTTCCACATCACGCTCGCGATCACCAACGAGCGCCCCGACATCGCCGCGCCCGAGCGCTCTATGCCTCGATCGACGAGGAGCCGTACCTGCCGTTCGTGTCGTTCCGCAAGGCGACGGGGCTCGCGTACTGCGCCTGGAAGCTCGGCGAGCTCGACGAGGCGGTCCGGCTGGCCCACCTCGCGATCGAGCACGCGGGCGATGGAGGCCTGGTCCGGATGCGCGTGATGGCGCTCAACTTGCTCACCCGTGTGCTCACGGGCGACGCAGCGAACGCCGTGCATCAGCGTGCGCGCCGGATGGCGACGCTGCTCGAGGACGAGGATCTCCTCAATCGCGTCGCGTGGTCTGCACCGCCCGAGCCGCCCGAGGGTCAATGATCGAGTCGTCGAGGATCGCGTTCGCCTCCTCGGCATCGCCCCACCCCACCACCTCCGTCGCACCTGCGCCCCAGTAGTTCGCGAACCACAGGACCAGGATCGCGCGGCTGGCCGGATACCCGGTGTCGAGCTCGTGGAGATCGTGGAGCCGCGAGAACCCGTTGCGCAGCTCGTCGTCGAGAGGCACCCCGATCAGCTTGTCGTCACGCACGCCGTCATGGGCCATCTCGAGCACCCCGATGATTCGAGCTCTCGCGATCGTCGCGCGCTCGATGCCGCGGCCGAGCACGAGCACGTCCAGCGGATCGCCGTCAGCCGCGAGCGTCCGCGGCACCATGCCGTAGTTGACGGGATAGGCCAGGTAGTCGATCTCTCGCCGCGAGCCGTCATCGCGATCGAGCGCCCACCGGAGGGCGCCATCCTCCTCGTCGACCTCGAACTTGCCGGTGGTCCCCGTGGGGATCTCGACCACCGTGTTCACGCTGCCATCGCGGTTGCGCGCGGGGTAGCCACGGGACAGGTGCCGCATCGCGAAGATCGTCTCGTCGTCGAGAGCGATCGCGGACGGCGACACGGGGGCGCCACCGACGATGGCGCGAGAAGGGACACGGGAGCACACGACGGAGGGCCCACACACCAGACACAGAATCAGAGCTGCTTTCACGCCTTCATCCGTAGAGCCCGGCGGCGAATCCAACAAGGACACGATCTCGGACATCGGCCGGGCGTTGCCAGGGACTGCCGTGGCAGCGGGCACGGGCGCGCGTCAGGATCGGGCCATGCGTAGGCACCCGGTCACCGTCGCGGTCGCGCTCGCCGCCGCGCTCGCGGCCACCGTGCCCGCCTGCACGTTGATCGGCCTGGGTGCCGGCGCCGCGGCCACCGGTGTCCACAACTCCTCGGCCACCGAGAAGGATCAGTGGAGCTATGCCGGGCCGCTCCTCCTCGGCGGCATCTTCGGCCTGGTCACGGACTACTTCCTGTACGACGCGCTGAAGCGACAGTTCTCCAAGCCGTGGTCGTGAGTCAGGCGGTAGCCGCCGCTACGGCTCGTGCGCCGCGAGCTCGGCGATCGCGGCCTTGATGCCATCCTTCTGCGGGACGCTCGCCATCTCGAGGTTATCGGCGAGGCCGATGCCGGGGATGTGCGCGCCCGCGAGGAGCTTCGGCGGAGCGTGGAGCTCGTAGAACAGCTCCTCCGCGAGGCGACGGATCAGGTGCTCGCCGAAGTTCGTGATCTCCGTGTCCTCGTTGACGCACAGCACGCGGTTGGTCTTGCGGACACTCGCGGTGATCGCATCCCAGTCGTAGGGGTGGAGCGAGCGGAGATCGACGACCTCGGTCTCGATCCCATCGGCAGCGAGCTCGTCGGCGGCGGCGAGGGCCATCGGGACGTTGCGGCCGTAGGTGAGCACGGTGACATGCGTGCCTTCGCGCGCGATGTTCGCCTTGCCGATCGGGATGTAGAGTTCCTCGAGATCGGGCCACTCCGGCTTCCACGCCGAGCGATCGCCGAGTGGCGCATCGATCATCGCGGACAGCCGCTTGTCGTCGCCGGGCTCGCCGGGGACGTCCTCGCCTGGCTTGCTCTTCACGCGCAGCAGCGCCTTGGGCATCAGGAACATGACCGGGTTGGGATCCTGGATCGCCGAGAGGAGAGGAGGAGGCCGTAGGCGTCGCGCGGGGTCGACGGCATCACGATCTTCCAGCCGGGGATCCGGGTCGCCATCGCATCGAACGAGTGCGAGTGATAGATGCTGCCGCGAATGCCGGCGCCGACGGGCGTCATCATCACGAGCGGGACGTTCCAGTCTCCACCCGAGGACCAGTACGTGTTGCCCGCGATCTTCAGCAGATCGATCGTGTTGAACGCATAGTCGCAGAACTGGATCTCGGCCACGGGCTTGCGGCCCGCGAGCGCGAGGCCGATCGCGGTGCCGACGATGCCTCGCTCGTCGAGCGGGGTGTTCCACGCGGTCTCGAGGCCCTGGGTCCCGGTGAACACGCCCCCGAGCGGCGGGCCGACGTCCTCCCCGAAGATGTCGGTCACGCCGAGCCGGGACTCACCGACATGGAGGGCCATGCGGATCGCCTGGATCATCGTCGACATCTCAGGACTCCCCGGCGACGTAGTTCTTGTCGGCGAACACGAAGTCCCAGATCGAGTCCGGCGACGGCGGCTCCTCCGTGCGGACGCGCTTGCTCGCGTCGAGTAGCTCCTGCGTGTACGTGGCTCGGCGCTCCTCCATCTGGGCGCGCGTCAGCACCTGCCGGTCCTCCAGCGTGCGCTCGAAGCGATCGAGGCAATCGATCTCGTCCTTGGCGACGTTGGCGCCGCTCGCCGAGGAGTGCCCGCGCAGGCGCGAGACCATCGCCTCGAGGAGGTACGGCTTCCGCTCGGTGCGGACGTAGTCCATCGCCTTCTGGATCGCGGCGTAGCTCGCCTCGGGATCGTTGCCATCGACGATGGCGGTGGGCATGCCGAAGGCCTTGCCGCGCTCAGCGATCTGGTCGTAGCCGTGCTGGCCGGCGAACGGCGTGGAGATCCCGAACCGGTTGTTGGTGACGATCATGAGGAGCGGCAGCTCCTGGCCCTTGCGCGAGCTCCACACGAGGGCCGTGGCGAAGTCACCCTCGGCGGTCCCGGCGTCGCCGCCCTGGACGATGCTGATGCCCTTGGCGGCGCGCTGCGCACGCGCGGTGCCGATCGCGATCGAGTACTGGACCTCGATCGGCGAGCTCACGGGCACCACGTTCCACTTGCGCACCGAGAAGTGCCCCGCGAAGTTGCGGCCCTTCGAGTACGGGTCGCTGGCGACGTTCTTCATCTGCCGGATCGAGTCCACGGGATCGGCGCCCATGGCGAGCAGCGTCCCGCTCGAGCGGTAGTGGAGGTGCAGGAAGTCGTGATCGAGCCCCTGCCCCTTGTTGGCGAGCAGGCCGAGCGGGACGTTGAAAGCCTCCTCGCCGGGCCCGCCGATCCAGAAGTACCCGTCACCCATCTTGTACATGGTGATCAGGCGCTCCTCGAGCACGCGCGCTCGGAGCATCAGGTCGTAGATCTTGAGGCACGTCTCGGCGGCGAGAGGGCCACCGAGGTGATCGCGAGAGGCGACCACGGATGCGCGGGCGGACGCTGGGGCGCTGGAGCTCATACGACGCCGCAGTCTTAGCGCGAAACCGCGCGCAAGGTCGAGCGCCGCGGCGCCGTGGCTACGCGGGTGGGCGTAGCGTCAAGGACTCGACGGGGTTGCGATCCCGCGCGCACTTCTTCGAGCCCTTGGAGCACTGGATCCGGAGCGCCGCCAGATCGTCGGGGATCCGGAACCGGGTATACGCGGTCTGCGCGTCCCTGGCGCGCGGGTCGCGGAGCGCCAGGAGGGCCGTCGCCTGGGTCCGGAGCAGATCCGGATCGCGCGGATTGAGATCCAGGCCGTGGGTCGCCGCGGCGAGCGCGGCCGCGTAGTCGCCGACCGCGCCGAGGACCCGCGCATACACCGCCCACGCCGAGGTGTTGCTCGGAGTCCGTTCGGTGCAGGTCCTGGCCGGGGCCACCGCCTCCGCCCACCGATTCTGGCGCACGTAGGCATCCGCGATGATGGCGTCGAGCACGGGGGGCTCCGGCAGCCCGACCGAGGTCACGAGCTGCCGCGCCTCGCGGACCAGAGCGAGCGCGTCCGCCACGCGCCCTTGCTTTGCCGCCACCCAGCCGAGTTGCACGGTGACCATCGCGCGCGCGCGGGGATCGGGCGCGCTCAGCTGCGCGGCCTCGAGCACCGCACGCGCCTCGTCGAGCCGCGTCACGATCGTCGCGACCAGCGCCATCCCGTGCTCGTAGCTCCGCTCCCACGCGGGGCGCTGCCTCGAGATCCTTGCGCCCTGCCCGACCTCGATCCGGGTCTCGGCGACGAGCGTGATCGGCTGGGGCTTGCACGCATCGAGCTCCACATCCCGCGTGCGCCGCGCCCCCGCGACGAACGCACGGCCTTCGTCGGTGCGCACCGCGGTACACGCCAGCGCCTGCATCCCGAGCGTACGGCTGCGGTGTCGGAGCCGCGCGGTCACGCTGAGCGGCAGCTGGGAGGCCGACAAGGCCGATGGCACCGCGAGCACGTAGCGCACCGCCTGCGCCTCGCGTGGCGCGATCGTGTGCGTCAGGACCTGCCCGCGGAACTTCGAGATCTCGTGCTCCTCGAGCACCGTCCCGTCCGCACCGACCACGAGCGTGCGCAGCACGTGCGTGTCCTGATCGCGCGCATCGGTTGCGTGCGCGAGCCCCGAGGTCCCGAGCCGGCGGCCGGCGCGATCGGCGACCTCGATCTCGACCCAGGTGTCCTGCGCATCGAGGATCCCGCCCGGGAAGCGATGCCCCGCGAGCAGGTTCCGGATCACCACGTCGAGCTCGAGCTGGGTCCCTGCCACCACCGGTGCGCCATCGGCAGGGAGGTGCCACGCACTCGCCACACCCGCGGTGACCACGCGCGCGCCTGCGACATCGATCGAGGCGGCTCCCGTGATCTTCGCGCGGGTCAGGCGTAGCTGCTCCGCGTCGCCGCGCATCGAGGCCATCCAGGTGTGCCCGCCGACGAACCGATGCGAGGCGATCGTCCCGCGCTTCGCGCCGAGCTCTGCCTTGGACGCCGGTGTCCGCTCCATATGACAGCTGATGCAGGTCTGCTGGTCGACCTTGTCCATCCGGGCGAGCCCGTTCCCGGTCCACGCCGAGCTCCGCCACATCCCCGGCTCGTCGACGCCGGTCAGGTGCACTGGCAGCTCCATGTCGGGCGACAGAAAGCCGCGATGACACGAGACGCACAGGCCGACATCGAGCTTGGTCGTCACCTGCTGCTTGTGACGTGCGATCGAGGCCGGATCCCCGAGACGCGGCGCATCGCGCGGCGTGGGATCCCAGACATAGCTGGCGTTGCCGTCCGAGGTCGCCGACGTGACGCCGTGGCAGAGCCGACACGACACCCCCGAGTGCGCGCGCAGATCGTCCGCGGGGATCGGTGCGTCGGCGGTCATCATCCCGTCGACGAGCAACGGCAGATCGTGGCAGCCACCGCAGTGACGGCTCGGCACCTTGCCGAGGTCGGCGCGCAGGCGCTCGATGTTCGCGCGATACATCGGATTACCAAACGAGGCGAACGAGTGCGCGCTCGACGACCACTGCGCCGCCGCATCGGGGTGGCACGTGGCACAGCTATCGACGTCCGAGAGCTGCTCGCCCTGGCTGAGCTCGGTGGCAGGAGCACCGTGAGAGATCGCGACCATGCTCGGCGCAAGCTCGCCCGGTGCGCGCGGGATCCGCGCCTCGCGACGCGGGGCCACCACGCGGTCGCTCGTGCGATCGACCACGCGATCGACCGGCGATGCCGCGATGGGCGCGGTCTCCGGCGCCGGGGCCGCCGGCTCCTTCGCGCCGCACGCGGCGCACAGGACGAACACGAGGTGACGCGCGCGCATGGTTACCGGGTCCGCCGGCGACGGCGCGCGATGATGGCGGCGACCACCCACGCGAGACCGAGCGTGGGCAACGGATCGGCGCCCTGCTGGCAGCCGCAACCGAAGCCGAAGAAGTCATCACACGTCGGCTTCGGGCCCGGATGCGTCTTCCACGCCGGTGGCTCGGTGTTGCCACAGCTGACCCCGGGGTTGGACGTGCCCGTCTTGACCAGCCAGCCGTTCGTGCCGCAGCTCGGCGGCGGCGGCGCACACACGTCGAGCGCGCGCAGCGGCTCCGAGTAGTCGCCAGCGCCGGGCGTCTGGGTCAGGAGCTGAACGGCCTCGCAGCGAGGCGTGGCGGCGGTGCCCGCACGGGCGGCCGCGCCGTCGTTGCAGTCACACACCGCGACACCGTTGCGATCGATGCACTGACCCGCGCCGCAGCTCTTGCCCGCGCACGCGTCCGGCAGCACCTGGCCACCCGCCCGCAGATCGCAGGTCGGGGTGCGCGGCACGCAGGTCACCGACGGGGCACCGTCGAGATCGATGAAGCGCTGTGCCACGGTGTCTCCGCTGCACAAACACGCCGCGCCATTCGCCGTGGTGACGCACTGGCCACCCGCACCGCAGTACATCGCGGCGCAGCCCTCGGTCGCCTCGACCTCGGCAAACTTGTCCTTGTCGATCACGGCGCCCTCGCACGACGCGAGGCTCGCCTGGTTGCCGCGGACCGTCATCCGTCCGGTCTGCGGCGCGCCATAGTCGCGCTCGAACGTGGGATCGAACCGCATCTCCTCCGGCGACACGCGGGTCGTGATCCGGGTGAGGTGCGAGTGGCGCTGCGCGAGGTCGTCGAGGAGCGTGATGCCGGCGATCAGATCGCCCTGCGCCGCACAGTCGGCCTGATCGAAGCCATCGCGCGGGCACTCGCACTTGTCGTTGCCGCCGACGCCGCAGAAGTCATAGCCATCGGCGCTGTTGCTACAGCACATGCCCGCGCCGAAGGTCGGCGGGATCGCCGAGCCGCGGTACTCGATCGCGAAGCCATCGCCGCCGACGTCGTCGACCGCGCGGGCGAGCACCATCGGGTAGTTCAGGCGACCGGAGGGATCACGAGCGATCCGGTCCGGATCGATCGTGACGATCGGATGCCCCATCGGACGGAACGCCTCGTCGCCGTAGATGTACGTCGTGACCGTGAGGTGCGGCTCGGCGGCCACGGCCGTGAGGAGCAGCGGCACCATCGGGAACGCCGCGCGGTAGCGCATGCGCAGCGGCTTGATGCCATCGATGCCCGCGCCGGCGACCAGCTTCGCCGCGACGAACACCATGTTCGCCTGGACGTACGGCTCCATGTAGATCGACGTCGTCGGGTTGACGATGAAGCCGTTGTCGCGCAGCCACTGGGTGGCTGCCGCCGCCTCGTTCGCGCGGAACGTGACGGTCTGGTAGTCGCCGACCACCTGCTCGTTGATCACCGTGACCGGAGGCGGCTCGCCACCGCCACCGGTGCCGGCGTCCGAGAGGTTGCCGCCCCCACCCGCGCCGTCGGCGCCGTAGTCGTAGTTATTGCAGCTCGGCGTGTCGTGGTACGCGCACGACCACGCGGAGGTCGGGCACACGTTGTCGACGCTCACCGCGATGTCGGGCGCCGTGGCCTTGTCGAGGAGGCCGAACGCGGAGGTCGGCGACAGCGACAGCTCGGGCACCTCGGGGACCGGGATCAACCACGCGAACGACTCGGGTGAGCCGGCGTACTTGATCAGGACGTGGGCCGTGACCCACCCGGGCTCGACCTCGAAGATGATCTGCTCGGCGCGCTGGTTGACGGCGTAGTCCCCGGTCGTGACGGCCGGGGGAGACAGACACCCACAGGCGTCCGCGACCCGAGGCTCGCCGACGAGCGTCCCGAGCACGGCCGCGAGGGCCAGCCAGATCCCTGCTCCACCACGATCACCCTTGAGACCGACGGACGTATCCATGCGCTTCGCGACTGCAAGGCCGTGGCCACGACTGGAGCGCAGCGCACCCGAGTAACTACGCCAACGTACGCGGGTGGGATATCCAAAATCCGAGCACCCATGATCTCGAAGTCGCTGGTTTTCTGTGGCTATCCGGCGCTCACGGACGCGCGAGGATCGAGCCTCAATGCGAGTGCAGGTCTCGCACACCTCTCCACCCGCGCCGATCAGAAGCAGGCGGGGAACCGGAACAGCCGGGCCCCATAGAGCGCGAACCCGGTGTCCCCATCGACGTCGTACGCATCCGGGTTCGCCAATGCGCAACGACGGCGCATGCCCAGGATCTCGACGCACGACTTGCCGTCCGCCCGGGGACGATTCGCGTTGTCGTCTCGACGGTGATGGTCTTGTTCGTGCACCGCGGAGCGGCATGAACTCCCATCGCGTTCCGATCGTGTCGCCGCGTTGCCTCTCGTTCGGGAGGTTGGCTGTCGTGCTGGTGGTCGGCCTCGGCCTGCTGCTGTCCACCTCTGCGGCGTGGGCCGACGAGGAGAAGGACGTCGACGGTGCAAAGGATCATCCGCTGGTCTCACGGATGCCCGGGTACGTCATTTCCAACTACGAGACGAAGGACTTCGATGTCGTCGAGAGTGCCTACGCCACGGGTGCTGACAGCAAGTGGGAAGGGCGGACCACGAGGATCGGCTACACGCGCATGGCCAAGACCAAGCCGATCAGCATGGCGCAGCTCGAGCGCAACCACGAGAGCGCCTTCAAGAAGGCCGGCGCGACGATCCTCGCGACGGATCCCCGGGTCGTCGTGGCGAGGTTCGACAAAGCAGGGGTACGGACGTGGGTCGAGGCGAGCGCCTACAACGACGGCCATGAGTACTCGCTCGTCATCGTCGAGGCGAAGACGATGGAGCAGGAGGTCACGGTGGATGCGGCCTCGCTCCAGCGCGCGCTGAACACGACCGGCAAGGTGGCCGTCTACGGCATCTTCTTCGACACCAACAAGTCGGTGATCAAGGCCTCATCGAATCCAACGCTCGACGAGATCGTGAAGCTATTGCGGCAGAACCCGACACTCCAGCTCTATGTCGTCGGACACACCGACGGGACCGGATCTCTCGATGCCAACCTCCAGCTGTCGGCGGAGCGAGCCGCCAGCGTCGCGCGGGCCCTTGTCTCGCGCGGCATCGCCGCTGGCCGCCTCAAGACCGCGGGCGTCGGCCCTTATTGCCCCGAGGCGCCAAATCAGACCGAGGATGGCCGGGCCAAGAACCGGCGCGTCGAGCTGGTGCAGCGCTGAGGCGGCGGTATCCAGACACCAACGGCGTGCGAGTCGCGAGCGCTTAGCGGGCGACCCGGCGCGTGAGGCCGGCGAGCCCGATCAGGCCGAGCAAGCTCGCGATCAGCGGCCACCGCGACGGCGCCGGGTCTGGCGCGACGGGCGTGGACACCGGCGACGCGACGGTGGCTGCAACGGGCTCGAGGGTCCCCTTCGCGAGCTCCAGCGCATACGCAGCACCGAGGCGCGCGAACTTCGCCGCGTGCTGGGCGTTGTTCCCGCTCATCTCGAGCGTGTCCTTCGTGGTGTGAATCTCGCGGTTCGATTCACGGAACCGCGACTCGAACGGCATCGACGCCGGGATGCCCGCGCGGTGCCACGAGGCGTGGTCCGAACACGCATAGCCGCAGCGGTCGACACCCCACGTCGCGCCGACGTAGCTCTCGATCAGCTTCACGAGGAAGGCGTTCTGCGCGTGGCTCGTGTGGTCGTCGATCAGCCAGATGTCGCGATTCGAGCCCTGGTAGTTCGTCATGTCGAGCTGCAGCGCGCCGACCACGTTGACGTGGCGCTGCTGGAAGTCCTTCACGATCGAGAGCGAGCCCCGCAGGCCGACCTCTTCGGCGGCGTACGCCATGAACATCACCGTGCGCGCAGGGCGGAAGCCACTTGCGAGCAAGGTGCGGGCGACCTCGGTGAGCGTGGCGATGCCCGAAGCGTCGTCATCGGCTCCGGGTGCGTGGCCGCTCGAGCCACCCGGCGAGATCGAATCGAGGTGGCCGCCGATCACCACGACCTCGCTCGCGAGGGTGGTGCCAGGGATGGTCATGATCACGGACTTCTGCGGATAGCCGTGATCGACCAGCTCGATCGTCACGTCGGTGCGCGGGGAGAGCGCCCGCCAGCGATCGCGCAACCACAGGGAGGCTGCCGCACCGCTCTCCGACCGGAAGTACCGGTTCCGCATCGCCGACAGCTCACCGATCGTCTTGTGGATGGCGTCGGGCGAGATCATCGGCAACACCGTGCCGACCGCAGCCGCCCGATCGAGCGTGTACTCGATCGGCGCCGCCGCCACGGCCGGGGCAGCAAGGGCCGCGTGCGCCTCGGCCATCGAGTCATGGACCATGAAGCCGCCGCACCGCGCATGCTCGTCGTGCATCCGCTCGGACAGCTCCTCGAGCTGGCTGGGATCGATCGCGACCACTGCGACGCCGTGATCGATCTCGAGCACCTCGAGCTTCGCATGATGCTCCGCGGTCAACGCGCCCACGGTCGCGAGCGCGTCCGCATCGATCGACAGATAGGCCGGCGCCGGGGTGCGCGCACAGCCGGTGGCGAGGGCGACGAGGAGCAAGGCCTTGCGCATGCCTCCACTGTAGCGCACGGATCGCTCACCGAAAGGAGCCAGCCCGGCCGTGGCACCGCGTTCAAGGTCTTCCCTCTCCGCCGCGGAGGACAACAGCCAGAGGACCACGAAGCCTCGGGCGGCGATCCGCGTCGATCTCCCCCTGATCACGCGGGCGTGGTTCCTCCAGAAACCGTTCACCGAGGAGGACTTACTCCGCGCTCTGGATCAGGGCGCTGGCTTACGAAACCACTAGTGGTGATGCGGGGTTCCGCGCTATAGAAGTAGCTGTGTCTGGGCCGGACGCCTTTCAGGTAGGGTTGAGGGTTGGCAAGTACCAGCTGGTCCGGAAGCTCGCTGAAGGCGGCTTCGGGGTGCTCTGGGTCGCGAGGGACATCAACCTCGACCGCGAGCTGGCGATCAAGTTCCTCCACCCGCACCACAGCTCGAACCCCGACGTCGCGCGCCGGTTCCTGCAGGAGGCGCGGTCACTCGGCAAGCTCGACCACCCGGGCATCGTCACCGTGTACGAGAGCGGCACGGTCACCAGCACGGGCACGGCCGCCGACGGTGCCGCGTTCATCATCATGGAGCTCCTGGTCGGCGAGACGCTGTCGCAGCGCCTCGCGCGGATCCAGCGGTTCCCGCCCGCGGTCGCGATGGAGATCTGCCGGCAGGTCGCGAATGCGCTGCAGACGGCGCACGAGCAGGGCATTGTTCACCGCGATCTGAAGTCCGACAACATCATGCTCGTCCAGGATCTGGCCCTGACGATCGGCGAGCGCGCGAAGGTCCTCGATTTCGGCATCGCCAAGCAGGCGACGGCCGCGAACTCGAGCGCGGGGACACACACACAGGCGGGGATGGTGTTCGGCACGCCGAACTACATGGCGCCCGAGCAGTGCCGCTCCGCCGCCGATGCCAACCATTCGAGCGATATCTACTCGCTCGGCTGCATCCTGTTCGAGCTGCTCACCGGCCGTCCTCCGTTCTCGGGCGCGATGGCGGAGCTGATCGCGCACCACCTCCTGACTCCCGCACCGATCCCCAGCATCGTGCAGCCAGGCATCCCGCCGCACCTCGATCAGGTGATCGCGGCGATGCTCGCGAAGCGTCCCGAGGATCGCCCCGCGAGCATGAAGGTCATCGAGGCGATCCTCGACGAGAAGCGCCTCGGTGGAATGCCGGCTCGGCGCCGCACCCTCGGCGGCGCGAAGCTGATCACGAAGCCGCCCCCGGCGGGTGGTCAGCCGGCCTCGCCTGCCGCGCTCGCGGCTGCGGTCGGTGCACCCGCGCCCCAGGCATCACCTCCGAGCGCAGCACCACCCACTCCACCACCGCCCGCGCCGATGGCCACGCCACTGCCGGCCTCCGCCAAGACGATCGCCGCACCCGCGCTCGGGGCCCCACCGTCGGCGGTCGCATCATCCACACCGCACGCCGCGACCGTCGCGATGACGGTGCCCACGCCCGCACCCGAGCTTGCGCCACCGGCACCAGTGACGCCGAAGCCGACCACGCTGAACTCGGCGGCTGGCGTCGCGGCGGAGATCGACGCGCGGACCAACAAGAAGCGCTCGTCGAAGTTCCTCTGGCTCGCGGGCGTCGTGGTGATCGGCGCGGCGATCGGCGTGGTCGCTGTGGTCGGCGGTGGAGGCGACGGCGCCGAGGCCACGCCCGCGGCACCGCCGACGACCAGCGAGCCCGCGACCACGACGACCAAGCCCGCGACCACCGCGGCCACGACGACCAAGCCGACGCCGACCCCGACCCCGACCCCGACGCCGACCCCGACGCCGACCCCGACGCCGACGCCGACGACGACGACGACGACGCCGACCCCGACGCCGACGCCGACGCCGACCCCGACGCCGACGCCGACGCCGCCCGACGCCGACGCCGACCCCGACCCCGACGCCGACCCCGACGCCGACCCCGACGCCGACGCCGACGCCGACGCCGACGCCGACCACGACGCCGACGCCCACGACCAAGCCGACCACCACGACGCCGACGCCGACGACCAAGCCGACCACCACGACTCCGACGACCAAGCCGACCACGACGACTCCGATCCCGACGACCAAGCCGACCACGACGACGAAGCCGACGACCACCACCAAGCCGACGACGACGACGAAGCCCGACCCCGGGCAGGGAAGCGGCGCGAAGAAATGTCAGGGCAAATCATGCATTCTCGATGGAAACTTCTGACCGCACTCGCGGCGACCGCTGTCCTCGTTCACGCCCCCGCCCCTGCCCTCGCCGACGCTGATGCCTGCGCCACCGATGCCGCGCCGGCGAAGTGCTACCTGGCGGCCGCGCAGAACCTCAAGGAGAGCAAGCCCGGCGAGGCGGCCAAGCTCTACCTGAAGAGCTACCGCCTCGATCCGAAGATCGATCCGCTCGCCGGATACGGCTTCGCGCTCGCGCTCGACAAGCAGTACGTCGCGGCGGCCGAGGTCCTCGAGAAGGCGGTCGAGGAGTACGACAAGGTCCGCGTCCAGCTCGAGCACTCCAACGCCGACGCCAACACGCTGTTCCAGGTGATCCACCGCCTCGAGTTCGTGAAGGAAGAGATCACCAAGCTGGTCCCCCAGATCGGCAAGGTGCAGCTGAAGGTCGTCAACAAGCAGCTCCCCGCTGGGATCACGGTCAGCCGCAAGGATGGATCGGATCTGCACGGCTCCGATCCCACCACCCTCCTCGTCAACCCGAACAGCGACATCCTCGTGTTCCGCTATCCGAGCGGGAAGACGCTCGACTTCGAGGTCAACGTACCCGCGGGCACGATCTCGAGCGTCGACGTGCCGCCCGAGCCGCAGGCCCCACCGCCTCCGCCCCCGGCCCCGAAGCCCCCGGTCGACGAGAGCATCGGGCTGCGTCGGTTCTCGTACATCTCCGGCGGCGTCGGCGCCGCCGTCCTACTCGGCGGCCTGACCTACGTCGTCGTCGCGGACGTGCCGTCGGCTGGGCTCGCCGCGGGCATCATGGTCGTCGGTGCCGCGGGGATCGGAGCCTCCGTGTATCTGTGGTTCCGCGCCGAGAAGAAGCACAAGGCCTGGCAGGACGCACGGACCACCGCGTTCGTCCCCGTGGTCACCGACCACATGGTCGGCGCCATGTTCACCGGCACGCTCTGACGTTCAGGCGCGACGCCGACGACGGCGAGCGAGCGCCACGCCGACGACCAGCACCAGGGCCAGGCTGTCCTTGCCGCCGCCGGTCGCGCAGCTCGCGCAGCCGTGTCGCCGGCTGTCCAGCCCGGAGGCCTCTGCGAACCGCCTCTTCGTCGGAGACGCCATCGCGTATTCCTCGTCGGAGTCGGCACCCATGCGATCGTTCATCGCCATCCGGCCGCCACGCGCATCATCGTCGTCGTCCTTGCCATCGACGTCAGAGTTGATCGACTCCGTTGCCGTGGCAGGCTGACCGGGCGACGACGTTCCATGCTGCTTGCTCCCGCCGAGGGCCGTGACCTCGGGGTTGTCGGCCATGATCTTGCGCTTGCGATCGCGCATCGCCTCGACGGTCCCGCGCATCTGACCGAGCTCGCTGTCGGGGATCGCGAGGAACGCGGTGTACGGGGTGACGAAGTTGTACGCGAGGGCGAGGTTCGTGACCTCCTCGACCATCTCCGGTGCGCTCGAGCCGAGCGAGATCTCCTCGAGCAGATGCGCGATGCGGGACTGTGCCCAGAGCCCACCCACCCACGGCCGCCCCGGCGCCTTCCCGAGATCGACGGACTTCGTGTACGAGACCGGCTTGCCCTCGAGCTTGCCGTGGATCGTGAACTTCGCGATGCCGGTGCCGCGGAGCCGGCCCGTCACCAGCAGCTCGTCCTCCGCGAACAGGTCCGGCAACGTGCGCGGATAGAGCCGCGAGGCCACCGGCCCCTCGACGTCGACCGAGACATCGACCAGCAGCGGCTTCGCGATGTGCGCGGCGAGGCGCGCCACCTCGGGCTCGATCGAGGCAGCGGTCTCGATGTACGCGAACCGCCCGCGCTTGACCGCCGCGAGCCGCGAGAGCAGCGGCTTGTTGACCTCCTTGCCGAGCCCGATCGTGAACAGGCGGACGTCCTTGGTGTCGAGCTTCGCCGCCTCCACTGCCTTGTCGGTGTCCGACTGACCGTCGGTCATGAACACCACGACGCGCGGACCGTCGAAGGTCTGGGCTTGCAGCTTGATCGCCGTCGACAAGGCGAGTGCGATGTCGGTCCCACCGCCATCGTGGAGCCCTTCGACGAACGCGATCGCTCGCTTCCGCGTATCCGGCGTCAACAGCTTGGGCATCGTGAACAGCGGATCGACCTCGTCGGAGAACGCGACGACGTTCACGCGATCCTTGTCGGACAACAGGCGGATCATGTCGGCGGCCGCGGTCTTCGCGTGCCCGATCGCGTCATCGGCGGCCATGCTGCCGGAGCGATCGATCACGATCGTGACGTCCTTCGCGGTGACGGACTTCGCCTCGAGGCTCGGCGCGGCCAGCGAGAGTGCGAACCAGCCCTCCTCGGCCTGGGTGGCGCCCGCGTGCACGTATGCCGAGGGCGTCCAGTTCGCGTCCTCGACGTCCCAGTCGAGCATCAACTCGCCCGTCGTGATCGCCCCGTCGGAGCGCACCCGCAGGCCGTTGGCGACCTTGTCGATGTGGAGCTTGTGCGTGGGTGATCGGAGGTTCTTCACGTTGCCGGCGATCTCGATGACGATGTCGGCATCACGGCGGGTCGCCGGTGCGCGATATCGGACCGAGTGGTCGCGCCGCTCGAGCCATCGGGTCCATCGGATCTCGACGCGCTTCTTCTCGTGCGGATTGATGGGGAAGATCTTGAACGCGAAGGCGCCCTCTCCGTCCTCCTCGAGGAGCCCCGGATCGCGCCGCCGCGTGGTGACGTTGTCGTAGACCCGGCGCGCCGCCTGGCGCTCGAACACCTCGCCCACGATCTTCTGCTCGCCGTTCCAGTACGCGAACCCATCGACGTGGCTCCCCGAGCCGGGGCGCAGTCGGTACCGCCCCTCGATCTGTGCCTCGGTGGGGTTCTCGTAGACCTGGAGCAGCGTGGTCGTGGCGTTCTGACCATCGATCGAGATCTGGAGGCGCTCCTCGGACAATGGGATGCCACGCTGATCGCGCACCCCCGCGATCATCATCGTCGCCTCGAGCCGTTCCGCGGCCAGACTCTGTGCATAGCCAGACGGTGCGAGCGCGAGCGCGGCGGCTCCGGCGCAGATCAATCCCAAGCGGGTTCCCATGGTGACCTCCATGCCAACCAACGCACGCGGCCAAGGAAGGATCTGCCCGCGGTGTCCGTTCCGCGAAAAAAGCGGCAACCTCGGACCGCCCGAGGTCACGGGTGCGGTCTCGTGAGACAACGGGGCATGGCCAAGCACGTCGCGATCGCGGTGGCGCTGGCGCTCGTCGCCGGTTGCCCCCAGCGGATCGAGCGCCACGTCAGCCCGACGCTCCAGACCGTCGACATGACGGCGCCGTACCTCAAGTGCCACATGAAGGACGGGGGGCTGTTCGTCCTCACCAAGTGGCGGATCGACGAGACAGCCGCTTCGATCACCGGGACCGGCGAGTACTTCGGCACCGACCGATCGGTGGAGGCTCGCAGCACCTTCCAGGTGAAGTTCGCGGACGTCGCGCTGTACGAGACCAACACGGTGGTGACCTCACCGGGGGTCGCAGCGATGGCCGTGGTCACCGGTCTGTCGCTCGCCGTCACCGCAGCGTGCCTGACCAACCCCAAGGCCTGCTTCGGCTCGTGCCCCACGTTCTATGCGCCCGCCGACGACGGCGGACGTTCGGTGCTGCAGGCCGAGGGCTTCTCCGATGCGATCTCACCGGCCCTCGAGACGCACGACATCGACGCGCTATGGCGGACCACCGGCCATCCGGGCACGTTCACCCTGACGATGACCAACGAGGCCTACGAGACCCACGTGGTCAAGCAGGCCGATCTGCTCGCGGTGCCACGCCCGCCGGGTGGCCGCGTGCTCGCGACCGCCGACACGCTGTGGCTGGCCTCGCGGGTCACAGCTCCCACGAGCTGCCGCAGCGTCGAGGGCGATTGCCTGCAGCAGGTCGCCGCGGTCGATTCGATCGAACGAACGAGCCTGACCGACGAGCACGATCTCGCCGCCCGCGAAGCCATCGAGCTCGCGTTCCCCCCGAGCGCCGGCCGCGCCGCGATCGTGATCGGGGCGCGCCAGAGCCTGGTCACCACGTTCCTTCTCTATCAGGGGCTCGCCTACCTGGGCACCACCGCGGGCAGCTGGCTCGCGGCGCTCGAACGCGGTGACCTCGGCACCCGGACCGGCGGCCGTGAGCTCCAGCACCTGATCGGCGGCATCGAGGTCCAGATCGAGCGCGACGGCGCGTGGCTCACCGTCGGCGAGGCGTACGAGACCGGCCCGCTCGCGACGGATGTCCACCTCCTCGTGCTGCCCGAGGGTGTCACCGGTGAGCGGGTCCGCCTCCAGCTCCCGAAGGGTGGCTGGAGAATCGATTCCGTGGCGCTCGCGACCGTGACCGGCACCGCCCAGCCGATCCGCCTCGCCCCCACGCGGATCCGCGGCACCATCGGCCACGAGTACGCCGCAGGCCGCCAGCCGGCGACCACGTTTCCGATCGTGACGATGCCCGGTGATGCCTACGAGTTCGCGTACCAGCTCCCGCCGGGCCATGACTACGAGCTGTTTCTCGATAGCCGCGGCTACTATCTCGAGTGGATGCGCCAGCAGTGGCTGAAGGACGAACGTCCGCTGTCGGCGCTCAAGCTGTTCACCGATCCGGCGCAGATGCTCAAGGATCTCGCGCCTGCGTACAAGCAGCTCGAGCCCACCGCCGAGGCCGTGTTCTGGAGGAGCCGCTATGCGCGCCCGTGAGCTCGTCATGTTCGCTGCCCTCGCCGGCGCGATCGGCTGTGTCGACAACCCCGATCCGCGGCACCCCACGATCCAGAAGATGGAGCGCGAGGGCTTCGGCGCGTTCATCGTGATCACCACGCAAGCTGGTCAGGAGATCTCCGGGGAGCTGATCTCGGTCGAGAGCAACGTGATCCGCGTGCTGCGCTTCGGCCCCGTGCGTGGCGCGCTGACCTGGGTGGCCACCACGGACGTGAGGTCTGCACAGCTGTTTCGCTACGAGAGCGAGAGCGGCCTCGGGCCGTGGGCGCTGCTCGGCACGCTGTCCACGATCACCCACGGCTTCTTTCTGATCCTCAGCGCGCCGGTGTGGATCCTGACCGGCAGCCTCGCCGCCGGCGCGGAGAGCCGTCACGTCGTGATGGAGTTTCCGGAGAGCAGCTGGTCCGAGATCGGGGACTGGGCGCGGTTCCCCCAGGGGATGCCACCCGGCCTCGACGAGCATGACCTGACCTGGCCACGCGCGCGCCGCACCCCGCACCCGCGGCCGCCGGTCGGCGAGCGGACGCGGACGGACGTGCAGGTCACCCCCGAGCAGTCCACGCCAGGCGTGAAGCCGGTGATCCTGTCGCCGGAGCAGGCCCAGCTCGAGGCGCGCCGCCAGGCCTGGGAGCTGACCAAGAAGGCGCAGGCCGCGGCTCGCAAGGATGACTGCGGCGCCGTGCTCACCCTGTCGGGGCAGGTCCAGACCGTCGATCTCGATTTCTACGACTCGACGTTCGTCACCGATGCCGCGATCCGCCGCTGTCTCGGCCTCGCGCCCGCGACGCCACCGGCGCGCTGAACCCCGACTCGTCAGTCGGAAAGAGTCCGCCGCTGGATCGAGACCAGATCCGGACATCAAACCCAGGAAGCCAGGAACCAAGGTCGGAGACCTTTGGTCCGCTGCCTTGCTTCCCAGCTTCCTGGGTTTGATCTCCGTGCCTGCGCTCGGCGCCGTCGAGCCGACGCCTTCTGGGCATGCGCCAGAGAGGCCGTCGTTAACCGCGGATCTCGGAGAGCAGCGCGTCGAGATCGAGCGAATCGAGGCCGAGGCCGGTCGCGAGCTGCACGGCGATCTCTCGCTCCTGCATCGAGACGTCGTTGTCGGCGAGGGCCACCGCGAGCGACAGCATCAGCACCGCCGCCGCGGCGTCGCGATCGGAGACCAGCTCCGAGACCCGCGCGATCTGCGGCTCGAACCCGTTCGCCTCGAGCTGGCTCGACGCGGCGGTCAGCTTCTCGTCGATCTTGTCGCGATCGACGCCTCCCAGGATCTCGAGGCGATCGAGGAGCGCGTCGTACTCCTCCTCGCTGGCCTGACCGTCGGCCGCAGCGATCAGGAACGCGCTGGTGATCGCCGCTTCGAGGAAGGTGTCGGCCTTGAGCCGCTCGGTGAGGCCGTGACGCGACCACCAGGTCCGCTTCTCGTAGCTGTTCATGGCGCCGTTATACACTCGCCGACGCTGGCGGCGGGTTCCCAGGTCCGCCCTGGCGGTCGCGCCTCAGCCCTTGAGCATCGCGAGCGCCTTGAACACGGCCTCGCGCGTCCGGGCGAACCCACCGGTCCGCGCCCCCTCGAGCGCCTTTCTGCCCGCGCTCCCGGCCTTCGCCTCGCCGAGCATGCCGAGGCCCATCGCCGCGTTGACCTGAACGTTCTCCGCAGGGCTCGCGAACGCATCGATCAAGATCTCGCCCGCATCGGGGAGCGCGTTCACGAGCTCGAGGATCCGGCGGGCATGCGTCTCGTCGTCGGTCTCGAGCCCCTTGATCAACGCTCCGAGCATACGAGCCTTGCGTGCGGCCAGTACGGGCGCGACGGCCTTGGCCACGTCGGCGTCCCCACGCAGCGCGCCCACCAGGAACGGCGCGATCTCGCGGACCGCCTCGTCGCCGAGCTTGTCGACGGCGGCCGCGGCCCGTGCGCGGACCGCCATGTCGTCATCGCGGAGCAGCACGCCGATCGCGCGCGCCGTGTCCTTGGCCGCTGCCCCGAGGCTGCCAAGCGCGGTCGCGGCATTCGCACGCACGATCGCGCGACCATCGGTCAGGTAGCTCACCAGATCCTCGATCACCAGCTTCGTCGCGTCCTTGAACGCGTCGGGACCGAGCAGCTTGGCCTCGAACCCATCGATCTCGGGGACGCTGGGCCCCGTCTTCTTCGGACCGTCGAGCACCTCGAGCGCCTTGCGCACGGCGTTGCGGGTCTGCTCCCAACCGCCGGTCCGTGCCCCCTCGAGCGCCGCGCGGCCCTTGCCGACCCGCGCCTTGCCGAGCATGCCGAGGCCGAGCGCCGCGTTGATCTGCACGTTGACGGCCGGGCTGGCGAACGCATCGCACAGGATCTCTGGAGCATCCTCGAACACGTTGATCAGCTCGCAGATCCGCCGCCCATGATTCGGACGATCGGACTCGAGGCCGCGAACCAGCGCCGCGATCATCCGCGCCTTGCGCGCCTTGATCACACCGGCGCAGGTCTCGGCCACCTTGTCGTCGGCATCACCGAGCCCACCGACCAGATCGTCGGCGACCTCGATCACCGCCGCGTCGCCGAGCTTGTCGAGCGCCTGCGCCGCCGCGAGGCGCGCGCGGGCCGAATCGTCACGAAGCAGGACACCGAGGCTGCGCGCGGAGCCCGCGGCCGCCGCGCCGAACGTTCCGAGCGCCGTCGCCGCATTCGCGCGCACCACGTCACGCCCGTCCGTCAGGTAGGCCGTCAGGTCGGCCGTCCCTGCGGCGGTCACCGCGGCCTTCGCCTTCTCGAGGTCGGCCGCCCCGAGGAACCGCTCCTCGAAGCCTTCGATCGTCACGGCCTTGGGGCCGGTGTCGCCGCGTGGCTCGATCAGATCGAGCGCGCGCCGCACCGCTTCGCGCGTTCGTGCATCGCCACCCGTGCGAGCGCCATGGAGCGCGGCGAGGCCGGCTCCCACCTTGTCCTTGCCGAGCACGCCGAGCCCGAGAGCCGCGTTGACCTGCACGTTCACGGCGGGGCTCTTGAAGGCCTCGGTCAGGAGCGTGGCGGCGTTCGGGAGCCTCGCGATCAGCTCGCCGACGCGCCGCCCTCCCTCCTCGCTCCCGGTCTCGAGCCCCTTGACCAGTGCCTCGGCCGCCTGTGCGCCGAGCCGAGCCAGGGTCTCCGCTGCGGTCTCGGCGGTCTCGCTGTCGGCATCGCCGAGTGCGCCGACCAGCTCCGCTGCAGCACCGAGGCCGCCCTTGCCGAGCTTGCCGAGCGCCTTCGCCGCCTCCCGGCGCACCTGCTCGGCGCTGTCGCGCAGCAACAGCCCGATCTCCGACGCCGCTCGCCCACCGGCCTCGCCCTTCACGCCCAGGCAGCGGGCGCCGTTGATCTTCACGTGGGTCCGACCGTCGCGGAGAGCGTAGATCATCTGATCGACGTCGATCACGTCGGCGTACTCCGCGCACTCCGAAGCCGACAGCTTGCGGTCCTCGAAGTCGGGGATGTTCTTGGGCAGACCGTCGACGATCTCGACCTTCTCGCGCGCGACGACCGCGAGCATCGCCTGCTTGGCGGCCGTGCGGACGTCGGGCACCGGATCGGTGGCCTCGAGTGGGGTCAAGCAGCCCATCGCGACGCTCGGGTCGATCTTGCCGAACCGCCCGAGCCCGCCGATCGCGTTGATCCGGATCCGGCTGCGCTCGTGTGCGGTGGCCTTCACCAGGAACGCGATGCCCTTCTTCTCCGCTCTCCCGGCGGCGGCGACGACGCCCTTCATCGCGAGATCGAACGGCAGATCGAGTGCGAGGGTCAGCTCCTCGTCGGCCAGCCCGATCAGCTCGCAGAGCGTCCCGACGACGGACTCGGTGACATCCGTGTGCGTGCTCTCGAGCGCTGGTGCGATCTGCGCGATCAGCGGCTTCACCGCGATCCCGAGCCGGCCGATCGCCTCCGCCGCGGCGGTCGCCACGCTCGCTTCGCTATCCCGGAGCAGCGTCGCGAGGTCGGCCGGCGCCTGGCCCAGCGACGCCAGGCCGAGAGCGGCGTTCGCGCGCACCGTCCCGCGCCCGTCGCGCAGTGCGGCGATCAGCTCGGCCGGGACCAGCGCCTCGCGGATCGCCGCGAGCTCGGCATACTTGAACTTCCGTTCATCGAGCGCGATCGACCTCGGCTCCGGGGGCTTGGCAGCTTCAGTGCCCGGCTTCGCCGGCTTGGCGGGGCCGGAGGGTGGAGTCTTCGCGTCGTTGCTCATGGCGCGGCCAGGGTACCCCGAGCCGGGCGCGGCGATGCCCCGCGGAGATCCCGGCCCCGATCCCGCACTCCCCCGTCTCGTTCACGCCCACGGCAGGAGCGAGAACCCCGGGTAGTCGCCGGGAGACGCGGCGGCAGCGACGGCTGTGGCCGCGGCCGGTAGGGCGTCGAGCGACGTGAGCCTCATCCGATAGCCGGCGTGTCCCGCCGCGAGGATCCGCGCCCCGACAGACGGCGGAACCCAGTAGCGCGGATCGACGACATCGACCTCACCCCGTCGCGGCGAGGTGATGCTGCAGCCCGCGGCGTCGATCGAGACCAGCCCCGACGGCAGCGCCGTCCGCACCCGGAACGAGCCTTCGATCCGCAGGTTCTCGAGGCACATCGAGCGCAGGCCATGCTCGACGAGCGCTCGATCGTGCTCGGGATCCGGAGGCAACGTGAGCGCGGACAGCCGCGTGGCCGCGAGCTCGGCGAGCGTCGCCCCCGTCGGATCGCCTCCCGCGGCCGTGACCAGCGCGAGGGCGACCCAGGGTCGAGGATCGAGCGTGTCGGAGAGGAAGTGCAGCGTGCGCCGCCCGCGCCAATCGTCCCAGCCCAGGCGCGCCGCGGCCTCCACGAACCTCGGCGGCAGCGCCGCGTCCCACGGCTCCGCGCCCGCATGAGCTCGCACCACGGCGCGAAGGCCGAACGCGCGCACGAGCGCCTCGCCGATCTGCGACAGCCACGGCGCCGCGAAGATCCCGTCGTCGAAGCCGACGGCGGGATATGCGAACTCGCGATGCACGTGGACGCCAAGCCAGCCGGCGACACATTCGTCGAGGTGCAGGGGCTGCAGTGCGTCGCGCCCGCGCGCGAGGTGACACAGCTCGTGGATGATCGGCGTGGTGAGGTAGCGATCGATCGCGTCCTGCGGATCGTCGCCCCCATGCGTCCGGAAGTACGCGAGGTCGGCGAGGTTGCCGTAGAGGAGCGGCATCGTGCTGCCGTAGTGCGTCCGCTCGTAGAGCACCGCGAGCGTGGGCGTGCGGGCGCGAAACCGCTCCGCCGTCGGTGCCCCGAGGCCCGGCGTGGCATCGACGTCCGCGTCTGCGAGCACGGCGAACAGGCGATCGATCGCGGTGGACAGCCGCGGCAGCCGGGGCCACGCGAGCTCCGCGTGCAGCAGTGGATCGGGGTGTGCGCGCTGTGCCTCGCGCTGCTGCGGCATGGTCTCGGTGTAGTGGCGGCGCAGATCCTCCGCGTGCGTCACCCGCCCTTCGCCACGCTCCAGCACCAGTGCGTGTGAGAGCACGAGCTTCATGGGCGCCGGCAACACGAGCCCTGCCCTGGTGCCCGCGAGCGCCGCTTCGAGCTCCCGCCCCACCTCCTCGGCAGGTCCTGCGAGGCCGGTGTACTCCGCGAACCGCTGACCCGAGCCACACGGTCTCCGGCCGATCACGACGATGGTCTCGGGCGAGGCGACGAGGCGCTCGACCGTGATCTCGATCAAGCCAGCGGCGGCGAGCCAGCCGCACAGCGCGGACGTCGGATGCAGGTCTCCTCGCTCCGTGTAGAGCGCCATGTCGAGTGCGAACACACGCCCTCCGGAGAGTCCGCGTCGATCTCGAGGATCACGACGCGGCCACCCGGCGCCACCGCACGCGCCGCCGCCGCACACAGCTCGGCGCACGCAGTCGGTCCGTGCAGGTGCAGGACGTTCGCGAGCAACGCCACCCCGTGGCGCTCGCCGATCGGCGCGTGGCGCGCGTCGCCGCCGACGAACTGCACCCGGCCTGCGAACCGGGCGAGGTGATCGCGCGCGAGCGGGAGGATGTCGGGCAGATCGACCAGCGTCACCGTGGTCGCCGCCTGCGCGTCGAGCACCGCGGCCGCGTAGGCGCCGGCGCCGCCGCCCAGATCGAGCACCGTGGCCGCCGCGATGCGCGGCGCGAGCTCGCGGGCCGAGTCCGCGCCCGCGCGCACGAGGTGATGGTGGTACGCCGATGGATCCGTCGGTAGGGGCAGCGGCCGATCGGACCGCATCACCTCCGCGAGCAGGCCCCAGCCTTCGCGGACCACCTCGGGTCGCGGCGGCACCGCGCCGGGCGTGAGGACGTCGCCCTGGCGGACGAGCGCGCCGATCGAGATCAGTGCACGCGCGAGCGCGGCGACCCGATGGTGACCGCTCGCGATGCCAGACGTTGCCGCGAGCTCGTCGAGCGTGCGCCCGCGCGCCGCGAGCAGCTCGAACCACCCGAGCTCGTGCGCCGCGGCGATCGCCGCATCCTGGAACAGCGGGACGATCGCGAAGACGCCCACGTCCGGCTCAGTTCAGGTAGATCATCTTGCCGACCACACGGACCTCGCCCTTCGCGTCGACGTTGACGTCTTCTTCGCCGCTGATCTTGACCTTCCCGCCGCTCAGATCGACCTGCTCGGTGCCCTTGATCTCGACGCGGGCGGATTCGATCGACACCTGCTCGCTCGCCTTGAGCTGCAGCCGGGCCGCATCCATCTGCAGTACCGGGCCGGCCTCGGTCAGCCGGATCCGGACCTCGAGCATCCCGGACTCGTTCCGGATCTCGACCAGCTGCTCGGTGCCTTGCTCGCTGAGGACCAGCTTGCGGCCATCCCTCAGGTAGACCTCGCGACCACCAATGGCCTCCTCGTTGGCCTCCTCGGCGACTGCCTCCGTCTGCAGCTTCTCCTTGGGGGATCCCGACATGTTTCGAGG
The DNA here is from genome assembly GCA_016720595.1 of Myxococcales bacterium. Taxonomy (GTDB): domain Bacteria; phylum Myxococcota_A; class Polyangia; order Haliangiales; family Haliangiaceae; genus JABFXX01. The sequence goes on from JADKKI010000007.1 coordinate 26,140, forward strand.
CTATCATACGGGATAGAATCGACCTGTCGGAACCTCGGCCCGCCGGGGAACCTCGCAGCCTCTCGCCCCGTATCAAGCTAGGGAGACCTTCGCCGATGCCGCCCCTGACGCTCATCAAGCCCGCCGGTGCTGCGATCTTCCTCGCGCACGGGCTCAAGCTCCCGAGTCAGTTCAAGCCCCCGTCCGGGAACACCGCACAGGAGCACTACAAGCAGGCGTGGGGACCCGAGAACAAGGTCGCGGTCCCCCAGCTGATCCCACCCTGGTTCATGCCCGCCGAGCAGAACAACAAGTGCTACCAGGACAGCTGCGACAAGATCGGCAACGACTTCAAGACCTTTCACGACAAGATGCTCGACGCGGTGATGTTCGCCCACAGCCAGTGGAAGCTGCAGGCCAAGTTTCAGAACATCCAGATCATGGCGGTCTCCGCGATCGGGACTCCGGGCTGCCTCAGTGGCCCGGACCTCGAGTCGTTGATCAAGAACGCGCCGATCTGCGCGTCGTTCACGGGGAACATGGCAAAGCATCGCGATGCCGTCGCGAAGGGCGTCGCGCAGTGCTTCAAGAAGTGGCAGGACGGCGTCACCGTCCCTGGCCTGCCCTGGTACCCGGCGTTCGCGGCGTTCCCCGGTCCGATGGCGCCGCCGATCCCCAACGTCCCGACGCCGCTCATCACGTGCCTGTCGCCGGCCGCGATCTCGATCTGCGCTCCCACGGACATGAAGTCGGCGATGGACAACGCGCTCGACGGTGGCCTCAAGAGCAAGGACAACGACAAGCAGTACGAGGCGCTCCACGACGCGATCGCGACGGTGCTGTCGGCGGCGTTCACGATCTGGCTCGCTGCACAGCAGGTCATGCTGGTGATGGGTAAGGGCCCGATCCCGTCGTTCGCGCCTCCGTATGTACCGGTCGGTCCCGTGGTCGGTGGCGACATCATCTCGGCGCCCGGTCACCTGATCAGCTGACGGACGATGCTCCCCGTCGCTGGCTGGGACATCGCCGAGCTGTCACGTGCGTGGGCGAGCGCCAGCCCGTTCCCCCACGTCGTGCTCGACGACGTGGTCGCGCCCGACACGCTGTCGACCCTGCTCCAGGCGGTGAGCCAGGAGCCGCACTGGCCCAATCGCGGCGAGATCTACGACTTCATGGCATCGGGCCCGACCGTGGCGCACCCGACGTTGCAGGCGCTCCACGCCGAGCTTGGCTCGCCCCCGGTGCTCGAGGCGATCCGCGCGATCAGCGGCCGGCCCGTGACCAGCGCCGACCTGCGCAGCTACGTGTACGTGCCGGGCTCGTACCTGCTCCCCCACGCCGATTCGCGCGCCTCGATCGGGCGAATGGTCGCGTTCGCCTACTACCTGTTCACCGAGGGCTGTGAAGGTGGCGAGCTCGAGCTCTACGCCTGCGAGATGGCGGGCGACGAGCTGATCTCCGCCCGCTCCGCGCACGTGGTGATGCCGCGCGCGAATCGGATGGTCCTGTTCGACGTCACGAACGCGTCGCTCCATCAGGTCCGCGAGGTGACGGCCGGCAATCGCGTATCGCTCACCGGGTGGTTCCTCGGATGAGCTTCGAGGAGTTCCGCGCGCAGTTCGCCGATGGCCGATGTCACCATGTCGTGGTCGGCGGCTTTCTCGACGACGAGGCGGCCGCGGTCCTGCGCGCCCAGGTGGATGCGGCCCCGTTCGCGCCGTACGATCAGCCGGATCGCGGGCGCTACGAACACAACCGCGACCTGGGGATCCCGACGCTGTTCGACGACCTCCGCGCGATCGCCGAACAGCTGGTGGAGCGACCGCTGCGCGTCGAACACGTGCGCTGGCTTCGGCTGCGCCATCGCGACTACCAGCTGATCAAGGACGACGCCCGCGATCGCCCGGTGGCCACCGCCCACCTCGAGCTCACCCTAGACTTCTCGGCGCTCACCACCGGCCAGGCCGAGGTCATCTACACCGATGGCATGGAGAGCTGGGTCGTGCCGCAGCTCCCTGGTGCGATCGCGATCGTCCAGCGCGAGCCGTGGCTGTTCCGCTACGCGCGGTACCTCACGGCCGGCGTCGGGGATGCAGTGGTCCACCGCCTGTACCTGTCCCTGTCCGACCCTGCCCCGCCCGAACGCCATGAACTTCCGGGCGAGAACCCCACGGGCCCGGGATAGACTGGAGCTACGTGGCGCGCGTCTTCCTCGTAAACCCACCGTCGCCAGAACCAGTGCAGTCGCCCCTGCTCTCGTTCTGTCACCTCGCCGCGTCGTTGCGCGCGGCGGGACACGAGGTGGCGCTGCACGACGCGTCCGCACCGCACGCACCGCGCACGCACGAGGCGATCGCCGCGCGGATCACGGCGTTCGCACCCGACTTCGTCGGCCTGCACCTGAAGACCCTGCACGTACAGCCCGCGTATGCGCTCGCCGCCGACCTCGCGGAGCGCTTCGTCCTGGTCGCCGGGGGGCCGCATGCGACGATCGTCCCGGCCGAGCCGCTCGCCCACGGCTTTCGCTGGGTGATCCGCGGTGAAGGGGAGGACGCGCTCGTCGAGCTCGCCGAGGTCTTCGATGGCACGCGCGAGGCGAGCAGCGTCGCTGGGCTGACCTGGCTCGACCACGGCATGGTGCGACACAACCCCACGCGGCCGTTCAACACCGAGCTCGATCGACTTGCACCCCCGCTGTCTGCGCTCGACCTGTTCGATCCGACCTGGTACGGCGACGCACCGATCCCCGGCCGGGCCTTTCCGCCGGTGGGCATCCTGTCGAGTCGCGGGTGCCCGCAGGCATGCACGTTCTGCTCGAACGATGTCACCGGCCGCAAGTTCCGCTATCGCAGCGCACCGTCGGTGGCCGCCGAGATCGCGATCCTGCGGGAGCACTACGGCCTCCGCGCGTTCAGCTTCTTCGACGATTCCTTCGCCGTCGGCCGGCGCCGAGTCACCGAGCTGTGTGATGCGATCGTCGGCATCGACGCGCAGGTGACGTGGACTTGCACCGCGCACCCCGCACACCTCGATCGCGAGGTGATCGCCGACATGAAGCGCGCCGGCTGCGCCGGCATCGACATCGGGATGGAGAGCGCGGATCCGCGGATGCTGCTGCGGATCGGCAAGGGTGTCACCGTGGACCGCGTGCTCGACGTGCTGCGCTGGGCGAGTGACCTCGGCGTTCACACGGTGGTCAACCTGATGTTCGGCTGGCCCGACGAGACGGACGCCGAGCTCGATGCGACGATCGCGTTCATGGATCGCGCCGCCCCGATCGCCGGTGGCTTCAACGCCCGCGGCGTGGTGGTGCCCTACCCCGGCACCGAGATCTACGAGCGCAACCACGAGCGCTTCGGCTTCACGGGCTGGTGGCTCACCGAGCCGCCTCTCGAGTACGTGCCCTTCCCCACGAGCTGGGACGAGGCCGAGATCGTGCGGGCGTACGGTCACGATCCGGCGCTCGACCGGAACTTCTTCCACCACCCGCCACACCGGATCCGCCGGATCCGCGAAGCGCTCGTCACCAAGGCGGAGCGCACGATGGCGATCCAGCTCCGCCGCTGCGGCGTCGATTCGACCGTGGTCCCGGTCGGCGTCCCGGCCGCCGGCGCGCGCTAGCTCGCTCAGCTCAGCTCAGCTCAGCTCAGCTCAGCTCAGCCGCCGGTCTCGACGTTGCTCGAGCCATCCTGCATCGTGCCCGAGCCGCCACAGTGCGTGTCGGCGTCGCCCTTGCGGTGCGCCTTGATGTTGTTGATGAACACCGTGCCGCTGCCCGCCTGGGCGGTCCACGTGTTCGGTCCGCAGCAGGCCGCGTGCATCCCCGGATCGCCGACCCGGAGCGCCGGCTTGCCATTCACCATCACGTCCGGTGAGCCCATGATCGCGGGCCCGACGCAGGTGTGCGGGCAAGCGGGGCAGCCATGGGCATCCGCCTGGACCTTCGAGGTATCGCCGACGCGGGACTGAGGGGGCATGGCGTCTGTAGAGAATATACGGTTCTGGGGGCCATAGCTTCCCCCATCCATCCCCTCGGAACCCGTCAGGTCTTGCGGGCCCGGAGGTAGTGGGTCCGGTAGCTGAGGGCGGACCGCGCATCTCGCCGAAGGGTCCAGGGCAGCTCCGCCGCATCCTCGATCTGGTAGCGCGCACCGAGCCCGTCGCCGGTGGTCAGGATCACCGCGAGGTCCGCCGCGGGATCAGCGCCGCCAAACCGCTCGTGCTCGTGCATCACGGCGCTCTGCCATGCAAACGGGGAGGTGAGGATCAACTCGCCGCCGGGGGCGCACAACCCATCGAGCACCGCGAGGAGCTGGCGCGGCCGCGCGATCGAATCGATCACGTTGAGCGCGACCACCCGATCATAGAGCGCCGGGATCAGCGGCGGATCGAGGGCGTCACCACACACGATCTGCCGCCGCGCCGCGGGGACCGTGCGATCGCCGGCCTGGATCTCGGCGGCCGCATAGTGGCGTCCGGTGATCCTGCGCCCGAAGGCGATCCGCTCTCCATCCAGGAGCCGGCGCGCGCGGCGGAGCGCCCCGAACTGCAGGTCCACGCCGACCACGTGCTCCGCGCGGGTCGCGAGCTCCGCGAGGATGCGGCCGACGCTACACCCGAGCTCCACGGCGGCGCCCACGTGCGGCAGTGCGGCGAGCCGCGCGATCACGGCCTCGAGGGCGAACCCGGGGCCCTCGGCTCGGGGCTCCGCGCGATCGCCCCACTGCGCGTCGAGATAGATCGAGAGGTGCTCGAGCAGGCGCGGATACGGTGCGTCATCGGGCCCGGCGGCCACCAGCAGCGCCGCGACCGCCGGCGAGAGATCACGCTCGACGATCGTGGTGATCTCGCCGCGCAGGTACTCGGCCGGATCGGCGAACACGATCGGTACCTCATCGACGATCGGATATTGGCGACCGCACTCGCAGACGAGCAGGTCACCGCTTCGCTCCAGCGTCTTGACGTCGAGCCGCTCGGGCGTGCGCGTGCGACAGCCCGGGCAGACGAGGACGAGGTCCAGGGTCATGGCGGGTCTGTGATAGCCTGATTTCGGCACATGAGGTGGGAGTGGCTGATCGCGATCCTCTCGGCCGGCACGGTCGCCGCGTGCGGATTCCATAGCAGCGCGGCGCCAGCCTCCGATGCCGCGGTCGATGCAGTGCCTGACGCGCCCCCCGATGCGCCGATCGGGCCACCGACGTTGATCCCCGAGACCCGGGACTACGGCACGTACACGCCGACCGGCCCTTCGCTCACCGGCGTGTTCACCGTCACCTCGATCTCCGCCACCGCCCCCCTGGCGACGTCGATCACCGGGACCAACCTCGGTGACTTCACGATCACCTCGGATACCTGTGCGGGCCACGCCCTCCCCGTGCTGTCGTCGTGCACGGTCGTCGTGCGCTTCCAACCACTGGCCGCTTCCGGCATGCGCACGGGCGCGCTGGAGGTCACCGCGGGGAGCGGCGTGATGCTGACGAGCACGCTGCGTGGCCGCTACGACACGCCCCCCGCGGTCACCGTGGCACCGACCGCCCTGTCGTTCGGGACCGTGCATGTCGGGACCACCAGCGGATCGCTGATGCTGACGCTCCACAACCCCGGGACGGTCCCCACGCCGTCGATCGGCACCACGACGTTGACCGGTGCCGATGCCGCCGAGTTCACGATCACGAGTGACACCTGCAACGGCCTCGTGCTCGCTGCGATGAGTGACTGCGTGTTGACGGTGACGTACTCGCCGAACGGCGTGGGCGCGAGGTCGGCGACGATCTCGGTCGCACCGTTCGTCACGATCCCGATCTCCGGTACGGGCGAGGCGCTGACGATCGTGACCACGCCCGCCGAGTTCGGCGCGATCACCGTCGGGCAGACTTCACTCGCACAGACCCTGACCGTCACCAACGTCGCCGCCAACGCCGTCGGCCCCTTGACCTCCTCGCGCGCCGGGAATCACCCCACCGAGTTCGTGCTCGGTACCGATACCTGCAACGGCGCCACGCTCGCCCCCGCGGCGACCTGCACGATCGACGTCAGCTTCGCCCCGACGGTCGTCGGCCCGCGGAATGCGCTGGTGCGGCTGATGGCGGGATCCACGATCATCGCGGACGGCATCCTGCGCGGCACCGGCGAGCCGCTCGATCCCGTGATGATCAGCCCGGGCTCGTTCGCGTTCGCGGATACGACGGTTGGTCAGACCAGCATGGTGTTCGTGTTCACCGTGTTCAACATGGGCACGCTGGTGACGGGACCGTTCAGCAGCTCGCTCGTCGGCGCGGACCCCGGCGAGTTCGCGATCGTGACCGCGATGGACACCTGCACCGGGACGACGCTTCCCGGGGGCGGGATGTGCACAATCGCCGTGACGTTCTCCCCCACCGCGACCGGTCTCAAGTCCGCCGCGCTGTCTGTGAGCTCCACCCCCGGGGGGGTGGCACGCACACCGCAACCGTGACGGGTACCGGCCTCTAAGCGCCGTCTCAGGGCTGGAGGCTCTCCGCGAGGAGGGCCGCCTTCACCGAAGGCCGCGCGACCAGCGTCTGGTAGTAGGTCGCGAGCACGGGTGCGAGCTCCTGCCCCAGCACGCGTTGCCAGCTGCGCAGGATGTAGAACAGATACCCATCGGCGACCGTGAACGCCTCGCCCATCACGTACGCGTGACTGGCGAGGTGCGTGGCGACGTAGGCGAGCTTGGCTCCCACCCTCTCGAGGAGGATCGCCCGATAGGCGTCCGATACCTCCTTCTTCATCATCGGCACGATGCCCTTGTGGAGCTCGGTCGCGATGAAGTTGAGCCACTCCTGCAAGCGCACGCGCTCGAACGTCCCCGCCGCCGGTGCGAGCCCGCTGGCGGGGTTGAGGTCAGCGATGTACTGAACGATCGCCGCGCCCTCGGTGAGCAGCGTCCCGTCGGGCAGGACGAGCGCGGGGATCTGGGCCTTCGGGTTGACGGCGGCGAACGGACTACCATCCTCGAGCGTCTTCCGCTTGAGATCGACGGTGTGCAGCTCGAACGAAGCGCCTACCTCGCGAAGTGCGATGTGCGGCGAGATCGAGCAGCCCCCGGACGCGTAGTAGAGCTTGAACATGCCGGGGGGCATCCTACTCCGAACGGATCAGTTATCGGACCAGGGGGTCTTGGGTGCGGTGAAGTTCAGATAGAACCACCATCCGGAGACGCCGTTGTTGACGTCCTTGTCGGACTGGTTCGCCGGGCGACAGTTCCCTGCACCGCCGGGGAGGATGTAGCTGAGCGTGTGCCCGCCCACGACGGCCAGGTTCGACGGGAAGATGGTCGCATCCGCATCGGCCTCGGTGACGAAGCCGCGCAACAGGCCGTTGACGACCTGGGTCGCCGGCGTGCCGACGTACGTGGCGGCGATCCGCGCATCATGGAGCACGATGTTCACGCCACCGAGCGCGACCGTCACCGTGGATTGTGTCGAGACGAAGCACGGCGAGGTGCTCGAGGTGATCGCCGGCGTGTAGGGGTGCGTCGTCCCGGCGATCGTGGTCAGGCAGGTCCCTGCGGCCTGGTTGGTGGCGGTCAGGAGGATCGGTGCCGCCGCGCCGGGCTTGCAGCTCGTCGAGCCGACCGGGGTGGTGCAGTTGGCGAAGTGGATCTCGAGGGGCGAGGTCAGCACGCCGCCCTGGTTGAGCGGCCGGAACACGAGCGTCGGCGAGAGATCCAGGAACCCGTCGGGGGGCATGTCGTTGTCCTGGGTCAGGTTGTTCGCGAGCTGCTGGTTGACGGCGTTGCCGAAGAAGCTGTCGGTGATGTCGTTGCAGCCGATCACCGAAGCGTAGGCGTGCGGATCGCGCAGCGCGAGCGTGTTGAACCGGTAGGCCGTCACGACCACACCGTTCATGCAGTTGTTGGTGCAGGCGTCGGTGTTGACCATGTTGCCGTCATCGCACTGCTCGGTGCCTTCCTTGACGCCGTTGCCGCAGAACGGCGTGCAGTCGTTGTCGGTGTTGGCGTTGGCGCCGGTGGGGCAGCAGCCATCGCCGTTCATCGCCATGGTGATCGCGGGGAACGAGCACGCGGCGGTGCACGTGCCTGGGTTGAGCAGCACGTCGCGCGTGCACGCCACGCCGTCGGTGCAGGTGGTGGGGCACTTCCCCGCCCCGGTGGCGATCGCCTTGTCGCAGGTCTCACCCGTGTCAACGAAGCCATTCCCGCACGCGGGTGAGCAGTCGTTGTCGGTGCCGCTGGTCGCGCCGGTCGGGCAGCAACCATCGTTGTTGATCGGCGTGGTGATCGGCGTGACGGTGCAATGGGCCTGGCAGCTGCTCGCGCCGACCAGCGCATCGGTGGTGCAGCTCTGCCCGTCGTTGCACGTCGTCGGGCACGCGCCCGCACCAGCGACGATCCCCATGTCGCACAGCTCACCGCTCTCGAGCACGCCGTTGCCGCACATCGCGGTGCAGTCGCTGTCGGTGTTCGCGTTGGCGCCTGCGGGGCAGCAGCCATCGCCATCCGTGGCGGTCGTGATCACCGACGACAAGCACGTGGCGGTGCACTCCGAGCCCGAGAGCACATCCGCGGTGCACGCATCGTTGTCGTTGCACGCCGTGGGGCACGCGCCGATGCCGCTCGGGATCGAGGTATCGCAGGTCTCGGCGACCGTGGTGTCCACCACGCCGTTGCCGCACGTGAAGTGGCAGAGGTTGTCGCAGACGCTATCGAGCACGAGGTTGCCATCGTCGCAGTCCTCGCCCGCCTCGATCGCGAGATTGCCGCACGCGGCGGCCTTCCCTCCATCGGGGTCACCGCCGTCGGGCTGTCCTGCACTCTTGTTGTCGTTGCCGCACGCGCACAGCGCGATCGCGAGCAAGGTCAGGATCCGCCCCGGGGTGCGCCTCATCCTCTGAGGATAGACACACCGGGGCAGGATCGGGGGAAAAGGGGCCGAGCCGTCAGGCCCCTTTTCACCACACCGGACTACTTCTTGGCGGCGGTCGAGTACAGCGCCGGGTCGATCGCGTTCGGTGTGGCCTTGTTCTCGGTCACGGTGAACGACTCGGCGTCCGACGGGAACGCACCAGTGCGGACGTCGTCCACATAGTGAGCGACCGCGTCCTTGATCGTCGCGCCGAGCGTGGCGTAGCGCCGGACGAACCGCGGCTTGAAGGTCTCGTCCATGCCGAGCATGTCGTACGACACCAGCACCTGGCCGTCGCAGGCCGTCCCGGCACCGATACCGATGGTCGGGACCGAGAGCGCCGCGGTGATGTCCTTGGCGATGTCGGCGGGGATCGCCTCGAGCACGATCGCATAGCAACCCGCGTCTTCGAGCGCGAGCGCATCCTCGAGCAGGCGCTCGCGTCCGCCCGCATCGCGCCCCTGGACCTTGAAGCCTCCGAGCTGGTGGTAGCTCTGTGGCGTGAGGCCGATGTGTCCCATCACGGGGATCCCTGCGGAGACCAGCTTGCGCACGAGCTCGGCGTGGACGGCGCCACCTTCGAGCTTGACGGAGTGGCAGCCGCCCTCCTTCATGAGCTTGCCGGCGTTGGTCATCGCCTGCTCGATCGACGCCTGATACGACATGAACGGCATGTCGCCGACGACGTGCGCACGGCGGGTGCCGCGGACCACGGCACGGCAGTGGTACGCCATCTCATCGAGCGTGACCGGCAACGTGGTCTCGTGCCCCTGCACGACCATGCCGAGGGAGTCACCGACCAGGAGCACGTCGGCTCCCGATTCGTCGAGCAGACGCGCGAATGTCGCGTCATACGCAGTGAGCATGGCGATCCGCTCGCCCTTCTGCTTCATCTGCCGCAACGAGTGGATGGTGACGCGACGAGGAGTCGTCTGCATTCCGTCCTGACCTTTCAAAACCGGTATGCCGTGTTGGAGTCACGCGCCGGAGAATCCGGCTACGCGCACCTGGGCTACCTTGATCTGGATATAGCACAGGGCCCCCTTCCCCTGGGAGCGATGTGCATCGGCGCGAAACCGTTGCATTCTCGGCGCGTCCCCACCAAGACCTGCTGTGCCGTCGGCCCCGCCTGGGTCGACGACGTCGACGCGATCACGGGTGGGTTGTCGCTGCTCTGAGCCAGTCCACGGCCGCGGGCCCGAGCTCCGCGCTCGACCTGCCGAGATCGAGCTCCACGCGCTGTCCCGTGATCGTCTGCAGCGCGCGCGCGGTGTAGTAGCGGATCAACGGATAGGCGTGGGCGAGGTGAGGTGCGAGCGCGGGGAGCGCTGCGCGGTCGCGTCGTTCGCCGAGGAGCGCGATCGCCACGGCCTGCTCGTGCGGCTTGCCCCGCACCAGGGTCGCGCTGATCGTGTTGACGTCGAGGTTCTCTCCATACAGCGTGGTGAGCGAGCGGCGGTCGTAGCGCTTGCTCCACCAGGTCTCCATCGTCGAGACCAGCTCTCGCACGCTCTTGTCGGTGTGGCACAGCGCGCACTCGAGAGGGCGATCGGCCTGGACGCGGTTGGGATCCGTCGGCGAGCCGATCCGGTGATAGCGGACGAGGCCGTAGTCGAGCCCCATGTTCTTCTTCGGCATGTGGCAGCCGATGCACGCGGTCCCCGCGCTACCGGCGGCGTGGTGCGAGTGCTGGGTCACCGCGGCCTGGGTGGCATAGGCGGCATGACAGGTGACGCACACCTTGTTGCCGGCGGGCGTCGCGAGCGCCGCCATCGCCTCGGGCGCATCCGCTGCGTGCGGATCGTGGCAAGTGGTACACGCCATCTGCGATGCGCAGCCGCCGAGCTGAAAATCGCGACCCTCGCCCGAGTTCGTGGTGCTGCCACCCGGGTTCTTCCGTCGCTCGCCGCCCTCCCACGTCCACGGATAGCGGGTGAACAGCACCGTGTGGCACTTCGCGCAGGTCTTGTTGATCCACTGCGCGCGCGAGCCCACCTGGTTCTTGGGCGGGGTCAGCCCGAACAGTGAGCTCTGCACCGCGAACGTCGGCTTCAGCGCAGGCTCGGCGGCGTGCGCCTTCGCACCGTTGTGACACGCCTCGCATCCGACCCCGAGCTCGACCAGCTTGCCGCCATCGAGGTACTGCTCGCTCGCCGTGGCGACGGCCGGCAGCACCTCGCGCAGCTTCCGGGAGGGCGCCGGTGTGCCGCCGAGGAACGTGATCTCGTCGCTCAAGGCGCGCGCGAGGCCCGCGTCATCCCGCGATGCGGCGGTCCAGATCAGCGAGCGCGGCAGCAAGCGATCGGAGAGCTTGCCCTGGTAGCTCGGGAGCCCGGGGCCGTAGAGCTCGTCGTAGAGCATGGTCGCCAGCGGCAGCGTGTTGTGGCAGCCGATGCAGTCGGTCATCCACACCGCACGCACCGAGATCTCGGGGCGCTCCTTGACCATCACCGAGTAGCCCTTGTAGCGCCACGACTGCGTCGAGAACACGAACGTCGCCGGCAGCACCCGCTCGACCCCGATCCCACCGGTCACCGGGTTCTGCGCCGAGGTGACGTCGATCCCCACGAAGTCCTCGCGGTAGCGCCCGCCGACGACCTTGGTCACGCGGTAGCGCGAGACGCCCTTCTCCGTGGCCACGCGCACGAACCGGGCGCCGCCCTGGGTCTCCATCGTCGCCGTGTCCGCGCCGATCTGGATCGACGTGCCGTCGAAGGGCGCGCGGATCACCGCCGTCGCCGCATCGCGGGTCATGTTGCGCATCGGCGAGTGCTGCCAGGTCGCGTACTCCGCGGCATGACAGTCCTCGCACGCGCGGGAGCCTGCATAGTCCGCCCGCAGGACGTTGCTCGCCACCGTCTGTGCCGCGGCCGGAGCCACCCGCGCCGGCGTTGCGCTCGAGCCGCACGCGGCGACGACGCAGACCAGTAGCAGGGCATGGGTGGACCGCACGCCCCGGTTCTACCCCATCAGGCGTGGAGCTTCTTCCGGAGGACGACGAGCTGGATCACTTTGTCCCCGCGCCGCACGCTGATCGCGACCGTCGTGCCCGCGGTGCCGCGGATCCGTGCGACGGCACCATCGAGGCCCAAGGTCGCCACCGCGATCCCGTCGACCGCCACGACGTGGTCCGAGAGCACGATCCCCGCGGCCGCGGCACCACTGTCGGGCATCACCAGGTCGACCCGCAGCGTCTCGCCCTCGGGCGCGAGCTTGACCCCGATGCCCACGAGCTCGAGCGTGGGCTTCTCGCCTTCGCCGAGCTTGGTCAGCTCGATGGTCAGCGGGCCGAGCTCACCACCATCGACCGCGACCATCCCAGCCTCGACCTTCGGATGGAACCCACCCGCGCCGATCGTGATCGCCACCGGCCCGGGCGGAATCCCGGTGAGCTCGAACGTGCCGTCCTCCCGCGTCACCGTGCCCGCATTGGCTGGGGTGGCGCTCGCTCCTCCCCCGTGGGCCTCGCGCATCACCCGCGCATAGGCCAGCGGCCCTGACTTGTCCGAGGCGACGATCCTGCCGCGGAGCGTGGCGCCGACCGAGACGACGAGATGGGCGTCCGTGGTGCCTGCCGAGACGGTGGTCGGCGCGCTCGGTGCCAGGCCACTCGCCGCAGCGAGCAGGTCGTAGTCCCCCGGCGGCACCCGCACGCGAAACCGCCCACCCGCATCGACGACCGACGTCGCGAGGATCGTCTGACGCAGAGCACCGGCGCGGCGCATCACGAGCAGGGTGAACGCGGGCACCGGCTCGCCGCCCGTGGTGACGACGGTGCCGGCGATCGGTGCGCCGAGCTCGATCGTGAGCCGCACGCCGCTCGTCCCACCAACGATCCCGGGCACGAACGTCGTCGCGTGCTGCGCGAGCTCCGCGCTGAGCAGGTAGCTGCCGCGATCCACGCCCTCGAGGGCGAACGTGCCATCGGCGCCGCTGGTCGCGAACGCGGTCGCACGTGGCACCTCGGGCGCCTTGCCCGGCGCGTCGTCGGGCTCCGCCCGCACCAGCACCTCGCCGACGGGTGCTCCGGTCTCGTCCACCGTGATGCCGCGGATCGTCACATCGCGAGGAGCCCCCTCGCCGAGCTGGATCGTGAGGACACGGGTGAGCGCGACATCGCCATCGAGCCGCGCCCAGCCACGGAACGGGCCGCGCGACGCTTCGAACACGGCATCATCGGCGGCGTGGAACACGAAGCCACCGGCCTTGTCGGTGATCCACTCCGTCGCGAGCTGCTCGATCGCCTGCTCACCCGATGGGGTTCCCAGGAGGCGCACGCGCGCGTTGGGCACCGGGGCCCCGCTCGCATCGATGACCCTGCCTGCGTAGTCGATCGCGGGGAACAGGAACACCGTGATGCCGCGCACCGCGCGATCCTTCGCGAGCGCCAGATCGACCTTCGAGTGTGCGAGCTCGGGTGCGTACGGCAAGAAGCCAGCGGCGACCACCGCCGTGAGCTCGAACGCTCCGGGCGCACCCGGTGCGAGCTCGAACGCGCCGTCGTCCCGGCTGCGGATCGTCGTCGCGCCGCCGTCACTCGAGAAGGTCAGCTCCGCGCCACCCACCCCGGCGCCCGTCGACCAGTTGATCACGCGCCCACTCACGGCGCCGCCGGGTGCCGCGACCGTCTCGACGGTGGTGCGTCCCTGGCCCGGCAGCGGATCGACCACGGTGGTGGCCGGCGCACGGCTCCCCGGCGGCACGACCGCGTCGCGGTGGTTCGCCGACCCAGCGCGTGCGGGGGCCGTCGCCACGGCGGGAGGACCGGCAGGATCGCCACCTCCACGCCGGGCGAGATAGATCGCACCGATCCCGACAAGGACGATCAGCGCGATCAGGGCTGCGAACGAGGTCTTGGCCTTCACGAGGAGTGCTCCCTTGCCGGCCGCGATCGGGATCAACGCGCGCTGCCAGCGCGGTGTGGTCTCGTCGAGCGCGGCCCGTAGCCGTTCGAGCCCGGTCTTCAATCGCCAGCGCACCGTCCCGGGCGGGATCTCGAGCGCGCGCGCGATCTCGGCGGCGCTCTCGCCATCGAGATAGCGACGGATCACGGTGGTCCGGAACGGCTCGTCGAGCGCGACCAGCGCGCCCGAGAGACGTTCGAGCACCCGCGCCCGATCGATCGGGTCCTCAACGGGCCCCGTGTCCACGACCTCGTTGACCGCGACCTCGCGCGCGCGGCGCCGCGCCTCGGCACGGCGATTCATGCGCCAGCGATTGCGCAGGACCGTGGCGAGCCAGGGTCGCACGGGCCGATCCTGATCCGGCGGGTGCGTGATCGCCGCGATCGCCGTGTCCTGGACGAGATCGTCGGCCTCCGCGTCACCGCGGACGAGCGAACGAGCCAGGGCGCGCAAGCCCTCGAGCTCGCGGAGCACGGCCTCGGGTGCAGGCGACGTCACCTCTGCAGCATGCCGCGGACCTGGGAAGTGTTGGCGGCCACGTGATGGTCACGCGATGTTTCGGTAGTGGCGGCGTGCGCCCAGGCCCTCCGCGGCCATGGCGGCCTGGATCGCGGGGCGCTCGGCGAGCTTGGTCTCGTAGTCGTCGACGTTGGGCCACAACGCCAGATCGATGCCGAACCGCCCGCACCACTGGAGCATGACGAACAGATAGGCATCGCAGACGCTGAACTGCTCGCCCATCAGGTAGCCCCGGGCACCGAGGACATCCCCGAGATAGAGCAGGCGATCGGCGATCTTGCCGCGCTGCCCGGACTCCACGTTGCGCGGCGTACCGGACTTCCAGAGCAGGCCGAACTGGGCGTGGAGCTCGGTCGAGAGGAAGGCGAGCCACTCCGCCGCCTGGTAGCGCGCGAACGTGCCCCACGCCGGGATCAGCGCCCGGTCGGGCACGAGATCCGCGACGTACTGGAGGATCACCTGCGCCTCTGTCAGCACCACGTTGCGTGAACCGGGGAGCTCGATCGCGGGCACGGATCCCTTCGGGTTGATCGCGAGGTAGTCACGTCCGCCAGCGGTGCGGTGCGAGCGGAGATCCACGCGTTCGAGATCGAAGCTCAGCCCCGCCTCGCGAAGCGCGATGTGTGGTGCGAGCGAACACGCGCCGGGCGCGTAGTAGAGCTTCATGTGCAGGTCCTCGATGTGGGCTCACGCATCCCACGTGCCAGCCGGTCGACCGGGGCACCGGGGCACGGTGAGCGATGACGCGCAGCCCCGCTCGTCCACGCACGCAGGGCGCGGGTCCTCGGCGGCACGCACGGTGCAATTCCCGTCCAACCATGTCCGGTGACGAGCCACGCCGCCTGCTCCAGAAGCTGATCCGCGAGGCGGGCCGGGCAGAGGTCGCCGTGCACGAGCACCTGGTGCGCGAGCGCAAGCGGCTCGGCGCCGCGCCGCCCGTCGTCGCCCTCGAGGCCGTCGCCGACCACGCGCTGGCGATGCAGGGCCGGTTCGCGTCGATGCTCGACGGCCACGAGCTCGCACCGCAGCTCCGCTCCGGGGTCGGCACCACGCTCGTGACGCTGGGCCACCTGGTCGTCGATCGCGTGATCGATCCCGAGCGCGCCTTTCGCACCGTGCTCGTCGACCTTCGTCACGGCGTCGAGGTCGTGAAGTTGCTGCGAGAGGTCGCCCGCAACGAGATCATGTTCGGAATGATCCGGTGGTGCGATGACTGGCTCGGCGCACGCCGCACGCTGGTCGCGCGCGTGGAAGCACAGCTGGGCTGGTTCGCCGATCGCGCCCGGCTCGCGCTGTTGCCCGCCCTGCCGGAGGAACGGGCTCAGCCGGTCGACGACTTCGAGCCCGTCACGTCGTGCCCCCGTCCCGATCCGTCCTGAGATTCAGGCGTGGTGATCCGCGCGTCGTTCAGCGCTGGGTCATGACGACGAGATACTGCTGGATCAGGAACCGCTGCTCCCCGTCGAGGTTCGCGCGCTTCGCCATCTCGTCGAGCTTGGTCGGCCACTCGCTCGCAGTGTGATCCTTGGGCATCGGCGGTGCGTGACAGTTGCCGCACTTGCGCACCATCAAGGCACGTCCGTCCTGGAGCTGTGCGAGTTCGACCTGGGCGCGCGTCGCATCGGCCACGGTCGCCGTGGGCGGCGTGACCCGGCAGCCGGCCAGCAGCGCCACGAGCATTGCGACGATCACGGCCGGTCCGCGCGTCATAGCTCGATCCCGATGATCGCCCGGGCGCTGAACGCTTCGGCCTCGTCGGTGAGACCGAAGCCCGTGGTCAAGGTCAGCCAGAAGTTCGACGACGGCGCGAAGCTCATCGCCGGCCCCACGGACAGATACAGCTCCGATTCCTCGAGCTGCCCCCAGGTCTCCGCGCCGAGCTTGAACTTGGGGTGCGCCTGATAGGTCAGGCCGGCCGCCCAGCCGAGCTCGAGCTCGGTCTCGACGGTGTCGTTGCCGACCTTGACCTCGCCGATCGCGTTGGCGGCGGCGGTGAACTTGTCGAAGTCACGGGCGACGATCACCTTGCCCTCGAGCTCGTAGACGCTCGCACCGAAATCCTTCGCGACCTCGACGTAGACCAACGTATCGACCGGCCACTCACCGCGATCCGCGAACCGATAGCGGCTCTCGAGCTTCACCGCCTCGAGCCCGAACGCCTTGCTCGTCACCGCGTCGCCGGCGACCTGCGAGAACACCGTGTAGAACGCGGCGTCCCAGTGATCGGTGATGCCGTGCTCGAGCTCGAGGATCTGCTCGTAGAACTGGGGGCTGGTCTTGTCCCAGGTGGCCCTGCCCTGCGTGTGCCACAGCTCGACGGCGGTCTTGCCCTCGGGGACCGTCGAGTACTCGTAGGTGTGCGTGAACGACCGGAGGTCCGCGCGCGCGTCGCGCGCAGCGGTCAGGGTGAGGACGGCAACGAGCGACGAGGCAACGACCAGGCGGGACATCGGTTGAACTTGAATATGGATTTCAAATTCGCCCGCGTCAAGCCGCTAGATCGAGATCGAACCCTTCCGGAAGTCAGTCTTGCGGAGGTGCACGTTGATGCAGACGGGACGGCCGGTCTTGGCAATTGCCTTGGCCTCCGCGAGAGTTGCGTCGACCCGGCTCGGGTCGGTCAAGACCAGCCCGACTCCGCCATAGCCCTCGGCGACCTTGTGATAGTCGGTGCGGCGGAGGTCGCAACCCAGCGTGGTTCCGAGGATCTCGACCTGCTCGCGGGCGATCTGGGCCCACGAGGCGTCGTTGCCGATCACGGCGATCGGTGCGACCCCGTGCCGCACGTAGCTGTCGAACTCGGCGAGCGAGTAGGCGCTCGAGCCGTCGCCCCAGATCAGCCAGACCTCCTTGCCCGGCCTCACCATCGTGGCGCCGAGGGCGTAGCCGCCACCGACCCCGAGCGTGCCGAACACGCCCGGATCGAGCCAGGACAGCGGCGCCCGTGGCCGCACGATGTAGCTCGCGGTCGCCACGAAGTCGCCACCGTCGACGACGAGCACCGCGTCGTCTGCCATCGCCTCCTCCATGCGCAGGAAGAAGTGGAGTGGATCGACGAGCTCTCCCGCAGGGACGGCCTTGCCCGCGATCTCGGCGTCACGCTTGGCGTCACCTGCGCGCAGCTGCTCGGTCCAGCCGCGCCACGAATCCCCCGCGGAGCTCACGCGATCGCCGAGCGCGACGAGGAAGTCTCCGGCGTGCATCTCGAGGGCGATGTCGGGCCGGCGGTTCTTGCGCAGCTCGGTCGACGACAGGTTCGCGGCGATCAGCGTGCCGGCCTTGTTGATGCCGCGGCCGTAGCCGAGGCGGAAATCGAACGGGAAGCCACACACCACGGTGCAATCGGCTTCCTTGAGCGCCGCGCCGCGGTTGTGCCGGAGCTGCAGCTCGTGGGTGCGACCGAGCAGGCCGCGCGCGGTGCCCGCGAGATACACCGGCGCGCCGAGCATCCCGAGCGCGCGCGCGAGGCGGCCAGGATCCTTCACCCCGACCATGGTCTGGCTGCCGACCACGATCACCGGCTTCTGCGCCGCCTTGAACGCGGCCGCCGCCTTCTCGACGAGGCCATCGCCGCGCAGGTTCGGCAGCGAGGGCATGTGCAGCTCGGGCAACGTCGGGGCGTGGAACTGCTTGTAGAGGTGGCCCTTGATGTAGAGCTCGAGCGCCTTGGCGCCGATGCCCTTGGCCTTGCCCATCCCGGCTTCCTTCTCGTACCAGGTGCGCACGATCTCCTCGGGATAGAGCAGATCGACGGGGACCTCGATGAACACTGGGCCAGGCACGCCGCTCGTGGCGATCTGACACGCGCGCTCGACGGTGGGAGCGAGCGCCGGGACGGTCTTGACCATCGTCGCCCACTTCGTCATCGGCTTCATGATCGAGAGCTGATCGATGTCCTGCAGCGCGCCCCGGCCCTTCAGCAGGGTCGCGGTGGAGCCGCCGAACACGATCATCGGCGTCTGCGCCATCTCGGCGTTCTTGAGCGCGGTGGCCATGTTGGTGACGCCGGGACCGGCGGTGACCGCCGCGACGCCGATCGTCCCGGTCATCCGCGCGACCGCGTCCGCCGCGAACACCGCGTTGGCCTCGTCCCGCACGTCGACGACGCGGATCCCGCGCGTGTTCGCACCGGTCAGGATCGGCGAGATGTGGCCGCCACACAGCGCGAACAGGTGCGTGACACCGTGCCGCGCGAGAACTTCTGCGATCAGGTCACCACCGTGTGCCATGGCCGGCAGTCTCGCGCGGCGTGCTAGCGTTCCGAAAGGGGAAGCGGTGTCGAACCTCGTTCTGTATTCCATCCCAGCGTTCGTGGCGCTGCTCCTCGTGGAGCTGTGGTGGTCCCGCCGCACACAGCGCAAGGATCTCCGCGGCTACGAGACCAAGGACACGTTCGCGAGCCTGTCGATGGGCCTCATGAACGTGGGCATCGCCGCCGGCGCCAAGCTGCTGTCGATCCCGTTCTACGCCCTGCTCTACGAGCACCGGCTGGTCGACGTGGTGGAGGCGACGGGCGGCTGGGCGTGGCTGATCCTGTTCTTCGTCGAGGACCACTCCTACTACTGGTTCCATCGCGTGCACCACGAGGTGCGCCTGCTGTGGGCGTGTCACGTCAATCATCACTCGAGCCAGCACTACAACCTCTCGACCGCCCTCCGGCAGCCGCTGCTGACGCCGTTCACCGGGCCGCTGTTCTGGGTGCCGCTGCCGCTGATCGGGTTCCCGGTGTGGATGATCCTGACCGCGCAGGCGTGGAGTCTCATCTATCAGTTCTGGCTCCACACCGAAGCGATCGACAAGCTCGGCCCGCTCGAGTGGATCCTCAACACGCCGTCGCATCACCGCGTGCACCACGGCAAGAACCTCCCGTACCTCGACAAGAACCACGGTGGGGTCCTCATCATCTGGGATCGCCTGTTCGGCACGTTCGCGCGCGAGGACGAGCGCGTGGTCTACGGCCTGACCAAGGACATCGACACCTACAACCCGCTGCGGATCGGGTTCCACGAGTTCGCCGCGATCGGCAAGGACGTGGCGCGCGCGCCCACGATCGGCGCGAAGCTCGGCTACCTGCTGGCGCCACCCGGTTGGAGCCACGACGGATCGACTCAGACCGCGACCGAGCTGCAGCGACGCGCGAAGGGCTAGAGGGCCGCAGGCACGCGAGCGTGTCGTGCGCGATCACGCGTTGCGATCCGCCCGACCGGAAGCGCCGGCGCTGTCCGCACGCTGGACGTCGGGTGACAACTGACCCCGACCGCGCTCAAGGCCAGGAGCCAGGGGTGAAGTGGTTCACCTACACCTAACCACTTGTTGTTGCGCATCTTGGACTCGTCTAATCAATTGGTTAGCTGGTGGGGACGGTTGTGCCCACCTGGGGTGTGTAACCTCATGCGCAATGTGGGTGTCACACCCCCTTTCGCCATGAGTATCAAATAGATGAACTAGATCCCCGGTCCAGATCCCGGGCGGCACGACCGTTGCTGTACGATGGACTCATGCTGGCCGGTCTTCGTCCGCTCTCTACCCGTACGGGGCTTGGCTCGCGTAAGGCGATGCTCGAGACCCTGGTTCGCCAGCTCAACATGGTGCGCCTCTCGGTGGGTGCCCTGGCGCTGGTCTCTCTGGTCGGCTGCACCGGCCTCATCGATGACGGCAACACCGGTCTGACCAAGGAAGAGGCCGCCGCCCGCAACGCGTGGATCAACTCGGCGGCCCCTGTACTTACGACCAATTGCGTCGCTTGCCACAACGGCTCGCGCCCGATGATCGAGTTCCTGTCCGGCGCGGATGACATCGAGCGCCGTACGGCGATCCTCGCGTTCACTCCCGCCGTCATCAATCTCGAGGCCCCGGCTTCCTCTCGCCTTCTGACGAAGGGTGTTCACGACGGCCCGGCTCTCCTGGCCTCCGAGGCCTCCGACATCCTGGAGTGGATCAAGAAGGAGAAGGACGCCCAGCCTGCCCCTGAGGAGACGGGCCCCACCCTCGAGACCGTCCAGTTCACCCCCCTCATCTGCACGGCCGGCACCCCGCCCGCCGCGACCTGCCCGGTCAACGACGTCGACCTCACCGACCTCGGCCTGCCCGGCGCCAAGCTCCACTTCGTGGCCCAGGCTCTCGGCTCGGGCCTGTACCTGAACCAGCTCAGCGTGATCGCCGCGGCGGACGGCCTCTATCTCGAGCACCCCCTGTTCGCCTCGTATCCGGCCGATGGCTCGGAGACCCGGTTCGACACGATCGATCGGTTCTTCAACGTGAAGATCAACGCGATGGCGAACGTGACCGAGTCGATCGGTGGCGGGACCGCGGCCTTCATCGGGTTCACCGCGACCGACAAGATCTCGATCCACTTCAAGGCGCTCAAGGCGTTCCAGCCTGATGCCGGTGGTGGTGGTGGCGGCGGCGATACCGGTGGCGGCTGCAAGGCCCTCGCATCGTTCAAGACCAACGCGCAGGCGCTGTTCCGGACCGCCGTCGGCGGCGCGGGCAACAACTGCGCGGGTTGCCACCTCGCGGGCAACGCGCTGTCGGCGATGAACCTCACCGGCATCGCGGCGACCGATGACCCGACGATCCAGACGGTGTGCAATCAGATCCGCACGCGGATCAACACGACCGACCTCAATCAGAGCGGCATCTACCTCGCCGCCGACCCCGCCAACATGAATCACCCGTTCAAGTTCACCGCCGCACAGCTGACGACGTTCAAGAACGGCGTGAACGTGTGGATCAATGCAGAGAAAGTTGCCCCTTAAGGAGCCCCGATGAAGAGGATCTCGATTTTGCTCGTGGCCGCGACCTCCTTCGCGGTTCCAGCGTGTACTGGCCAGGACCCCGGAACCGGCGGCGGTGATGACGGCTCCGGTAGCGGATCTGGCAGTGACGAATGGGACCAGCTCCTGGGAACCCGTGAACTCGACTACAACGCGGCCCTCAAGATCGCGGCGCTTCGCCTGACCGGCGACCTGCCGACGATGGACGAGATCGTCGCGATCCAGAGCGCTCCCGACGACGCGGCCAAGAAGGTCGCGTACGAGACGCGGATCCAGGACTACATGGGTCGTCCGACCTTCACGCGGCAGATGGTCGCGTTCTGGCGTGACACCTTCAAGATGGGCGAGACGGCCGAGATGGATGCTGCCCCGGCGTTTGCCGCGCAGCTGTCCGTCGAGAACCGCTCCTATCTCGAGCTGTTCACGGCGACCACCGGCAACTGCCCCACGGTCGATGCGAACCTGACCACGATCACCGCCGCGAACTGCGTCGGGACGGGCCCGCAGGCCGGCGTGCTCACGAACACCGGCGCGATGAAGCAGTTCTTCTCGAACTTCGCCTTCCGGCGCGTCCGCTGGGTCCAGGAGACGTTCGACTGCGCCAAGTTCCCGGTCGAGATCAGCGGTACTCCGCAGGACGTCGGCGGCGCTGCTCCGTACATCGGCGTCTGGCCGTTCCAGAGCATCTCCGGGCTGTCCACCGGACGCGTCAACTTCCAGGACGTGTCCGCCGTGGTCTGCGCGAACTGCCACCAGTCGCTCAACCACATCGCGCCGCTGTTCGCGAACTACGACATCATGGGCGTCTACAAGACGACCATCAGCGTCCCCACCCCGCTCGACAACGCCCCGATGGCGCAGCTCTCCGACTACCTCCCGGCCACCGAGCAGACGGCCTGGCGCTATGGCGTCGCAGCAGCTGACCTCCCGAGCCTCGGCGCTGCGATGGCCGCGGACAAGGACGTCCAGAAGTGTGGCGTCGCCCGCGTCTGGAACTGGGCCCTCGGCAAGACCGATATCGTCGACACGCTGCAGGAGGTGCCGATCGAGACCGTCCAGGCTCAGGTCGATGCGTTCGCCGCCAACGGCTTCAAGATGAAGGACCTCATCTTCGCCGTCTACACCAGCGATGACTTCGTCAAGTTCTGAGGAGACGACCATGAACCGAGCAATCAACCTCACGATCCTGGTCGCCTCTATCGGGCTTGTGTCGGCATGCACCGACGAGCCGATCGACGGTGACAACACGCCGCCGTCGGGGTCCACCTCCGGCGACGAGAGCTCCACCTTCGACCACATGAACGACGGCATCTCCCCATGGGAGCTGCTCGATCGGCTCCAGAAGGAAGGGCCGCCACGCTACACCTCGAAGGTCCACAGCTGTCCGAAGGTCCGCTATGCGACCCTCGGTCGGGTGCTGACGTCGCTCGGTGTCGCGAACGTCGGTGGGACCGCCGCCGCGCTGTCGGCCGCAGACCTCTACAACAGCGGCGACAACGCGATGGGCGCCCCGAACTACGCCAACCGCATCCGCGAGAACATCGGGATCTCGACCTCGGGTGCCTCGCGCGAGTTCGACATCTTCGCCGCCGCGGCTCCGGAGATCATCACGAAGATCGGCACCCTCGACCGGTGCAAGACCGGCGGACCGACCGGCGCTCCGGCCTCGCTGTTCAACGCGAGCAACCAGTGTGAGGCGAGTGGCATCACCTGCCTGATCGGCACGCCCGCTCAGGCCGCGCACCTCGACCTCTGCAACCTGACCATCTCCAGCGCCTCGACCCCTCAGGTCGGTCAGCGCCTTGCCGTCGCGGCCCTCCTGGCTGCGGCCTACACCTGCGAGTAGAGAGGAACACTGACCATGGCAAAGTCCAAGACGACAGAGCGTGACGAGAACCGTCAGCTCACGCGCCGCGCCCTGATCAAGTGGAGCGTCGCCGCTGGTGCCGCCCTCGGTGTCTCTCGCGCCAAGGTGTTCGACATCCTCTCAGGCACGGCGGGCAACGAGCTCGCCTACGCCGCCGCCGATAACGCGTTCACCCGCTCGATCCACATCGTCGCCGGCAACGGTGGCCTCGCGTGGTTCCAGCTGCTGTGGCCGCAGGTCGACGTGGCGATGGCCGCCAACCCGAACTTCGCCTGGCACAAGCCCGGCATGGCCACGCTGGTCCCGGGCACCGCGAAGCCGCTCGCGATCGGGCCGGATACGCCGTTCGCGAACCTTCCGGCAGGCCGTCAGGTCACGGTGTTCACGTGCGGCTCGAACGAGACCCACACGAACCAGCCGCAATCGGTGGTCGGCCTCAACGGCGCGAACATCTTCTCGGTGGCGAGTGCGCTGCAGTCCGCGAACCCGTCGGTCATCCCCGCGGTGACCATCGGCGACGTCGACTTCGGCACGGCGCCGGGTGGCGCTCGGCCGGCGAACGTCAACAACGGTGAAGGCATCGTCGGCCTGTTCAACAGCGCGGCCTCGCGCGCCGGTGGCCTGCTCGCCGTCAAGGCGGACGCGGACCTCTACAAGGCCCACTACGACGCGTTCATCCAGCTCAACAAGGCCTCGAACCGTTCGACGACGAAGATCGCGTACGGCACTGCCCAGGGCGCCGCGCAGTTCCTCGGCAAGAACCTGTCTGCCCAGCTCGCGATCCAGCCCGCGGACCTCACGCGGTATGGCATCAACGGCAACACGCGCGCGAACGTCGCCGCGATCGGCAAGGCGTTCATCGTCGCGGTGAAGGCCTTCAAGATGGGCCTCACCAACTCGGTGACCCTGCCGGCCATGCGTGACGATCCGCACGGCGCGTTCGATAACGGCGACGTCAACACGGTGCCAGCCCAGCTGAAGGGCGTGTTCGACGGCCTGATGGCGGACCTCGTGGCGACCGTCGATGACAACACGCTGAAGGCGCTCGCGGACGACACCGTGATCACGATCCACGGCGATACGACCAAGAACTGCCTGCAGCGCGGTGGCTGGCCGGATGGCTCGCCGGGCAACACCAACCGCGTCTACGTCTACAGCGCGGGTCACCTGAAGAGCGGCAACTACGGCAGCATCGACCGCAACGGGACCGTCAAGGGCTTCGACGCCAAGGGCGCCGACGTGGCGTACAACGGCGCGACCACGGCGAAGTTCGCGATGGCATCGATTGCCTACGCGATCGCCAAGCGCGACGAGCGGGCGATCTCGCAGTTCGCGAACGGGACCACGGTGTCGGGCAACTTCGGCCTCCCCAAGGACATCTAGTCCGCGATCTCTGAACTTGTGTGAAGCAGGGGCTGCTGGTGGAATCCAGCGGCCCCTTCGTTCGTCTGATAGGCTACCCGCGATGCGTACCGCCGTCGTCTTGCTGCTGCTGCTCGTGGCAGCGTGTGGCGGCAAGAAGGACGACGGTGGTGAGCCCAACATCCCGGTTGGCTCGGGCAAGTCCGGTGACGACACCGCGCGCGAACAGGCCCGGTTCGACAGCGAGCGCAAGCCCGAGAAGGTCGTGGAAGCGCTCGGGATCAAGCCCGGATCGCGGGTCGCCGACGTCGGTGCCGGCACCGGGCTCCTGACCGTACACCTCGCCCGCGCCGTGGCTCCGAACGGCACCGTGGTCGCCACGGATATCGATGGCGCTGTGCTGGAGCTCTTGCAGTCCCGGCTTGCCGCGGCCGGCCTCGCGGAGATCGTCGAGCGCCGGGTGGTGGGCTCCGAGACCCCGGGCCTGGAGGCGGGTGCCTACGACGCGATCCTGCTCGCGGAGGTGGATCACTACTTCACTGATGAGGTCGCCTGGCTCAAGGCGGCGACCGCCGCGCTCAAGCCAGGTGGGCGGATCGTGATCTCGAACCGGATCCACCACCGCCCCAGGTCGATGGCGGCTGGGCAGAAGGCCGGACTCGTGCTGCAATTCGAGTTGACGCCCGTGCCGACGCACTTCATCGCCGTGTTCGTCGCGCCGCCCGCACAGCCTGCACCGCCACCGGCTCACGGGGGCAAGTGAGGCAGCCGAGGCCAATTCCGCTGATCGCGCTGGTCGCCCTGCTTGGGGGCTGCCCGTCGGATCCAGGGAACCCGGAGACGCTGTGGCTCGCCCTCGATGGCAGCGAGCTCAAGGTGAAGCTCATCGACCACGAGCCGACCCCGTTTTGAGCACCCGGCGTGGGACCCGGTGGGTCTCAAGAAGCTCCGTATGCACTGAAGGACGGCGTCGCGGCCGGCACCTATCACGTGATCTGCGATGCGATCATCATCCAGTCGGTGGACGTCACGTTCGATCTGATCTGGCGGCGTGGGGGCACCGACATGCCGCTCGCGACCTGGACCGAGCACTTCGATCCGCTGAGCGGCGGTCGGTTCACCGCGCAGGCGTACGAGATCGATCAGGTGGCGCCGGCGATCGACTACCAGAGCGGTGACCAGTTCGTGTTCCGCTATGCGGGCGCGAACACGACCAGCACGCAGGCGTTCATCCCGAATGGCGATGGCGCGAGCGCGATGGGCCGGATCCCGAACATCACGCTTCCAAAGTAGCGCGCGGCAGCTTGGCGGGTGGCGGCGGGTCTTCTTCGTCGTCGCCCTCGTGGAAATCGAGGTCCACGCCGAACGTCTCGCGCAGCGAGATCAAGCCGACGACGGCGATCGCGAGCGTGGCCACACCGACGGCGATCGCGGCGCCGAGGAGACCGAGGCCAGGAGTCAGCTCCTTGAACCCCGTGGTCACGAGGACCGCGGAGCCGCGGACGAAGTTCGGCACCGTGGTGGTGACGGTGGCGCGGAGGTTGGTGCCGAATAGCTCGGCGGCGGTGGCGACGAACACTGCCCAGTACCCCGAGGCCGCGCCACCGAAGCAGCACAGCACGTAGAACACGGTGCGCGAGGTCCCGCCGATCGTGAAGTACAGGAGCATGGCGAGCGCGGTGGCCCCGAGGAAGATCGCGAGGGCCTTCTTCCGGCTCTTCAGGTACTGGCTGAGCATGCCGCAGGCGAGCCCGCCGACGGCGCAGCCCGCGTAGCAGAAGAACAGCGACGTCGCTGGGTTCGGCGCCGGATCGAGGCCCATCGCGCCGCCGAGCTCGCGCGAGAACAGGAACATGATGCCGATCACGTACCAGACCGGCACGCCGACTCCGATGATCGCGAGGTAGCGCTTCAGGCGAGCCTTGTTGGTGAACAGGCGGAAGAAGTTCCCGCGGGACACGGTCTTCTTGGCGAGCGTGGCGTGGAACATCCCGGACTCGACCACGCCGATCCGGAGGGCGAGGAGCGCGAGGCCCATGCCGCCGCCGATGTAGTACGCGGTTCGCCAATCGACCCCGATGCCGGGGAAGGCGCCGCCGATCAGTCCGGCGACGACGCCGCCCGAGACGCCGAGCGCCGCGACCAGCGTGGTGCCGACGCCGCGGTTGTGCTTGCCCATCAGCTCGCTGACCAGCGTGATCCCCGCCCCGAGCTCGCCAGCGAGGCCGATGCCGGCGATCAGGCGGCACCAGGCGTAGCCCTGCAGCGTGTCGACCGTGCCGTTGACCAGGTTGGCGACGGAGTACATCGCGATCGAGCCGAACAGGACCGAGAGCCGCCCGCGCTTGTCGCCGATCACGCCCCACAGGATGCCGCCGAGGAGCATCCCTCCCATCTGCATGTTGAGGAGGTAGACCCCCTCGGTGGTCAGGGCGTCGCCGCTGATCCCGATCGCCTTGAGGCTCGGGGTGCGGACCATCCCGAACAGGATGAGATCGTAGATATCGACGAAGTAACCGAGCGCTGCGACCACCACGGCGAGGGTCGCGGCTCGTGCTCCAGGGCTCTCTCGACCGGACGAGACCACGGGCGGACTATACGCGTTATAAAGGGCCATGAAGCACGCAGGTCTGATCCTGGCGGCCGTGGTGGCGATGTCGGCGATCTCGAGCCCCGTGCTCGCGAAGGGCGAGCAGCGCGCCTGGGTCAAGGAGGTGCCGGACGTCCAGACCTGGAAGAACTACTCGAAGATCGTCGCGACCGACGAGCTCGGGAAGTTCATCATCGATCTCAAGACCAACGACATCTACTTCTTCGACGTCAACCTGTTCAACATCCACGCGGACTTCGTCCTCGGGGTGCTGCTCAAGAAGGCGTGGACCGCCGACAACGTCCGCGAGTACAACAAGAACTACGAGCGGGTGAAGCCCAAGTTCATCCTCGGGTACCTGACGCACCACATCAAGGTCGACCGCTGGAGCTTCTCGTTCTGGGAGGGCGACAAGATCGGGCCCGAGGACGTGCTCCGGGCGCAGAAGCGGCTCGAGCAGGTGTTCTTCCAGAAGGGCCTGCCGTTCCGCCCGGACTCGCCGATGCAGCAGAAGGTCGCGCTCGACGTGCAGAAGAAGGGCCTCAAGTTCGTCACCAACGACGAGATCTACAAGAGCTCGCCATACCAGGCGTTCACCAAGGGCAAGGCGGTGGGCAAGCTGCACGTGGTGCCGCTGGGGACCGCGTACGAGTCCGCGGTGTTCGATCGCCACGACATCGTGCTGCTCCAGGAGAGCTACCCCGACATCACGCCGGTGGCGGGCATCCTCGCGACCGCGTTCTCGACGCCGCTCTCGCACGTCAACCTGCGCGCGGGCGCGTGGGGCATCCCGAATGCGGGCGACAAGAAGGCGCGGGACAAGTACGGGAAGCTCGACGGCAAGATGGTCTACTACGAGGTCAACGACACCTCGATGGTGCTCCGCGAGGCGACCCCGACGGAGATCGAGGACGCCAAGAACAAGATCGCTGCGGCCAAGCACGTCACGCTGCCGAAGGCGGACCTCGACAACCCGCGGCTCGCGATGCTGACGCGGATGCGGGCGAAGGACGTGGTGCTGTATGGCACCAAGGCCGCGAACCTCGGGGAGATCGTGACCGCGAACCTCGAGGGCGTGCGGGTGCCGGCCGGGTTCGGCGTGGGGTTCTTCTACTACCAGCAGCACATGAAGCAGAACAAGCTCGACGCCAAGGTCGACGCGATGCTCGCCGATCCGAAGTGGACCGATCCGGCGTGGCGGAAGACCGCGCTCGCGACGCTGCGCCAGCAGATCCAGGACGCGCCGATCGATCAGCCCTCGCTCGATACGATCTACCGGCGGGTGCGGCTCAAGCTCGGCGGCAAGGGCGTGTTCGTGCGCAGCTCGACCAACGCCGAGGATCTGCCGGGCTTCAACGGTGCCGGCCTCTACGACACGTTCCCCAACGTCGTCGGCAGGAAAGCGATCGGCGAGGCGCTCAAGGGCGTGTGGGCCTCGGTGTGGACGCTGCGCGCGGTGGACGAGCGCGAGGCTTTCGGGATCGATCACAAGCAGGTCTACGGCGGCGTGCTCGTGCAGGTCGGCGTCAATGCCACCGCGGCCGGCGTGCTGGTGACCAAGAACCTGTGGGACCTGACCGATGACCACAGCTTCACAATCAACGCGAAGTTCGGCCTCGGCATGCGCGTGGTCGAGGGCCAGAAGGTCCCCGAGCAGATCATCTTCGACCCGACCAACGACGGCACCAAGATCATCTCGCGCACCGATGACCCGGTGATGCTCAAGTTCGATGGCAACGGTGGGATCAAAGAAGTCCCGGTGCCGCCCGGCGAGGGCGTGATCCTGACCGAGGAGCGCGCCAAGGCCCTGGCCGAGCAGGTCCGGGCGTTCATCCCCGTGTTCACCCACGGCCAGCCCCTCGATGTCGAGTGGGTGCTCGAGGGCGAGAGCTTCTGGATCGTCCAGGCCCGACCGTACGTCGGCGGGTAGCGTAGAGTACGGACGTGCGAGCCCCCCTGCTGTTGTCCGCGCTGTTCGCCGCGACCTCGTTGTTCACGGCCTGCGAGCACGAGCCTGCCCCGAAGAAGGCGCCGCCCGCGACCGCGCCGACGCCTGCCGCTGCGCAGGATCCCGGCGCAGGTGCGACGCCTCCGACCAATCCGCCGCCGAATCAGCCGCCGGCTCCGCCACCCACCGCCGTGACCGATGCCGGCGTCGACGCCCTGCCCCCAGTCTCGCAGGACTGCGTGGATGTCTCCGCGCACATCGCCGACGTCCTGATCTCCGAGGCCAAGGATCCGACCCAGAAGGCGACCCTCGAGCAGGAGAAGACGAAGATCATCCGGCGCTCGGCCGAGGCGTGTACGCGGGACAGCTGGAAGGCGGAGGTCCGCGCGTGCTTCCTGAAGTCGACGACGGCCGACCAGATGCAGACCTGCGCCAAGGACCTCGCCGGTCCCTAAGGGGACGGTTTCAATTGCAAGCCCCACGAACGTGGGGCGCGCAGCAACGCGGAACGCGTTGCGAAGGTCTGCAAGCCCCACGAACGTGGGGCGCGCAGCAACGCGCAACGCGTTGCGAAGGCCAAGCCCAGAGGGGGCCCGCGCAGCAACGCGCAACGCGTTGCGAAGGTCTGCAAGCCCCACGAACGTGGGGCGCGCAGCAACGCGGAACGCGTTGCGAAGGTCAATCGAGCAACTTGCGTCGCGGAACCCCGCGAATCCTGGTCGACGCATGACGACATTTCAGCGCCCACGTCACGCCTGAGGGCGATCGCCGAGCGGCCAGTACCGTCGCCGCACGGTGGCCGGATTTCGGACGTCAGCGATCTCGTGGGCTTGCAGATCGCACGTTGCTCAAGTTGAAACCGTCCCCACTCGTCAGCGGCGAGCGGTACGCGCCGTCCTCGGCGCGGCGCGCGCGCTCTCCCAGGCCGCGGCAGACGGCGGCGGCGAGGCCGGGCACGTCGTCGACGAGCTCCTCGAAGTCGACGCGCTCGAGGCGGATCAGGCGGCTCGGCTTGGTGGCGCGGAGGTCCGCGCTGACGGAGACCGGCGCGACGCAGGCGAGCTCGTCGACGACCTCGCCCTTGACGATCTTGCGCGGGCCGAGCTCGAGCTCGCCATCCTCGACGACGATCAGGGCATCGAGTGGATCGCCGCTGGTGATCACCACGCTGCCCTCGCGAGCGTGGGTCCAGCGGGCGCGCTCGGCGACGTCGGCGAGCTGCCGCGTGGTCAACGACGCGAGCAGCGGCACGCGGCCCAGGGCGATCAGGGTCTCGACGCGGCTCGGCATATCGGTCTCTCCTTCATCGGGGCGGGCAGGTTCGGCGCTGGTATCGGAGAGCGCGTCGGTGACGCGCCGGAGGAGCTCGGTGGGGCTGATCGCGAGCGACTCGGCCCGCGCGGCATCGGCGATCGTCGCGCGATGCGCACTCCGGCCAGCGGCGCCGAGGAGGTGCAGGACCAGGCCACGGGCAAGGCGATCACGCCCGCCGAGCTCGGTCCGGATCACGGTCTCGCGGCTCGGGGCCGCGATCCCCGCCCGTGCGAGCTGCGCGGCGCGATCCTGCACCGTCAGATCGTCGACGGCCTCGACGAGCCGCGTGACCAGCGCACGCGGCAGCGCCGCCTGGATCACCGCGAGTGTGCGCGCGCGCTCCTGCCCGCCGCGGGCGTGACGCCAGGCCACCGCGGCCTGCGAGATCGAGCGCGAGCGACTGCGCGCAGCGACCAGGAGGAGCACGGTGTGCGCGATCTCGTGGAGGCGCTCGTCGAGCCTGCGCGCGAGGAGCTCGTCCCCCGGCTGATCGAGCACGGCGATCGCGGCGTGGGTCTGATCGAGCGCGTCGAGCTCGGCGTCGATCAGCCGATCGATCGCGCCCGCGGTCACCGGGAGCTCGGCGAGCAGGGCCGCCGCGCGATCGCGTGCGCGCCGGCGCCCCCACGCGGCGGTCGCGATCAGCTCACCGGCCGCGGCCGGGCCGAGCGCCGTGAGCGCCTCCTCCGCCGCGGCGCGGACGTCATCGTCCGCTTCGCCGAGGGCACGCGCGACCCGGCGCAGATCGTCGGGCTCGACGGTGTCGGCGCCCTCGAGCAGCTCGCCGTACAGGCGGAGCGAGGCCGCGATCTCGGGTGCCTCGTCGGCGAGCGCGTCTGGCGTGCGCATCAGCGACGACAGCTGGTGATCGGGCGCGATCGGCGTGGCCCCGGCTTCGACGCGCTCGCGCGCGAGCTCGAGGAGATCCGAGCGGAGGAGCGACAGCTCCGCCTCGCGACGCTCGCGCGCCCACGCGACCACGCGCCCGAGCGCGATGAACGCGAGGGTGCGGCTCGGGCTATCGCCGCGCTGCCGGCGTAGCGCGCGGGTGAGGTGACGCGCGGCCTCCAGGGTCTGGGCCTCGTTGCGCGAGGCGAGCCCGCGCGCGATCTCGACCCCGAGCTCCTCGATCGCCACGCGCGAGGTGACGCCGGCATCGCGCACCGCGTCGCCGAGCAGCCCGAGCACGCCGTCGGTGTCGCGCGCGAGCCGCAGCGCCGCGACCTCCGCCGTCAACGCGATCGCCGGCTCGCGATCCGCCTTCCAGTCTTCGATCGTCGCCGCCGGCACGCCACCCGCGAGGCCGAGCGCGCGCAGCGCGAGCTCGCGTCCCCGCGGCCCGGCCGCGACCACGGCCTCCGCGAGCGCCGGACCATGGACCTCGGCCGGGGCATCGAGCACCGCGATCACGGCGCGCCACAGCGCGGGCCGGTTGCGCTGGATCGCGGCCGCCACGAGCGGGGCGACCGCATCGATCCGCCCGCGCTCGTGGAGCCGCGCCAGGACCTCGGCCGCACGCTCCGGGTTGGGTCCGGCGAGCTCCTTGTAGAGCACGGCGATCGCGCGATCGTCGACCACCCCGTCCGCGTCGCCGGCCTGCGCGACGTGCTCGACGGCGAGCGACGGCAGCGCGCGGGCCGTGCGGGTCGCGGACAGCAGCCACAGCGCCGCCGCGATCGCGGTGATCGCATAGAACGCGTTCGGGCTCCCCGCGAACACCGCCGCGATCAGGCCGCCGAGCACGGCGCCTGCCCGCTTCGCCGTGCCGTCGAGGAAGCCGGCGATCCGGCCGCGCACCGCCGTGGGGAGCAGGGTCTGCGCCAGCTTCTCCGAGGGCGTCTCGATCCCGGCATCGAGGATCCGCGACGACATCTGCGTCGCGATCGCGACCGCGAGGACGGGCGCGATCACGAGGCCGAGGCCCGCGCACAGCGCCACCAGCGGCGCGAGCATGAGGGCGTTCCCGGTGCCGAGCCGGCTCAGGATCCGCGGCGCCACGAACAACTGCACGAGCAGCGTGACGAGCTGCCCGGCACCGCGCACCCCACCGAGCAGCGCCGCGAGATCTGCAGTGGACCCTCCGCGCGCGGCGACCTCGACGCCGAGCGCGAAGTACGCGAGCGAGCCGAACACGCCGGCGGCGCCGACCACGATCGCGAGCTGGCGCGCGAGCGGGTGGCGGCGCACGGCGCGCGCGCCATCCCGCCACGAGCGGAGGATCAGGCCGCCGACCCGGACCGGCGGTGCGCCGACGCGCCGGCTCGCAGGCAGCCGGGACGCGCCGAGCGCGGCGAGCACGAGCAACACTGCGCCGCACACCAGCACCATGCGCGCCCCGCCCGCCTGGGCGAGCGGCACCACCAGGATCGCGCCCAGCGTGGCCCCTGCCCCGCCGGTCGCGGCGAGGATCGGGAGCAAGCGCTGGCTGCGGCGAGCATCGAGCCGCTCCGCGATCACCACCCAGAACGCGAGATCGGTCGCGGCCGCGAGCTGCTTGCCGCCGACCAGCGTCAGGATCGCCGCTGGGGTCGCCGCGAACGTGGAGAGCGCCGCGAGGCCGGCCAGCACCAGGGCCGAGATCATCGCCAGGCTCGCGAGCACGCGGCGGCGCTCGAGCCGATCCGCCAGGCCGCCCACCACGGCGAGCACCACGGCGAGCAGCGCCGAGGACACCGCGACCGCTTCGCCGAGGTGGCTCGGCCCGAGCTCGGAGAGGAACATCGCGTCGGCGGCCGCCGCGCTCATCGCCGCGCCGCCGCTCGCGAGCGCGAACACCACCCCGGCCGAGGTCAGGAGGCTGCGCTCGTCCGCGCGCAGCAGGCCCCCGCCGACGCTCCGCGTGGCGGTGCCCGATATCGCGACGGCCCCCCTCGCAGGCACGACGCCATCATACGGCTACCGAAGCCGGCAACCCGTGTCACTATCGACGAATGCGCCCGGCGTCCCTGCTCGCCCTGTTCGCCGTGACGACCGGAGGCCTGATCGCGGGCCTGGCGGTGGCGCAGAGCAGCGCGCGCAAGGCGCCAGTCCCGCACGAAGATCTCCCCGCCCCGAGCGGCGCGGACACCAGCCCGGTGATCAGCTCCGGTGGCAGCGGCACGGTGCCCACGGCGCTGCGCTCGGGCGATGCGATCATCCCACGGCCGTCGGTCGACAGCCCGCTCGATAAGAGCCGCGGCGAGCCCGTGCTCGGGACCAAGGATTTCGGCGCCGATCGCCAGACCTCGGTGAAGCCGGACGACAACACCGGCACCGACGCCACCCTCCACTACATCTCGGTGTTCAACCCCGACGTGCTGCCGTTCAAGCGGATGAGCGCGCTCGATGCCGTGGGCGACGACTACACGCTCAAGATCGGTCGCCCCGCGCTGACCGAGGTCCCCGTCGGCGGGGTCACCGATCCGAAGACCCGCGATTGGTTCTACGGGAACATGATGATCGAGCTCGCGCCGGGCACCGATGTCCCGCTGCCCAGCGTGGCGCCCGACATGCGGATCCTGTCGTACGACGTGAAGCCGAAGATCGCGCTCAAGTTCGAGAAGGACGGCGCCGACAACTTCTACGTCCGCACCGAGGAGTCGAGTGCCTCCGGGCAGTACCGGCTGATCATCTACGTCGACGCGGACCAGGGCTACTTCGCGCCCTCGTTGCCGACCACGCGGAAGTACACGCCCGCGATGATCGCCGCCCTGACCCCGCCGGAGATCCGGCCGATGCTGCCCGACCACATCCGGTCCGCCGGCCGCACGACGCTCGACAAGATCGGCATCGATGCGAACATGAACCTGCACGATGCCTTCAACCTCCTCGTGAAGTACTTCCGCGGCTTCGAGGCCAAGAAGCTCCCGCCGACCACCGGCGACATCTACCGCGACCTCTGCGACAGCCAGGCCGGCGTCTGCCGCCACCGCGCGTTCTCGTTCATGATCACGTGCAACACGCTCGGGATCCCGGCGCGCTACGTCCAGAACGAGGCCCACGCCTTCATCGAGGTGTGGTTCCCGGAGCGCCACTGGCAGCGGATCGATCTCGGCGGCGCCGCGCTCCGCATGGACGTCTCCAACGCCGAGGACAAGCGGATCCACACGCCGCGCGCCGAGGATCCGTTCGCCAAGCCGCCGGAGTACACGCAGCAGTACACGCAGCTCGAGGGTGACATCCGCGGCCTGTCGGCCAAGCAGATCGCTGATCGCAAGAAGCCGAACGCCACGCCGAGCGGCTCGCTCGGTGGGAACAGCGGCAAAGGCAACGGCCCCGCGGGCCCGGATCGGATCACGCCCGATCCCACGCTGCCGACCGTCACCCAGGATCCGAAGAAGGTCACGCCACGGCTCGATGTCACCACGGCAGACACCAGCGCGTTCCGCGGCGACGTGGTCCACGTCGAGGGCCGCGTGGTCGCGCAGGGCAAGGCGATTCCGGACCACCCCGTGGACGTGTTCCTCGCCCCCGCCGGTCGTCACGGTGCGAGCCCGATCCCGCTCGGGCGCGCGGTCTCCGACGCCACTGGCCGGTTCAGCCAGGAGTTCACCGTCCCCGGCTCGCTGAACCTGGCGACCTACGAGATCTATCTCGCGAGCCCCGAGGACGCGTACTTCAACGCGGCCCTCAGCGACTGAGCGATCGAGCTCGAGCTTCGTGTGTAGCAAACATGGCGACGACCACGATCCGGATCCCGGTCGCTCTCAAGGCCCGGGTGGCCGTCGCCGCGAGGCGGTCAGGCAAGACCGCCCATGGCTTCATTCGGGAAGCCATCGTCGAGAAGGTCGCTCAAGAGGAGCGACTCGCCGATTTCCACGACGTCGCCGAGGAACGCTATGCCGGCATCGTCGCGTCCGGCAAGACGATCTCATGGTGCGAGATGCGCAAGTATCTCGAGCAGCGTTTGACGGGCAGAACCGCGAAGCGGCCGTCTCGTGGTCCAACGTCAAGATGAGGGGCAGGGTCCGGTGAAGGCCCCTTCAGCTCCATGTTGAGTCCGGCCTAATCGTCTGGGCAGAGGTATTCGAGCTCCTCTTGCGTCATGCGGCCCGCCCGGACCTGCTCCGAGCCTACCTGTCGGAGGCTGCGCATGCCCTCGCTCATGCCCTGCCGATGAATCGCCACGTAGTCGGCGCCAGCCACGATGAGCGCTCGGATTGAGTCCGTGATGATCATCCGCTCTGACAGGAGAATGAAGGCGCGCCGGAACGCGTCGCTTGCACCGGCTCCGAACAAGGCAGGGCGCGCGCGATGCCAGGACGCAGGCACGCGACGCGATTCGATGTTCGACCACCGCGGGTTGTCCGGACGCCGGACAGTCAGATCTCGAGCCATGTCGTTTTCCGAAGATTCCACTTGACGACTCGGCGGAGCGCACGCCGCGCGAGCCTGCGAGGACGGCGGTTTCTTCGTCGAGGATTCGCTAGAACGCGCCGTACGCCAGGTGGGCCGGCATGATCGATCTGCGTCGGGCCGAGGGGCTCAGGCGCGCACCACGCGCAGCGGAGAGCCTCCGGAAACCCAGTGGTAGAACTGATCGTACGCGTGACCACCCACGCGTGGAGGAGGTTCTCGTGTTCGACAGCGCCGCAACGGAAGCGTTTCAATCGCAGCTCTCAGACGCCTACGCGGCCACGTGCCGCGAACGGGACTGGATCGCGCTGCACGAGGAGATCACGTCCGTCGGCAAGCAGATCGTCTGCCTCGAGGCGCGCGAGGTCGATCTGCTGCTCGAGGCCGAGGAGACCAAGCTCTACCGGCGGATGGGGTTCCCCACGATCTATGCGTACATCGAGGCAGTGCTGCATCGCACGCACCACGTGGCCACCGAGCGCATGCGCGTGGCGCACGAGCTGCTCGAGCTGCCGCAGATCGCGGCGCCGTTCCGCGCGGGCGACCTGCCGTGGACGAGCGTGCGCGAGCTGACACGCGTGGCGACGAGGAGCACCGAGAGCGCGTGGCTCGATGCGGCGGAGGGCCAGACCTCGACCGGTGTTCAGCAGCTGGTGCGGGGCAAGGCCAAGGGCGATCTCCCGAGTGACGTGGTGGACCCGAGCAAGATCAGGCACCGGATCGTGCTGGAGAACCTGTCCGAGGAGACAATGATGCTGTTCAAGCAGGCGTGCAGCGCCGCATCGGATGCGAAGGGCGCGACGTGTACGGACGACGAGCTGGTGCGTGCGCTGGCCGCCGCGATGCTCGAGCCGGCATCGCCGAGCCCGCCGAACAAGCCGCGGCACCAGCTCGCGACGACGACGTGCCGCGTGTGCAAGCAAGCGCATCGGGTCGGGGCGGGTATGGAGATCGCTGTCTCCGCGCAGGAGCTCGCGCGGGTGCGGTGTGACGCGGAGGACATCGGCGATCTCGAGCGGGAGGAGCCTGGGCGCAAGCTGCAGAGGTCGATCCCCGAGGCGACCCGTCGCAAGGTGCTGGTCCGCGACAAGCATGCGTGCTCGGTGCCAGGGTGTCGATCGACGAGGTTCATCGAGGTGCATCACATCAAGCCGCGGTCCGAAGGCGGAGGTCACGAGCTTTGGCAACTCACATCGTTGTGCGACGGCCACCACGTATTGCTTCACGAAGGCGTGATCGCGATCCGCGGCACGGCGCCAGACCATCTGGTGTTCGAGCTCCCGCTCGATTCCGTCGGGGACTGAACGAGGATCAGTCCCGGCGGGGACTGAGCAACGATCAGTCTCGGCGCGGACGGGGAGCGTGGTCATTGACAGTCGAAGAGTTGAACGAAGCCAGCGTGGACCACGCTGGACCCGGGGACCGGAGTGCCCGCAGACGTCGCAGACCTCCGGCGATGATCTCGCGCGAACTGTGTGCAGTTCGAGGAGCCTCCCGCCGGTGGGTGTAAACCGAGCCCATAGGCGGCACTGGACGACCACGACCACGTCAACCTCATCGTCAACTCTGTCGCCTTCCTGCAGAGCCATCGTGCAGAATTGCGGGACAGCTCTTAGTTGTCTCCCGGGAGGGGGCGCTCGTCCTCGGTCGGTGGCCTGACCATATCGATGAGTCGCTTCTCGGAGGCTCCGAACTGCTGATAGGTCTCTCGTGCGTGCAGAAGACTCACCGCGTTGGCGCCAGCCGCCGACTCGACGATGTCGTCCTCCCATCCGCAGACCGCACAGATCTCGAAAGTCCCCGGCGGCGACTCCGAGAGCGTCCGACACCTGCAACATGGGCACGGGAATCGAGTGTTCACGGGCGGCGCCAAGAGCTGTACGCCCGGGGAGGTTGTCAGTTCACCGTCACCGGCAGGTCGACCGAGGTCGAGCCACCCGTGGCCGGGAACTTCATGCGACCCGCGGCGCGCTGCACGCACGCCTGCAGGCCGTGCTGGAACGTGTACCGCGGCGCCTGGACGCGGCTCTTGCTCACGCGCCCGTTGCCATCGACCAGCAGCTTGACGTGGAACTCGCCGCGCAGGTCCGTACCGGTCACGCTCTGCACGATGCAGTCGCGCACCGGCCCGGCCTGGCTGCCGATCGTGCCGTTGATCTCGCCCGAATCGAGCGGGCGCGCTTCGGCGCCGCCCCCCATGTCGATCTTGGTCGGCGGCGGGGTGACATCGTCCCCGCGCCACTCGAGCTGACGATCGGCGGCGGTCAGCACGGGGAGCGGCTCGGTCTCCTCGTACTCCTCGTCCGAGCCCAGCCCCTGCCCGCCTGGCCGGGACGGGTCGACGGTCCCCGCCGGCCGCTTGCGCTTCTTCTTGCCCTTGGGCTTGGTGCCGGCATCACCCGGGATCGACGCGACCGGGCCGGCGTCGATCGGGGCCGTGGACGTGGCCCCGCCGCCCCACGGTGGACGCAGCGCGAGATACATTCCACCGGCACCGACGACCAGGCCGATGACGAGCCCGAGCGAACCACGCACCCCACGCTTGTATCACGCGGGCGCCGGCTCGGCCCTTCCGCCGAACGTGGCCCTCGGCGTGCTGTTCGCGGGGGTCGCGAGCATGCTCGTGATCGGCGTGGTCGGGCAGCAGGCGCGCCTGCCGTTGCTGGTGACCCTGGTGCTCGCCTCGGTGACCATGCTGGCCATCCCGGTGGTGGCGATGATCCGGCTCGACGAGCGGCGCACCGCGCTCGGCCTCCGGTGGCCCGATCGTAGGCTGCTGATCGCCGCGGCGCTGATCGGCACCACCGCCTGGTACCTCAACGTGCGGCTGGTGAGCCTCCTGCCGTTCGAAGGCGGACAGCTGAGGTCGCTCGACCGGGTGGTCACGGAGCCGCCGTTGATCATCGTGCTGCTCGCGATCGCCGTGGTCCCGGCGATCTGCGAGGAGGTGCTGTTCCGCGGCGCGGTGCAGCGCTCGCTCGCCACCCGCCTGTTCCCGATCGGCGCCGTCGTGCTGACCTCCCTGCTGTTCGCCGGCTATCACATGTCGCTCGTCCAGCTGATCCCCACGTTCACCCTCGCGCTCGCCCTCGGCGCGCTCGCGCATCGCGCAGACTCCGTGGTCCCGGCGATGCTCGCCCACTTCCTCAACAACGCGATGGCGATCCTCGTCGCGCGCCGCCAGCCCGAAGGCCTCGCTGGCGCGCTCGACGCCCACCCCACCCTCGCGCTCGCGGGCTGCGCCGCCGCCACTGTGCTCGGGCTCGCGCTGATCGCCAAGGGGCCGGCATGAGCACGGGGACGAACGAGCCGAAGCTGCGGTTCCAGACGCTGGCGCTGCGTCGCGAGCTGCCCTCCGATCATCACGAGCTGGCGCCGGTGGTGGCGCCGCAGATCACGTCGTACGGCCCCGAAGATCGGACGGCGATCGAGCTCGCCCTCGCGCTCTCCGAGCTGCCCGACGAGTCTCGCCCGACCACGGTGGCCCGGCTGCTGCTCCCCGACGGCGTGCGCCTCGAGACCATCGAGGTCGAGGTCGGCAGGCCCGAGCTGCCCGGTCGGCTCGGCCGGATGCACACCATCGCGATCACGGTCGCGCTCGTCCCCGAGCCGAAGACCGAGGGCCCGCCCGCCGGGCACTGGGTGTTCATCCCGGTGCTCCAGCACGCGTGCTTCGTCGATCGCAAGGAGAACCTCGCGAAGCGGATCGCCGCCGAGCTGGCAGTGCTGCCCGCGGCGCTCGCCTTGGATCTCGATGGCTGGCGCCGCCTGATCACGTGGGCCCGGACCTCGCTCGAGCCGATCGATGTCGAGCTCGCCACCACACCGCTCGCGCTGGCGCAGGGCCGCAAGGCGCTGGCGGAGGCGGAGCGGCGGCGGCAGGCGATCGCCACGCTCGATGGCGCCGGCCGGCGCGTCGTGCCGCCGGATCCCGCCCCGCCGCTGGTCGGCCGCGACGAGCTGCTCGGTGAGCTCACGCGCCTGCTCGACGGGCGCAGCCGCCGGAGCGTGGTGCTGATCGGCGACGAGGCCGTGGGCAAGAGCGCACTCGCCAGCGCGTGGTCAGCGCGCCACCCGAGCCGGATGATGTGGGCGACCTCGGCGAGCGAGCTGGTCGCCGGGGCGAGCGGCCTCGGCGAGTGGCAAGCACGCGTGGCCGCGGTGCTCGCGGCGGCGGAGACGCTCGACGCGATCCTCTACTTCGACGATTTCGGCGCGCTGTTCGCCGATCGCCCCGCGGAGGGCGGGATCGAGCTCGGCGCGGCGATGCGCCGCCACATCACGGACGGACGCGTCCGCGTGGTGGGCGAGCTCACGGCGGTCGCGCTCGATCGCGCGGAGCGTCGCGACGTGTCGCTGATCGGCGCGATGCTGCGGGTCACCGTCCCGCCGACAGATCCGGCGACGACCGTCGCGGTGGGCCTCGCGTGGGCGGCGCAGTGGGCGAAGACCCAGCCGTCGCGACCGCAGATCTCCGCCGAGACGGTGCCGCTCGCGGTCGAGCTCGCGCGGCGGTACCTGCCGTACCGCGCATTCCCTGGCAAGGCGGTGCGCCTGCTCGAGGAGCTGCGCGTGGCCCACGACCCGGGCCGCGACGCGAGCGGTGATGGGCCCGTGCTCGGCCCGTCCGAGCTGTTCGCGGCGTTCTCGTGGTCGACGGGGATCCCGGTCGCGCTGCTCTCCGATGCGCAGGCGCTGTCGCAGCGCGACGTGATCGGAGAGCTGCGGCGCCGCATGGTGGGCCAGGAGGCGGCGGTGCGCCGCGTGGCCGATGCGATCGCGGTCGCGAAGGCGCGCCTGCAACCGGCCGACAAGCCGCTCGCCTCGCTGCTGTTCGTGGGCCCCACCGGGACCGGCAAGACCGAGCTCGCCCGCTCCGTGGCGGCGTACCT
Organism: Myxococcales bacterium; assembly: GCA_016720595.1. Taxonomy (GTDB): domain Bacteria; phylum Myxococcota_A; class Polyangia; order Haliangiales; family Haliangiaceae; genus JABFXX01. The sequence continues at coordinate 66,510 of JADKKI010000007.1, forward strand.
GTTCGGGGCGCCGGATCGGATGGTGCGCCTCGACATGAGCGAGTACACCGATCCGTGGGCGGCCGAGCGGCTGTTCGGCGGCGACGGTGGCGAGGGCCGGCTGACCGCCGCGGTGCGCAGCCAGCCGTTCGGCGTGGTGCTGCTCGACGAGATCGAGAAGGCGCACCCCACGGTGTTCGATCTGCTCCTCCAGGTGCTCGGCGAGGCGCGCCTGACCGATGGGCGCGGCCGCACCACGTACTTCCACAATGCGATCATCGTCCTCACCTCGAACCTCGGCACGCGCAGCGCGCGCGGCACGCTCGGCCTCGCGCCCGCGCAGGACCAGGAGGCGCGCGAGGATCGGCGCTATCGCGACGCGGTGCTCGCGGCGTTCCGGCCGGAGCTCGTCAACCGCCTCGATCAGATCGTGGTGTTCCATCCGCTGTCCCCCGCGGAGATCGCGAAGGTCGCCGAGATCGCGGTGGGCCGGCTCGCCGAGCGGCGCGGCTTCACGCAGAGCGGCGTGCTGCTCGATGTCTCGCCCCGTGCGCTCGAGGTGATCTCGGAGCGCGGCTTCTCGATCGAGCTCGGCGCGCGCGCGCTGCGCCGGCATGTCGACGCCCACGTGCTCGGGCCGGCCGCGCGTCTGATCGCGAAGGCGGGCGCCGAGGCGCAGGGCGGTACGCTGACGGTGCGCGCGCCCGACGAGCCGCCGATCAAGACCGCACCGCCACGCGCAGGCGAGGCCGCGTCGCGCGCCCCGGTGGCCCGCCTCGGCGAGCACGTGGGCGACCTCCACGTGGCGCTGTGGCGCCGCGGCGCGAGCACGGGCCGGCGCATGGTCCGCTCCGCGCTCGCCCTCGGCGGCCTCCGGCGCGACACCGATCGCGAGCTCGCGCATCACGCCGCGGTCGGCGTGCGCGACAAGCTCGGCGAGATCGAGGCCACGCTCGCCACGGCCACGCGCAAGAAGGAAGGCACCGAGAAGACCGCGCTGCCGGGACACGAGATCGCGCGGCTGTCGCGCGAGCACGCGCGGCTCCGCGGCCTGTGGGAGGCCTGCGTCACGGGCCAGGGCGAGCTGCGCACCGCCGAGGAGCTGTGCCTCGAGGCCCTCGCGCGCGACACCGACGCGATCGAGCTGATCGACGGGGCGATCCTCCAGCGTCATCAGTTCCGCCGTGATCTGTTCTGGCTCCTCACCGCGCTCCGGCCCGTCCGCCCGGGCTGCACCCTGCTCGTCCACTCACCCGATGCGCGCGGCGCGGTCACGGCCTGGGTCAAGCTGGCGCTCGCCGCGGCGGAGCTCCGCGGGTGGCGCGCCTCGGTGCACCTGTGGGGCGAACAGGCGCCGGGCTGGAACTGGAACTGGGGGCCACCGCACGATCTCGCGTGGGCGGAGGAGCATCTCGCGCAGCGCGCCGAGCCTGCCGCGTTGGTCCGCGTGCTCGGCAGCGGTGCGGATCTGCTGTTCGGCCTCGAGCAGGGCCTGCATCGCTTCCACGGCATCGCCGGCGAGGCGGCCCATGCGTGGGTCGACCTGCTCGAGCCGCGGGCGGAGCTCGCCGATCCGGAATGGAATGCGCTGCCGAGTCCGCCGCCGCCGCGGGTCGTGCGCGGCACGCCGATGCGCGAGACCACCGTCGGTGGCGACCGGACGCTCATGGATGGCGACGACATCGATCTGCCGTGGGCCGAGCTCCCGCGGCGGCTCGAGGAGGCCGCCGTGGTGCGGCTGCTCGAGGCGCACGCCACGCCCGATGGCCTCGATACGCTGTGGAACTGGGAGCGCCCGCTCCAGGCCGTCGAGGCGATGCTCAAGGCGCAGAAGGCAGCGCAGAAGCCGTGAGGATCGACTTCACGGTCGGCATCTACCAGGTCCGCCGCGATGGCGAGGAGGAGTGGACCGCGCTCACGCCCGTGCTGTATCCCGCATACGTCTCGGGGCTCGGAGAGGTGCGGCTGCGCGAGCGGATGATCGAGCGCCTGCGCGATGTGATGCGCAAGGCGCCGCCGACGTCCCACGAGCTGTTCCAGCTGCAGCTCGGCACGGAGCTGATGCGCGTGCCGATCGACATCAGGACCGACAAGGGCGGGATCCACGGCACCGTGCCGCTGATCGTCGAGCCTCGCTGGGTGAGCGAGACCACGCAGAAGCTGGTGGTCTATCACCCGAACTTTCGCGCGCACTGGTTCCTCGCGGACGACCACGACGACGTGGCCGCGATCGCGCCGACGTTCTTCCGCCATCACTGGGCCGAGCTCGACGAGGACGACCTCGACGAGATGTTCTCCGACGGCAAGGATCGCCTCGCGCCGCTCGCGTTCTCTGCCGAGCCGTTCTCGCTCCTCGACATGCTGCCGTCGCGAAAGAAGGATCCGCGCGGTCCTGCCGGCGCGGCCCGCCCGGAGCACGTCCTCGTGCAGCTCGGGATCGACGAGACCCGTCACCGCAGCAGCGGCACCGCACGCACGAGCGTGCCGCGCTCGCCGTACCGCGAGCGCCTGTCGTACCTGCTCGGAGGATCGCGCCCGCGTTCGGTCGCGGTGATCGGCCTGCCCGGATCGGGCAAGACCTCGCTGATCCGGCAGTGGATCGCGGATCGGCTCGTCGAGGATGGCTACCCGATCCACAAGAACCTCGATCGCTGCCACCACGTGTGGAGGATCACCGGCAAGCGCCTGATCGCGGGGATGTCGTATCTCGGGCAGTGGGAGGAGCGCTGCCTCTCCGTTCTCGACGACGCGCGCAAGCACCGGGGCATCCTGTGGATCGAGGATCTGCACCTGTTCGGCCGGCTCGGCCAATCGCGCCAGAGCGAGCGCAGCTTCGCAGACTTCTTCCGCGGCCCGGTGCGACGCGGCGACCTCGCCGTGATCGCCGAGCTCACCCCCGCGCAGTTCGCGCGGCTCGAGCGTGATGCCCCGGGCCTCGCCGAGGCGCTCGCGTTGGTGGCGGTTCCGCCGGCCTCCACCGCCGAGACCGCGCAGCTCCTGCTCCACGAGGTCCGCGCGCTCGAGACCCGGACCAAGGTCGAGCTGCACCCGTTCGTGCCGCGCACGGCGCTCGAGCTCGGCAGCGCGCTGTTCCCGTGGCGCGCACGCCCCGGCGTGGCGATCGAGATCGTCCAGCGGGTCGCCGAGGACGCGAATCTGCGGGCCGAGCGCAAGGAGCTGACGCCGGCGGACGTGCTCGACTACCTCGCGCGCACCACGGGCCTGTCCGCCAAGCTGATCTCGCTCGACGAGCCCCTCGATCCTGCCGAGGTCGAGGCCGCGTTCGCCGCCCGCGTGATCGGGCAGCCCGTGGCCACGCGGGCCGCCACCGACGTGATCCTCCGCGTGCGAGCCGGGCTCGCAGATCCGAACCGCCCCGTCAGCGTGATGCTGTTCACCGGCCCCACCGGCACCGGCAAGACCGAGCTCGCCACCGCGATCGCCGAGTACCTGTACGGCGCCGGCGAGCGCCTGCTCCGCGTGGACATGGGCGAGCTCTCCGGGCCCGATGCGGTGGCGCGCCTGATCGGTGATCGCTGGAATCCCGACGGGCTCCTGACCTCGCGCGTGCGCGCCCAGCCGTTCTGCGTGGTGCTGCTCGACGAGATCGAGAAGGCGCACCCGCAGGCGCTGCACCTGCTGCTCCAGCTGTTCGACGAGGGCCGGCTGACCGACGCCAACGGCGAGGTCGCGAGCTTCGCCAGCGCGGTGGTGATCATGACCTCCAACCTCGGCAGCCGGAGCGCCGCGCCGATCGGCTTCGGCGAGACCCGCGATCGGATCCTCGCCGATGTCGCGAAGGCGGTCCGCGAGTTCTTCCCGGTGGAGCTGTTCAACCGCATCGATCGCGTCGTGCCGTTCGAGCCGCTGACACCCGAGGTCGCGGCCCAGGTCGTGGACAAGGAGCTCGCGAAGCTGCTCGCGCGTCGCGGCCTCCGCGAGCGGAACACGTTCGTCTATGCCGGGGCGGCCGTCCGTCGCCGCGCCGTGGCCGATGCGTTCGACCCGCGCTATGGCGCGCGCACGGTCAAGCGCTGGCTCGAGGATCAGATCGGCGGCGCGCTGACCGATCTGCTCGCGACCGCGAAGCCCGCCCGGCTCCGGATCGTTCGCCTCGCCGAGGATCAGGGGAAGATCCAGGCGTCGCTCGAGCCGATGGAGGAGCGCCGCCCGATGCCGGGCACCTATGTGCTCGAGGGCGCGCTCGATCTGGCCACCGCCGCCCTCGAACCCGCGATCGCCCAGGCCGCCGGTGCGCTCGACCGGATCCGCCGATCGCCGGTGCTCGCACGTGCGAGAGAGCTGGCGAGCGGCGAGCTGCGCTACTACGTCGACGAGCTCCACCAGCGCCTCGCGGCGCTCGGCGAGCTGTTCGGCATGATGCCGGCCCTGCGCTCCGAGCCTCGCGAGCCCGACGACGATCACGAGAGCGCCTATGACGAGCCCCTGCACCTCAGCAGCCGCGAGCACAAGCCGATCCGGATCCGCGGGCGCGCCGGTGGAGCGCGGCCCACCCGCCCACCCGCCGGGCGCGATGTCCTGCTCGCGGGGATCGCCGAGGCGCTGCTCCTCGAGCGCGTGCTCCCCGAGCTCCTCGATCCTGACGCCCACGCCGTCACCGTGGTGATCAGCCGGGTCGGTCAGACCGCCGATGCAGGTGGGCTCGCGATCGTCGCGCGCTGCCTCGCGCAGCCAACGTGGCTCGACGACGCGGCGGCCGTCGACAGCGATGGCAAGCTCCGCGCGTTCGGGGCCGCCGACCTCGTACCGAGAGCGCCCTCGGGTGCCGACGCGCATTCGACGCCGCTGCTCGGCCGCACCCGCGACGCCGCGCTGGTGCTCCGCGGCCTGTTCGTGCGTGCTGGCCTCGAGGGCGAGCACGGCACCTGGATGATCCGCGCCGCGGCCGCCGAGCCCGACGTGATCCGGGTCGAGCTGCGCTCGGGTGCGCCGCACAAGGCGGCCGAGGTCCTGCGCACCCAGCTCGCCGGTCGCGCCGAGCTCGAGCGCGTGCTCGAGCATGGCGGGCCGATGCCGCCGAACCCCGATGTGCTCCTGCCGGTGACGCGGACGCTCACCTATCGCCCGCCGCTCCGGCCCGGCGAATCGTTCGGGATCGAGATCGAGGACTTCTCCACCGGCTGGGTCGATCGCGGCACCGCGCGCGATCTGCCGCTCGCGGTGCGACGCGCGTGGCACCTCGCCTGGAGCCGGCTCGCGCAGGTGCCCCGATGAAGCGCCCATCGTTCCGCGTATTCGTCACCCGGCACCACGGCGGACTGGTCTCGGCCGTGCTGCTGCGCCGCCACCGGATCATGTTCGATCAACCACCGCCGGCGGCGATGGCCGAGGATCTCGAGACCGCGCTCGCCCGGCTCGCCCCACAGGCGGCGTTGCTCGTCGAGGACAACGCGGCCGAGCGGTACCTGTGGAGCGAGGATCTCGAGCTTCGGCGGATCGATATCGACATCCATCCTGGGCGTCCGGACCCGCGCGGCTACGTGATCGCGAAGGCCACGATCCCGATCCGCCTCGGCTACGCGGCCGCGAAGCTCGAGGGCGCGCCGCTCTATCGCGTGCTCGTCCCGCGGTTCGACTACTCGTTCGTCACCGAGGATCTCGAGGCCGTCCCCGACACCATCCGCTCGCTGGTGTTCGCCGCGCTGGTCGGAGATGCCGCCGCATCGCTGTACGACGTGCGCCGCGAGGTCGACGAGGAGATCCTCCCGTGGAGCCCGGTCGAGGCCGCCGCCAAGAGCTCCAAGCACGCCGGCGACGACGCCGATCCGATGCCGACCCTCGAGGCCGTCGCCGAGGACTGGGTCCAGCTCGCGCGCGCCAATCGCCTGCGTGCCACCGTGGGCGTCGACCCGACGTTCGATCAGCTGGTGCCGCTCCTCGACGAGGACAAGCTGCCGAGCTTGTTACTCGTGGGACCGCGCGGCGCAGGCAAGTCCACGTTCGTGAGGCGGATCGCGCGCGGCCTCCTCGAGCGCGCGCGCGGCAAGGACGGGACCCGCCGCCGGCTGTGGGCCACGAGCGCCGATCGGATCGTCGCCGGCATGGTCTACCTCGGCATGTGGCAGCAGCGCTGCCTCCAGATCGTCGCGGAGCTCTCGGACGGCGCGGACGTGCTCTATGTCGATCGCCTCGCCGACATCCTCGCACCCGCGAGCGATGGCGCCTCGATCGCCGAGCTCCTCGCTCCCGCCGTGGTGGCTCACGAGCTGTGCCTCGTCGCCGAGTGCGACGAGGTGGAGCTGGTCCGCGCCCGGCAGAAGTACCCGGCGCTGATCGATGCGATGCGGGTGATCCGCATGCCCGAGGCCACCCCGGCACAAGCGATCGCGCTCCTCGAGCCGTATGGCCAGCGCACGTCGCCGCAGGTCGCCCTGAGCCACGAGGCCGGGCGCCGGCTCGTCGAGCTGCTCGCGGCGTTCCGTCGCGAGACCGCGTTCCCCGGCAAGGCCCTCGCGTTCCTCGACTACCTGGCCACGCGGCCGCCGCACCCGGCTGCCCTCACGGTCGGCGAGCTCACCGAGGCGTTCGGCGCGTGGTCGGGCCTGCCCGTCGATCTGCTGTCCCCCGAGCGCGCGCTCGACACCGCGCAGATCGCCGCCGAGCTGCAACGCGGGGTGATCGGTCAGGACGCGGCCTGCGCCGTCGCCGCGCGGGTGATCGCGCGGCTCAAGGCCGGGCTCGACGATCCGCAGCGCCCGGTGGGCTCGCTCCTGTTCGCGGGCCCCACGGGCGTGGGCAAGACCGAGCTCGCGAAGCAACTCGCGCGTTACCTGTTCGGCGATGCCGAGCGGCTCGTGCGCGTCGACATGAGCGAGCTCGTCACCGGCGCCGCGATTGCTCGCCTGATCACGCCCTCGCCGGGCGGCACCTCGCTCGCCGATCGGATCCGACGCCAGCCACTCTCGGTGGTGCTGTTCGACGAGGTCGAGAAGGCCGATGCCGCCGCGTTCGATCTCCTGCTCGGCGTGGTCGGCGAAGGTCGCCTCACCGATGCCCTCGGCCGCCTCGTGGACTTCCGCATGGCCTTGATCGTCATGACCACCAACCTCGGCGCCGCAGATCCCAGGCCGGCCGGGTTCTCGTCGTCGGAGGCCGGCGTCGATCACGGCTCCGCGATCCGCGCGTTCTTTCGGCCCGAGCTGCTCGGCCGCATCGATTCGATCCTGTCGTTCCGCCCGCTGCCGCCCGCGGCGCTCGAGAAGATCGTCGAGCTCGAGCTCGACAAGCTCCGCCAGCGTCCTGGGCTCGTGGCGCGTAACCTGCGGCTCGAGATGTCCCCCGCCGCGCGTGCCCGGCTCGCGATCCTCGGCCACGATCCGAAGCTCGGCGCGCGCCCGCTCCGGCGCACGATCGAGGATCTGGTGGTCGCCCCACTCGCCGAGCGGATGGCGCGGACCCCCTCCTGGAGAGACGCAACTGTGCGAATTCAGGCGGCTTCCGAGCCTGGAGCAGCGGACCTCACGATCCCGTGAGCTGTGTAACGGCGACGACACGGAACGCCCAAACGCAAGCGCTGCTACACTTCGGCCGTGCCCGATCCCAAGCGCGTCCTCTGGTATCTGCGCAAGGTACCGCTGCTCGCCGACCTCGGCCCCGATGCGATCGCGCGGATGGCCGAACGGGTGGAGCTGCGCGAGGCGCGCCGCCGCGACGTGGTCTACCTGCCCGGTGATCCGGGTCGCTCGCTGTTCTTCGTCCACGGTGGCCGCATCAAGGTCAGCAAGGTCACGCGCGACGGCAAGTCACTCACCCTCGCCTATCACGGGCCCGCCGAGCTGTTCGGCGACTCGTGCCTGCTCGATGGCGGGCCGCGCACGGAGATGGCCGAGGCCGTCGAGAACGCGTTGCTCTCCGAGATCGATCGCGTTCACTTCGAGGAGCTGATCGTCAGCCACCCGGCGCTCGGCCTCGCGATGACGCGCCTCATGATCGTCCGGCGCCGCGAGCTCGAGAACAAGGTCGAGGCGCTCGTGTTCCGCGATGTCTCGAGCAAGCTCGCCGAGCTGCTCGTGAAGCTCGCCGCCGAGTACGGCGTCGACGATGCGCGTGGCACGTTGGTCGCGCTCAAGATCACGCACCAGGAGCTCGCGAACTTGATCGGCTCGACGCGCGAGACCGTGTCGTTGACGCTCTCGACGTTCAAGCGCAAGCGCCTGATCGCCACCGAGGGCCGCAAGGTCATCATCTCGGACTCGGACGCTCTCAAGGCGCTGTACTGAGCGGGCCCGAGCGCCGCTCCACCATCGCCACCGCGAGCTCCAGCGCACGTTGCATCGAGACCGCGCGGGCCACGCCCTTCCCCGCGATGTCATACGCCGTGCCGTGATCGGGTGACGTCCGCACGATCGGCAGGCCGAGGGTCAGGTTCACGGCCTCGTCGAAGTCGATGAGCTTGACCGGGATCAATCCCTGGTCGTGATACTGGGCGACCAATGCGTCCACCGATCCGTGGAGGGCATCGCGGAACGCGGCATCGGGGATCAGCGGCCCGCTCAGGATCGACGGCGGCAGCGCCGTCAGCGCCGGCGCGATCACGTCGTGGTCCTCGGCCCCGAGGAGGCCCCCCTCCCCGGCGTGCGGGTTCAGCCCGACGACGCCAATCCGTGGCGCGGCGATCCCGAAGTCGCGCACGAGCGACTCCGCGAGCAGCTCGATCACGCGACGCAGACGCAGCGTGGTGAGGACGTGCGCGACCTCGCGGAGCGGGACGTGGACCGTGGCGAGCGCGACCTTGAGCCGCGGCCCCGCGAACATCATGACCACGTCGCGAGCCCCGAGCCGCTCCGCGAGCATCTCGGTGTGGCCCGGAAACGCGAAGCCCGCGCGCTTGGCCCAGGTCTTCGAGATCGGAGCGGTGACGATCGCGGCGAGCTCGCCCGCCTGCGCCGCGGCGACCGCCGCCTCGAGGTACCCGACCTGCGCGGCACCACTCACCTCGTCGGGCGCGCCCGGGACCGCGCGCTCCCCCACCCCATCGCCCACCACGAGCACGCCGGTCGGGAGGGTCACCCCCATGGCCCGCGCACCCCGCTCGAGCGGGCCGCGATCCCCGTACACGATCACCCCGGCGAGCAGCGCCGGCGCCGCGCTCGCGAGAGCGACCGCGACGATCTCTGGACCGATGCCCGCCGGATCGCCGAGGGTGATGCCGAGGCGTGGGTGGGACACGACGGGACGTTACCATCCGCCCCACCCGCCGCTGTCGCGACGGCGATAGGATGGAGCTGGTGGCGAATGACGACACAGCGGCTGGACCGATCGGCAAGGGTCCGTTCGCTGGCCGCGAGACCGAGGCGATCGCGGGGCGGTACCACGTGGTGCGCTGGCTCGGCGGCGGTGGGATGGGCAACGTCTACGAGGCCATCGACACCGAGCTCGGCGAGCCGGTCGCGCTGAAGGTCCTCGGCGGTGGCCTCACCGAGGACGCGATCGAGCGGTTCCGCCGCGAGGTCCGCCTGACCCGCCGGATCCGCCACCACAACGTCGCGCGGATGTTCGACATCGGGGAGCACCGCGGGAGCCGCTTCCTCACGATGGAGCTCGTCGACGGTGCCGCGCTGTCGCGCGAGCTCGGCGCGCCGCTGCCGTGGGCGCGGCTGCAGCCGATCGCGCAGCAGGTGTGCGCCGGGCTCGCGGCCGCCCACGCCGAGGGGGTGATCCACCGCGATCTCAAGCCCGACAACGTGATCCTCGAGCGCACCACGGGCCGCGCGGTCGTCACGGATTTCGGGATCGCCCGCAGCCCCGATGATGTCGCGGTCACTCAGATCGGCGAGGTGATCGGAACGCCGCGGTACATGGCTCCCGAGCAGCTCGCCGGGGACGCGGCCGACGAGCGCAGCGATCTGTTCTCGCTGGGCGTCATGCTGTTCGAGCTCGCGACCGCGACCCGCCCGTGGCAAGGCAAGACCGCCGCCGCGATCGCGCTCGAGAGAGCTGCCCGTGCGCGCCGGCCGTTCGCCGGCTCGGACTGTCCACCCGCGTTCGCCGAGCTCGTCGAGAGATGCCTCGCGCTCCACCGGAGTGATCGGCCCGCGACCGCCGAGGAGGTCGAGCGGGCGATCGCCGCCTGCGAGATCGGTGGGGCCACCCAGTTCGATGTTCGTGCTGCCTCGCCCGACGGCCCGCCCGAGGTCCGAACATTGGCCACCGAGCAGGCCACCCGTCGCGAGGTGCCGCTCTCCCGTCCTCGGCCCGCGGATCCCGAGCCACCGCGTGCGCCGGCCCGATCGTCCTCGTCGGAGCTCCAGCCAGCGTCACCGCTTGGCCCCGCGACCACGCTGGCCGTGATGCCGTTCACCGCTGCGGAGGCCGACATCTACCTCACCGATGGCATGGTCGAGGATCTCATCGACACGCTGTCGACGACCTCGCAGCTCCGGGTTCGTCCCGTGGGTGCGAGTGGTCGCAACGAGCCGGATCCCCGCGAGCTCGGTCGCCGCCTCGGCGTGGATCAGGTGGTCAGCGGGAGCGTGCGCAGGATCCCGACGGGGCTCCGGATCGCCGCGCGGTTGACCAGCGTGGTGGACGGCTTCCAGATCTGGGCGCGCCGCACCGACGTCGTCGACGCCGAGGTGCTGTCGCTGGCAGATCAGCTCGCGAGAGAGATCGCGACGGCGCTGTCCACGCGAGCCACGGCGCACGAGCGGCCCACCGACCCGCGCGCCGTCGAGCTCTACCTCCGCGCCCGTGCCGAGCTGCGCCACTACTGGGGCGTCTATGTCGCAGCCGCGGCCGATCTGTTCGAGCAGGCCCTGACGTTCGCACCGACCTCGCCTCCCATCCTCGGCGCGTTCGCGTTCGCCGCGGCGCAGGCGTGGTTGATGCACGGCGGAACCGGGGCTGCGGACCGCGCTCGCACCGCGATCGAGCGCGCACTGCCAACCGGGCACGGTGACGCCCACCTGGCCTCGGCGGTGTTCCGGATGAACCAAGCCGATCCCGAGGGAGCTGCCGAGGAGCTCGCGAACGCACTCGCGCGCGCACCGATGTCATCCCACGCGCACGAGTACGCGGGACGGACCCTGATCGAGCTCGAGCTCACGTCGGAGGCACGGTTTCATTTCGACAGCGCGGCGCTCCTCGATCCGGCGCGTGCCGCGGTGGTGGTCGTCGAGCTCGCTCGGATCGATGCCCTGGAGGGCAACTGGGACGCCGCGTTCGCGCGGATCGCGCCGCTGTCGAACCACCCCGACCTGCCGACCGCCCAGTTCGTGGCGATGTACGAGACGCGCCTTCACGGCTGGCGTCGCGACCTCACATCGATGAAGGCGTCCTCCCTGCACTTCGCGCTGCGAACGAACGAGAACTCCACCGAGGCCGTCACCTTCGTGGTGTCGAGCCTGCGGTCCGGGAACATCGATCGTGCTCACTGGGAGCGGCTGATGAACCTGTACGCTGATCCGACCCGCCCGCGGCGGGCCTCGATCCTCGGACTCCAGATCGTCGCCGAGACTTCGAGCCTGCATCACGAGCCCGACCTGGCGCTCGCGAGCCTCGCCGCCGCCGCGGATGCGGGGCTCTCCGACGTGGTGTGGATCGACCGGTGCCCGCTGTTGGACGGTCTCGACCCGGTTCGATTCACGCCGATCCGCGCACAGGTCGCGGCTCGCGCGGCACGCGTACTGGCGCGGTTCCGCACCGCGTCGACGGCGCGCTGACGGGCCACGGCGTGACGGCTCCCACGGCGTCACGCGGTCCGTCCTTGTCTTCGCCCTCGGTTTCGTTCATCCATGAAGGATGAGGCACGCGTCTCTCCTCCTCTTGCTCGCCTGCGGCTGCGCGGGCGCCGAGGCGATGACGCTCCAGCAGCCCACACCGGCGATCCCGGTCCCGGCAGCCGAGCTCGGCCTCAATGCCGGCGAGAACATGGCGTTCGAGGTCCACCTCGCGGGGGTGCTCGCAGGCGAGGCGCAGCTGGCCGTCGGGGAGATCGGGACGATCGATGGTCGCCGCGCCGTCGTGGTGCACTCCCGCGCCGCCACCGCCGGTGCCGCGGCCCTGTTCAGGAAGATCTCCGACGAAGCGACCACCGTGATCGATGTCGAGACCGGCCGCCCGATCTCGCTCGAGACCCTCGTCGAGCAGGGCGACAAGCGGATCACGGCCTCGGCGAAATTCACCGGTAACCTCGCGACTGTCACCTATCAAAAGACGGGCGACAAGGAGCCCAAGGCCGCCATCCTGAACTTCGGGACCACCACGGTCCACGACGCCCACACGGCGATGGCCGCGCTCCGCGGCTGGAAGGGCCAGAAGGGCCAGACTCGCACGGTGTTCGTGGTCGGCGGCCGGCGGCTGTGGCGCGTCGATGTCACGTACGCCGGCGAGGAGACCATTGGCTCGGCGCTCGGAAACCGTCGCGCCATCGTGTTCGACGGCCGCTCGTATCGCGCCCGCAACAACATGACGATCGAGGGCGACAAGCCCCAGCGCACGTTCAAGGTCTGGCTCTCCGACGATGCGGATCGCGTCCCGCTCAAGGTCACCGCGGCCACCGAGCTCGGTGACATCGTGATGGACCTGATCGAGTACAACCGCTAACCGCGTCAGTCGTCGGAGGCGCGCTTGTGGCGCGAACTCGGCGTGCCCGACACGCGCGAGCGATCCTGCTCGATCGTCCCCGAGATCTGGGCCGCGTCATCGGCGGTCACCGGCCGCGTACGCGTGGGCTCCTCGACGGTCACCCGCATCGTGGCCGAGCTCGAATCCGTGACCGTCTCGATGATCTTGGCGCTACCGTCATCGGTCGACACCGAGATCATCAAGTGCTCGGCGTGATCGTCGTGATCGCCGGAGTCATTCGATCCGGTGGGCTCGTCGGCCTCCATCTCCACGACGGTCTCGATCTCGGGCTCGGTGATCAGGCGAGCCGGACGACGTGACGCATCCCGGGTCATCTGCGCGAGCTGCGCCTCCGCGCCGTGCTCGGCGTCGTCGGCGTCGGCGGCGAGCCGGGTGATCGAGATCTCTGGCTCGGAGTACGAGGCTGGCTTGCCCGCAGGCGGCGTGAGGGCACGTCCGAGCGCCGGGTTGTCGGCGAGCGGCGTCGGCGCGCGGCCGATCACCGGCTGTGTCGGCATCCCGGCTGGCGGCGTGGCCGCGCGGCCGAGGTTCTGCGCCGGACGCCGAGCCTGCCCGGAATCGAGCGCCTGGATGTTCGGATCCGTGGGCGCGTGCGACAACGTCGTCGCGTACGGATCGACTGTGGGCTTGGCCCGCATCGGGCGAGGCGTGCGGGCGCCGATGATCGCAGCGAGGCTCTCGAGCAAGGCCTCGCCCAGCTCGGCATCATCTTCGGTCAGCTCGCGAAAATCGTCGTTGCGGATCGCGACCGCGCGGACGTCGGTGCGAGCCACCGCGAGCCCATCCTTGTCGGGCACCGACGATCCGGCCACCAGCGACTCCGGGTAGATGAAGGCCCCCGGCCCCGCCGGCTCACCCTCGACCGTGACCTCACCCTCGACGATGATCCACGCGACGCGATCCCCCAGCGTGTGCGCGGGCAAGCGCTCGCCCGCCACGTGGTCGCGCGGGATCGCGATCCGGAGGGCGCGGAGGCGCTGTTGCGGGGAGACCTTCTCGCTCCATAGCTCGCACAGGCTGATCGAGAGATCATCGCGGCGCCGCTGCTCGGCGGGCACCGGGGTCTCACCTGCCTCGAGGACGCGCATCACGATCGCGGTCGCGTTGTCGCCACCGCCGCGCTCGAGCGCCAGATCCACCAGCTTCTGCGCCGCGCGCGCCGGGCTCGGCTGCTTGACCAGCACGTCACCGACCTCGTTCTCGAGGACGTACTCGCTGATCCCGTCGCTGCACAGCATGAACCTGTCGCCATCGGCCAGCGGGACGACGAACGTCGAGACCTTGCACTCCTGGCCGATGCCGAGCGCGTTGGTGAGCATGCTACGGAACCGCGCCCCATCACCGGAGACATCGACGTCGATGCCGGCGGCGAGCAGCCGCTGGAGCAGCGTGTGGTCCTCCGTCAGCTGCATCGAGATCCCATCGCGGACGATGTAGGCGCGCGAGTCGCCCGCGTGGGCGAAGATCAGCTCGTTGCCGACCACGATCGCCGCGACCAGGGTCGTCCCCATGCCCTGCTTGGTCGGGTCACGGACACCCTCGGCGATGATCGCGTTGTGCGCTGCGATGACGCCGTCCCGCAGCGCTTCGATCAGCTGCTTCTTTGCGATCGCCGTGCCGCGATCGAGCCAGACGTCGGCGACCTCGGCGGTATCGTCGTCCGCCCACCGCTTCCGGATGGTCTGGATCGCGATCGCGCTCGCGACCTCACCGGCTGCATGCCCGCCCATGCCATCGCAAACGAGGAACAACCCGAGATCCGCATCGAAGAAATGCGCATCCTCGTTATGTTCCCGTACGTTGCCGACGTGAGTCACGGCAGCGCCGACGATCGAGGCTCGCCCCGCCACGTGATCACTCTACCCTAACCGCGCATCTTGTAGCCGACGTTGCGGACGGTCTCGATCACGGATCCGACATCCCCGAGCTTGGCCCGGACCCGGCGGACGTGGATATCCACGGTCCGGGTGCCCCCCGCGTAGCGGTAGCCCCAGGCCCGCTCCAGGAGCGCCTCACGGGTGAACACGCGTCCGCGATGCTGGCCCAGGAACCGCAGCAGCTCGAACTCCTGGTGGGTCAGCTCGATCCGGCGCCCCGCGATGCGGACCTCGTAGCCCGCGATATCGATGACCAGATCGTCGATCTTCAGGACCTCGTCGGATCCGAAGGTCGCCGTCTTCCAGTCGAGCTGCCGCATCCGGCCATAGAGCTCCGCCGGCACCAGGGGCATCAGCACGAAGTCGTCAAAGCCGACCGAGAAGTCGAGCGCGGGCAGCCGCGCCACGGTCACTGCCAGGAGGATCGGCACCTCGACGAGGGGGCCGTCATCTCGCAGGCGCTTGATGGTCTTCTGAGCCCGCCCGAGGTCATCCCCCGCCTCCACGACCACCACCGTCGGCGGCCGGGCCGCCAGCGCGTCCAGATCGAGGCCCCCGAGGTCGAACCGGCCGAGCGTCGTGCGACACCCCAGCTCGACCAGCAGGGTGGCGACCGATCCCGGCTCCTGAGCCGTGTCTGGTTCCGCACAGATGACGATGGCCCGCACGCCGGCCAGTGATGCCGTCCGGCCCGCTCCCGGGTCAAGTCGTCTCTCCCCTGTACTTCACAGGCCTACCCAAATGGGCCACCGCAAAGGGTGATCCACGCTATTGCCACCCCCCTGGAACATGTAAAGATTGGGGCTGGATGGAAGAGTTCCACTGCTCCTTCTGCGGAAAGCAGCGGCGCGAGGTGCGAAAGCTCATCAGCGGTCCGCGGGTGTTCATCTGCGACCAATGCGTGACGCTTTGCAACGACATCCTCGCGAAGGAAGAGGCGTCGGAACGGCCGAAGTACCCGCCGCCTCGCGCGATTGTCGATGAGCTGGACCGCTACGTGGTCGGCCAGAAAGACGCCAAGCGCGCGCTCTCGGTCGCGGTCTACAACCACTACAAGCGGATCGGCCTGCGCGGCAAGCAGAGCGATGTCGAGCTCCAGAAGGGCAACATCCTCCTGCTCGGGCCCACGGGCTCGGGCAAGACGCTCCTCGCCCAGACCCTGGCCAAGAAGCTCGACGTCCCGTTCGCGATCGCCGACGCGACGACGCTGACCGAGGCCGGCTACGTCGGCGAGGACGTCGAGAGCGTGGTCAAGGCGCTGTTCCGCGCCGCCGGGCGGCGACGTCGAGAAGACCGCGCGCGGCATCATCTGCATCGACGAGATCGACAAGATCGCGCGCAAGGGCGGCGCCCGTCGCCCACCCGCGACGTGTCGGGCGAGGGTGTGCAGCAGGCGCTCCTCAAGATCCTCGAGGGCAAGACGGCCACGATCACCCCTGACGGCGCGCGCAACCGCCCGCAGCAGGAGCTGATCCAGATCGACACCACCGACATCCTGTTCATCTGCTGCGGCGCCTTCAACGGCCTCGAGGACATCGTCCGCCGCCGCACCGGCCAGCGCGGCCTGGGCTTCGGCGCCCAGGTCTCCACCGCCGAGGACGACAAGGATCACCTGCGCCGCCAGGCGCGCACCGAGGACCTGATCAAGTTCGGCATGATCCCGGAGTTCATGGGCCGCCTGCCGGTGATCGTCTCGTGCGATGCGCTCGATGTCGAAGCGCTCACCGAGGTGCTCTGGAAGCCGAAGAACGCGCTCGCGAAGCAGTACCACCGCCTGTTCGAGCTCGAGGGCGTGAAGCTGAACTTCCGCCCCGATGCACTCACGGCGATCGCCACCGAGGCTGCCCGCCGCAACTCGGGCGCGCGCGGCCTGCGCGCGATCCTCGAGGAAGTGATGCTCGACGTGATGTACGAGATCCCGTCGCTGACCGGCGTCAAGGAGTGCGTGGTCACGCGCGATGTCGTCGAGAACCGGGCCCGCCCGGAGCTCGTGCTCGAGTCCAAGGCCGCCAGCTAACCACGCACTGCGGCCGCGGCGTATGCTCGCGGAGGTGCCGGAGCTGCGCAACGTCATCGTGTTCACGATCGGCGCCGTGCGCTATGCGCTCGAGCTGCGCTGGGTCCGCGAGGTGGTCAGCCTCGGGTTCGTGACCGGCGTGCCCACCGCGCCCTCGGCGTTCGGCGGCGTGTGCAATCTCCACGGCACGATCCTCCCCGTTCTCGATGTCGCGGTCCTGCTCGATCAGCCGCCCGGCCCCGCCGCCCGTCAGGGTGATGGCGCGCTGGTCCTCGAGGCGGAGGGTGTGGTGTGCGCGCTGCGGGTGGATCAGATCGATCACGTGGCGTCGCTACACGAGACCGATGGGGCGATCGTCGACGCCACGGGACGCCCGCTGACCCTGCTCGATCCCGCGATCCTGGTGCGCCGGGCCCTCGAGCTGATCACCGCCGCCGGAACCGCGCCGGAGCTCGAGGTCGCGCCATGAGCGAGCTCGATCTCGACTTCGACGCGGACGAGCTGGCGATGCTCCGACAGCTGTTCCGCTCCGAGGCCCAAGAAGCGCTCGAGACCGTGACCACGCGCGTGCTCGCCGGCGGCGCGGCCAATCCGTCGGCGGAAGCGCTGACGGAGATGATGCGGGTGACCCACACGCTCAAGGGCGCCGCCGGTACGGTCGGGCTCAATACGATGGTCGATCTCTCGCACCGGCTCGAGAGCGCCCTCGCCTCGTTCGGCCGCGAGTCCTCGCCGTGGACGCCGCAGACCGCCGACCAGCTCGTCGAGATCACCGATGCCTTGCGCGCCTATCTCGACCAGGCGGGTGAGCCCGGGAGCGAGGACACCGCGGATGCGATCCGCGATCAGATCGATCAGATCGCGCGTCCCAACCGGCGCCCGCAGTCGCTGCCGCCGCCGTTCGTCGAGCCGCCCCCCGAGCCCGTGCTGGAGCCCGCCGCCGACGGCGCCCCCACGCCCGAGCCCAAGGCCTGGCTGCGCGTCGAGCCGGAGCGGATCGATGATCTGATGTCGAGCGCGGGCGAGCTCCTGTTCGATCGAACCCGCATCGAGCGTCGGGTCCAGCTGTTGCGCACGCTCGCCCGCGATCTCGCGCGGACGCGGCAGAGCCTGCGCGACACGCTCGACGAGCCAGGCACCCCGAATCGCGCCGCTCTCGGGGAGGCCGAAGGCGAGCTCGCGAGCCAGGCGGCGCTGCTGTCCCAGACCACGGCGGCGCTGCTCGACGAGATCGAGGCGCTGCGCCGCACGATCGGCGAGCTCCAGCGCGGCCTCACCCGGATCCGCATGGATTCGGCGCGCAACTTGTTCCTCCACGCGGCGCGCACGCTCCGTGCACTACGCCGTGCCACCGGGGTGCACGTCGAGCTCCGCACGCTCGGCGAAGATACCGAGTTCGACAAGGCGGTCGCCGAGCAGCTGGTCGATCCGATCACGCAGCTCCTCCGCAACGCGGTCGCGCATGGCGTCGAGCCTCCGGCCGAGCGCCTCGCCCGCGGCAAGCCGACCACGGCCACGATCACGATCCGCGCCAGGCAGGATGGCAACCTGCTCGTGCTCGAGCTCTCCGACGACGGCCGCGGGATCGACACCGCCGCACTGCGCGACCGCCTGGTCACCACGGGCCGATGGAGCGCGACCCGCGCCGAGCTCGCGAACGACTCCGAGATCCTCGATGCGTTGCTCGGCACCGGCGTCTCGATCCGCGGCGACGCCGACGAGCTCGCCGGCCGGGGCATCGGCATCGGGCTGGTGCGCGAGACCGTGTCCAAGCTCGGCGGCGAGGTGAAGGTCTCGTCCACCGCAGGCCGAGGGACGACGTTCAGCCTGCGCTTGCCGCTGTCCACGGCGCTCGCCCAGGCGATGCTGTTCAAGGTCGGGGGGCAGGTCTACGCGATCCCGAACGTCCACGTCATCGACACCACCACCGTCGAGCCCGGCGCGGTGCTCACGACCGTGCGCCACGAGCAGCTCCCGGTGTTGCGGCTCGAGCAGCTGCTCGGGCACACGAGCGTCCTCGAGCGGCGTCCCGGCGTGGTGGTCTCGTTCGCGGGCAAGAGCCTGGTCTGCACCGTCGACAAGATCGTCGGGCCGCGCGAGATCATCATCAAGCCGCTCGGCCCACTGCTCGCCCCGCTCACGCTGTATGCCGGGGCGACGATCAGCGGCTCCGGCAAGGTCCAGCTGATCCTCGATCCGGCCCAGCTCGTGCGCCGCGCCCACCCCGGGGCGCCGAGCGAGGCGATGGCCGCGCTCGACTCCGCGCCCGTGGTCCTGGCCGGTCGCGCCCTCGTCGTCGATGACTCGCGTGCGATCCGCGAGGCGATGACGAGCATGCTCGGCCGTGAGGGATGGATCGTCGATGTCGCCGAGGACGGCGCCCGCGCCCTCCAGATGACCCAGCGCCTCCGCTACGACTTGATCGTCACCGATCTCGAGATGCCCGAGCTCGGCGGCTTCGATCTGATCGCGCGGCTGCGGAAGGACGAGCGGTTCACATCCACGCCGATCGTCATCATCACCTCACGTGCGAACCCCGAGCACCGGCGCCGCGCGCGCGACCTCGGCGTCCGCGCGCTGGTCGCCAAGCCGATCACGCGCCGCAAGCTGCTCGAAGCGCTCGCGGCGCGCTGACCTAGCGGCGGGGCTTCTTGCCGCCGGGCTTGCCCCCCGGCTTGCTCTTCCCGCGCGGCGCATCGCCGCCACCCATCCCGCGGTGCGAGACCCCGAGCCGGAGCTTGCCGCCCGAGGAGGAGGCCGGAGCACCGCCACGCGCGGGGCGCTGATCGCGATCGCCACGTCCGCGCACCGCACGCTCGACCTCGTGGCCTACCTTCTTCTTCTGCGCGATCCCCGTGCGCGGATTGCTCTCGAGCGTGGGCCGGCGCTTGTTGCTCTGCGCCGTGGCGATCAGGGTGAAGTCGATCCGGCGACGGATCACCGACACGTTGTTGATCTGGACCTTCACCTTGTCGCCGAGCTCGATCGAGCGCCCCGTGCGGTTGCCCGACAGGCGCATGTGGACCGCGTCGTACGAGAACGGCTCGTTGCCGAGCGATTCGAGCTTGATCAGGCCCTCCACGTACGGCTCCTCGATCTCGACGAACGCGCCGAAGCTGGTCACCGCGGAGACGGTGCCCTCGAAGTCGCAACCGACCTGATCGCGCATCATGTACGCGCGATACATCGAGACCGCCTCGCGCTCGGCCTCCATCGCGCGGCGCTCGTGGCCGCTCGAGGCATGAGCGAGCTCCGTCAACGTCTCCACGGGCGGCGGTGCGCTGGTGTAGCCCACGCCGGACGGCTGGCCGTCGCGGTGGAGATGGCTCTTCAGCAAGCGGTGCACGAGCAGATCCGGGTAGCGCCGGATCGGCGACGTGAAGTGCAGGTAGTCGCCCGAGGCGAGGCCGAAGTGGCCGATCGGCACGGTGTCCCAGACCGCCTGGGTCAACGTACGGAGCACCAGCAGCGACAGCGCCTGGGCGCCTGGCTTCTCGGCGATCTGATCGAGCACCGCCTTCATGCCGAGCGGGGTGACCGCCTCGGCGACCTCGACCTTGATCCCGTACGCCCCCATCAGCTCGGCGAGCTGGACCACGCGATCCTCCTTGGGCGGTGCGTGCACGCGCCACACGCTCGGCACGTTGCGGGTGCGGAAGAACTTCCCGACCGCCTCGTTGGCGGCGATCATGAACTCCTCGACGAGCTGGTACGCCTGCTTCACCGCGGGGTCGCCCTTGGCCTTGACCACGTCGCGCACGAGGCGCGGATCATCAGCATCGAGGATGACCTTCGGCTCCGGGAGATCGAGCTCGAGCGCACCGCGAGCCTGGCGCTTCGCGCGGAGCTGCCGCGCGAGGGCGTTGAGCCGGGTCAGCTCGCCGATCCAGGCACGGTACTCCTCGCGCCGGCCGCGGAAGTCGCCGCCGAGCGCGGCCGCGACGCCGGGATAGTCGAGGCGGCCCTTGCTGCGGATCACCGCGGCGGCGTAGCCGATGTTCTCGACCTCGCCCTCGTTCGTATAGTCGAGGCGCACGACCATCGCGCACCGATCGACCTGCGGGTTGAGCGAGCAGATGCCGGCCGACAGCTGGTGCGGCAGCATCGGGATCACGCGATCGGGCAGGTACACGGAGACGCCGCGGATCGCGGCCTCCTTGTCGAGCGCATCGTCCCAGCGGACGTAGTGCGAGACATCGGCGACGGCGACCCACACGCGCGGCCCCCCATGCGGCCCATCCTCGATGCACAGCGCATCGTCGAAGTCGCGCGCGGTCTCGGGATCGATCGTCGCGAACCTGCGATCGCGCAGGTCGAGGCGGTTGGCCAGATCGGCCGGGCCGACCTCCTGCGAGGTCTCCTTGGCCTGCAGGAGCGCATCGTCCGGGAACTCGATCGGGATCACCGCGCACGCGAGGATCTTCTCGATCTCGGTGCGTGGATCTTCGGGATCGCCGAGCACCTTGAGTAGCTTCGCCGCGAGCTCGCGCCGCACCGGATCCGGGTAGCGCGTGATCTCGACGACGATCGCATCGCCGTCCTTGCCGTTCGGTGCATCGTCCATGTGGACGCGCCCGTAGTCGGCGGCGATCCGCGGATCGTCGGGCTCGAGGTACACCGCGCGCCCGACGCGGCGGAGGATGCCGGTCAACCGAGCGCGCCCACGCGCGAGCACCTCGGTGACCCGACCCTCGGTACCGCGGACGCCGGGCCAGGTGTCGACGGCGACCTTGTCACCATCGAGCGAGAGGTTCCGGTACTTCGCGGGGACGAACACGGTCTCGCCCGGCTCGGTGGCGACGAAGCCATAGCCCGCGGGGTGCACCGTGATCCGACCGATGATCCGATCGTCCTTCGGCGCCGGGCGAGTCTCGCCGGTGTCGGGATCGTAGTCGGGGACCGGCTTCGCCGCGACGACCGGCTTGGGCGGTGGCGGCACGGCGTGCTTCGGAGCGGGCTTGCTCCAGGGCAGCGCTCCCGGGCGCTTGGTGGTCTTGGGCGGCGTGGCCTTGGCCTTCGCCTTCGACGCGGGCGGCGCCTGATTGGCGAACGGCTCGTCGGGCGGGTCGTACTCCTCGCCGCGTGGATCGGCCTTGTGCTTGGCGGCGCGCCGATCGTGGACGCGACCCGAAGGTGCGAGAGCGAAGGCGCCGCCGGGCAGCACGAGCACGCTGCCCTGCTCGACGAGCTGGACCATGAGGGCACGGAGGTCGGTGTACTCGTGCTTGCGCGCACCGAGCTCATCGGCGAGCGCGGTCATCTTGATGCCTGGGGTGACCAGGCGGGACAGGCACTCGAGAACGGCCTGTCGATCGAACGTAGACATGATGATGAATTTCTTTCGTTAACGAAAAGCGTGAAGTTGTGCGTCGTCGCCAGCGACATAGATCGTCCCGTCGCGCGCGATCGCAGGCGTCGTATCGACGTCCCCCGCGAGTGCGAGCAACCACAGGAGCGTGCCGTCTGGCGCGATCGCGTAGAGATGTTCATCCTCGGCGCCGACGAGGATCGTGTTGTTGGTGGCGATGCCGGGCGTCGCGGCGATCTTGTCAGCGGCGGCAACGCGCCACCGCACCTTGCCATCGGGCGTCAGCGCGTAGAGGCGGCCGTCGTGGCTGCCCACGTAGATCGTCCCATCGGCGCCGAGCGCTGCGCCGCTGCGAAGGTCCCCGCCGGTGAGGGTCTTCCACAAGATCTGCCCGGCGGGGCTGATCGCGTAGAGCGCCTTGTCGTCGCTGCCGACATAGATCGTCCCGTCGGCACCGATCGCCGGTGGCGCATCGACATCGCCGCCGGTGCGGACCTCCCACCGCTTGGTTCCGTCGGGCGCCACGGCGTAGAGCGCATCGTCCTGACACCCGGCGTAGACGGTGCCGTCGGCGCCGAGGGCAGGCGTCGAGGCCACGTGCTCGGGGGTGGCGAGCTTCCAGCGCAAGGTCCCATCAGGCCACACTGCGTGGATCCCGTCGCCGCCGACATAGATCGTTCCATCGGGGCCGATCGTGGGGCCGCCATCGACATCGCAGCGCGACGACTCGGGGCCGAAGCCCTTCGGATCGCACGCGCCGAGGTGCAGCTTCCAGCGCAGCTTGCCGTCGGCGCTGACGGCATACAGGTGATCGTCATCCGAGCCGACGTAGATCGTTCCATCGACGGCGATCGCGGGCGTACTCCACGAGCGATCGCCCATCGCGAACTTCCACTTCTGGACGCCCGCCGGCGTGAAGGCGTAGAGCCCGCCATCATGCGAGGTCACGTAGATCGTTCCATCCGGGCCGATCGTCGGAGAGCCGGCGACCACGCCACCGACCGATGCCTTCCACTGCTCCTTCGGAGCCTTCGCCGGCGCCGGGCCACCGCGCTTGCCGGTGTGGCGTGCGTCGCCGC
Source organism: Myxococcales bacterium (assembly GCA_016720595.1). Lineage (GTDB taxonomy): Bacteria > Myxococcota_A > Polyangia > Haliangiales > Haliangiaceae > JABFXX01. The sequence goes on from JADKKI010000007.1 coordinate 89,376, forward strand.
CGAACATCGCGAATGGAGGCGAGCCGGCGATCGGCGCGACCACCGCATCGCTGACCGCGGTGACCGTCGGGGTACCCGACCCGGTGGCGATCGGCCGCGGATCGACACACAGGCCGCGCTCGCAGATCCGTGGATCGCGACAATCGACGTCCTTGCTGCAGGCCGAGCTGGGCGACTGCTTGCCGCTACACGCGACGACAGCCGACACGAGCACCAAGAACCCCCCAGGCAACCCGCGCGTCAACCGACCGTATCCAGACAAAACACTCACGAACTCGAACGAGTGCGCAGACCCTACCAGAGAAACCACGCCTAGGCTTTAGGAAGATCATTCGAGAAGCGTTCCGCGAGCTTCTCGAAGTATCTGCGGGTCTCTTCCAGCACGACCGGGTCCTGATCCGGATACATGCGGATGCCGTGCGCGCCGAACGGATCGGTGGTCACCGGGCCGACCGGCAGGCCGCCGACGATGCCCGTTTGCTCGTGATAGAGCAGCGCGAGCACTTCCGCGTGGTTCTCCGGAACCAAGAAGGTGCGACGGCCGAGGTCCGGCTTGCCGTCTTTGAACCCGTCGACCAACTTGGCCATGTCCGACCTAACGATTCTAGCGTTGTGCGACACACCGCGAAAGGTCCAAGTCACCTGGGATCATCGGAGTCCCACACAGCCAGACATTGGGTGTAACGCTTGCTTCGTGCTCGAACTGTGGTTCGACTTTTCGTGCCCGTACGCCTACCTCGCCTCGCGACAGGCGTCACGGTTGGGCGTTCCGATCGACTGGCGTCCGATGCTCCTCGGGGGGGTGTTCCGGGGGATCGGCGCGGGTGACGGTCCGATGGCCACGCTGTCCCCCCAGAAGGCGGCGCACAACCTCCGGGACATGCACCGCTGGGCGGAGCATTTCGGGGTGCCGTTCCAGGTCCCCGCCGCCCACCCGATGCGGACCGTGCGTGCCCTCCGGACCCTCCTCGGTCTCCCCCACTCCCGCTGGCCGGTGGCGATCCACGCGCTGTACGCCGCCTACTGGGAACGCTCGGAGGACATCACGCGCGACGACGTGATCACCGCCGCGCTCACCGCTGCGGGTGTGAGCGAGAGCGACATCGCCTCCGCCACCGCCCGGGTCGACGATCCAACGATCAAGGACGAGCTCCGCACCCGGACCGACGAGGCGATCGCGCTGGGCATCTTCGGCGCACCCGCCTGGATCCTTCGCCGTCCCCAGGGTCCCCTGCTGTGCTGGGGGCAGGATCGGCTGGCCTGGGTCGAGGCCGCGCTCGCGGGGTGGGATCCCGACGCCACGCCCCCACCAGGCGGGCCGCGGCCGTTCGTCGACGCGCCGCCCGCGGCACCGGGCGCCACGCTCGACGTCTACTTCGATGTCAGCAGCCCGTTCGCGTACCTCGGGCTGACCCAGCTGCCTGCCCTCGCGCGCGCGAGCGGCGTGGTGCCCCGCCTCGTCCCGATCTTGCTCGGCGCGCTGTTCAAGGATCTTCACCAGGCCAACGTGCCGTGGTTCGCGATGGCTCCCGCGAAGCAGCGCTACATCGGCGGCGAGATGACCCGCTGGGCGAGGTGGTGGGGCGAGCCGTTCGACATGCCCACGAAGTTCCCGCAGCGGACCGTCGCCGCGCAGCGTCTCTGCATCCTCGCCGCCGAGCGCGGCTTCGAGACCGGCGTGGCGCTCGCGATCGCGCTCTCGCGTGCGATGTGGGCCGAGCAGCGCGACCTCGAGGATCCCGCAGTGCTCCGCGCTGTTCTCGAAGCGTGCGGCCTACCGGGTGACTGGGTCGACCGCACCGGCGAGCCCGCACTCAAGGCGAAGCTGGTCGCTGCCACCGCGGAGGCGCACGCGATCGGTGCGTTCGGCGTTCCGACGTTCGTGGTCAACGGCACCGAGCTGTTCTGGGGCCAGGATCGGCTCGAGCTGGTCGCGGCGGAGCTCGCACGCTGATGCTGATCGCGCTCACGCTCACCTGCGTGGCGGCGACCATCGTCCTCGTCTACAGCGAATACGCGAAGGCGATGACACTACGGACGCTGTCGAAGTTCGTCGCCTCGTCGTCGTTCGTCGCGATCGGGCTTCAGGCGTTCCAGATCGGCCACGATCCAGCGCGCGTCGGTTACGGGCAGGTCATCTTCGTCGGCCTGGTGTTCGGCGCGATCGGCGACATCGCGCTGCTCGGCAAGAGCTCGCGCGCGTTCCTCGCGGGCCTGGGCGCGTTCCTCGTCGGCCACCTCGGATACGTCGTGGCGATCGGCTACCTGGTGGCGCCCGGGAGCTGGCTCTCGGGTGCCGGCTTGCTCGCCGGGGTGCCTGTGGTCGCGGGTGGGATCGCCCTGGCCATGCTGTGGCCCAAGCTCGGCGAGATGCGGATCCCGGTGATCGCCTACGTGCTCGCGATCGTGACCATGGTGGTCGCGGCGATCGCGGCGTGGCGAACGGAGGCGCTCCCCGACCCACAGCGGACGCGACTCGCCCTCGGTGCCGTGCTGTTCTTCATCTCGGACCTTGCGGTCGCACGAGACAAGTTCATCGCGCCGGGCGTTGCGAATCGGTTATGGGGGCTGCCCACGTACTTCGGTGGGCAGCTCTTGATCGCGTGGTCCCTCGTGGGACTGTGAGCGCTACTTCTTCTTGCCGCGGTTCTGCCGGCGCTTCTTGTTGCGACCGAGGCCGCGCTTGTGCGCCGCCTTCTTCTTCGCCTTCATCTTCCGACCCTTCAGGCGGCGGACGACTTTGAACTTGGGGCGATTCTTGACGTTGCTTTTGGTGCGGCGACCGGGGGCCATGGGCGTGTTATCGGGCAAGGACGGGCGTTCGCGCAAGCCCGCGCGATCCCAGAGATCGCGCCGCGTCGACGAACCGTCGCCCTTGGGGCCGTAACCTGGGTCGCTGGCTGGCGTATACCCCTCATCGGCTGCAATGGCCGATCCCAAGGAGCTCATGGCGAGGTACTGCGATGGCGATGCGAGCGCGTTCCGCGAGCTCTACGCCGACGTGTCTCCCAAGCTCTATGGATACCTGGTGAAGATGTCCCGGTCCCGCGCGCTCGCGGATGACCTCCTCCAGCAGACGTTTCTCAAGATCCATCGCGCTCGCGCCGCGTATGTGCGCGGGGCCGATCCACTGCCGTGGATCTACGCGATCGCCCACCGCACGTTCATCGACGAGGTCCGCAAGGGCAAGCGCGCCAAGGTGAACGTCGGCGCGACCGATGATCTACCGGAGATCGCGGCCGATCTCGGCGGTCAGGCGGTGGGCTCCAAGGACGAGCCCCGCGTGGATCCCGAGCTCCTCGCGGCCACGCTCGACGCCCTCGCCGGCCTCCCGGATCAGCAGCGCGAGGCCGTGGTGTTGACCAAGCTCGAGGGCAAGACGGTCGCCGAGGCGGCCGAGATCGCCGGGACCACGGTGGGGGCGATGAAGGTCCGTGCGCACCGTGGCTACGAGGCGCTCCGCAAGCTGCTGGGCGGGACGCGCGCCACCGAGGAGGCGTCGTGAGCAAGGACAGCCTGTCCCTGCCCGCGTTCCGGCCGCCCCCGATGGCCGCCGAGCTCGAGGCCGAGCTCGGCACGCTGACGCCGATCACCACACGGCGCCCACTCCGGCAGCTCGCGATCGTGTGCGTGGGCTCGCTCCTCTACGGGGCGCTGTTGCTCGCCGTGCTGAGCCTGCGCGTGGATGCCACCGAGCTGCCCGTGGCCTGGATGATCGGCGGCGCAGTCGCATGGTTTCTGGGCTTCGTCGTCCCCTGCTACCTCGCGCTCGTCCCGGCCGCCGGCTCGATGCTGTCGCGACAGCGCTATGCGATCGCCGCGGCGCTGACGGCGGCCGGGTTCTTCGTCGCGATGGGCTGGATGATCCACCCGAGTGGCCCGTCGAGCGTGCAGTACGGGCTCGAGCGGTTCGTGCAGGGGCACTGGTGCCTGGAGATCGGGCTCGCCACCGCGCTGGTCCCGGTGATCCTCGGCGCGGTGTTTCTCCGTGGTGCCCTGCCCGTGGGCTCGCGGTGGATCGCCGCGTCGCTCGGCGCTGGCGGTGGCAGCCTCGGCGGTCTGGTCCTCCACTTCCACTGCCGGATCACCGATCCGTGGCACACCGGCATCATCCACGCAGGCGTGGTCACCGTCGCCGCGCTGCTCTCGGCGGCGCTGGTTCCACGCGCGACCGACGTGCGCTAAAAGCGCGGGATGCGCTCCCGCCTGATCGCCCTCTTGTTCGGCCTCGCGTTCGTCGCCGCTTGCTCGTCCAAGGCGAGTGCTCCGAGCACCCGGCCGTCGTCGACTGGCCCGCTCACCGAGGAGGAGTTCAAGGCGCTGCACGCCCTGCCGATCGCGGGCCCGCAGGACCTCAAGGGTCAAACGATCGATCTCAAGGGCACCAAGGCCTACCTCAGCCTCCCGCCCGGGCCCGGGCCGTTTCCGGCGATCGTCGTGATCCACGAGTGGTGGGGCCTCAACGGCAACATCGAGCACTGGGCGGATCGCCTCGCCAGCGCCGGATGGGCGGCCCTCGCCATCGATCTCTACAGCGGCACGGTCGCCACCACGCGCGACGAGGCGATGACCGCGATGAAGGCCGTGGACGACACCAAGGCCGCCGCGGTGATCCGCGCCGGGCTCGACTTCATCGCGACCGATGCGCGGATCAAGGCCACCAAGAAGGCGGTGATCGGCTGGTGCTTCGGCGGCGGGTGGTCACTGCAGGCCGCGCTCGCCAACCCCGATCTCGACGGCGTGATCATGTACTACGGGCAGCTCGAGCTCGATCCCGCGAAGCTGGGCTCGATCAAGGCGAAGGTGCTCGGCGTGTTCGGCACGCGCGACAAGGGCCTCCCGCCCGACAAGGTCGCGGCGTTCGAAGCGGCGCTCAAGCAGGCCGGCGTCTCCGAGGAGATCCACAGCTATGACGCGGAGCACGCGTTCGCCAACCCGTCGAACCCGGTCTACGACCAGACCTCGGCGGCGGATGCCTGGCGGCATGTCCTCGCGTTCCTCGACAAGCTGCGCGGCTAAGGGCTGCCAGGGGCCGTCGCAACCATCACACCCCACCGATCACCCGGGTCGACGACGATGTCCGGGGCTCCGTGGCCGGTGTACGCTCTGCCGTCGTGACCGGTCTCGTCCTGTCTTGCGAGCACGCATCGTGGCAGCTGCCCCCTGATGTCGACCTCGGCGTGCCCTCGGACGTGGTGTCGTCACAGGCAGGCTGGGATCACGGGGCGTTCGAGATCGTGGAGCAGCTGGGCGAGGCGCTCGGGCTCCCGGTCCATGCCGGCGCGTTCACCCGGATGTTCGTCGATCTCAATCGCCCACCCGATCACCCCGACGTGATCCCGCGCAACAGCTATGGCGCCGTCGTGCCCGGGAACGCGCACCTGTCGCCGGGCGATCGCGCACAGCGGCTCGCCCTGTTCCACCAGCCGTACTGGGACGCGATCCGCCGCGAGGTCGCGGCGCGCCTCCACGATCGCGGCGCCTGCCTTCAGTTCTCCTCGCACAGCTTCGATCCGTCGCTCGATCCGGCGCAGCGGACCTACGAGGTCGGCGTGCTCTATGACCCCGCGCACGCGTTCGAGGCCGAGCTGGCCGAGCGCTTGATGTTCCAGCTCCGCCGCGCCGGCCTCGACGTGCGCGCCAACCAGCCCTACACCGGCCTGGGCCCGGCGATCTGCACGGCGCTCCGCACCGAGCTGGCCGGCAAGCGCTACGCGGGGATCGAGCTCGAGACCTCTCACGCGGTCACCTACCGTCACGGCGGTTGCGCGCGGATCGCGGCGGCCGTCCTGCCGTTCCTCGAACAGCTCTGAGCGCGAGTTCGTGTCACGATGCCGGCGATGGCGTCCGTGCTCGCGCTCGCCGGTCTCGGCAAGGACTACGGAGATCGGCGCGCCGTCGACGCCGTGGATCTGGAGATCGCCGCGGGCACGATCGTCGGCTTGCTCGGCCCGAACGGCGCGGGCAAGACCACGACGATCTCGATGGCCTCGGGTGTGGTCACGCCCACGCGCGGCACGGCGCTCGTCGATGGTCACGATGTGTGGCGGGCACCGCGGCTGGCCAAGCGGGCTCTCGGCCTGGTGCCCCAGGAGCTGGCGCTCTACGACGAGCTCTCCGCGCGCCAGAACCTGCGCTACTTCGGCCGGATCTACGGGCTCGCGGGGGCCGAGCTGGGCGCGCGGATCGACTGGGCACTCGGAGTGGCCGGGCTCGCCGACCGCGCGGACGATCCGGTCTCGCAGTTCTCCGGCGGGATGAAGCGCCGGTTGAACCTGGCCGCCGGGGTCCTCCACAAGCCGAAGCTCCTGATCCTCGACGAGCCCACGGTCGGCGTCGATCCGCAGAGCCGCAACCACATCTTCGAGACCGTGAGGTCGCTCCGCGGCGAGGGCATGACCGTGCTCTACACCAGCCACTATATGGAGGAGGTCGAGGCGCTGTGCGATCGAGTCGCGATCATGGACCACGGCAAGCTGGTCGCCGCAGGCACGATCGACGAGCTCGTCACCTCGCATGGCGGAGAGGGTCTCGATGTCGAGATCAGCGGTGACGCCCCGTCCGCCCGCGCCGCGGCCGCCGCGCTGGCGAGCCCGATCGGTGGCGACGGCGCGATCCTCCGCCTCCCCGAGATCCAGCCCCTCGCCCCCGTGCTCGCCGCGATCGAAGCGACCGGCGCGAAGATCAAGTCGATCTCGAGCCGCCGCGGAAACCTCGAGGGCGTGTTCCTCGCGCTGACCGGCAAGGCACTTCGTGATGAGTAGCTCCGGCACGAGGTGCGGCTAGTGCTGGGCGCCGCGATCCAGAAGGACCTGCTGCTGCTCGTCCGCGACCGGCGCGCGCTGGTGATGCTGTTCGTGATGCCGGTCGCGTTCATCGTGGTGTTCGGCATGTTCTTCAAGTTCGGCCCCGACAAGGCCGAGCCCCGCCCGATCGCGGTGTGGCACACGCCGGGCGATGCGCGCGGCGAGCGGGTCGTGGCGAACCTGCGCGCCTCCGAAGCATTCGCACCGCAGCCGCTGCCGAGCCCCGAGGCGGTGCGCGCGGCGGTGGCGCACGAGGACGTGATCGCGGGCGTGATCATCCCCGCGGACTTCCTCCCCGGCGCGCATCCCGTCGAGCTCTCGATCGACGAGGGGATGTCGCTCCAGATCCGCGGTCCACTCCAGGGCGCGCTGACGGGCCTCGTCGTCCGCGCCGTCCTCGGGCTGCCACCGCCGAGTGCCACCGAGCCCGCGATCCTCGTCGCGCGGACCCCGCCCGGCATCGACCGCCCGATGACGAACATCTCGGCGTTCCAGGTCACCGTGCCGGGCAACGCGGTGCTGTTCGGCTTCTTCATCGCGCTGTCCGTGGCGATCGGCTTCACCGAGGAGCGACGCAGTGGGACCTGGCGGAGGTCGCTCGCGGCCCCCGTCTCGCGCGCCACCCTGCTCCTCGCGAAGCTCGTCCCCTACAGCCTCGTCGGGCTCGGCCAGATGGCGTTCCTGTTCACGATCGGCGCCCTCGCCTTCGGAATGCAGATCGCGGGCAGCGTGCTCGGGCTCGTCGTGCTGTCGATCGCCGTGGTCACCTGCGCGACCTCGCTCGGCCTCCTGCTCGCATCGCTCGGGCGGACCGAGAAGCAGATCGGGAGCATCGGCCCGCCGGTCCTCCTCGTGATGGGGATGCTCGGGGGCTGCATGTTCCCGCGCGTCGCGATGCCGGCGATCATGCAGAAGATCGGGCTCGCGATGCCGCACGGCTGGGCACTCGACGGGTACTACGCCCTGCTCGTGCGGCCCGGGACCACGGTGATCGACATCCTCCCGCAGGTGGGTGCCCTCCTCGGGTTCGCCGTGCTGTTCGCCGCGATCGGCCTGTCCCGGTTCCGGTTCGAGCGCTGAGCCCCACGCCGGAGGCTATCGCCCGATCGGCGCCGGCGGGGACGTCCTGACCGCCGCCCTCGGCTTCGCGAACTTCGTGGCGATGGTCGATCCGGCGAAGGGCGCCGTGCTGCGCGACCAGGTCCGCGCACTCCGACGCCGCTATCCCTGAGCTGCCTGCGTTCACGGGCCCCCGTGCTGTTCAGCCCGCGGTGGTTTCCCTCGGCGCGTGAGTGGGCTAGGTTCCCGACCATGTTCCGCTCCTGAATCCACCCACGGCCCGGCGTGCCCGGGTCACACCAAGACGGGTGAGCTGCCTCCGGGCGCGCCCGCGCCTGGAGTCCCATGTCGTTTACCGAGAAGCTCGAGTCCATCGCGGCCGTCGCCGCCACCCACGCCGCCGAGGTCGATCGCGGCACGTTCCCCACCAAGTCCCTCGACGCCATGCGCGCCGCGGGCATGCTCGGCCTGGTCAGCGCCACCGACGTCGGCGGCTCCGGCAAGGGCCTCGCCGAGGCCTCGATCGTCGTCGAGCGCCTCGCGCGTGAGTGCGGATCGACCGCGATGGTCGTCTGCATGCACTACTGCGCCGCCGCCGTGATCGAGAAGCTGGGCGCGCTCGACGTCCGCAAGGCCGTCGGTGCCGGCAAGCACCTCTCCACCCTCGCGTTCTCCGAGGCTGGCTCGCGGAGCCACTTCTGGGCGCCGGTCGGCGTCGCCAAGGCGGCCGGCACCGAGGTGCTGCTCACCGCGCGCAAGAGCTGGATCACCTCGGCCCACCACGCCGACAGCTACGTGTGGTCGAGCAAGCCGCTCGCCGGCAGCGAGGCGAGCACGCTGTGGCTCGTCCCGCGCACCACCGCCGGGGTCCGGCTCGCCGAGGCCCAGTTCGATGGCATCGGCCTGCGCGGCAATGACTCCGTCCCGGCCACCGCCGAGGACGCGAAGATTCCTGCGTCGAACATCCTCGGCGAGGATGGCGGCGGCTTCGGGATCATGATGGGCACCGTGCTGCCGTGGTTCAACGTGTTGATCGCCTCGGTCTCCGCGGGCCTGATGGAGGCCGCCACCACGCGCACCGCCGCGCACGCGGGCGGCACCACGTTCCAGCACGCCGGCTCGACGATCGCCGATCTTCCCACCGTGCGCGCGTTCATCGCGCGGATGCGGATCTCCACCGATCAGACCAAGGCGCTGATCGCCGACACGCTCGCCGCGATGGGCGCGAACCGGGCAGATACGATGCTGCGCGTGCTCGAGAGCAAGGCGGGCGCGGGAGAGTCGGCGATCCAGGTCACCGATCTCGCGATGCGCGTGTGCGGCGGGGCCGCGTTCCGCAAGGAGGTCGGCGTCGAGCGGATCTTCCGCGACGCGCGCGCCGCCATGGTCATGGGGCCGACCACCGACGTCCTCTACGACTTCATCGGGAAGGCCGTCTGCGGCCTGCCGCTGTTCTGATCATGAGTGCCAAGCAACTCGTCCTCGGCGCGGTGGCGTACGACGCCAAGGTCGTCCCGATCTGGGAGGGCTTCAAGCTCTACTTCGAGGCGGCAGGCCTGCCGTTCGATTTCGTCCTGTACTCGAACTACGAGCGGCAGGTCGAGGCGCACCTGCGCGGCGAGATCGATGTCGCGTGGAACTCGCCCCTGGCCTGGCTCGAGGCCGAGCGCGCCGCGAAGGCCCGCGGCCGGACCGCGCAGGCGATCGCGATGCGCGACACCGACTGCGATCTGACCAGCGTCGTGCTCGTGCGCGCCGATGGTCCGATCCAGACCGCGGCGGACCTCCGCGGCAAGCGGATCGCGGTGGGCGCGGCAGACTCGCCCCAGGCGACCCTGATCCCGCTGGTCGCCCTCGCAGAGGCCGGCGTCGAGGGCACCGTGGTGCGCCATGACGTCCTGGTCGGCAAGCACGGCGATCACGTCGGCGGAGAGCGCGATGCCGTGAAGGCGTTGCTCGCCGGCACCGCCGATGCCGCGTGCGTGATCGATGGCAACCGCCTCGCGTTCACGCGCGAAGGTCTGTTCGCATCGAACGCGCTGCGCGTGGTGCTCCAGACCGCGCCGTACGATCACTGCAACTTCACGACCCTCGATGGCGGTCCGCCCTCGATCGCGAAGTTCCGCGAGCTGCTGCTCGCGATGTCGTACGACGATGCGCAGGTACGTCCGCTCCTCGACATGGAGGGGCTGAAGGTCTGGAAGGCCGGCCGCACCTCCGGATACGCCCTGCTCGAGCGCGCGATCGATCGGTACGCTACCTTGACCCCGTGGCTCGCACAGTACCGATGAGGCAGGCGTGATCGTCGAGCTCGGAGACCTCGGGCTCGACGAGGGCGCGCACCTCTTGATCAAGCGCGCGCTCGCAGCGGCGCCGCGCGTCGAGGTCTGCGGGACCGCGACGACACTGCCGGTGGATCTCCCCGCGTGGGCGCGCGCGCTCGGCCATGGGGTCGAGCGAACGGCCTCCGGCTTCACGCTGACCCGCGGACCCGATCGCTGGCATGGCGCCGAGCGCGCGGGGAGCGTCGGCGCGCCCTCGGCGGTCGCGCCGCAGCACTGGGGCCTGGCCGCGCGCGGTGCACTGGTCGAGCTCGGCGCACCGACACTCGAGCTGCCGATCGCCACGCGGCGAGAGGTGTGGGCCGACGAGGCCGCGCGGCTCTACGCGCAAGCCGCCGCCGCGCAATGGGATCCGGCGACGGCGATCCCGTGGGACGCACCGGCCGATCACCCTGCGGAGGTCGAGGACGCCGTGGTCCAGGTGATGACGTACCTGATCGAGAACGAGACCGCCGCGCTGCTCGTCCCGGCGCGGTTCCTCGCGCGCTTGCATCCCCATTTCCGGGAGGTCATGCAGCTCCTCGCGATCCAGGGCGCGGACGAGGCGCGCCACATCGAGGTGTTCACGCGGCGCGCGAGGCTCCGGCGCGATCAGCTCGGGCTGTCCACCGCCGGCGGCCAGGCCTCCCTCGCGTCCCTGTTCGACGAGCCCGAGTTCGCGGTGGCGAGCTTCCTGCTCTCCGTGCTCGGAGAGGGCAGCTTCCTCGCGCTCCTGTGGTTCCTGCGCGACCACGCACCCGATCTGTGTACCCGCGAGGTCGCGCGACTCGCGGCGCAGGACGAGGCCCGGCACGTCGCGTTCGGGCTCGCGCACCTGGGGCGTCACCTCACCGAGGAGCCTGCCCTCCGCGATCGGCTCGCCGATGCGATCGAGCGCCGGCACGCCTCGCTCGCGCACACCGCGGGGCTCAACGCCGAGGTGTTCGATGCGCTGATCCTGCTCGCCGCCGGGAGCTGGGACCCGGCCGCGTTGCGCGCCGGGCACCTCGCCGTGGTCGAGCTCCAGCGCACCATGGACGAGGGCCGCAAGCAGCGCCTGCTCCGGCTCGGCTTCGCACCGGAGCGCGCTGCAGCGCTGTCGGCGCTCCACACGCGCAACTTCATGTGAGTTACGCTCGCTCTCGATGAAGCTCTATCTCAAGAAGACCTGAACGAGCTGCCGTGACGCGAGGAGTTCCTTGCGCAGCAGTGGGCTCGAGCTGGAAGAAGTCGACTACGGCAAGACCGGCCTGACCGCCGAGACCGTCCTGGCCCTCGTGGCCAAGGCAGGCTCGGTGGCCGCGGTGCTCAACACGCGACACGCCACGGCCAAGGCGAACGGCTGGGTGGACAAGCCGCCCTCCCCAGCCGAGTTCGCGAAGGCGGTGGTCGCGGAGGTCAACCTCCTGCGCCGGCCGATCCTGATCGACGGCGCGAAGATCATCATCGGCTTCGACCGGCCGGCCTACGCGGCGATCGCCAAGCTCGCGAAGAAGTGAGTCAGGCGTCGGCCATCGCCGCGGTGGCGATGAAGGTCGCGAGCGCGTCGTACGTACAGAGGATGACCTGCGCGGGCGCGGGATGCGCATCGAGCTCTTCCGCGATGGTCGCGATCGCCGTGTCGTAGGCCTCGCGCACCGGATAGCTGTAGATGCCGGTCGAGATCCCGGGGAATGCGATGGTCTGGATCCCGTGCGCTCGCGCGATCTCGAGGCTCCGCCGGTAGCACGACGCGAGCTTCGCGCGCTCGCCCCCTGTGCCACCGTTCCACTTGGGTCCGACCGCGTGGATGATGAACTTCGCCGGTAGCCGGTAGCCCTTGGTCAGCTTCGCGTTGCCGGTGGCGCAGCCCTGCAGCATGCGGCACTCGGCCACGAGGTCCGGACCGGCCTTGCGATGGATCGCTCCGTCCACACCTCCACCACCGAGCAGAGAGCTGTTGGCGGCGTTGACGATCGCGTCGACCTCGAGCGTCGTGATGTCGGCCTCCACGATCGAGATCCGCTCGCGTGCCTGTGGGGAGATCGCCATGGTGTCACTTTGACACCATCGCCCAGACTCTGCAACCCCTCAGTCGGCGTTGGGATCGGGCTCGGTGATGGTGGCCACCGGATTCCCCCCCTGCGAGACCACCTCGAGCTTGTAGGTGATGAAGTCGCCATCGCAGTCGAGATCGCCGATCGCCGTGGCCGTCGCGCTCTTGCCATCGCTCTGGTAGCTGTAGCGAAACCGGTTGGGGTCGTCGATCGTGAAGTCGAGGCTGGCCCACACCGGGTCCTTCGCCCAGTCGGTCTCGACCGGGCACTTCGCGTTCTGCCCCTTGCAGCAGTCCACCGCCGGCTTGGGCCCGGTCTTGCCGACCGGGAACTGATCGTTGGCCACGAAGGTGGCCTTCAGGTTCTTGCCGAGCTTGTTGAGCTGAACCGCCGCCTCGGTGCGCTGCGACCGCTCCTTGTAGCGCTCCGCCTCCTTGCAGGACACCAGCGCAGAGATCCCGAGGAGCCCGAGGAGCCCGAGGTGCCCGAGGTGCATGAGGCTTCGCATCCCGTCAGGGTATCGCAGGCACGGGATCTGGATCGAGTATGGTGCCGCCGTGCGGGTCGCCCTCGTCCTCCTCCTGATCGCGGCCTGCGGTCGCATCGGCTTTGATCGCTCCGGATCCGGGGGTGGAAGCGGAGGTGATGGCGGAACCGTGAGCGACGCGCGCACCGACGCACCGAGCATCCCGTGCACCGCGGCCGCGTGCACCGCCGCCGGTGGGGCGTGCGTAGGCATGGTCTGTACGTTCACGTGCGGCACCAACGGCTGCACTGCCCCGACCACCTGCCCGGCGGGTCTCGACTGCAAGGTGAACTGCACCGGCGCGAACTCGTGCCAGGGCCCCGTCAACTGCGGCGAGGCGGCCGGCTGCACGGTCACCTGTAGTGGCAACAACTCGTGCCAGGGCGGGGTCACCGCCGGGCAGATGCAGGGCGACGTCAGCATCGCGTGCATCGGCGGGTCGTCGTGCCAGGGCCCCATCACGTGCGGGCCCGCCTCTTGCCGGATCAGCTGCACCGGGACCTCGAGCTGTGTGGGCGGCTTCGACTGCACCAACGCCTGCTCGTGCGTGACGTCGTGCGGCCCGGGGTCGAGCTGCGGCCCGGCGCAGTGTCCCAGCGGGTGCACGCTGGGCACGAGCTGCACCGACCAGGTCCCCTGCGTGACGAGCTGCTGAGTCAGCCGCGGATGATCTCGGCCATCGCCTCGGCGAGCCGCTCCGGCGTGCACACGAGGATGTCCATGCCGTTCTTGCGGCACTTCCCTGCCGTGGCCTTGTTGTACTCGGGCCGCGCGTCATACCCGAGAGCGCCGAGCCCGATCATCCGGACGCCCGAGTCCGCCATCACCCGAACTTGATCGACGAGGTCCTGCTCGTCGCGGCCTTCGAAGAAGTCCGTGATCAAGACCACGATGGTCCGCGCGGGCTCCGCCACCAGCCCGCCGCAGTAGACCAGCGCCTGGGTGATGTCGGTGCCGCCACCGAGCTGGACCTTGAGCAGCACGTCGACCGGTGAGCCCACCTCGGCCGAGAGATCGACGACGTTGGTGTCGAACAGCACCAGCGAGGTCTTCACCGCCGGCAGCTCCGCGAAGATCGAGGCCATCACCGCAGAGAAGATCGCCGAATCGAGCATCGAGCCAGACTGATCGACGCAGACGATGATGTGCCACGGCCGCTTGTTGCGCTCCGCCGCGAAGTAGAACAGCTGCTCCACGAGGAGGCGGCGCCGATCGTCGTCCCAGTTGTGGAGGTTCTTGCGCAGCGTCTTCTTGAGATCGAGGTTCCGGAACACCTTCCGCGGGGAGTGACGATCCTTGCGCAAGGCCCCGGTGATCGCCGCCTCGATCCTCACCTCGAGCTGGCGCTTCAGCTGCTCGACGACCTGATCGATGATCTTGCGGGCGAGGATCCGCGCCCGCGGATCGAGTAGATCCTTGTGCGTCATCAGCGTCTTGACCAGCTCGACGTTGGGCTCGATCTTCTCGAGCAACTTCGGGTGGTCGAGCAGCTCGCTGATCCCGCGCCGGGAGATCAGCTCGCGCTCGAGCACCTCCTTGGCCTGGCGGGGGAACAGCTCCGAGACCGCATCGATCCAGGTCGGAACGGTGAGCGCCGAGGCCCCACTGCCCGCGCCGCGATCGTCGCCCTGGAACACGAAGTCGATCGCCGCCTGCGCCGCGCTCGCCTGAGGATCGCCCGTGCACGAGATGCCGACCTGCTCGGCCGTCTTGCCGAGCACCAGCCGCCAGCGGCTGACCCAGCTCTGGTCCTCGGCAGACAGCACCACGGCCGGGCGCGCGGGTGCGGCCGGCTTCGCGGGCGGTGTTCTTCGACGCCCCGCCATCAGAACGTCCAGTCCTTCATGATCACGGCCACGCGCGCATCGACGGTCGCCATGTACGCGGCCGCCTCGGTCGACGTCGCCGGCAGCTCGGCGATCTCCTCGGTGCTCGACAGCCCGTACCGGCTCGCCACGCGATCGGCGAAGGCGAGCCGCTGGCGCTCGTGCAGCCGCTCGAACGCGCGCCGCACCTTGGGCAGCAGGGTCATGAAGTGGTCCCACGGCGCCGCCCGCAGCAGATCATCGATTGCGCCCACGAGCGCATCCGCCCCGAGCAGCATCGAGGTCTTCGACACCGCGAAGGCGCCGTCGAGGAACTCTCCCGCCAGCACCATCTTGTCCGGCTGCGAGGTGGCGAATGCCGCGACGCGATGCGCGAGCTCCGCCGGATCGATCACGCGGAGCTCCGCGAGGATCCCCGCATAGGCGCCCTGCATGAACGGGACGGTCGCGGCGAGCGCGGCCGCGGTGACCTGGTCCGTGAACAGCGCTCGATCGAGCTCGAGGTCCCCGCCCAGCACGGCCTCGGCGAGCGACTTCAGGTGCGCCATCGTCGCCTCCTGCTGATCCACGGGGATGGCGCCCAGATCGCTCACGGCCAGGCACGCGCGGGTGTACGCCCGGCCGGCGAGCTCCTCGATCGCGGGCCGACCGAGATCTCGCTGGATCGCGAGCCGGTTCAGCACCAGCAGGTGCACGAGCGCTTCGCACTGCGAAGCGAAGTGACGATCTTCGTCGATCGCCGCACCCGCTGCGCCCTCGAGGCGCTGCACGAGTTGGGGCACCTGCATCGCCACCGCGTCGAGCAGGCGCTTGCACGTGGCCCCCGCGTGCCGTTGCTCCTTCGCCACGTCCTCCTCGAGCTGTGCGATCGCCGCGGCCTCGATCGTATCGCCGTAGAGGTTCTTCTCGATCAGCTGCGACTCGACCTTGGGCGACCAGGCGAGGATCCACTTCTCGCGGAACAGCGTGGTGCCATCGCCGGTGCGGCCTCCTTCGAGCGCCCCGAGGCCGAGGCCGAGCGAGGCGATCCGGTGCAGGAACGCCGAACGCTTCGCGCCCTGGTCCTCCCGCAGATCCAGGGTCAGCACCAGGCGCTTGTCCCGCCCCATCACCTCACCGAGGTCGAGGGCGTCGAGCTGCGCGTAGAAATCGTGCACCACCGGCAGCCGCCCGAGCGCCGGCGTGACCCGCCCTACCGCGGTCCCGACCTCGGCATGCCCCATCGCCGCCAGCAGGTGCCGCCCCTCCTCCTCCGGGCGGCCCTTGCAGCAGCACGAGATCAGCGCATCACGGATGTCGTCGAGGATCGGTGCCGGGCGCCCGCGAAGGGCGGCGAGCATGCGTGCGTGCTGGGTGACCGAGATCGCATCCGCACTCGACAGCGCTGCGCCTTCTTTGCGGCCGCGCGCCAGGACGGTGGTGACGTGCTCGATCATCGCGCCGATCCACGGCGCGTCGTCCTTGTCATCGAGGTGGTCCCACACCGCCTGATAGAACCGCGGCGCCCGATTCGCCGCGCCATAGCCCGACATCTCGCTCACCCGGAAGTACGAGTACGGCACCACGGTGGTGAACGTCGTGCCCTTCGGCGACTCCGGTGGTTCCAGGGCGTCGTCGCGATCGAGGAACAGGTGGAATCCACCGCACACGACCATCGCGTCTCTGGGAGACAGCTTACGCTTCGCGAGCTCGCGCGCGATCTGGCGCTTCATGAACCTCTCGCGCGGCAGGGTGTCATCGCTCGCGATCCGCTCGGGCCGCGTCGTCGCGCGGACCGCGGCGCAGAAGTATGCGAGGTCGCGCCGGAACTCCTCGTACCCGGCGTGGCGATGCCCGATCTCGAACATCGAGTCCCACGCCTCGTCCCACGACCGGTAGCCCGCGGCACGTGCCATCGCCTGATAGAAGCTGCTGGTGGTGACCATCGCCTCCCAGCTCGGGGCGGACACCGGGTGCGGCTCCTCGTCGTCGGCAGGCTCCTCGACGTCCTCGCCGTCGATCTCGTCGTCGTCGTCCGGGTCATCGAGGTCGGCCTCCTCCACCACCGGAGCCGCGTCGCTCGCCTCGCCGCCGTCGTTGTCGTCCGGCCGCGCCCAGTGCGACGGATCGATCAGCGCGTGGTTTGGAAGATCGATGAACACGGCCTCCCCGCCATACGCGAGCGTCTCCTTCATCGCCACGTACTCGGGCGAGTACGCCAGGAACGGGTACCAGACCGGGAACCGCGGCGGGATCTCGGGGGCAGCGCTCGCCTTGCCGGCCAACCCCAGCGTGTTGTCATCGTCGCGGTAGCTCGCATAGAGCGCCACCGGCGGCTTGGTCTTGGCATCCACGACGTGGCGGATCATCTCGCTCGCATCCGCGGGCCCTTCGATCAGCACGAGCTTTGGCTTGCGCGCGCGGATCGCGGCACGCAGGTGGCGCGCCACGGCCGGCGAGTGATGCCGGACCGGGAACCAGTACAGCTCCTCGGCGAGCACGCGGTCCGCTCGCGCCTGCACCTCGTCGATGTCGAGCCCATCCGTGAACGTCATGACGCGCTCGTCACCGCCTTCATCGCCGCGTCGTGGAACGCCTTCCAGCTCGCGTCCTTCGCGCCGCGCTTCTTGGCCACGACGGACAGGTACTCCTTCAGCACCTTGAGGTCATCGAGGTCCTCCTTGACCACCGAGCCCACGAGCTGGCGCGCGACATCTTCGACCCCGACCGCGCCGGTGCTGAAGAACCGCGAGTAGATCGCCGAATCGAGCGCCACGCCGATCGCCTCGGCGGTGGACAGCGTGGTCGAGACCTTCTGGAAGCTCACCCCATCGGCCGTGGTCCCTGCGCGCATCTCGCGGAACACGGTGGCCAGGACGGTGAGCACCGAGTCCTCGATCTTCGCCGGGATCTTGTAGCGCTCGAGCAGCTCCTTCGAGCGATCGCGGACGATCGCGATCTCCGTCTTCTGATCGCTCACGATCGGGATGTGCACGTAGTTGAAGCGGCGCTTGAGCGCGGCCGACAGCTCGTTGACGCCCTGGTCGCGCGAGTTCGCGGTGGCGATGATGTTGAAGCCCGGGCGCGCGAACACCATGTTGGCATCGGGGAGCTCCGGCACCACGATGTTCTTGTCGGACAGGATCGAGACCAGGGCATCCTGCACGTCCGGGACGCAGCGCGTGATCTCCTCGAACCGGAGCAGCGCGCCGGTCTTCATCGCGATCATCGTGGGAGACGGGATCATGTTCTCCGTCTTCGGCCCCTCGGCGATCACACGCGCGACGTTCCACGAATACTTGATCTGATCCTCCGTGGTCCCGGCGGTGCCCTGGATCGTCAGCGTGGAGCACCCACTGATCCCGGCCGCGAGGTGCTCCGAGAGCCAGCTCTTCCCGGTGCCCGGCTCCCCCACGAGCAGCAGCGCGCGCTCGCTCGCCAGGGTGACGATCGCGCGCTCGACGATCGTGTCATCGCCGAAGAACTTGCGGGTGATCGGCACCTCCACCGCCTTGCCGTCGATCGTGGCCTTGATCGGCTTGGCGGTGCCGGTGATGTACGTCAGCACCGCCCGTGGCGAGAGCTTCCACGCACTCGGCGGCGTGTCCTTGTCCTGCTGCTTCAGGGCCTCGAGCTGGTGGCGGTACTGCACCTCGGCGGGTTCGCGGAGGATCTTGGCGTCACTTGCGTTCGTGTCTTTGGCCATGGCGTCTCCATCAGCTCGTGAAATCCAACGTCTTCATCAGCGAAGCGAGATCGATGTTCTCGTCCGAGATCATCAGGTGCCGCGGACCGGCGTCGGCGAACACCGTGAGCGGCTGCAGGAGCATGCGCCCCATCTCGACGTGCATCACGCCATAGAGCGGCGGGCGCTTCGCCCGCGGCTTGCCATACCCGCGCAGCGCCTCGGACAGCTCGCGCCCGTCGGGCCCGGTCGAGCACACCACGTCGAGCGCGAGCGGCCCCGCCGTGAGCGGGAACACGAGCTGCTCGGGACGATACGGATTGGGCGCCGGCGCGCCGAGCTCCCAGGCCTCGATCACGATCTCGGCCTGGAGCTCCACCTCGAGATCGAGCGGACTCACCGCATGACGGCGCAGCCGGCGCACGATGCCCGGGCGATCCCAGGTCGCGAGCTCGTCCCAGCTCCCGAACGCTCTGCCTGCCTTCACCGTCGATTTCGGGCCGAGCATCAGGCGGCCGTAACCGTGCTCGTCGACGGTCACCGCCGCGTCGGTGACCAGCACCTCGGTGGGATCGAGCAGCAGCTTGGGGAGGAACTTCTGCGGCTGCGGCAGGTGCAGGAACGCCTCCGCCGGCACGTTCTTCTTCGCACCGAACACGCACGACCACAGGAGCCGTGTGCCCTTCGGCACGCTGGGCTGGTCGTCGAGGGTGACCATCCGGAACTCGAACGCAGCGGAGCCATCGAGCAGCGCGCGCTTCTGCGCACCGAGCACGGCGAGGCGCAGTGCCCGGACCGGCACCGGGGAGGTGGTGAGGAGGAGGCGCGCGAGCGCGGGCCCATCGCTCTCCGCGATCGCCTCGAGCAGGCCACGACTGATCAGCCACGTCCGGTTCGCGAAGAAGGCGAGCCGGCGAGCGGAGAACTGCTCGCTGTCGGACAAGAACCGGGCGAGCTCGTCCCCGACGTAGCGCAGCGACGTGGCGAGCCTCAGCAGCTTGAGGCGAGAGGCCTCCTTGAAGCTCGCATCGAGCTTCTGCTTGGTCGCCGCCGAGGCCGTGGTCAACCCGGAGCTAACTAACCCCTCGACCGTCCTCGCCAGCTCCTCGAGCACCGGCACCAGCGCCTTCTTGTCGTCGATCGGTGGCGGCTTGGGCACCGCCGGCGCCTCGGGCGCCGCATCGCTCGGACCGTCGGCGAGCGCGAGGATCGCGGCATCGATCGACAGCACACGCTCGAACACCCGGAGCACCGTCTGCGTGCGCAGCAGGGCCCGCGCCGCGCCCTTCTCCGCGCCGCGCACATGACGGACCAGCGTGGCCACCTGCTCCGCCACGAACGTCGCCCCGGCGCGCCCGAACTCCTCGCCGATCGAGGTCAGCCTCGAGACGTCATCGGGCCCCGTCGCCTGCAACCCACGCACGACCAGTTCGTCGAGCGTCTGCTGTAGCGCGAACAAGGCCTCGGTGACCTCCGCATGCATCACAGCGCGTAGTAGTCCTCGGGGATGGTCTCGGTCGGGCGCCAGTCGATCTCCCCGGCCTCCGCGCCCTTGTAGCGGACGAACGTCGCGGTGGCGTCGTCCTTATCGAGATCAGGCTTCTTGGTCCGGCTCGCCTTGGCCCACGCGTTGGCCGAGGTGGGATCGAGCTCGCCCGATTGCGCGAGGCCGATCGCGAGCACGAGGATGTGCTTGCACAGCGCGCCGCGAAGCCCGCCGCAGTGGTTCAGGTTCTGCGTGCAGCAGAAGAACTGACCGTTCTTGCCGAGGCGGCAGGCATAGACCAGCGATGCGTCGGTCTGGCTCTTCACCACGCCGGTCACGTGCTCGTCGGTCACCTGCGAGAACAGCTGGAACCGCTCGGCCCGCAGCATCTTGGTGACCTTGGACATCCGCGAGGAGTCCGTGTTCGCCGTCAGGTTCTTGATGAATGCGGGCAGATCGATCTTGTTCGTTCCCGCGGTGCCACCGGCCGCGGGCGAGACCAGTTTCCTCGCCATGCTTGGAGCCTTGCATGAAGCGCCTGGCACGCGCCAAGCCCGACTGGCGAAGAATCAGCTATTCCCGAAATCGGCGATCGGCGCCATCTCGATCGCCACGCCGCCGAGCACCGCGTTGCCCGAAAGCGGATCGCGCAGCGCATCGTCGAGGATCGCGTTGAGGTTCGCGCCCGGGCGCTCTGCCGCCACGCGCAGCTGGGTTCCGGGCTGAGCGTGCCCCCATCCGTGCGGCAGGCTCACC
Organism: Myxococcales bacterium; assembly: GCA_016720595.1. GTDB lineage: Bacteria > Myxococcota_A > Polyangia > Haliangiales > Haliangiaceae > JABFXX01. The sequence goes on from JADKKI010000007.1 coordinate 109,856, forward strand.
ACGCCCGGCATGATGTCCGAGGTGATCTCGACCTCGACCTCGATCATCCGCTCGCCGCGCGTGATCCGTGCGCGTCCGCCATCGCGCAGCGCGAGGCGCGCCGCATCGAGGGGGTGCACCATCGCCGCGCCGCGAAACTTGCCGCTCGCGAGCATCGGCAGGTTGTGCATCCACGAGTTGTTGGAGCGGAGATGGCGACGGCCGATGATCACGAGCGCGGGGACGGCGCGATCGAGATCCGCACGGGCCCGCGCGAGATCGGCGATCAGCGCCGGCGGTGCGAGCTCGACCTTGCCCGAGGGCGTGCGGAGCAGCTCCGGGATCCGCGGCGCGAGCTCGCCGAGATCGATGCCGGCGGGGGCCGCGACGAGCTTCGCGAGGGTCAGGCCGTCGGGGATCATGCCGAACCGATCGCCGTACGGGCCCGACCGTAGCGCGAGCTCGAGCAGCCGATCCGGACCGCGCCACTGCGAGACCTGCGCGAGCACCATCGGCGCCGCGGGCCCCGCCGCGCGCGCCACGTCCTCGGCGGCGAGCTCGTCATCGAGCGCGGCGACGTCCACCGCTGCACCACGCCCCTTCACGATGCCGATCAGCCGGACCAGCATCTGCCACTCCGCCGGGTGTCCCGCGGGAGGTTCGAGTGCGGCAGGGCTGTAGCGCGCGGTGTTGCGCCACGCGAGCTGCGGGAACGCCACGTCGAAGTGTGGCTCCGCGAGCGACGAGAACCCGGGGAGGATCACGTCGGCATGGCGCGAGGTCTCGTTCAGGTAGATGTCGAGGCTGATCATCAGCTCGAGCTGGTCGAGCGCCGCCCCGATCCGCGCACCGTTGGGCGCCGACAGCACCGGGTTCCCCGCGATCACGATCGCCGCACGGATCTGCCCCTCGCCCGGCGTCTCGATCTCCTCGGCGAGGCACGTCATCGGCAGCTCGCCAAACACCTCGGGCGCGCTCGCCACGCGGCTCCGGCGCCGGCCCGTGGTGATGCCCTTGCCGATCCCCGGCGTGCCGAGCGTGTTGGCCGCGAACGCGGCGGCCTTCGCGAACATCGCGCCGCCGGGCTCGTCGAGGTGGCCGGTGAGCGTGTTGATCACGTCGACGAGCCACGACGCGAGCGTGCCGTACTCCTGCGTGCACGTGCCGATCCGGCCGTACAGCGCGGCGCGCTCGGTGGCGGCCAGCTGGTGCGCCAGCTCGCGGATGGTGACGGCCTCGATCCCGCAGCGTGCGGCGACGCGCTCGGGCGCGAACTCCGCGACCGCCGCCTCGAGCTCGCCCTGCCCCACCACGTGCGCCGCGAGGCGCCCGAGCTTGACCAGCCGATCTGCGAACAGCGTGTGCACGATGCCGAGCAGGAGGAACACATCCCCGCCCGGCCGGATCGTGAGGTGGCGATCGGCGTGCTTCGCGGTCTCGGTGACCCGCGGATCGATCACGATGATCTTCCCGCCGCGCGCCTGGAGCGCCTTCGCCTTGCCGCGGAAGTCCGGCACCGTCCACATGCTTCCGTTGGACGCCATCGGGTTCGCGCCCAGGATCACGAGCAGCTCGGTCCGCGCGATGTCGGGGACCGGCACCGAGAGCCAGTGACCGAACATCCATCCCGCGGCGAGCTGCTTCGGCATCTGATCGAGCGTCGACGCCGAGAACACGTTCGCGGTCCCGAGCGCGCGGGTGAGGCGCGCGCCGTACAGCAGGAGCCCTGCCTTGTGCGCGGTGGGATTGCCGAGCACCATCGCGACCGCGTTGGGCCCATGGGCCGCGCGGATCGGGGGCAGCCGCCGCTCGATCTCGGCGAACGCCTCGTCCCAGCTGACCTCGACGAACGCGCCGTCCCGCTTCACCAGCGGCGCGCGGAGCCGATCCGGATCCGCGTGCAGCTCGCCGAGCGCCGCGCCCTTGGGGCACAGAAACCCCGCGCTCGAGACGTCCGCGTCGTGACCACGGATGCTCGTGATCTGGCCAGCCTCGATGCCGAGCTCGAGCCCACAGCACGCCTCGCAGAGCGGGCAGATCCGGTGCGCGATCACCAGCAGTCGTCCGGCAGCTCCATCAGCTCGAGGTCGCCGGCCTCGATCAGCTTCCGGGTCAGCGAGATGCCGGGCAGCACGTTCTTCGCATAGAACCGCGCCGCCGCGAGCTTGCCCCGATAGAACGCCTTGTCGTCTCCGGCCGCGGCAGAGGTCTTCCCGTGGGCGACCTGCGCGCTCACGGCGAGCCGCCACCCGATCACGAGCTCCGCGAGCGCGAACAGGATCCGGTTGCCCTGGAACCCGACGTGATAGACGGACTGTCCGAGCTTCCCGAGCATCGTGCCCATGATCGCCTGCACGTCGCCGAGCGCGGCCTCGAGGGCGGCCTTCTCCACGCCGAGATCCGCGGGGAGCGAAGCACAGGTCTTGCCGACCTGCCCGAGCAGCGCGGTCAAGGTCGCGCCGCGATCACGCCCGATCTTGCGGAAGAACAGATCGAGCGCCTGGATGTGCGTGGTGCCCTCGTAGAGCGAATCGATCTTCTGGTCGCGGATGTACTGCTCGATCGGATAGTCCTGGCAGTAGCCCGAGCCACCGAAGCACTGCAGCGACACCGCGAGCAGCTCGTAGACCTTCTCCGAGCCATAGCCCTTGATCAGCGGCAGCATCAGGTCGTTGAGCGCGTCGAGCCCCTTGGAGCCGTCATTGCCGTGACCGCCGGCGAGCGCGATCTGATCCTGGAGGCTCGCGGTCCACAGCACCACGGCCCGCAGCCCCTCGGCGAAGGCCTTCTGCAGCATCAACATGCGGCGCACGTCCGGGTGCGCGATGATCTCGACGCGCGGTGCGGCCTTGTCCATCTGCTTCGCGAGATCGGCGCCCTGCTTGCGGACCCGCGTGTAGGCGAGCGCGTTGAGGTACGCCGTCGAGAGCGTGGCCATCGACTTGGTGCCCACGCCCATCCGCGCGTACTCGATGACGTGGAACATCTGCGCGATGCCCTGATGGACCTCGCCGAGGAGCAGGCCGCGGCACGGCGCACCATCTCCGAGCGTCAGCTCGCAGGTTGCCGAGCCCCGGATGCCCATCTTGTGCTCGACCTGCGTGACCACGGCGCCGTTGCGCGCTCCGAGCGAGCCATCCGCCTCGACCCAGACCTTCGGCACGATGAACAGCGACAGCCCCTTGGTGCCCGGTCCCGCGCCTTCGGGGCGCGCCAGCACCATGTGCACGATGTTCGCCGGATGGTCGAAGTCTCCGTTGGTGATGAAGCGCTTCACACCTTCGAGCAGGTACTCGTCACCCGCGACGTGCGTTGCCTTCGTGGTCCCGGCGCCGACATCCGAACCGGCCCCCGGCTCGGTCAACACCATCGTGGCGCCCCAGTGGTGATCGAGCATGTTCTGCACGTAGCGGCTCTTCTGCGAGGCCGTGCCGAACTCGTCGACGATCCGCGCCATCATGTTGCCCAGCACGTAGAAGCAGATGCTCGGGTTGGCGCCCGACATCATCTCGAACGCGGACCACTGCACGGTCGGCGGCGCGCCGTACCCCCCGAGGCTCTCCGGCAGCTCGAGCTTGTTCCAGCCGCCGGCGTAGTAGGCGTCGAGGCCCTTCTTGTAGCCGGGGGGCAAGGTCACGTTGCCCTTGCCGTCGAACGTGGCGCCCACCCGATCGCCTTCGGCGAACGAAGTCGCCCAGGAGCTCTGCATCACCTCGAGGAAGCCCTCGAGGGAGGCGCGCGCGGTGTCCTCGTCCATCGACGCGAACGGCCCCTTGCCGAGGCTCTGCGACTGGATCTCGAGGACCTCGAACAGCTGGAAGAAGATGTCGCGGAGGTTGGGCTTGTAATGATCGACGGTCGTCACGCGCGGAGCTTACCCGCGAATGCCGCCGTCAGCAGCCCGGTGTGCCTGCCGCCGCTGCGCCCAGGTTCAGGGTCCGGACCACGTCTCGCCCGATCGGGGGGACGGGGATGGCGTCGTCGTTGCTGAAGCAATCGGCCGTGGCGATCTTGCCGCGGATGTGGAGCTGATAGGCCCCCGATGGAACGCCCGTCGCGGACAACTGCTGATCCGCCTCGATGCACGGCGCCACCGCGGGGGTGGTGCAGTTGACGGTGTACGAACCGCCGGGCCGGGTCGCGTTCGCCGGGAACGTGAACGTCACCGCCTCGCAGGCGCCAGTCCCGGCGTGCTGGAGCGTGATCGTGGTCCCCGTGATCCCGGCGCCGTTGCTGGCGACGGTGCCGCAGTTGCCCCCGGCCTTGTTGGTGGCGAGGTTGAGCTTGATCCCGCCCGTGGCATCGACCGCGAAGGTCAGCGGGGCGAGCGTCACCTTCTCCCCCGACTTGATCACGATGCCCTTCTGCTCCGGCGCCGTCGCGATCAGGCCGGTGCCCGACGCACCGCCAACCCCGGACAGCTCGAAGTTCATGTCATAGGTGCCGGCGACCAACCCCTGCGACGTCCCACTGCCCGTCCCGCACGTGAACACCTCGGTGGATCCGCCCTGCACCCCTCGGTTCCGGGTCAGGACCGTCACCGCCTGCGCGCCGATCGTGTCGCACGGGATCACCGTGCCACCCGTGTCGGTCACCGACCAGGCGAGGTCGAACGAGCCGGGAGGCGGCGGCATGTCGATGGGAGGGGCATCCGGAAAGCCACCGCCGCCGCCACAGCCGGCCAGCAGGGCGGCGCTCAGGACTCCACGAACGAACGACATGCAGGACATACTACCTCGGGTCGGGCCCGGCACGCCCGGAACCGGTGCCATGGCGAATCGGCGCGACCGACCGCGGTCTGGGTCACACCGCGCCGAGGCCGGCCTCGAGCGCGGCGGCCACGGCGAGATCCTTGTGCATGTCGACGAAGTGACAGGGCTGCTTCGCCTGCCGGTGGTTGAACGGGGACGTCCCGACCTCCCGGTAGCCCAGGCTCCGGTACCACCGGCCTAGCTCCTCCCGGAGGTTGATGATTCGCAGGGTCATCGTGCTGGCACCGCCGGCCTCGGCCAGCGCCTCGGCGATCCGGACCAGCCGCTTGCCGAGGCCCATCCCCTGCAGCTCCGGCCGGACGCTCAGCATCCCGAAATACGCGATCGAGCCCCTGCGCTCGAGATAGACCGCCGCGGCCAGCCCCCCGGCCTGCTCGAGAACGAGGAACACCCCGTTCTGGGTCATCTCGGCGATCTCGTCCGCGGTGGTGCGCTCACCATCGACGAACGACTTCTCGACCGCGTACGCCTCGTTGACGAGGTCTGCGAGCGCCGCGGCATCGTCAGACGTCGCGAGGCGAACCGAGATGGCTAGGTTATCCACGTGCAGATCGGTAGCAGAAGCCTCCGACACTCTGCCGCGTGTTGCCAGTTCCCGGCAGTGATCCCCGCGCTAGAACTCGATACGTGCGCGGCATCATCGCCTTCACCCTCGCCGTGGCGGCGTGCACCCCTCCGCCCGGCGAGACGATCCCGGCCCCGCGTCGCGACGCCACCCTGGCCACGGATCCGATCAACCAGATCCACCTCCCCTCGCTCAGGATCAACGCCGAGCGGGTGCTCGCCGAGCTGATCTCGGCCCTGCCCGCCGACCAGCGTGCTCGCGTGGCCTCGGTCGCGCTGGTCAGTGACAACGCCCTCGGTGATGTCAACGCCTACGCCACCTGCGACGACGGCGGCCCGTTCGTCGCGGTCAGCGACGGCATGTTGATGGTCACCGCCAACCTCGCGATGACCACCGCCACGGACGAGTTCTTCGCCACGCAGCTGGAGCCCAGGTACCTCGATTGGCTGGAGCAACACTCGATCGCGCCGATGCCCGCGGCGTTCTATGCGACGGCCTACCAGACCGACCGCCGCAAGGTCCTCCGCCAGCACGAGCTGTTCGACGAGCAGGTCGCCTTCGTCCTCGCGCACGAGCTCGCCCACCACTACCTGGGTCACCTCGCCTGCAACAGCGATGGCGGCGTGGTCGAGGAGGTCGGCCAGATCGCCGCTGACTCCGTGCCGCTGTTCAACCAGACCACCGAGCTCGCGGCCGACGTCGCCGGCGTCAAGAACGTGCTCGCCGCGGGTCGCGCCCGCCGTGGCTACACCTGGACGGAGGATGGCGCGCTGCTCGTGATCGCCGCGTTCAACCGTCGCCATCCCGTGACCGCCGCGGACACCGGCACCGCCGAACTCGGCGCCGGGCTCCAGTTGCGACACGACGGCGACGTGACACCCAGTGGCGTTGGTTCGGAGGTCAGCGCTCTGGGTTTGGCTCTGAGGGCGCTCCTCAGCGCGCGAGGCGCTCGAGCATTCCCGGCAGGAGCTTCGCGCGCAGCACGCTGACCAGCCGGTCCCCGAGCTCGACCGAGGCCTTCGCGACCTCCGCGAGCGGGACCGGCAGGGCGTGCGAGAGCGCGCGGTGCCGGAACAGATCGATCTCGAACTCCACGAGCGTCCTCACCGCCGCGAGGTACGGCTCCGCGACCGAGATCGGGAACACCGTGCCGAGGCCCTGGCGCCGCACGTCGGCGAGGAGATCGAGGAGCTTCAGATCGAGCCCGGAGTACCCGGCGGTCTCGCCCTCACCGCGAAGCTCGAGGACCCCGGCCTTCTCGAGGCTCTCGAGCTCGGCGCGAGACACCCCGAACGTCTTCATCACCTCGCTGCGCTTGCGCCGCGACACGGTGGGCCGGTCCGCATCCGACGCGAACACGGGTGCCAGCTGGGTCAGCGCGCGACGCTGCGCTGCGTCTCGCTCGGGCGTGATCCGATCGCTCGGGGCCGGCTCGAGCAGCTCGCCGATCACGCGGAGCGGAAGAAACCGCTCCGCCTGCAGCGCCTTGATGACGACGATCCGCGCGGCCAGCCGGCCATCGTAGTAGGCCATGTTCCGGCTGGTCCGCACCTCGGGTCCGGGGAGCAGACCCTCGCGGATGTAGTGCTTGATCGTGGGCGCCGGAACGCCGGAGCGCTTCGACAGCTCCGACATCTTGACGAGCTCTGCGTCCGGGCGCGTCGGCTTGATCGGCTTCTTGCGGGCCGCGCCCGTCGTCCGCTTCGCGCGCTTGGGGGTGCGGCTCGCCGCCATCGGTCGCCATGGTAGGCGATCGGATGACCGCCCGGCGCACCCAGCCCGGGGATCTCAGGACGGAAGGCGCTGCGGGACCGGGCGTATCGGGAGGCGCCGCGAACGATCGGCCAGGACCACATGGACCAGGACGATCACCGTCCCGAACGTCACGTCCGACACTGCCTTCACCACGCGATCTGCAAAGTTCCACATACCGTTACCCTCACCGTTGCCCGTAGCGGGCGGCCCACACCCAAGTGACGAGAGGGCCAACTTGCCATGACAACCCCTGGGCCGACAATGGTATTTCCGAGCGCTGTTCAGCGGATGAAACATGGGAGGGGGTTCGTGCGTCTACAGGACATGCGCCTTGCTCCCGTGGCCGTGGCCCTCGCGACCGCCTGCTCGTCTGCGGCGAGCGCCCCGAGCCCGGGTGGCGCGCCAGGCCCGGTCACCTCGCAGAGCCCGGGCGCCGCGCGGGCCGGCGCCGCGACGGTGGCGCCCCGGACCAGCCGGATCGGAGACCCGGCCGCGACCGGAACGATCACCAAGGTCGTGGTCGTCGCCGCGGTCGGTGACGCGATCGCGAGCGAGCGCCCCGCCTACGCACGTGCCGACCAGACGGTGACGCTGTACGCGGCGATCCAGATCGACGGCAAGGCGTGGTTCTCGGATGCGCCGGTGCTGCAGCTCGCGGGCAAGCGGGTCCCGGCGCAGCCGCTCGCCAAGGCCCCCGTGCACGAGCTGCGCTGGAACCGGATCGAGCCCGCGCTCGCGAACATCTCGAACGGCGACGCGCAGACGTTCCACTACGAGCCGATCGATTACCGGGCGACATTGATCGACGGCAGCGCCGGCAGGCCAGCGATCACGCCGGACGTGCGCCCCACGTTGACGCCCGATCACGGCGACGGTGTCGGCACCATGCGGTTCCAGGCCGTGGCAACCCAGGGGCCACGCACGCTCGCGAGCCCAGGGCCGGAGGCGCGGCGCGGCCGTGCGTCTGGAGGTGTGACCGATGCGGTGATGCGGATCTCGATCCGCCGCGACGACACGTACCTCGGCTACCTCACGGAGATGTACGGCCAGCCGTATATCTGGGGCTCGGCCGGCACGTCCGACAAGACCCACGAGAGCGAGCGGCTCGAGGGCTCGGACTGTGCGGACTTCGTGGTCTATGGCGCGCGTCGCATGGGCGCGACGATCCCGTACTCCTGGACCGGTGCGCTACCGAGCGTGACCAAGCTCCTCGCGAGCGGCGAGCGCGCGGCCGATGGCATCTACCGGGATGCCAAGGGGGCGCCGCTGCCGTTCACGCGGGCGGGCGATCTGGTGCTGTTCCCGCGCCACGTCGGCGTGCTGTCCGAGGATCGCGGCACCAAGGGCGTCCTCGACGATCAGGACGTGATGATGCACACGCTGTTCGATTCGCCCAAGGCGCAGGCGATCGCGGACTCGGGCTATGCGGACCGGCCCGTCGAGGTCCGGCGGTTCACACGAGATCTTCGTCAGGGTCGATGACGAGGCTGACCAGGCCGTTGGCCAGCGGCGGGAAGATCGCCGTCGAGTGCGACGGGAGCGTCTGCCCGATCTCGTCGACGTGGGCGATCTGCTCGATCGACATCGCGCGCACGATCAGCGTCAGCTGACCGCCGGCGCCGAGCGCGCGCTTCGCATCGGTGTCGGTCGCGACCTGGGCGCCGGGCAACAGGCGCCGCAGGAACATGTGCTCGACCACCACCGGATCGAGCTTGGCCATCGAGCGGTGCACCGTCACGCCCTCGTGCACCGGGCTGACCTCGGGCGAGAGGGTGAGCTTCCACGCATCGGGCTCCCCCGCGAACACGGCGACGAACGTGGGCTGGTGGGCGACCGAGTCGCTGATCGCACCGAGTAGCTTGCCGACATCGCCGGCGGCGCCCGCGAGCTTCTCGACGATGAAGTGCTTCTTCGCGGCCGCGAGGACCTCCTCGCTCTTCGCGGTCAGACCGCGGACGACCTTGTGTCGAGCAGCAGCGACCAGCGCCTGATCCTCGAACGGCACGATGCAGAACAGGCCGTAGTTCGCCGACGAGTAGTTCGAAGGCTCCTGCTTCGCGGCGAGCTCGGCCTGGTAGGCGAGCATCCCCTCGTAGGTGTCATGGCCGTCGAGCACGTGCAGCTTCTTCGGCGTGAAGTAGTTGCGGAGCTTGCCGATGACCTCCGCGTCCTGCACGCGCCAGAGCGAGTGCTGCACGCCATCGGCGGTGGTGATCTGGAGCGTCGGCGCGAGACCATCGACCCTGCGGAACACGCGATCGACCTCGCCGGCGGAGTCCCGGACCCCAGCGAGCACGAACCGCGTGTGCGCCTGATTGGCCTTGATCAGCTCGAGCGCCGCCGCGCGCGCCTCGTCGCTGACCGTCTCGTGAGGGCGGACCATGCCCTCGGACCACGGCGCGAGGCGGACGGCGCACACGAACGACTTGCGGGTCAGCGTGCGGCCCGGCCCCGCGAACGTCGTGTGATAGCGGTAGACCGCACGACCCGGATCGCGGACCAGGCTCCCTGCGGCGAGGCCCTTCGCGAGCTCGACGGGCTTTCCGATCGTCTCTCCGACCTTCGATGCCTCGGGAAGCACCCCACGGAGACCTGCGATGTGCGGCATGGAACGAACCTACTACAGTCCCACCCCACCGAGCCGGGTGCGCACACCGATGTCCCGTCGCACCTGCTTGCCCGCGAGCTCGATCCGGTCGACCACTCCGTACGCCTTGCCTCGCGCCTGCTCGACGGAGATCCCGAGCGCCGTGACGCCGAGGACGCGCCCGCCCGCCGAGACCACGTCGGCACCCTTGTGTGCCGTACCGGCGTGAAACACCACCACGTCGGTCGTGCTGACGTCGAGACCCCGGATCGGATCACCGGTGCGGACGGCGCCCGGATATCCCGCCGCGGCCACCACCACGCACACCGCCACCCGCGGATCCCACGCGAGGGCCCCCACGGGCATCTCGCCGCGCGCGGCGCCGAGCAGCACCGCGCCCAGGTCGCCCTTGAGCCGGGCCATGATCGGCTGGGTCTCCGGGTCGCCGAACCGGCAGTTGTACTCGAGGAGCCACGGCGTGCCCGCCTCGTCGACCATGACCCCAGCGTAGAGCACGCCCCGATACGGGATCCCGTCGGCAGCGAGCCCGGCGATGGTGGGCTGGAGGATCTCCGCGCGGATCCGCGCGACCAGGGCATCGCTCGCCCACGACGGCGAGACCGTCCCCATCCCGCCCGTGTTGGGGCCGGTGTCACCGTCGAAGATCGTCTTGTGATCCTCGGTGGCAGGGAGCACCTCGAGGCGGGTCCCATCGGTCAGGGCCAGGACGCTGACCTCGCGCCCGATGATCCGCTTCTCGATGATCACGCGGGTCCCGGCATCGCTGAACCGCCGCGCCTCGAGCATCTCGCGCGCGGCCGCGCGAGCCTCCGCCGCATCGCTCGCCACCACGACGCCCTTCCCCGCCGCGAGCCCATCGACCTTGACCACCACCTGCCCGGAGCCGCTGTGCGGCCCGTGACCGATCTGTGCGATCCGCTCGATCGCGGCATCCGCCTCGGCGACGGTGGAGACCACGGCGAACGGCGCGGTGGGGATCTTGTGCCGCGCGAAGAACTCCTTGCTGAACGCCTTGCTGCCCTCGAGCTGTGCGCCCGCCGCACCGGGCCCGAACGTCGGGATGCCCTTCGCGCGGAGGTCGTCGGCGAGCCCCGCCACGAGCGGCGCCTCGGGGCCGACGACCACGAGATCGACGGCCTCGCTCACCGCGAGCTCGACGAGCCTCGCGTGGGCCTCGATCGGCACGGGCAGGCAGCGGGCGTGGGCCTCGATCCCGGGATTCCCCGGGGCCGCGATCACCTCGTGCCCGCCGTGCGTCAAGCGATAGACCAGCGCGTGTTCGCGGCCACCACCACCGACGACGAGGATCTTCATGCCGGGAATCTAGCCGCGTTGCTGAGGGCTTCCAAGCCCGCGGTGCGTGAGGCGCGGACACGGAACCGCGCGGCAAGGGTTGCGTGCCAGCGCCATCGCACTACGCTCGGGGCGTGCTACCCGTGCGGCGGCAGCTCTGGCTGGCGGGGATTGCGGCCCCGCTCGCGGCGCGTCACCTGAAGCTGAGGAGCGCCGCGTGGCTGATCGCGTACCTCGCCGCCGCCACCGTGATCCTCGGGATCGTTGCGTACCTCGTGATCTCGAACCAGGATCGCATGGTCGATTCGGTGCTCGCGTACGTGCTGCCCGCCGACTGGAAGGTCGCCGCCAAGTTCCTCGTCAAGAAGGTGTTCGCCGCACAGGAGCAAGCGGTGGTCACCAACGCCGCGCTCTCGATGAGCTTGATGATCGTGACGATCACGCTGTTCCCGCTCAAGGAGAAGGTGTCGGCGACGCTGGAGGAGGACGCGAAGCTTCTCGACGAACCGTTCGACGAGCATCCGCTGTGGTTCGAGGCGTGGGAGGAGATCAAGCTGTTCCTCGGGATGCTCGCCGCGCAGGGCACGATCTTCTGGATCGGGTACTCGAACGATCCGGCGCGCCGGAACCTCGCACTGGTGCTGAGCTACCTGGTGCTGTTCACCTCGGTCGGGCTCGACTTCCTGTCGCCCGTGCTGCAGCGCCACCGCCAGCGCTACTCGGTCATGATGAAGTCGTTCGCGGCGAACGCGATCCTGACGCTCGGGTTCGGCGCCCTGTTCGCGCTCCCCGCGATCGTCACGGCGCGCGTGGTCAGCAGCCACACGGATTGGAGCGCGGGCACGCAGCTCGCCTTCTCGTTCGGCGCCCAGGTGATCGGCATCGCGTTCGCGGCGATCGGCGGCACCGTGGCAGGTGCCCCGCTGCTCGCCGATGCGAAGACCCGGACACGCAGCCACCTCGCCGCCCGGATCGGCATCTGGGTGCTCCTGGTCGGCCTCCTCGCCTGGAACGGCTACCGGTTCGGGATGATCGGCCGGTCGCTCCACCACAAGAGCCAGATCTTGAAGTGCGAGTACGACGTCGCGTGGGCGAGCTTCTCCGCCGACGTCCCCAGCGCGTTCGAGCTCGCCACCGCCATCCGGTCGAACTCGATCACCGTCGGCGTGCACTTCGATGTCGAGATCCGAAACCCGACCGACATCGCGCTCGAGATCGAGGACAACCGCCTCGAGATCAAGCAGCACGGTCAGCTGGTCGCCGAGACCCAGCTCCCGCGCGTGCGCGTCCTGCCCGGGGCGACGGAGCGAGTCACCGTGAAGCTGCCGCTCACCATCAAGCCCTCGCAGGCCCTGCGGATCCGCGAGCTGCTGACGACCAAGGACTGGTCGATGACGCTGTGGCTCCACATCGACGACGGCTTCGACTTTCCGATCTACCTCGTGGAGTAGAGGGCTCAGTGCCGGAAGTGGCGCATGCCGGTGAACAGCATCGCGAGCCCGTGCTCGTTCGCCGCGCCCACGACCTCCTCGTCGCGGACGGAGCCGCCCGGCTGCACGACCGCCACGGCCCCCGCGGCGGCGAGCACGTCCACGCCGTCGCGGAACGGGAAGAAGGCATCGGAGGCCACGACGGCGCCCTTCAGCGCGTCGCCTGCCTTGCGCTCGCAGATCCGCACCGAATCGACCCGGCTCATCTGACCCGCGCCGATCGCCACGGTGACGCCGCCCTTCGCGAACACGATCGCGTTGGACTTGACGTGCTTGGCCACCCGCCACGCGAAGGCGAGGTCGGCGCGCTCGGCGTCGGTCGGCCCGCGCGTGGTCGCGAGCTTGGCGCTGCCGAGATCGACCATGCCGTGATCCACGCTCTGGACGAGGGCACCGCCGGCGATCGTCCGCACCGACCACGCGACCTCGCCCGTCGGCGCCCGCCAGTCGCCGCTGGCCGCGACGAGGCGAAGGTTCTTCTTGCTCGCGAGGATGTCGCGCGCTGCCGCCGAGTACCCGGGCGCGACCACGCACTCGAGGAAGGTCTCGACGAGGAGGTTGGCGAGCGGCGCGTCGACCTCGCGGTTGACGGCCACGATCCCGCCGAACGCCGAGGTCGCATCCGCCTCGCGGGCGCGCTTGTACGCCGTGGCGATGTCAGCGTCCGTGGCGACCCCGCACGGGTTGTTGTGCTTGACCACGATCGCGGCGGGCGCCGTGAACTCGAGGCACAGGCCGAGGGCGGCATCGAGATCGAGGATGTTGTTGTACGAGAGCTGCTTGCCGCCGAGCACCTCGGCGGTGGCGATCGTCGGGCGCTGGCTCTGGGTGCGCGACAGCGGCGATCGCGCGTCGGCATAGAATGCCGCTCCCTGATGCGGGTTCTCGCCGTAGCGCAGCTCGTAGAGCCGACGCCACTGCAAGGACAGCACGTCCGGGAGGTCCCGGCGCGGCGGGACCTGCGCGCGGGTCTCGGCGGCCGCGTCGTCGATCGAGGACAGGTACGCCGCGATCGCGCTGTCGTAGGCGGCGGTGTGCGCGAACGCCTTGCGGGCGAGCGCGAACCGCTGCCCGGCGGTCAGGTCTGCTCCGCTCCGCAGAGCCGCGAGGATGATCGGATAGTCGCTCGGCTCGACGACCACGGTGACGCGCTCGTGGTTCTTGGCCGCGGAGCGCAGCATCGAGGGTCCGCCGATGTCGATGTTCTCGATCGCGTCCTCGAGCGTGGTGGTGCTCTTCGCGATCGTCGCCTCGAACGGATAGAGGTTGACCACCACGAGGTCGATCGGCGTGATGCCGTTGGCCGCCATCTCCTGTTGATGCGGGCCGGTGTCGCGGCCGAGCAGCCCACCGTGGATCCGGGGGTGCAGCGTCTTCACGCGACCATCGAGGATCTCCGGGGCACCCGTGTGCTCCGACACTTGCTTCACGGGAATGCCCGCCGACGCGAGCGCGGCGGCGGTGCCTCCCGTCGAGAGGATCTCGACGCCCTTGTCTGCGAGGGCCTTGGCCAGCTCGACGACGCCCTGCTTGTCCGAGACCGAGATCAACGCGCGTCGGATCATGGGCCGCGTTTACCACGACCGGAACATCCGCGACAGGAGCGGGGCCCTCGTCGCAGCTCCGGGATTCGCGCCCGAACTCCCGTTCAGTTCTGGTTCGCGGCCTTGGCCGCGAGCAGCTCCGCGCCCAGCTCGTCCGGAGACGGCGAACCCATCTTCAGCTTCAGCAGACCGCGGACCTCGACCTGGCGGATCCGCTCCCGCGTCAGGTTCATGATCTCGCCGACCTCCTCGAGCGTGATCCCACCGCGCTCGGCGACATCGAGGGCGCAGGTGTGCTTGAGCTCCCACGGCTCGAGGTCGGGGAAGTTGATCTTGATCGACCCGGTCTCCGGGTTGATGTCGAGATAGAGGTGGTGCTTGCACGCGACCCACGGGCACGGGCGCATCTCCTCCTTGCACTCGGAGCGATTGGTCGGACGCGCGATGTCCACCGGCGGGTACATCAGCGCCCCGACGCGCAGCTCCTCGCGGGTCAGCCGCTTCATCGCGATCGTCTTGCTCCGCGGACGCGTACGCCGGCGGCGACGCCGGATCTTCCGGCTGACCTCCGGAGCCTCGCCGTCCACGCTCGCCTCGTCGCCAGCATCCGCCAGCTCGCCTTCGCCACCCTCGCCCTCGTCACCGTCTTCGGTGGCGAGCTCCCCGTGGAGATCCTCGTCGTTCTCGTTGTCGTCGCTCATAGAAGTCTCCTTGCTGGCGGTTAGAGAAGGTCCTCGGCGCCCCCCGCGGCGCCGGCAAGACGGAGGCTGTTCGTGCGTGGCGCCGCGATCCGGCGCGTGACGTCCTCGAGACGCTTGACGAGGTCGTCACCGTCGCGGCGGATCTCGGAGAGCTCGCGGTCGAGCTCCTTGCGTGGCTTGGGCTCGAGGTGGGCGACGTCCGCGGTGAGGCGGGTGCCGAGCTCGGCGAGGTGTTCGGCGACGCCCTCGACGAGATCCGTGTAGAGCAGGAACTGCCCCTGGATCTCTTCGATGGTGTAGCCATCGGCCATCAGCGCCTTGACGCTGTTGATCCGGCGGATCGTCTTGGCCGGGTACACGCCCAGCGAGCCCCGATGCTTGCCCTTGCGGCCGACCCGGCGGCTGCGCGGCAGGAGGCCCTGCTGGACGTACTTACGGAAGCTCGCCTCGGAGAACTTGATTCCCCGGCTGGTGAACACGTCGACGATCTGGACGGCGGTGATGCCCTCCACATAGGTGCCTTCGATCGCGCGGAGCTCCTCGTCCTTCAGGAGCTGGTGCCGCGACAGCGGTGCGCCGGCGGTCGCGCTCGGCGACTCGTCGTCCTTGCGCTGCGCGACGTCCGCGAGGACCGGCCGGCGATGCGCGCGGAACGGCACGACGGTCCCCGACGGAGTCGCGTGCGGTGCCCACTCTTGAAAACGCGAAGACAACAGAGTTCCCCCAACGGCTGATGAACAGGACGCACGCGTGGTGTTCGCACCGCCGACGCCCTGCTCCCTCGAGCAGCGCGCTAGCCGTTCCGTGTGCGAGACCCCCTGCGGTCGTTATCTACCTTCGAGGGACGTTGGAACGTCCATAGTCCGACGAGGTATCGTCACAATATTCGTGTGAATGGATTCGGTCAACAAGACCGCTACGACAATAGGCAAGTTTTTACCTGGGTGCGTGTTCAGGTCCGGATTGACCTCCGCACCTCGCCTTCGTCGCGATGCGCGCGTACGTTCACCGTCGATGCGGCGCGTGCCCAAGGCGATCGTCCTCGTCGCCCTGCTCGTCGTCGCGAGCCTCGGCGCATCGCGATTCCTCGTCGGAGAATCGGCGGCGGAGCTCGAGAACCAGGTGTTCACGTCGCGCACCGATCGGATCCGGCTGGTCGTGCCCCGCGGCTGGCGCGCGACCGATCAGCCGAGCTATCCGGGCCTCGCGCTGTGGATGATGCGGAGCCAACCTGCCGGTCAGATCGTGCTGACGTCGGAGGCCTTCACGCGCGAGCTCTACTGCTCGTGGCCGATCGCGTGTCGTAGCAGCCACGAGACCACGGCCTCGAAGTACGCCTGTGCTCTCCGCGGCAAGCTCACCGCCCAGCGGATGCGCGTGGGTCCCGTCCAGCCCGGCCCCAAGGACAACGAGGCCTCGGGCCTACCGTCGGTCTGGTTCGAGTACGACGACGGCAAGAAGTTCCTTCGCCAGGCCGTCGCGCTCGGAGCCTCCGATCGCGCCGTCAGCCTGGTGCTGTCCGCCTCCTCCAATGAAGCGCGCGCCGCCCACGTCCGCGCGTTCGAGCAGGCCCTCCGGACGCTCCGCACGATCAGCGCCGAGGAGGTGGCCGCGACGTCCACGATCGACGCAGGCGTGGTGCCCCTCGATGCGCCTGTCTCTGATGGCGGCGCAGCGACCGAGCCGACCGCCGTCGATGCGGGGCCTGCCACGTTCGAGTCCGCTCCGGCGCCACGTGAGGCGCCGGTCGGTCCCTGCCCCTAGGGGTCAGCGCCAGATCCGCAGGGAGGCGTCGACCCGCAGCCGGCGCCCCAACGAGCCGAGCTCGGTCGCCATCGTGGCAGTGCTCCGTGCGGGGGTACCCGTCGTCACGGCGACCGCGGCGCCCGCGCTGACATGCGCCGCGTCGCCGATCAGGGCTGCGATCGCCTCGGGGAGCACACCACCCCGGGCGTCCTCGGCCGCGCGCTCGGCATAGAGCTCCATCGGCCCGATGTCGACGCACCCGAACGTTCGATCGCGATCGGCACAGTACACGCGGACGTGCAGGTGATCGTCGTGGCGCGCGCTATCGCCGGGCTGCTTCAGGGTCTTGCGGGCGCGGGCGATCAGCGCCTCCGGCTCCCCGATCTGCGCGGCGTGCTCGAGGAGCTTCGCGGCGATCGGCTCGTACATGAACACCCACTGCACGCGCGCTTCCGGTGCGGTCACCAGCTCCTTCACCAGGAGCCACGTCCGCGGGATGTCCACGGTGATGCCGCTGCCGTCCTTGGCCTTCGCGGTGGCGTCGAACACCCGCATCGCATCGGCCTCCCACGGCTTCCCGTCGGGGCCTCGCATGTAATAGACGAGGTCGGCATCGCGACCGCTCTGGTGGGAGCGATGCCACGCGCGCGCCGCGCCGCCACCCTGGGACGACAGGTCCGCGACCACGAGCTTCACGTCCTTGACCTCGCGAGACATCCGCCGCCCAACGCCCGTGATCAGATCGAGCAGCTCGTCGGTGCCGTAGCGGTTTCCGCGCGTTCGCCAGATCGCCTGGGTCTTGTAGCCCTCGCCGCTATCGGCGAGGCGCTTGGCATCGACCAGGTAGCCATTGCTGGGGCGACCGACGGACACGCTGGTCCCATCCGTGACGAGACCGAACTCGGCACAGCCAGCCAGCAGCACCATCACAGCGCAGAGCGAGCGCACCGCTCCAGTATGCATGGTGCGCCCGAAAACGCGAACACCCGCCGAAGCGGGTGTCCTGGGTCGTCAAAAGCGTCGGGCCTAGGTCTTGTCCTCGAACTCCGCGTCGATCACGTCGGACTCCTTGGGAGCGCCACCGCCCGCGCCCGGGTCCCCGCCCTCGCCACCGCCACCATGCGCCGCGTCACCGCCGCTGGCACCGGCCTGCTTGTACATCGCCTCGGCGACCTTGTGCGCCGCGGCCTGGAGCTTCTCGAACGCCGCACGGAGATCCTCGGGCGAGCCACCCTCGCGGTTCTTCTCGAGCACCGCCTCGGCGTCCTTGAGCGCCTCCTCGATCATCATCTTGTCCGTGGCCTCGAGCTTGGCCTCGTTCTCCTTGACCAGCTTCTGGGTGCCGTAGACCAGCGTGTCGAGCTGGTTGCGCGCCTCGATCGATTCCTTGCGCTGCTTGTCCTCTTCCTCGTGCTTCTCGGCGTCTTCGACGGCGCGCTTGATGTCCGCATCCGACAGACCGCTCGAGGCCTCGATGCGAATCGTGCGCTCCGCGTTGGTCGCCTTGTCCTTGGCTGCCACGTTGAGGATGCCGTTCGCGTCGATGTCGAAGGTCACCTCGATCTGCGGCACTCCGCGCGGCGCCGGCGGGATGCCGGTGAGCTGGAACTTGCCGAGGGTCTTGTTGTCCTTCGCCATCGGGCGCTCGCCCTGCGAGACGTGGACCTCGACCGACGTCTGGTTGTCGGCCGCCGTCGAGAACGTCTCGCTCTTGCGCGTGGGGATCGTCGTGTTGCGCGGGATCAGCACGGTGGCGACACCACCGAGCGTCTCGATCGCGAGCGACAGCGGCGTGACGTCGAGGAGGAGGATGTCCTTGACGTCGCCCGAGAGGACGCCGCCCTGGACCGCCGCACCGAGCGCGACGACCTCATCCGGGTTCACCGAGCGGTTCGGCTCCCTGCCGAAGAACTCCTTCACCCTCGCCTGCACCATCGGGATGCGGGTGGAGCCACCGACGAGCACGACCTCGTGGATGTCGCTGATCTTCTTGCCAGCGTCCGCGAGGGCCTTCTTGCAGGGCTCCATCGCGCGAGCGACGATGTCCTCGATCATCTGCTCGAACTTGCTGCGCGCGAGCTTCTTCAGGAGGTGCTTCGGGCCGGTGCCGTCGGCAGTGAGGTACGGGAGGTTGACCTCCGTCTCCTGCACGGACGACAGCTCGATCTTCGCCTTCTCCGAGGCCTCCTTGAGGCGCTGGAGCACCATCTTGTCCTTGCTGACGTCGATGCCGGTGTCCTTCTTGAACTCGGCGACCAGCCAGTCCATCAGCCGGTTGTCGATGTCATCGCCGCCGAGGTGCGTGTCGCCGTTGGTCGAGACGACCTCGACGACCTTGTCGCCGACCTCGAGGATCGAGATATCGAACGTACCGCCGCCCATGTCGAACACGACGATGAGCTGCTCCTTGGTCTTGTCGAGACCGTACGCGAGCGCCGCCGCGGTGGGCTCGTTGATGATGCGCTTGACCTCGAGGCCGGCGATCTTGCCGGCGTCCTTGGTGGCCTGGCGCTGCGAATCGTTGAAGTACGCGGGGACCGTGATCACCGCCTCGGTGACCGGCTCGCCCAGATACTCCTCGGCGGCGCGCTTCAGCTTCATGAGGACACGCGCACCGATCTCCGGCGGCGAATAGCGCTTGCCGCGGATCTCGAAGGCCGTGTCGCCGTTGCTGGCGCCCACGAGCTTGTAGGGCACGCGCTTCGCCTCTTCCTGGACGACGGCGTCGGTGAACTTCCGACCCATGAAGCGCTTGCTGGAGAACACGGTGTTCTCCGGGTTGGTGATGGCCTGACGACGAGCGATCTGACCGACCAGGACTTCGCCCTTCTCATCGAAGGCGACGACGGACGGGGTCAGGCGCGCGCCTTCCTCGTTGGGGATAACCTTCGGCTCCTTGCCCTCCATGATCGCGACCACGGAGTTGGTGGTGCCTAGGTCGATGCCGATGATCTTGCCCATGACGTCTTTCCTTGCGTGTCCGAGTTGTGTGCTGGCCAACCTAAGTACAGGTCAATTGCCCGTCAAGGCTCAAGACCCGTAACTCCGCCGATCGGGGAGTCGATCGGGAGTGGGCCCCTCCAGACAGCCAGTGGTTCGCCTCGGTCGACGGTTTTGCGCGGTCAGTCGGAGGAGGTCAGGGGCGCACGTTCGAGGCGTGCGATCCGCAGGGAGATCGCGCTGTCGTTGGGCTCCTGGATGGTCTGGGTCAGGCTGACCTCATGGGTGCACGTGCCGGTGAGGTTGGGGTTGGTGAGCGGCAGCTCGAACCGGCCCCCTTTGACCTCGGGATCGAACAGCTCGACGAGCTGGCGCGCGCCGCACCGGCTCATCAACTCGACGTGGATCCGGGCCTTCGGGTACTGCTGGAACACGATCCCCACACTGCCCTGCCCGCGCTGCGCGGCCGCCGGGACCTCGAGGTCGAACCACGGTAGTTCCTCGGCCCTCAGCGAGACGCCGTTCAGGGTGACCCAGACCGCCGGATCCTCGGGGCTCGGGACCACGAGCTCGAACGACCGGTCCGGGAACAGGCTCAAGCCACCCGGCATGTACGGCGGAACCACCTGCCAGCGCCCGTCGACGTACGCCTGCATCGCCCCCGCCGGCGAGCTGCCATCGTCGCAGCCGAGCAGCCCCGCGGACGAGCAGCCGCGGATCGACAGCCGGCCCGAGTCCGAGACGAGCTTGATCTCGGGGCCGCTGAGGTCGAAGTCGAAGTCGAGATCGCAGCCCGCGAGGACGCCGAGGGAGACGACGGAGGCGACGACGGAGACGGAGGCGACGAGGCGCGGCATGCCCCGAGCATCCCCGAGTCAGCGGCGGGACGTCACGGCACGAGCCGGCAGCGTGCGGCTAGTAGTTCCCGTGACCGCCGCCAAACCAGAACGGCCCCTTGCGGTCCCCGCTCCACGAGCCGGCGGTGCCCACCGGATCGCGGGTCTTCGAGATCGCTCCACCGCCGCCCGGGTGCTTGGCGCGCGCCTTCTCGAACACCGCAGCCAGCTCGTCGGTGTCGAACCAGATCCCGTGCTGCGCGCACCGATCGAGCTGGGGTGGCGGCTTCGCCAGCTCGTCGTCGAGGTGGATGCGCAGCTTGAACGCCGTCATCGGCGCCGCGCACAGCGGGCACGGCCGCTTCCCCGGGGCCTCGTCGACGTAGTCGAACGACGGGACCACGCCGGTGATGTCCTCGATCGCCGCCGACAGATCGGCGAGCGGCGCGAGCATGCCCTCGCACGCGTCGCACACGAAGCGCGCGCGGAACGCCCGCAGCGGCGCCTTGCACGACGGGCACGGGCGGTCGGGATCGCGATACGGGTCAGACATGAGGATCAACATACGCACGCAGCGACGCCGCGCCAGCGGTGCGATCTCGCGCACTTGCCGGCGGCAGCGCCGCGCGTCGCGTCCCGAACCGCCGCTAGGCGGTCGGGTGGTTCTCGGCCTGCGCGGCCTTCGCCAGATCGATGATCGACGGCGGTGGATCCTTCAGCGCGAGCGCGAGGACCTCGTCCATGCGCTTCACCGACAGGATCTCCATCTCCTTCTTCACTTCATCGGGCACATCGATCAGATCCTTCACGCACCGATCCGGGATGATCACGCGCTTGATCCCGGCGCGGTGAGCCGCGAGGAGCTTCTCCTTGATGCCACCGACGGCGAGCACGTTGCCGCGCAGCGTGATCTCACCCGTCATCGCCACATCCGGCCGCACCGGCACGCCGGTGAACAGCGAGACCAGCGCCGTGTACATCGTGATGCCTGCGGACGGACCATCCTTGGGAACCGCGCCGGCCGGCACGTGGACGTGCAGATCGGTGTTCTCGAGGAAGTTGCCCGGGTCGAGCCCGAGCGCCGCCGCACGACCACGCACGAACGACAGCGCCGCCGTGACCGACTCCTTCATGACGTCGCCGAGCTGTCCGGTCAGCGTCAGCTTGCCCTTGCCGGGCATGCGCGACGCTTCGATGAACAGGATGTCGCCGCCGACCGCGGTCCACGCCAGGCCCGTCGCGACGCCCGGCTCGGCCGTGCGCTCCGCGACTTCACTGACGAACTTTTTCGGACCGAGGAACGTTTCGACCTCGGTGGGCGTGATCACCTCGTGCTCCTTGGCGGAGCCTTCGGCCACCCGAACGGCGACCGCCCGGAACACCGAACCGATCTCGCGCTCGAGGTTACGAACGCCGGCCTCGCGCGTGTAGCTGTCGACGATGTCGAACAGCGACTCGTCGGTGATCTCGCACCGCTCGTTGTTGAGGCCGTGATCCTCGAGCTGCTTGGGCACGAGGAACTTCCGCGCGATCATCTTCTTCTCCTGGCGCGTGTAGCCAGGGAGCTCGATGATCTCGAGCCGATCACGCAGCGCCCACGGGATCGGGTCGAGCTGGTTGGCGGTGGCGATGAACAGCACCTTCGAGAGATCGAACGTCACCTCGAGGTAGTGATCCGAGAACGAGCTGTTCTGCTCGGGGTCGAGGACCTCGAGGAGCGCGCTCGCCGGATCGCCGCGGAAGTCGTGCCCGAGCTTGTCGATCTCGTCGAGCACGAACACCGGGTTGTTGGTCCCGGCCTTCTTGATGCCCTGGATGACACGACCGGGCAGCGAGCCGACGTACGTCCGTCGGTGGCCGCGGATCTCCGCCTCGTCACGGACGCCGCCGAGCGAGATCCGGCCGAACTTGCGGCCGATTGCACGCGCGACGGAGCGACCGAGCGAGGTCTTGCCGACGCCCGGGGGGCCCGCGAGACACAGGATCGGTCCCTTCTTGTCGTTCTTCAGCTTGCGAACGGCCATGTACTCGACGATCCGCTTCTTGACCTTGTCGAGGTCGTAGTGGTCGTCATCGAGGCACTGGCGAACTTCCTTGAGCTCGATGTGATCGTCGGTCGAGATCGACCACGGCAGCTCGACCAGCCACTCGAGGTAGGTGCGGGTGACGGTGTACTCGGCCGACGACGGCTGCATGCCCTTCAGGCGATCGAGCTGCTTCTTGGCGACCTTCTCGGCCTCCTCGGGCATCTTCGCCTTGGTGATCTTCTCGCCGAACTCGTCGAGGTCACCGCCGCCGTCATCGAGCTCGCCGAGCTCTTCCTTGATCGCCTTCAGCTGCTGGCGGAGGACGTACTCGCGCTGGTTGCGGCCCATCTCCTCCTGCACCTGGGTGTTGATCCGCTCGCGGACCTTGAGCACCTCGAGCTGGCGGGACAGGAACTGCAGGACCTTGCGCGTACGGGTCTTGAGGTCGAACGTCTCGAGGACGTCCTGCTTCTCGCCGACCTCGAGCTCGAGGTGGCTCGTGATCAGATCGGCGAGGTGACCGGCCTCGGTCACGCTGTCGACGAGCGCGCCGGCCTCCTTGGGCAGCTCGGGCATGAGCTTGACCACCCGCTTGGCGATGTCCTTCAGGTTCATCACCAGCGCGTCGAGCTCGACGTCCGACGTGGTCGGGTCGGGCACCGCGCGGACCTTGGCGGCGAGGAACGGCTCGGCGCCGTCGAAGCCGGTGACCTCGAAGCGGCGAGACGCCCTGGAGGATGACCGAGAAGTTGTCCTTCGCGAGCTTGATCACCTTCAGGATCCGCGCGGCGCAGCCGACCATGTACAGGTCGCCGGAGCCCGGATCCTCGGTGCGCGCGTCCTTCTGCGTGAGGATGCCGATGACAGGCCGCTCTTTTGCGATCGCATCCTCGACCAGGCGCACCGACTTCCGGCGGCCGACGTCGATGGGGATGATCGAGCCAGGGAACAAGACCGAGTTGCGCAGCGGCAAGATCGGGAGGACGTCCGGGATTTCCGACGGTTGCTCCCCACCTGCCTTGGGCTTTGTCATCCTTGGAACCCTAGCAGGCCGCATCCGTTAGCGTCAAGCCGACCTGCCCGTAATGACGGGAGTTTTTGGATGCGCGGTGGGTTCTGCAGCCGATCTGG
This sequence comes from Myxococcales bacterium, assembly GCA_016720595.1. GTDB lineage: Bacteria > Myxococcota_A > Polyangia > Haliangiales > Haliangiaceae > JABFXX01. Next base: position 133,243 of record JADKKI010000007.1, read on the forward strand.
TCTCGCCTCATCGACCCGCCGGCACGCGGGCGATCTCCTGGGGCGTTCGCCACCCGGGGTCGGACGCCTACCTTCGTCGCCCTTGGATTGCGGTTATTTCCTATTGACCCAAGGTCGATTTGGCCTTACCAATTGGTCTTACCAGTTGGTGCCATGACGCCCCTGCCTCCACCGACATCGACCAGCCGTCGCTGAGCGCGATCGAGGCGGTGCTCGAGGCGCTGCTCGCCGAGATCCTCCGCGGCAACTTCCCACCCGGCACCCGGCTACCCGCCGAGCGCGAGATGGCGCGGCTGCTCGGCGCCAGCCGGCCCACGCTGCGCGAGGCGCTGCGCCGCCTCGGCGAGTGGAACCTCGTCGAGCCGCGCCGCGGCTCCGGCATCGTCGTGCGGCCGCGCAGCGAGTGGACGATCGAGGTGCTGCCGGCGTACCTGCGCTACGGCCGCCTGCCCGACGGCACCAGCCGTCGATCGGCCCGAAGGCCGCTCGACCTTGCTGTCGATGCGCCGCACAGTGCTGCTCGAGGTGATCGCGGCGCAGGCGCCTGGCGGATCGCCCGGCGGACGGGCCCAGCCCGGCTCGCGTGGGCCGCGCCTGGTCGCCCCGCGTCAGGCGAACTTCATCCACGAGGACTTCCTGGGTGATGCGGCCGATCGTCGAGGCCGCCCGGTTCTTGCCCGGCCTGCGGATGCTCAACCGGATCGCCAGGCGTGTACCTCGATATCGCGACCGTGCTGACGGTTCGGGTCCCGACGACTATGTCGCCAGCCCCCACGGTACCTCGATCGCCTCGATCGCGGTCAGGGCGACGGCGCTGCCGCCGCGCTGATCAGCGCGCACTCGATCGCCACGACGCCACGATCGCTGGAGCTCCTGAAGGACCTACGCCCATGCGCCGCTGACCCCCGCCCCCATCCACCAGCCGCGGTCGGCCGGAAGGCCGCTCGCTGGTCCCCGATCCGCCGCCGCAGTTCGCCACCTCGCGGACGCGATCGGATCACCTCGCGCTGCTGGACCACCGTGCGCCTCCGCAAGGGCTTCGACGCCGACACGCTGGCGCCGGCCTCGGCGCTGCCCGGCCGGCGCAGCGCGCCCACAGTCCCCGCCGGCCTGGCCGAGCGCTACTACGCCTCCTGGGAGCACGGCCCGACGCCGCTGCACGTCCAGTTCGCCGCGCGATCGGGCCAGCTGATGTCGCTGGCCGCTACGAGCACCCGGCGATGCACCAGGCGCTCGGCTACCAGCCGACGGCGTGGATCGACCAGGTCACGCGGCGGCGGCCCGTGTTCAGGCCGATGTCCGCGCCAGGCGCGCAGCTGATCGCGCCCGATCCCGCTGCGGCCGGGCTTTCGCCTGGCGAAGCCGCGCCGGCGAGGTGCCTGATGGTGGCCTGCGCGCATTGCCCGAGGCCCGTTCGCCCGACCAGCGTGTTCACCCGCCGACGAGATCCACGGAGACACCGTGCTCGATTGCGACGTCGTGATCGTCGGCTCGGGTGCCGGTGGTGCACCGGTCGCGGCCGAGCTCGCCGAGGCCGGCTTCGACGTGGTGGTGCTCGAGGAGGGCAGCTACTACCAGACCCGCGACTTCACCGCCGACGCGTCGGCGGCGGTGCGCCAGCTGTACCGCGACGGCGGCGCGACGATGGCGTTCGGCGATCCGCCGGTGCTCTACCAGGAGGGCCGCGCGGTCGGCGGCTCGACCGTGATCAACGGCGGCATGTCGTGGCGCACGCCGGCGCACATCCTCGACCGCTGGCGCAAGGAGGCGGGTCTCGGCGCCGATGCGATGGGCTGGAAGGTCATCCCCAACCTGCGCAACCAGGTCCACTGCCCGGGCTCGAACAACTGCGCGTTCGGCTGCCCGACCGGCGCCAAGCAGTCGGCGCTGGTCAGCTACATCCCGCGCGCGCTGCACTTCGGCGCGCGGCTCTTGTCGGACGTGCGCGTCGAGCGCATCACGATGCACGGCAAGCGCGCCACCGGCATCGTCGGCCGCGTGGTCGGCGCCGACGGTCGCCCCGGCCACCCGTCGCTGTCCGGGCCAAGCTGGTGGTGGCGGCGTGCGGCGCGATCCAGACCCCGGCGCTGCTCGCGCGCTCGGGCGTGCGCTCGCCGTCGGGGCGGCTGGGCCACAACCTGTCGCTCCACCCCAACGTCAAGCTGACCGCGGTGTTCGATCACGCGGTGCGCGGCTGGGAGGGCGTGCACCAGGCGTTCCAGGTGCGCGAGTTCGAGGGCGAGGGCCTGCTGCTCGCGGCGGTCAACCTCCCGCCCGGCATCCTGGCGATGTCGCTCCCCCACCGCGGGGCACCGGCTCGGCGCTGATGCAGGACTACGACAAGACCGTGGTCGCCGGCATGCTGTGCGAGGACACCCACCGGTCCGGCTCAAGACGATCAGCGGCCGGCCGGCGTTCTACCAGCTCGCCGCGCCGACGCGCAGCGCACATCCAGCGCGGGTCGCGCTCCTGTCGGAGCTGCTGTTCGCGGCCGGTGCGAAGCTGGATCATCTGCCGTTCCGTCGCGCCGAGGAGCTTCACTCGGCCGACGACGCGCCGGCTGCGCGAGCGTCCCGTCCGCAGTCGCGCTGGGAGCTGTTCACCGTGCACATGATGGGGACCGCCAAGATGGGCGGCGATCGCGCGCGGGCGTGACCAACGAGCACGGCTTGTGCACGACGCCGATCGGCTGATGATGGGCGATGCTAGGCTGTTCCCCTCGCCCCGCCGCGGAACCCGATGGAGACCATCATGGCGCTCGCGACACGCGCGGCCGCTCACGTGATCGACAACGCCCCGAGGTACCTGTCGCGGGTGTCGTCCTGCCGTTCCCACGCCCACCTCCAACAGCGTCGCCGCCAGCGCCCGGTGTCCGCCTGCTCTCCCCGTTTCCCACGCGCGAGGCGGCCCAGGTTCGAGCACAAGACGTGGCGCGAGCTGGAGCTGACGTTCCAGCGCGGCACGATGCCGGATCTCGAGGACCTCGTCGGCTGGGAGTTCCGTGGCATCAACCTCCTCGTCGTCGGCCTGCCGATCGCTCAGGTGTTCGGGATCAAGAAGTTCATGAAGGGCTTCTTCCGCGGCGAGGACGGCCGGGTGATGGGCTACAACTGCCCGATCGAGCAGAACGTCCTCGACGGTCGCTGGAACGCGAAGCCGACGGACAGCGCGCCGAAGCGGTTCGGCTTCTACGAGGTCTACCCGGTCGACGCCACCGCGCGCGACAACGAGTACCTCCACGCCGCGCTGCTCGACTACGGCAAGGGCGGCAACAAGGCCTACGATCCGACGCGTGGCCTGCGCGACTACCTGGTCCAGATCGATCCCGCGAACCCGGATCTGCTGCTCGGCAAGGCGTACTACGCCGTCGGACCCGGGCGGATCGGCGGCCTCAACTTCTTCGTCCTCGAGCGCCACCGTCGCGGCCTGACCGACTACGCGAGCCGCTGACCTCGGGGCGAGCCCACGCAGCCTCAGGGCAGGCAGACGCCGACGGAGACCGTCGTCGTCGGCGAGAGCGCGCAGCGGAACTGATAGCAGCTGCCGCCGTGCATGCCGTCCTGCCGCAACCGGTCTGCGAACGCATCGGGCGCGCAGACCAGCGAGCAGACGTCGGTCGTCGGGAGCTCTGCCGCCATGCCGCACAGGTCGTCACCCGGATCGTCACCGTTGACCGCGTAGCTCTCGAGATCGAGCGTGGCGAGCTCGTTGCCGGAGACATTCGGGGTCACGTGGATCTCGGTGGGCTGCGCGTCGTCGGTGACACACGCCCCGAGCGTCGTGAGCGCCAGCGCGATCAGCGCCAGCGACTGTGCTCCATCGATCCCACGAACCACCACCATCATCCACACTACGGAAGGGTGGAGGCGTGGCGCAAGAAAGCTTAGGTACCGCCAGGTGGTACGGTGCGCACATGGTGCGGCTGGTGCTCGTCGTCGGTGTCGTCGTCCTGGTGGCGTGCCATCCCGCCGCCGCTCCCACCGACGTCGTCGTCGGCCCTCGCACACCGAAGGTCGCCGAGATCCCGATGTCGGATCCGGCGGAGTACGGGATCGACCGGATCTCGCGCGATGCCGGCCAGGCGATCTTCGAGCGCACCGGCGTCGGCGATCCATACCGCACGGGCGTGCCGTACCCGGTGTTCCTCGCGCTGCAGCGCAGCTACCCCGCGATCCTCGGCAAGGATCCCCAGGAGCTCGCGGAGAAGTTCGGCTTCGTGGCGCGCCCGCCCGATCCGGCGAGCGCCGATCTCGATCGCCGCGAGGGCCTCCCGGTGGGGCTCCACCTCACGACCGATCCGCTGACCGGCGTGTCATTCCTGATGACCGCGTGCGCGGCGTGCCACGCCGAGCGGCTGCGCTGGCCCGGTGGTGAGACGATCGTCATCGGCCTCGGCAGCAAGCGGGTGCAGATCCACGCCTACGATCGCGCGTTCGCCCAGGTCACGCGCGAGCCCGGCTTCTCGGCGCAGCGCCTCGCGACGATCGCCACGACCGCGGCGGCCGATCACCACCTGGTGTGGCCCGAGGCCTATCGCGATCCGCTCGCAGCAGCCACGGCGAGCGCCCTCGTCACCCGCGCCGCGCAGCGCGCCACGCTCCACGAGCGCACGCGCGACGATCCGCCCGGGCGCGTCGCGACGATCGAGAGCTTCGCGCTGGTGCTCTCGCAGCTCACCGGGATCCCGATCGACGCCGCGCCTGACGTGGGCTGGGCCAAGGTCCCCGACGTGATCGGCTATGCGCAGCGCACCACGCTGTCGTGGGACGGCAGCGGCGAGGGCCCGATCGATCTGCTCGCGGTGGAGGCGGACGTCGCCGCGGGTGTCCGCGTGGAGTGGCTCGAGCGCCATCCGTTCCAGGGCGCGAGCCTCGGCGCGTATCTCCGTCAGCCGGCGCCGCGTCCGCCATTTCCCGGCCCGATCGATCGCGCGCTCGCAGCTCGCGGCAAGGAGCTGTTCGGCGATCAGTGCGCGCACTGCCACGGCACCTACGGCGCGGATGGCCGGGTCACCGACTACACGGAGCAGATCGTCCCGATCGAGGATCTCCGCACCGATCCGGCACGCATGATGGCCGCGACCGCGAGCTTCGAGCGGGCCGCCAACGATCCCGGGCTGACGCGGGGCTACACGAAGTTTCGCAGGTCCTCCGGCTACGTCCCGCCGATCCTGACCAACGTGTGGGCGCGCGCACCCTTCGGGCATGTCGGCCAGTGGCCGAGCCTCGCGGTGCTCGCCACACCACCGGAGCGTCGCCCGACGCGGTTCGTGATCGATGGGGCCGGGCTGTACGACCTCGCCACGATCGGCGTGCCGACCGGCGGCACCACGGGCTACGCCTACGATGCGACCCGGCCGGGGGTTCGGCGTGACCGGCCACCCGTTCCTCGCGGATCTCGGCGGCGACGCGCGCGCCGTGATCGAATATCTGAAGACGCTCTAACGGAAGTCGTGTCGGACCACCGCCACCGCGGCATCAGTGGCCTGGACCGCGCGCATGTCCGGATCGGGTAGCGGCAGCGCGCCGGCGACCATCGAGTGCGACAACAGCTGGCACCCGAAGTCCGCGGCGTCGTCGTAGTTGCCGGTGGTCGCGGCGCTGCGCGGCGGCAGGGTCGCGCAGTCGGGCTGCGTGGCATCAGCACCACCGACGGTGCCGTCGCCGTTGGAGTCGTACTGATAGTGCGTGCGCCCCATGCAGATGCCGAGCTTGTCGACGAACGGCGTGAACGACGCGGGCAGCACGCCCTGATCGTCCACCACGTACTGCCACATGAACCGGCATGCCGACGTCGCCTCGGAGCCCTTCTTCCCGATCTCGCAGGTCGCGTTGCCCTCGGACAGCCCTGCCATCGTGGGCAGCTTGCCGAACGCTTTCGGATCGCCCTTGGCGTTGTTCGCGTGCGCCGGCGTGTTGTCGGTCTCGAGGGCGGCACACACGCCCGAGCAGATCGCGGTGGTCGAGCCGGTCATCGAGATCAGGAACGGCAGGAAGCCGGGCGCGCAGCCGTTGAGGATCGTGCCGCCGGAGCCACCGGTCTGCGCGGGCATCCGATCGGTCAACGTCAGCGCCCCGCTCGGCACCACCGCGCAGCTGAACTGCGAGATCCCGTAGCAGCCCTTGTTCGGCGTCGCGGCCATCGTCGAGCCGCACGCGATCGGCGTGGGCGTGGCCGCGCACTGGTGAGCCGGATCACACGTCGGATCGCACGCGCCGGCGACGATGCTCCACCACTCTCGAACGTCGCGGCGTAGCGCGTGCACGCCGTCACCGCCGAACATGCGGGCATTCCACCGGCTGGATCGCAGATCTGCTTGCACGTGCCGCTGATGCACGTGCCGCCCTTCACGCAGTCGTCGTAGCCGGTGGTCCCCGCTGCGCCCACGCTGCACGCGCAGCCGAGCTGGTGACCCCGTTCGGCGCACAGCCGATGTGGCCGATGCGCGGCGACTGCTGATCGACGATCCACGCGCACTTCTCGTTGGCGAGGCAGCCGGTCTGGGTCAGCGGGTTGCAGGTCACGCCCCCATTGGGCGCGGCGGTCGTCGGCGGGGTGGTGGCGCCACACGTCGGCGCGGTCCCGACCGCGGGGCACTCGTAGGCATCGATCAGCGCGGCGTCGACGGCCGCATCGTCATCGCCTCCGCTCGCATCCTTCGGCGCGGCGTTGTCATCGCCGCAGGCCGCCATCACGAGCCAACCCAGCACCACGAGCCGCATCGTCATCCCCGTCGAGATCCCCATCGGGCGACCATAGAGGCCCCGGGTCCGCCCGCGCAAGCGCAGGACCACGGTTGCCGGGTGATGCCGCTACGAGCCGGCTTCGATCTTCGCGCCGAGCGGGATCTTGATTCGCTTCACCTCTTCGCGCGCCATCGGATCGGGGGCCACGCCCTCGTCGATCCCGAGCTTCATGACGATGATCTCGTCGCCACCGTGCTGCACCGCCTGCAATTCCGTCCCCGTGCCGCCGGTCCGGCAGTCCACCGCGATCAGCGCGTTCATCCCGGCGGCCGCGGTGGCGACCGCACAGGTGCCCTTCCATCGGCCGAGCTCGTGGCTGACCTGCGCGCCGGTCTCGTCCGTGGTCTGGAGGTAGAGGTCCGCCATGTCGCCCTGCTGCGAGATCCCCCACGACACCGAGACCTTCTTGGCGAGCATCGGCGTCCCCGAGCCGCCACTGGTGGTCGTCGGCTTGGCCGAACCGCTACAGCCGACCACAGCAGCGAGGGCGAACGCGATCGCGAGGCGAGTCATGCATGAAACCCTACTACACCGGGTAAGATGCCGACATGTCACTGGCCCGGCTGGTCGTGATCGAGGGCCCCGATGCAGGGCGCGAGTTCGAATTACCCTTGCGCGGCGGGGACGTCGGCCGCGGCGATCAGTGCCTCATCCAGCTCACCGATCCCACGGTCTCGCGCAACCACGGCACGATCGCCCTGCGCGACGGCGCGATGGCGTGGATCGATGACAGCGGCAAGACGCGGACGTTGATCAACGGCCAGCCCGCGGTCACGCACCGCCTGGAGGCCGGCGACGAGATCATCCTCGGCAACACCAAGATGGCGTTCTTGCCGGTCGATGGCGTGGCCGTCACCCGGGCCGCGAGCCACGTGACCATGGAGGTCAACAGCCGGCAGCTCCTCGCGCTGGTCGGTGCCGATGATCGAGCGCGTCGCCACCTCGCGTCGCTCGCCAACCTCGGTGATCGGCTGCGCGGCGAGGCCGCCGGTGGCCGCGAGGCCGTGGCGCGCGCGAGCTGCGATGCGGCGCTGTCCGCGCTCGGTGCGCACCGCGCGTTCGTGCTGTCGGCCGGCAAGCGCGTCGGGCCGCTCGCCGCCGTCGTCGCGAACGGCGAGTCGACGCAGCTCCAGATCCCGCAGGAGTTGATCGAGAAGGTGATCGGCAACCGCCAGGTCGTCACGGCCGAGACCGGCGGGCGCGCGCTGATCGCGTCCCCGGTGTGCGGCGCCGGTGACGAGGTGATCGGCGTGCTCTGGGTCGATCGCAAGGGAGCCGCCTGGGAGCAGATCGATTCGCTCGCGATCGGCTGCCTCTCGCACCTGCTCGGCGCGGTGTGGGTCGGCACCGATGCGCGCGAGCAGGCCGTGCGGCGCGCCGATGCGCTCGAGGAGCAGCTCGGCGGTCCCGCCCCCGAGAGCGAGCTGATCGGCCGCTCCGAGGCCGCCCTCAAGGTCCTGGCGTTCGTGAAGCGGGTGGGCCCGAGCGATGCCACCGTGCTGCTCGGCGGTGAATCCGGCGCCGGCAAGGAGATGGTCGCGCGTGCGATCCACAAGGCCTCGCGCCGCGCGAAGGGCCCGTGCGTCGCCGTCAACTGCGCGGCGCTGACCGAGACCCTGATCGAGAGCGAGCTGTTCGGCCACGAGAAGGGCGCGTTCACCGGCGCCACCGAGAAGAAGGCCGGCCGGTTCGAGATGGCCGATCACGGCACGCTGTTTCTCGACGAGGTGGGCGAGCTTCCGCTCAACCTCCAGACCAAGTTCCTCCGCGTTCTCGAGGAGCGGCGGTTCGAACGCGTCGGTGGCCAGAAGTCCGTCGAGGTCGACGTCCGCATGGTCGCGGCCACCAACCGTGACCTCGCCGAGATGGTCAAGCGCGGCACGTTCCGCGAGGATCTGTTCTATCGGCTGAGCGTCATCATGATCGACGTCCCGCCGCTGCGCGAACGGCTCGACGATGTGCCGCTGCTCGCCGATCACTTCCTCGCTCGGTTCCGCAACCAGGCCGCGCGCCGGATCTCGGGCTTCGCCCCCGATGCGCTCGCGGCGATGACCCGCTACAGCTGGCCCGGAAACGTCCGCGAGCTGCGCAATGCCGTCGAGCGCGCGATCGTGCTGGGCGATCGCGAGCAGATCGTCGCCGAGGATCTCCCGCCGCAGGTGCTCGCGCAGGCCGCGCCGCCGCGCAGCCGGAACTCGCCGCCCACGCCGCCGCTCGGATCGTCGTCGATGACCACGCCCACGCCGCCGCCGATGGCGAGCCTGACGAACATGACGAACGTGACCATCGATCCGGCGCCGCCGCCCGTGTCCCGCTCGCAGCCGGTGGTCGCGGCGGCCCGTTCGCTACGCGAGCTCGAGAAGGACGGCATCCTCGCGGCGCTTGCGGCGACCGGCGGCAACAAGGCGCAGGCCGCGGTCATCCTCGAGATCGATCGCTCGACGCTGTACAAAAAGCTCAAGGACTACGGCATCGAGAGCTGACAGCAGTTACGCGCGGTTGGCGACCGTTGCAGGGTTTTCCCGCGGTCTGCGTGGGTGACTTCGGAGGTAGCGATGCGAGACACCCCGACGAGCCATGCGACGACGATGCGCCAGATCTCGATCACCCAGCTCGAGGACGAGCTGCGGACCGAGGAGGCCGTCGATGATCTCGAGCGTGCCGAGACGCAGGAGATGCCGGCGGTGTCCGCCGACGACGACGATGCCGACGAGCCGACTGCGATCTACCAGATCGCGCCGCAGCTCCTCGTGGGGTGGACCGACGGCGCCCACTGGGTCGCCGTGGCCTGAGGTCGCCGGGCCCGTCGCCTACGGGTTCTTGCGGGGACGGCCACGCTTGCGCGGGGCGTCGCCATTTCCGAAATCGAGCTCCTCGGCGAAGCGCTCTTCCACCAGGTCATCGACCGAGGTGTGAAGCGAGTCCAGACGACGAAGCTCCTCACGCTCGAACTCGGCAAACGAAGTATAAACGCGCGGAATACCTGAAGACATTTGAGCTCCTTCCAGGACATGACCCACATGTCCTACATCTGCGTACAAAGTACGCGTGAACTCGATCTGGCCCCAATTTTTCTCCGAAATCGACCTGCGACCGGCGAGGCCACCACCACCTGCCGGGCACACCACGCCTCACTTTCGGGAGGGATCGTCATAGCGGCCTGCTACATCGAGCGCCATGACCCGGATCGTCGCGGTCGCTAATCAAAAAGGGTGGCGTCGGCAAGACCACCACCGCGATCAACCTGCCGCGAGCGTCGCCTCGCGCGGCCATCGCGTCCTGCTGGTCGATTTCGATCCGCAGGGCAACGCGTCGTCCGGCGTCGGCTGGACGCGAGACAAGGTCGAGCTGTCGATCTACGACGTGCTCACCGGGGATGCGTCGCTGGCCGAGGTCATCAAGCCCACCGACATCGCGACCTTGTTCGTGGCGCCCGCGACCACGGATCTCGTCGGTGCGGAGATCGAGCTGATCTCGGCCGAGCACCGCGAGCGCTACCTCGCCGATGCGCTGGCCACCGTCGCCGATCAGTACGAGTACATCGTCATCGATTGCCCGCCCTCGCTCGGGCTCCTCACGCTCAACGCACTGGTCGCCGCGCACGGCGTGCTGGTGCCGATGCAGGCGGAGTACTTCGCGCTCGAGGGGCTGTCCGCGCTGACCTCGACGATCGAGAAGATCCGCGCCGCGTTCAACCCCACGCTCGCGATCGATGGCGTGCTGTTCACGATGTTCGATGCGCGGCTCTCCGTCGCCAACCAGGTCCGCGCCGAGGTCGAGAAGTTCTTCGGCGACAAGGTGTTCAAGGAGAACATCCCGCGCAACGTCCGCCTGTCCGAGGCCCCGAGCCACGGCAAGCCCGTGCTGCTGTACGACCTGCGCTGCGCCGGCACCAACAGCTACCTCGCCGTGGCCGATGACTTCCTCGATCGCGAGCGGATCGCGAATGCCGCGAACCTCGCGCTGGCTGGAGCACAGCCGTGATGAGCGAGGTCAAGAAGCGCGGCCTCGGTCGCGGGCTCGGAGCCCTGCTTCCTGGTGGCTCGCTGTCCTCGCCCACGCCGGTGATGGCGCAGGCCAGCGCACCGGAGGCCCCTGCCCCGCGATCGCGGGTGTACTTCGCCGCGGGCATCGAGGATCTCTATCCGAGCCCGGAGCAGCCCCGGCGCCGGTTCGATGACGTGAAGCTCGACGAGCTCGCCGACTCGATCAAGGTCCACGGCATCATCGTCCCCCTCGTCGTCCGGCCGCGGCCCGACGGCGGGTACTTCCTGATCGCGGGCGAGCGCCGGTGGCGCGCCGCTCAGCGCGCAGGCCTGCACGAGATTCCGGTAGTGGTCCAGGACGTCGAGGAGGGCGAGGCTCTCGAGCGCGCCCTGGTCGAGAACCTCCAGCGCGCCGACCTCGGCCCGCTCGAGGAGGCCGCCGCGTTCCAGCGCCTGGTCGACGAGTTCGGTCTGACCCAGGACGAGATCGGCGGCCGGATCGGCAAGGACCGCAGCACCGTCGCGAACACGATGCGCCTGCTCAAGCTCCCGGCCCCGGTGCGTCAGCTGGTCGAGGACGAGGCGCTGACGATGGGCCACGCACGCGCACTGCTCGGGCTCGACTCCGCCGAGGCGATCGAGATCGCGGCCCGCAAGGTGATCGGGAAGCAGCTCTCGGTCCGCGCCACCGAGGAGCTGGTCAAGAAGACCCGCGATCCGGAGTCGACCCGCCCTCCCCGCCCCGCTCCCGCCCCCATCGGCAAGTCCGCGTCGGTCCGGGATCTCGAGGAGCGGCTCACCCGCGCACTCGGTGGCCCGGTCACGATCACCGAGGACGAGCCGGGCAAGGCCGGCGAGATCCAGATCCGCTACATGAACTTGGATCATCTCGAGCGGCTGCTCGATCGTCTCCTCTGATCGTCTGCTCCGTTCGTCTGCTCCGTTCGTGTTCTCCGATCGTCCCCGCAGATTGCCGACACACACCGGGTATCGGACGGGTAGCTCGATCCCGTCGTCGGTGGTTTGGGCGCGGATCTCTGCGGGGATTTCGGTGATGATTTCTGTGTTATGGACGTCCGCTGAATGTCCGAGCGGGAACATGACCGACTGCCGTACGCCGTCCAGGTCGAGTTCCGGACCGCATCGTCATTCCTGGTCGCCTACTCGGTGAACCTCTCGCGCGGCGGGCTGTTCCTCGAGACCGAGGCGGACCTCCCGGGCGGCGTCGACACGACGATCACGATGCACGTGCCGGGCGTTGCCCCGATCGAGCTCCAGGGTGTGGTCGCGTGGCGACGCGGCGTCGAGAGCGCCGAGGGGCCACCCGGCATCGGCATCGAGCTGACCGACACCACGCCGCTCAACGCGATCATCGACAGCCTGGTCTCGAAGTTCCACGGCGTGCACATCCTCGTGCTCTCGGGCGATCGGCAGGACCGCACCACCCTCGCGCGCTCGATCAAGTCGATCATCGCGACCGCCGAGATCATGCAGGCCGCCGATGCCTCCGTCGCCGCCGCGCTGATGACCACCGAGGTCGACCTCGCCGTGATCGACGTCGACTACGACGCCGACGGTGGGCTCAAGACCTTGCAGGCCGCGAAGGCGCTGAACCCTCCCGTGCCGACCGTGGCGATCACCTCGAACCCGAGCCTGCGCGAGCACGCACGGGTCGCAGGCGCCGACGAGCTCGCCACCAATCCACCACCGTTCGCCGAGCTCCAGGTGGTGCTGATGCGCGCTCTCTCCAAGCCGGTGGTCGTCCGTGGCTCGGGGCCGCACAAGCTCCCGCCCACCGAGTAGCGCTCAGAACGTCGAAGGCCCCGCGGGCGCCTGCTTGGGGCGCAGCACGATGTACCCGATCGACGAGCCACCCGACGTGGCCGCCGCGACGGCGACGCCGACCGAGGTCCCGCCCATCGCGCACGCGTGGGGACGCACGCGCTTGCGGTTGTCCTCCGCCGCCGGATCGGTCGAGCTCGCATCCGTCAGCGTGACGTAGCCGAGGATGTCCCAGGTCTGGTTGAACTGCGGCGACGTCATCTCCGCCTGGACCATCGCGAGGGTGCAGTTCGACGGGCGGGCCGGCGCCTGCATCATCCGCGTCTCCACGATCTGGCTCCGCGACGCGCACGCACCGAGCGCCAGCACGACCAGCCCTGCCCTCGCAACGTTCGTCATCGCGCTCGTCATCGCGCGCGTCATCCGCCGCGCCGCCGCGTCGCCGCCTCGACCGTATTCTCGAGCAGGCACGCGATCGTCATCGGCCCCACGCCTCGCGGCACCGGGGTGATCGCACGCGCCCGCTGCGCCGCTTCGGTGAACGCGACGTCGCCGACGATCTTGCCCTCGGCCGTACGGTTGATGCCGACGTCGAGCACGATCGCGCCCTCGGCGATCCAGTCCCCGCGCACCATCTCCGGGCGCCCGACCGCGGCGATCACGATGTCGGCGCGCCGCGTCTCGCCCGGAAGATCGCGCGTCTTCGAGTGGCACATCGTGACGGTGGCATTGGCGTTCGCGAGGAGCAGCGCGATCGGCTTGCCGACCAGCACGCTGCGGCCGATCACCACCGCGCGCGCGCCCGAGAGCTCGGCGCCGACCTCGCGGAGCAGGCGCATGCACCCCTTCGGCGTGCACGGTGAGAACACCGGACGCCCCTGGGCCAGGTACCCGAGGTTCACGGGGTGCAGCCCATCGACGTCCTTCGCCGGATCCAGCGCGCGGATCACGGCGTCCGAATCGAGGCCGGCCGGCAGCGGGAGCTGGACCAGGATCCCGTCGACATCCGGATCGCGATTGAGCTGCGCGACCAGCGCCATCAGCTCGGCCTGCGTCGCCGTCGCCGGGAGCTTGTGGTCACGAACGTCGACGTTGGCCTCGCGCGCTGCCTTGGTCTTGCTCCGAACGTAGACCGCCGATGCGGGATCGTCGCCCACCAGCACCACCGCCAGACACGGCGCGATGTTGCGTGCCCGCAGCGCGGTCGCCGCGGTCGCGACTTCAGCGCGGAGCTTCGCGGCGATCGCGGTGCCGTCGATCAGCTGGCCGATCATGCCTGGGTCATTCCTTGCTCGCGGAGCCGCTGCCGCTGCTGCCGGTCGAGCCGCTGCCCGATGACGATCCAGCTCCCGTGGTGGCACTCGCGGTGCCGCTGCTCGGGGCGGGGCTGGTGCTCGCAGCAGCATCACCGCCGCTCGCGGGCTTCGCGGTGTCGGCGGCCGCGGGGCTCGCTTCCTTGTCGCTGGTCTTGGGTGGGACTCCCCGGTCCGCCATGGCGGCGATCTTGTCCGCCGGAGCCGATGAGTAGAGGTCCTTGTACCAGCCGCTGCCTTTGAGCTGGAACGCACTCCAGGAGATCAGCTTCTCGAGCTTGTCCTCTCCGCACACCTCGCACTTCACGAGGTCGTCATCCGCCATCCGCTGCTGGTACTCGAACTCTCGTTTGCAGGCATTACAGCGATATTCGTAGGTCGGCATCTCTGGCTACTCCTCGAGGGACACGATGCGCACGCCCAGCTCTCCGTCAACATCGACGAGCTCTCCCCGTCCGATCAGGCGGCCCGCGGCGCGGACCTCGAATGGACCTGCCAGCGGTCGTCCCAGCGGGACCACTGCTCCTGGGGTGAGGTCGGCGAGCTGGCGCAGCGTCATCCGCGTCGTCCCGAGCTGAACGGTCAGCTCGAGCTGGGCGGTCTCTGCGAGCGCGTGCGACATCGAGGCGGGAACATAGCCGGTCGTGACCCGCGCCTCCACCGCTTGCGGAGCCGCGGTGAGGCCGACCGTGCCGCCACCGAGCTGCAGCACGAGGAACCGATCCACGGTGACCACGTCGCGGATCGAGAGGCGCCGGACCGCCTCCGGATCGATCGCACACCGGGCGACCACCACGGGGAGCTCGAGCTCCCACGCCGGCAGTGGCCGCGGAGGTGGGACGCGGACCGTGATCGAGCGTGGAACGTAGGCGACCACGGTCCACGGCGCGGCATCGCCCACGACGGAGATCCCGAGCTCGAGCGCGAGATGCGTCGTCGCTGCGGGTGGCGTCATGGCCCTCCCCGCTCGCGGTGTGCCGACGACGGTCGCGGCTCCGCCGTCGGCCAGCGAGCTCCCCGCCGGTAGCCCGGCACACGGCCAGACCTCGGCGGCGATCTGCGCATCCTCGACGGCCGCGGCCACCGCCAGGACCCAGATCGCGTCCTCGGCGAGGGTCAGGGGGCGTGGCGCGGCCAGCTCCCTTGGACCACCGAGCACACGCTGCGCGAGCGCGCGAACCGTACGCCCGCCCGCGGCCACGATGATCGACGCGCCGGCGATCCGGACCTCCGCATGGGCAGCGTGCGGGTCGAACGCGGTCGGCGCCGTCCCCGTGACCTGGGCCGTCACCGCGCCACCCGCCAGCTTCGCGAGCGAGGCCCCGAGCGGGCGCGCCGCGATCCAGCGAGCGACCGCCGACTCGATCGCTGCGTCGGCACGCGACAGCCGCCGCAGGGCGGCGAACGGGTACGGTGAAAAGTTTGGACCCTCGGACGGCACTGGTACGCTTTTATCCTACATCGGACTACCCCAAGGTGAACCCGTGCAAGAACGCCGTCTAGGCTACCGGATCCCGTACGAAGCGATGGTCACGTCCTACGTGCACGATCGGCCGATCCGAGGTCTGTCGCAGAACCTCAGCGACACGGGCATCAACATGTCCGCGATCTCCCTCGTCGCCCCTCCCCCGGGGCTCGTCGTCGGACTGGAGATCGATCTTCCGGGAATCGACGAGTCGATCTGGGCGTCAGGTCAGATCTGCTACCGCAAGGATGACCGGATGGCGTCGGGCCTGGGTGTTCGCTTCGTGGCGATGGCCAAGAGCCAGGCGCGCATGATCCGCGACTTTTGTATCGAAGCACGACGCAAGAATCTCGGCTCGCTGCTCGCTCGCATCCGCGCCTGAATCTCGTCCGTTCACGCCCATTCTCGACGGGCACCGCCGCATGCGAGCGGCTATGATCACGGCAGGATGAGGCGCCTCCGCTACTTCATAGCTGCTGCCCTGACGCTCGCCACGCTCGCCCCGGCCGGCCCGGCCGCCGCGGCACCAGGCGATGACTGGGGCGTCACGCGCGACCCGTTCGACAAGAACGTGATCGCCCGCTACAAGGCGATCCTCTCGAAGAACCCGCACGACGGCTCCGCGATCGCGAAGCTGCTCGAGATGTACAAGCGGTACCGCACGATCGACCTGCTCAAGGAGGAGTACGCCAAGACCCTCGAGAAGTCGCCCGGCGATGTCTCGGCGATGATCGTGCTCGGCCGGCTGAACAAGGCCACCGGCGACGAGCCGCGCGCCCTCGAGCTGTGGTCCAAGGCCGTGGCGCAGAAGGACGGCGACGCCCAGACCTGGCTCCTGATCGGCGAGACCCAGAAGGCCGGCGGCAAGAACAAGGATGCGCGCGCCGCCTACGACAAGGCACTCGCCCACGCGTCGGCGAAGGACATGAAGAAGAAGGCGCTGCGCGCCCTCGCCGACCTCGCGCTCGCGACCGGCGACAACGACGGAGCCAACGCGTACTTCAAGCAGTTCCTCGATCTCGATCCGAGCAACGCCCAGCTGTGGATCGAGCGCGGCGACGCCATGCTCGCGGCCGGCAAGCGAGACATCGCGCTCGAGAGCTATGCCGCGGCCGAGAAGCTCCTCGGCTCGGATCCGGCGCGGCGCGTGGAGGTGGTCTCGCGCCGCGGTCAGGCGCTCGAGGGGCTCGGCAAGGATGACGAGGCGGTCGCCGAGTATCGCCGCGCGATCAAGCTCGCGCCCAAGGGCTACTACCTCGAGGTCGAGCTCACGGGCCGCGTGATCGATATCTATCGCCGCAAGCAGGCGCTGCCCGCGCTGCTCGCCGAGTACGAGAAGGCGTGGCCCGAGAGCAGCCGCGGCCACTTCGAGTGGGACACGCTCGGCAAGCTGTACGAGGAGACCGGCGCCCAGGACAAGGCGATCGCGGCGCTCAAGAAGGCGGTCGCCAAGTCGAGCTTCGAGCTCGAGACGCAGCGTCGGTTGATCGTGCTCCTCGAGAACTCGGGCAAGGACGACGAGGCGCTCAAGCAGTACGAGTCCGTGGTGTCCGCGGCGCCCGGCGAGGCGCGGTTTCAGCTCGAGCTGGCAGAGCGCTACTGGCGACGCGGCCAGGAGAAGAAGGGGCTCGAGTCCCTCGCTCGGTTGCAGAACCGGTTCCCGAACGATGCCGGCGTGCTCTCGGCGATCGCGGACATGTACCAGCGCTGGGGCAAGGAGGATCTCGCGATCGCGCAGTACGAGCGCCTCGCGAAGCTCGAGCCCGACGATCCGGGTCACCTCGTGACGCTCGGCGAGCAGTACTGGCAGAAGAACGACCAGCCGCGCGCGCTCGCCACCTGGAAGCGGATCATCGCGTCGAACAAGCCGAGCGGGTTCGCGAAGCTCGGCGAGGTGTTGTCCGAGCACAACAAGCCGGTCGACGCGCTCGCGATGTACGACAAGGCGATCGCGCTCGACGCCAAGAACCCCGAGTTCTACAAGGGCCGCGCGAGCGTGCTCGAGGGCCAGAAGCAGCTCCCGAAGGCGCTCGAGGACTGGAAGAAGGTGCTCGAGCTGGTCGGCACCAAGGCGACGGATCGGCTGGCCCGGCGCGATGCCCGCCGCCACTTCGTGCAGATCGTGAGCCGGATGGGCGCCAAGGAACTCGAGTTCAAGCGCGACTGGGACGCCAAGTTCAAGACCGGCGGATCCGAGGAGGGCTACTTCCTCGTCGAGTACTACGGCCGCAAGCCGATGAAGGGCGAGCCGCTGAACACGCTCGAGCTGCTGCACAAGCGCGTGCCCGACGATCAGGACGTGGCGCTCGATCTGGTCAAGACCTACCGCGCGATCCGCAAGTACGACGAGGCCGTCTCGATGCTGCTCGAGCTCGCGAAGCTCGCGCCCTCGCGCGAGCGCGAGGTGTACTGGCAGATCTCGGAGATCAAGCGCGAGGCGCGCAAGGACGCCGAGGCGCGCGAGTGGCAGGAGAAGGCGCTCGCGAAGAGCCCGAGCGATCCCACCGCGTACATGCGGATCGCAGAGGGCTACGCCGAGATGCAGCAGTTCCCCGAGGCGATCGCCGCCTACGAGAAGACGGTGCAGCTCGATCCGCGCAACGCCAAGGCGCAGTTCGCGCTCGCGCAGCTCTACGTGCAGGGTGGCCAGCCGATGAAGGCCGCCGAGCTCCTCCGCAGCGTGCTCCGCAACGCCAACGACGAGGAGGTCGTGGGGCGCGCCGGGCGCGAGGCCATCGATCTCGAGGAGATGACCGATACGCTCGGCGAGCTCGAGAAGGTGGTGTCCCCGCTCTCGTTCATGATGGCGCACAAGCCGATCTACCGGCGCGTGCTCGTCGATCTGTACCTGCGCTACGTGCCGCGCCTCGTGGAGCGCGAGCGCCACGGCACCGACGACGTCCGCAAGGCGGCGCGCGCCGAGCTCACTCGGATCGGCGGCCACGGGCTGCAGCCGCTGCTCGAGGCGCTCCGCGACGAGAAGGACGCGAGCCAGCAGCGGGTCGCCGTCGCCGTGCTCGGGCACCTCGGAAACAAGGGCGCCGCAGCGCCGCTCGTCCGCATGGCGCGCCTGGAGCCGGCCAAGGATGCCCCGCGTCAGATCGGGACGCTGCGCGAGAACCTCGATCACGAGGTCCGCGTGGCCGCGCTGATCGCCGCCGGCCGCCTCGGCGATCCGGGGGTGCTCGCGGACGTGTTGCCGCTCGTGGATCACCCGGAGGTCTCGATGCGCGAGGCGGCCACGTTCACGCTCGGTCGCTCCGGCGATCGCCGCGCCGTCGCGCCGCTGTTGAAGCTCGTCAACGATCGCCGCGGCTCGGTGCAGGCCCTCGCGTGCCTCGGCCTCGGCCAGATCGACGATCCGCGCGGCGGACCGGCGCTGATCGCCGCGCTCGCCGACGCGCGGCGTGAAGATGCCACCCGCGCGGCGTGCGCGTACGCGATCGGCGCGCGCAAGCTCACCGCGGGGATCCCTGCCCTGCTCACCGCGCTCGCCGATAACCGCGGTGAAGCCCAGCGCCTCGCTGCATGGGCGCTCGGCCAGCTGGGTGACCCGCGGTCGCTCGGGCCGTTGATCCGCGCGTACTTCTCGCGCGTCGGGCGCTCCGACGACGAGCTGGTGTGGGCGATGGCCCGGACCAGTGGCGCCGCGCTCCCTGCGCTCGCCCTGATGGGGTTCTCGGAGTACCCGCAGCGCAACGAGAAGTACAACGCCACCGAGGCGATCGCGCTGCTCCCCGGATCGCTTCCGACGACGACCAGCTCCACCAAGCTCGTGGCGGATCACGCGGACGACATCGCACGGGGTCTGCTCGATGCGCTGGGAGAGCACCGCGACGTCGTGGTCGCCGTGCTCGCGGATCTCGACGGCGCCCCCGTCCAGCTCGGCCTCGGCGCGCTCACCCCGGCGGGCAACGATCCCAAGGTCGTGGCCGCGGTCGCCGCGATCGGCGTCGCGATCGCCCCTGCGATCAGCGCGCAGCTGACCAGCGAGGATCCCAAGGTTCGGGGCCTCGCGGTCTCCGTGCTGGCCAAGCTCGACGGTGGGAAGGTCAAAGGCGCCGACCAGGCGATCACCGCCGCGCTCGGGGATCCGGCCGACCAGGTCCGGGCCTCGGCGATGAACGCGATCGCGACCTTGTCGCTCCGGCGCGGAGCGCCACCGCCGGACCTGCTGACCGCCTTGACGCGCACCCTCGCCACCGGGCCGTGGGCAGATCGTCGCGTGGCGGCGCTGGCGCTCGGACGCCTCGGCCCCAGCAGCGACACCGGCGCGTTGATCAAGGCCGCGAGCGATGCGTCGAGCTTCGTGCGGGAGGCGGTGGCCATCGCCCTGGGCACCACGGGGAGCCCCACCGGCCTCGACCCGTTGCTCCAGCTATCCCGGGATGAGGTCGCCCAGGTCCGGGCTGCTGCCGCCCACGCCCTGGCACCCTCGAGGGACGACCGGGCCCAGAAGCGGAGGGCCGAGCTGGCCTCCGACCCCGACCCGGTCGTTCGCGCAGCCGCCACGGCGCCCTGACCCCGAAAATACCTAGGGATCCTGAGCGATCTGACGGGGTCCGTTCTTTGACGGGGATCTTCGCAAGAGGGTAGAATTCCGAGCGCATGGATGTGGGACTTGTCTGCGACGCGTGCAGCGCGCTGACTCCGATCGGGGTACCGCAATGTGCGCGCTGCGGCGCGGCGGTCGCGCTCGACCCGCGTCCGCGTGGCGCGAGTCGTCCGCCACCGCTCGACACCAACGGCAGCACGCCCGGTCGGACGGTGCCGGGCGTGGCCCACGGTCGTGACTGCCCCAAGTGCGCCACGTTCGTCAACGCGGGCACGAAGTTCTGCGGCTCGTGTGGACACCGCATGCCCGTCGAGGCGGTGTTCGACGTCGAGACCCGCGTCGGCCCTCGCCCCGGTGGCGCGCAGGGCACGCCGAACCCAGGCAGCGCGGGGACACCACAGCCGGGACAGAAGGCCGGTCGCAGCACGTTGTTCTTCGGCGGCGCCGTGCAGTCCGCACGCGCGAAGCTGACGCTGATCCGTGGTGATGGCGAGGATGGTGTCTCGTTCACGCTCGCAGGCCAGGAGCACCCCGCAGGTCGCGGCGATTGCCCGATCTCGTTCCCCGACGATCCGTTCCTGTCGCCGACGCACGCCAACTTCCTGTATCGCGCCTCCGCGCAGCGGGGTGCCCCGAGCGAGCTGGTGGTGCGGGACGAGGGCTCGCTCAATGGCATCTTCGTGCGGATCCAGGGGCAAGTGAACCTCGTCCCCGGTGCCACCGTGCTGATCGGCGAGCAGGTCCTCACCGTCGGCAATGCCAAGCAGGCGGAGGACGTCCCCGATCAGGAGGGCACCTACTACTCCTCCAGCATGCCCCGCCCCGCGAACCTCGAGGTCAAGCAGCACCTCCGCGGCGGGACGATCGGCTGGGTGTTCCGTCTCGAGGCCGAGGCGGTCGTGATCGGCCGCGAAGGCAACGACATCAACTTCCCCGATGATCCGTTCATCTCCGGTCGCCACGCGGAGCTCCGGAACGCCGGGGGCGTGCTATCGGTGACCGACCTCGGATCGCGCAATGGGACCTTCGTTCGCGTCAACGGCGAGCAGGTCTTGCGCCACGGCGACTACGTGTTTCTGGGCCAGCAGCTACTTCGCGTTGAAATCGTCTAGTCTGACTCTCTCCGTCCGGGAGCCTCCATGACCGTCTGCAATCGTTGCGGGAAAGAAAACCAGGATCACTACAAGTTCTGCCTCGGCTGCGGGGCAGAGCTCACGGCTGCGCCCAAGCCGGGCGGGCCTGGTGGTGGTGATGTGGCGATGATGAAGACGATGATGCAGGACCCATCGCAGGGCAGCCCGCTCGCCGGCGCACCGCTGCGTGGGCCGTCTGGCGCGATGCCCCAGCCGGGCCCGATGGGCCCCGGCCCCGGTGGCCGCCCGACGGGTGGCGGGATGCCCGGGATGCCGCCCCCAGGACCGCTCGGCGGTCCCGCGATGCCGCCGCCGATGGGACCGCCCCCGGGCGTCCCCGGCTTCTCGCCGAGCTACGTCCCGCCCGCCGGTCCCGGTCCGGGTGCTGCAGCGATGGGTGGCCCCGCGCCCGGCATGCGCCGTTGCCCCTCGTGCGGTAGCGACGTCCCGCCGACGTTCCGGTTCTGCGGCACCTGCGGCTTCCGCATGGACGAGGGCTCCGCGCCCGCGCCGATGCCGATGCCTCCTGGCCCTGGCTCCGCCCCGCAGGCGAGCCCGCAGCGCAGGATCTCGATGACCCTGATCCGCCCCGATGGCACCGAGGGCGGCACCCACGATCTGCGTCAGGGCGAGAACAAGCTCGGCCGCAGCTTCGGGCCGGTGTTCGAGAACGACGGCTACCTGTCGCCGATCCACGCGCAGCTCGATCTTCGCGGCGTGACCGGGGTGGTCCGCGATCTCGATTCGCTCAACGGCGTGTTCGTGAAGATGACCGGCGAGGAGGAGCTGACCTCCGGCCAGATCCTGCGCATCGGTCAGGAGCTCCTGCGCTTCGAGCTGATCGGCGCACCCGAGCCCACCGCCGACGGCACCGAGCTCATGGGCAGCCCGAACCCCGGCTTCTGGGGAAAGCTGACCGTGATCATCGGCCGCGAGATCACCGGCGCGGCGTTCCCGCTGCTCGGCGAGCAGATCACCCTCGGCCGCGAGCGTGGCGAGATCAACTTCCCCGATGATGGCTACGTGTCAGGCCTCCACGCCCGCGTCACGCTCCGCGATGGCCGGGTGTTCCTGACCGATCTCGGCAGCTCGAACGGCACGTTCGTGAAGGTCAACGGCGAGCGCGCGATCGGTCACGAATCGTTCGTGCTCCTCGGGCAGCAGCTGTTCCGGCTCAACCTCGCCTGAACCGCCAGCGGCCTCACGGGCGCCCCACGAGCGCGAACCGCCACGGGCGCCAGTGTTCGTTCCCCGGCACTTCCGTGTCCCGGAGGTTTCGAACCGCCAAGGCCGCCAAGGGCGCCAAGGTCGGAGAGGGTCTTCAACCTGACACGAACGCCCGCACGAGGACGCGCACGCCCCTGTTCGTTGGTTGGCACTTCGGTGCCCCAGAGGTTTCGAACCGCCACGGGCGCCAGTGTTCGTTTCCCCGGCACTGCCGTGTCCCGGAGGTTTCGAACCGCCAAGGCCGCCAAGGGCGCCAAGGTCGGAGAGTTTTTTCAACCTGACACGAACGCCCGCCCGAGGACGCGCACGCTCGTGTTCGTTGGTTTGCACTTCGGTGCCGCACTTCGATGCTGCAGTTCGGTGCCGCAGTTCGGTGCCGTTCAAACCAGCAGCCAACACGGAAGTGCACTCCTCCAAACTGGAGCGCTCGCGTCCTTGGTAGAGCGCCTGTGACGCGTTGAAAAACTCTCTCCGCTTGGCGCCCTTGGCGTCCTTGGCGGTTCGTAACCTCTGGGGCACGGAAGTGCCAACCAGCGAACCCTTGGCGGTTCGTAGACGGAAGTGCCAGCGAACCCTTGGCGGTTCGTTGGCGGTTACTTCTTCGGCTTGCTGATATCGAGATCCTGCACGCTCGGAACGCTGTCGTTCTTCTCGACGAACGTGAAGCCGTCCTTGATCTTCAGCTGACCACCCGGGTCGAAGATGATCAGGACGTCGACCTTCTCGTTCGGCTTGCCGCCCGGCGCCTCGATGATCAGCTCGCTATCGCTCGCGAACCGAACCACCGTGCCCTGGCGCGAACCGAAGTAGACCTTCACGTTTCGAGGGCCATCGGCGGTGAACCGATTGCCTTTGATGCGGACGTACGTCCCACCCTCGACGTCGCCCTTCTCTGGCTCGATGCCCGTGACCTTGAGCTTGGTGTCAGCGTCGCCGCACGCGGAGATCGCGAGCAGCAGCAGCACCGGGAGCACCAGACGCCTCGTCATGAGGGGAACGTACCGAAATTCGGGCTGGTTAGCCAACTCCCGGTTACATCAGGTCGCGTCGGGCGAGGGCCCGGCGCATCTTGGCCAGGGCCTGCTCCTGGAGCTGCCGGATGCGCTCGCGGGACAGGTTGTACTTGTCCCCGATCTCCTTGAGGGTCAGCTCCTGCTCGGTTCCCAGGCCAAACCGCTGGCGGAGGATGTCCGCCTCGATGGGCCGGAGCTCCCCCAGCATGCTGCGGACCTCGGTGGTCAGGGCCTCCCACTCCAGGTCCTGGGTGGGCGAGATCTCCTCGCGGTCGGGGTCCTCGAGGACCTCGCCGAGGACCCGGCCCTCGTCGTCTCCCACCGGCTTGTCGATCGAGACCGATTGCTCGAGCAGCCAGCTCCGCATCTTCTCGATCTTGTCGACCGGCATCTGGGTCGCCTTGGCGAGCTCCTCACTCGTGGGCTGACGGCCTAGCTGCCCGGTGAGCATCCGGCGAGCCTTGGTGACCCGGTGCTGTGCGTCGATCATGTGGACGGGGAGGCGAATCTCGCGCCCCTTGTCCGCGAGCGCGCGGCTGATCGCATGCCGGATCCACCAGCTCGCATAGGTCGAGAACCGGAAGCCGCGACGGTAGTCGTACCGCTCCACGGCCTTGAGGAGCCCGAGGTTGCCCTCCTGGATCAGATCCGCGAGCGCCATCCGCCCGTGGTTGAAGCGGCGCGCGATGCTGACGACCAGGCGGAGGTTCGCGCGCACGAAGTCATTGCGAGCCTCCATCGCGGCGCGATTCGCGCTGATCACGCGACGCAGCCACTCGGTGCGCGCCCGCTCGCGACCGAGCGAGCCCACATCCGTGCCCCGCACGCCGATGTTGAGCGACAGGCGATCGATGGTGCACAGCGCGGCATCGATGAACAGGTGATCGGTATCGTCAGCGCGCAGCTTGCGCGCGGCCTTCGCCGCGAGCTTCGGGTAGCTCTTCGGATCAGGACGCTCGGCGGCCTTGCGCAACGTCTTGGCCTCCGCCGGCAGCGCGGTCAGCTCCTCGAGAGTGGCGAGGATGTGCTCGATCGCGGGCGGATGCGCGAGCACCGCTTCCCACAGCATGATCTCGAGCGCCTCGATCTCGCGGGCCGAGGTGAACTCCTCCTCGGGGCGCAGCACATCGAGCGCGGCCATGTCACGGAAGTACATCGACAGGTAGGTGCCGCCATCGGGACGCACCTTCTTCTCGACGACGACGATCTCCTCGCCGTCGCCCGCGAGGGCCTCGGCATCGATCTCGGCATCCGCCTCGGCATCCGGAGCGGGCTCCGACTTGCTGCGCTTCGGTGCCTTCGCGGTCACGCGGGCGACACGCCCCGCGCGTGCGCTCGGACGTCCAAACCCGGTAGCCCCAAGCTTCGTGACGATGGCTGCCATCGATCTGCCTTTCCAGCGCGCGGGCGCGCTTACCTATCAGACGCGCGACGAGGCCAAATGTTTTGGCGATCTTCGCGCGTGCAAAAGGAACGCCCGATCGAGCTGAATTATTCCGCCGTACCGGGAGTAACCCCGTGTAACGGCTCGGAATCAGGTCGAGGCGGGATCCTTGCGCTCAGCTAGGACAATGATGTGGCGCGATTGGTTGCCGAAAAATCGGCCGCGCGTGTGGTAACCGCCCGAGACCTCGAGCACGCGGAAGCCCGCGGCGTGCATGAGCTTGCCGACCTCATGTAGCGAATAGGCCCGCACCGAGATCTCCTGCTCGAGCTGGCGGCCATCATCGAACACCACGGAGCGGTTCACCTGGATGCGCGAGGAGAAGTAGTTGAGCTCGACCTCCTCCAGCACGACGCAGCCCTCGCCTTCCCACCACACACGCGTCGGCAGATCCGCGATCACATAGTCGCGGTTCAAGATCTCGATCATCACGCGGCCGCCTGGCTTCAGCGCGCGCGCGATGTTCGACACCGTCTTCTTGTTGGTCTCGTCGTCGAAGTACCCGAACGTCGAGAACATGCAGTAGGCGCCGTCGAACTGCGCATCGAAATCGAGCTCGCGCATGTCGCCGCGCACGAAGTTGATCTCGAGGCCGCGACGCATGGCCTCTTCGCCGCCGCGCACCAGGAGCGGCGTGGAGAGATCGAGGCCGACGACGTGGAAGCCGCGGGCCGCTAGCTCCATCGCATGGCGGCCATAGCCGCACCCGATGTCGAGCACCTGGGCGCCCGGCGACAGGCCCATCGCCTCGATCACGAACTCGGCCTCGGACTGGGTCGCCTGCGGTGTCAGGAACGGCAGCGTCCGGAGATAGTCCTCGTCGAACAGGTCGACGAACCACGGCTTCCCTCGCGAGCCCTTGCCCTCGATCTTGCTCTGTGTGGCAGCCGCCGTCGGCGGCGTGGGCTTGATCTTGGGAGGCGGCGCGGGTGGTGCCTTGTGGGCAGGCGGCGGCGGGGGCGGCGCCGCGTGCGGCCCCGAATGCTGCGAATGCGCGGGCGTGTGCTGCGTCGGCGCGTGCGACACCGGGACGACGGCACCCGGATCGGGCTTCGCCTCCTTGCCGGTGAACGGCGGCGGCACCGAGGCCGGGTGGTTGTCCGATTTGGTGTTGGAGAACGGCGGCGGCACCGACGGCGGACGCTTGCGATCCGGGCTCGGCGACGGCGGCGGTGGCGTCACCGCGGCAGCCTGCGGCACCGACTTCAGCGGCTGCTCGTCGACATCGACCTCGAACTCGCCGGAGCTGTCGGCCCGCATCGCGAGCTCGTTGATGTCGATCTCGGCGAGCGACTCCGGCTTCTCCTCGATCTGCACGTCGACATCGAGCGCAGTCAGCGGCTGCGTCGTGCTGATGCTCGGCGCCGCGGCCGCCAGGGGCTGCGCCGGTGCAGGCGTGGAGGGCTGTGCGGGACCAGCAGCTGGCGCGGGCTGCGTGGCCGCGCGATAGGCCTCGCGCACTTCCTCGAGATCCTCGTCGGACAGCGCCACCGTCCGTAGCCGCTCACGCGACTGCACCCGTGGCATCGCCGGCGGCGGAGGAGGTGCGGCGGACTCCCCAGGCTCGGTGTGCGCGCGCTGACCCGGTGGGCGTGCGACGCCAGACGGTGCGAGCGGCGGTGATGCGGAAGGCTCGCTCGCGTGCACGTTCGGCGGCGCGATCGACGGCTCGGTGGTCAGGCGGGACGACGCCTGCGGGCGCCCTCCGGCCTCGTTCCCGACGTGCGCTGCGTGGCTGCCCGGGGTGGGCGGGTCGGAGTCCAGGGTCGGGCCAGCATCGCCCCCGTCGAACGCGCCCATGTCGACGTCGACCTCGACGCTGCGCATCGGGCTCGGATCGGTCTGGACGCGCGGCATCGTGATCCGCGGCTGAGAGCTGCGCTCGCGCAGGCCGGGCTCCGTGAGGCCGAGCGCCTCGAGATCCACCGCGCTCATCTCGCGCGTCTTCATCTCGAAGTCGGCGGACTCCACCGGCTGGTTCGGCGGATCGATCACGGTGGACATCGAGTCCGGTGCCATCGGATCCGCGAAGCTCGGGATCGACGTCGGGATTGGCTCGGACGGCGAGTCCGAGACGATCCGCGGGACCGGCTCGGACGCATCACTCGTGAAGCTGTACGCGATCGACATCGCGAGCGAAGGATCTTCGGGAACGGGCGCGACCACGGGCGGCGTGGTCGACCGGCGCGGGACGTTGTCCGACGGGACGCGCAAGCCACCGCCGCGACGGCGGCGACGACGGCGCTCGGCCGTGGTCATCCCGACCTCCATGTCGGCCTGCGAGTCGTCGTCGCGCTTGCTCACGAGGCGCCCCCGCTCACGCGGCCGAGCCGCTCGCCAAACCGCACGGGCTGAGCGACCTCGCCGGCGAGCGTGGCCCTGCCCGGCTCGAAGATCATCACCACGGTCGAGCCGAGCCGGAACGCCCCGAGCTCGTCGCCCTTGCGGACGCGGACGCCGGAGAGCTCGATGCGGCGGCGCTCGCGGAGCCCACGGAACGTGGCGCTATCAGGCGCATGCGCGAGGCGGATGTTGCCAACGCCGGCCGCGCCCACCATCACGAGTGCGACGTGACCGAGCGCGCCGGCATTCATGTGGATCACCACGCGCTCGTTGCGAGCGAGCAGACCTTCGCGACGCTCGGTGGCCCAGCGATTCACCGGCCACAGGGTCCCTGGGACGTAGTCGTAGCTCAGGAGCTCCGCGTCGACCGGCGCATGGACGCGGTGGTAGTCCTTGGGCGACAGGTAGATGGTCATGTACGCGCCCCCCGAGAGGCGCGCTGCGAGCGAGCCAGGCCCGGACGCGGCCACGAGCTCCTCGAGCCGGTAGCTGCGGCCCTTGGCCTGGACGAGCGCACCGTCGACGGCTTCGCCACGGGCCGCGATCACGCCGTCGCACGGCGAGATGATCGCATCGGCCGCGGGATCGACGGTGCGTGCACCATCGCGCAGCTTGCGGGCGAAGAAGTCCCCGAGCGAGGGATAGGCTCCGAGCGGCAGCTCGGTCTCATCGAGGTTCGCGCCGACCGCGCGCGCAAACGCACGGTACGCCAGCCCACGCAACGCACTCGGAAGTGCGCGGCTCGCCAGCGTGCCCACGACGGCGGAGTACGCAGCGCCCGGGCGCGCGCCTCCCTTCGCACCGCTATTGGGGCCTGGCTTGCTGAAATCCACGCAGGTACTCGGCGTCCCCCCGGCCCACGCGTGGACCGGAATACCCTGATTCTGCCAGGGGGGGCGCCGAGTTACAAGGTCGGGAGCAGCTACCGTCGGGTAGCTCCTGGCCGTCCAGCCGGGCCTAACAATCGTAGTAGAGCTGGAACTCGGCCGGAACTGGGCGGAGTCGCACGTGGTCTGCCTCCGCCTCGCGCTTGTAGCCAATCCACGCGTCGATCAGGTCGTTCGAGAACACATCTCCCTTCATCAGGAACGCGCGGTCCTTGTGGAGGGCGTCGAGCGACGCATCGAGCGATCCCGGAACCGTCGGCACCTCCGCCAGCTCCTCGGGGGACAGCGAGTAGATGTCCTTGTCCAGGGGCTCCCCGGGATGGATCCGGTTCTCGATGCCATCGAGGCCCGCCATCATCATCGCCGCGAACGCGAGGTACGGATTGCACGACGGATCCGGTGACCGCAGCTCGAGGCGCTTGGCCTTGGGGGAGCTCGAGTACATCGGGATCCGGATCGAGGCCGAGCGGTTGCGCGCCGAGTACGCGAGGTTGACCGGCGCCTCGTAGCCAGGGACCAGCCGGCGATAGCTGTTGGTGGTCGGGTTCGCGAACGCGCAGATCGCGCCGGCGTGCTTGAGCAGGCCGCCGATGTAGTAGAGCGCCATGTCGCTCATGCCCGCGTAGGCATCGCCGGCGAACAGCGGCTTGCCGTTCTTCCACAGCGACTGGTGCGTGTGCATGCCCGAGCCGTTGTCGCCGAACAGCGGCTTCGGCATGAACGTCGCCGTCTTGCCGTGCTGGCGCGCGACGTTCTTGACGATGTGCTTGTACCAGAGCACCTGGTCCGCCATCTTCACGAGCGTGTCGTACTTCATGTCGATCTCGGCCTGACCGGCCGTGGCGACCTCGTGGTGGTGCGTCTCGATCTCGATGCCGACCGACTGCATCGTCATCACCATCTGCGTCCGCAGATCGGTGAGCTGATCCGTGGGGCCCGCCACGCAGTAGCCGCCCTTGATCGGCGGCTTGAAGCCCTTGTTGCCTCCACCCTCGGTGCGCTTGTTGTTCCAGCCGGCCTCGTCGGAGTCGATGTTGAAGAACGAGTGATTCGGCTCCTCCGAGTACTGGATCGAATCGAAGATGAAGAACTCGGCCTCGGGGCCGAAGTACGCCGTATCGGCGATCCCGGTCGACTTGAGGTACGCGACGGCTCGCTTCGCGAGGCTGCGCGGATCGCGGAGGTACGCCTCGTGCGTGATCGGATCGATCACGTCGCACAGGATCGACAGCGTCGGAACCTTCAGGAACGGATCCATCTGCGCGGTCGTCGGATCCGGCTTCATCAGCATGTCCGACGAGTTGATCGCGCGCCATCCGGCGACCGACGACCCATCGAAGCCGAAGCCCTCCTCGAGGCCCTCTTGCAGACGCTCGATCGGATAGGTGAGGTGTTTCCACTGACCGAGGAAGTCGACGAACTTGGCGTCGATGAACTTGGCCCCGTGCTTCTTGACGTAGTCGGTGAGGTCGCTAGGCGTCACGGCGTGCTCTCCTGTCGTTACTTCAGATGGCGTCTTCACCGGTCTCGCCGGTGCGAATGCGAATGACCTCGTCGACGGGCGAGATGAAGATCTTGCCGTCGCCGATCTTTCCCGTGCGCGCCGCCTCGGTGATGACGTTCACCACCTGCTGGACGCTGTCGTTGGGGACGATGATCTCGACCTTCACCTTCGGCACGAAGTCCACGACGTAGGCCGAGCCCCGGTAGACCTCTTTCTTGCCGCCTGTGCGACCGAAGCCCTTCACCTCGGTCACTGTCATGCCCTGCATGCCGACCTCGGCGAGGGCGCTCTTTCACCTCATCGAGCTTGAACGGCTTGATGATCGCCTCGACCTTCTTCATGCCGCGATCGTTAGCCCACGGATTGTTTCCGGCGGGTTTCGCGGGAGGAAATGTTAGTCGCGCAGCTTGCTGCGGAACGCGTCGATGCGACGCACGGCGTCGTCGAGGTTCTCGGGCGTCATCTTGAACTGGATGAACGAGGTGAGCTCGTTCCACTCGCGATCCAGCTGCATGCCGTTCTTGGCCTTGTACGATTCGTACTGGCGAGACGTGGCCGAGAACTTCGCCCCCACCGCCTCGCGGGTGACGCCGGCTGGCTTCGGCGGATCCTTCTTGCCGAGGTCCGGTTTGCGGCCCGGGTTCTTCTTGACGATCACCGGCGGCACCGCGGCGGCCGATCCGGAGCCCGCGTCGGCGACGTCGGTCTGAACCGCAGGCACGTCGGGTTTCACCTCGACCGGCGGCGGGTTCTTCGGCGGCGGGGGCGGCGTCTCGATCGCTTCGAACGTGATGCCCTTGTTCGAGCCCGCCTCGGCGACCTTGGCGGGTGGCTCCGCACGGCTACGCGTCATCGCGAAGGCGATCACCGCGACCACCGCGATCGCGGCGAGCAGGCCCAGGACGATCACCTTGCGGTTGTCGCGGGCGGGCTGCTCGCGGACCGAGGTGCCGGTGCCATCCGCGAGGTCGAGATCGTCATAGCCGGCCGGGAGGCTGCCGGTCGTCGGGGGCTTGCCGCCGAGCGGCGTCGCCGGAATCGCGCGTGCCTGGCCCGTGGATCGGCTCTGCGTCGTCGGGCGGCTCGGCGCGCTCTCGGCGGGCGCCGGCAACGGCAGCTGCGCCATCGCGAACGAGACCGTGGAGATGGTCTGCGTGTGCAGCTGCTCCTGGAAGTCCGCGATGTGCGTCTTCGCCACGCGATCATGCAGCTCGCGCTGGCCATTCATCTCGTCGGCGAACAGGTCGCGCATGTACTGCCCGAGCTGATCGGTGGAGATCGTGGGATTGACCTGCACCAGGGCCTGCTGGATCGCATCGCGGAACTCGGCCGCGGTCTGATAGCGATCGTCGGACTTGGGCCGCAGCGCGGTGGCGACGAGGTCGTCGTACGGCGCGAGCTCGGGCGCGATCTCCGACGGCAGCGGGTGCTCGCCCTTGGCCACCTTCTTCGCGAGGGCGCGGTAGTCGGGCTCCTGCCCTGCCTCGTACAACCGCTGCCCCGTGAGCAGCTCGTAGAGGACGACGCCGGCCGCATAGAGATCGGTGCGGTGATCGACGACCCCGCCGCGGATCAGCTGCTCGGGCGCCATGTAGCCGAACTTGCCGAACCCCATCTTCGGATCCGTGGCGGTTCCACGGATCGCGCTCTTCGCGATCCCGAAATCGATGACCTTGGTCTCGCCCTCGAACGACACCAGGACGTTGGGCGGAGAGATATCGCAGTGGACGAGGTTGAGCGACGAGCCATCGGCGCTCGTCCGGCGGTGCGCGTAGGCGAGGCCGTTCGCGAGCTCGCGACCGATGAACAGCGCGAGATCGACCGGCATCCGCACCCGGCGGTGTGCGAGGAGCGCGAGCGTCCGCCTTAGATCGCGACCTTCGACGTACTCGAGCGCGAGGAAGTACTCGTCACCGACGCGACCGACCTCGAACACCTGCGCGACATTGACGTGCTGCAGCTTGATCGCGACCTGCGCCTCGTCGACGAACCGGGAGATGAACTGCTCGTCGGCGGCGAGGTGCGGGAGCACCTTCTTGATCACCGCCAGCTTCTCGAACCCCGCGAGGCCGTGCTTGGCCAGGAAGATCTCGCCCATGCCGCCGCGCGACAGGCGCTGCACGAGCAGGTACCGGCCGAACACCTGGGGGAGGGTCGGATCTTGTCGGGCCGTCGGCCCCGTGTGCCCACCCTTGTCAGTCCCTGCTTGCAACGCACCCAATCCTAACGCGCTGGGCGATTCGTACAACGATCGGATGAGGTCGCCTAGCGATCTCTTGGCTGGCCAACAACTCGTTGCGTTTCAGTTGGTTGTAGGTGCGAGTGCGCCTCAGCTCACGGAATCGTCATCTGCTTGGTGAGGAGCTTCTGGTCGAGCGGCACGCGGGCGAGGACTTCGGCGATCTTGGGCCCCGCGTCACCGGTGCCATAGGGGTTCTCGCAGGTGTGGCACTGCGCGATGAACGCGGCGTCCGTCAAGCAGCGCCGGATCGCCGCCACGATCTCGCGCTCGTCGTACGCGGTCGCGATCACGTTGTTGGTCCCGAGCCGCCCGGCCTGACGGGATCCGACATCGACGGTCGGGCACCCGAAGGCCGGAGTCTCCTTGACGCCGCTCGACGAGTTGCCGACGCACGCGCCACCGGCGGCGCCGCGCCCCGCGAGGGCCAGCATGCCGTGATAGTTGTACCGGCCGACGCTCTTGTGGACCTGCACGTTCGGGACGGCGCGCGCGCGAAACTTCTCGAGCTCGTCGATGATCCGCCGACCGCCGGCATCGTTGTTCGGATACGTGACCACGACCTGAACGCCCTCGCGTGCGATCGTCTCGAGCGCCGCGAGCGAAGGCTGGACCTGGGCCACCGCCTCCTCGAACCGGCTGCTCACCGAGTGCTGCGTGAACACGACGAGTGGCCGATCGGCGACGATCCCGAACCGATCGTGGAGCTCCTGTGGCGTGGCGTAGAGGCCGTCCGCGATCAGGTCGATCGCCGGGAATCCGACGGCGTGCACACGCCACGGCTCCTCACCCATCACGCGGATCCGGTTCGCGGCGTTCTCGTTGGTCGTGAAGTGGAGGTGAGCCAGCTTGGTCATCGCGTGACGCACGGAATCGTCGAGAGCTCCGCCTTGCGTGACGTCGCCACCCTCGATGTGCGCCGTCGGGATCCCCATCTGCGTGCCCGCGATCACCGCCGCGAAGCCCTCGAAGCGATCGGCATAGACCACGAGGATGTCGGGACGGAGGATCGGGAACTGGAGGCCGTACTCGGCGCGGTTGCACCGCGATCGAGCGCGAGCACGACGTCCCGCAGCGAGCCCTCGACGGTGACCTGGGCGGACGCCAGCGCGCTCGACATCAGCCCCAGTGATTACCGCGACCCCGGGCCCCACGAAAGTGACTTGACGGACAGCTGGCCAACTACCTGCCGGACCACCTGGCCAGCGCCCACCATGCCGCCGTACGAAAGAAAGTTGTCGTTGTGTTTCGTGTGGTTGTAGGGATGGGTACCCCTCTGTTACCGTGACCTCGCTCATGGGATTGGTGCGCGATACCGCGTCGTGGTTCGTCGCCTGCGTCGCCACCACCTTGGTCCTGGGCGCCTGCAATGGTGGCAGCGGGTCGCTCGAGCTGACGTTGTCTCTCCCGAGTCAGGCGGATCTGCGGCCTACCGGGATGACCACCGTGACGGTGACGGCCACCGCCCCCGGCGAGTCCCCGGTCGGCACGACGAGCGTCCTGTCGTCGGGCTCGGTGAGTGCGGGGGATCTTCCGGTCGGCAACGACATCCAGATCGGCATCGTCCTGCGCGATGTCTCCAACCGGATCGTCGGCGTGGGTGAGGCCGGGCAGACCGTCGACGTGATCGGGGATCAGGCCACCAAGGTCTCGATCCCGGTGCGCCGGCCGTTCGTGTACGCCGCGAGCGGCAGCGCCCTGTACTCGTTCGATCCCACGCTCGATCCTCGTGACGCGAAGTTCCAGGGCATGCTCGCCGGCGTCACCGGGCCGCAGTTCACCGTCTCGGTCGGCGGTGATCGCCTCGCCGTGATCTCGGCGAACCAGGTCCAGATCGTGGTGACGGCGACCAACACCGTGATGGGCTCGATCACGGTGCCCGGCATGGTCACCGATGCCGCGGCAGTCCCCGGCTCGCACAAGCTCGCGGTCGCCCACGGCGCCGGCATCGCGATCGTCGATGTCGACGCACAGACCGTCGAGAACGCGATGGTCGGCCCGGTCGATCGCGTCACCGTCGGCCCCGGTAGTGATGGCCTGATGGTCGCCTACGGGCTGGTCGGAAGGATCCTGCCGCCCGAGAAGCCGTCGATGCTCGCGACCTGCACTGGCACGTCGAAGATCGTCGCCGTCCCGGTCGATGCGCCCGCGGCGGCGACCCCGGCACCGGTGACCGCCGGCGTGTCCGATCTGGCCGCCGCACCCGACGTGCCGATGCTGTTCGCCACCCTGCCCTGCACCGGCAAGGTCGCCAAGGTCGGCGGTGTGATCGAGGGTGGCGCGCTGACGTTGACCGACTTCGTCGATCTCGAACGGGCCGCCGTGCTGACGGTGGCTGGTGATCGCGTGTGGGCCGCGGGCACCAAGATGTCCGCTCCGGCGTGCACCACGGGCTGCACGGCGACCACCCCCGTCGCGTGCCCGCAACCCAACGGCAACCATCTCGCGTACGTCACCGAAGGCGCGCACATCATCGTCAAGTCGATCCCGCTCGACGGGGGTACGCCGATCACGCTCGATGCGCCGGGGCGTCGCGAGACCATGGTCGACAAGAACGACATGGCTCGCCAGCACGCACAGGTGCTCAAGGCGCTCGGTGTGGTGCCCTCGGATCTCGTGACGCTGCCCGGTGGGCAGTACGTGGGCCTCGTGACCAAGAGCCGCTACTACATCGAGGAGCTCACGGACGGGTTCAACACGCGGATCCTGCCGTGCCTCGATGCAACCACGGCCGACTGGATCCTGATCGACATGGCGAGCTCCTCGGTCGCGCAGCGAGTGCGCACGTCGTGCGCCGTCACCGTCGAGCCCGGTGCGTTCTTCGCGGACTGGGAGTGTGATCAGCCGCCCGAGGGCGAGCGCAATGCGTTCCCCGCGCAGTACACGCCCACCTCGATCGGAGCCCTGTTCGGGTCCCGATGAGGCAGCTCGCCTTCATCGCGCTGGCGATCCTCATCGGCGCACACGTCGCGCACGCGGATCCCGATCCCAAGCGCAAGGTCTCCGTGCTCGAGTACCGCTCGGGCTCCTCCGCGCTGCCAGGCATCGCGCGACGCATCCTCGACGAGATGAGCAAGCAGACCTCGCTCCAGCTGCTGGGCCCAGATCAGACCCGCACCGTGTATGGCGATCAGCTCGATCAGGCGCTGGTGAAGTGCGCCGGCGACGCGGAGTGCATCGCGCAGATCGGCAAGAAGGTCGGCGCCTCGGAGGTGATCCTGGTCGGCGTCAGCGAGCTCGGCGACGTGATCCTGACGCTGCAGCGGATCGACGTGTCGAGCAAGACGGTGGTCACCCGCGTCGCAGACTCGCTGGCCTCGAAGACCACCCCCGCGGACGACCAGATCAACGGCTACCTGGCGCGCCTGCTGTCCCCGGGAGACTTCCTTCGCTACGGCGTGATCGACATCGTCGCCAACCTCGCCGGAGCGGCGGTGACGGTCGGAGGCGAATCCCGCGGGCTGACGCCGATCCAGCCGCTCAAGCTCCATGCGCCCGCGACCTATCAGATCCGGGTCGAGAAGGCGGGATACGTCCCGTTCACCACCAAGGTCGCCCTCCCCCCCGACGGCGAGATCAAGGTCGAGGCCGAGCTCTCGAAGCGCGGTGCCGGCAGCGCGTGGTACCAGCGCTGGTACGTGCTGGCCGGCGCGGGGATCCTGGTCGCCGGAGCTGCGGGCACCGCGATCTACTTCGGCACCCGCGACTCGGCGAGCGATCGGGTGCCCGTCACGATCGTCGTGCAGTGAGCTCGCACAGCATGACGAGCGCGTCCTCGCCGTCGTCCTGGTAGTAGCGCTGCCGGGTGTGCACGGTGACAAACCCTGCGCGCTCGTACAGCGCGATCGCGGGCAGGTTTCCCTTGCGGACCTCGAGCGTGGCCAACGTCGCCCCCACTGCGCGCGCTGCCTCCATCGCGTGCGCGAGCAACCGCCCACCGATCCCGGAGCGCCGCCGATCTGGGTGCGTGGCGATCGCGAGGATGTGGAGCTCGCCGGCGACCAGCCAGTAGTTGTTGAACGCGATCACGTGCGGATCGCGGACCACATCGATCCGGGCGAAGTCGCGGGCGAGCTCGCCCTCGAACACGGAGCGGGGCCACGGCGCCTTGAACGAGTGCTGCTCGATCTCGTCGATCGCGTCGAGGTCCGCGGCCGTCGCTGGCTCGACGATCATTTCGCGGGGACGAGGATCTTGATCAGCGCGCGCCACACCTCATCGATGCCATCGCTGCTGAGCGTCGACACCGCGAAGGGAGCGCGGGTGAGGTTCAAGGCCTGACGGGCGCGCGTGATCTCGACCATGCGCTTGCTCTTCACGAGCTTGTCGGACTTGGTCAGCGCGACCACGATCGGGACGTCGCGCTGGGCGAGCCACGGTACGAAGTCGAGCTCCTCCTCCTCGGGCCCCCGGCGGATGTCGATCAGGAGCAGCACCCCCGCGAGGGTCTTGCGCTCCGAGAGGTACGCCTCGATCAGCGGCTTCCAGCTGTCCTTCATCCCGGTGGGCACCTTGGCGTAGCCAAAGCCCGGGAGATCCACGAGGTGAAACGGTGGCTGCGCGCTCACCTCGAACCAGTTGATGAGCTGGGTGCGACCCGGGGTGCGCGAGGTCCGCGCGAGGCCATCCTGGCCGACCAGCGCGTTGATGAGGCTCGACTTGCCCACGTTGGATCGACCGACGACCGCGAGCTCGGGGAGGCTCGGCGGAGGAAAGTCCTTGGGGGACGCGGCGGACGTCACGAACGAGGTCCGGGGGCGGGGATGGGCGCGGCTCATGGGTTCACCGGGTGTACGGGGGCGGTCGGATCGAAAGGTCTACCCCGAGTCGCCCGTGCATGGCACTGGGCGCACAGCGCGGCGCGGAGCTTGGGCGTGGAGAGGTCCGCGAGGCCGAGGCTGCGCGCCACCGGGAGGTCGCGCATCAGATCGTCCTCGGCATAGGCCGCCCCTGCGCCGTGGCACGCCTCGCACCCGACCTCGACCGCAACCGCTGGGCCGGCCGGGGCCTCGCCGGTGCCGTGACACGCGAGGCACCGCGCCTCGGGACGCCCAGGGAAGCGGTCCCGCGTGGCGGCGTGCCGGGTTGCCTGCCACGCAGCGAGCTGCTTGGGATGACACGCGCCACAGGCCGCGGAGCCAGTCCAGTCACGGCGCGCCGCCTGCGCACCGCCGCCCACGGCCGCGAGCCCGAGCCAGACGAGCCCGACGAGCCCGACGAATCCGGCGAGCACGGAGATGGCGGGACACCGCATGCGGGCGACCCTACCGCGCCCTTGAGAGGCCGTGGTAACCAAGCGTCGTGGCGGTGCACGTGTTAGGTCTCACCGGCGGGATCGCGTCGGGCAAGAGCACCGTCGCCCGCCTGCTCCGCGAGCGTGGCGCCGCTGTCGTCGATGCCGACCTGCTCGCGCGCCAGGTCGTGGAGCCCGGCCAACCCGCACTCGCCGAGCTGGTGGCGCGGTTCGGGACGCAGATCCTGACGCCGGATGGTCTCCTCGATCGGAAGCGGCTCGGTGCGATCGCGTTCGCCGATCCGCAGGCACGCGCGGACCTCGGCCGGATCACGCACCCACGGATCGCCGCCGCGAGCGCGAGTGCGATCGCGACCTGGGCCGACGCCGGGGCCAATGTCGTGTTCTACGAGGCCGCGCTGCTCGTCGAGAACCGGGCCCACCTCGGGCTGGCGGGGCTGATCGTGGTCTCGGCCTCCGCGGAGGTCCAGCACGCCCGGCTGGTGGCCCGCGATGGCCTCACCGCCGACGAGGCCACGGCGCGGATCCTCGCGCAGGCGCCGCTCGCCGACAAGCTCGCGGTCGCCACCTGGGTGATCGAGAACCAGGGCGAGCCGGCCGCACTCGGCAGCGAGGTCGAGCGCGTGGTGGCCGACATCGAGCGCCGGTTCGGAGCGATCGCGGTGCGCAGCCGCGCGACCACCGGGACCACGGGCCGGGTCGCCCTGCCCCGACGCGACGTCGCTCTGGTCACCGGCTTTCCCGCGTTCACGGCGAGGCGGATGATCGCCAAGCTCGCGGCCTCCGAGCCCGAGACCAAGCTGTTCGTCCTCGTCCGCGAGAAGTTCGCGGCCCAGGCGGCGCAGCTGCTCGCGAGCATCCCGAACGGCGAGCGCGCCGAGATCCTGGTCGGGGATGTCTGCGACATGGACCTCGGCCTGTCGAGCCTCGAGTACCGAGCCTTGTCACGCGAGGTCACGTGGATCCACCACCTCGCCGGCATCTACTTCATGGGCGTCGATCGCGAGACCGCCCGCCGCGTGAACGTGACCGGCACCAAGACGATCCTCGATCTGGCCCGGGATGCGGGTCGGCTCGAGCGCCTCGTCCATTGGTCCACAGCCATGGTCTCGGGCGACCGGCGCGGCACGTTCTACGAGCAAGACCTCGATGCCGGGCAGAAGTTCCACAACGACTACGAGCGCACGAAGTTCGACGCCGAGAAGCTCGTGCACACGGCGCTCCGCCACCTGCCGATCACCGTGGTGCGGCCCGGGATCATCGTCGGTGACAGCCGCACCGGTGAGATCGACAAGCTCGATGGCCCGTACTACCTGATGGTGCTGATCGCGACCAACGCCTCCGGGCTACGGCTCCCCCTGCTCGGCCGCGGGGACGCGCCACTCCACCTGGTCCCGATCGACTACGTGATCGAGGCGGCGTGGCGCGTCGGTCGCAGTGAGGGTGCGGCCGGCAAGACCTTCCACCTCGTCGATCCTGCACCGCTCTCGGCGCGCGCGGTGTTCGAGGGCGTCGCGGAGCACGCCCACACCGAGAAGCCACGCGGCCACATCCCGAGGCCGCTGGCACGCGCCGTGTTGCGCACGCCCGGCCTCTCGCGCCTCGGCCGCGGTCCGAGCGCGTTCGTCGATGTGCTCGATCACCCGGTGCACTACGATCAGGCCAACACCGCCGCCGCACTCGCGGGAACTGGCGTCGTGTGCCCCCCACTCGCCGACTACCTCCCGACCTTGGTCCGCTACGTGCTCGATGTCTCGCGCCCGGTGCGGACCGAACACGACGAGGTCTCGGACCCGCTCGACTGACTACGGCGTGACCGTCGAGACGTAGATCTCCCAATCGCCGGTGCGGTTGGACGCGAAGAACAACGTGCAGCCATCGTCCGACAGCGAGGGATCGCCGTCCTCGGAGCTCCCGTTGACCGTCGGGACCAGCAGGGTCGAGCTGAACGTCGTCGCCGTGGCATTCGCACGCGTCGCGTACCAGAGATCGCCACCACCTCCCGGCCCTCCTCCACGGTTGCTGGCAAACACCACCAGGCGCTCGTCGGGTGACACGGACGGATCGGCATCGCCGCTGCCGCCATTGATCAGCTCGACCATGCTGCCGAACGAGCTCGTGGGATCCGCGCGCGACACCACGACGATGCGCTGCGGACTGCCGTTGGCGAAGTACACACGCGTCCCGATGTCGTTGGTCTCCGGATCGAGCTGCGCAGTCCCGTCATTGTTGGCGCCAAACGGCGTACGCGTGAAGTTCGAGAACGCGGCGACCGTGTTGGGACGGGTCGCGATCCACAGGTCGGTGTCGGCGCTGCTATTGCGCGTGCTCGCCTGGACCGCGAGGAGGTCGTTGGACGCGATCGACGTCTTGCTGTCGTAGTCGACCGAGCTCAAGTCGACGGAGAGGATCGGAGCGGCGAACACGCCGGCCGCCGTGGCTCGTACCGCAACATAGATGTCGCCATTGCCACTCCGTTCGGAGGCGAAGTACAAGCGCAGGCCATCAGACGAGATGAACGGATCGCGATCGGATGTCGCCGAGCCGAGCTGGGTGAGACGCGCGGGGGTGGTCAGCTGGACCGTGCCCGCCATCCACTTCGCCATGCACGTGCCGGCGGGTGGTGCATCGGCCACATCCGTCGCAACGTCCACCGTCGTATCGTCGGGCGGCCCGGCATCGTCGACGCTCGCGGGCGTGGAGAAGCCGCACCCCGCGACGACAGACCACCCGAGGAGCCATCGCGACCGCACACCCCAAGTTATCACGTCATTCGTCGGGGGAATCGACGCTGCCGAGGAGGTGCGGTAGCGGATCACCGCCGCCCGGTGCGAGCTGCCGCAGGCTGGACAGGTGATGTAGGAGCAGGTCGCGGTTGTCGCCTACCGAGAGGTTCTGGAGCTCGAGCGCGCCGATCCGATCCTCGGGCGTGAACGCTGGCTCCTCGACCCGCTCCATCGAGAGCTTGTCGGGGCCATAGGACATGTACTCGGCGCGGGTCGCGAGGATCGTGTAGTCATCGCCGCGGCGGAGCTCCAGGGTGACCTCGCCGGTGACGCTCGGCGCGACCCAGCGAGTGAGGCCGTCCTTCAGCAAGCACGCCTCGGGATCGAACCACTTGCCCTCGTAGAGCAGGCGACCGAGCCGCCGCCCGAGCGTGGCGTAGAGGTCGAGGGTGTTCTCGTTGTGGATCGCGCTCAGCAAGCGCTCGTACGCGATGTGCAACAGGGCCATGCCGGGCGCCTCGTAGATCCCGCGGCTCTTCGCATCGATCACCCGGTTCTCGATCTGGTCGCTCATCCCGAGGCCGTGCCGTCCGCCGATCCGGTTGGCCTCGACGAACAGCTCGTACGGCGACCCGAACCCCTTGCCGTTCAGCGTCACCGGGCGGCCCTGCGCGAACCCGATCGTGATCTCCTCGGCGGCGACCGCGACCTCGGGCTTCCAGTGCGCGACGCCCATGATCGGCGCGACGATCTTCATCCCGACATCGAGCCGCTCGAGGTCCTTCGCCTCGTGGGTGGCACCGAGGAGGTTGGCATCGGTCGAGTACGCCTTCTCGACCCCCATGCGGTACGGCTTGCCGATCCGCGCGAGGTACTGCGACATCTCCGTGCGACCGCCGAACGCCTTCACGAAGGCGGCGTCGAGCCACGGCTTGTAGATCTTGAGCGTCGGGTCGACGAGGATCCCGTAGCGATAGAACCGCTGGATGTCGTTGCCCTTGTGCGTCGAGCCGTCACCGAACACGTGGACGTCGTCCTCCACCATCGCGCGGACGATCGCCGTAGTCGTCACCGCGCGGCCCAGCGGCGTGGTGTTGAAGTACTTCTTGCCACCGACGGCGAGGTGGAACGCGCCGCACTGGATGGCGATCAGGCCCTCGCGGACGAGGCCGTCCTTACAGTCGATGAGGCGAGCGGCCTTCGCGCCGTGCTCGAGCGCCGACGGTGGGATGTCGGAGACGTTGGTCTCGTCGGGCTGGGCGAGATCCGCGGTGTAGGCGTGGACCGTCATCCCCTGCTCGGCCATCCACGCGACGGCGCATCGCGTGTCGAGCCCACCGGAGTATGCGATCGCGAGGCGGGTGCCCTTCGCGGGCAGCTGGCGGTAGATCCTGCTCATTTCTTCTCGGTCTCCGGGTCAGGCTCGTCGGTAGCTTCGGTCTTCACGCGGAGGCCCGCGCGCTCGAGCAGCTTGTACAGGAACTTCCGCTCGAGGCCCGCGATCCGCGCAGCCTGCGACAGGTTGCCGCCCGCGCGCTGCACGAGATCCGTCAGGTAGTCGCGCTCGAACCTCGCGACCAGCTCGTCCTTCGCCTCGTGGAACGGGCGATCGGCGCGAACCACCTGCCCTTCGGGCGCGGCCGCGGTGGGTCGCAGCACGAACGGCAGCGACTGGAAGTCATCGTCGGGCCCCGCGAGAGCGACGGCACGCGTGATCACGTTGCGGAGCTCGCGCACGTTCCCCGGCCAGTGATAGCGCTGGAGCCGCTCGAGCGCCGCGCCCCCCACCTGCTTCGCCAGCTCGGTGGAGCCCGCGCGCGCGAGGAACATCGTGATCAGCGACGCGAGATCCTCGAGCCTCTGGCGGAGCGGCGGCACGTGCACCTCGACGACCGCGAGCCGGTAGTACAGGTCACCGCGGAAGCCGCCGCGCGCGACCTCGCCGAACACGTCCCGGTGCGTGGCGGCGACGATCCGCACGTCGTAGCGCTCGCTCTTGCGCCCGCCGAGCGGGATCACCTCGCCGGCCTCGAGCATGCGGAGGAGCTTGGGCTGCAGAGCCACCGGGAGATCGCCGATCTCGTCGAGGAACAGCGTCCCGCCGTGCGCGGCGGCGAACGCACCTTGCCGATCACCCGCGGCTCCGGTGAAGGCGCCCTTGGTGTGCCCGAACAGGTCGCTCTCGATCAGCGTCTCGGTCGACGCGCCGCAATCGAACACGACGAACGGCCCGTCCTTGCGCGGCGAGGCATCGTGGACCCCGCGCGCCATCAGCTCCTTGCCCGTTCCGCTCTCTCCGAGGAACAGGATCGGTGCCGCGGACTTGCTCGCACGCTCGAGCACGGCGAACACCTGACGCATCGGCATGCTGCCGCCAAGGAGCGCACCGAACCGATCGTGCTGCGACGGTGCGATGTCGAGCACCTCGTCGGCAGGCATCAGCTGGACCAGCGTCTTGCCGATCCGCAGCGCCACGCCCGGTGGCGCCACGACCTTGCCGACCGCCACACCATCGATCACCGTCCCGTTCTTGGATCCGAGGTCGGTGATCGCGAACCCGGCCGCCGTGGGAGAGACCGAGCAGTGCCTTCGCGACACGAAGGCATCGGTCAGCACCACGTCGCACGAGCGCTCCGTCCCGATCACCACGCCGACGGGCGGCAGATCGATCTCGAGCCCGCGATCCGGACCGTCGACCACGCGGAGCTGTGCGGCGCGTACGGGTGGCCGCGCCGCCACCGCGTTGGTGACGCGCGTGACCAGCATCAGCGAAGGATCCCGCGCAGGAACAGCTGGCACAGGTAGCGGTAGGCCTCGAGTCGAGGCATGCCGGAGACGTCGAGGATCTCGTCGAGTGACAGCGAGCCATCTACCCGCGAGAGGAGGAACGCGGCGCGCGGGCTGATCGGGGCGGTGGCCAGCTCGTGGAGCGGACGCGCGAGCAGCGGCTGCCGGTTGAGGTCCCCGAGGAAGGTCTGGAACACCAGCATGATCACGTCGCGGTTGCGATGGATCAGCTTCTGCGCGAGAGCGCTGTTCGGATCTTCCGAGAGCGCGAGATCGACCGCCGCGACCGCGCGATCCAGGTCGGTCCCCTTGCTCCACTCGGTGGCATGCTCGAGCAGGGTGGTGATCCGGCGGCGGGTGCGATCTTCC
Source organism: Myxococcales bacterium (assembly GCA_016720595.1). Lineage (GTDB taxonomy): Bacteria > Myxococcota_A > Polyangia > Haliangiales > Haliangiaceae > JABFXX01. Next base: position 176,016 of record JADKKI010000007.1, read on the forward strand.
TTCGTCTCTTGCTGCGGCGCGCCCTCGTCCACGTCGTCGAGGATCTGCGCGGTGCGTGCGTCGATCGGATCGAAGGGCAGCACGATGTCGGAGCGCGTGCCCTCTGGCGTCATCGGAGGGCTCGCGTGGATCGCGAGCCGGCGCGGATCGAGCGGGGCCTTGGCGCCCGTGGGCTCGTCCTCCGTCAACGCGCGTCCACTCCCCGAGGTGCGCAACCCGAGCTCGCGGGTCGGCGCCGAGACCAGCGGATCGGGATCGATCGGGCGCTGGGAGATCTCCTGGGTCGGGCGATCGCCGAAATCACGGGTGGCGGTCTCGCGGGTCCCGAGCTCGCGCGTGGCTGCCTGCGTGTTGAACGCGACGCTGACCTCCGCGGGCAGCTCGGGCTCGCCGAGCTCGAACGACTCCAGCGAGAGCCGGGCCGACGAGGCCGCGGTCATCCCGGGACCGTGGGGGGGCACGATGTTCGATGGCAGGTCGCGAGTGACGTGCGACGGCTTCGGGCTCGGCAACGACGAGATCAGATCGTCCGCGAGATCCGCGGCGTAGGACAGCGAGACGGTCGACGAGGCCGGTGGTGGTGCTGGACTCGCATCGTGCGAAGACGAGCTGCGGCGGGGACGCGCGGTGGCCGGGGGCGCCGGGAGGGCGTCTGGATCGGCCTCTGGCTCTCGCGCAGGAGCCGCAGCGGATCCGGTGGGCTCGGTCGGCTTCACGAAGCCGAGGTCGCGCTTCCGCACATCCGTGAGCTGAGATGCGAAGCCCTTGATGTCCTCGGGGCCCCCGAACCCAGGCGTGCCCTCGGGTTGAAACTCCGCCGTGCCCTCGGGCGCGAACAGATCGTGGATCGCAGCGCTGTGCGGGTCCTGCGGTCGCACCGGCGCGGCCGCGACCGTCGCGGGCGGCTCGGTCTTGGACTTGCCCTGCCGTGGCTGGTACTCGCGCGTGGCGTCCTCGAAGCTGACCCCGGCGGGTTCGACAGGCGGCGGGTCATCGGCCTCCATCTCGAGCGTCATCGGCTGGGCCGGCGGCTCTTGATCGCGTGACTCCTCGGCCGGCGGAGCGGGCGCTGGCACGACCTTGCCCTCGCCCTGCCGTGCAGGCTCCTCGTCCATGAACCAGCCGGCGTCCGTGGGGTCCATGTGCATCGGGGCGTCCGTCATGGTCTTGCCATCGCCGGGCATGATCTCGATCTGGTACTCCGGCTCGTCGGCGGAGATCCCGAACGGCGCCGTCTCGTCGTTGCCAGCGTCGGTCGTGAGCATCTCGTAGTTCATGCGCACGTAGTCGACGTAGCTGTTCGCCTGGGCGTTGTCCGGATCCATGGAGAGCGCCTGCTCCCAGACCAGCAGCGCGCCATCGAGATCACCAGACCCGTACAGCGTCAGCCCTTCCTCGATGAGACGGTCTAGCTCCGTCAGATCAGGCATGTCTCATCCACGTGTCTTCGACACCACACCGCGGAACATGTTCAGCGTGCGGTTCAGCGCTTCGGTCGCCTCGGTCAGCGTGGTGAGATCCTTCGCGGCGATCGCCTGACGGGTCCGCTCGACGACGGCCCGCGCCTTCTTCACCGCGTCCTGCCCGAAATCCGAGCCTGCGATGATGTCGGTGACCTGCGGGAACAGACCCTCGATCTCCTCGAGGGCCTTCTCCGCGGCATGCCGGGCCTTGTCGAACTCCTGGCCCGAGCGAACCTCGACCATGTAGTCCTTGTTCGCCTCGACCATCTTCTTGATCTCGTCCTCGGTGAGCCCCGAGGTCGCCGTCACGGTGATCGACTGCTCGAGCCCGGTCTCGAGATCGCGGGCCTTGACCGACACGATGCCGTCGGCCGAGATGTGGAACATCACCTCGATCTCGACCTCGCCACGGGGCGCGCGACGCAGGCCGGTCAGCACGAACTCGCCGAGGAGCTCGTTCTCCTCCGCGCGATCGCTCTCGCCCTGGAGGACGAGGATCTTCACCGAGGTCTGGTTGTCCTTGACCGTGGTGAACACGTGCTGCTCGCTCGTGGGCACCGTGGTGTTCTGTTCGATCAGTTTGTGGAAGTACCCACCGACGATCATGATGCCGAGCGAGTGCGGCGTGACGTCGAGGAGCAGGATGTCGCTCTTCTCGTCGGTGAGGGCGGCTCCCTGGATGCCGGCGCCGAGCGCGACCACCTCGTCGGGGTGAACGCCCTTGCAGGGCTCGAGGCCGAAGAACTCGGCGACCGCGGACTGCACGCGCGGCATGCGGGTCATGCCGCCGACGAGGATCACGTCCTCGATCTGCGACTTCTGGATCTCCGCCTCCTCGAGGGTGCGCGCGCAGATCTCGACGGTGCGATCGATCAGATCGCTGGTCAGCTCCTCGAGCTTGTCGCGGCTGAGCATCGTCTGCAGGTGCAGCGCCTCGTTGCGGCCCGTGGAGATGATGAACGGGAGGTTGATCTCGGTCTCCTTGACGCTCGACAGCTCGCACTTCGCCTTCTCGGCGACGTCCTTGAGCCGCTGCAGCGCCATCTTGTCCTTGCGGAGATCGATGCCGTGCTGCTTCTCGAACCCGAACACGAGCCAGTCGATGATCCGGCGATCGAAGTCCTCGCCGCCGAGGAACGTGTCGCCGGCGGTGGAGATCACCTCGAACACGCCATTGCCGATCTCGAGGATCGAGATATCGAACGTGCCACCGCCGAGGTCATAGACCGCGACCTTGCGCTCGATGTTGCGGCCGAAGCCGTAGGCGAGGGCTGCCGCGGTGGGCTCGTTGATGATGCGGATGACGTCGAGGCCGGCGATCCGACCGGCGTCCTTGGTCGCCTGACGCTGGCCGTCGTTGAAGTACGCGGGGACGGTGACGACCGCCTTCTGGACCTCTTCGCCGAGGTACTCCTCGGAGATCAGCTTCATCTCCTGGAGGATGTAGGCCGAGACCTCGGGGACCGAGAACACCTGATCGCGGAGCATGATGCGCACGTCGTCGTGCGGCCCCTCCACGATGCGGTACGGCATGATCTCGAGCGAGCTGCGGACCGCCGCGGAGCCCCACTTGCGGCCGATCAAGCGCTTGGCCGCGTAGACGGTATTCTCCGCGTTGGTGATCGCCTGTCGCTTGGCGATGTGACCGACCAGCCGCTTCCCATTCTCCGCGATCGCGACCATCGACGGGGTGGTCTTGTAACCGCCCCGGTTGGGGATCACGGACGGGGTTCCATCCTCGACGATCGCCACGCACGAGTTCGTCGTGCCGAGGTCAATGCCGATCACCTTGTCACTAGCCATGGCGAGCTATTTTCCCGCCATTTCCAACAAGATCGCCAGCCTTGGGGCGGATTTATTGGGCCTCCGGCACCCTTAGGATCTACCCACCCGCCCGGGGCCGTTCAGGTGGGTGCGAGCATGCGGCGGACCTCGGCGAGGTCATTGCGCAGCTCGGACGTCAGCACATCGTTCTCGCTCTTCATCGCCATCGCCATCACCAGCACCTCCTCGGCATCGGAGAGCTTGCCGGCGGCGCGGAACGCACTCGCCAGGAGGCGGGCCGCGGACACGTCGTTGGGCGCCTGGGTCTGGGCCTTCTTCGCGTATTCGAGCGCCGAGCGTGGCTGCCCTGCTGCGAGGGCGCAGCTCGCTGCACGCCGGAGGAACTTGATCTGGGGGTCCATCCGCACGCAGGCCGCGAACAGCCGCATCGCACTCATGTGATCGCCAGCGACCTCGAGCTGACAGGCGCGATCGAATAGCTCTCCGGCGTACTCCTGCGGGGTCTGGGGCTGCTCGTTCGTCCGGATCGCTGCGTGGGCGGCGCTCCCGCGTGCGCGATCCGGCGTGGTCAGCTGGGCGTACGTCCGGCTGACCTCCTCGAACACGCGCGACATGCGCGCCGCGAAGCTCCCGAGCTTCTTGCCGTAGTAGCGATCCGGGTGGATCTCCTTGGACAGGAGGAAGTACGCCCGCTTGAGCGCCTTCGCGTCTGCACCCTGCGAGACGCCCAGGAGCATGTACGGATCCTGCTTGAGGATCAGACGCTCCAGCGCGAGGAGCCTGCGCCGGTCGGTGTCATCGATCTCGGCGTCCTCGTCGAGGGCGGCCTGCTCTTCCGGGCTCGGGTTCGCGAGCCGGAGATCGTGCGCGAGATCCTGGGGCTGCGAGTCCGTGCCCTGGGCGGACCGCAGCGGCCCCACCGGGCGCGCCGGTGCGCTCGGGACCGAGGCTGGCGCTGGTGCCGCGGACTCGCCGGGCAAGAGGAGCGCGCCGATCGAGCGCAGACGGGTGACGATCGCGACCCCGCGCTCGACGGGGAGCCCCGAGTCGAGGAGCACCTGGCGGAGCGACTGCGAGCCATCGATCCGCGACAGCAGGAAGTACTCGTCAGGCCCGACGGCAGCCTTCAGCGGATCGAACCCCGGACTGACCCTCAGCTTCAGGGACGTCGGTCCAATCCCGGCGATCTCGGCCGGCACCGTGCTCACGAGGTCAGCGTACCACCGTTGGCCGCATGACGTATTCGAGGATCGCCTTGGCGACATGCAGCCGATTCTCGGCCTGCTTCCACGCCAGCGAGCGCGGGCCATCCAGGACGTCGCCGCTGATCTCCTCGCCCCGGTGCGCCGGCAAGCAGTGCAGCACGATCGCGTCGGGTGCCGCACACGCCAGGAGCGCTGGATCGATGCAGTAGCCCTGGAAGTCGATCCGGCGCTGCGCTTCGTCGGTCTGCCCCATCGAGACCCACACATCCGTGGACAGCACATGCGCCCCGGCGGCGGCCTCCCGCGGATCGGTGGTGAGGACGATCGAGCCCCGCCCGCTCGCTTGCTGCGCTGCGCGGGCTGACCGCACGTGATCGGGATCGGGAGCGTAGCCCTCCGGGCACGCGAGCAGCAGATCGAGCCCGAACATCCCCGCCGCCTCCAGCCAGGACTGGGCCATGTTGTTGCCGTCGCCGATCCACGCGTAGCGCAGGTTGTCGATCCGGCCGAAGTGCTCGCGCACGGTGTAGAGGTCGGTCGCGACCTGACACGGGTGATGTTGGTCAGACAGCCCGTTGATCACCGGTACGGAGGAGGCCCGTGCGAACGCCGCGACCCGCTCCTGGCCGAACGTCCGCACCATGATCGCGTGGCAGTAGCTGGCCAGGACGCGCGCGGTGTCTGCCACGGGCTCGCCGCGAGCGAGCTGGCTTCCATCCGTGGACAGCACCACCGAGTTGCCGCCGAGCTCGTACGCGGCCACCTCGAACGAGACGCGGGTTCGCGTCGAGGGCTTCTCGAACACGAGGGCGATCGTCTTGCCGGCGAACGTGGTCGCCAGGCGATCGGTCTCGAGAGCTCGGGTCCGATCCCACACGGCGGGCCAATCGGCGACCGGGATATCGGCGAGCGTCAGGAAGCCACGCGGCGTGGGCTGGCTCGTGGTGTCGCTCATCGGCCGGCTCCTTCGGCGAGCACGGCGCGGAGGGTACCGACCGCCTCGTCGATCTGCGCGCGCTCGACGATATAGGGTGGCGCGAAGCGCACCACGTTGGAGCCGGCGACCGAGAGCAAGACCCCCCGCTCGCGGCACTTCGCCGTGACCTGTGCCGGCTGCCCCGAGACCGCGATCCCCCGGAGCAGTCCGCGACCACGCGCGTCGAGGACGTGCCCGGGGAACTCGGTCGCGAGCTTCCCCAGCTGGGTCGCGAGGTAGTCACCGGACTCGGTGACCCGCGCGAGGAGCTGCTCCGCTTCGATGATCTCGAACACGGCGTTCGCTGCGGCACACGCCAGGGGGTTTCCGCCGAACGTCGACGCGTGAGGTACGGCGCCACCCGGCGCTGCGGCGAGGCCGGCCGCCGCCTTCTCGCTACACGCGACTGCGCCGATCGGGATCCCTCCGCCGAGCCCCTTCGCCAGGGTCATCACGTCGGGCACGACGTCATCGTGCTGGTGCCCGAACCACTTCCCGGTGCGGCCGATCCCGGTCTGCACCTCGTCGAAGATCAGGAATGAGCCGCCTCGAGGTCTCCGTACGCGATGAACTCGACCGGGCCGACCATCGGACCGAAGCCCTCGCGATATTTCGGCTGGCCGGTGATCGACACCGTCGCGAAGGAGCGGCCATGGAAGCTGCCGTGCGTGGACACGATGGTCGTGCGCTCCGGCGCATTGGCCACCACCGCCTGATAACGGCGCGCGAGCTTGAGTGCACCCTCGTTCGCCTCTGCACCCGAGTTGCAGAAGAACACGCGGTCGGCGAACGAGCGGTCGACGATCGCCTTCGCAGCGAGGATCTGCTGCTCGTTCCAGTACAGGTTCGAGACGTGGACCAGGCGACCGAGCTGCTCGATCACGCGCGCCGTGAATCGGGGGTGGCCGTGCCCGAGGCCGCACACCGCGATCCCCGCGGTCATGTCGAGGTAGCGCGTGCCAGCCTTGTCCCAGACCTCGCAGCCCTGGCCGCGCTCGAGGACGATCGGCTGCTGCCGATAGTTCTTGATGAAGACCTGGTCAGCGAGGGCGAGGAGCTCTGCCTGCGTCATTGAGGAGCTTGTACCTCAGTTTTTCGCTGCGGACGCGATCGTAGCGCCGCGGCTCATCGGCGCGGTCGTTGCGATGGATGAACGTCGCGATCGCGCTGGCGGTGAGCAGCACGACGCCCGTCGAGGCCAGGAGCATCGGGGGCATCAGCCGGCCCGTGTCCTCGAACACCGGCCCGAGGCACAGCGGGTCCGCCTCCACCCCTTCCATCGAGTCATCGCACGGGGTTGGGTGATCCAGCACCTGCGCGGTGAGGACGACGCCGGCGAACGTGGCGAGGGCGCCCAGGGCGAGCCCCGCGGTACGCCCGTTCCGCCCGGCACAACCCGGCAAGAGGGTGACCGCGAGGGCGACGAGCACGGCGAGGCGGCGAAGCATCCCGCGCGCTGGAGCAGGGTCCGTGCCAGCTACAAGCAGCCGGCGATCGCGGAGTCGGCGACGAAGCCACGGCGGCGGTAGCTCGTGTCGAGCTCGTCGACCCGATCGGCGATCACCCGCACGGCGCTGCACTGCCCCGCGCGCGCGGCCAGGCTCGCCTGCAAGGTGAGCTGGTGCAGCCGGCCGTCGGCGGTCGGCGGATCCGGCAACCGATCGCCACCCGGGATGTAGCGCGCGACGTGAGCGACTGGCGGCGGCGGCGGCTCGGCAGGCGGCTCGGTGGTGCGCCGGCCCAGCGGCAGCCGCGGCCACGATCAGCCCGCCGAGCACCGCGCCCATCTCCGCCTGCATCCCCGCGGCGAACGCATCGTCGAAGTTGTCGCGCCTCGTGTCGGTGGTGACGCTGGTGTAGGCCGCGGGGCGGGGGCGCGGGGGGGGGGGGGGGGGGGGGGGGGGGGGGGGGAGGGGTCAGGCTGGTAGCAGGGGGGGCGGCAGAGCGCATGGTCTCGTCGTGGAGCACGGTGCGTGCCGCCGGCAACTCCGCGAACCCCGGCGCGCCACCTGACCGTTCTCCGACGCTGAGTCCGATTCCCCGACGGTAGTTACAGGCTGTAACGCGTCACCCGACGGTGGTTACAGGATGTAACGGGTCAGGTCCTCGTCGGCGACGAGGGCTCCGAGGCGCTCGCGGACGTAGGCGGGCGTGATCGGGATGGTCTGCGTGCCGATGTCGGGCGCGTTGTAGAGCAGATCGTCGAGCAACCGCTCGAGCACCGTGTGCAGGCGGCGCGCGCCGATGTCGTTGGTCCGGCGGTTGACGTCCGCGGCGATCGACGCGAGCTCCTTCACGGCCTCCGGCGTCCACTCGATGGTCACGCCCTCCGTCTGCAGCAGCGCCGCATACTGGCGCGTCAGCGCGTTCTGCGGCTCGGTCAGGATCCGTACGAAGTCCTCGGCGACCAGCGGCGTGAGCTCGACGCGGATCGGGAACCTGCCCTGCATCTCGGGGATCAGATCGCTCGGCTTGCTCATGTGGAACGCACCGGCGGCGATGAACAGGACGTGGTCCGTGCGCACCGGGCCATACTTGGTGGTGACCGTCGAGCCCTCCACGATCGGCAGCAGATCACGCTGCACGCCCTCGCGCGAGACATCGGCGCCACCGCGATCGCGGCTGGTGGCGATCTTGTCGATCTCGTCGATGAACACGATGCCGGCGTTCTCCGCGCGCCGCACGGCCTCGCGGGTCGCCGTCTCGTGATCGATCAGCTTGTCGACCTCTTGCTCGGTCAGCGCGCGCCACGCCTGCGGCACCTTGAGCTTCTGCCGCTTCGTCTTGCGGCCGAACTGGCCGAACATGTCCTTGAGGCCCGAGAGGGCGTTCTCGTCGATGCCGGGCTGGCCCCCGAGCACGGACATCAGCGGATTCGAATCGTCGGTGAGCTCGACCTCGACCTCGCGATCATCGAGACGCCCATCGCGCAGCATCGTGCGGAGCTTCTCGCGCGTGGCATCGGTGGTGCCCTGGGAGCCCGAAGCGCTCGGCTCGCCGGGACGCTCGGCAAACCCGCGCCCGCCGGGCCGCGGCAGCAGTAGATCGAGGAGCCGCTCCTCCGCGGCGTCCTTGGCCCGCGGGCGGACCTTCGCGGCCTCCTCGTCGCGCACCAGCTTGACCGCCACCTCGACGAGATCGCGGACGATCGAATCGACATCGCGGCCGACGTAGCCGACCTCGGTGAACTTGCTGGCCTCGACCTTCAGGAACGGCGCGCGGGCGAGCCGGGCGAGCCGCCGGGCGATCTCCGTCTTTCCGACGCCGGTCGGTCCGATCATGATGATGTTCTTCGGCGCGATCTCGTCGCGGAGGTCGCCCTCGACCTGCTGCCTGCGCCACCGGTTGCGCAGCGCCACCGCCACCGCGCGCTTGGCATCGCGCTGGCCAACGACATACCGATCGAGCTCTTCGACGATCTTCGCGGGCGTCAGCTCCCCGTCCGTCAGCTGGTGGGTGGTCACGAGGTCAGCTCCTCGATCGTGAGGTTCGTGTTCGTGTAGATGCAGATGTCTGCCGCGATCCGCATCGCGGTCTCCGTGATCTCGCGGGCGGACATCACGGTGTGCAGGCTGAGCGCGCGGGCCGCGGCGAGCGCATAGGTGCCGCCGGAGCCGATCGCACACACGCCATCATCGGGTTCGATCACGTCCCCCGAGCCCGAGAGGATGAACGTGGCCTCCGCATCGGCGACCACCAGCATCGCCTCGAGCCGGCGCAGCGCGCGATCGGTGCGCCACTCCTTGGCGAGCTCCACCGCCGCCCGGCGCAGGGGGCTGCGCTGTTCGCGGAGCTTCTCGTCGAGGCGCTCGAACAGGGACATCCCGTCCGCGGCGGAGCCGGCGAAGCCGCCGATCGCCCGGCCCTCGCCGAGCTTGCGGACCTTCCGCGCCCCACCCTTCACCACCGTGTTCCCGAGCGTGACCTGTCCGTCACCGGCGACGACGACGGTGTTCCCGCGTCGGACCGAAAGGATCGTCGTGGAGTGCGTCTTCACACCTTGGTTCGTAGCACGGGAACCCCAAGCTGCGGCGCTGCCGGCAGCCGCGCCCGGGGGTGGGCGTCGTCGTAGACCTTCATCAGGTGGTCGAGCGAGACCTTCGTGTAGATCTGCGTGGACGCGAGGCTGGCGTGGCCGAGCAGCTCCTGGATCGAGCGCAGATCGGCCTCGGCATCGAGCAGGTGCGTGGCGAACGAGTGGCGCAGCGCGTGCGGGGTGGCATCCGCATGCACCCCGCCGGCGATCGACCACTGCTTGACCATGCGCTGGACCGAGCGCGGCGTCAGGCGCTGGCCCGCCGCGTTGACGAACAGCGCCGCACCGGTGCCTGCGAGCGCCTTGCGCGCGGGCAGATACGCGGTGACGGCAGCATCGGCGAGCTTGCCGAGCGGGACCTGCCGCTGCTTGTCACCCTTGCCGTGACGCACCAGCACCATCGGGGTGGCGTAACGGTCCCGATCGATGTCGCCGAGATCCAGCGCGCAGGCCTCCGAGACGCGGAGGCCGGTCCCGTAGAGGACCTCGAGCATCGCGGTGTCGCGCAAGCGCAGGAGGGCATGCCGCGCCTCCTCGGTGATCGACAGCCTGCGGGCCGTCTTGCGGCCGGTCGCGCCCGGCGCCTCCATCAAGCGCTTGGCATCGTCGACGTCGAGCGCGCGCGGGAGGCCCTTGGCCTTCTTCGGCCCGCGGATCGCGGCGGCCGGGTTGCCCGCGAGCACCCCGCGCTTGACCAGGAACCGCGCGAACGCCCGCACGCTGGACAGCTTGCGCCCGATCGTCGCCGGCCCGTTCTCGCCGAACAGCGCGGCGAGCTGGCTGCGCACGTCGATCGCCGAGAGCCGCCCGAGCGGAGCATCCTTGCCGCGCTTCTCGCGGAGGTGCGCGCGGAGCGCGGTGACGTCGCGAAGATAGACCTCGACCGTACGGGGCGAATAGTTCCGCTCGATGGCAAGGTACCGGCGGAATGCTTCGAGCGCCTGATCCCAGTCCACGCCCGACGATCCCACCGTCGGCGCGCGGCGCGCGAGTTATTTGTCCCACCGCGGCGATCGGCGCGGCCGTCGGTGTGCTGGGCCTGGGCGGGTGCAAGGTCCTGCCGCCGCCCCCCACCGTGCCGATGCACACCACCACGGCCGCGGATCCGGCGGGAGAGACGTCCGTGTTGCTGATCCTCGGATACGTCACCCAGGTCCTCGGCGGTGGTGGCATCGGCCTCGCCGTCCGGATCGAGCACCAGGCCACAGACCGCACCGCGCTCGGCGTCGAGCTGACCGGTGGACGTGGCGATGCCGACAGTACGAAACTCTCGATGCTCGCGCTCCGCGGCTACGGGCGGGGCACGCCCCGCGCGCACGACTGGGTGGCGATCACCTACGGCGCCGGCCTCTCGATCCTGAACACCGGGATGCTGACCCTCACGGCGCACGGCGGTGCGGCCGTCAGCTATCCGAACCGGTACTTCGAGCCGTACCTCGCCACCGGCCTCGCCCTCTCGGTGCCGCTCACCCAGGGCGAGTCCTTCGGCGACATGGATCGCGAGGTGGCCGCGATCGGCGGCGAGCTCGGCGAGGCCGGCACCGCGCATCCGATGAGCGCCTCGGAGGCGCCGGGGGTGCGACCGAACCTGTACCTCACCGTCGATCCGGGCTTCGTGGTCCCGCTCGGCGACACCGGGCACGCGCTGTCGCTCGATCTCGGCGTGGCGACGGGCCTCGCGCGCAAGGGCGGGTTCGTCACGTTCTCGATCGCGGACGAGCGTCGATAGGCTAGAGCACGCCGGCGGGCGGCGTCAGGATGACCTCCTCGACGGAGATCCCCGGGCGCGCCACGATCGCGATCAGAAAGCTCGCGACGTCCTCGGGCTTCATCATCTTCGAGCGATCGAAGCCTGGACGGTCGTCCCAGATCGGCGTGTCCGTGGCGCCGGGCAGGAGCGTCGTCACCCGGATGTCGTACGGGCGCGCCTCCTCGGCCAGCACGCGCGCGAGGCCGAGCTGACCGGCCTTGGCCGCGGTGTAGCCCGCACAATCGGTGAACGCGTGGTGCGCCGCGTGCGAGCCGATGATCACGATGTGCCCCTTGCGCCGCGGCTGCATCCGCCGGAGCGCCTCGCGTGCACACAGCAGGGTCCCGACGATGTGGACCTCGAGCATCTCGCGCAGGTCCTTCACCGACGCGTTGATCACGGGGCCGAACGTCCCCACACCGGCCGAGCACACCACGAGATCGAGCTGTGGCAGCTCGCCGAACCGGAGTGCGACCTCGGCCTCGTTTGTGACGTCGAGCCCGGCGTGGATCACCTGCCCGAGCGCCGGATGCCCGGCCCCCGCGTGATCGAACCGCCGCCCCGTCGCCATCACCGCGGCGCCCTCTGCCGCCAGCGCCTCGGCACACGCGGCCCCGATGCCGCTCGAACCGCCCGTCACGATCGCGAACTTTCCGAGGAGTCGCTTCACGCCGCGACGGTAACACGCACGGAGCCGAGCCACGTCTCGAGGTCCGCGCGCGCCCGCTCGCTCATCCGCTCCTTGCGATGATCCTTGCGAACGCCTGGCAGCGGTGGGAGCAGCCCGTAGTTCACGTTGGTCGGGCCGTACTTGTACGTCCCCTCCCGGGGGGCCGTGACGTGGTGGTAGAGGCCACCCATCATCGTGGTCGGCGGCGGCGGTGGAGCCGCGCGTCCCGTCAGCTCCTCGGCCAGCATCCACGCCACCACCAGGCCCATCGCACACGATTCGATGTAGCCCTCGACGCCCGTGAGCAGGCCCGCGAACCGCACGTTGGGGCGGGTCAACAGCTCGAACCGCGCACCGAGCCGCGCCGGGGCATCGATGTACGTGTTGCGATGGATCGAGCCGTAGCGGAGGAACTCGGCCCGATGCAGCGCGGGGATCATCTGGAAGATCCGTTGCTGCTCCGGGTACGCGAGCCGGGTCTGGAACCCGACGAGGTTGTACGCGGTCAGGTAGCGGTTCTCCGGGCGGAGCTGGAGCACCGCCCAGGGTCGGTGCCCGGTCCGCGGATCGCGCAGACCGATCGGCCGCATCGGGCCGAACCTCAGCGTCTGCGGGCCGCGCTCCGCCATCACCTCGATCGGCATGCAGCTCTCGAAGTACTTGGGCTCCTCGAAGTCGTGGGGCAGCACCTTGCGGCCGCCGTTCACCGCCTCGATGAACGCCTCGTACTCGAGCTTGTTCAGCGGGCAGTTCACGTAGTCACCCACGCCGGTGTCACCACCGGCGGCGCGCTCCTCGGGCGCATCGCGATCCGGCGTATCGGTATCCCTGCCCCACCGGGAGGCCCGGAACGCGAAGTCGAAGTCGATCGAGTCTGCGGCGACGATCGGCGCGATCGCATCGTAGAAGTACATGCGATCACCGCCGAGCTCGGCACGGATCACCTCGCCCAGGGCGCCCTCGGTGAGAGGCCCCGTGCAGACGATCACCGGCCCCGTGGGCAGGTCATCGAGCCTCCGCCGTTCGATCCGGATCCGAGGATGGAGGGCGAGGCGCTGGGTGATCGCCCGCGCGAACCCGAACCGCTCGACGGCGAGCGCCTGACCGGCGGGCACCTTGTGCTGATCGGCCGCGGCGATCACCATCGAGCCGCAGCGGCGAAGCTCGTGCTTGAGCAAGCCCGCGGGGGCGACCGGGTCATCGCTGCGTAGCGAGTTGCTGCACACCAGCTCGCCGAGCAGCGGGCTCTGGTGCGCCGGCGACATCGCACACGGCTTCATCTCGACCAGCGCGACCCGCAGCCCGACCTCGGCGAGCTGCCAGGCAGCCTCGCTGCCGGCCATGCCACCACCCACGACGGTGACATCGGGTTCCCAGCTCATGCGCTCACGATACGCCACTCGACCCGAGCCGCCTACGCGGCCGAGGTCTCCTCGTTGTCGTCGACGCCCTGCTTCCAATCACACTCCATGCACCGGAGCGTGGTCCCGCTCTTGTTCTCCTTCTTGACCACGAACTTCGCGTTGCAGATCGGGCACGGCTGCGGGATCGGCTTGTCCCACGCCACGAAGTCGCACTGCTTCTTCGCCCAGTTCGAGCAGCCGTAGAACGGCTTGCCACGGCGCGAGCGCTTCTCCGCGATGAAGCCGCCGCATCCCGGACGCGGGCACTTCACGCCGAGCGAGATCGGCTTGGTGGTCTTGCAGTCGGGGTACTTCGTGCACGCGAGGAAGCTGCCGAACCGACCGCGCTTCACGGTCATCGGTGCACCGCAGGTCTCGCAGATCTCGTCGGTGGTCTGCGGCGGGACCTTCTCCCACGTCCCATCGAGGTTCTTCACGACCTCCATGGTGTTGCGACACTCCGGGTAGCCCTGGCATGCGAGGAAGCTGCCGTTGCGCCCCCACTTGATGACCATCGGCTTGCCGCACTTCTCGCACACCCACTCGGTCGCGATCTCCTCGCGCTTGACGTCGCGCATCTCGCTGCGCGCCGTCTCGAGCTCGATCTTGAAGGGCGTATAGAACCCGCCGAGCAGCACGCGCCAGTCCTGCGAGCCCTCCTCGACCTTGTCGAGATCGTTCTCCATCTTCGCCGTGAAGTCCGCCGACACGATCTCGGGGAAGCTGACGACCAACAGGCCGTTGACGAGGATGCCGAGCTCGGTGGGCCAGAACCGCGCCTCCTTCTTCTCGACATAGCCACGGTCGACGATCGTCGACATGATCGCGGCGTACGTCGACGGCCGGCCGATGCCCTTCTCCTCGAGCTCCTTGACCAGCGAGGCCTCGGAGAACCGCGGCGGCGGCTGCGTGAAGTGTTGCTCGGGCCGCACCGACTCGAGCGTGATGACGTCACCGACGTCGATCGGCGGCAGCAGACGATCCGCACTCTCGGCAGCCTCCGCCTTGAGATCGTCGGTCTCGGCGACCTCGTAGACCTTGGTGTAGCCGGCGAACTTCATCACCTGCCCCGTGGCACGGAGCACGGCCTGCCCGCGATCCATGTCGATCGTGGTGGCGTCGTACACGGCGGGCACCATCTGCGACGCGACGAACCGCTGCCAGATCAGCGTGTACAGCTTCACGAGCTCGGGGCCCTCGGGGTGCTCGGCGAGCGCCGTGGCCACGCGCTCCGGCGTCCACTCCATGAGCGTCGGGCGGATCGCCTCGTGGGCGTCCTGCGCGCGCTCCTTGTTGCCGTACGTGTTCGGCGCCTCGGGCAGGTAGTCCGCGCCATAGGTGTCACCGATGTACGTCCGCAGCGCGGTCATCGCATCGTCGGAGACGCGCGTGGAGTCGGTACGCATGTACGTGATGAGGCCGGTCGGGCCCTCGTCGCCGAGCTCCACACCTTCGTAGAGGCGCTGCGCGAGCGCCATCGTGCGCTTCGCGGAGAACCGCAGCTTGCGCGCGGAGTCCTGCTGCAGGCGCGACGTGATGAACGGCGCCTGCGCCTTCTTGCGGCGCTCCTTCTTGTCGACCGTGGCGACCGTGGCCGGGCCCGCGGCGAGCTCGGCCGCGATCGCGTCGGCATCGTCCTTGGTCTTCGGCTCGGCCTTCTCGCCCTTCCACTTCCAGATCCGCGCCTCGAACGGCGGCGGCTGCGGAGCGCGACAGGTGACGTCGACCGACCAGTACTCCTCGGGGACGAACGCCTTGATCTCTTCCTCGCGCTCGCACACCAGGCGCACGGCGACGGACTGCACGCGCCCCGCGGACAGCCCGCGCTGGACCTTGTTCCACAGGATCGGGCTGATCTCGTAGCCCACGAGCCGATCGAGGATCCGGCGCGCCTGCTGCGCGTCGGTCTTGTTCATGTCGATCTCGCGCGGCGCGGAGATCGCCGCGGCCACGCCCTTCTTGGTGATCTCGTTGATGAGGACGCGCTTGTAGTTCGTGTTGACGTCCTTGATCTCCTCGGCGATGTGCCAGGCGATCGCCTCACCCTCGCGATCGGGATCCGACGCCAGGTACACGATCTCGTTCTCGCGCGCTGCCTTGCGGATCTCCGCGACCACCTTCTTCTTGCCGTCGATGACCTCGTAGGACGGCTCGAAGTTGTTCTCGAAGTCGACACCGATCTTGGACTTCGGCAGGTCTCGCACGTGGCCGACGGAGGCCTTCACGACGTACCCGGAGCCCAGGTACTTGGCGATCGTACGCGCCTTCGCGGGAGACTCGACCACGACGAGCGCCGACCCCGGCTTGACCTTCTTCGGCTTGCGCTTGGCCTCGGCCTCGACCTCGGCGGCTTCCTTCGCATCGGCCGCGGCCTTCTCCTTCTTGTAGGCCTTGCTGCCCTTGGGATGGACGATCTTCGGCTTCTCGACGGCTTCTTTGGCGGGCGCCTTCACCTTGGCGGACTTCGCCGCCTTCTCGGCCTTCGCCGGCTTGTCGCCCTTGGGCAGCTTCTCGGCCACAGCGGCCGGGTCCTTGGCGGCCTTGTCCTTGGCGGACGCCTTCGCGGGCGCTGCCTTGGACTTCGCCTTCGGGGCCTTCGGGGCCTTCGGGGCCTTCGCCGCACCCTTGGCCTTCGCCGCTGCCTTCTTGTCGTCTTTACTCACGGCTTCCTCGCAAACAACGAGTGTTCGATCGAGGGCAGCGCGCGCAAGACTGCGCGAACTGCCAATCCTGTGGACGCGACGATCGCGTCGACGCCAACCGCCCCCGCGCGAACCGCATCTCGCACCTGGGTGGCGATCGGATCCAGCTCGGGCTCGGGCCGGGGGCGCACGGTCCCCGCGAGCGCCAGCTCGGCATCGCGCGCGTCCTCGATGAGCCCGGCACCCTGTGCGAGCAGGCGCTCGCAACCACGGCTACCCGGCCACGCTGCGATCACGCGGCCCAGCCGCACCGCCGCCGCCGCGGTGGACAGAGATCCGGATCGCACATCGGCTTCGACGACGATCACCACATCGGCGAGCGCGGCGATCAACGGGTTGCGCTGGACGAAGGTGGATCGCCGCGGCTCCGTGTCATCGGGGAGGAGGCTGACGAGTGCACCTCCGGCCGCGAGGACCGCCGCGAACAACGGGCGGTGGCGCAGCGGGTACGGGACATCGAGGCCCGAGCCGAGCACCACCGTGGTGCGCCCACCACCGGCGAGCGCACCGCGATGCGCCGCCCCATCGATCCCCAGTGCACCGCCGGAGACCACGTGGACGCCACGCCCCGCGAGGTGCTTTGCCAGGGCATGCGCCCGATCCATCCCGACCTGCGTGGCAGCCCTCGCACCGACGATGGCGACTGCCGGACCTTCGGCGAGCGTGCCGCGAACACGCACGGGCTGCTTCCAGCTCAGCGCTTCGAGGCGCCGTGGAAGTTGCCCGGGAGTCAGCACGACGGAGGTCACAGGGGGAATGCAATTAGCCACCTGCGGCTGCCCCGTCAAGTGCGAGCGGCGCTGGATGAGCGATTTCAGCCGGTTGGCTGATGGCCCTTCCTTATATACGGTGCGCTGCGCTCTACCCGAACGACCGGGAGGTCACTGCGCCTTCTGCATCATCGCCGTATCACCGATCGCCATCTCCTGCACCGACAAGGTCACGAGGCCGATCGAGACATTCTCACCGACCTCGACGATCACGATCTCGCCGAGGGCACGCGCCGGGAACCGCCGATCATCCTGGCCGACGTTCGCCGACATCTTCGCCGGCATCGCGTCGCCGCGTCGCACCACGAACATCCGGTTGCCGACCTGCACGCCCTGCTTCTTGGTCACGCCGATGAACACGATCTCGCCGTCGCCGATCAGCTGGTCATGCGCGATCAGGCCGACGATCGGTCCCTGCGCGTCGACCGTGGGCAGCACCGGCGGGACGTTCTTGTACGTCTTCATCAGCGGGCCGACCTTGGCGCCACGCTGGATCTCGCGGTTGGCCTGGAGGATCACGCCACGCGCGCGCTTGTCCTGCTTGACGCTCACGACCTCGAGCGTGCCGATCACGCGCACGTACGAGCCGTAGTCGGTGGAGCCGTTCTTGACCGACTTGCCCGGCTGGTAGATCGAATAGCGCTGCCCCACCTGTGGCGGGTGACCTTCGGGGTAGCTGAGGTACACGGAGTCGCCGTCGCCGAGCAGCTCCTTCTCGTCGACCGCACCGTCGATCGTGACGGACTTGTCGAGATCGGACTTCTGGACGAACGCGACCTGCTTGATGCCGACCTCGAGCCGCCGCGCCGGCGCGGGGACCACCCGGTCGGTGACCGGATCGGGCTTGGCGTCGGGCTCCGGGGTGCCGTTCACGAACACGCCACGCGGCAGGAGGCGCACGAGGTCACCGGGGTAGATCCAGTGCGGGTTCGTGATCTGTGGGTTGTACGACCAGATCTTCGGCCACTCCCACGGGTTGTTGAAGTAGTAGAAGCAGATGTCCCACAGCGTGTCGCCGGAGCGCACGACGTGGAGATCGGGCACGGCGCCTTGGTGGATATCGTAGTTGTCGACCATCAACGAGCCGCCACCGCCGCCGGACATGTAATAGCCACTCTCGGCGACCGCCGGGCCCGTGCTCTGGACCTTGCCGTCCGGACCGACGACGATCACGTTGGGCTGCGCCTGTGGCGCCGGGCCTTGCGTCTGCGGCGCCGGCGTGGGGTTCTGCGTCCCGGTCGAGCCCGGGTTGAGCGTGGTCGGGGCATCGACGGTGGGGAACGGCTGCGCCAGTGCCTGGGTCGGCACGAGCACGAGGGTCGCGAGCAGGGCGCGCTTCATGGGGTCTCCAGTCGCTTGGTGGCAAGCGCAGCCGGTTCGGTCTTGGGATAGAGGTTCACGACTTGCTCCAGCACGGCGCGAGCTTTGTCTCCCTGCCCGAGGGCCTGGTAGCAGTATCCAACTTTCAAGAGGGCGTCGGGGACCTTGTTTCCGCGGGGGTAGGTCTCGATCACGTTCCGGAACTCCGCGAGGGCGTGTGGGTAGTCCTTCTGGGCGTAGAACGCCTCGCCGAGCCAGTACTGGGCATTGTCGGCGTAGTCGTGTCGCGGGTACTTGCGCAGGAACGCGCGCAGCCCGTCGATCGCCTGGCTGCTGCTCCCCGCCTTCACGAGCTCGACCGCCGCGCGGTAGTCGGCCGAGGCATCATCGCCGCGCTCGGTGGGCATCTCGCGCTCGCGGGTCGCGACACGCGCCGTGCGGGCCGAGACCGGAACCCGCCGCGAGACCTCCATGCCTCCGCTCGGCTGAAACGCACCGATCGGCGCCGGCGCGCTCGCACTCCGGCTGGCACGCCGCGGCGTCGGTGTCGGATCATCGTCCATCGTCGCGACCTTGCCGAGCGCGGCGTCGCCCTCGTACACGATCTCCGTGCCGTCCTCGGTGACGGCGACGATCCGAGACGCGCCGGGATCGCGGGTCGCTGCGGCCCCCGAGGCGAGAACCCCGAGGCGGGCCCCGAGACCTCGACGGGCAGCTGCGGCATCGAGGCCATGATCGAGCTCACCTTGTCGGCGCGCAGGTTGTCGAGCTGGTGCTGCAGATCCTTCAGCTTGCGGTCCTGGGCGCGGCGGTCCGTCCGCAGCTCCTCTACCGTCTGGTTGAGACGCTTGTTGTCGTCACGCATCGCCGACATCGGCGTGGTGCACCCGACAACGAACAGGAGCAGGGACGCAGAGATGTGGCGGGTCATCGCACCGAAAATCGTAGGCCGTCGGCACCCCCGACGCAAAATTTCTCGCCGACGACTGCTCGGACTTAGCGAAGTGCTTACTACTTCGTCGCCGCGAGGATCGCGTCCGCGCCCTGCGCCATCAGGTCGTCACCGAGCGTGCGGCCGAGCAGCTCGGCGTCCTCGACGGGCCCCCCGACCTCGGCGCGCAGGATCCTGGAACCATCCGGCATCCCGCACATTCCCACCAGCCGCAGCCCGCCGCCGGGACGGTCGATGGCGTGGGCCGCGAGAGGGGTCTGGCAGCTCCCGCCCATCCGCGCGAGGAAGCTGCGCTCGGCGGCGACGCGCCGCTCCTCGGCGGGATCGTGCATCGCGCGGCGGATCAGCTCCCCCGTCAGAAAGTCCTGGCCGCGGGTCTCGAGGCCGAGCACGCCCTGGGCGACCGCCGGGATCGAGACCTCGAGCGGCAACAGCTGCGTGATCCGATCGGCCATCCCGAGCCGCGTCAGCCCCGCGGCCGCGAGCACGATCGCGTCGAACTCGCCGTCATCGAGCTTCTTGATCCGGGTCGGCACGTTGCCGCGCAGCATCGCGATCTTGAGATCGGGGCGCACGGCCAGCAGCTGACACTGGCGACGCATGCTCGAGGTGCCGACCGTCGCGCCTTTCGGCAACGTCTCGAGGGTCACCGGGCTCCGGGCGCACAGCGCATCCCACGGGACCTCGCGCGTGGACACCGCCGCGAGCGCGAGCCCGGGCTCGAGCTCCGCGGGCACGTCCTTCATGCTGTGGACCGCGACATCCGCCGTCTCGTCGATCAGGGCCTGCTCGATCTCCTTGACGAACAGCCCCTTGCCCCCGACCTTCGCGAGGGGCACGTCGAGGATCTTGTCGCCCTGCGTCTTGATGACGTTGAACGCGACCTCGATCCCGGAGACCACGGCCTGCAAGCGAGCCTTCACGTGCTCGGCCTGCCACAGGGCGAGTGCGCTACCGCGCGTTGCGATCACGATACGTTGGCTCACGTCGGTGGATTCCTCTCCGGAGACCCGGACTCTTGCACGGTGGATGGCAGCGCTGGATCCGGCTCGCCAAGTTTCTCGGCGCGCACGTCGCGCAGGTCAGGCTCGTCACCCTCACTGGGCGCCTCGGGCTCCAGCGCGAACAGCTCGCACAGCACCTCGGCGCGTAGCCGCGCCTCGTCGGCCGAGGCCTCGCGGAGGGCGGCGGTCGGCTGGTGGAGGAGCTTGTTCACCACCAGCTGGACCAGGCGCTGGATCGCCTCGCGCTGCTGCGCGGGGTTGTGTTCGCGACGTCCCAGTGCCTCGAGGGTCTTCTGGACCTCGGCGTCCGCGACCTGTGCGAACCGCTGGCGCAGCGCCCGGATCGTCGGCACCACGCCTTGCGACCGCATCCAGTGCTCGAACTGGGTGGCCTCGTGCTCGACGATCTTGCCGGCCTGCTCCGCTGCCTTCGCACGATCGGCGAGGTTCGCGGCGACGATCTTCTCGAGATCGTCGATGTCATAGACATAGACGCCGTCGAGCTCGTTGACCGATGGCTCGACGTCGCGGGGAACCGCGATATCGATGAGGACGATCGAGCGCCAGCGCCGCGCCTTCATCACCTTCTTGAACATCGCGCGCGTCAGGATCGGCTCGCGCGCGCCGGTGGAGCTGATCACCACGTCGGCGTCGACGAGCAACCCCTCGAGATCGGCCCACGGCTTCGCGATGCCATCGATCTCGGCCGCGAGCCGCTCGGCCTTCTCCGGCGAGCGGTTGGTGACGACGATGTGGTTGGCCCCATGGCCATAGAGGTGGCGCGCCGCGAGCGTGGACATCTTCCCCGCGCCGACGACCAGCACGCTCTTGCCCGCGAGGCTGCCGAACACGCGCGCCGCGAGATCGACGGCGACGGTGGAGATGTTCGCGGAGCCGCGGGCGATCGCGGTCTCGGTGCGGACCCGCTTTGCCACCCCGAACGCGCGCTCGAGGCAGCGCCCGAGCACGGGGCCCGAGGTCCCTGCCCCGCCGGCCATGCTGTACGCCTCCTTCAGCTGGCCGAGGATCTGCGCCTCTCCGAGCACGAGCGAATCGAGGGCGCTGGCGACCCGGAACACGTGGCGCACCGCCGCACCGCCCGCGTGATCGTAGAGCACGTCGGAGACGTCCGAGGGCTTGAGGCCGCGCTGGTGGGCGAGAAAGGATCGCACGGCGCCGGTGGCGCTCTGCCCGGCCTTCGCGACGCCGTAGACCTCGACGCGGTTGCAGGTGGAGATCAGCAGCGCCTCCGAGACCGGCAGCTGCGCGGTCAGGAGCTTCAGCGTGTTCGCCAGCTCCTCCTCCCGAAACGCGAGCTTCTCGCGGACCGCGACCGGTGCGGTGCGCCACGAGATCCCGACGACGAACAGCTCACTCACACGCGCTCCCGCACGCTCAGCCCACCATCCTGCGGGCCAGGTAGATCGCCAGGACCGCGAGTGCGGCCGCGAAGCCGATCAGCGTGAGCCGCGCGGCGCGCTTGCCGCGCCAACCGTAGACCGCACGCGCGACGAGGAGCAGGGCGTAGGCGACCCAGGTCACGGCCGCGAGGGGATACTCGAGACGGTCGAGGCTCTCACCGAGCTTGCCGACCCAGATCGCCCCGAGCACGAGCGCGACGGTGAAGATCGGGAACCCGACCCAGATCAGCCGCTGGGACAGCTTGTCGAGCGCCTCGAGGGGAGCGCCCTTGTCCTTGAACGCGAGGGTGTCGAACTTCTTCCGCTTGAGCGCGCGCTCCTCGACCAAGTAGATCGCGGACAGCGCGCTCGCGAGCGCGAACACGCCGACGCCAATCGTGGCGAGCGAGATGTGGATCTTGCCCAGCGCCGAGAGATCCGTGGCCTCTCCGGCGGGCGTCAGGCGCGCGAGGAGCAGGAGGACGAGCGACACGGGCATCACCACCACGCCGCCGAGCGTGAGCCGGTAGCGGGTGCTCGCCAGGAGGTAGCCGCCCGTGACGATGAACGACAGGAACCCGATCGCCTCGCGCACGCTCTGCGCGGGGTGGACGTGGAGCGTGCCACGCCACCCGATGTCGATCCCGTGGGCGACGAACGCGACGGCGACCATCGCGATCGTGGCGCTGCGCAGCCGCTGCTGCCCCGCGAGGACCACCAGCAGCATCGCCGACGCCGCCGTATACGCGACGACCGCCACCCAGAACGCGGGTGAGGGAGCGACGGACAGCAGCCGCTCGGGACCTGCCCCGAGAACTGTCATGGCGGTAACGGATCGCCGATGAACCCGTCGATCACGTCGTACGCCGTGTCGTTGAAGATCACCGAGTTGGCGAACTGCTCGGCGCCCATCGACATCAACGCTTCTTTCGACTTCACCCGGCCCACCAGATCATGGGGATCGTGATCCTGGCCGGTGGCAGTCACGAAGCAGACCGCCGGGAGCATCGCGAACTTGCGATCGAGCTCCGTGAGGGTCATCCGATCGCCTTCGAGCGACGCACGGCCCTCGGCCGTCCACGCTTCCAGGCGCTCCACCGAGATGAACAGGCGCGACACGTCACCTGAGTGTACCGGGGGTCGCCGCGGCAAGCTACTTGGTGAGGGGTTACGGCAAGCTACTTGGCCAGGTTGTCTTGGACCGTCCGGGGAGTTACAAAGCCCCTAGTCCCCGGAGGTCCCTGTCACATGGCCAGCGCGAACGTCAAAGAGCTCACCGACGCCAACTTCGAGTCCGAGGTCCTGCAGGCCGAGGTGCCGACCCTGGTCGACTTCTGGGCCGTCTGGTGCGGGCCCTGCAAGCAGATCGCGCCCATGGTCGATGCCCTGGCCGACGAGTACAAGGGCCGGGTCAAGGTCGGCAAGATGGACGTCGATCACCACCAGCTGGTCCCCCAGCAGTACCAGGTCCGGTCGATCCCCACCCTGCTCCTGTTCAAGGGTGGCAAGGTCGTGGCCCAGCTGGTCGGGGCGATGCCCCGCGCCAAGCTCGAGGCCGAGCTCCAGAAGCACCTCTAGCCTGGTCGTACCAGGCACGGCTGGGGCCTCCACGGCGCCCAGGACGTCCCCGCCAGGGATGTTCGAGTCATTCGGCTGGCCGCCGACGGATCCTCGGAGCAGTTCGTGCGTATCTTCGATCGCATGAACCGAGCTGCCGTGATCGTGGTCATCGTGTTTGCGGCGCTTGGCTGCCAGCATGACAACAACGAGGCTGGGACCGTGCGCGTGGCGCTCGGCAAGGAGCGCGGCGATTGCAAGCCGAACAAGGTCTGTGATCCCGGCCTGCAGTGCCTGTCGAACCTGTGCGTTCGCCCGCCCGGTGCCGATTGCCAGGTCGTCGCCGATGGCCTCGCGTCGCTCGATCTCGGCAACTATGCCGAGCTCGAGACCCGTACACCCGTCGTCGCCAGGTATCGCGCGGCCTGCGAGAAGGCCTACGTCACCAAGGAGCAGGGCGAGTGCCTGGCCAAGGTCATGGACAAGTGGAGCGCCTCGCAGTGCGCGCCCGACATGTTCCCCGAGCAGAAGTCGACCGGTGCCGGCGGCGACTGCGGTGCGATCGCCACCAAGATCCGCGCTCAGATGAGCAAGTCGATGACCGGGTCCGATCCGAAGACGCAGGAGATGTTCACCAAGGTGATGGGCGTGGTCCAGCAGTCGTGCGAGCAGGACGCGTGGCCCGATGGCTTCAAGAAGTGCATCCTCGCCGCTGGCGACAGCACCGATGCGATGACCGCGTGCAACTCGCAGATGTCGCCGCAGCTCCAGCAGAAGATGACCGACCGCATGATGAAGGTCATGCAGTAGGCCCACGGGTCAGGTCACGCTACGAGGGCGGGAAGGTCGCCGCGAACGCATCGTGATTGGGCGCCCCCGGCCCGCCGACCACGGCGAACACCACCGACACGAACGTCCGATCGAACGGCCCCCGCAGGAGGTCGGCGAATGTCCGCGCGACCATGACGGGATCGTTGCCGAACACGCCCGCGCCCCACGCGCCGAGGATCAGGTGATCGATCGCCGCATCCCGCGCGATCGCGAGCACGAACGCCGCGCGGGTGCGCAGCGCCGCCTCGACCTCGGTGACCACGAACCGACCGTGCTGACGCAAGGCCCCGGCGTTGGGCGCCGCGCAGGTGATCACCGAGCACGCCGCGGGGACGTCGAACCAGCCACCGTCGTCGTCGCGGAAGAACGGCACCGCCGGGGAGTAGATCGCGAGATCGAGGTAGAGCGCGGAGCGGTTCGCCTTGTTCCGAGCGTAGTGCGCCGGCTGCGTCTGCAGGCACCGATACAGCGCCGAGCTGCGGGCGAGCGATTCCTCCTGCGCCTGTGCGCCGCCGAGGAAGCCACCGCCCGGGTTCTTGGCCGAGGCGAAGTTCAAGCACGCGACGTGCCCTGGGCCCGCGGCCAACCGGCGGATCGCCTCGATCGTCGATTCGCCGGTCACCGAGATCGCGGTCGTGGCCACGCGCGGCCGGATCGGCGCCGCGACGTAGGTGCCGAGATCGTGGCTGACCGTGCCTTCGACGGCGCGCTCGATCATGGCCGTCAGCTCGACGGTCGCACCACCCCGCGTCACATAGCGGCCGGCCTCGCACGCCGCGAGCGTCTGCTTGGCGATCGCGACCTTCGCGCCGCGCGACGGGCCTGCGCCGCCCGCCGGGTCGGGGTGGTCGGGGGACTCCGGAGCCTCGAGGAACTCCGGCGGGACGTGGTCGGTCAGCCACACGCCGTTGGCCGAGCGGTAGAACACGTGCCCCGCCCTCGCCATCGCCTCCGCGCGCACCACGAGGATGACCGGCTTGCCGCGGCGGCCGCCGACCTTCGTGGCGGTCTCGAGATCCGCGGACAGGTGGACGTGATGACGTGCGCCCTTGACCAGGCCGGTCGCGCGGATCGACGACAGGAACTCGGAGACGGTGCCGTGGAACAGGCGCGCCGGCGGCGAGGCCGCGGGCAGCGCGAGCTCGACGTCCACGGAGTGGCCCTGGTTGGCGCGGATCTGGGTCCCGTCGGGGGACAGCGCGAACCGCTGCTTGTCGGAAGCGGCGACCAGCTCCGCGAGCTGCTCCCGCGTGAGCGGATGGCCGTGCGCCGCGAGGGCAGGCAACAGCTTGGCGACATCCGTCCAGCCGGCGTCGTCGAGGACGATGCCGACCTTCTCCGGCGCGTGGCGAAGGACGAGAGACAGGAACTTGGAGGTACGGATCGCGGACATGACGGGGCTGTGGATGCCGTCACCCTACGTCGCTTCTTAGTGTCTGTCAAACACTATCGAGGAGACGCCGTCAGCGCTCGCTCGGGCTGATCACCGTTCAGTCCCCTCCGCGCGCGGCCGGAGCTCGGCACCAACACCACCACGAGCCCCGCGACTACCGGGACGTGATCGCACGAGCTGTGAGCGCGGCGTACTTCGTTCAGCTCTGGAGTTGTCACAGATCACCGCCCAGTCCCCGCAGGGACTGATCACCGTTCAGTCCCCGCCGTGCGCGAGCGGTAGCTCGAACACCAGATGATCAGGCGCTGTGCCCCGGATCGCGATCACACCCGCGTGGAGCTGAAGGTGGTGAGCGTCGCAGAGCAGGGCGGTATTGCTGAGCTCGTGGCCTCCCCCCTCGGACCGCGGCTTGATGTGGTGCACCTCCAGGAACCTGGTGGAGCGACAGCCGGGCACGACGCATCGACACTTGTCGCGCACGAAGACCTTCCTGCGCGTGGCATCGGGGATCGACTTCTGCAGCTTGCGCCCCGGCTCCTCCCGCTCGAGATCACCGATGTCCTCCGAATCGCAGCGCACGCGCTCCAGCTCCTCGGCCGAGACACAGACCTCCATCCCGGCGCCCACGCGGTGCGCTTGCTTGCACGCGCGGCACGTCGTCGTCGCGATCTGATGCCGGGGCTTTCCCTGCGGCGCACCAGCGGACGGCTCGAGCACGCCGGCGGCGAGCGCACGCACCAGCTCGTCGTCCGTGCAAGTCCCGCCCTGGGCATCCGCCGCGGCGTTCCTCGCTTGCTTGAACAGCATCATCCCCTCCTCGGAGATCCCTTCCAGCACGATCCGGTGCCGGATCTTCTTCGGATCCACCGGATCCGTGGGCAGGTCGCCCTTGGACTTGCCGCGCACCAGCTGCTGGATCTCTGTCGAGATCTTGCCCTCGGCCGCATCGAGCCAGGCGTCTTCCGTCTTGCCCGTCGCCACGCGCGTCAGCTCTCGCACGCTGGTCCACGCCAGCTCGCCCGCGCGGAACTGCTCGGCGATCCCCGGCAGCTCGAGCAGCTCGTGCGCCACGCGCATCCGCTCCGTGGCGACGTGGTGCGAGTGCTGGAGCACGCTCTCGATGTACGCATAGATCGTCGGGAACCCCATCCGCCGGTAGAGCTTGGTGTCCTCGGCCTCGAGCAGCAGATCGATCTCGCGGGCCTCGAGACAGACGATCTGCTTGCCGACCGATGTGATCTCCTGGTGGAGCTTGATCCAGTCCCGCTCGCGGCACGTGATCGCATAGGCATCCGCGAGCTGCGTCTGAAACTCCTGCGTGGCAGCGCTGTCGAACACGACGACCTCCTACACGCGTGGGTTGTCACGCGCACGATCACTTCTACCACCAGGTTTCCGGAGGCTCTGTGCTGCGCTCTGCGCGCGCCAGAGACCCGCAACCCGACGACGATCGTTCGGCGCGACGTTCGTCGCGCAGCGCGCACGAGAGCGCTTCCTCGACGGTGAAATCGTGATCTTCGTCAGACGCACCCGCGATGCACGCCATGATCGGTCAAGCCAAATCTTCAACTTTCGACACGCCTTCCCGTCGAGAACCGCGATCCAGGCACCGCCAGTTCCCGCAGGGACTGAAGCGCGATCAGTGCCCACGGACGCCGGACCGCCGCGGGGCGGCGGAGCACCTTGGGGCAGCTTCGTTCGAGGCAGCCGGGCCAAGCGGGTCAGGTCTCGCAGTGGCTACTGCGGCTTCCGCGGGCCTGGGGCAAAGCCCGCAGTCCGAAGCTTGATCGCGGAAACCCAGCCGGGGGGGGGCCCGGCGCCAACAGGGCGTGTGGGTCCACCCCGCCCACTCCCGCCCCTGGGCGCGGGGCCCGGCGCGGACCTTCTGGCGCCGCTGCTCCGCCCGCCCACCCAGCGTCCCGACCCAACGACCACCCAGCCGTCGCCACCAATCACCGTCGAGCCCTCATGTCCGGCCCCCGGACGTCGTGGTCTCCGCGAGCGCCACGCACTCAGGTCCGGAGGTGCGGTGCGATGTTCTCGGCGCGTGCGCTCGCGACGACACCCACCCTGCGAACTCTCCTCCCATCCGAAGCTTCCGCGAGCGCCGCGCGTTCAGGTCCGGAGGCGCCGAGCGAGCGCGGTGGGCGCGCCGCTTCGACACCGTGTCTGGTGCTGTCTTCTCGGCGCGTGCGCTCGCGACAACACGCACCGCGCGAGTGCCGGCTGCTCCCGCGAACACGAAGGGTCGCCACGCGCCATCGCCTTCTGATGCGTGCTCGCGACGACACACATCCTCCGAGCTCTCCTCCCAGCCGGACCTTCCGCGAGCGCCACGCGCTCAGCGCTCGCTCGCGAACCTCCACGACGCCAGCGTCAGGTAGTGATTGGCCTCGATCCACTGACCGGCGCTCGCCGCCCGCGCCGCCGCCGCGAGCTCGCCATCGAGCGCCGCCAGCTGATCGGCCGGCCCGCGGGCATCCGCGCGCTTGGCGGCGAGCCGCGCCGACTTCGCCGCGATCAGCGCTGCATCGATGTTCGTGCCGTCGATCGCCACCCGCATCGCGCGCATGCCCGCCCGCGAGGCGTCCTCGTCCCCACGCTCGATCGCCGCGCGCGCCTCGGCGAGCAGG
Source organism: Myxococcales bacterium (assembly GCA_016720595.1). Lineage (GTDB taxonomy): Bacteria > Myxococcota_A > Polyangia > Haliangiales > Haliangiaceae > JABFXX01. The sequence continues at coordinate 203,866 of JADKKI010000007.1, forward strand.
TCGGCGTAGCCATCGATGTCGGCGATCCGGAGCTCGCGCCGCACGCGGAGGCCGTCGACGAGTGGCAGCTCGAGCCGCCCGAGACGCGTGACCTCGGCGGCCGCGTCGGGCGCCGGCGCAACGACGGCGGTCGCGGCGGGTGCTTTGGCGAGGCTCGCGGTGGGTGCCCCGACAACGGTCGCACCGGGCGCCGTGGCGGCGACCGTGGTGGGGATCGCGCGCGGAGATCGAGAGGCGACGCGCGCGGCGATCTCCGCGGCTGGCGCGACCTCCGCCCGCGTGATCGATGAACGCACCGCGATCGCTTCGGCGCTCGCCGGAGCGATCGCCGGCGTCCGGGCAACAGGGATCGCCGACACCTGCGCGAGCGTCACCCCCGCGCCGAGGGCGAGCACGCTCGCCGCCGCCGCGAACAGGCCGCGCGGCCGGCGGCGGCGCGGCGGACCGACGGGCTCGGGCCGCTCGAGCGCTGCGAGCAGATCCTGCAGCTGCGGGAACCGACCGTCCGGCGCCACCGCGAGACCACGTCGCAACGCGCTGCGCACGTGGCTCGGCCACATCGCCTCGGCAGGCGCCGCGGTGATCGTCCCGGTCACGATGTTGGCGATCACCGCCATCGCCGTGGCGCCGAGGAACGGACGCTGCCCCGCCAGCAGCTCGTACGCGGTGATGCAGAAGCTGAACTGATCGGCGGCAGCGGTCGGCACCAGGCCGTGCGCTTGCTCCGGGGACATGTACGCCGGCGTGCCCAGCACCGCGCCGGTCTGGGTCAGCCGGGTCTCCGCGAGCTCCTCGCCGGTCGCGGTGTCGAGCCGGCGCGCGATGCCGAAGTCGGTGACCTGCGGAATTCCCGCTGCCCCGATCAGCACGTTGTCGGGCTTGAAGTCGCGATGGACGATGTTCGCGGCGTGCGCGGCGCAGAGCCCCCGCCCGGCCGCGAGCATCACGCGCAGGCGCTCGTCGAACGTGCGCCGCGGATCCTCCCCCCAGGCGCGCAGCGTGGTCCCCCGCACCAGCTGCATCGCGACGAACACCCGGCCACCGGCGATCCCCACGTCGTACGCGGGGACCAGGTTCGGGTGCGAGAGCTGCGCCATCACGCGCGCCTCGCGGATCAACCGCGCCTGTGCCTCGTCATCGTGGCCTGGCCGCGGCGTGATGACCTTCAGCGCGATCTCGCGCTCCATGCGGGGATCCCACGCCTCGTACACGATCCCCATGCCGCCCTGCCCGAGCACGCGGCGAAGCTCGTACCGATCGATCACCCCGAGCGACGGCAGGTGGGCGTAGGAGCGCTGGGTCTCGAGCTGCACGGGCGGCCCGAGCATGGACGATCACCCCGGGCGACCGTCTCGATAGTTCCGGCCAGCGGCGCTCAGTACCCGTGCTTGCGCAGCGAGACGTTCGCGACCAGGCCCATCGCGATGAAGAACGTCACCAGCGAGCTGCCGCCGTACGACACGAACGGGAGGGTCACGCCGACCACGGGCGCGAGCCCGAGCACCATCGCGATGTTGACCACCACATGCCAGAACGTCATCGCGGCGACGCCGACGCAGATCACGGCACCCACGCGATCGCGCGCGGACAGGGCGACGTTCAGGATCCAGACCAGCAAGAACGCGAAGATCGCGAGGAGGAGCACCGAGCCGGCGAAGCCCCACTCCTCCGCCCACACCGAGTACGGGAAGTCGGTCCAGTGCTCGGGCACGAAGTTGAACTGGTTCTGGGTGCCTTCGAGGAAGCCCTTGCCCCAGATCTTTCCGGACCCCACCGCGAAGATCGACTGCTGGGTGTGCCAGCAGTTCCCGGTGTTCGGGGCGACGTTGCAGTCGATGAACCCGAGGATCCGGTTCTTCTGGTAGTCGTGCATCGATTCCCAGACGATCGGGATCGCGAGGAGCCCGGCGAGCGTGACGTGCACCACCGGCCACACGTTCGGCATCGCGAGGAAGCCGACCGACAGCACGATCAGGCACAGCAAGATCGCGGTGCCGAGATCGGGCTGCGTGGCGATCAGGCCGATCGGGACCGCGATCACGGCCAGCCGGAGGATCAGCGCGCGCGGCTCGTAGCGGCTCGAGGTCTCGGTGTCCTGGAACATCCGCGCCAGGACCAGGATCATCATGACCTTGACCAGCTCCGACGGCTGGAGCCCGAACGGCCCGAGGAACAACCAGCGATACGTCGAGCCGTGACGATCGTCATCGCCGGTGGCGCCCTGGAGGCGCGCGAGCACGAGCAAGGCGATCGCGATCCCGAGCCCCAGCCAGGCGAGCCGAACCATCGCGCGGTAGTCGATGATCGTCGCCACCGCGAACGCGATGCCGCCGATCACCATCCACTGGACCTGCGAATCGAACTTGACCTGGTGCTTGCTGCCCCGGGTCGCCGAGTACAGGTTGAGGAGGCCGATCGCGCAGATCGCCAGCATCGTCAGGATCAGCGGCCAATCGACGGCCGCGCGGAACCGCCGCCAGCGGGACACGCCGATCGTCGCGCGCGGGAGCTGGAGTCCGGTGCCCTTCATCGCTTCAGCACCTTCGCCGCCGTCTTGGGTGCGGCCACCGGCGCGTCGGGCTTCGCGAGCGGGTGGATCTTCGTGAAGTAGCCCTCGAGGATCTCCTCGGCGATCGGCCAGGCCACCCGGCCACCGGAGCCGCCGTGCTCGACAAACACCACGATCGCGATCTCCGGATCTTCCGCGGGCGCCCAGCCCGCGAACCACGCGTGCGAGCGGGTCGGGTGATAGCCCTCGACGTCACGCTCCTCGTCCTCCTTCTTGTGGCGGGTCCGGATCTCGGCGGTGCCGGTCTTGCCCATCACCGGCACGATGTCGATGTGCCCGTGATCGAACGCGGTACCGCCGGCCTCGTTGGTGACCTTCCACATGCCGCGCCGCCAGGTATCGAGCGCATCCGCGCTGACCTTCACCTGGCGCGCGATCTTGGGCTCGTAGCGCACGATCGCCCGGCCGTCACTGGCCTCGACGCGCTCCACCACCTGCGGCACGAACAGCGTGCCTCCGTTCGCCAGGGTGGCGTAGGCCATCGCCATCTGGAGCACGGTGACCTCGACATCGCCCTGCCCTGTGGCCGCGTTGGTGGCAAACCCGACCTTGTAGCGCGCGTCCTTCTCGTACCAGGCCTTGGTGGGGATCCGTCCACCCGCATCACCGTTGAGGCCGAGGTTGGTCGGCGCGCCGAACCCGAACATCCGCGCCTCCTCGGCGAGCCGATCGAGCCCGATCCGCTGCGCGAGCTCCCAGAAGTAGACGTTGCACGAGTGCTGGATCGCGCCGATCAGGTCGAGCTTGCCGTGCGTCCCGTTGCACTTGAACGTGGTCTTCGACAGCTGGTACTCGCCGGTGCAGAAGATCGACTCATCCTGCGCAGCCTGGCCGTCCTCGAGCGCGGCGAGCGCGGTCACGAACTTGAACACCGAGCCCGGCGGATAGCTCGCGCGCAGCGCCTTGTCGATGAACGGCTTGCGCGGATCGGAGAGCAGCAGCGTCTCCTCCGCCTTGGTCAGGTGGCCCGTCATCACGTTCGGATCGAACGAGGGCTTGGACACCAGCGCGCGGATCTTTCCGGTCTTCGGCTCGACGATCACCACGGCCGCGGCAGCGACGTGCGCGACGGCCTTCTCGGCGATCTTCTGCAGCTCCATGTCGACGGTCAAGACGAGGTTCGCGCCGGGGACTGCGCCGACCACGCGCTCGCCTGCGATCAGGCCCGCTGCGGTCTTGTCATCGAGCCGCTGGCCACGCGCATCCACCGCGAACCGCTCGATCCCCTTCTTGCCGCGGAGATAGTTCTCCCACGCCGACTCGAGGCCATAGCGCCCAACCAGCTCGCTCGGGTCATAGCCCTGGTTGGTCAGGCGATCGGCCTCCGTGGAGGTCATCTGCGTCATGTAGCCCACGAGGTGCGCGGCGAGATCGCCCTGCGGGTAGTAGCGATAGGGCTCGTGGTGAACCTCGATGCCGGGGAGCTTGGTCAGCGACTGCTCGACCAGCGCGGCACGATCGCGGCCCTGGTCCTCGAGGATCAGCACCGGGTTCTTGGGATCTCGCTTCTGCCCCACCGCGAGCCGCTCGTCGATCTTGATCAGCTCGTCATCGGACAGGCCGAGCATCCGCGACAGCTCCGCGCGCGTGGCATCGGTGAGCTGCTTGGGCGTCGCGTAGATGTTGAACGCCGGCCGGTTGTCCGCGAGGGCCACACCCTTCGAATCGAGGATCTTGCCGCGCACGCTCGGGAGGTAGCGCTCCTTCACCACGTTCGAGACGGTGCGCTCGTAGTAGCTGTCGCCGCGCATGACCTGCAGCTGCCACAGCCGGCCCACGAGCAGTGCGAACAGCGCGAACATGACGAGCGCCACCCACTTGAGCCGGCGGTGCAGCTCGGGCAGCGACGGGCCGTTGCCCGAGCCGGGACCGGAGGACGAGCGGAGCAGCATCAGGGCGCCAGCCCTTCGAGCGCGGCGTCGCGCTCGCGGTGCGTGCGGGCGAACGCCGCATCGATCCGGCGGAACATCCGCCACACCAGCGGCCCGACGATGGCCGTGATCAGCGTGACCACCGCGAGGTGCTGCAGCGCGATCGCGAGCCCGCCGCGCGGGATGTGATTCAACGCGCGGACGACCATCGTGAGCACACCCGCGACCAGCGCGACGAACGCCGAGAACCCCATGGTCATCGCAGCCCCACGCACGAGGATCCGCTGCTGCACGGCACGAGCGACGAGGCCCGTCAGCCCGAGCACCAGCGCCATCAGCCCGGGCGGAGCGCCGGAGATCAGGTCCACGAGGTAGCCGAGCACGACGCTGCCGGCGACGGCGGGTGCGACGCTTTGGCGAGCCGTCAGGCCGAGATAGGCGGCGGTCAGCGCTCCGACCTCGGGAGGCGCATCGCGGAGCAGGCCGAACGGCAGCAGCCGCCACACCGACGCGATGATCACGCACACGAGGTACGCGACGATCACGAGGGTCGCGGTCCTCACGAGATCACCGCCCCGACGTCTTCATTGGCCGGCGTGACCTTGACCAGCGCGAGCAGGAACACCACCACCAGGATCACGATCCAGGTGACGAGAGCTTCGGGGAGCAGCATCACAGCGGCCTCCCGCCGAAGGCTGGCTCGCTGCGCTTCTTCTGCTTGGCGTCTGGATCTGGCGGCGGAGGAGGCGCGAGCAGCACCATCACGGCGCGCACCCGCGAGACATCGACCGTGGGGTCGACCTCGACGGACTGGAACATGCCGTCGTCGCCGTTGATCTTGGAGACCTTGCCGACGACGAGACCCGGCGGGAAGCTCGCACCCAGGCCCGAGGTCACGACCTCGTCGCCGATCGCGACCTTGCCCTCGGGCTTGAGGTTGCGCTCGAGCCACTCGATCTTGCAGGTGTACGAATCCGGCTTGCCGACGCCGATCAGGAGGCCGCGCCCACCGGTCCGCGGGATCACGACCTCGATCTTCGAGCTCGGATCGCTGATCAACATGACGTCCGCGTAGTCGCCGTAGACCTTGTCGATCCGGCCGACGGGCCCCTGGCCGACGATCACCGGCATGCCGGGCTGCACGTCACGATCGCCCCGATCGATCCGGAGGCGGAGCACGCGGAACTGCGGGGAGAGCGGTGCGCCGATCACGCGCGCGCCGACGGTATCCGCGGGGGTGCGCTTCTTGACCACGGCGAGGTCCTCGAGCGCTTCGACGTCGAACGCCCGGCGCGTCATCGACGCGAGCTCCTTGCGGAGGCGATCGTTGTCCTCGCGCAGCTCGCGATTCTCGGACTCGACGTCGACCAGCGCCACGTAGCGCGACCACATCCCGCCCAGCCCTTCGACCACCCAGCTCACGCCCGCCTGGAGCGGCGCCGTGATCCGGAGCAGCGCCTCGTCGATCGCGGAGGGCGTACCGCGCGAGAGGCTCGCACGCAGGACCAGCGCCGGGAGCACGATCAACATGCCCGCAGCTGCCCAGTCGAGCATGCGACGACGCAGCGTCACGGGGTTACCTGAGCGCGATCTCGCGAAGCAGCCCCAGCTCGTCGAGCACCTTGCCGGTGCCCAGCACGACTGCCAGCTGCGGGTTCTCGCACACCATCACCGGGAGGCCGGTCTCTTCACGGAGCAGCACGTCGAGGTTCTTCAGCTGCGCACCGCCGCCCGAGAGGACGACGCCGCGATCGACGATGTCGGCCGACAGCTCCGGTGGCGTGCGCTCGAGGACCGAGCGGACCGCATCCACGATCGCGTTCACCGGCTCGCTCAGCGCCTCGCGGATCTCGTCGGAGTTGACGATCAGCGTCTTGGGGACGCCGGCCACCAGGTCGCGGCCCTTGACCTCGACGGTCAGCGGCTCCTCGAGGGGATACGCCGACCCGATCTCCTTCTTGATGATCTCGGCGGTGCGCTCGCCGATCAGGAGGTTGTACTTGCGCTTGATGTACTGGACGATCGCCTCGTCCATCTTGTCGCCGGCGACGCGGATCGACTTCGACAGCACGATGCCGGCCAGCGCGATGACGGCGACCTCGGTGGTGCCGCCGCCGATGTCGACGATCATGTTGCCCGACGGCTCGGTGATCGGAGGCCGGCGCCGATCGCGGCCGCCATCGGCTCCTCGATCAGGTAGACCTCGCGGGCGCTGGCGGCCAGGGCCGAGTCACGCACCGCGCGCTTCTCGACCTCGGTGATCCCGGAGGGGACGCTGACGATCACGCGGGGCCGCACGAGCGTGCGACGCTGGTGCGCCTTCTGGATGAAGTAGCGCAGCATCGCCTCGGTGACCTCGAAGTCGGCGATGACGCCGTCCTTCATGGGGCGGATGGCGACGATGTTGCCCGGCGTGCGGCCGAGCATCTCCTTGGCCTCCTTGCCGACCGCGAGGACCTTCTTCGGGCCGCCCCCGGAGTTCGCCTGGACCGCGACCACGCTCGGTTCGTTCGCGACGATGCCTCGACCCTTCACGAACGTGAGGGTCGTGGCCGTGCCGAGATCGATGGCCAGGTCGTTGGAAAACATTCCGTAGACCCAATCGAAGAGCATGGTGGGTTCCTGAAGACGCGCTGCGGCGCGTGCGAGTGCGAGGGAGAATCAAAAGCCCCGTCGACCACCTACAACACCGGGAGGTCGTTGAGCCGAGCGGGGTTATCACGCGACTCTCGCCAGGCGCAACACAATCTTGGGCGGCGCTGAATCCGCCTCGGTGACCGCTCCGGATGGTCTCTGTGCTTGTACCAAGATCCCGTGGTTGTTAGCGTGCGCCACTTCGTCTAAGAAGCAGGCGGTCCCATGCTCGAACAACTGCGCAAATCAGGCGCGTCCATCGCCATCTACTTGATCTTTGGACTCCTGATCATCATCTTCGTCATCAACTTCGCGCCCAACGCTGGGCAGGGCAAAGGTGGAGGCTGCACGGGCCCTGGCAACAGTGCCATCACCGTGGGCACCGCGAAGACCAGTCAGAGCGCGTACCACGTCGCCTACGCCGCGAATAAGTACAACGGCCGGCAGAAGGTCTACGCCGCGCTCGAGATGTTGATCCGTCGCGAATTGCTCGCCGACGCGGCATCGGACGCCGGCATCCGGGTCACGAATGACCTCGTCGAGACCGAGATGAAGAAGGGCTACTTCTTCTACGCCGGGTTCCGGATCCCGGACTTCGCCGTCGATCCGCAGGGCGGCCCGGTGTTCGTCTCGGAGCACAGCTTCTTTGACCTCGTCGATGGAGAGCAGTTCTTCAACTTCGGCAAGTTCAAGGGCTGGGTCGGCAGCCTGAACGTCTCGGTGGGCAGCTACTACGACGAGCAAGCCCGCGCGATGCAGGCGGCGTTGATGTCCGAGCTGATCACCGATTCGGTGCGCGTCTCGCGCGACGAGGCGATGACGGACTATCTGTTCGCGCACAACACGGTGTCGTACGACACGGTGACGTTCACGCCGACCGCGTACCGCGATGCCATGCGCCTCGGCGACGCCGACGTCGCGCGGTTCCTCGCGGGGCACGAGGCCGACGTGAAGAAGAAGTACACGGATGAGGAGCGCACGTACAAGGGCACCAACCCCGCCCTCAAGCTGCGCTCGATCAAGATCGACCTCGCCAAGGCCGAGGCCAAGCCGGCGGAAGCGCCGCCCGCCGATCCCTCGAAGCCCGCCGATCCCGCGAAGCCGGCCGATGGCGCGAAGGGCGCCGATGCGACCAAGCCGGGCGAGGCGAAGCCGGCCGTGACGGTCAGCGACGCGAACAAGCCAGGCGGCTCGGGTCTCACGGTCACCGAGGTCACGCCCGGCAAGAAGCCCGAAGACGTGGCGAAGGCCGGTGCGCCTGCCGCCAAGCCCACCGGGATGGCGGTCGCCGAGGCCAAGGCGAAGCTCGAGGCCGCGCGTACCGCGATCGCCGCGGGCAAGCAGAAGTTCGCCGATGCGGCGAAGCAGCTGACCACCGACGAGGCGACCAAGTTCAACGGCGGCGACGTCGGCTGGCGCTCCGTCGAGAACGCGGGCCTCGGAGATCCGGCGATCAACGATGCGGTCAAGGCGCTCAAGCCCGGTGAGATGACCGCCGTGGTGATCGGCGAGTCCGCCGCCTACCTCGTGATCGCCGAGGACAAGCGCCAGGGTGACCTGTCGTTCGACCAGGTGAAGTCCGAGATCGCGGCCGAGCTGGCTCGCGATCTGTGGAGCAAGGAAGCGGCGAAGCGCGCGGCGCTCGACGCCCTGACAACCGCTCGCGCGGGCAACGCGAAGAACCTCGGCGACATGTTCGAGCGCGGCGTCAACGAGCGCGAGCAGCAGCGCCGCATGGAGCAGATGATCGAGGAGCAGTACGGCCAGCAGCACGGCGCTCTCGAGACGCCGAAGGCCGAGGACGTTCCGGCGTCGTGGCGCGCGGGTGACGATCAGGCCGTCGGCGGTGGCTCCTCGGGCTCGGCGGGCAGCGCGGCTCCGGCCGCGGGCAGCGCGGCTCCGGCTCCGGCCACGGGCAGCGCGGGTAGCGCCGCTTCGGGCAGCGCGGCACCCGCCGCGGGCGCTGGCAGCGGCAGCGGCAGCGCGCCGACCACCGAGCCGGCACCGCTCACCGTCGTGACCCTGGCACCGTCGACCGACGTGCTCCCTCCGTTCGGCGAGATCAAGAAGCCCAAGGCGATCCCGCAGAGCGGCATCCCGCGCGAGAAGGAGATGCCCGGCCTCGAGGGCATCAAGGAAGCGAGCGCGACCCTGTTCGACGAGCTGCAGGCTGGCATGCTCGGCAAGAAGGTCTACGAGACTCCCGAGGGCTTCGTGCTGATCCAGCTCACCGAGAAGACGGCGCCCAAGGTCGAGGACTTCGACAAGGTGGCCGACAAGGAGCTCGCCAAGCTGCGCGCGCTCCGCGGCCGCATGGCGGTCGAGGGCTGGCTCAAGAATCGGTGCGAGGCGCTCGCCAAGGACGGCAAGATCGTCCCGACCGCCGATCTGGTCCACGAGTCGGACGACGCAGGCAAGCCGCTCCCGCAGGTCTACCGTCCCTGCATGAGCTTCCGGTAGATCCCGTCCCTGCCCCGCCGGGAGGGCGCCAGCACCCTCCTGACGCGCCTGTTTCCGCCGATCGCGCCCGCCTCGCAGCCTCCTTGAAGGTTCCGGGCGACTCCTGGGTCGACCGGCGTCGCAGACCCCGGACACGAGCCCAGGATCTGGAGTAATTTCGGCATCGTGCTCGAGGGGGACCGCTCCGGCCCACGGCGACTGCCGTTCAGCTTCGAAGCGCTGGGTGGCCTCGGCCGCCTTGCGCTCTCGGACCTGACGGTCGGGCCGTTGTTCGTCGATCGGCTCGAGCTCGAGGTCACCGACCTCGGCACCGATCCCGGCAACGCGGTGGCGGAGCGCTATCAGCGTCGCCGCACCCGCATGCGATCGATCGCGCTGCGGATGACGTCGGGGCAGCTCGAGGCCCGCGTCGAGCACGTCCGCCGCCACCTCGCGGGGCTCGGCGTGTCGCAGCTGTCGGCCCGGCTGCACGACGGGTTCGTCTCGATGCGCGCGCGCGCGGCCGACGGGCTCGCCGCCGCGGACCTCTCGTTCCGGATCCACTTCGTCAGCGCGGGCACACACCTGCGTGCACTCGCGAGCACGGTCCGCGTCCACGGTCACCTCCCGACGCCCGGACCGGTGATCGCCGATCGCGTGCTCGTCGCGCTGCTCGGCGCCACCGATGCGCCAAACGTCGTCGAGCGCCCGCACGCGCGCGGGTTGTGTGATGTGGAGATCGATCTCGTCGGCGCGGTGCTGTGGCACCTGCTGCCACCGTCGGGTTGGCGGCTCCCCTCGGTCAACGACATCGAGCTCGTCGGGATCCGGATCGGGCGCCAGGCGATCGAGGCCGCATATGGCCCTGCGGGCACCCGCACTGGCGAGCTCGGCGTGCGGCCGCAGACCCATCAGCTCGCTGCGGCACACGATCTCATGCACTCCGCGGATCAACTCCTGCGGGAGGGGCACGTCGAGGAGGCGATGCGTGGCTATCGCGCACTGCTCGCCGCCGGCGGCCCCGAGCAGCCGCTCTTGCTCGAGCGGATCCTCGCCCTCGCGGGGGCGCGGCCGGCGTGGTTCTTCGACGGGCTCGAGCTGTCCAGACAGGCCCTCGGCCGATGGCCGCACTTCCCGCCCGCCCACGCGGCGCTCGCGTCGATCACCCTCGCGCAGGGAGATGCGCGCGAGGCCGCCGGACACCTCAGCCAGCTCGCCCAGCTCGCGAGCGGCGATGGCGATGATGACCAGGCCGCGCTCGCCGCGCTCGCCGGGGCGCGCCTCCTGCGCGTACTCGAGCCCAAGGCCGCGACGCAGCTCTACGAGCTCGCGCTCGAGCACGATCCGAGCTCCAGTGAAGCCGCGGACTCCCTCGCCGATCGTCTCGCCGACGAGCACCGTTGGCCCGAACTGGTGCGGTTGGTTCGCGCCCGGGCCGTGATCACGCCGGAGCCCGCGCGCGCGGTGCAGCTCCGCTTGCGCCTCGCGGATGTGTTCGTGCATCAGCTCGACGATCACCAGAGCGCCCAGCAGGAGCTCGCGGTGGCGACGCACCTCGCGCCCGACGATCCCGCGGTGCACGAGATGACCGCGACGATCCTCTCGACGATCAACCCCGCCGCCGCGGTCGATGCGTGGCGCGAGGTCGCGCGCCTCGCCGAGTTGCGTGGAGATCACCGCACGAGCGCGCGTGCGTGGGCGACCGTCGGCGATCTGCTCGCGCGCACCGGCTCGGGAGACGCCGAGGTCGCGTGGGCGAGAGCACTCGTCCTCGATCCCTTGCAGTCCGATGCCCTCGCCGGGCTCGCCACGGCGGCCGCCGCGCGCGGCGATCATCAGGCCGCGGCGGATCACTACGAGCGCCTGCGCGGCCTCGGCCTCGCCCAGCACACCGCCGCGCGCCACGAACTCTCGCTCGCGCGCTCTCTGGTCGCGATCGGCCGGACGGACGAGGCGCGCGCGAGCCTGCGCCGAGCCACGCTCGCTGGTGGCGAGACCGCGGCCGAGGCGCACGCCGTACTCGCCGAGGTCGCCGAGGCCGGTGGAGATCGCGAGCACGCGGCCACCGAGCTCGACACCGCGATCGCGGCCCTGCTCTCGCTCGCCGGCCAGGAGCGCTACAACGAGCACCTGCTCGCACGCGCCGCCGAGATCGCCGCCGCGCGCGCCGGGCTCATGGATCGAACGGGCCAGCCCGCCGCCGCGAGCGCGGACTGGCAACGCGCGCACGATCTCGCGGGCCTGCACTCACCGGCGATCGCTCGCGACGCCGCGCGCACGATGCTCGCGCGCTCCGGCGATGACGCGAACATCGAGCGACGGTGGATCGACGCCGTGCTCGCGACCCGCCCACCGCCCACCGAGCGTGCCCAGCTGCTCGTCCAGCGCGCCGATGTCCGGCGCCGGGAGCACGCCCCTGACCTCGCGGCGGCGCTCGCGGATCTCCACGAAGCGCTGCGGCTGTGCGAGGAGCTGTCCTCGAACCAGGAGGGGCAGGATCCCGAGGCCACCGCGGTGCGACGCCGCGCGTACCAGCTCGAGGCCGAGCTCCTGGCCCAGAGCGGCGATCAACGGGCCCGCGCGCAGGCGCTGACCGCGCTCGCGAAGATGGCCGAGCGCGATGCCGATCGCGTCGAGGTCGAGACCGCTGCCGCAGCGGCGTGGCTTGCGGCCGACGAGCCCGCGGCGGCGCTCCCTCACGGCGCGCGCGCCCACGCCGCGCTCGGGCTCGAGCACACCAACGTCCCTGCCGTGCTGCGCCGCGAGGTGCTGGGCACGCTCGGCGAAGCGGCCTGGCGGCAGCGCGCATGGCCGGATGTGATGCGGGCCTATCGCGGCCTGATCGAGGATCCAGGCGCCGAGGCACCGCGGCTCGGCACGTTCCGCTACCGGCTGGCGGTCGCGGCAGATCGGACCGGCGATGCGGCCGGCGCGATCGACACGCTGCGACCGATCGTCGAAGACGACGAGCTCGCGCGCAGCACGCCGCCCGAGCTCCGGGGCCAGGCGCTCCGCCTCTATGCCGAGCTCGCCGAGCGCGCGGGAGATCTCGGGGGTGCGGCCACCGCGCTCGAGGGGTTCGCGTCGCTGTCCACCGATAGCTCGCCGAGCGCCCGTGCCGATGCGATGTACCGCGCCGGTGAGCTGTTCCGCCGCGCCGATCGCGGGGACGAGGCGATCCGGTGTCTCGAAGCGGCGCTGCGGATCAGCGATACGCACTTGCCGGCACTCGATGCGCTCGAGATGGCGTGGCGCGAGCGCGGTGATCACGAGCGGGTCTCGGTGATCCTCGGCCGCAAGGTCGCGGCAACCTCACGCCATCCGAGCCGGCAGAAGCCGCTGCTCTCGCGCCTCGGCGATCTCCAGGATCAGCTGGGGCGTCCCGACGTCGCGCTCGCCGCGCACCAGCGCGCGCTCGAGATCGATCCAGCGTGGCGCCCGTCCCTGCGCTACGTGACGCTGCGGCTCCGCGACTCGGGTCAGCTGGTCGCCGCCGCGGGAGGCCTCGCCCAGCTGTCCGGAGAGCTCCCCGGCGACCAGGGTGTCGATCTCGCGATCGTGGCCGCAGAGCGGCGCACCGCTGCGCTCGCGCTCGCCGAGCTGGTCGCGGGACTCGAGGATGCCCAGCTCGACGCGGTGCGCGAGGTCGCGAGGCCGGCGCTCCAGAAGGCCGCGGTCGACGGCGCCGAGGTGCTCGGTGGGCTCTCGCGCCTGCGCGGCGAACCGATCGGCGTGCCCAGCAGCGAGGCCACGCGCGAAGAGAACACCGCGAGCGGCCGGGTCACCGCGTCCAATGGCAGTGCGCTCTCGCTCAAGCACGCCGCGGCACGCTCGCGCCTCGCCGGGAAGTTCGACGATGCGCTCGCGACCCTCGAGACGGCGAACCACGTCAGCCCGGGGGATCCGGGAGTCCTGCACGAGCTCGTCGAGCTCGCGATGCAGCTGGGAGATCACGAGGCCGCCGCGAAGCACCTGACCGCTCTGTCCGAGCTCGCCGCCGGCAGTGGCAAGGGCAACGCGCTGCTCGAGCTCGCCGAGATCTACTACGATCACCTGGACGATCCCACGCGCGGTCGTCAGGCGATGCGCGCCGCCGCCGATGCGTTCGGCGGAACCCGGCGGGATGCGACCCTGCGCATGCTCGCCTCGGAGGCGCGCTCGAATCTCGCGTGGGACATCGCGATCGAGGCCCTCGAGGCGATCGCGATGGCGCGCCGCACGGCCGCCGATCTGACCGAGCTCGCGCTCGCGCTGCGCCGGGCGGGCCGCGATGGCGATGCGATCACGCTCGTCGAGGATGCGATGCTGGCGGGCCGGCTCGACGACGGCGGGGAGCTGCTGGCGAGCGTGCGAGCCGAGGCCGTGCGGAGAGCGGAGCTCGCGCAGACCCTCGAAGAGCGTGCTCGCACCGCGGTGCGCCCGGACGATGCCGAGGGGATGCGGCAGGAGGCCGTGTGGTTGCGCGAGTCCACCACGGCACGCACCAAGACGATCCCCGGCACCCTCCCGCCCGCCGATCCACGCACCAAGACGATCCCCGGCACCGCTCCGCCGCCGTTCGCCGGGCTCCCAGAGGCGCCGCAAGCGATCGGGCGGATCAAGCTCGTCGCGCTCCCTGCGCAGCGCCCGAACGTCACCGATCAGTTCCCTGCCGTCACCGATCGGATGCCGGCGCAAACGCCGGATGTCACCGACAGGTTCCCGGCGGTCACCGATCGGATGGCTGCACAGTTCGCGGAGTCCGAGCGCGCCCCCGGCGATCCGCCCGACGAGGGGCCCGCCGTCACCGATCGCATGGCCGCGCAGTTCCCCAGAGTCACCGACCAGTTCCCGGCGGTGACCGGCAGGATGCCCGCACAGCTCCCCGACGTCGCGGAGGAGCTCGCCACGCGGACGACGAGGATGGCGGCCCAGCTGCCGGCAGTGACCGACCGGATGGCCGCGCAGCCCGAGCCCGAGCCCGAGCAGCCGCACGAGCCAGCGCACGCCGTAGATGGCGCGCCCGAGCGCGAGCCCGAGGCGGTGGACGATGCCGAGCACGACGCCGGCTGGCGCTCGGTCACCGATCCGCGGATCGAGTCCGGGCCGATCGAGCTCCCGCTGTTCCCGGCCACGCTCTCGGTCGTCGAGGACGGCGGCGTGGTGCAGGCGCGCTTGATCGCCGCTCACGAGGCCGCCCCGGACGATGTGCTGGCCCTGCGCGCCGCCCTCGACGGCCTTGCCGCCGAGCCTGCCGAGCGCAGGGAGCTCCTGGATCGGGCGGCGAAGCAGAGCCATGGCCCTGCCCTCGCGATCGTGCTGCACGAGCTCGCCACGCTCGCGCGCGAAGGTCACGAGCTGGTCCGTGCCACCGCGCTGTGGAACCGCGCGCACGATGTCGATCCCACCTATCCGCCGATCTGGATGCCGCTCGCCGATGCGCTCGCCGCCTCCGACGAGCTCGACGCCGCCCGCGAGCTCTACGAGGCGGTCGCGCACTCACCCGCCTACGACGAGCACCGTCGACGCTTCGCGGCGGAGCGCGCCGAGGCCCTCGGCAAGGATCACACGATCGTCTCGGGGGAGATCGGTGCGACGCGCGCACCGGCGAGCAAGATCCGTCCCGAGATCGTGCGGGCGCGCGCGCTGGTCAGCAGCGAGGACATTCCGGGTGCGATCAAGCTGGCCGAGGAGGTGCTCGACACCCACCCCGACGACGTGGCGGCCCTCGAGCTGCTCGAAGGCCTCTACCTCCAGACCGGGGACATCACGGCGGCGTCCGAAGCGATCGGCCGCCAGCTCCTGCTCGCAGAGGACGAGCTCGCACGCGCGTCGCTGTGGCGCCGGCGGGCGAAGATCTATCGCGACTCGCTCGGGCGCGACGCCGAGGCGTATCGCTGCCTCAAGGAGGCCCACGCGTGCTCGCCCGCCGATCCGGAGATCGCATATCAGCTGCGCACGGCGGCGATGGTGCGTGGCGAGTGGGCGCTCGCGGCATCGCTGCTCTATCGCGAGATCGCGGCCGCCACGGATGCACGCGAGCGCGGCGCGCTCCACCTCGAGCTCGCGTTGATCTTCGACGAACGGCTCGACGACGAAGCGCAGGCGCAGGTCAACTTCGAGCAGGCCCTCGCCTTCGATCCGACGATCCCTGCCGCGAAGCTGCCGCTCGCGAGGCGCTACGAGACGATCGGTCGAGAGCTCGAGGCCGCGAAGCTCTACGAGGAGGCCGCATCCTCGGCGCGCGCTGCGGACCGCGCCGCGCTGCTCGACGCGGCCACGCGCTGTCGTGCGGTGGCCGCCGAAGCGTCCGCCACGCCGGATCTCGGAGCACAGCTGGAGCGAGCGGAGGCCGCGGGCGACACGGAGGTGTCGTTCGAGCTCGCCAACCAGCTGTGGCGCGCCGAGCCCGGGCACCCGGCGGCGTTCCGCGTCCTCGCGAACGTGCACCGGACCTCGGGTGACCTCGCGGCGCTGTCCGATCTGACGAGCGTCCGCGCCGTCCGCGCGGAGTCCGCCGACGAACGTGCGACCGCGTGGCTCGAGGTGGCGCGGCTCGCGGAGGATCTCGGAGCGCTCGATCACGCTGCCCGTGCGTACGACCTCGCGCTCGTCGAAGATCCTGGCCATGTCGGCGCGCTCGATGCGCGTGGCGCTCTCGCCTTCCGCCTCGGGGACTTCCTCACCGCCGAGCTGATCTATCGCGACCTCGCGGTGGGAGATTCGGTCCTCGGCGCCGACGAGCTCGCGCTCCGACGCTCGATCATCTGCGAGCAGCTCGGGCGCGATACCGAGGCGCTGACCCACGCGCAGCAAGCGGCCGATGCGGCGCCGGCGCGTCGCGACGTGATGATGCGGGTCCAGGAGCTCGCCACGCGGATCGGCGATCTCGAGACCGCGCTCGAAGCCGCCCGGCACGTCCTCGATCTGATCCCGCTCCACGACGAGGAGGGCAAGCTACGCGCCCAGTTCTCCCTCGTCGATCTGCTGCGGCAGGCGGGCGACCTCACCGGTGCGGTGGTTCAGCTGGAGCGGATCCTGCGCGATCATCCCGCACACGAACCGGCGCTCGAGATGCTCGCCGATGTTCATGTGGCCCGTGCGGACTGGCCCGCCGCCACGCGCTACCTCTATCAGCTCGTCCCGCTGGCGCCGACCACGGCGTTGCGCGCGGAGCGGCTGTTCCGGCTCGGCGAGGCCGTGCTGCTTCACCTCGGCGACGTGGATCGCGCCGACGACGTGTTCCTCCGCGCCTCCGATCTCGATCCCGCGCACCTGCCGACGCTGCGGCGGCTGCTCGACGTGTACTGGCGCGCCGACGATCCCGGCGCGCTGGTCGAGGTCGCCACCGAGCTCGCCGACAAGGGCGCCCTCGCCACCGGCCCCGCGGCCGAGATCTCGCTCGCCCACGCGATGGTCGCTGCCGCGCTGATCGGCGACACCCAGCTCGCGAGCCGGCTCGGCGCAGCACTCGGCGAGGAGGCACCACGTCGCGTCGCCGCGGCGCTCGCGGAGCTGGCCGAGCTCGACAACAGCCGGCTCCAGCTCGTCACGGCCTCGACCGCGATCGCCGAGCTCGCGAGCCGAGGGCTCCTCGATCTCACGAAGGTTCGCGCGGCCGCCGCCGGCACGCCCGTCGCGGCGCACCTCACACTCGCCTGAAACGCGAAGGCGTTGCGAAGGTCAATTTCGTGATCCGCTAGATCGCACCAACGTCCGTTGCAGCGGAGACCACGCACGTGCCTTGACGCGCGTGGTGCGCGAGACGAGAGTGCGCGACAGGTATCCACTAGGTAGAGGGAGAGAGAACAGATGAAGACCTTCACGCAGATCTCGATTTCGCTCGCGATGACGCTCGGCCTCAGCTCGGTCGCGCTCGCAGGTGACGCCAAGGCCCCGACCCCCGCGCCGACCCCGGCGAAGAAGGAGGAGGCCAAGAAGGAGGCTCCGAAGAAGATGGAGCCGATGAAGGCGCCGCAGGAGCTCGCGGACATGGGCAAGGCGATGGTCGGCACCTGGAAGTGCACGGGCAAGGCCGTCATGGATCCGACCAAGCCGACCGAGATGACGGACATGAAGATGACCGTCAAGATGTCGATGGACATGGGCGGCTGGTGGATCAAGTCCACCATGGACGCCGGCGCGATGTTCAAGGGCGAGGAGTACGTGACCTACGACTCCGCCGCGAAGAAGTACATCTCGATCATGCGCGACTCGATGGGCGCCAGCGAGATGAAGACCTCGATGGGCATGAAGGACAACAAGATCGTGTGGGAGGGCGATGCCCGCTCCTCGATGCCCGGCATGACCGCCATGAAGTCCCGCGCCACCAGCGACATGTCCGACGCGAAGGCGGGCGTGAAGATGATGGGCGAGTACTCGATGGACGGAAAGACCTGGATGAAGGCGTGGGAAGCAGCCTGCAAGAAGTGAAAACGGCTGATTCGTGACGAGGCGCCGGCCACCCGCAAGGGTCGCCGGCGTTCTTTGTTTTTCGGTTCTTGGAGTTGACCGCAATGTAAGCGTGGTTACGTTGCCCCCAGGCCAAGGAACCCGCCATGAAGCTCGACAAACTCACCGTCAAAGCTCAGGAAGCCATCGCGTCCTCCCGCGACGTCGCGATCGCCCGCCATCACGCGGAAGTCCGTCCAGAGCACCTGCTGCTCGCCCTGCTCGACCAGGACGGCGGCGTGGTCCCCCGGATCCTTTCCAAGCTCGGGGCCGATCCCCGGGTGGTCAGGGCGGATCTCGACCGCAGCCTCTCGGCGATGCCGAAGGCGCACGGGGACGTCGAGGTCGACGCCGGACGTGCGTTCAAGGACGTGTGGGCGGAGGCGGTGCGCGAAGCCCATGCGATGAAGGACGAGTACACGTCCACGGAGCACTTCCTGATCGCCCTCGCCGCCGGCAAGACCGCGGCCGCCCAGGCACTCGCTGCGGGTGGGGCCACCAAGGAGGCGATCCTCGAGGCCCTGGTCTCGGTGCGTGGCAACCAGCGCGTGACCGACCAGGATCCCGAGGCCAAGTACGAGGCGCTCGATCGCTACACGCGCGATCTCACCCGGCTCGCACAGCAGGGCAAGCTCGATCCGGTGATCGGCCGGGACGAGGAGATCCGCCGCACCATCCAGATCCTCTCGCGCCGCACCAAGAACAACCCCGTGCTGGTCGGCGAGGCCGGCGTCGGCAAGACCGCCGTGGTCGAGGGCATCGCCCAGCGCATCGCGCAGGGTGACGTTCCGGAGTCGCTCCGCGACAAGCGCGTGTGCTCGCTCGACCTGGGAGCGCTGATCGCAGGTGCCAAGTACCGCGGCGAGTTCGAGGAGCGCCTGAAGGCGGTCCTCAAGGAGGTCGCGGATGCCAACGGCGGCATCATCCTGTTCATCGACGAGCTGCACACGCTCGTCGGTGCCGGCGCCGCCGAGGGTGCCGCCGACGCGGCGAATCTGCTCAAGCCGGCGCTCTCGCGCGGCGAGCTGCGCTGCATCGGTGCGACCACGCTCGACGAGTACCGGAAGCACATCGAGAAGGACAAGGCGCTCGAGCGCCGGTTCCAGCCGGTGATGATCGACGAGCCCTCCGTCGAGGACACGATCGCGATCCTCCGTGGCCTCAAGGAGAAGTACGAGGTCCACCACAAGATCCGCGTGCGCGACGCCGCGCTGGTCGCGGCCGCGAAGCTCTCGCACCGGTACATCCCGGCGCGCCAGCTGCCCGACAAGGCCATCGACCTCGTCGACGAGGCCGCGTCGCGGCTCAAGATGGAGATCGAGAGCACGCCCACGCCGATCGACAACCTCGAGCGCCGCGTGCGGACCCTCGAGGTGGAGAAGGCGGCGATGGAGCGCGAGGGAGACAAGCGGTCCAAGCAGCGCCTCAAGGAGCTCGAGCGAGAGATCGCCGAGGTCAAGGAGCAGGCGTCCGGCATGAAGGCGCGGTGGCAGCACGAGCGCGAGGTCATCAAGGGCCTCGGCGAGCGCAAGGCCAAGCTCGAGAAGCTGCGCGCCGAGGCGGATCGGTTCCAGCGCGCGGGTGACTTCGCACGCGCGTCCGAGCTGACGTTCGGATCGATCCCCGAGCTCGAGAAGCAGATCGCGAAGGAGACCACCGAGGTCGAGGCGCTGCGGACCCAGGGTAGCTTTCTCCGCGAGGAGGTCACCGAAGACGACATCGCCGCGGTGGTCGCCAAGTGGACCGGCATCCCCGTCGAGAAGATGCTCGAAGGCGAGTCCGAGCGGCTGACCAAGATGGAGGATCGGCTGCGCGATCGCGTGATCGGTCAGGATCACGCCGTCGCCGCCGTGGCCGCGGCCGTGCGCCGCGCTCGCGCTGGCCTGAAGGATCCGAACCGGCCGATCGGCAGCTTCCTGTTCCTCGGGCCCACCGGCGTGGGCAAGACGGAGCTCGCACGCGCCCTCGCCGAGTTCTTGTTCGACGACGAGTCCGCGATGATCCGGATCGACATGTCGGAGTACCAGGAGAAGCACACCGTCAGTCGGCTCGTCGGCGCGCCCCCTGGCTACGTCGGCTACGATCAGGGTGGCCAGCTCACCGAAGCAGTCCGTCGCCATCCGTATTCGGTCGTCCTGCTCGACGAGATGGAGAAGGCGCACTCGGATGTGTGGAGCGTGCTGCTCCAGGTGCTCGATGACGGCCGGCTCACGGATGGCCAGGGCCGCACCATCGACTTCAAGAACACGGTGGTGATCATGACCACCAACGTCGGCTCGACGCACCTGCTCAAGCTCGATGCCACCAACCGCCCCCAGGTCGAGAGCGCCGTGATGAGGGAGCTCCAGAGCACGTTCCGCCCGGAGCTCCTGAACCGGATCGACGAGGTGATCTTCTTCGAGCCGCTCGGCGAGTCCCAGCTCGGCAAGATCGCGCGGATCCAGCTCAAGCGGTTCGAGAAGCTGCTCGCGGAGCGCCAGATCACCATCGACCTCTCCGACCGGGCAGTCGCCAAGATCGCGGACGCTGGCTACGATCCGATCTACGGCGCACGCCCGCTCAAGCGCGCCCTGCAGAAGCTCGTGATCGATCCGCTGGCGACCAAGCTCTTGACCGGCGCCTTCGTGCCGGGCGACCACATCGAGGTGGACGTCGAGGGTGAGCAGGTCGTGTTCCGCAAGGGAGCGAAGGGAGTCGCCGCGTAATGTCGCAGCAGATCGATTTCGACCCTGAGGTCGACTACTACAAGGTCCTCGGCGTCGCCAAGGATGCGACCGCCGACGAGATCAAGAAGTCGTATCGCAAGCTCGCGAAGTCCAACCATCCGGATTCCACGGGTGGCGACAAGGCCAAGGAGTCCCGGTTCAAGGACATCTCGAACGCGTACGACGTGCTCGGTGATGCCAAGAAGCGGGCGCTCTACGACCAGCTCCGTGCCAACGGCGGGATGCCGGCGGGGTATGGCCGTGGTGGTGGCGTCTACACCTCACAGGGCCCGGGTCCCGGCGTGTTCGATCTCGGCGATCTGTTCAGCCAGTTCTTCAGCAATGGCGGGCCCACCGCCGGCGGCGGAGGACGGCGCGTCCGCGTCGAGCATGTCGACTTCGAGGACGAGGGACCCACCGTACGCCAGCGCTCCGGAGGCCGGCGCCGTGCGAACGCTGCGGAGGATGCCGAGTTCGTCCAGAAGGTGAAGGCCTCCGATGGCTCCTACCTCGAGGTGAGGGGACAGGACGTCTACTCGGACGTTCGCATCGCATTCGACCGCGCGATCCTCGGCACGATCGCCACTGTGCCGACGATCGACGGCAAGGCCGAGGTGAAGGTCCCTCCGGGGACCTCGAGCGGCAAGAAGCTCCGGCTCCGCGGCAAGGGAATCCCCGATCGGGCAGGTGCGGCAGGCGACCACTACATCACCGTGCAGATCGACGTGCCCGGCAACCTCGATGAGGACGCAAAGAAACAGCTGATCCAGCTGGTAACTCGACTGCGCAAACGCGAGCACAACGACTGAAACGTCGTACAGTAGGGAAATCGATGTCGAAACACACCGAGACTGCCGGTCAGTACCCCGTCATTCCGCTCCGCACCGAGGTCCAGCTGCCGGGCCATGTCGGCCCCCTGGAGATCGGTCGCGAGGCCTCGGTTCGCGCCATCGAAGCAGCTACGCGCGATGACAATCTGATCATCATCATCCCGCAGAAGAACCCCGCGGTTCGTGACCCGGGCCAGAAGGATCTCCACGAGGTCGGCGTCCGCGCGGAGATCGTGCAGGTCGTGAAGCACTCCCCCGGCCGGTTCACCACCGTGATGCGGTTCCTCGAGCGGGTGCACATCGATGCCCTGGTCGCCACAGAGCCGTTCCTCGTCGCCAGCGTCTCGAAGCTCGCCTCCACCACCGAGGCCACCCCGGATGCGCTCGCGTCCACCACCACCAAGGTCCGCGACTATCTCGTCGCCGTCGTCACCGATGCGCAGGCGAAGGAGTCTCGCGACAAGGACGGCAAGGAGAAGGAGCCGCGTGGTGAGCTCACCCGCGCGCAGGTCCAGGCCATCGTCGATCCCGACAAGCTTGTCGATGCGGCCGCGCCGTACCTCGAGCTCGAGCGCGACGAGCTGACCTCGCTCCTGATCGAGACCGACACGATGAAGCGCCTCGAGCGCATCATCCCGTCGCTCGAGCGCCAGGCCACCGTGCTCCGGCTCAAGGCCGACATCGGTGCCGAGCTCGAGGGCGAATCCAGCCGCACCCACCGCGAGCGCGTCCTGCGGGATCGCATGCGGCAGATCCAGGAGGAGCTCGGCGAGCAGGACGACAACGCCGAGATCGACGACCTCCGGAAGAAGATCGAAGACAGCAAGATGAGCGACGAGGTCCGTGCCGTCGCCAAGAAGCAGCTGTCGCGCATGAGCCAGATGGCGTCGTCCTCGCCCGAGTACAACATCGCGCGCACGTACGTCGAGAACCTCCTCGAGATCCCGTGGAACGTGTTCACGGACGATCGCATCGACGTATCCGCCGCGCGCGCGATCCTCGAGGCCGAGCACTCGGGCCTCGAGAAGGTGAAGCGCCGCATCCTCGAGTTCCTCGCGGTGCGCAAGCTCGCCCCGAACAAGCACGGCCCGATCCTCCTGCTCGTCGGCCCGCCCGGCGTCGGCAAGACCTCGCTCGGCAAATCGATCGCGAGCTCGCTCGGCCGCAAGTACGTCCGGATCTCGCTCGGCGGCGTGCGCGACGAGGCCGAGGTCCGCGGCCACCGCCGCACGTACATCGGCGCCCTGCCCGGCCGCATCATCTCCGGCCTCAAGAAGGCCGGCTCGATGAACCCGGTGTTCGTGCTCGACGAGATCGACAAGCTCGCCGCCGACATGCGCGGCGATCCTGCCGCCGCGATGCTCGAGGTCCTCGATCCCGAGCAGAACAAGGACTTCGTCGATCACTACGTCGAGGTCCCGGTGGATCTCTCGAAGGTGATGTTCATCTGCACCGCGAACCAGCTCGACACGATCAGCCAGCCGCTGCTCGATCGCATGGAGGTCGTGGAGCTCTCGGGCTACACGAGCGTCGAGAAGCTCGCGATCGCGAAGAACCACCTGCTGCCCAAGCAGCTCGGCGAGCACGGCATCGGCAAGGATCAGCTCGAGGTCACCGACGAGGTGCTCACCGAGATCATCCACAGCTACACGCGCGAGGCCGGCGTGCGTAACCTCGAGCGCGAGATCGCGGCGGTCTGCCGCGGTGCGGCCGTCAAGGTCGCCGAGGGCGCGGAGACCGTGGGCCTCTCCCTGAAGCAGCTCGAGGAGCTCCTGGGACCGCCGCGGTACGTCTCGGACATCGCGGAGCGCAAGCCCGAGGTCGGCGTGATCACGGGCCTCGCCTGGACGCCCGTCGGCGGCGACATCATGTTCATCGAGTGCCGGATCTATCCCGGCAAGGGCGAGGTCAAGCTGACCGGCCAGATGGGCGATGTGATGAAGGAGAGCGCGCAGGCCGCGATGTCGTGGACCCGCTCGAACGCCACGCGGCTCGGTATCGATCACGCGAAGATCGCGAGCTCGGACGTCCACATCCACCTGCCGCAGGGCGGGATCAAGAAGGATGGTCCTTCGGCCGGCGTCGCGTTGACCTGCGCGGTGGTCTCGGTGTTCACCAACCGGCCGATCCGCAACGACGTCGCGATCACCGGCGAGATCGATCTGCGCGGCAACGCGCTGCCGATCGGCGGTCTCAAGGAGAAGATCCTCGCGGCCCACCGCGCCGGCATCAAGATCGTGTTCATCCCGTTCCGCAACGAGAAGGACATCCTCGACATCCCGGACGAGGTGAAGAGCCAGCTCGACATCCGGACGATGAAGAAGATCGACGATGCGCTCGCCGTCGCGCTCGGGGACGCTCCGGCGCCGCCCGAGCCCGAGCCGGCGATCCCGCCGCCCACGGCACCGAGCCGCAGCAACGTCGGCGAGCGCCTGCCCTCGTAAGCGCACCGCTGCGCATGCGCCGCTCGGTCCCCTTCCCATTCCTCGTGCTCGCACTCTCGCTCGCGCTCGTCGGCGCGACGGGCTGCAAGAAGAAGAGCAAGGCGGCCGCCGAGACGATCGCGGGCATGCAGGGGTTCGCGGATCTCATGTGCCGGTGCAAGCGCGGGGACAGGCCGTGCGCGGACCAGGTGCAGGTCGAGATGACCGCGTGGTCGACCCAGATGGCGTCTCAAAGCGGCGATCATCCCGCGCCGCCGACCGAAGCCGAGATGAAGCAGATGACGAAGATCGGCACCCGCTATGGCGAGTGCATGCTCAGGGCGTCCGAATCCGCCGACCTGCCGCCGGCGGCCGGAACTCCGCCGGCAGAACGCGCCGGGGAACCAGCTGATCACCAGCGCTGACCAGATCGTGAAGCTGACCTACGATCAGCTGGGGAGCTTCCGGGTCGCCGAGCTGTCGCTGTCCTACGTCCGCGCCGATGGCGAGCTGCACCCGACCTATGGCAAGGCCGAGATCCAGCTGTCCCGGCCCCCGGTCCCCGAGCCCGCCGACGATCCGAACCGCGAGATCGGCGCACCGGTCCCAACCACACCACCACCCGTCGATGTGAGCGCCACGCGCTGCCCGAAGTACGTGTGGAGCCACGGCATGCGCTCGAACGACGAATCGTTCTGCATGTCGATCGGCGAGCTATCGCGGCCGCGCTGCAGCGTGCTCGAGATCTGGAAGCGGGCGATCGAGGCGGGCGCGCCGCCCGCGGGCCTCGCGATGCTTGACCTGCAGGCCCCGGTCGGAGACGCCGTTGGCCAGATCTGGAAGTTCCGGATCGACGATGACCCGCGCAACATCCACTTCGCGCACGACGTCCCCGACACCTGCGAGCCGACGCTCGAGAAGCCGACGCCGGCCTTGCCGACCAAGCCGCCGATCGTGAAGCCCAACCCGTACTAAGCTGGCGGCATGCGGCTCCTCCTCGTCGGCGCGCTGGTGATCGGATCGGTCGCCGCGTGCAAGGGCAAGGAGAGGCCGAGCGAGAAGCAGGCGCCACGCGCATCCGGATCGTTGCCCGCCGGACCGATCAAGCCCGCGGATCCGACGACGCCACCGGACGCCGCGCCAGCGCCGAGTACGGGAGATGCTCGCATGACGCCCGGCGAGCTCCTCGCACAGGTCCGCGGCCACGCGGATCGGATCTGCGCATGCACCGACCCGCAGTGCATCACCACGCGCACCCAGGAGCTGATCACCTGGAGCCAGTCGGCGGCGCACCTTCCGACCGCGGCGGACAGCCCGGAGCTCGCCGCCCAGGGCGCTCGGATCCAGAAGTGCATCGACGCGCGCGGCAAGCCGCCCGTGGTGCTGACCGGCTTCCCCGATGCGCCGGCGACGCCGGTGACCAGCGCGGACCAGCTCGTACGCCACACGTTCGATGGCCTCACCGGCTTCGCGGTCGCGAGGCTCGAGCTCGCGTACATCCCGGCGAGCGGCGTGCTCGATCCCACCTACAGCAAGGCCACGGTCTCCTACGGCACGTCACGGGCCCTGCTCGAGGACGATCCCAGGCGCCCGCTCGGCGCGCCGGTGCCAGATCCGGAACCCGAGGCCGTGATCGCGAAGCGGCAGTGCCCCGAGGTCACGTGGCGCGGCGGAGCGCGATCGCACGTCCTCCGGGCGTGTCAGCTGGTGCAGCCCCTCCCCCACCCGCGGTGCACCGTCGTCGAGATCTGGAAGCAGGCGATCGCGAAGGGCGCACCGCCCGAGGCGCTCGCGGTGCTGAGCTTCCGCCTGGGATCAACCCCGCAGGCTCCGCCGATGTGGGGGTTCACGATCGACGACGCACCTCGCAAGGTGCACTTCGTCCGCTACCTCCCCGATGCGTGCGAGCTCGCCGTCGAGAAGCCGCAGTAGTCAGCGCTTCGGGGCGAGCCGGTAGATCGATCCGGTGAGCTCGACGATAT
Source organism: Myxococcales bacterium (assembly GCA_016720595.1). Classification (GTDB taxonomy): domain Bacteria; phylum Myxococcota_A; class Polyangia; order Haliangiales; family Haliangiaceae; genus JABFXX01. The sequence continues at coordinate 229,749 of JADKKI010000007.1, forward strand.
ACAGCTCGCCGTCGGCATCGACGCCGAACGAGCTGACCTGCGCGAGGATCCCTTCGCGATCGATCGCCGCCTTCCAGTCCCAGTGATCGCGCGTGTAGCCGTCCTTCCAGGTCAGGCTGCGCAGCAGGCCCGTGCAGTAGTCGGCGTAGAAGTAGCGTCCGTCGAGCATCGGCAGCGCCTTGCCGCGATACACGAAGCCGCCGGTGACCGAGCAGCCCTCGTCGTGCGAGTAGTCGGCGATCGGTGCGGTGAAGCCATCGCGCGCGCACGCCGCCTTGCGGAAGCAGTGGTTGCCCTCGACCACGTTCCAGCCGAAGTTGTGCTGCGCCTTGTCGGTGCCGGCGACCGCATAGACGTTCTCCCACAGGTTCTGGCCGACATCCCCGATGTAGAGATCACCGGTCTTCGCGTCGAACGAGAACCGCCACGGGTTGCGTGATCCGAGGTGGACCCGCTCGGGCTCGACCTTCGCGGCATCCACATCGAGCCGCAGGATCTTGCCGAGCAGCGCCTTGGGGTTCTGCCCGTTCCGCTCCGGATCGCCCGCATCGCCGCCGTCGCCCATCCCGGTGTAGAGCTTGCCGTCCGGCCCGAACACGAGGTTGCCGCCGTTGTGATTCGAGAACGGCTGGTGGATCGACAGCAGTTCTTTGCGCGACGCCGGATCCACCACGTCTGGATCCTTGGAGACGCGGTACTCGACGATGTGCGTGGCCCCGTCCGCATCATCGGTGTAGTTGACGAACAGCCGGCCATTGGTCGCGTACTGCGGATGAAACGCCAGGCCGAGCAGCCCCTGCTCGTTGCCATCGGAGATGCCGCCGACCGTCAGGAACGCCTTCGGCGCGAGCTTGCCGTTCTCGATGATCCGGATCCGGCCGGCGTGCTGCTCGACCACGAACCAGCGCTTGCGCGGATCCGCCGGCGCCACCACGAACGCCACGGGCCGCGCGAGGCCGTGCGCGACCTCGTCGAGCTGGATCTGGTCCCCGAGCTCCTTGGGCACGGGCACGAGCTCCGCGCTGCCTGGCGGTGCGGCGGCAGGGCCTGGCGGGGCCGCGGCGGGGGCCGTGGTGGTCGGGGGCACGGGGAGGACCGGGGCGGTCCGCTCCGGGCTCTCACGGCGGCAGGCCAGGACCAGGGCCAGGGCAGCAATCGGCGACAGCCTTGTCATCTCGTCATAGGTCGTGCCACAGGCCGCCCTGTTAGCCAATTGGATGGGCGGCGCAACGCCTTGGCTTGGGTCCCGCGGTCGATCGGGTTGCCACCCACCGGGGCAGCTGCCGGCTACTCCACTAGCCGCCCTGTCCGGTTCTCACATCGGGTAGCGCCCAACTAACCGATGATCCTTCAGCCGATCCGTTGCGAACGGGCCTCGGCGATGGCACATCGCGTGCTCCTCGGTAGGACCAAGGACGACAAGCCATGCAGATGACATCATTTATCGCCGCAGGGTACGGGAACGCGAAGAACCGGAAGGACCTCCGTCACTACTTCGAGTACTCGAGCCAGGGCGTCGATGTCCTGGAGGACGGTCTCAAGGAGATCTCGTTCGGCGAGTACCTGGTGGACCAGGGCATCGTCGATCGCTTCCAGCTGTTCCGCGTCCTCCAGCTCCAGGATCGGTCGCCGGGCGTACGCCTGGGCGAGGCGGTCGCTGCACTCGGCTACGCGCCGATCGGTGCGGTCGAGCGGCTGTACCAGCGCTTCACGGCGCTCACGACCGTGACCGTCTAAGCGTCGGCACTCGTCTCGGCGCCCCTCTGGTCACTCCTGGCCGTCCCAGCCGTCCCGTCCGTCCCGTCCGTCCTGCTCAGTCCTTCATGAGGCGGATCACCGCATCGGTGTAGCCCGCCGTGTTCGTCTTCCCGCCGAGATCGCCCGTGCGAGTCTCGGCGTTCGCCAGCGCGGCGATGATGCCCTTGCGCAGGCGCTCCGCCGCCTCGCGCTGCTCCACGTGATCGAGCAGCATCGCGGCCGACAGCATGAGCCCGGTCGGGTTCGCGATGCCCTTGCCCGCGATGTCGGGCGCGGTGCCGTGCACGGCCTCGAACATCGCGCAGCCGCCATCGCCGATGTTCGCCGCGGGCGCCACCCCGAGCCCGCCGACCAGTCCGGCCGCGAGGTCCGAGAGGATGTCGCCGAACAGGTTCATCGTGACGATCATGTCGAACCGCTCGGGAGCGATCACGAGCTTCATCGCGGTCGCATCGACGATCATGTCGTCGAACTGGATGTCCGGATAGCGCTTGGCGACCTCCTTGCCGGTGTCGAGGAACAGCCCGTTGGTCATCTTGAGGATGTTCGCCTTGTGGACGAGCGTGATCCGCTTGCGGCCGTGACGCCGCGCGTACTCGAACGCATAGACGATGCAGCGCTCCGAGCCGAACCGCGTGATGATCGCGATCGATTCGGCTGCGCTGCGACGCGGATCGATGTAGTGCTCGACGCCCGCGTACAGGTCCTCGGTGTTCTCCCGCACGATCACGAGGTCCACGCCCGTGTAGCGGCTCGGGACGCCCGGGATGGTCCGCACCGGGCGAACGTTCGCGTACATGTCGAACTGCTGGCGCAGCGTGACGTTCACCGACCGGTAGCCACCGCCGCTCGGCGTGGCCAGCGGCCCCTTCAGGGCGAGCTGCGTCTTCTTCAGCGACTCGATCGTCGCCGCGGGCAACGGATCCTTGTGCCGCTCGACGCCGGCCATCCCCGCGTCCATCCGCTCCCATTCGAGCTGTGCTCCCGCGGCCTCGAGGGCACGGACGGTGGCGGTGGCGATCTCGGGTCCGATGCCATCGCCTTCGATCAAGGTCACGAGGGGTCGCTTCGTGGTCACGGTGCGGTCCTTTCCTTCGGGCTGAGGTCGATCTCGATCTGGTCGTTGGTCACACGCACGGGGTAGGTGACCAGGCAGTACTCGGATGCATCGGCGTGGCGTCCGGTCGCAGTCGAGAACCGCCAGCCGTGGTTGGGACAGATCAGGTGCCCGCGAGACACGATGCCCTCCACGAGGTCACCGCCGCGGTGAAGGCATCGCCGCTGCATCGCGAAGTAGCGCTCCCCGTCGAGGCCGAGCACGAGCTCGGTGCCGGCGATCTCGATGGCGAGCACATCGCCCGTGCGAAGATCTCCGACCTTCGCCACGGCTCGCCACGAATCGGTCACGCCTCGACTCTCGCACATTTCCCCCACCCATCTCGCAAACCGCAGGGACGCGCCGTGCACCGGCGCACAGCCAGTGCGTGCTCACCGCGCGAAGGCGCACCAGCAGCGGGCGTCGAGCGCCGCGGATGGTACCGTGTGGAGGAACCATGGCGTTTGATGCGTACGGAGCGGTGCTCGGCCGGGTGCTCTACCCGGCCTGGGAGCGCCTCCGCGGACGCCCGACGTTCCCGCTCCTCCATCAGCTCCAGCGCAGCGAGCGGATCTCACTCGACGAGCTGACCGCGCAGCGCACCGGCTATCTGCGGCGCCTGATCCGCCACGCGTACCACCACACCGCCCACTATCGCGCGCTGTTCGACGCTGCCGGTCTCCACCCCTCCGACATCACCACGCTCTCTGACCTGCGCTCGGTGCCGCTCCTGCCGCGCGCGATCGCGCAGACCACCGTCGAGACCCGGACCGCCCCGTACCCCGTGGTCGCCGTCAGCAAGGCCACCAGCGGATCGACCGGGCAGCCGCTCGAGGTCCGGTTCTCCGCCGAGAGCCGGCACTGGCGCGATGCCACACGGTGGCGCGGCTTCGGCTGGGGTGGCTATCACATGGGCGACAAGGCGATGCACCTGTGGGGGCTCGCGGCGGTGCCGCCCTCTGCGCTGACCCGCGCGAAGATCGCGATCGATCGCAAGCTGCGTCGCGACATCTATGCGAGCTGCATGGTGCGCTCGAACGAGAACCTCCACGAGATGGTGGAGTTGATCCGGAGCGAGCGGCCACAGGTCCTCGCGGGCTACGGGCAGGCGCTCGCCGATCTCGCGCGGTACGTCAACCGCGAGGGGCTTCGCAGCTGGGACACCATCCCCGTGATCTACGGCGCCGAACGGCTGTGGGATCACGACCGCGCGGACCTCGCGCAAGCATTCGGCCCGGCGGTGTTCGAGACCTATGGCTGCCGCGAGTTCATGCTGATGGGCAGCGAGTGCGAAGCCCATGACGGCCTGCACGAATCCGCCGAGAACCTGATCGTCGAGCTCGTCGTGCGCGAGCCCGATGGCTCCACGCGCCCCGCCCTACCCGGCGAGCAAGGCGAGGTGGCGGTCACCGATCTCCACAACCTCGCGTGCCCGTTCATCCGGTACCTCACCGGTGACCTCGCCACCGCGCGCGCGCAGGCGCCGTGCCCGTGCGGCCGCACCCTCCCGCGGTTCGGTGCGATCGACGGCCGGATCACCGACACGATGCGCGACGCCGCCGGAAATCCCGTCGAAGGCATCCTGTTCAACATCCTGTTCCTCAACATGGCGAAGCACACGCGCCAGTTCCAGGCGATCCAGCGCCGGGATGGGTCGCTGCTCCTCAAGGTCGTGCCCACCGCGACGGGTCGGCTCCCGGCGGAGGTGGAGCGCTTGATCCGCGAGTTCGTGGGCAAGCACCTCCGCGGCATCGCGCTCACGATCGAGCTGGTCACCGAGATCCCGCTGACCACCGCCGGCAAGCTGCGGCGCGTCGTCGTCGAGGCTGGTGGCTGGAGCCCGTCCCACGATCTCGGCGAGACCGGCAGCTGACCTGGGATCAGCTGTCGTCGCGGCTCGGTGATCCGTCGAGGCTGAGGCCGTAGGTCTTCAGCTTCGTGTAGATGCTCGCGCGGCTGATCCCGAGGCGCTTGGCCGCCGCCGCCGGGTTGCGATCGCGGCGCAGCGCGGCAGCGATCGCGGCGCGCTCGACGGCACGGATCGCGCGCTCGGTGAGATCCTTCAGCCCTTCACCATCTCCGAGCCGTGACAGATCGATGGTCGGTAGATCGACGCGATCGTCGCCGTCGTCGGCCTTGTTCGTGGCGGCGGGGCGATCGAGCCCCAGCATGTCCAGATCGTGGGTCCGGATCATCTCGCCGTCGCACAGGATCGCCGCACGCGACAGGACGTTCTCGAGCTCGCGGATGTTGCCCGGCCAGCGGTAGCTGATCAGCCGTTGCAGGGCCTTCGCGGTGATCTGCGTGGGGTACGGCACCTCGCCGCCGGCGAACGACTTCGCAGCGCCACGGCGCTTCGCGAGGATGTGCGCGGCGAGCAGCGGGATATCCTCCTTGCGCTCGCGCAACGGCGGGACCTGGACCGGGAACACGGCCAGCCGCCAGTACAGGTCCTCGCGGAACTGACCGCGGGCCACCAGCGCCTTCAGATCCTTGTTGGTCGCGGCGACCACGCGCACGTCGATCGCCACGGGACGATCGCCGCCCACCGGCTTGATCTCGCGCTCCTGCAGTACGCGCAGCAGCTTGTTCTGGACCGAGGCGTCGATGTCGCCGATCTCATCGAGGAAGATCGTGCCGCCGTTGGCCTCGCGGAACAGGCCGCGACGCGCACGATTCGCCCCGGTGAAGGCGCCTTTCTCGTGTCCGAACAGCTCGGCCTCGAGGAGCGACGGCGCGAGCGCCGAGCAATCGAACGCCACGAACGGCCCATCTGCGCGCGGGCCGACGCGGTGGATCGTCCGTGCGAGCAGCTCCTTGCCGGTGCCGGACTCGCCGACGATCAGCACCGTCGCATCCGACGCGGCGACGCGATTGATCATCTGCAGCAGCTGCCGCATCAGCTGCGAATCACCGATCACCTCGCCGAGGCCGCGCGCCTTCTCCACCTCACCACGCAGGCGGCGGACCTCGCGCGCGAGAGCACCGTGGGAGATCGCGCGCTCGACCACCTGGCGGATCTCCACGCCCTCGCCGGACTTCTTCAGGACGTCGAGTGCACCCGCGCGCATCGCACGGACGGTGAACGCGACGGTGGGTGCCTCGCTCCAGATCACCACGACGGTGTCGGTCGCCACCGTCCGCAGTCGATGCAGGAGCGAGAGCGCACCGTCATCGTCCTCGCCAACCGCCGGATCGAACAGCACCGCATCGAACGCCGACCCCGTCACCCGCTCGAGCGCCTCGGTCGCCGTCGCCACAGACTCGACGTCCATGCCGGCCAGCGCCGCCGCGCCATGGGCGATCGAAGCGGGCTCCGAATCGAGGATCAGGACGTGGCGAACACTCACCTCCACAGCATACCTCCGCCTGTCCAGCCGTCTAGACGGCGTCCATGGGAGTGGACGGACTGGAGGGTGAAATGCAACCTAAGCATTTGTAATTGCTTGTTCAGCGGGTTGGACGAACCTGGCTCGGTGCGTGCGTATACCCCTGCGGCAAGGAGGCTTCAATGCACGCACCCGTCACCATGGATGCTGACCCAGTTCGCACCCGGGCCTATGTGAAGTCGGTCGCGCTGAAGTACGTCCGTGATGATCAGGATGCGGAGGACGTGACCCAGGACGCGATGCTGCTCGCGCACCGCTACCGCGCCTCGTTCCGCGGGGAGTCACGGTTCTCGACGTGGCTGTATCGCGTCACCGCGACCGCCGCCCTCATGTTCCTCCGCAAGCAGCGTCGCCTCGCGCGGGAGATCCCGGCGAGCGGATCGGTCAACGACGAGGACGGGACGCCGTGGCTCGAGCAGCATCCTGCGCCGACCGACCTCCGCGCCGAGATCATCGCGAAGGTCGACCTGGGGCTGGTCTCCGAGGCCGTCGCGGCGCTCGGGACGAAGTATCCGGCGGTGTTCTGGAAGCGCTATGGCGAGGGCCGCACCGAGACCGAGATCGCCCGGGACCTGGGTGTGTCCGTCGCAGCGGTCAAGACCCGCGCGTTTCGCGCCCGGCAGGCAGCCGTCGCGGCCGTGCGCTGACTACGCGCCGACGCGAGCTTCGGGGCGATCGAACGCGAGCTGGGGATAGCTGGTGTGGACCGAGCAGAACGTGCGCCCGCCGTGCGTGGCGCGCAGCTCCCAGGCGCGGTGCTTGGCGGCACAGCCATCGGCACACAGCTCGATCACTTCGACGCGATCATTGGCGAGGAGCTCGATCACCAGCCACTGGGCCGGATAGACCGCGCACATGTCGATCCACTGCATGTGGGCAGAGGCTACTCCCCTCCCGCGACACCACAACTTTTGACCGTGTCGATTTGGGGAAAACGACGTGTGGGTGCCCGGCCACGGATTCTCGCAACCAGCTGATCTTACTAGACTTCGCTCGCTGGTACGGGGGGTGAACTAGATCCCCTCATGCTGCACGCACTCCTACCGCTGATCTCCATCGCACTCGGGCTGGCCACGCCTGCACAGGGCGCGGACCAGGCCGAGGAGCCCCTCGTGGTCACCGCACCCAAGATCGCGCAGGTTCGCCTCGCCGAGGCACTCGCCGAGGCCGATGCGATCCACGCGGTCGGTCGTCGCGGCCAGCGGATCGTGTTCAGGATCGATCGAGATGGCGAGGCGCTCGAGGTGGTGGTCGGCGTACGGACCAAGGGCAAGGCCCGGGGCGCGGTCGCCTCGCTCTCGATCACCGCGGTGGGGCCGGCCACAGGTGACCTCGGGAGCCTGAGCTGGCTCGGCGCCGAGCTCGCCGACGCCACTGCGATCACGGCCCTCGCGGTGGACGAGGACGGCGCGGTCACGATCACGACGAGCGATGGGCGCACGTACATGGCGATCCCCGGCCGTGGCTCGGGTGGCAATGCCGCCGTCGAGGCGCGCTGGGCCGCGGCGTGGGACGCCCCGGCCTGACAACGGCGACCGCGCACCGGCAACTCGACCCGTCACGCAGCGCGGCGCGCGCTGGCTGGGACACTGGCCGTCGACTCGTCCCCCGCGGCCCTGGCGGCACCGCCCGATGACATGGCGATGGGGTGGCGCGCTCGGTACGGGCACTGGCGCGTTCTGCGAAGGCACACGCGTTGCTCTCTGGTTGCACATGCGCCTGGTTGCCTCGCTGGTTCTGGTGATGACGACGCTCTCCGTGGTTCCCGCGTGCATGGTCGGAGGTGATCCCGACGAGGACGCGGTCGCGGGCGATGGCCTCGACGACGACGACAAGACCGGCACGGAGAGCTCGGGCTCGGGCATCGGCACGATCGCCGCGCGCGTGTGCGCGCAGGGCGTGACCACCCCGGGGATCGATGTCTCCTACTACCAGGGCGTGATCGACTGGGCCCGCGTGAAGGCCGGTGGGACCGCGTTCGCCTTCATCCGGCTCTCCGATGGCGCCCGGTTCCGGGATCCCAAGTTCGCGAGCAACTGGGACGGCGCGAAGGCCGCGGGCGTGATTCGCGGCGCGTACCAGTTCTTCCGCCCGAACCAGAGCGTCGAGGCGCAGGCACAGCTGGTGGTCAGCGCGATCGGTCGCTATCAGCCGGGCGATCTGCCGCCCGTCCTCGATGTCGAGGCCACCGGCGGCCTGTCGGCGTCGAACATCGCCGGCAAGATCAAGATCTGGCACGACCTCGTGAAGGCGGGCACCGGCGCGACGCCGATCATCTACACGGGCAAGTACTTCTGGCGCGACGAGGTCGGCGGCTCGAAGGCGTTCTCCGACAACGTCCTGTGGATCGCGCAGTACACGCCGAAGTGCCCGGACCTCCCGTTACCGTGGAGCCGCTGGACGTTCTGGCAGAACACCGACAAGGGCACGGTCGACGGCATCCGCGGCAAGGTGGATCTCGACAAGTTCAACGGCACGCTCGCCCAGCTCCAGTCGTTCGCGCAGGCCGGAGAGACCGCGACCACGCCGCGCTCCGCCGCGCTGCCGTTCTACTGGCTGCCCAACGCGGACGGCTCGGTCACCTTCATGGCCTCCCCGCCCGCGGGCGCGACCCGCGTGGAGATCCGCGTCGAAGACTACCTGGTGGGCGCCGCGGACACCGCGGGTGGTATGGCGCAGCTCGACTACACGTTCAACGCCCAGAAGCTCGGTCGCCCGATCGAGATCCGCGGTCTCGATGCGGCGGGCGCCGTGGTGGCCGTCGGCAACGGCCTGATCGACTCGACCGCGACGCCGGAGGTGTTCGTCAACCAGACCGGCGAGCTCGAGTACGAGATCGGGCTAGAGGTCGTGGGCGACGCCGCCACCGTCGAGGTCACCTCCGATGGCTTCCCGCTCACCGATACGGTCTCGGGCCGCGTGAAGTCCACCCGCGGCATGATCAAGTTCGCGTTCCAGCAGACCGGGGAGCGCACCCTCAAGATCACGAGCCGGACCGCGAGCGGCTCGATCCTCAAGCAGTCGACGCGAACGCTGCACGTGCACTGAGCGCGTGCTAATGAGCCGCGTGGCCAAGCAGCAGCACGACCCGACGACGGATCCCGATGTCCCGAAAGGCATGTCGATCGCGCTGCTGAAGGATCTCCACCTGCTGACCCGAGATGGCCAGCTCAACGCCGACGCCCGGCGCAAGCTCAAGCAGATCCGCCACCTCGTCGGCCTGCTGCGCCCGGCGATCGATGACTCGCTCGCCCGCACGCCCGATCCGATCGTCGTCGATTGTGGCGCCGGCAAGAGCTACCTCGGCGCGGTGCTCTACGAGCTCGTGCTCGGGCCTGCCGGCAAAGGCACGCTGGTCGCGATCGAGGCCCGCCCCGAGCTGTCCGAGCAGGCCGCCGCCCGCGCCGCGCGGTTTGGTCAGGCGCGGTTCACCGTGGCCACCGGCGCGATCGCCGCCACCAGCCTGCCCCGCCGCCCGAGCGTGGTGACCGCGCTGCACGCCTGCGATACCGCCACCGACGACGCCCTCGTCCTCGCGATCGCGCAGGGTGCGGATCACGTCGCGGTCGTCCCGTGCTGCCAGGCCGAGGTCGCCCGCCAGCTCGAGAAGGCGCGCCCCGCCGGCCCCGTCGATCCGGCGACCGCCGCGCTGTTCGCCCACCCGCTGCACCGCCGCGAGCTCGGCTCGCACCTGACCAACGTGGTCCGAGGGCTCGTGCTCGAGGCCCACGGCTACAAGGTCACCGTCACCGAGCTGGTCGGCTGGGAGCACTCCGCGAAGAACGAGCTGATCCTCGGCAAGCGCGTGGGCCGCTACGATGCCGCCGCGCGCGCCCAGCTCCGCGCGGTGCTCGACCGCTACGGCATCGAGCCCGCGTTGGTCCGTGACCTGCGCGCGCGCGGCCTCGATCCCACGGCCGAGCCGACGGCGACGTAGCACCCTGCGCAACAGCTCGACGTCGGCGCTCGTTATGGCCAGGTAGGCGGAGGTGGCAACAGCTCGATCCATGCGAGGGCATGGCCCATCGCACGCTTGGCCTCAGGGATTCGATGTGCCGCGAGCTTGCCGATCCGACGGTGTAGCCAGGAGACCGAGACCGAATGCAAGCTGTCAAACCGTGCGGCCGAACGACGAGCGAGCCCCTCGGACCGCCCGAGCCGGAGCTCCTGCGGGATGGCGCGGATCACTGTCGTGATCTCCACTGCGATCACCGTCGTCAGGTACTGAAACGCCTGGTCGCGGGATAGGAGCAGCACAGGCCGGCGCCCACTCGGGGTCGGCAGATCGGCCCACCAGAGCTCGTATTGCCTCATCGCTTCACGCGCGGTGAGGAAGGAGGCTTCAAGCTACCAGGACGTCGCTTCGCCCGGGGGCTGCGAAGCGCGCGTGGCACGGGGTACGCCTCGTCGGGATGAGCCCATCCGTTAGCGTCGTATCGTGGCGGGTGCCTGGCGTACGCAGCGGAGGTGGTCACCTCTACAACATCGAGCAGCGCGCGCGCGATCGCCTTGCGAATGAAGTCCGACCGCTTCCGTGATGAACCGGGAACGAAGCGCTCCAGCTCCTCGGCCAGCGCGTCATCGAGCTGCACGAGGATCTGTTTCATATGGTCCAGCATATCATCCTCACGGAGGCGTGATCACCTGCCAGTGGATCACGGGCGCATCGATGGCGATCGTCACGTTGCGCACCGAGCGGATCGGCTCGTCGAGCACCCACGTGTAGATCCGGCCCGTGTACCAGCCCCAGCGCGGCAGATCGATCGCGAGGCCGCCGAGCCAGCACGGCGTCGACGAGGTCACCGGATTGCCGGCCTCGTCCTCGAGCTCGACCACCACCCGATGCGGCTCACCGCACGCGAGAGGATCCCAGCTCGCGAGGAGGCGCGACACGGGCTCGGGTTCGTCCGGAACGTCGGCGACACACGCGCCGAACACGGACCAGAACAGGACGGCACACAACCAGGGACACAGAACATAGGTAGCGGTTCGCATGACGCGTCCTTCAGGCATCCGGCGTGCCGACGCGATCTGCTCGAAACCATTGAGATGCGTTGTCCGTGTCCGGCCGGCCCTCGGACACGCGTCCGCCGACCGGACGGGTATGCTGCGCGGATGGATCGCAGGGTGTGGCCTACGCTCGTCGTGTCGTTCGTCGTGTCGTTCGTCGTCTCGTTCACGATCGGCTGCTCGTCGAAGCCGCTCCGGACCTCGACCGTGACCTCCGATGACGTGCCCGAGCGGTTCGAGGACCTCGCGTACTTCGTGGCGAACCACCTGTACCGGACCTCGCCCGCCGATGCGGTCTCCCTCGGCCTCCACAAGTACGACGGCGAGCTCCCCGATCGCACCCCCGCCGCGCTCGCGGACGTGCAGCGGCTGCTCGAGCACGATCGCGATGCCCTGCTGCGCTTCGACACCAAGGCGATGACACCGCTCCAGCTCGACGAGCGCGACGTGCTGGTGTCCGAGCTCCGGAACCGGCTGTTCAAGCTCGTCGATCTCGACGCTTATCGGACCAACCCGATGAGCTACTCGGGCGCGATCAACCTCGACGCGTACATCATCCGCGACTACGCGCCGGCGTTCACGCGCGCCGCGGCCGTGATCAAGCTGTGCACGGCCCTGCCCGCCTACCTCGCGCAGGCGAGGACCAACCTCGTGCTCCCGATGCCGCGCCCGTGGATCGACACCGCGCTCGTCCAGACGCGCGGCCTGCTCGAGTTCGCCGACAAGGACGTCCGGCAGACGTTCGACACGATCACGATCCCACTCGCGAACCAGGCCGAGATCGATCCGGCGCTCGATGCGTGCAAGGCCGCGCTCGCCGAGCACGCCGCGTGGCTCGCCCTTCAGCAACCGCACGGCACGCAGAACTTCCGGCTCGGGACTGCGAAGTTCGAGAACATGCTCGTCGAGACGCAGGGCATCGCACTCGATGTGGGCCGGCTCCAGGCGATCGCCGACGCGGACCTTCGGCGCAACACGGCGGCCCTCGACGAGGCGGCCCGCGCGATCGATCCGAGCAAGACCACCGCCGAGGTCGTGGCGCTGATGGCGAGCGACCGCCCGGCTCCGGCCGACGTGCTCGCCACGGCGACCGCGCAGAGCACCGCTCTCCGCCAGTTCGTCCTCGATAACAAGCTGGCCTCGCTCCCCGGCACCGAGGCTGCGATCGTCAAGGAATCGCCGCCGTTTCAGCGCTGGAACTCGGCGTTCCTCGACGCCCCCGGCGTGTTCGAGACCCAGGCGCTGCCGAGCTTCTATTACATCTCGCCGCCCGATCCGAAGTGGCCCGCCGCCGAGCAGGCCACGTACCTACCGCCCCGCGCGGACCTCCTGTTCACCACGATCCACGAGGTCTACCCGGGTCACTACCTGCAGCGCCTCCACCTCAAGGCCAACCCGTCGAAGATCCTGCAGGCGTTCTGCACCTACTCCACCAGCGAGGGGTGGGCGCACTACACCGAGGAGATGATGTTCGACGCGGGCATCGGCGGGCAGACCCCGCAGCTCCGGATCGGGATGCTGAAGGAGGCGCTGCTGCGCGACGTGCGGTTCGTGGCGACCCTCGGCCTCCACACTGGGACGCTCTCGATCGAGGACGCGACCAAGCTGTTCATGGACAAGGGCTTCGTCGACGCCGGCAATGCGCGCCAGCAGGCCGTGCGCGGCACGTTCGATCCGATGTACCTCGCGTACACGCTCGGCAAGCTCGTGATCAAGAACCTCGCAGCGGACTGGAAGAAGCTGCACCCCGGCGCGAGCCTCGGCGAGTTCCACGATGCGTTCCTGTCCCACGGGTGCGCGCCGCTCCCGGTGATCCGCCGCGCGATGCTCGGGCCGGCCGCGACTGGCTCACCGCTGTAGCAGAGCGTTGCGGTAGCATTCGTGGATGCTCCCGGGGAACCTCGAGGCGATCACGGCGTGGAACACGGTCCTGTTCGACAAGTTCGTCCGCTACCGCGAGGTGCTGACCAAGGGCCTCGGCCATCATGGCGCGCGGGCGATGGAGCTCCACCCGCCCCAGCCTGGATGGCGCGTCGTCGACATCGGCTGTGGCTTCGGTGACACCACGATCGAGCTCGGCCGCCGCGTCGGGCCGAGGGGGGCAGCTGTCGGCATCGATGCCGCGGCGAACTTCATCGAGGCCGCGCGCGGTGAGGCCAGTGGCCACGCCAACGTCTCGTTCGAGGTCGCGGACATCGAAGAGCAGGTCCCTGGTGGGCCGTATGACATGGCGTTCTCGCGGATGGGCACGATGTTCTTCAACCAGCCGGTGTTCGCGCTTCGTCACACGCGCAAGGCGCTGGCATCCGGCGGTCGATTGACGATGACCGTCTGGCGCAAGAAGGACGCGAACGAGTGGGCGAGCCAGCCCGAGCATGTGGTGCGCGAGCTGCTGGGCGATCCACCGAAGGGCGACAACGTGACGTGTGGCCCCGGGCCGTTCTCGATGGCGAGCTGCGACGTCGTCGGTGATCAGCTGCTCGCCGCGGGCTTTCGCGATCCGATGTTCGAGCGCTTCGATGCACCGATCCAGCTCGGCAAGACGCTCGACGAGGCGATCGGCTTTGCACTCACGCTCGGCCCCGCCGGTGAAGTCGTGCGCCTGGCCGGCGAGCTCGGCGTGACCAAGCGCCCGATCATCGAGGCCTCGCTCCGCGAGGTGCTCACGCCATGGCTCCGTCCGGATGGCTCCGTGTGGGGCCCGTCCTCGACCTGGATCGTCACCGCGACCGCGCCCTAGCTCCCACGACCTGGGCGAGCGCCTCCGCGAGCTGTTCGACCGAGTGCGGCTTGGCGACGAAGCCCTTCACGCCGAGATCGAGGATCTGCTGGACCTCCTCGTTGACCGCGTAGCCACTCATCAGCAGCACCGGCACGGCGGGATCGATCTCCCGCAGCGCGAGATAGGTGGCGCGGCCGCTCATCACGGGCATCACCATGTCGAGCACGACGCCGCGGATCTCGTCGCGATGCGCGCGATAGATCTCGACTGCATCGGCCCCGCTCGCCGCCTCGACCGCCGCATACCCGAGGCTGTCGAGCGCCTTCGCCACCGCGCGCCGCACGATCGGATCGTCATCGACCACCATCACCATGCCCGAGCCGGCGACGGCGACCGTGGAGGGACGAGCCGATCCGGGTGCCGTCGCCTGGGTCTGGGCGCGCGTGGCCGCGGGGAGGAACACGCGCATCGTGGTCCCGCGGCCGTCGAGCCCGCGATCGATCTCGATCGAGCCGCCGTGCAACTCGACGATCCCGAGCACCGTGGCGAGGCCGAGGCCGGTGCCGCGATCGGGCCCCTTGGTCTTGGTCGTGAAGTACGGCTCGAACACGCGATCGCGCAGCTCGTCGGGAACGCCCGCGCCGTTGTCGCAGACCTCGAGGACCACGTGGGGGCCGCGCGTGGCCGCGCCGATCGCTCTCACCGGGGGCACCTCGAGCACCACGTCCCGGGTCCGGATCACCACGCGTCCACCCTCCCCCACGGCATCGCGCGCGTTGCCGACGAGGTTCATCACCAGCTGTTCGAGCTGGCTCTGATCACCCACGACGACGCCACGGTCGGCCGCGTCGAGCTCGAGCTCGAGGCCAACCCCCGTCGAGGTTCTTCGGAGCAGCTCGCTCATCGACGCCACGACGTCGGAGAGACACAGCGTGGTCGCGCGATGCTTGCCGCGCCGCGCGAACCCGAGCAGCGAGCGCGTCAGCGCCGCGGACCGCTCGGTGATGTCATCGATCAGCGCGAGCGCTTCACGCCGCTTCGGGTCCTCCTCGGAAGCGGCGAGATCCGAGGCGATCAGCTTGACCCCGAAGATCAGGTTATTGAAGTCGTGGGCGATGCCGCCGGCGAGCGTGCCGATCGCCTCCAGGCGCTGCGCCCGTTGCAGGCGCTGTTCGCTCTCGGCGCGGGCGCGCTCCGCGAGCACCTCGCGGGTGACGTCGAAGAACGCGATGATGACGTGGGTGATCACGCCGTCGCGATCCGCGATCGGGCGACTCGTGGCGCGAACGTCCACGCAGGTCCCATCGGGGCGGCGGATCGTGATGTCGTCGTTGATGACGACCTTCTTCTCCACCAGCGCGCGAACGAATGGCATCCGATCCTCGGGGTACGGCTTGCCGTCACGCGTGCAGATGCCGTATGGCTGGGCGTAGTTGCCGACCTGGGCGTCGCGCGTGCCGGTGCCCATGATCGTCGCGAACGTTCGGTTGGCGTAGACCTCTTCGCCGCCGGGCGCGCGCGCGACCCAGATTCCGACCGGGAGGTCCTCCCCCAGCGAAAGGATGATGTCGTGGTCGGTAGGAGCTGCCATCGACCTGCCCGCCGACGCTACCACCGCTCGTGGCACATGTGCCGCCGCGCGCATCACGACTGTGGCACCATCGCTCCGCAGTGCTTCGCTGGCCCGGGAACTTCCTCCACTTCATCTGGCTCCTCCTGGTCGTGGTGATGAGCGGGCTGACCTACGGGATCGCGCGGCTCGGCATCTTCCTGTTCGTGTGGGGTCCCCGCCGCCGGCGCTCCCTCGCCCACCTCCGCGGCTGGATGCTCCGCACCACGATGACGTCCCTCGGCGCGACGTTCATCAAGCTCGGGCAGGTGATGTCGACCCGGCCGGATCTGTTCGAGCCGGAGATCATCAACCAGCTCCGCCGGCTCCAGGACAAGCTACCGCCGTTCGGGTTCTCGCGCGTCAAGGCGACGATCGAGGCGGAGCTCGGCAAACCGATGACCGAGGTGTTCGCGGACTTCGAGGAGAAGGCGATCGCCGCGGCGAGTGTGGCGCAGGTTCACCGCGCCCACCTGAAGGACGGTCGCGAGGTCGCGGTCAAGGTCCTCCGCCCCGGCGTGCGCCGTCAGGTCGAGCGCGACAAGGCGCTCCTGATCGGAGGCGCCAAGCTGCTCGCCCTGCGGCCGAAGTGGCGCCAGAACGATCCGGTCGGCCACACGCAGCACTTCGTCGAGGCGATCTACGAGCAGACCGATCTCCGGATCGAGGCGGAGAACTACACGCGGTTCCGCGCGAACTTCAAAGGGCGGCCGCGCGTCTCGTTCCCCGAGGTCTACCCCGAGTTCTCGAGTGAGAAGATCCTCACGATGGAGTTCGTGCGCGGGGTCAAGGTCGATGCCCTGCCCGCCGACCGCCCGCCGGAGTTCAAGGCACAGCTCGCCGAGACCGTCCGGATGTCGATGTTCCGGATGTGCTTCGAGGACGGCTTCGTCCACGCCGACCTCCACCCCGGCAACATGGTGGTGCAGGACGACGGAACCCTCATCATCTTCGACGCCGGGCTCGCGAAGCTGCTGCACGAGGACGTGCTGATCCAGTTCATCGACATGACCAAGTGCCTCGCGATGGGCACGCCCGATGACCTCGTCAACCACCTCAAGCGGTTCCACACCTACCTGGGGACGATCGACTGGGAGTCGCTGCGCACCGAGGTCGCGGCGTTCGCCACCAAGTTCCGCGCCAAGGATGTCGCCAAGCTCGAGTACGGCGAGCTGATCGGCGAGATGTTCGAGATCGGGCGCAAGTACCGGGTCCACCCGGTGACCGACATGATGCTGGTGTTCGTCGCGCTGATCACCGCCCAGGGCATCGGCAAGATGCTCGAGCCCGAGCACAACGTGTTCGGGGCGGTCGCCCAGTTCCTGATGCCGATCCTGATGAAGCGCAACGAGCACATCCCCCAGACCGCCGAGGCCAAGGCGGCCGCGGCCGCGTCCTGAGGCACGTCAGCGAGGTCGCAGCGGGCCGCCCGGCGGGGGGGGGGCGCCGGAAGTCCGCTCGGGGAAAACCCAGGGCCAAGGTCAGGCCTTCACGCGCTTCCCGCTTCCTCGTTTGATCCCCAACGTTGGGCTGCCGCGGGTGTGAACATCCCAGGGATCCCCTGGGCTTGGCCCATGCCGGCAAACCTTGCGCGGTCAGCGGGTTTGGCTTGTGTGGCGCCCGCGCACGTGGGAAAGAGGCAGCCTCATGCAACACCACTCGTCCGGCGAGCGGACCCACCAGATGCCGCCGCCAGCTCCGACCTCCTCACTCCGCGGCTTGTTCGAGCGCGTCCTCCCGGCGATGGTCCCGACCCGCTCGAGCGAGGCGGAATCGATCATCCGGGAGCTGTTCGCGCTCGCGGATATCGAGATCGGCGGCACGCGCCCGGGCGACATCGTCGTCACGGACCCGAAGTTCTACGAGCGTACCCTCCGCGGTGCGTCGCTGGGCTTTGGCGAGGCGTACATGGACGAGCAGTGGGAGAGCAACGCGCTCGACGTCACCGTCGAGAAGATCATGCGCGCGAACCTCAAGCAGAAGATCCAGGGCAGCTGGAAGCTCAAGGCGCTGACCGCCAAGGCCCTGCTGATGAACCTGCAGAGCAAGACCCGCTCGGGGCCGTCGGTCGAGGCGCACTACGACATCGGCAACGACCTCTACACCCGCATGCTCGATAACCGCATGGTCTACACCTGCGGCTACTGGAAGAACGCCAAGACCCTGCAGGAGTCGCAGGACGCGAAGCTCGATCTCGTCGCCCGCAAGGTCGGCCTCAAGCCGGGCATGCGTGTCCTCGACCTCGGCTGCGGCTGGGGTGGCATGGCGAGCTGGGCCGCCGAGAAGTACGGCTGCTCGGTGGTCGGCGTGACCCTCTCGAAGGACCAGGTCGCGCTCGGCAACGAGATGTGGGGTCCCAACGGCAAGAAGCTCGATGTCGAGCTGAAGCTCATGGACTACCGGGACGTGAAGGGCACGTTCGACCGCGTGATCTCGATCGGCATGATGGAGCACGTCGGCCCGAAGAATCACCGCGACATGATGTCGGTCATCCACCGCACCCTGAAGGATGACGGCGTGGCGCTGGTCCACACGATCGCGAACAACAGGAGCCTCCGCCACGGCACCGCGTGGATCGAGAAGTACATCTTCCCGAACGCGGTGGCGCCGTCGCTGTCCCAGATGGGGCGCGCGATGGAGGGGCTGTTCGTCCCCGAGGATCTCCACAACATCGGGCCGGACTACGATCCGACGCTGATGGCGTGGTGGGACAACTTCGATCGCACGTACTCGGAGATCAGCCACCGGTACGACCGCAAGTTCTACCTGATGTGGAAGTTCTACCTGCTCGCCGCGGCCGGCGCGGCGCGCGCGCGGGATGGCCAGCTGTATCAGGTCGTGATGACGAAGATCGGCCGGGCGCAGCCCGACTGCCGCATGGTCTGATCGCCTGACCGCGCCGCGAGCTGTTCGCTGGCGCTCGATACCGAAGCCTGACCGGCACGAAGCGATTCGGCCGGTCTGGGCATCAATGCGGCAGCAGCCCTGGGTGCCCATCGCGGTCGCGACAGCCAGCGACCGGGTTCGAACGGGCTCGACCGTTTAGGCGGCGAGCTGTGCGTCGTGGTCGTGGCCCACGAGGCCGGCACGGACGTGCAGCGGGTCGGAGGCGTCGCGGTCCCAGGCGTTCGCCATGAAGCGCGCGGCGTCGGCGAGGGCGTGGTGATACGGCTCGCTGAGGTACGGGATGCCGTGGCGCTCGCACCAGCTGCGCGTGATCGCGGCGGCCTTGCGGATGTTCTGGTGCGGGATCTTGGGGAACAGGTGGTGCTCGACCTGATAGTCGAGGCCGATGAAGAAGTACGAGATGAACCGCGGCATCTCGAGGTTGCGCGTGGTCTCGAGCTGGTGGACCCAGTCCTTGTTCTGCTCGCGAACGATCGGCAGCCCCACGTGCGCGGGGAGGAACACGAGCGCGAGGAACACGCCGACCCCGGCCCAGATGCTCGAGTAGACGAGGAACGCGACCAGCGGCCCCCAGATGAGCGACGGGATCAGCAGCCAGATCGAGTAGTGCGCGACGAGCGCGCCGACGTCCATCCACCACTCGCGCGTGACCCGGTGGCGCTTCCGCCAGTTGTAGAGGAACACGAGCGACGAGCGCCGCATGCCGAGCGCCATCAGCGTGGACATCGGCCAGAACGCCCACTTCTGGAAGTACCGCTGGAACCAGCGCTCCTTGGGGCCGCACTTCTCGTGGGTGCCCTTGGTCGACGCGAACGGGAACGGCCGGATGTCCGGATCCACGCCCTCGACGTTGGGGTGACCGTGGTGGAGGCGGTCGTGCTTCTCGCGCCAGTACAGGATCGAGAGGCCGGACAGGACCGGGAACGCCAGGTACGCCATCAGGGCGTTGCGGCTGGGCGACTTGGAGGTGCTGCGGTGGCTGCCTTCGTGGCCCATCATCGCGGCCGCCGTACACAGGACGGCGCACACCGGGACCAGCGCGAGCGCTGCGACCCAGCCGAACATCCAGATCGCGACGAGGCACGCGGCGGTACCTCCGACGAGCAGCGCGAACTTCAACCAGCTGCGGACCTCGCGGTGATCGAACACACCCGCAAGGCGCAGCTCCTGACGGAGACTTCCAAGCTCGGGGACGGCCTGCATTGCCCTGTGGATACGATGGGTTCGGTCAGGAAGGCGAGTCTTCTTTGTCATGAAATGACCAGGATTCGCCCCGGCGATCGGCGATCTGGCCGAGATGACTCAGCTACTTCCTGGGAGGGCTGGTTTCGGCCTCCGATCAGGGGAAAAACGGGTCAGCCCCCTGTTCGCTGGCCGGCTCGGCTCACTGGACGGCGGCGGGCTTGCGGATCACGAGGATGCCCTCGATCTGCTCCGCCCGGACCGCGCCGAACGCCGAGATCTCGTGCTCGTTGGCGTACTGGTTGTTCGAGAGGCTCGCGATGTCGAGCCAGGCGCGCGTCATGTCGAGGTGGTTGGCGCCGGCGTACAGGCTCTGGATCGAGGTGGTCTTGGGGCCGGGCATCAGGGTCGAGACGCTGGTGTCGTTGCCCGTGAGGATGTCCTTGAACGGGATCCGCATCAGGAAGATGAAGCCTGCGGTGCCGCCGGAGGGCGTGCCCGCGGTGTCCCACTGGTGCGAGGCGCCGAGCGTGATCGAGCACGCGACGAGCGGGGACGGCTGGCTCGAGATGCCGTAGTAGTCGGCCGAGAGCGCCGAGTACGTCCGGTAGAAGTTCTCGTGGCGATCGATCATCGAGTAGAAGCGCTGCATCAGCGGGCACTGCGCGGGGTTCAGCATCGCGCCCGTGCAGTTGGCGTTGTTCGAGAACACGCTCATGAGGCCCATGTCGGCGTCGTCGAGCAGCGCCGGATCCCAGGTCGGGTCGGCCGCATCCTCGGCCACCAGCTTGTCGGGTGTGATCGTGCGAGCGGTGCCGCTCGCGGGGACGAACTTGAGGTTGCCGGTGAACTCGCCCGTGGAGTTGACCTGGAGCGTCCCGGCCTCGCCGGTCTTGAGCTTGATCGGGCCGGGGCGGAAGAACTCGCCGATGCCATCGCCGTTGCGATCCTCGACCAGGACCGTGGAGTTGTTGGGATCGGTCAGGTAGCTGCCCTGCTCCGGCGCATAGAACATCGTGCGCGCCGCGAGCTGGCGGTTCTTGTTCTGGCGGTAGCCGAACCGATCGGCCTTCCAGGCGTTGCAGTCACCGGCGGTGGAGGTGGCGCAGTCCTTGACCTGACGGCGCAGGAACCGATCGGAGAGGTTCGATTCGATCCAGCTCGGACGCAGGCCACCGAGGCCGCGGAAGTTGTACCACTCGTCCTTGTCCTTCTGCGGGCACGCCGCCGCGTACGCGGTGTACGCGGTCTTGTAGCCATCGAAGCCCGGGAACGCGACGCGCGGCCGGACGTAGGTGTCGACGATGAACCGGGTCTCGCACACCGAGAACGGCCGCACCCCGTTGGTCGAGCCGCCGTTGTTCGAGACCAGCTGGGTGAACACGGCATCCTCGATCGAGATCATCGAATCGAACTGCGTCATGTCGAGGCCGTGGAACGGCGTCTTCTTGCCTTCGGCGGGCGGCGCCACATCGGGCAGCGCGAAGAACGCCATCGAGGCCAGCGCCTTCACGCGCGCGGCGTACTGATCGGGGTGCTGGCGCTCGTACTCGGCCGACAGCGCGGTCATGAACTGATCGGTGTTCGAGCCGGTCAGCGCGTAGTTCTTGAGGTGCGTGTAGTCGATCTCCTTGTCGATCCGCGCCAGGTTCGCGCGCGCCGCGGCGAGCAGCGCCGGCGAGACGCCCTGCTTGCCGAGCGCCGAGAGCTTGGCGTAGAGCGTGGTGGCGGCGTGGTTCTCGATCCGGATCCGGTACTCGTGCTCGGTGCCATCCGCGGTCACGGCGAGCTTCGGCTTGACGACCTTGTCGCTCTCGACCTTGGCGCCGGTGTCGACGTTGGTGACGACGATCTTCGCCTCGCCGGTGCTCTCGTAGGCGAGCGAGACCTCGAAGTCGACGGAGGCCCGCACCGTGTAGTTGCGGACGCCCGGCTTGGAGGTCGAGGAGCGCTTGGGGACCGTGATCGCCTTGTTCTCGATCGCGGGAGCATCGGACTTGCCGTCCGCGACCGCGCCGAGATCGATGTCGTCATCCTCGGCAACACAGGCGGCGACGGGGAGCGTGGCGAGGACCGCGAGCGAGACGAAGCGCATGGTGCGGTATCCGGCAGCAACGCTTGGGCCAGCGGACCCCAGCACGAACCACCTGAAATCGCAGGAGAGCAGCCGATCGCTGGCGGCTAGACCATCCAGTCCCTGCGGCTGATCGGCAAGCCAGCCGGGCGACGGGCGGCGGGCGGAAGCGTCCGAAATCCGGCCGGATCGGCTCCGCTGGGTCGAGCTTCCGTCAGGGCATGTCCGATGCACCGCCGCCGGGCCCATGCGCCCCGCTTCGATGTTCGCCTCGGTGTTCGCCGTGCTGCTCGCGAGCTCCACCGTCCTGCCGCTGGTCGGCTGCGCTCTCGATGACGAGGACCCGGGCGAGGAGCTCGGCGATCTGGGCGATGGCAAGAGTGACAGCTTCGGGATCGTGGACAAGCCGATCTCGATCGCGGCCGGCAAGTCCAAGCGGTTCTCGTTCTCCGCGGACGCGAGCTTCCGCGTGGCCGTGACCCAGCCGACCACGGCCGCGGCCGATCGCCCCGCGCTGACGTTGTCGCTCAAGGATCCCAGCGGGGATCGCCAGACCGCCGATGCGGACGGCGAGCCCACCCTGGTCATCGATCAATCCGAGCCGGGGTCGTACAGCCTGACCGTCAAGAACGTCGGCACCAAGGTAGCGACGGCCATCCTCAACGTGCGCCCGCTGGGCGGGTTCGGTGCGCTGCCCAACCCGAACGCGCCGATCTTCCCCGACGTGACGTGGCAGCCGCCGGCCCCCGACACCTGGCCGGCGAGCTACGTGATCTTCAACAACACGGGCTGCGGCCACGATTGCACGCAGGCCGATCAGAACGAGCTCGGGCCGCGCAGCGTGATGATCAAGATGCTGTCGACCGCGATCAAGGACGTCAAGCAAGGCGGCACGATCCGGATCTCGAACTTCAACATCTCCGGTTCGAACGCAGCGAAGCCGGTGGTCGATGCGGTGTTGTGGGCGATCCAGAACAAGGGCGCTCACGTGAAGATCGTGATGGATGAAGCGCAGAACAACGCGATGTCGCGCACCACGCTGCTCGCGTCGCAGGGCGCCGAGGTCCGCTTCCTCAACGGCATGACGTACTCGACCTCGGTCGGGATCATGCACTCCAAGATCGTCGCCGTCGACGACCAGCTCGTGTTCACGGGCTCGAACAACTTCTCGGGCACCGGCCTCATCACCAACGAGGAGAACTCGGTGGTGCTCCGCGGCCCGACCAACGCGGAGCGGATCCGCTCGTTCGTCTGCGACGTCGACGTGATGTTCGAGGCCGGCGTGGCTCCCGGCCAGCCGCAGCAGTCCGATGACGCGCGCAAGGCCGCCGTCGCGAAGCTCGATGCGTGCAACGGCACCGACACCTGGTTCCCACCGAGCGGCGTGATCTCCACGGGCGATTCGATCACGTACACCAACGTCACCAAGGGCATCGCCGGCGCCAAGCGCTCGATCTCGCTCGCGCCCGACATGCTCGCGCATCCCGGCATCGTCAGCAGCCTCGTGTCGCGCGCGAAGAAGGCGAAGGCGATGAACCAGCCGTTCACGATCAAGCTCGTGCTCGATGCTTCGCAGGAGGCGCTCGGCAACCCCGCGTTCGGCGAGTGCGTGGCCGAGGCCGGCGCGCAGTTCGGCCTCGACGTGCAGGTTCGCTACTGGCCCGGCACCGCGGAGATCTTCCAGCTGATGCACCACAAGTTCATGATCATCGACCAGGAAGATCCGACGGGCGCCACGCTCTACAACGGCTCCGCGAACTATTCGGCGAAGGCGATGAAGTGGAGCTTCGAGAACGTCACCCGCTACACCGGCGCGCCCTACCGCCAGGTGGTGGATGCGTTCACGGCGCGGTTCGGGAAGATGTTCGCGGACGGCAAGACCAAGGACAAGCTCGCGGCCGAGGATCACATCAGCGCGCCGGCCTGCCCGCTCAACGTCAACTCGCTGTAACAGCGACGCCCTCCCCCTGCGCACATGGCCGGCGCACATGGCCGGGTCGCCATCGCGTGACGAAGGGAACCGCGGCCGCGGGCCGGTGTCACAGCCCTCATGAACCGCATTGCCTGGTGCATCGCGCTGGTGGCCGTCACGACCTCCGCGCATGCCGACCAGCTGAGCGCCACGCGCTCGATGCCCCTGGTGGAGACCTCGCACACCGTCGACGTCAAGATCGAGAACGGCGTGGCCACCTACAAGGTGCGCCGGATGTTCAAGAACCCGGGTGAGCTCGCGGAGCAGGTGGAGCTCCAGATCGGCCTGCCCTATGGCGCCGCCGCGACCGGCCTCCGGATCAAGGCGAAGGACAAGTGGTACGAGGGCGAGCTGCTCGAGCGCGAGGCGGCCGCGAAGCTCTACGAGGAGATGACCGGCATCGGCCAGTTCGCGCCGAAAGATCCGGCCCTCCTCGCGTGGATGTGGGCCGACACCCTGTCGCTCCAGGTGTTCCCGGTGATGCCGCACACCGTCTCGACGGTCGAGTACACGCTCACCGCACCCACGCGGTACAGCGGCGGCCGCTACTACATCTCGTACCCGCGCGTGGCCACCGCGACGTCAACGGCCGAGGGTGAGCAGCCTACCGGGTCGTTGCCGCTCGCGACGCCGGTGGTCAACGTCCACTTCGGCTGGGGCGATGCCTCGACCAAGGTGACGCTCGATGGCCGGCCGATGAAGCGCGACACGCCGACCAAGCTGGTGCCGGCGCCGCACCAGGACTGGGAGGACGTGATCGAGCCCGACAAGTCCGCGAGCTATGTCGCGAGCACGCTCGTGATCGCCAGCTCGAGCCACACCGAGAAGGAGTTCTCCACGGCGAAGCTGTCGATCGATCTCCGTCACACGTACCAGAGCGATCTGCGCGTGGAGCTGCTGACGCCGCAGAACCAGCGCATCCAGATCGCCGATCGCTCCGGCAGCGGCGCCAACGATATCCGCCGCCAGAGCACGATCGAGCTGCCCGCCGGCACCACGGCGGCCGGCAGCTGGCGCCTGATCGTCTCCGATCACGCCGGCCTCGACACTGGCACGCTCGATCGCTGGTCGCTGACGATCGGCGAGGGCAAGGACCGCACGATCGCGCAGGCGACAGATACGCCGCTGTTCGTGCCCGATGCACCCGCGAATGCGAGCGAGGCCGGCGTGGCCACGATCTCGGTGGAGCCGCCACCGATCGCGATGCTCGCCGGGCGACTCGGCAAGGTGATCGCCTCGAAGGCCCACGCGTTCTCGCGCCTCGAGCTCGATCTCGCGCCGCAGCTCGTGCCCACGCCGAAGCGCGCGCAGGTGGTGTTCGTGATCGACACGTCCTATTCGATGGAGGACGTGGGCGTCACTGCGCAGCTCGATCTGATCGCCGCCTATGCCTCGCACCTCCCCGATGCCGAGATCGAGCTCGTCACGTTTCGTCGCGCCGCCGATCGCGTGTTCGGCCGGTTCGTCCCCACCCGCGAGCTCGACGCGGCGATCGCCACCGCCCGCAAGGCCAACAAGTTCGCGCTCGGGAACGGCTCGAACCTCGATCGCGGCGCGCAGCTCGCATCGTCGATCCTGGCCGATCGCAAGGGGCCGCGCCGCGTGGTGCTCGCGACCGACGAGCTGGTCAAGGCCTCGCTGACCAACCAGATCGCGCTCGCCGCGTTCCAGACGCTGTCGCCCGAGACCATCGTCCACGTGATCGTGCCGCGGATCGACAACGACGATCGGCCGGCGCTGACCCGCAACGACGACGCCGACTTCGCGCACCTCGCGACCAACCACCACGGCATCTATGCCTCGCTCGGCGGCTTCCCGATCAAGACCGTCAAGGACCTCGCGCCCACCGTGCTCGAGCTGGTGCGGCCCACGCGGATCGAGGACGCGGCGATCCCCGGCTTCGAGCTCGAGGGGAACCTCCTGTTCGAGGGGCAAGGGGTGCGCCTCATGATCGACACGGAGGGCAAGCCCGCCCCCGATCACGTGACGCTCACCGGCCGACTGTGGAGCGATCCGGTGCGGAAGGAGCTGAGGGTCAGCGCGCCGTTCTCCGTGCAGACGGCGGCGTTCGTGTTCGGCGAGGACCAGTACTCTCAGCTCGATGACACCGAACAGATGGCCGTGGCGATGATGGGGCGCGCCGTCTCGCCGGTGACCTCGTATGTCGCCGCGGAGCCGGGCGTCCGGCCCTCGCCGATCGGGCTCCAGCAGGGGTTCGGCACGATCGGCACCGGGCGGTACGGCACCGTCGGCTACGGGGGCGGCGCGGGCTCCGTCGGGTTCCGCGAGGGGCCGAACTGGGCGCGGCTGATCGAGACCGACTCGTGCATGCGGTCGCAGAAGCCCTCGGCTCCGTGGGCGATCAGGCTCACGGTCGAGACCACGCGGAGGGAGGTCGTCGAGGTCACCGCCGAGACGCCTGGCGGCATGGCGCGCTGCCTGGCCGAGGTGGCCTGGAATCTCAAGCTCGACCCGGCGATGTTCGATGCGGACCACGAGTCGTACACGGTCGAGCTGGCGGGCGATCCGGTACCGTAGCCGCCGCCGACCACCGGTTGCCTGCACGCCGGGGCCCGGCCCACGTATGCTGGAGCCGGGATGACCTCCTGCCGCCCTGCCCTCACCGTGATCGCGCTGCTCGTGGCGGCGTGCGGTTCGTCGTCGTCACCACCGCCCGTGACCGACGCCGATCTGGAGGTCGACGCGGCGCCCGCGGCGCTCGGGCCCGTGCTGTATCCCGCGGATCGCACGCTCTCGCCGCTCACCCCCGAGCTGGTCGCACGCCTCCGCGCGATCCACGCGACGGCCAGCGCGGCGACGAGCGATGCGGTGTTCGTGAAGATCGGGGACTCGCACACCGTCTCGCCGAGCTACCTCGCATGCTTTGTTGGCGCGGTGGTCAACCTCGACGGGCGCGACCTGATGGCGACCCTCGATCACTTCAAGGCCGGCAGCGCCGGTGGGGCGCCGCCGTACTCGCGCGTGTCGCTGGCGGCCACGGTCGGCTGGGCCGCGTTCCAGGCCCTCGCCGGCAGCCCTACGCCGATCGAGAACGAGGTCGCCGCCACGCACCCCGCGTTCGCGACGGTCATGTTCGGCACCAACGACATCGGCTACAACCAGATCGACAGGTACGCGCGCAACCTCGCCACGATCGCCGACACGCTGCTCGCGCAGGGCATCATCCCGGTGTTCTCGTCGTTCCCGCCGCGCGACGACGATGCGAACGCCGACCTCCAGGTCCCGCGCTACAACGCGATCGCCCGCGGCGTGGCGCAGACCCGCGGGATCCCGTTCGTCGATCTGCACCGCGAGCTGCTGGCACTCCCCGGCCATGGCCTCGGCACCGACAACCTGCACCTCGAGAGCTATCCCGGCGGCGCCTGCATCCTGACCCCGACGGGGCTCGGTCACGGCACCAACCTCCGCAACCTCATCGTGCTCCAGACCCTCGATCGCCTCCGCCGCACCGTGATCGCGAACGAGGCCGCCCCGGATGCCGATGCGCCGCGCCTCGCGGGGGCCGGATCGCCCGATGATCCGTTCCTGATCAAGGCGCTACCGTTCGCCGATCGTCGCGACACGCGGACGTTTGGCGTGGATGCGATCCCGAGCTACCCGGCGTGCGGCCCGCAGGACGAGCATGGCAACGAGGTCTACTACCGGCTCGACGTTCCCTCCGCCGGCAGGTTCCACATCTACGTGATCGACGACGCGGCCGACATCGATCTCCACGTGCTCGGGGGCACGACCACCGCGTCCACCTGCCTCGCGCGCGGCGACAACGTGATCGACATCCTGCTGTCGCCGGGCACCCACTACATCGTGGCCGATACGTTCAACGGCACCGCGGGCGACTACACGCTCGTCGTGATGCAGGACTGACCCGCCGCCATGACCGACGACGATCCGAACGACACGCTCGATCCCGCCGTGGAGTGGAAGCTCCGCGCGTGGGCGGTGCCGGCCGCGCTCGCGATCGCGTTCCTGTTCAACCGCTGGGGCACGGGGCACATGATCCAGCGGACGTTCCTGACCATGATCCCGCACGAGCTCGGGCACGCGGTCACCGGCTGGTGGTGCGGCTTCGCGGCGGTGCCCGGTCTGTGGAAGACGCTGATCCCCGAGGTGCGCGGCACGATCGTCCCGCTGGTCGTGGCCGGGCTCGAGGTCGGCCTCGCGTACGTCGGCTGGCGCACCAACCGCCTGTGGTGGGTGGTGGTGGCGATCGTGCTCGGCGTGCTGCAGTTCCTCGGCACCACGGGCCGCGTCGACACCGCGCAGCTCGCGATCACGTTCGGTGGAGATGGCGGCGCGATGGTGATCGGCACGCTGCTGATCCTCACGTTCTTCGCGCCCGAGGGCAGCAAGCTCCGCCACGGCGCGCTGCGCTGGGGCTTCCTGGTGATCGGCGCCGCGGCGTACGTGGACACTGCCTCGACCTGGTGGCGCGCGCGCACGGATCGCGGCGAGATCCCGTTCGGCGAGATCGAAGGCGTGGGGCTCTCGGATCCGTCGAAGCTCGCCGAGGCCGGGTGGTCGCCGGGGCTGATCGTCTCGCGGTACCTGACGCTCGCGGGCATCTGCCTCGCCGTGATCCTCGGCGTGTGGGCGTGGCAGACGTGGACGATGCGGCAGCGCAGCCACGAGTGGCGCTAGAAACCAGCGTAGGCTCGCCGGATGTCACGGCGACCTCTCCCGCACACCCTCCTCGCGACGCTCGCCGCTTCGGCCTGCGCCGCCACCCCGGCGCCGATCGCGCCGTGCCCTGCCCCGACGCCAGCGGTGGCGACACCGACGCCCGCGCCCGCGCCGACCCCGACGCCGGCTCCCGTCGCGGCGCCGCCGCCGGTCTCCGGCTACGACAAGCCACCGCAGCACGTCCTCGACGTGCTGCATGCGCCATCACCGCCGAACCCCTATCTCAGCCCGACGCGAGATCGGATCCTGCTGGTCTCGTGGGTGAAGTACCCCTCGATCACTCAGGTGGCGGAGCCGTTCTTGCGACTCGCGGGCGTCCGCGTCGAGCCGCGCACCCGACGCAAGCACGACACCCCCGGTGGCTATGGCGTGGCGCCGTGCGCGCAGGCGTTCACGTTGGTCGACGTGGCGACGAGCCGGGAGACCGCGGTGCCGCTACCGCCCGGTGGCTGCGCCGATGGCATCACCTGGGCTGCGGACGGTTCGCGGTTCGCGTTCCGCAACACCTCGAGCGACGCCGTCGAGCTGTGGATCGGAGACGCGGCGACCGGCGCGACGCGCAGGCTCGGAGACGCGCGGCTGAACCCGATGCTCGGCAGCTCGCTCCAGTGGATGCCCGACCAGAAGTCGTTGCTCGTGAAGCTCGTGCCTCCCGGTGCGGGGCCTGCGCCGGCGGGCTCCGCCTCCGCGGCGGGACCGAGCATCCAGGAGACCACCGGCCAGAGCGGTGAGAGCAGCACCTACGAGACGCGTGACACGCTGACCAACCGCCACGACGAGGAGCTGTTCGAGTACTACGCGACCACGCAGCTCGCGTTCGTGGATGCGAGCTCGGGCGCGATCACGGTGCTCGGCAAGCCGGCGGTGATCACCGAGGTCGATCCCGCGCCCGACGGCATGAACGTGCTGGTCAGCTCGATTCGCAAGCCGTACTCGTACGTCACGACGTTCCCGAACTTCGCGCACGACGTGGAGATCTGGGACCGCACCGGCCGAGTCGCGCACGTCCTCGCGAAGCTGCCCGTCGCCGATCGCGTGCCGATCGCCGGCGTGCCCGTCGGCCCGCGAGACTT
Organism: Myxococcales bacterium; assembly: GCA_016720595.1. GTDB lineage: Bacteria > Myxococcota_A > Polyangia > Haliangiales > Haliangiaceae > JABFXX01. Next base: position 259,242 of record JADKKI010000007.1, read on the forward strand.
CGGCTGGCGCCCGACCGAGCCTGCGACCCTGGTATGGGCCGAGGCGCTCGATGGCGGCGACTGGAACATCAAGGTCGCGGCGCGCGACAAGGTGATGATGCAAGCAGCGCCCTTCACCGGTGCGCCCGCCGAGATCGCGCGTACCGAGCAGCGGTTCTCGGGCCTCGACTGGAGCCAGCAGCGCGGCGTGGGGCTGCTCCACGAGTACGACGAGAACAAGCACTGGCAGCGGACCTTCGTCACCGACGTGGACCACCCGGCGACCAAGCCGTCGGTGCTGTGGGACATGTCGAGCGACGAGCGGTACAAGGATCCGGGCCAGCCGGTCTACAACGTGCTGCCCAACGGGCAGTGGGTGGTGCGCCAGGAAGGCGATGCGATCTTCCTCCATGGCGGGGGCGCCTCGGTCGAAGGCGATCGGCCGTTCCTCGATCGGCTCGATCTCAAGACGCGCAAGTCCGAGCGCATGTTCCGCAGCGATCGAACCTCTCTCGAGTACTTCCTCGGGTTCACGAGCGGCCCGAGCAAGACGTTCCTGACCTGGCACCAGTCGCCCACCGATCCGCCCAACGCGATGCTCCGTACGCTCGGAGATCCGCTGCCGGGGGTGAAGCCGGGCGAGGCGGTGGTCGCCTCGACCACGCGCGCCGTCACCCACATCCCTGATCCCACGCCTGCGGTGCGCGCGGTCAAGCAGCGCCTCGTCAAGTACAAGCGCAAGGACGGCACCCAGCTGTCGTTCACCTTGCTCACCCCGCCGGGCTATCAGGAAGGCACGCGGGTCCCCGCGATCCTCTATGCCTATCCGCTCGACTACGCGAGCACGGCGACGGCCGGCCAGGTCAGCGGCTCGGAGCAGGAGTTCACGCGACTCGCGGACTATCGCCTGCTCCTGCTCTCCGGATACGCGATCATCGACAGAGCCGCGTTTCCGATCGTGGGCGATCCCAAGAAGGCCTACGACACCTATCTCGAGCAGCTGGTCGAGGACGCGCGTGCGGCGATCGATACCGCCGTGGGCACCGGCGTGGTCGACCGCGACCGCATCGGCGTCACGGGCCACAGCCACGGAGCCCTGATGACCGCGAACCTGATCGCACACACCGACCTGTTCCGCGCCGGCGTGGCCACGAGTGGCTCGTACAACAAGACGCTGACCCCATTCGGCTTCCAGAGCGAGCGGCGCTCCGTGTGGAAGGGCCAGAGCGTGTACCTCAAGGTCTCGCCGTTCTTCTTCGCGGACAAGCTCAAGCTCCCGCTCCTCATCATGCACGGCGCCGACGATGCGAACCCCGGTACCACGCCGCTCCAGGCCGTGAAGCTCTACGAGGCGATCCGCGGCAACGGCGGGACCTCGCGGCTCGTGATGCTGCCGCACGAGCCGCACTGGTACTCGGCCATGGAATCGAACGAGCAGCTCGCCTACGAGGAGCTGCGCTGGTTCGACAAGTACGTCAAGAACGCGCCGCCGAAGGGCAAACCAGCGCCCAAGGCCCAGGGCACACCCAAGACCGCACGCTGATCGTGCGAAGCTCGCCCCGATGGCCGGTCGCCGCTCCACCAAGGATCCGCAGAGCGTCAAGCTGACGCCGGCCGACGCGTTCGATCTGATCCGCTGGCTCGCGCGAAGTCAGAGCGATCCGCGCAAGGCCGTGGCCGAGCTCGTCCAGAACGCGATCGACGCCAACGCGACGTCGATCGCGATCGAGCGCCACCGGCGCGGCCGGCGCACGCTGCTGACCGTGCGCGACGATGGCGAGGGCATCCGCCCCACCGAAGATCGCGAGGCCGCGCTGCGCTACATCGCCACCCACATCGGGCGATCGCACAAGCGCAACCTCTCGCCGGCGGAGCGCCACGCACAGATCGTCGCCGGGCAGTACGGCATCGGCCTGCTCGGCTTCTGGTCGATCGGACGGCGCATGGAGATCCGCTCGCGCGTGGCCGGATCACAGGTGTGGATGCTCCGCCTCGTCGAGGACGAGCCGCGCGCCGAGGTGGTCCCTGCCCCGCCCGCGATCGACCTCCCGCCCACGTTCACCGAGATCGTGGTCAGCGAGGTCCACGCCGCCGCGCTGCGCCCGCTGGCGCTCGCGCGCCTCGCCGAGTACCTCGGGGCCGAGCTGCGCGGACCGATCACCCAGAGCGGCGCGACCATCGAGCTCCGCGAGTACGACGCGCGCGGGCAGCTCGCCGATCGCGTCACGGTCACGCCGCGCCGGTTCGACGGCGTGCGCCTCGACGTGCCCTCGCCGATCGCGGTGCCGCACCACACCCCGATCGTCGTCGAGCTGTATCAGGCCGTGGGCGAGGCGCCCGCTGGCGTGGAGCTGACCTGCGCCGGGATCGTGGTGGCCGAGCGGCTCGGTGATCTGTCCGTGCTCGGCCTCGACACCGCACCGTGGACCGATCCGCAACTCGCCGGGACCATCGAGTTCGCCGGGTTCGCCGTCCCGCCCGGCACCCGCCGCGGCGTGATCCCCAACGCGGCCTCCGAGGCCTTCATCGCTGCGCTCGCTCAGCTCGCTCCGCACGTGCAGCGCGCGCTCGATCGCCAGCTCGAGCAGCGGCACGCCGCGTCCGAGCGCCAGCTCCTGGGCGAGCTCCGCCGTGCGCTCCGAGGCCTGCGCGATCGCCTCCCGCATCTCGAGCTGCCCGCCGGGCTCACAGGTCGTGGCGGTGCGGGCCGCGACTCGCCCGATCCACTCGGCCTGGTGGCGCCGTCACCGACCACCGAGCCCACACCGGGCCCCGCGAAGCCGGGCGATGCGCCGAACGACGCTGCGGACGACGGGCCCGACGAGGCACTTCCCCCCACGCTGTTGCCGCCGGGTCCGGCGAACCACGTCGCGCTCACGCCCGATCCGATCCGGCTGTGGCCGGGCGGCGCGCGACGCGTGCGCGCGACGGTGACCGACATCCACGCGCAGCAGATCCGCGCGACCACGACCTGGAGCGCGAGCTCGCACTACGTCGAGCTCTCCGGCGACGGACAGGCGCGGACGGTTCGCCTCGCCGAGCTCGCGCCCGCGGATCGGTACAGCGTCACCGTGGTCGCCGAGGCCAACGGCGGAGCGTGCTCGTGCACCACGGACGTCGTGGTCGCCGATGGCCCGCCTGCCGGTGGCGAGGGCGCCGGGATCCCCGAGCCGATCCTCGTCGACGAGCCGGGCAGCTCGTGGCGGAGCCGGATGGTGGGGCAGCGCTGGCACGTCAACATCGGCCACGGCGACTACCGCGCACTGTCGAGCGATCCGCGGGCGCGGCTGCGCTACCTGGTGGCACTGTTCGCGAAGGACCTGACCGTCGCCACCACGCACCCAGCCAACGAGCCCCTGCTCGATCAGATGATCGACGTGCTCGCGCACGCGGAGCGGAACTTGCTGCGCTCGCCACGCTCGTAGGCACGAACGGATCCGCCCGGCAGTTCGCGCAAACCGTGCGGCGACCACCGCGGCTTGCGCGCACGCCCTGCGCCCTCGCGTGGACCTGAGACGGTGACGACCCACCTTGCGGATAGCCCGGGTCTTGCAGCACCGAGGGCAAGCCCGTGTCGTTCCGTGTCTCCCACCGCCACCGCCGCGCCCTGTCACCCGCTCTCGCGGTGGTGGTCGTGCTGGTGGCGGCGCTGATCCCGGGGACGCTGACCATGTACCGCTGCCGGATGACCGGCGACGCGCGGTCGGCCCCGTGCTGCGCACACGAGGATCGAACGCAGGCGGCACCCGGATCGCCGAACCCCGCGGTCAACGTCACGGCGTGCTGCGCCAAGCTCTCGGTGCTCACCACGCCCACGCCGGCCGCTGCCGTCACGCTCGAGGACGGCACGCACGACGTGATCGTCGCCGCCGCGCCTGCGCCCGCGCGCCCCCCGATCCCGGCCGTCACCACGAGGCGGCCCGCATGGACCCGCGCGCACTTCGATAGCGGCGCGCCGCTCTCACTCCTCTACTGCTCGCTCCTGATCTGATCCGGCCCGTGGGTGTGGCCCCGACGCCGAGCGTCGGCGCGCCGCCACCGGTCTCGCACGCGCGTACGAGACCGCGCGTGGACCACGACCAGAGCGTTGCCAGCTGGCAACGCGAGCGCTGCCAGAGATGGATCAGGAGCAAGGCATGAAGACGATCGGGATCCTGTTCGCGAGCATGTATGTCGGGCTGGCTGCACCTGCGGGAGCTTCGCCGGCAGCCGCGACGACCAGCAGCGCGGTGTGGGCGGATGGCCAGCTGAAGACGCTGATCGAGCAGAGCCTCGCCGTGCGCCCCGAGCTCGCCGCCGCACGCGCCGACGTGACCGCCGCTCGCGAGCGCGTGCCGCAAGCGCGCGCGCTGCCCGATCCGATGCTGCAGCTCGGCGTCCAGAACGACGGCTTCACGAGCTGGGAGATCGGGACGATGGACACCAGCTACTACTCGATCATGGTCTCGCAGACCTTCCTGTGGCCGCGGAAGCGCCGGCTGCGCGGGGCGGTGGCGGAGCTCGAGGCGGTGCAGGCGGAGCAGGCGATCGCGCGCGTCAGCCTGTCCACCGAGGCGGAGGTGCGCCGCGCCTACCTCGGCCTGATCCTGACGCGCGACCGGCTCGCCCTGCTCGATCAGCTCGAGAGCCTGTGGCAGCGCTCCGCGGAGATCGCGAAGCTTCGCTACGAGACGGCGCAGGGGAGCCAGGCCGATGTGCTCCGCGGCCCCCTCGAGCTCAACCGGATCAAGCAGCGCCGGTGGGCGCTCGAGGCCGAGCAAGCGAACAACGTCGCGGCGCTGAATCGGCTGCGCGGACATCCGCTGCAGGAGGCGATCGCCCCCGCGAGCCACCTCGTGGACCTGCCTCTCCCCGCGCTCCGCGATGCCCAGGTTCTCGCCCAGGATGCGCTCGCGCGGAGCCCCGAGCTCGCCGCCTCCCGCGTCGCGATCACCCGCTCCGAGCGCGCGGTCACGCTCGCCCGCGCCGCCACGCTGCCCGATCTGACGATGGCCGTGGGCGTGATGCCCCGCGGCACGGATCTCCAGCCGATGTGGCTGGTCACCGCGAGCATCCCGCTCCCCGTGTTCGCGAAGCACAAGCAGGACCGCGCGGTGGCCGAGACCATCGCGCGCGGCAAGGCGAGCAAGAGCCTCACCGAGGCACTCGAGCAGCGGCTGCGCCTCCGCGTCGAGCAGCGCCGCACCGCCCTCGAACTCGCGCTCACGTCGATCCAGCTCTATCGCGAGGGCCTGCTCGTCCAGTCCGCGGCCCTGGCCGAGAGCACGCTCGCGCAGTACGCGGTGGGCAAGGTGACGCTCGCGTCGGTGCTCGAGGCCAATGCGGGCCTCGTCGCCGACCACGATGGATACCTCCAGGCGCTGGCGCAGGTTCACCAGCTCGAGATCGACAGCTTCGAGGTCAGCCTGCAGATCGTCGGGACGGCAGCCCCGACCACGATCGGCGATGCCGCCTCGATGGGGAGCATGTGACCTCATGACCCGCGAACGCGAAGGCGAAGTCGAGCTGACCACCATGCCCCCGACCGAGGTGACGCCCCAGGTCCCGACGACGGCCCCATCGGTGGTCCCGCGGGCCCGCCGCGGCTTCGGTCTGGGCACCCTCGCCCTCGTCGCCGTGGCCAGCGCGAGCCTCTCCGCCGGCGGACTGTGGTGCCTCGGGCGCGGCGAGCGTGCACGCGCCGACGACACAGCGAGCGAGGGCGCGACGAAGCCGGCCGCGGCGCCCGTGCACAGGTACCAGTGCGCGATGCACCCCACGGTGGTGCAGGACCATCCCGGCGAGTGTCCGATCTGCGGCATGGAGCTGACCGAGGTGCACGAGACCGAGCAGCCCCGAGGTGATGGAGGCATCGGCAGCGCGACCGCGACGGTCGCCACGGAACATCGCGTCCTGTTCTACCGCTCGCCGATGGACCCGAAGGTCACCTCGCCGGTGCCGACCAAGGACTCGATGGGGATGGAGTTCACGCCGGTCTATGCCGACGAGCTGGCGGGCGCCGCCACCAAGGTGCCCGGCCAGGCCGTCGTCGAGATCGATCCCGACCGCCAGCAGCTGATCGGCCTGACCACGGTGGAGGTCTCCACGGGCAAGGTCGGCGGCGCCTGGCGCACCGTGGGCCGGGTCACCGTCGACGAGACCCGCGTGCGGCACATCAACCTCAAGGTGCCCGGGTTCGTGGAGCACATCTACGTCGACTTCATCGGCAAGAAGGTCCGCAAGGGCGATCCGCTGTTCGCGATCTACAGCCCGGAGCTGATGTCGGCACAGGAGGAGTACCTGCTGGCGCTCCGCACGCGAGGCGCGCTGGCGAACACGGGCGGCTCTCCCGTGATCGACGGCGAACAGCTGGTCAAGAGCGCCCGCCGCAAGCTCGCGCTGTGGGACATCTCGCAGGCCGAGCTGGACCGGATCGCTGCGACCGGCGAGCCGATGCGCACGATGACCGTCCACTCCCCGGTCTCCGGCGTGGTGACGAAGAAGGACGTCGTCGAGGGCATGAAGCTCGATGCCGGCGCGATGCCCTACGAGATCATCGATCTGACCAGCGTCTGGGTGCTGGCGGACATCTACGAGACCGAGCTGCGCAACGTCGAAGAAGGGATGGCGGCCACGCTGACCCTCGCGGCGTTCCCGGATCGGGCGTTCACGGGGACGGTGCTGTTCATCGATCCGATGCTCGATCCGCGGACCCGCACCGTGAAGGTCCGCCTCGCGTTCGGAAATCCCAAGGGCGAGCTGCGGCCTGAGATGTTCGGCGAGGTGTTGCTCAGCCGGAAGGCACATGACGGCCTGCAGCTGCCGCGCGATGCCGTGATCGATTCGGAGATCGAGAAGCTGGTGTTCATCGCCGTCGGAGACGGCAAGTTCCAGCCGCGGATCGTGCGGCTCGGCGAGACCACCGGCGACCTCGTCGAGGTGGTGTCGGGCGTGGAGGCCGGCGAGCGCGTGGTCACGCGGGCCAACTTCCTCGTCGATTCCGAATCGCGGCTCCGCGCCTCCCTGCTCGAGATGGCGGCGGCGACCGCGCCCGCGAGTGCGCGCGTGCTGCCGTCCACGGTGAAGCCGTGATCCGCGCCCTGATCAAGTTCTCGGCGGGCAACCGCGGCCTCGTGATCGCCGCCTCGGCCGTGCTGCTGGTGGTGGCGTGGTGGTCGATCCGCACCATCCCGATCGATGCGCTCCCCGATCTCTCCGACACGCAGGTGATCATCTACTCGCGGTGGGACCGCAGCCCCGACATCCTCGAGGATCAGGTCACCTACCCGATCACCACCGCGCTCCTCGGCGCGCCCAAGGTCAAGGCGATCCGCGGGTTCTCCGACTTCGGCTTCAGCTACGTCTACGTGATCTTCGAGGACGGCACCGACCTGTACTGGGCGCGGACGCGCGTCCTCGAGTACCTGTCGAAGATCACGCCGCAGCTCCCCGCGGGCGTGAAGACCGAGCTGGGTCCCGATGCGACGAGCGTGGGCTGGGTGTTCCAGTACGCGCTCGTCGATCGCAGCGGGAAGCACGCCTCCGACGAGCTCCGCTCCTATCAGGACTGGTTCCTGCGCTATGCGATCCAGAGCGTGCCCGGCGTGTCCGAGGTGGCCACGGTGGGCGGTCAGGTCCGCCAGTACCAGGTCACGGTCAATCCGAATCAGCTCGTCGCCTACAAGCTACCGCTCGCCTCCGTGATCGATGCGGTCCGCAAGGGCAACAACGACGTCGGCGGCCGGCTGGTGGAGCTCTCCGGGCGCGAGTACATGGTGCGCGGCCGCGGGTACGTCAAGAGCACGCGCGACATCGAGGACCTCGTGCTCCGCGCCGAGGGCGGCACCCCGGTGACGGTCAAGGATGTGGCCACCGTCGCGCTCGGGCCCGAGATGCGGCGTGGCATCGCCGACTATGACGGCGAGGGCGACGTGGTCGGCGGCATCGTGGTGATGCGCGCGGGCGAGAACGCGCTGGCCGTGATCGATCGCGTGAAGGCCCGGCTCGCCGAGCTCGAGAGCTCCCTGCCCGCCGGCGTGCAGGTGGTGACCACCTACGATCGCTCCGATCTGATCAAGCGCGCGGTCGAGACCGTCACCGACAAGCTGATCGAGGAGATCATCATCGTCTCGCTGATCATCCTGATCTTCCTCTGGCACATCCCCTCCTCGATCGTCCCGATCATCACGATCCCGGTCTCGATCGCCCTGTCGTTCATCCCGATGCGGCTGCTCGGCATGAACGCCAACCTGATGTCCCTCGCGGGCATCGCGATCTCCACGGGCGTGCTCGTCGATGGGGCGATCGTCGAGGTCGAGAACGCCTACAACAAGATCCACCACTGGGACGCGGGCGGCAGGAAGGGCGACTTCCACAAGGTGCGGCTCGCCGCGCTGATGGAGGTGGGCCCCGGGGTGTTCTTCTCGCTGCTCGTGATCGCCGTGGCGTTCCTGCCGGTGTTCACGCTGATCGATCAGGAGGGCCGGCTGTTTCGCCCTCTCGCGTACGCGAAGACGTTCGCGATGGGGATCGCGGCGCTCCTCGCGGTCACCCTCGATCCCGCGCTGCGGATGCTGTTCGCGCGGATCGATCCGTTCACGTTCCGCCCGCGCTGGATCGCCTGGCTCGCGACCCGTGCGCTCGTCGGCACCTACCAGTCCGAGGAGCGGCACCCGATCAGCCGGCTCCTGCATCGGCTCTACGAGCGGCCGTGCCGCTGGGTGGTGCGCCACGCCAAGACGACGATCGCCCTCGCGATCCTCGTCATCGCCACCACGATCCCGGCCTACCTCGCGCTCGGCTCCGAGTTCATGCCGCCACTCCGCGAGGGGACGATCCTGTACATGCCGAGCGCGGTCGAGCCCGGCATGTCGGTCGCCGAGGCGCAGAAGGTCCTCCAGGTGCAGGACAAGCTGCTGAAGCAGTTCCCCGAGGTCGAGCGCGTGTTCGGCAAGGCCGGCCGGGCGAACACACCGACGGACTCGGCGCCGCTGTCGATGATGGAGACCACGATCGTGCTCCGGCCCGAGGATCAGTGGCGCAAGCGACCGCGCTGGTACTCCTCGTGGGCACCGGGCTTCGTCGCGAGCCTGCTCCGGCCGTTCTGGAACGATCGGATCTCGTACGACGATCTCGAGGCGGAGATGAACGCCGCCCTCCAGCTGCCGGGGATCTCGAACGCGTGGACGATGCCGATCAAGGGGCGCCTCGACATGCTCTCCACCGGCATCCGCACCCCGGTGGGCATCAAGATCATGGGCTCGGACCTCGCGACGATCGAGCGACTCGCCAAGGACATCGAGGCTGTGGTGTCCCGGCTGCCCGACACCCGCAGCGCGTACGCCGAGCGCGTCGCCGGCGGGTACTTCCTCGACTTCGTGCTCAAGCGCGACCAGCTCGCGCGCTACGGCCTCAGCGTGGACGACGCGAACATGATGGTGATGACCGCCGTCGGCGGCGACAACCAGAGCACAACCGTCGAGGGCCGCGAGCGCTACGGGATCAACGTCCGCTACCCACGCGCCTACCGCGAGGACCTGCAGACCCTGCAGCGGGTGCTGCTCCCCCTGCCCGGCGCCGAGGGCCAGATCCCGATGAGCGCGATCGCTGATGTCGTCCTCACGCAGGGCCCCTCGATGATCCGCGACGAGAACGGCCTGCTCGCCGGCTACGTGTACGTTGACTTCGATACCTCCAAGGTCGACATCGGCGGCTACGTCGACCGGGCCAAGCGCGCCGTGGCAGAGGCGGTCGCCGTGCCCGCCGGCTATCACGTGAGCTGGAGTGGCCAGTACGAGAACATGCTGCGCGTGCGCGACCGGCTGAAGCTGGTCATCCCGATCACGCTCGTCCTGATCTTCGTCCTCCTCTACCTCAACACGCGCTCGGCGTTCAAGGCGAGCCTCGTCCTGCTCGCCGTGCCGTTCTCCGCCGTCGGTGCCGTGTGGCTGCTCTGGCTGCTCGACTACAACCTCTCGATCGCAGTGTGGGTGGGCCTGATCGCGCTGATGGGGCTCGATGCCGAGACCGGGGTGTTCATGCTGATGTTCCTCGACCTCTCCTACGAGGAGCGCAAGCAGCAGGGCCTGATCCGGACGCAGGACGATCTGGTCGAGGCGATCATCCACGGCGCCGTCAAGCGCGTGCGGCCCAAGGCGATGACGGTGTGCGCCGCGATGCTCGGCCTGCTCCCGATCATGTGGTCGCTCGGCGCCGGCGCAGATCTGATGAAGCGGATCGCCGCCCCCATGGTCGGAGGCCTGATCACGAGCTTCGCGATGGAGCTGCTCGTCTATCCGGCCGTGTACTTCCTGTGGCGGAAGCGCGCGCTCCCGGCCATCGCGACCGCGTGACGATCACACCCGCGCGCCGCCGTGCGAGGCTCGCGGCGTGCTGCTGATCAACGCCTACTGCACCAACCGCCGCCCGCCGCCGCTCTCGATCCCGCACGAGCTGCGCGGCCGCCGGGACACCACCGATCCCGAGCTCGGGCCGCACCTCGGCGGCTTCGCGGGCTACGTGATGGGCGGTGGCGCGCGCGAGATGAGCGCGACCCGCTATGCCGTGCTCCGCCACCTCGATCGCGTGCGCCACCACTTCGCGCTCGAGCTCGACGAGGCGAACCTCGGCCCCTTCGAGGCGTGGGCGCATGCCGCGAACGCGATCGTGTTCCTCCCCGACGGCACCGTGCGCGATCCCGCGGGCATGGTGCTCGTGGATCCCGACGATGGCGAGGCGGATCCCGACGCCGTGATGCCCTACCCCGCCGCCGCCCGCGTGCGTCGCGACGCGACCACCGCACTCCTGCGCGGGCACGGCATCCGGGTCGCCGCGAGCCTGCCGCCGGTCGTGGACGAGTGCGAGCTGGAGCTCCGCGCGCCCGGCGAGGTCGCCAGCCGGTGCCTCGCCTTGTTCGCGTGCGCCCTGCGCGCCGAATCGATCGTGGCGCGCCGGCCGATCCCGCGCACCGATATCGAGGAGCGCCTGCCCCAGGCCCTGCGCGAGGCGAGCCCGAAAGAGCGGGCGTTCCTCGATGCCGCCGCGCCCGGCGAGCAGGCGGTCATCGATCACGCGTGGCGCTACGAGGCGCTCGAGACCCTGCTGTGGGCGCTCGGCCTGCGGTCCTTGCTGCCGTTCCCCACGGCGCGCTGCGACGTGCCCGCGCTCGCCGGCATCGTCCTCGATCGCGATCCCGAACAGCTGATCGCCTCCGCGACCCTGCGCCCCGCCGCCGAGCTCCTCGACGCGCTCGATCTCGTGACCCGCGTCCACTGGGCCGTGACCGATGCGCGCATCCAGAAGGCCGACCCGCCGGCCGGCCTCGATGGCGGCGTCGTCCTCGAGCGACACTACGCGCTCAACTGGCTGGTCCGCGTGCCGGACGTGGAGTGGGACGACGTGATGACGCCGACCTGAGCCGAGACCGGCTCTCAGTCGACGATCAGGAGCTGCGCGCCCCGATGCGTCGACGATCGATGCGCGCCGTCACCATTGGCCACCACATAGCTCTCGCCGGCCGCCAGCACGAAGCGCCTCCCATCGCGCAGCTCGGTGACCAGCTCGCCCTCGATCACGTGCACGACGTGCCCGCGCTCGCACCAGTGATCCGCGAGGTACCCAGGCGAGTACTCGACGATCCGCACGCGAGCATTCCCGACCTCCCGCGTTCGCCAGTGCGCGACACCGCTCTCGCCCGGATGCTCGGTGCGCGCGATGCTCGACCAATCGATCGTCTGGAACGGCGCGTCCTCGATGTTCATGACAGCCGCGAGCCTACCCGTCGGGTCTGCGCGATAGTAGGCGCCATGGACAACGACGCGAACTGCAAGGTGTGTGAACAGCAGCTGTACGGCCAGGGGCTACAAGGCATCTGCCGCGCGTGTTGCAAGACCCTCGGCCTCGTCGAGATGCCTCCCGCGCGCCGCAGCGCCCGGCCGTGCACCGTCTGCAATCACATGAAGTTCATCCGCGTCATCCCGCGCGAGTACACCGCGTACGCGGTCAAGAACGGCTACATCGCACACAGCGCACCGATGACGCTGACGCGCGAGACCGGCGCGACCGACCGCTGGGTGTTCCCGGGCAAGAAGGTCCCGCCGGCGACGAGCCTCGAGGGCGGCCGCGGATCACTCGAGACCTACGTCTGCACCACGTGCGGCTTCGTCGAGTGGTACTGCCCGGATCCCGAGTCGATCCCGATCGGACCGGAGTTCATGAGCGAGGTCGTCGACTACGACAATCCCACCCCGTTCCGATGAGACAGCGGCAGGCCCTGCGCCCGACGCCCATCCGTGACGCAGCCCCGGCGGCCGACCATCGCGAGCCGATGGCCACGGTGCTCCGGCGCCGCCATCTCCGCCCGTGTCCTCCAGATCCACTCGCAGCGTTAGTCGATGTACCTACACGGAAGCCGAACGCGCGATCCGGGAGATAGGCATTCTCCGCCACTCGGGCGCTACGAGCTTCCTCGTGTTGGGCCTGCGACGCCGGCAGCGCACGGGAAAACACCCAGGAGAGCGCGAACACGCGCGGCCCGCCGGGGCTGCGTCACGGATGGGGTCGGGCGCAGCGCCTGCCGAAGAACCGCCGGCGCATGCGCGGGCGAGGGCAAGGTACGCGCGGGCGCGAACCTGCCTGCGTAGTTACAGTCGCCGCCCCGACCCCATCCGCTCCGCGAGCGCCCCGGCGTTCCCCGCGTTGACGCGATCCCGAGTCGCGGGCGTGGCGGCGCACCGCACAGCCCACGCCCCGGTCAGTTCGATCAGCCCAACCTGCCGCATTCCGCTGAGCCTCGATTCCCGTTGTGCCGCGACCGCAACGTTCTCGCAGGCGCGCTACTATCGCGTTCGGGGTGGGGGCCGCCCCAGGGGGGGATGATGGAGATCAGTTCCAAACTCGCGGGGCGACGCTGACGGTCGACGCGGCTGGCCTGAGGGCGACGCTGGATCTGCTCCACCGCGCTCTCGAGCGTCCGATGCTGACCTCATCGGTCCCTACGTCGGCGCTGGTTCACGACCGCGAGGCCATCGCCAACAGCGTGCGCGACGTCCTCGATCGGCTAGGCGCAGTGGACCTTCATGCGATTCGGGCGCTGTCTGGGGTGGTTACTGAGTACCGCACCGAGCATCAGGCTGGTCAGCTGCGCGAAGTCTTCGCCGGTCTTCAGCACGGATGGCAGGACCGCGTTCGGCGCGTGCTCGGAGTCGACAAGGTACCGCTCGTCAATCGTTTGCTCTCCTCGCCGGCACCCGACGTCCTCCGCATCCTTGGCAAGGAGGACGACGAGAACGCGCACCGATCTGATCGCGTGGCTTCTCAACCCGTGGAAGGCTCCGGTCATCGCACCGCACGCACTGCGTCGGCTGCGGCGCGGCTCGACGATGAGCATTGGCGTTCCCGCGTTGCTGACGCTGCTGCAACGGGGTCGCTTTTGGTGCGGCGCGAGGTCGATCGCCCGCGCGAGTTTGGCGACGGCGACGACCTCGCTCGGGGGGACATCACTGTCTCGGGGCCTGGCTTCATCTTAGCGATCGAGAACAAGGTCTGGTCTCGCGAGCACAGTGACCAGACGCAGACCTACTGGGACTGGATGGAGCCGATGAACTGCCTGCGCGGCGGCCTGTTCCTCTCGCCGAGTGGAATGGCCGCGACGTGCTCGGAGTTCAAAGCGATCTCGTACCTGGAGTTGGTCTCGTGCTTGATCGAGGGCTACTCGATCGCGCCGATCAGCACAGCGAGGAGATCGTACTCGCCTCCTACTTGAAGACGTTGGGCCGCGAGATCATCCAAGTCGAGATGCGGGCAATTCGGGAACTTGCGACAGGAATGGAGCAGCCATGAGCGCACTCAGCGAAGTCAGCATTCTCATCGGGCAACGGGCGCGCGACATCGAAAAGGCTCGTGAGATCTTCACCGCCGAGATTCGCGCCTTCGTCGGCGGAATCCTCGCTGGAGTCCGCCGCATTCGGTCAGACCCGTGGACGACGGCGCGGGTTCGGCTCGATCTGCCCCGCGACATCGAGAACGAATCCAAGGTCGCGAGTGATTTCAGCAGCCAATATGCGGTCGCTCGAACCGAACTGCGGTTCAAGAAGGGGACCAAGTTCGTCCAGATCTCGGACCTTCGTTTCGGCATCGAGTTCGACGAGAGCGCGGACGTGTTCACGTGGCAGATCACGCTCGTGCCAGCGGCGAGGTACAACCGCGTGGACGATGTCGTGTGGCATCAGTGGCGTGCGCAGCAGCCGAACTCCACGGGCGCCCGGCACCAGGACAAGGCGAACACAGTCCGATTCGTGTCACGAGCCCTCGGGCCCGACGTGACTGCCGAGGCAGCGTTCAACGACGTGAAGACGGTGCTGGAATTCCTCCTCACGGTCGAGACGGCGCTGGCGGAGGCGGTGGGCCTGGATGCTGGACCTAGCGGAGGATTAGTCGGAGGGGCGGAGACGACATGAGAGCGGTCCTGATCAGGCTGGCTGGCCACGTGCGGTTCGCCCGCCCAGACGCCACCGACGGCCCCCCCCGCCGAAACCGTTCGCCGTAACACACGCGCATTGTGAGCGCATAGACTCCGACGATGCCGCTGACCTATGCCCGCGCCAAGGCGCTGTTCACCGCTCTCGGCGCCAACGACCCCGCGTCTCTGGCTAGCAGCGAAACCAAGGAGGGGCGTCCGGCGCTCGCGCGCTTTCTGTTCATGAAGGCGCTGTGGAGCTGCGCGATCAGCGATGACCCACGCTGGATCACGAGCTGGGCGAACCCGACGGATGCGGTGCCCGCCGCGATGAAGCGTATGCTGGCGCTTGGCGTGGATCCCGCGGACCTCACCGATGTCGTGCGGGCGATGCAGGTCGAGGTGCTGTTCAACGTGTGCTGCATACTCGATAGCTCGTCGCACGGGATCGAGGATCTGCAGGCCAAGGTCCCGGAGAACGTCGAGTGGCGGCTCGCGGAGTACGACGGCGAGACCGAGACGCTGAAGCGGCCGATCCTCGATGTTCACGAGAGCTTCCACGCATTCGATCCGACGGGCCGCGGCGGCGAGCCCCGCGGTGCCGCGAAGCCCAAAGCGAAGGCGAGGGCGAAGCCACGCAGGCCGTCGGGCAAGAAGTAGCTTGTGGTTGGATTCGATCAACAGACGCCGGTCAACGCCGGAAGAACTGGGCGTTGCGCTCGATGTCTGCGTGCTGCTCCGTCGGGACGTCGTCATCGAGGTAGATCGCGGCGACGGGCACTCGGCGACGCACGCGCCGCACTTGATGCACTCGTCCGGATCGATGAACATCTGGATGCTTGCCGCGATCGGCGGCGGGCACTTGGCGGAGTTGATCCAGCGGGATGGGGCCGAGGATGCAGTCACAGGGACGTGATCGGTCGACCGTCAGATCTTGGCGCCACCGAGAAAATGAAGTTCCGTGCCGGCAGCGGCTAGCCGGGCTGACCTACCGTTCTCACGAGTCGCGAGTCGTGAGTCGTGAGTCGCGCTCTCGTCAACGCGAGGCCGGCCGGGGCGCTCGCGGAGCGGATGGGGTCGGGGCGGCGACTGTAACTAGGCAGGCAGGTGCGCGCCCGCACGTACCTCGCCCTCGCCCGCGCATGCGCCGGCGGTTCTTCGGCAGGCGCTGCGCCCGACCCCATCCGTGACGCAGCCCCGGCGGGTCTCGCGTGTCGCGCGCTCTCGCGAGCGTGTTCGCGGCGCCGCCCGCATCCTCGCCGGCACGCCGCGCCCCCGAGGCGCGATCGCGTGTTCGCGCTCTCGCGAGCGTGTTCGCGGCGCCACCCGCATCCTCGCCGGCACGCCGCGCTCCCGAGTCGCGATCGCGTCAACGCGAGGCTCGCCGGGGCGCTCGCGGAGCGGATGGGGTCGGGGCGGCGACTGTAACTACGCAGGCAGGTGCGCGCCCGCACGTACCTCGCCCTCGCCCGCGCATGCGCCGGCGGTTCTTCGGCAGGCGCTGCGCCCGACCCCATCCGTGACGCAGCCCCGGCGGGCCTCGCGTGTCGCGCGCTCTCGACGATCGCAGCGCCACCGCGAAATCAGAAGTCGTAGTGCCCGGGGACGGAGTTGAACCGCCGACACGCGGATTTTCAGTCCGCTGCTCTACCAGCTGAGCTACCCGGGCTGGATTTGAGGAGCGCAGCCTACATATCCAGGCGGCGCATGGCAAGGCTACGAGCGCGGGACCGCAGCCTCATACGCCGCGAGCACCTCGCGCCACCCCCGATCCCCGCCCGCGCGCTTCGCAGCCCCGGCGGGATCGGGCACCCGGTCCCACCCGCTCTGCACCAGGCGGACGATCGTCGTCTTCCCTTCGCCGACGAACCGGAGGTCGACGTTGGTCCGCTGGTCGGGCTTGTCCTTCGGCTCGCGCCAGGCCATCCGGAACCCGCGCGGCCGATCCCAGGTGATGACCTCGCCCCAGACATAGGTGTCCTCGTCGGTCTGCTCCTCGAGCTGCCCGCTGACGAACCCGAGCGAGCCACCGATCGCCGAGTACACGCGCGGCCACCACAGCCCCACGTGGAGCGTGAACCAGTCGAACGCGACCTCCGGCGTCGCCTGGACGCGGACTTCGCGGCGGACCGGGGCGAGGTGGGTGGGCATGGTCACACTCTACGCTTGGGAACCGCATGGTTAGCGGCCCTGGGCAACCGGGAACGGAGGCGATCGCGAGGAATCCCGAGGGCTTGATGGGCAGGTGGATGGGCGAGCAGCCGCCCTGATGGCATGATGGTGCGTCCCATGGGGCCCACCGACGGCACCGATCCGGTTGCCTTCACCTCGCCCGATCCGCTGGATGGCGATGGCGATGGCGAAGAGCTGATCGGCATGGTGATCGACGGCCGCTATCGCCTCGAGGGCACCCTCGGGCGCGGCGGCATGGGGCTCGTGTATCGCGCGGCGCACGTGGGGCTGCGGCGCCAGGTCGCCGTCAAGATCCTGCATCCTTCGCTCGCCGCATCGCCCGACGTGCGGAATCGGTTCGAGCGCGAGGCGCTCGCCGTCGGCAAGATCGATCACCCACACTGCGTCGCGGTCTATGACTCGGGCCGGCTGCCCGATGGCTCGCTGTACCTCGCGATGGAGCTGCTCGACGGCAAGTCGCTCGCCGACGTGCTCGAGCAGGATGGCCAGCTCGCTCCGGGGCGTGCCCTTCACATCCTCGCCGGGATCCTCGATGGGCTCGCGCACGTGCACCAGGCCGGCTTGATTCACCGCGACATCAAGCCGGAGAACATCTTCCTGATCCGCCAGGGCGATGACCTCGACTTCGCGAAGATCCTCGATTTCGGGATCGCGAAGGCGATGAACGGCGCCGACCTCGACGATGGCGTGAAGCTCACGCAGGCCGGCATGGCGTTCGGCACGCCGATCTACATGGCGCCCGAGCAAGCGCTCGGCAATCCCATGGACGGCCGAGCGGATCTCTATGCCGCGAGCGTGATGGCGTACGAGATGCTGTGCGGCGCGCCGCCGTTCTACTCCGACGACAAGCTCGAGGTGATGTCGATGCACACGGCGCGGCCGGTGCCGCCGATGCGCCAGCGCCTGATCAAGGGCGGGCGCCCGATCCCGTCGAGCATCGAGCGGCTGATCGTCCGCGGCCTGACCAAGAAGCCGAGCGAGCGCTACGCCACCGCCGAGATCTATCTGGCGGCGGTCGAGAATGCGCTCGAGACCCCCGATGGCGGGGTGACCGACGTCAGCTTCGAGCGCGTCGGGGATACTGGCAGCCAGCCCCTGGTCTCCGACGACGGGCAGGTGCGGATCACCGGTGCGAGCGACTTCGCGAGCGAGGAGGCGAGCGAGAACATCGCCGCCGCGATCAACGAGGAGCTCAGCTCGCCCAAGCACCCGCGGGTGGCCACCCCTGCGAAGGGCGCCGGGTTGCCGCCCGGGATCGCGGCCGCGCCGCGCGCCTCGCAGGCCAAGCTCCCGCAGGGCGGTGTGGGCCTGGGGCTGCCGTACACGGGACCCGCGGGCGAACCGATCTTCGGCCTGACGCCCGAGCAGCGGCTCGCGCAGGCGACGAGTGACCCTTCGTTCGCGGCGGCGCCGAGCTCGGGCGTGGCGAACGCGCTCGAGCCCGACGGGCTCCAGACCACGCTGCGCGCCAAGCCGAGCAAGCCGAAGTGGGGGCTCTACGGCGCGATCGCAGGAGCGGCGATCGTGATCGGCATCGTGATCGCGATCGTGACCCGCCCCGGTGGGAGTGACGGTGACGTTCCGGGTGAGGAGGAGATCGTCCTCGATCCGGCCTCGCCTGCCGGTCAGGCGAAGGCGGCGCTCAAAGCGGGGCAGCCCGACAAGGCGATCCAGATCCTCGAGAGCAACAAGGTCGCGATCGCGAAGGATCCGATGGCCCAGCTGATCCTCGGGCACGCGCACTCCGCGAACCACGAGAGCAACCCCTCGCTCGGCGCGTACGAGGCGGCCCTCCAGCTCGATGCGAACCTCGGCGCCAACGCCGTGCTGCGCGCCAACCTCCGCGCGATGGCCGCCGACCGGGACGTCAAGGTCGTGGCCCGGGCGTTCGAGCTGTGGGCGCAGACTGCGGATCCGGAGGCAAAGCCACTCCTCGTGAAGGCCGCCGTCAGCCAGGATCTCGAGCGCCGGCACGCGGTGCGCCCCGTGGTCGAGCGGCGCAAGCTCCTCGATCAAGTGGATCTCCTCGCGGCGTACACGCTCGATCTCGAGCAGGAGGCCTCGTGCGAGAAGCGGCAAGACGCGGTCTCGCACTTGCGGGCGCTCAACGATCCACGCGCGGTCGCCGCGCTCGAGCGCGCGGTGGTCCGCAAGATCAAGACCGGTCCGCTGCGCAACAAGCCCTACAACCTCTGCCTCCTCGACGACGCGAAGGCGGCCATCGGCTACCTCCGCGGGTTGCCCGCCAAGCGGCCATGAACCTGGGCTTGCCGGATCTCCCCCGGTGGATCGAGGCGCATGGCATCGCCGCCGATCCCACCAGCTGGCAACGCGAGGGCTGCGTCGGCAATGCGCGCGCGAAGCTGATCGTGATCACGGGCGAGGCGGACGTCCCTGCCCTCGCGCGCGAGTTCCCCGATCACACGATCCTGACGATCGATCCGCCCACGCTGCCGCATGGCAAGGCGCTCCTCCACACGCTCGCGGATCCGGACGCGCTCCCCGATCTCGAGGGCGCGATCCTGCTGGGTGACGCGCCGCTCGATCACCTGCCGCCTGCGCTCGCCGCGGAGCTGCGCAGCGCGGAGCGCGTGTGGGCCGCGTGGGTCGATGGGCTGCCGGTGTGCTTCGCCTATGCCCCATGGCGCAGCCCGAAGTACTTCGACGTCTCCGTCGATACCTTGCCCTCCGCGCGCCAGCTCGGGCTCGCCACGCTGGTGGCCGCGGCGATGATCCGCGACGAGTGCGCCCGGGGACGGGCGCCGGTGTGGGGCGCGGACGAGGACAACGTCGCGTCACGCCGCCTGGCGCATCGCCTCGGGTTCGCCGAGGTCGATGCGATCTACGTCATTCCTCCGGCGACAGGGAATTGAGCAGCGGCCGGAGCCGCTCGATCACGTCGGGGATCTCGAGGTCCCCGTGGTCGGACTCGTCCTCGGCGATGTTCCGCAGCTGATCGTAGAGCGCGACCATCACCTCGCCATGGCGCTGGAGCTCGTTGGCCAGGCCCTGGATCGCGACCGACACGGCCTCGCGCTCGGGGCGCTTGCGCCAGACCAGGTCCGCGGCGGCGATCCCGGAGAGGTCCTCCTTGGTGCGGAGTACCGCGGCCTCGCACAGCTCGCTCAGGCGATCCGCCGTGGAGGTCGGGCACGCGAGCGTCTGCAGCATCAGCTCGGTGTCGCTGGGTTCGGCGTCCTCGGTCCGGACCGCCCGCTTGGCCGGTGCGGCCTTGGGCGGCTTGGCCTTTGCCTTCGCCGGCTTGCTCGGAGTCCTTGCCACCTTCGGAGCCGGACCCTTCTTGGCCGGAGCCTTCTTCGTCTTCCCACGCGCCATGACCTCGACTGTATGCGATCGTCCGTCCGCAGTGCGCGTGCTGGCCATCGCCGTCGTCGTCGCCTCGCTCGCCGGGGGGGCTCGCGCCGAGCCCAGCGCCGAGCCCAGCGATCGAACCCTGATCTACCTCGGGCTCGGCCTGACCCCGCCGATGTACCTGCTGGGGGTGGGGATCCACGAAGGCAGTCACGCGATCGGCGCGAAGCTGGTCGGCGCCAGCGTGGATAGCATCCACCTGTTTCCGCCCGGTCGAGATCCGCGGTCCGGCCGGTTCCGGTTCGGCTGGACCTACGTCCACGGGCTGAAGACCAAGGGCGATCGGATCCTGTTCTACCTGGCTCCGAAGATCACCGATGCGCTCCTGCTCGGCGGCTTCGCGGGCCTGGTGCTCACCGATGCATGGCCACAGAACCGCTACGGGCAGCTCGCGCTCACCGTGCTGGCGACGGGGCTGTGGGTCGATTTCGCGAAGGACCTCGTCCTGTTCCACAGCGGGAACGATGTCGTGCGGGCCTTCAACCTGTGGTGCATGACCGGCTGGAAGCAGCTGCCCGCACGCCTCGTCTACGCCGCTGCCAACGTCGGGTTCGGCTACCTCGTCTATCGCAGCTTCGTGCGCACGTTCGACGATCCCGCGCCGGCCACGGCGGCGCCGCTCGTGCTGCCGCTCCTCACCACGGCGTTCTGAGCGCGCCTCTGCGACCGGTGTGCGAGGGCGCGCGGGGCGCCACGGCCCACGCGCAAGCGCTGCGCGGGCGTCAGCAGGCGTCGGTGGCCGCAAGGTACGCAAGCCAGCGAGATCCGGGGGGCCTCGAGCTGGGCCGCGTCTTGCTACTTCGTCTCCGCATGATGCGGATCCAGATCTCCCTCTATCTCGTGATCGCAGGCCTCGCCGGCCTCGTCGGCTGCACCACCGCCGACATGCCCGGCGACGACACGGCCCCGGCGTGGACCGAGGGTGTGAGCACGCTGACCGGTGCCGCCGGCGCCGGTTACGTCGATGGAGCCCGCGGCGTGGCGCGTCTCAACAACCCCGTGAACGTCGCGTACGGCCCCGATGACAAGCTGTACGTCGCCGACTTCGACAACGACAAGATCCGGGTGGTCGACGTCGCGACCGGCGAGACGTCGACCCTCATCAACCAGGCGAACTTCAAGCGCCCGTTCGGCCTCGCGTTCGGCAAGGACGGCGTGCTCTGGATCTCGACCGACAACGACGGCACCGGCAGCGGTCACAACCTGATGTCGGGTGCGATCTGGCGGGTGAATCCAGGCAGCCGGGTGGCGGAGCTCGTGGTGAACAAGATCGGCCGCCCGCGTGGCCTCGCCGTGATGGCCGATGGCCGGCTCGCGATCGGCGACTACATGCATCACGTGGTCGAGATCCTCGACCCCCGGAACCTCCAGCTCACGGTGCTCGCCGGGACCTGGGACGCCAAGGGCATGACGGATGCCACCGGCGCCGCGGCCCGGTTCTCCACGCCGTATCAGCTCGTGGTCCGCGCGGACGGCAAGCTGGTGATCGCCGACTACGACAACCACCGGCTGCGGATCATCGGCATGGACGGCGCGGTGACCACGTTCGCCGGCACCGGTGGGGTCGGCTTCGCAGATGGCGCGATGGCCGACGCGAAGTTCAATCACCCGCAGGGCATGGCGATCACGGCGACTGGCGACATCTACGTCACCGACCTCGGCAACTACCGGGTCCGTCGCATCGTGGGCACGAGCGTCGAGACCGTGGCCGGCAGCGGCCAGAGCGGCTACGCCGATTCGGATGACAAGCTCGCCTCGGAGCTCTACGGGCTCGAGGGCCTCTCGGTCGAACCCGATGGCTCGCGCCTCTATCTCGCGGACGGCGGACGCGGCGAGAACGTCCCGTTCAACCGGGTCCGCGTCGTCGAGAACTGACCGCGCGGGCCGACGGGTCCGCTGGCCCCGGCGGTGTCAGCGCGCACGGTTCAGGTCCCCGGCTGCGCCACGAGCTGACGGAGCTGCCAGGCCTGCAGGTGCATATGCGCCCTCGCCCGGCGCTCTGCGTTCTTGAGCCCCCGCGTCATCACCACGCACGCGCCGATGATCGCCGCCGCATACAGGAACATCAGCACCACGGTCGACGTCGTGCCCTGGAACATCGGGGAGACGATCATCGCGAAGCCGTGCTCGGCCGAGACCGTGAACGAGGGGGGGAGCCACCCGAGCTGCTCACCCACGAACGGCAGGGCCACCCCGATGAGGCACACGGTGGCCACCCACGTGGCCTGACGCTTCGCGTACTGGGGCCCGGTCATGAAGCCCATCGCGGTGACCGCCGCAATCCCGGGCGCGAGCAGGAACGGCGTGTACAGCCGTCCGACCACGGCGATCAGGGCGACGTGGATGATGATCACGGGTGCGGCGAGGAAGGGCCGGCCCGGCCGGCGCATCCACAGCAGGAACAGCACCGCCATCCCTGACAGCGCCACCATGAGCAGGAGCTCCGTCAGCCGTGCGCCCCCGCCGACCAGCGCGAGGAGCGGTGCGAACAGGAGATAGTTTCCGGTCGCCACCGCGGCAGCCCCCGAGGTCCGACGCACGATGTCCGCGCTGTCGGAATCGAACTGCTTGACCACCTCGGGCGGCAAGGTCGTCGGCGGCTCGAGCATCATCCGGGTGATCAGCTCGCCCGCGCGGTGGAGCGTGGGATCGAGGGCGAGCGCGCGCCCGGCCTCGCGCATCGCCGCGCTCCGATCCTCCTCCGCGAACGCCGAGAGCGCGTTCTCGAGGTGCTGCTTGGCCAGCGTCCTGCGCAGCTCGGTGTCGCGATCGCCGTCGAGGAACATCTGGATCCGCTCGCCGAGCTCGCGCGCGGTGGCGATCCGTTGCTCGCGGGCCGGCGTGGTCGCGCGCACGGTGAGGTTGTCGAGCTCCGGCGGGATCTCCCGATCGGGAGTGCGGTGCGAGGGGCGGCTATCGATCCCCGCGACGGCGGACTGCATGCCCGCCTGACCGCCGGGGTGGAGCCGATCGTGGGTCAGCAGCTC
Organism: Myxococcales bacterium; assembly: GCA_016720595.1. GTDB lineage: Bacteria > Myxococcota_A > Polyangia > Haliangiales > Haliangiaceae > JABFXX01. The sequence continues at coordinate 282,207 of JADKKI010000007.1, forward strand.
GAACAGCACGCAGCCGAGCGAGTAGACGTCGGCCCGCGCATCGATGTCGGCGAGCCCGCGCGCCTGCTCCGGCGCCATGTACCCCGGGGTCCCGACCGCGGCGCCCGCCGCCGTGACCAGGCCCTGGCCCGGCTCCTCGCTCGCGACCAGGGCGCTATCGTCCTCGCCGGTGACCTTCGCGACGCCCCAGTCGAGGACGTAGGTCTCGCCGAAATCGCCGAGCATGATGTTGTCGGGCTTGAGGTCGCGGTGAACGAACCCGCGCGTGTGGGCGAGCTCGACGGCGAGGCAGACGTCCGCGAGCGCGCGGAGCTGGCGCTGGAACGGATACTTCGCGGTGTTCTCCGCCTTGAGGATCTCGGCCAGGGTGGTGCCCTTGAGCTTCTTCATCGCGAAGTACGGCTTGCCCTCCGCATCGCGGCCCAGCTCGTGGACGGGGACCACCGCGGGGTGCTCGAGCCGGCCCTGGATGCGTGCCTCGCGCATGAACCGCGCGATCTGCTTCTCGCTCGGCGCCTCCGCCCGCATGCGCTTGATCGCGACCTCGCGACCGATCTGCTCGTCGATCGCGTCGAGGACCTCGCCCATCCCACCCTTGCCGAGCTGTTCGCCGAGCTTGTAGCGCTGCGCGATCGGCGTGAGGCCGATCGCCGCGGGCGGCAAGGACGGGCGCTCGTCGGTGGGGTTGGCGGTGTTCACCACCGTGTCGACCCCGTCATCCTGATCCATGGGCCCAGGATCACCGAGCCGTGCGCCGGATGCCAGCTACTCGGCGACGATCGGCGCGCCCTCGGGGGCCCACCACTGCGACGGCGGCGTCAGCTGCTGCGGGGCCACCGGCGCGGAGATCGGCGCGGCGTCGAGGGCGTGGCTCGGACGCGCGGTCAGCGCGCCGAAGATCGCGTCCTCCGGCTTCTCCGAGAGGATCACCACGTCGTTGATCGGCAGCACACCCTCGCCCGCCGGATAGCCGTAGCTGACCCAGCCGGTCGACGTGTCCTCGCTGCCCCAGCCCCACACCCAGACGCCGAACTGCCCCTTGGAGTCCATCGTGCGCACGCCGTTGTTGCAGCCATTCATCCCGTTGAAGTGATCGACGGTCTTCACGAACGTGATCTCGAACTGACCGTCGGTGCCCACGGGCTGCCAGCCGCCGATCGGCCCGCCCATGCAGTCGAGGGTGACGTCGTCGAACGCGCCGTTGTTCGCCTTGCGCACCACGGTGAGGGTGGTGAACGGGTACGTGGGATCGGTGAAGAACACGTAGTGGAACAGGAACTGCTCGGGCGGCACGAGGCGCACGAAATCGGCATCGCCCTGCCCGCCCTCACCCTGATCGCCCGCGCCGCTCATGTACGTGAACATCGCGAACGGGTGATCGGCGCCCTGCGAGCGCACGGTGAACGGCGCCATCGAGCGGATCTCGACCATCGCGCCCTGGTTGACGGTCGGCGGACCGGCGCCGGGCGGGTCGTACTCGAGGTGGGTCTCGTCGACGGTGCCGTAGATCCGATAGATCCGCGGGTCCGAGGCCGGGTGGCGATCGGCGTGTGGCGCCGCGACGTACTCGTAGCCGAGGGCGCGCACGGGTGCGAGCATCTGCTCGCCGTGATCTCCACAGCAGCGATCGATCGACATGATCTGGTGACCGCCGAACACGCCGATCGGCTTGTCGGCGGAGATCGGCGATCCCGAGAGGCCGTTGGCCTGCGTGATCTGCGCGTACTGGCCCTTCTGCAGCGTGATCGCGTACGGCGAGTTCGCGGTGCCGCTCATCAGGCCGCCACCGCCGATGATCGCCTGGTTCGGGCGCATCGTGACGTGCGTGTCGTCTTCCTTGGCGACGATGTTGTACGACGGGCCCTGCGCGACCTGGATCGGCGGCTGCTGACCGGGCGGCGGATCGTAGGCGCTGACGGCGACGTAGTTGGTGCCCCACGCCGAGGTCGGGATCAGGAGCGAAGCACCGGTCGCGGCGGCGCGACCACCGCCGTAGGGCAGCATCTGATACGCGACGACCGGGAGATCGGTCGTCAGGTGGAACGCCTTGCCGAAACCGTTGCCGGCGATCTGCGCGTCGGTGCCGATCGCGGCCGGCACGGGACACGTCACGTTCCCCATCAGCGGCCCACCCGCGGGCGCATAGGCGAGGAAGATGATCGCGACCTTGCCGGGCGCGAGGCCGGCGGCCGGGTCGTACGCGCCGTAGCTCAGGCTCTGCCCCTGGCCCTGCGGCAGCTTCGCGTACTGCGCGAGGTTCAACTGGAGGTTGTTCCACTCGACGTTGACGTGGACCTGCGCGGGTGAGGTGTTCGCGACGAACACGGTGAAGCACGCATCACGTGGCGGGCCATCCGCGGCGTCCATGTCGACCGCCATGTAGTCGCAGCCCACCGACGAGTGGTTCTTCTCGGCGGCCTCGCACGCGTTCATGCACGCGCCGGCGTTGCACGCCTGATCGAGCGGGCACGCCACCGCGTTGCCCTCGCAATCGACGACCGCGCTCTTGTCGTCGCTGCACACCGGGCAGGTCGGCGAGGTGTCATCCCCGCCGCCGGTACCGGGATCCTTCCGGCTCCCCGGACCGCACCCGACGAGCCCCGCCAGGAGGAGTGCCGCCGTCACCACCGAGATCGATCGCGTCATGTGCCTCATCTCGCTCATCGCCGCGCACCGTACTGCCGCGGATCTCGCGCTCACAAGCGAAGAATGAACGCCCCACAGATAAACCGACCGCTGCGATCTCGAGGAGATGCACGACGGTGCGCGATGTGAACGAGGCGATGCGCTAGTTGCGCCGAGACGTGCTCACGAGCCGGTCAGTCGCTTCTGGACGCCCTGCTGCTGTGCGGGGGTCAAGAGGTCCGTGCAGGTGCCGGTCGCGGCGTCGGTGCGCGCCTTGTCGAGGCAATCGAGGAGGTCCGCGGACCACTTGTCCTCGTGGCATGCGGCGATCATCTTCGGCTTCGCGCCATCGAGCTGCGTGCGCACCTGATCACGCTCGGCGTCGCTCGCCGCGGCGATCGTCAGCGTCATCGAGTTCGCGATCGCGGACTCGCACGTCGGGCCTTGATGTGCGGCGGTCTGCGGTGGGGGCGGCAGCGAGGCCGAGCCGTTCGAGCCACTACCGCTCTGGCCACTCTGGGGCGTGTTCGAGCCCTTCGACATGCAGGCCGCGGTCACCAGCGTCAGGACGATTGCCATCGTTCGCATCGCGGCGAACGTAACACGACCACGCTCAGCGACGGCGCTCCTCGCTCATCCACCGCGCGAACGCGTGTGCGAGGATCGACACCTCACCGAGCGCCTTCTCCGCCGGCGATCGGCCATCGCCCTGCTCGAGCCCGTACGTCAGCTTGGTGCCGCCCTCGGCGGGATCGAACCGGGCAAAGCCGGCCACCGCATCGTACTTGCCCGTACGCGGCTGCCACTTCACCTCGCGGGTGGCGGCGTCGTACGTGTAGACCAGCGAGTAGGTCAACGACTCGCCGAACTCGAACAGGGTCTCGAGCGGCAGACCCTGCGTGTCACGGGTGATCACCCGTGCCCTCCGCAGGCCCGGGACCCAGGCGGCCAGTGTCACGGCATCCACGAACGCCCTCCAGCACGCCTCCGGTTCGGCGGGAATCAGGACCTCGACGGTGTTCACGCGCGCAGTCTACGCGCCCGACGTGACGGCCAGGTTACGGCGGGACACAGTTCGGAACCGGCGCGACAACTCACCGCCTCTCCGCGCACGGTCCGCGCACTGATCGATGGCGCGCGGTCAGTCGGTGATCGACGCGGCGGCGGTCTCCGTCGCCACGCGCTCGAGCTGGTGATCGACCACCGGGTCTGGCCCGAGGTCGCGCAGTGCCTCGAACGCCGCCTTCGCCGCCACGCGATCACCGGATCGGAGCAGCGCCACCGCCGCGGCGTAGTCGTCGACGCGAGCCCGTCGTGGATCCGCCTCGTCGAGGATCTCGTAGACATCGGTGGCCTCGGTGCGGCCGCGCAGCACCAGCGTGTCGAGCCAGCGCGTGCCCCCCGTCAGGCCCGCGGCCTCGACCAGCGTCCCCGAGACCACGAGCCGCGCACCGAACACCTTGCACAGCCCCTCGAGCCGGCTCGCGACGTTCACGGCGTCGCCGATCACGGTGTACTCGAGCTTGCGCGCGCTGCCGATGCTGCCCGCGACCACGGGGCCAGCGTGGATCGCAATCCCGATCTCGAGGGCCGCATTGCCCGCGGCGACCCGATCGACATTCCACGCGGCGATCTCGCGCAGCATCCCGAGCGCGGCGGTCACCGCATCGGCCTCGGGCCGGGGGCTGTCGTCGAGCGTGCCCCAGTCCGCCATGATCGCGTCGCCGATGAACTTGTCGATCCGGCCGCCGTGTCGCGTGATCACGGAGGTCATCCGATCGAGGTAGTCGTTGAGCATCGTCACCACCTCCTCGGGGGCCATGCCCTCGCTGAGGGTGGTGAACCGGCGGAGGTCGACGAACATCACCGCGGCGTGACGGCGCTGACCGAACAGCGCTTGAGACCGATCGGTGATCATCCGCTGCACCACCTCGGGCGCCACGTACTGCCCGAACGTGGTCTTGATGAAGTCGCGCTCCTGGAGGCCGCTGGCCATGTCGTCGAAGTGCCGCCCCACCACGCCGAACTCGTCGGCGCGCTGCAGCTCGGCGCGAACGTGGAGCCGCCCGGAGGCGATCGCGTTCGTCGCTTCGACGATGCGCGCGAGCGGCTTGCGGATGCTCCGACCGACGATCACGGACAGGATGGCGAGCACGAGGATCGAGACGGCCAGCACGCCGAGCACCAGGAACGCGACGTCCCTCTTGAGGGCCGCGAGCCGAGAGGCCCGCACGTCCACACCGACCAGCGCGATCGCCTTGCCCGCGCCATCGCGGATCGGCGCGTAGCCCGAGAGCACCGTGCCCCAGGCGTCCGTGTACGGCGCATCCTCGACGGTCGGGCGCTCGAAGCCCTCTTGCATCTTCGTCGAGTGCGCAGGCTCGTAGGCCTCGCCGACCTTGCCGGGCGGTGCGTCCCCGAGCATCACCACGTCGACCACGAGCTCGAGCGAGCCGGGCGCCGCCCCGTGCCGCATGATGTAGATGTCGGAGAACTCCGGCTCGGCCACCGCCACCGCCCGGAACCGCGATGCGATCCGCAGATACTCGGGGCGCGCGGCATCGGCCTCGACCTGGAGCACGGCGAGATCCTCCGCGGTGATCGCCGTGGCGAGCGACATCGCGGCGATCCTGAGCCGTGCCTGCAGCGCCTGGACCTCGGCGCTGACCCCGCGCACGTAGAACACGCCCGCGATCGAGAGCAGCACGGCGAGGACGAGCCCGCCGTACATCAGCGACAGCCGGATGTGAAACCGCTGCCAGAGCTTCAGACCGTCGGGCGTGGACGACGGCGCACTCACCGGTTCGGCTCCCCATCATCGTGCCGCATCGGCTCGCCGCATCGGCTTGCCGCATCATCGGGCTGCGTCATTGGGCACCTCAGAACAGCTCCGGACACCACGGGACGACCGCCGAGACGAACATCCGATCGGCGCGCCGCAGCGCTTCGGGGCTCCCCGCGATCAAGTTCGCTCGCGCGAGGCGCGAGGCTGGGACCCCACCGAGGTACAGAGCGCCGAGGGTGGCCCGCGACATCACGAGCTCGGCGCTCTCGGTGGTCGGCGCGCATCGCACGGCGTGTCCGCCCTCGACCACGAGCTCCCAGGTGGTGTCCTCGACGGCAAACCGCACGGCGCCATCGCCGTCGAACGTGCGTGCGGCCAGCGCAACCGCGACGTCCTCGACGCGGAGCCACAGGCCGTCGTTGCGCCGCCGCCGGATCTGCCGCGAATTGGTCACGCTCCACGCGAGCACGTCGTCGACCGGGGCGTTCCACCAGCTCACGTGCGGGAACAGATCGACGTGCAGGGCGAGCTGCCACAGGGTGGCCTCCGCGCGCGCGTCCACCGCGACCAGCTCCACGATCTCGAGCTTGCCCGCCGGCAGGCCGTCGGACCACCCCGGGCGCTGGCGGTACTGAACGTACCCGACGTACGTCCCGCCACGCCGCGCGAGCACGTGCCGGCGCAGGCTCGCCCCACCGCGCATGAACGGCGCCTCGAGGAACCGCCGCTCACGCCACCACAGGTCAGAGCGCACCAGCGCGCCTGGCCGCAGCGCCACCGAGCGTGCATAGATCGCGGGGAGCAGTGCGCGCGCCGTGGGCTCGTCGATCCACTCCAGCTCGTCGAGCTCTCGCGGCGCGGCGAGCTCGAGGGTCCGTGCGTCGGGGATCTCCAGCACGTCACCCTCGGTCGCCAGGCCGTAGCCGAACCGGCCGTAGATCGAGGCCTCCGAGGACCACAGCCCGCCGATCGCAAAGCCCCGCGCACGCGCATCGTCCTGGTGCCGCCGCATCAGCTCCCGCAGCAGCCCGCGTCGCCGATGCGTGGGGCGCACCATCACGGCCGTCAGCCCGGCCATCGGAAGCACCGCGCCGCCGGGCACGATCAAGCCGTGATCGATGGTCGCGGCGGTCGCGACGATCGTCGTGCCATCGAACGCCGCCCAGGTCTGCGCGCGCGGCAACAGGGCGCGCGTGCGCTCGGGCCCGTTCGGATCCGCATCCCGGTCGTCGCCGAACGCGCTCATGATCGCGTCCCGGAAGGCCGCGACCTCGTCGTCGGTGATCGTCCGGATCTCGAGGCTCTCTCTCGACCGCCACGACGACCTACTCGAGCGTCCCGGATTCGGCGAGCTTGCCGAGCTCGCGGTACTCCATGCGGATCGCGCGCTCGAGATGCGCGTGCGTGAGAGAGCTCCCCTCCTCGGCCGCGAGGAACGCCGCACGCAGCGTGGCATTGCGGATGTAGCCGCCGGACAGCCGGAACCGCTGCGCGAGAGCGGCGAAGTCGAGCTGGCCCACCACCGGGACCTCCGGCGGCAACAGCGATCGCCACAGCTGCTCCCGCATCTCCTCGTCGGGGAACGGGAACGTCACGCGATAGGTCAAGCGCCGCTTGAACGCCGGATCGATCGAGGTCCCGAAGTTCGTGGTCAGGATCGCGATGCCCTCGAAGCTATCGAGCCTCTGCAGGAGATAGTTGACCTCCATGTTCGCGTAGCGATCCACGGACGACTTGACCTCGGTGCGCTTCGCGAACAGCGAGTCCGCCTCGTCGAACAGCAGCATCACCTGGCCGTCCTCGGCGGCATCGAACAGGCTCCCGAGGTTCTTCTCCGTCTCACCGATCCACTTCGACGTGATCCGGGAGACGTCCACGCGATACAGATCGAGCCCGAGATCACGCGCGATCACGCCCGCGACCATGGTCTTGCCGGTGCCCGGGCTGCCCGAGAACAGCGCCGTGATGCCGCGTGATGTGGTCATCGAGCGATCGAAGCCCCACTGCTCGTAGACCTTCTTGCGATGACGAACGCGCGCCGTCAGCTCGAGGAGGGAATCGAGGATGTCCTCGGGGAGCACGATGTCGGCCCAGCTCGACAGCCGCGTCACGCGATTCGCGGTGGCACCGAGCCGGTTCTCGAGGTGTTGGCGCACCGCCTCGTCGAGCTCGCGGACCACGGCCGCAGGATCGGTCGGGCGATCGGGGCGCCGGGCGATCTCGCCGCACACCCGCTCGATGATGCCCGGCCCCACGCGATAGCGTGCCGCGAGCTCGCTGCCATCGGGGAGATCGATGCGGTGGTGCTCGAGCGCCACCATCCAGGACTCACCGCGCTCTTGTTCGTTTCGCAGCGGGATGTCGATCAGCAAGTAGCCGGGGTCGAGCGGAATCGGCACCTCACCGGGGAGGCGGATCGCGATCGGGCCAGGGTGCATCCGCAGCACCGACGCGAGCTGGACCTTGGTGTCGGGATCTTCGGAGTTCTCGAGCTCGAGGCCGTCGACGCACGGGATCAGACCGCGGAGCAGCGCTCGCCGCAGCACCGTCTCGAGCGTCTGGGCGAGCCGACCGGGTTCACGCGGCACCATCGAGAGATCGATGATGCCGAGGGACCTGCCCGCGCGCGCGGCGAGTGACGTCAACAGCGTGTGACGACCGGACCCGGTGCGACCACGAACGACGATCCGTACGGGCTCGTCTTCGCGCGGACTGCCGAGGAACCGCATCGCCTGGACGATCAACTTGCGGGGCAGCTGAAGCTCGTCGAGATCGCGATCGACCTGGCGGACCTTGAGGTGCAGGTCGGGCTCGCCCTCCTGCGACAAGTTCGCGATGTAGCGCACCACCAGCGGATCGACCGTGAGCGCCACGAACGGCCGCTCCCCTCCGCCTGCGCGCACGAGGCCAAGCTTGCGGAGCGGCCGATCGCCGTCGAGCTCGCGGGAGATCTCCGGGGCCAGCGCGCTGCCCAGGAGCTGGCCCAGCAGGTGTTCGTCGATCAGCGGGCGGCCCGGATCGTTGGAGAGGATGCCGTACAGGCGCGTGAGATCGCCGCGAAGCCGGGGCGCGACCATCGCGAACAGCATCGCCACCGCCACGCGCGAGAGCTGGAAGTCATGCGCGAGCACGTCGAGCGGCGTGAGCCGGCCCGCGCGAGCCTCCTCGGCGCTCGCGACCAGCTGCTCCGTCGCACGGAGGCGCGCGACCGAGGAGCCCAGCTCCTCCGGGGCCCGTCCGGTAGCGAGCCGTAGCAGACCGGCGACCTCGTCGGCGAACGGTGGGCGCGCCGGATCTGGCTTGCTGAGCCGGCCGTTGTCCCACGCCTCCGAGATCGCCACGCCGACGCGCGCGGAGATCAGCTGGAGCCGGAGCTCGAGCGCCTGGGCGATCTCCTTGGGGGTCGCACTCACGAACACCGAAACCGGATCGAGCCGCACGAGCGGTGCTTCGGGCAGCGGCTCGTCGGGCGCCACCGCCGTTGCCGTGAGCGTGGCCCCCGCGTGCCCGTTGAGCTCCCCGCCCGACGGCTCGCGCGCGTCGGCACCTTCCAGCAGCGTCGAAGCCCCGGACGGATCGACGGTCTCGACAGGAGAGGTCGGCGGATCCGCGGCGTCCTGGACCTGCGACGCGAGCGCATCCGGGTGAACCAGCTCGAGGCCGTCGGTGGTCGCCAGGGCGATCCGCTGCAGGCCCTCATCCACCGCGATCTCGACGACCCCGGCCGGAAGGACGAGATCGCGGATCCAGCGCCCGAACCTCAGATCGAGCACGCTGAGGCGCTCGCCCGAGCGCGCGAGCGCGATGCCGCGCCGTGCCGCGATCGCGAGCTGACTGACACCGCGCAGCCGCATCTGGGTCGTCGGCGCGCCGTCGTTGACCGCCACCACCATGAGCCGGAGATCTGCGTCGGATGGCTCGTTCGGCCGTGGGGCAGCTCGCTGGACCACGAACACGAACAGGCGACCATCGAGCACGAGCTGTGCGTCGACCACGGTCCCGCCGGGCTCGCCGATCGTCGTGCGCCAGGCCTCACCGATCGTGCGCCACAGCCGGAGCTGGCCGCCTTGCCACAGGATCCAGCGACCGTCGGTGATCGGGAGGATCAGCTTCCCACCCGGGCCCGGGATCTCGGTCCGTGCCGGGTTGGCGCGGAGCAGCACCGGCTCGCTCGCGTGCCACACCGGGAGCTGACGTGCCGTGCTCGACTGGAGGAACCGGCCGGCCGGATCGAGGTACTCGATCGGCTCGATCGCGATGACGCTGCCGTCCCTGGCCGACAGGCGGGTCAGCTTGTGCAGGCTGACGACCCACAGCTCGTCGTCGACGGCGACGACGTCGCTGAGCCCCTCGACCTCGGTGCGAAACCGGACCTGCCCCGAGCCGTCGTAGACCACGAGGCTCGGCGATTCGGCGGCCAGCAGGTCTCCCCGCGAGCCGAAGAACCGCAAGATTCGTCGCGCTGCCACCGGGGCCCAATCCTAGCGCGCCACCGTCCCCAACGGTGCGCTCACAGCAGGGAGACGACCAGCCAGATCTTGTAGATGAAGTACGCGACCAGGACGAGCCCGATCGCGCCGCCGAGGACATAGCCCAGGGCCTTCGCGATGCGGTCCTTGGTCCGCGGTTGCATGCTCGGAGCGTAGCACCCTCGCCGCAGGTCGCCCTGTTACCATCGCGGGATGCCGCTGGCGTCGTCGGAGCTCGAGGCCATCCTGGCCAGCGCGCTGGCGAGCGGGGATGGGGCCCTGGCGGTAGCGACCCTCGCGGAGCTCGCCCAGCTCCACCTCGACCTGGGTCACGGTCCGGCCGCGCTGCGCTGTCTGCGTACGGCCGCCGAGCACGCGGCGCCCCTCGGCGAGGGCGCGCTCGGACGCGCACTGGGTGATCTGGGGGTCGCGCTCGGCGCCCTCGGGCAGCCCGCGCTCGCCGATCAGACGCTCGAGAGCGCACTCGCGCACGTCGTCCGCGCAGGCGATCTCGAAGGCTGCGCGCGCGTCGCACTCCAGCGTGCACGCTCTCTCGTGGATGCCCCCCTCGAGGCGGTCGAGGCGGCATGGGCGGAGGCCGCGCGGCGGTGTGCGCTGGCGGGCCGCGAAGCCGACGAGCTGGACGCCCGGGTCGCCGCCGCGCGCACGGCGAGTGAGCGCGGAGACCACGCACGCGCACTTCGCTGGCTGGCCGACCTCGCGCCACGTCTCGACACCGCCATGGATCCCGATGCGATCTGGGCTCGTGGCGAGCTCGGCGCCCTGTGGCTCGGGATCGGCCGCGTCGCCGAGGCCCTCCCCCTCCTGGCCCGGGCCGCGCGCGAGGAGGCCGCCGCCGGGCGGCGCGATGCCGCGACCACGCGCCTTCACCAGATGGGGCTATGCCTGGCGATGCTCGGTCAGCCGACCTGAGGGCGTGCCCGCGGTATACTCGATCACCGATGAGCGACCCGAGACAGCGCGCCGACGCGTTGCACGCGAGCGGCGCGCCGCCCGCGGAGCAGGCCGAGGCGTGGCTCGCCGTTGCGGAGGCCGAACCGTGCTTTCGCTGGCGGAGCGCCCCGGCCCGTGCCGCGCTCGAGCGAGCGGCGGCGCTGATGCCGATCGCCGACCGGCCTGATCTCGATGCACGCGCCGCCCTTCGCCGTGCGGCCCTCGAGCTCGCCGACGAGGAGCCCGCCGCGGCGCGCCAGCTCGCCGATCTTGCGACCGTCGCGGCGCAACGTGCAGGCGACCAGACGCGCGCCCTGCTCGCCCGGATCCAGTCGGCGCGGGCCGCGCTCCGCTTACCGGACCTCGTGGAGAGCGGCGGCATCGAGCTTCAGACGATCGCCACCGAGGTCGCGGCCACCGACGATGAGGGCCCGAGCGATCGGCTGCTCGGGATCGAGCTCGGGGCGCTGCTCGCGATCGCGTTCGGGGAGCAACAGCTCACCGCCCTCGAGCTCGACGGCGCGCGACGCTCCTACGACAAGGCCGAAGAGCTCCTGCGCGCCGCACCCGCACGCGAGCTGATCGACGCGCGCTTCCTTGCGCTCCAGGGCACCGCGCTCGCCGCGCAGCTCACGCGCTCGTTCGGACGAGCGGCCGATCGATTGCGTTCGATCGTCCGCCTGGTCAACGCCCACGTCGCACAGCGAGACGAGCTCGAGGCCCGCATGGCCCTCGGCCACATGCTCACCCAGCTCGGCAACCACGCCGATGCCGTGCGCCACCTCGATCTGGCGCGTGCGCTGGCCAAGGAGTGCGCCGGGGTCGACGAGCGCCTCCTCGCGACCCAGTCCGCGGCGCTCGCTGCGCTCCATGGCAAGAGCTACGGCCGCGCGCTCGATCGCGCCTATGAGGCGCTCAAGCTCGCCGGGCTCGAGAAGCGAAGCCTCACGAGCTACATCGCGGTGGTCTCGCTGATCGCCCAGATCCATCTCGTGCGCGACAACCCGAGCCAGGCCTACCTCGCGCTGGTCTACGCCTCGGCCTCGGTCAAGCAGCGCCTCGGCCCCCACGCCACGATCATGCTCGACGCGCAGATCGAGGAGCTCAAGCGATCGATGGGGCCGGAGCGCTTCGAAGCGATGTGCGAGGAGATCGTCCGCGCGCGTGAAGCCCGCGAGCGTCTCGAGTCCGAATAGTCAGGCGCGCAGCACGCCGCGCTCGACGAGCTCGATCAAGGCGGCGTGTGCTGCCTCCGAGAGCGGATCATCATCGCGGATGTGGGGCACGAGTGCCGCCGCCACCGTCGCTGCCTGCGCGGCCCCGAGCTCGCAGCGCGCGAGCGCTTCGATCGCGAGCGAGGTCTGGGCCTCCTCGGGGTTGTCCACCGCGGCGAGCAAGTGCTCGGAGGTGTCCTCGCCGAGCCGCTCGAGCGAGGCGAGCGCGAGCCACGAGATCGGCGAGCTCGTGCGCTCGAGGATCAACGACTCGAGCCCCGGCTCCGCGGGATACAGCCGCGCCGCCACCAGCGCAGCCAGCGCGGCCCTCTCCTCGTCACCATCCGCGATCGCCGCGAGCAGTGGGCGACCGGCCTCCAGGAGCTCCGGCGGCACCAGCTCGCAGCCGTCGAGGGCCTGATAGAACACGTTGCCAACGGGTGCGAGCTCGCCCGCGGCAAACCGCGCGAGCCAGCCGGCCGACCTCGCCACCGGCATGCCGCGAAGCGCATCGACCAGGATCGCGATCGGCTGCACGCGCGCATCGAGGGCCGCAGACGCGTCGGGATCCCCCATCGTGTGCACCTCGGCCAGCGCGGTGAAGGCATCCTCGTGGCCCGCGGCGTCCGCGGGTGACGCCGCGAGGAGCCGCACGGAGGCAGCCACCAGCGGATCGCGGATCTTCGCGATCAGGCCGGCGGGCACCGAGCGACCACCGCGCACCAGCGCGCGCGTGGCGGTGAGCCGCTCCTCCGCATCACCGGTGTCGATCATCAGCTCGAGCCAGTGCGTGGCGGAATCCGGCACGATCTCGGCCTCGCCGAGTGCCAGTGCCGCTGCGATCCGCGCGGTCTCCTCACCATCGGACAGCGCGGAGACCAGGAGGTCCACGAAGGCAGGGACCGCCCGCGCATGGCCACCGAGCGCCTCCAGCGCCAGCGCGCGCACCACCGGCTCCCGGTCGCGAGCCGCGCGCTCCAGGCGCTCCCGAACCTCGTCGAGATACGGGCCATCGTCGGCGGCGCCGAGGGCCGCGAGGTACGCGATCACATAGAGCGGCCCTGTGAACGGCGGAGCCTGCGGCGCGAGTGCCGAGAGCCGCGCCGTCAGCCCCTCGCGATGCGCGGCGAGCGCGCCGAGCACCGCGACGAGATCGACGACGCGCCCCGACACCGCCGCCACGCGATCGGTCATGCCCGGCAGCGCCAGCTCCGCCAGGCTCGGATCGAGCTGCATCGCGAGCTGACCAGACGCGCCGAGATCGTGCGCCGCCGCGAGCGCGTTCGACAGAGCCTCCTCGAGCACGGCGCGCGCGCGACGGCCATGCGCCCCCTCGGTCACGCCAACCTCGCCGAGCCGCAACGCGGCGATCCGGGCCACCGGCCTGGGCCCGTCGAGCAGCGGCGCACATGCGCGCACGGCAGAAGCAGCGTCCTCGGCGTGCGCGGCCACCAGCGCCGACATCCGCGCGAGCGCCCCGAGGCCGAGCGTGGCCTCGAGCGGCCCTGTGGAAGCGACCGCCCGTGCGAGCCGGGCCGCGTCCGCGGCATCGAGCTTCGCGCGCGTGCGGAGCGCCTCGTCGCGAAGCTGCGTGGTGAACGCACCGAACGGCGAACCCAGACGATCGACGCGTGCCATCAGGCCCTCAGGCGTCTCGGCCAGGCGCTGGGCCAGCCAGCGAACGAGTGCAGCGGGCTCGGGGACGCGCTGGCCGAACGGCGCCGGCGTCCAGACCTCGTGCGGCACCCCCTCGGCGTCGACGCCGAGGGCAGCGAACACATGGGCCAGCCGCGGAGAGAGCTGCATCGCGGCCGATCCTACCCGAGAACCGCTCACCGTCACGTGAGCGCGGACCCGAGCCCGATCCCAGAGGCACACACCGCGAGCACGCCCGCGAGCACGAGGCGCCGCCGGGCGTCACGCACTGCCAGACGGTGAAAGCCCGCCGACACGATCACCGGCCCGGAGAACACGCGGATCCGCCCCGGATCGCGAAACGACGGCGCCTCGGGATCATCCTGCAGTGTCACCCCGCCGACGACGAACACCCGGTCGCCTTCAGGGATCCACCGGATCGTGATCGGGCGTGTCGTGTCTGCACCATCGAGCTCCGCCGCCGCATCGCGTGCGAGCCCTCCCGTCAGGACCCACGCATCGCCCCGCACGTCGGCGTGCGCGCGCTCGACGAGGACCTTGCGCTCGTCATCGCGGAGCTCGAACCGGCCCGTGCTCGACCACCGCCTCCTGCCCTGGCGCGCGGTCCACACGGCCGCGGCTCGATCGGTACCGGGGACCCGCGTCGCCGCACCGATCGCATGCGCCGAGCCCTCGAACGTGAACGACCCGCTCGCCTCGCCCTGGGCCGGCAGCGCGACGGCACGCCAGCGGAGGCTGTCCATCACGGCGAGCACCACGCCGACGACCGAGACCACGAGCACCATCACGATCGGTCCCAGCTCGATGCTCAGCACCATCGCCACGGCCGCACCGAGCCACCCCGCGACGATCGTCGACCCGATCCGGCGCCGCAATCGGGGGTGCGTGATCCGCGGCCAGGTCCAGGCCGATACCAGGAGCATCACCGCCCCCATGAGCAACAAGGTCTGCGCCCAGCGCGGGATCACGAGCCCTGCGGCCAGCATCACGGCGAGCGTCGCGCCGATGCCGAGATCGCGCCGTGACGACCGGCTCACGGGGTCGGGGCGGACGGCGGGGCCGCGAGTAGCTCGGCCTCGGCGGCCACGTATGCGTTCGCGACGGCCTCGGCGCCATCGTGGCACGCATGGTCGATGTCCCCTGCAGCGGCGACCACGCCTTCCTCGGTCCCACCGTCTGCCTTGCTCTTGAGGGCGTTCAGCTTGTCGAGCGCGGTCTTGAGCGCGCCGCTCTCGATGTCGTGCGCGAGCTTCTGCGCCTGCGCCACCTCGGCGGGATCCGAGCCGGCCTGCGCCATCAGGATCCCTGCGCCCTTGGCGTTCAGCGCCTGGAGCTCCGCGATCTCGGTATCGACCGCGTTGGAGCACAGCGTCTGCGCTTCCTTGAGGAGCGCCGCGGCATGCGGGTCCGCAGCGGCATCGGGCTTGCCACCATCGGTCGGCGTTGGCGTGGCGGCATCGTTCACCGGCGCCGGCTTGGGCGCGGCCTTGTCGGGGCCCGGCTGCGCCGCGGCCGCCTTGTCCGCCTCCGCCTTGCACTTGGCGAACTGCGCCGTCACCTGCGCCACGAAGTCGTTGCACGCCGCGATCTCGGCCTGCAGCGCCTTCTCCTGCGCGTCGATCGCCTTCTCGAACGCCTCGGCCTCGGTGACGTTCTTCTGGCCCGCGGCGATCCGCTGGCCGAGCGTCATGTCCTCGGCGGCGATGTCGGTCTCGACCTTGTCGTTCTTGGTGCCTGCCTGCGTGGTGTCAGTCGTACCTTCGGCGGCCTTGGCCTTGCCCTCGTCGGCCGTCTGCATGCCGTAGGTCGCCATCTCCTTCACGTCGACGCCCATCAGGTGCTTGATGCCGAACAGCACGACGTTCGTGATGGCGTCGGTCACGAACTTCATCGCGCGACCGAGCGTGTTCTTCAGGAGCCAGTTCGCGGCGGCCTTGATCTTGCCCCACCAGCCCTTCGCGGGCGGCGGCTCGGCGGCGGCGGCTTGCTCGGCCGCATCGGCGCCGTCCTTTCCAGGACCGTCGGCCTTCGCCTTCTCCTGGTCAGACTTGTTCTCCTGATCGATCTGCTTCTGATTGCCGCCCTTGCTCTCGTCGAGGTTGGTCTTGTCCTTGTTGAGGCCGTCCTGGTTCTGCTTGACCGGGGCCTTCTTCGCGGCCGCCTCCGCGCGGATCTCGGCGGCGCGCTTCTTCAGATCACCCTGCGCCATCTGGACGGCGGCCTGCTGCGCGGCCTTGTAGGCCTGCACCTGTCCACGCGCCTCGCTCATCGCGCCGAGATCGAAGCTGTAGTTCTTGAGGAGGTCAGGCCAGTACGGAATCGGACCCACCTCGGCCGTCGCGCTCGCCGGATCCGGCTTCGCATCTGGCTTCGCCGCGGGCTCGGCCGACGGGGCCGGAGTCGCACCAGGGACGGGTCCCGACGGCTGCGGCTGGGCCGCGGCGTCGTCGGTCTTCTTCGCGAAGATCTTCGAGACCGCGTCGGACACGCTGACCGAGCGCGGGGTCGTCGCCCGCAGCTCCGTCATGCGCGGCGCACGGATGCGTGACTTCGCCGGATCGAGATCCAGGCGCCCAGTCCCGCCGAAGTCCTTGCCGAGGAAGCCCGGGGTTCCCCACTGGTCCTGCGGATCGTTCTTGGTGGCGAGCTCCTGCTGCCACTGACCCGCGGCGTAGGCGCCACCGGACTCCTTCATGCCGTCGCCGGTCATCGTCTCGTCGACACGCTTCTTGGGCTGCGGCACAGGCCCGCTCGTCTCCGGGTCTTTCTTGGTCGCGGCCTTGTGCGCCTCGGCGTCCTTGAGGTGCTGCTCGGCGTCCTTGGCGGCGGTCTCCGCTTCGAGAGCCTCCTTGTCGGCGAGGGTCTTCGCCTTGTCGGCCTCCTTGGCCCGCGCCTCGGCGTCCGTCAGCTTGGTCTGCGCGGAGTCCTCGCCGGTCTTCGCCTTGTCGGCGGCCTGCTTGGTCTCCTTCGCCGCCTGGTCGGCTTCCTTGGCCGCCTTTTGCGCATTGGCTGCGTTGGTGTCGGCGGTCTGCTTGGCGGTCTTGGCGTTCTCGAGGGCCGTCTGCTTCTCGTTCCAGGTGGTCTTCTTGGTCTCGGCCGCGGTCTTCTTCTGCTCGGCGATGCCGGTGTCGGTCTTGAGCTTCTCGTCGGCGATGTCCTTGGCCGCCTGGGCCGACTTTCGCTTCTCCTCGGCGAGGTCCGAGGCTGCCTTGTCCGTCTTCTCCTGGGCTGCCTTCGCCTGCCGATCCGCCTCGGCTGCCTTGAGATCGGCCTCCTTCTTGGCGAGGTCGGCTCGGTCCTTCTGGACCTGCGCATCGGCCTCCATCTGATCCCTGGCCGCCTTGTCAGCGTCGGCCTTCGACTTCGCGGCCGCATCATCGGCGGCCTTCTGGGTCTCCGCCGCCTTGGCCTTCTGGGTCTCGGCGAGCTTCTGCTGCTCGAGCGCCTTGGCCTCGGCGGCCGCGGCGGTGTCGGCGGCGGCCTTCTGATCGGCCACCTTCTGAACTTCGGCCTTGGCCTTCGCATTCGCAGCGTCGGCCTGGGTCTTCCGGGCGGCCGCCTCTTCGGCGGCGTTCTTCGCGGCGGTGGCGCGATCGCGCTCGGTCTTCGCGAGGTCTGCCTGCTGCTTGATCTTCTCTGCGGCGGCCTTGTCGGCGACCGCCTTGCTCGCTGCGGACTCGGCCTCCGCGGCGGCCTTCTGCGCATCGGCGGCCGTCTTGTTCGCCTGCTCCTGCGCCTTCGCGGCGGTCTCGGCCTCGGTCGCCGCCTTGGTCTTGGCGTCGGTGAGCGCCTTCTCCGACTTCGCGGCGGTCTCGGCGGCGGCCTTGGCCTGCTGCGCTTCCTTCTGGGCCGCGGAGAGGTTGTCGGCCGCGAGCCGCGCGTCCGTCGCCGCCTTCTCCGCATCCGCCGCGGCCTTCGCGGCCGCATCTGCGTCGCCGCCGGCGGCGGCCTTGGCCTTCGCCGCGGCGTCGCGCGCCTTCTGCGCGGCCTCGACCGCCTTGGCCTCGGCGGCGGTGGCCTGATCGACCGCGGTCTTCGCTGCGGTCTCGGTCTTCACGGCCTCGGCGTGCTGGCGCTCGGCCGCCTTCGCGGCGGTGTCGGCGTTCTTCGCGGTCTCGTTCGCAGCGTTGGTGGCCTTCTCGTTCGCCTTCGCCGCGGTGTCCGCCTTCTTGCGGACGGCCTCCGCTTGCTTCAGATCCTTGTCCGCCTTCTGCGACGCCGACTTGGCCTCCTTCTCGGAGGTCTTGGCTCCCTCGAGCTCGCCCTTCTTCGTCGTCGCCTCGCCCTTCCTGGTCTCGAGCTCCTTGTTCGCGCCCGTCGAAGCCTCGAGCTTCTCCTTGGCGGCCTTGTTCGCCTCGAGCGTCTTGGCCTTGGCTTCGTCGAGGTTGGTCTGTGCCTTGGTCTTGTCGCCTTGCTTGGCGGTGTTGCGCTCGTTCGCCGCGGTCTGCTTGGCCTTGGCCTCTTCGCTGGCCGCGTGCGCGTCCTTGGCATCGACCTGCGCCATCACCTTGGCGCGGTTGGACATCGCCTTCTTGCCGAGGCCGACGACACCCTTCTCGGCGGCGACGAACACCTTGCCCACCCCCGCCATCCGACCGTTGGACGCGGCGAGCTTCGCGAAGAACTTCGACATCGCCTGATACACGCGCGAGATCGCGGCCGTGATCGGGCGCGCGACGAACGCGAGCAGCTTGCCGAGCTTGGCGGCGATGCCGCCGACCACCTTGCCGACGACCTTGCCGACCTTGGTGCCGCCCATGACGGCGTTCACCACGTTCGACGCCGCCTTGTTGACGTCGCTGATCAGGAGCTTCGCCAGCTTCGCGCGCTTGTACGGATCGGTCTCCTCTTTGATCTGCGCGGCCGTGATCCCCGCGACGATGATGCCGGCGACCGCCGCCACCACGTCGAGGACCAGGTTGATGACGCTGATCACGCGGCCGATCGTCACGAGGATCGCGCCGACGCCGAACAGACTGAGGATGAAGCCGACGACGGTGAGGACGAGGCCGATCTTGCCGAGGACGTTGGACAGGTTGAACGCGACGTCGCGGATCCCCGCCATCACCATCGCGATGCCGCGATACTTCTCGTTGAACTCGGCGTACGGCGACTTCGACTGATCGAGACCGGCGACCGCCTGGCCGAGGTCTGATTTGCCGAACCCGTCGTTGTAGACCGCAGTGACCGGGTTCAGCGCGGCGATCATGTCGTCGCCCTCGCCCGCCGGCGCGAGGCCCTGCGCCGCCGCCCACATCTCCTTCGTGCGATCGCTGATCTCGTTCGCCTTCGGATCGCGTGGCGCCGTCGCCCAGAACTTCCCGACGTCGTTATCCGCCGCAGCGCAGACCGCGCTCTCGGCCTTGCCCTTCTTCGGTGCCGCGATCGCCGGCTTGGGGCTCGCCCCGCCCTTCGGCGGCGCCTTCAGGTCCACCTTGTCGGGCGCGCCACCCTTCTTGGCCGGGACCTCGTCCCCGCCTTTCTTCGCCGTCGGCTTCGGCGTGGCGACCGGGCCCGGATCCTTCACGGCCGGCTTGATCGGCTCGGGGTCCTTCTTGGCCTGCGGGTTGTCCTTCTCGAACTTCTCCTTGTCCTTCTTGTCCTGCTCGGGGTCGTTGGCGTCCTTCTTGTTCTTCGCCAGCTCGCCTTCATTGATGTCGGGAGACTTCGCCTCGGGGGGCTTGGCAGCCTTCTTGGGCTTGGCGGCCGGCGGCGGCTTCGGGCCATCCGCGCCATCACGGTGAACGACCGCCTTCGACACGCTCCCGAGCGCGACCTGCGGGCTGGCCGCTGGGGCGGACGAAGCGGCCGGCGCCACAGGTCCGATCACCCCGACCGAGCGTCCACCACCACGCGGGCCTGGCGATGCTCCGCGTCCCGTCGAGACCTGCCCCTGCGGCGGCCTCGGTGCGTCAGCGTCAGCTTCCTCGGCCTGCTTGCGGGCGAACTCGGCGGCGAACTGATGCGCCTCGACCTCGCGCGAATCGCCTGGCGTGCTGATCGTCGCGTTCGAGAAGTCGGAGACGTGGCCACCCTGGACCGCGTGCGCGACCTCGTGGGCGATCAGCTCCTGACCTTGCGGCGAGCCGGGATCGAACTTGCCGCGGGCGAAGTGGATGTCCTTGCCCAGCGTGAATGCGTTCGCGTGGATCTCCCGCGCGGCCTCGTCGGAGACCGAGCCATCGTGGATCCGGACGCCGCTGAGGTCTGCCTTGAGCGCGACCTCGAGCCGCTTGCGCAGCGCGCCCGGCAGCGGTCGGCCGCTGCTCCCGGCGAGCGCATCGATCCAGTGACGCGACACCTTCGGGGTGCCCTCCGCTGCCTCGTGCTCGTGCTCCGCGTGGTCGCCGTGATCGTGGTCCTCGTCGTCGGAGTACGCGTACGCCGTGCCGGGCTGGGCGCGGAGCGCGATCGGTGCGGTGCGACCGGCGGTCACGAGCGTCGCAGCGCGATCGGCCTCGCGCTCGATCTCGCGCCGAGGTGCGCTGCGCGTCCCGATGCCGCCGCGCTGCTGAACGATGTGCGCCAGCTCGTGAGCGATCAGGCGATCGCCGGCGGCCGTGCCCGGGCGATACGCGCCGCGGCGGAAGTGGATCGCGCTGTCCTTCGCGACGGCTCGAGTGGAGCCGGTCGCCAGCGTGCTGTTGGGGACGATCGCGACGCCGTTGAAGTCGACGCCGAACGCCTGCTCCATGCGCGACCTGGTGGTCGCGTCGAGAGAGCGCGGCTCGGCCGCACGCACGCCGTCTCCCGCATTCTGTTCGAGGTCGCCATCCTGGCCTTCTGCACCCTGCATGACCAGCGTCTGGCGGCCGGGGGTTCCCGACGCCGAGGCTCCAGCCGCCCCACCCTCCTTGCCGACGCGGCTCGCCTCATCGCGCTCGAGCACGATCGCGAAGCAATGCCGGATCGAGCGGTTCGACGGATCATCGATCGCGAGCTGCTCGGCCTCGCGAAGCAGCTCGATCGCCCGAGCGAGCTCGATGCGATGCGTGCGGGCAAGATCGAGGGCGAGCTCCTCGTGGACCTGTCGGTGAGTGCTTTCAAATCCCATGGGAACGAAACACGCGAGAGGTCCGCGCCTCCATTATACTATCAGCTCACGCAGGCCTTCCCCGCCTGGTGATCTCGACCGCCGGAATCGGGCGCCCGTCACAACCCGTTGATCTCGCCGCGGAACTCCGGATCCCCCGAAAACGAAGAAGCTGCCTCGCGGCAGCTGAATCGTGCGAATGGGGGGACTCGAACCCCCACGGTGTTACCCACTGGCACCTGAGACCAGCGCGTCTACCAATTCCGCCACATTCGCGAACCCCCAACCGGCAGCCTTGTCGGGGCGAAACAAATGCCATAGCCAGCCGCCATTCACAAGAGGTGCCCCACAAGATCCCTGGCAATCCGGACGGCTTTTTCCGTGTCTGGATGCGGAGTTGGTAACGATCGCTGCTTTACTCGTGTCCCAGCACAGGGCTACCATCTCCAGGCGGTTTCGAGTTTGCGATGGCCAAGCTGATCGTCATCTCCGGAGAGGAGCGGCAGGAGTTCGAACTCGCTGCCTTCAACACGATCGGGCGCCACCCCGACAACACGATCCAGATCCTGGATCGGATCATCTCCAAGGAGCACGCGCAGATCCAGCGCGCCGCGGACGGCCGCTATCTGCTGCGTGACCTCCGCTCGCTCAACGGCACGTTCATGCGCGGCGAGCGCGTGGCCGATCACTACCTGACCGATGGCGACGAGTTCACGATGGGCTCGACGCGCATCGTGTTCGCGGACAAGCCCAAGGCCGATGACGTGCTCCAGCGCGTCACCATCGCGCCAGGCTTGACGGAGAGCCACATCCGCGGCCGCATCCAGGCTGACACCGGCGACTTCATGCCGGAGCGTCAGATCCCCGACGAGAAGAACCTGCGTCGCGACTACGAGCGCCTCCGCATCGGCCACGAGCTCGCGCGCGCCGTCGGCAGCGAGCTCGATCTCGACAAGCTGCTCCCCAAGATCCTCGACAAGGCCTTCGAGCTCGTCGGCGCCGACCGTGGCGTGATCCTGCTCCAGGACGATAAGACCCACGAGCTCGTCCCCCGCTTCGTGAAGACGCGCTCGGGCAAGAGCGATCCGAACATCGTGCTCTCGAAGACGGTGATGGCCGAGGTCGTCAACAACAAGGCCGCCGTGCTGTCGAGCGATGCCACGATGGACGCGCGGTTCTCCGGCGCGCACTCGATCATCATGCAGGGCATCCGCTCGACGATGACCCTGCCCTTGTTGCACGCGAACGAGCTGCTCGGGATCATGCACCTCGATTCGCTGTTCACCTCGAACGCGTTCACCGAGAAGGATCTGCAGATCTGCACCGGCATGGCCGCGCAGGCCGCCATCTCGATCCAGAACGCTCGCCTCGCCAGCCGTATCGAGAAGGAAGCGCAGACCCGGGCTCAGATCTCGCGTCTGATCCCGCCGAGCGTCGTCGAGCAGGTGCTCAAGGGCGAGCTCGTGATCGAGAAGGGCGGCCGCGTCACCGAGGTGACGATGCTGTTCTCCGACATCCGCGGCTTCACCACGATGTCCGACGGCCGCCCGCCGCAGGAGATCGTTAACACGCTCAACGAGTACTTCGAGGTGATGGTCGACATCCTCTTCAAGTACTCCGGCACCCTCGACAAGTTCGTCGGTGACGAGATCATCGGGCTGTTCGGCGCCCCGATCTCCCTCGAGGACGCACCGTTCAAGGCCGTGTCGTGCGGCATCGCCATGTTCCAGGCGCTCGAGGAGTTCAACCGCACCCGCGCCTCCGAGAACCAGCCGCCCCTGCGCATCGGCATCGGCATCAACACCGGCAACGTGATTACCGGGTCGATCGGCTCCACCCGCGCGCTCCAGTACACCGCGATCGGCGACGCGATGAACGTCGCGTCCCGGCTCGTCAATGTCGCCAGCTCGGGCGAGATCATCATCTCCGAGGACACCTACAAGCACATCGCCGGCCGCGTCGAGGCGACGCAGCTGCCGCCCGTCAAGGTGAAGGGCAAGGCCGAAGAGCTCAAGGTTTACCGCGTCACCGGTCTACGGAACGTCCAGACGCCGGTCCCCGGCGAGTGGGCCGGCCCGACCAACGGCTAACCGCCAAGGCCCGCGGTGGGCCAACCGCCAGGGCTCTGCGTCCTGGTCAGCGAACCGCCAAGAGTTCGCAGGTTGGCACTGCCGTGCCCCGGAGGGGATCAGCCGCAGGGCGCCAAGGTCGGGGTCCGTTAACCGTCACGACCCCCCAGAGGACACGAGCTCTTCGGCCGCGTAGCGGCGTGACCCGCGGAGCCCGCCTCGCCCGTCCTGCGCGAAGCGGGGGGGGGGGGGGGGGTGCGCGAGCGACGGGCTGGGCCGGCACCGAGTGCCGGCCTGCAACCGCGGCGGAACGCCCAGGCGCGACGGTGTCAACACGGTCGCTGACGCACCCGACTACCCAAACGATCGGAGCTGCCCTGGGGAGTTCGGGACCACGCCGGGAGCGTTCGCGTCCTGGGCGGAGGTGACACGTTGAAAAACTCTCCGACCTTGGCGTCCTTGGCGCCTTGGCGGTTCGTCACCTCCGGGGCACGGAAGTGCGCGGGAGCGAACATCTACCGGTCCTTGGCGGTTCGCCCAGCCGCCTTGGCGGTTAACCCGCGATGGTCAGGCCCATCTGCGCGCGCACCGTGAAGAACTCCTCGGAGATCGAGTAGAGGACGAGCTCCTTGATCTTGTCCTTCACCTGCGGCCCGCCGACGACGACCGGCTCGGCCGAGACCATCCGCGCCGCGACCTCGAGATCGCCACACACCACGAAGCCAGCACGATGCGACACGGCGTCGACCGCGTGGCCCCACTTCGCGAGGTTGATCTCGGGCTGCGCCTGGATGAACCGACCGACGACCGCACCCAGCTGCTCGAGCACCTGCGGCGGCATCCGCTTCTGCATCTCCGGCAGGTACTGCTGGACCAGCTGCACCATGTCGGGCGGCACCGGGAACCGCGGCTGCACCATCACGATGGCGCTCATCACGACGACCTTCAGCTCGGTGTTCGTGGGGAGCAGCATCTTCAGGTAGTACTCGGGCCGCATGAACGTGAGCCGGCGGGCCGAGAGGAACGCGATCTCGCGCTCGCTCTTGCCTTGCAGCAGGTGCGGACGGACCACGAACGACGGACACAGCTCGGTCTTCTCGATCGCGTTGGCGAGCTGGATGTCCGCGGGCTTGTTGTCCTCGACGAGGAACACCTCGGGCAGCGGGACGTTCAGGACCTGCGCCACGTAATAGAACAGCTTCGAGAACATCAGCTGATCGGTCGGCAGCTGCCGTCGATCCTTCCGCTTGATCCCGAAGTCCTTGTGCGGGAACGCCTTCATGGCGGCGACGCCCTGCCACGAGGCGCCGAAGATCGCGCTGATGTAGCGGTTCTCGTCGGGGTGGATGAGCTTGGCCCAGGTGTCGCCGCTCATCACGTTCTTCGCCTTCACGAGGCCGCGCGGCTTGTACTGCTCGTAGAACTGCAGCTCGTCCGGATCGGCCTTCTTGAGGAACGCGAGGGTGTTACAGACGCACCACGTCTTGTCGTACTGGTGCGCGTCCATGTAGATGCGGCGCAGCGCCTTGTACGAGTCGTACTTGAACGGCTCGTTGCGCAGCATCCGCATGTGCTGCTCGACGGCCTTCTCGGTGTAGTCGGGACCCGCGACGAGATAGAGCTCGGCGAGGATCTCGGCGCGGTCGGTGCCATCAGCGCGGAGCTCGTTCTTGGGATCGAGCTGCTGCGCCACTTCGTACGCCTGCGTGGCGGACTGGTAGTGCTTGAGGCGCGAGCGATAGATCTCGCCGAGGCCATCGAACAGGCCGACGTTGATCTTGTGGAACGTCGCCGACGCCGCAGAGCCCGGCTTCGGCATCCGCTTGATCATGTCGCGGTACGCACGCTCCTGGCCCTTCCAGTCGCGCTTCGTGGTGAGCACCTTGTCGATCGCTTCGAACGAGCGCAGCGCGCGCGGGATCATCTGCTCCGAGAGCTTCTCGGCATCGCCGAAGAAGCTGTCGAGCGCGCGGTTGTAGTAGTCCACCGCCTCGTCGAGCGACTTCAGCTCGTCGCGATAGATGGTCGCCGCCGCGTGGTAGTAGGCGCCCTTGCGGATGCCGCCGGACTCGAGCGCGATGAAGCGGTCGATGGTCTCGACGACCTTCTTCCACATCTTCTGCTCGGTGTAGAGATCGAGCACCTTCTGCAGCAGCTGGTGGTCTTCCGGAGACACCTCGAGAGCGTCGAGGTAGGCCGAGATCGCCTTCTGCGGGTTCTGGAGCTTGTCGTGATAGATCGTCGCGATCTCGTCGAGGAGCTGGACCTTCTCCTTGGCGGGCGCCGTGGTGATCAGGCCGCGCTTCGCGTGGACCACCGCCTCCCAGTCACCTTGCTGCTGCTGCAGGTCGATGACCGCCATGAGGGTGTCGCGGTGCGACGGATCGATCTCGAGGGCCTTCTCGAACATGTTGAGCGCCTTCTTGCGCTCACCGAGGGCCTGCCGAACCATGCCGAGCCGGTTGTAGATCCGGACGACATCCGCCTCGTCCTGACCATCGCGGTGCTGCACCAGGATGGTCTGGTAGATCTTTCCGGCGTTGTCGTAGTCCGCCATCTTGAACATCAAGTCGGCGCGCCCCGTCAGCGTCGGGAGATACGTCGAGTCGATGTCGTAGGCAGACTTGTAGTAGCTGAGCGCGCGCTGGTAGTCGCCCAGCTCGTCGGCGGTCTTCGCCGCGCGGTAGTAGAGCTCGTTGAGCTCGCGCGGGTCGGCATGCAGCTGCCCGACCTTGCGGGCGAGCATGTCGACGACCGGTGACAGCTCGGCCCACTGCTGGGACTCGAAGTACAGGTTCGCCAGCGGACGGCCCGCCTCGACGTGCTCTGGATCGAGCGAGATCACCGCGGCGTACAGCTGCTTGGCGGCCTCGTTCTGCTTGAGCCGGTCCTCGTAGATCTTGCCGGCATCGAACAGCAGGCGGACCTTGTCGAGAACGACCGGGGTGTAGCTCTCCGCACGCACCATCATCTGGGCGGCCTTGAGCCAGTCACCGCGATCCGAGTACTGCTTGGTCAGGGCCTCCATCGTCGGCACGTGGGCCGGATCGATGGCGAGACCACGGAGCAGGTTCGCCTCGGCGCTGTCCGCATCGGAGAGCTGCGTGTACTGCAGCTTGCCCATGCGCCAGTACAGATCGACCTGCTTGCGCGGATCGTTGCTGAGGCGGACGAGGTGCGCCATCACGTCGACGGCACGGTCCCACTCGCTGATCTTCTCGTAGAGGCGGCCGAGCGCGTCGAGGGCACGCTGCTCGTCGGCATCGAAGCTCAGCACATCGGTGTACGCCTCGACGGCGCGATCGATGTCCTGGAGGTTCATCTCGTACGTGATGCCCATCGCGACGTAGAGATCGACGCGCTGCTGCACGTCGCTCGTCGCCATGATGTGGTTGCGGTACGTCTCGACGAGGGCTTCCCACCGGCCGGCCTGCTGATACAGGCGCGCCAGCTCGCGATAGGCCGCATAGTTGCGGTTGTCGATCGCGACGATCTTCTCGAGCGCCTCGGCGGCGCGATCGAGCTTGCCGAACCGCTCCTCCCACGCCGCGGCCATGCGCTCGTACAGCGGCACGCGCTCGGCGTCGGACGGCGAAGCGTCGAGCTGCGCCTCGAGGACCTCGAGGTACTTCTCGGACTGGTTGGTCTTCTCGTAGAGACCTTCCAGGGCACGTAGCGCGTTCAAGTTCGTGGGATCGGTGTGGAGCACCTGGTTGTAGGCGCCGATCGCCTGACCCGCATCGAACAGACGGAGGTCCCAGATCTGACCGACCTCGAGCCGGAACCGGACGATGTTGAGCTCGTCAGTGTCGAGCTCCGCACGCTTGTTCAGGACCTCGATCAGCGGCTCCCACTGCTCGACGCGGCGGTACAGCCGATCGAGTGCGGTGAGCGCCGGGATCGACGAGGGCCCGTGGACCAACGCCTGCTGGTACGCGTGGATCGCCCCACCGAGATCCTGCATCTGCCGCTCGAGGAGCTCCGCGAGCTGGATGTACAGGTCGGTCTTCTTCTCCGCCGATGGCTCGACCGCCGCGTGGCGCTGGAGCGTCTCGATCAGCTCGGACCAGCTACCGCGCTTGCGCTGCAGCTCCGCCATGCCGCCGAGGGCGCCGGTGTGGCTCGGATCGATGCGCAGCGCCTGCTGCACCGAGTGGATCGCGTACTCGAGGTGCGAGAGGTGCTCGGAGTACCAGTGGCCGATCTTGACCCACAGGTCCGCGGCCGTGCCGCGATCCTCACGCTCGAGCTCGTTGACTCGGTTGGAGTACTCGTCGAGCAGCTCCTGCCAGCGGTTGGTCGCCGTGGCGAGGCGCTCGAGCTCGCGCGCGGTCTCCTCGTGCGCGTAGTCGCGCTTGAACGCCGCCTGGAGCACGTAGAACGCGGACTCCTGGTCGCCGATCTCGGACTCGTAGATCTTGCCGACCCGGTTCAGGATCGCGATCTGCTCTTCCACGTTCGGACGCAGCTCCGAGCGCTCGAGGAGCACCTCGACGAGCTCGGTCCACTTGTACTGCTGCTGATAGATCGCCTCGAGGCGATCCGAGGCGGTGACGTTCGAAGGATCGGACGCCCGCACGCGCTCGTAGACCTGCGCGGCCTTGGTCAGATCCTCGACCTTCTCTTCCCAGGTGGAGGCCGCCTGCAAGAGGTTCTCGCGACGCTGGACCTCGTCGTCGAGGACGAGCGCGCGCTTCTCGAGCACGTCGATCGCCTCTTCCCAGCGACCCTCACGCGTGAACAGCCCTTCGAGGGCCGCGAGCGCGCGGAAGTCACTCGGATCGATCGCGATGACGTGGCGCCAGGCGGCGACCGCGTCATCGACCCGGCCGAGCACGTCGCCTTCAAGCTGACCGAGCTGTGCGTACAGCTCGATCGTCTCGCTCTCGTTGATCGCGTCGGTCATCTGACCGACCTCGATGATCCGGCGCAGCGTCTGGGACAGCTCGTCCCATGCCTGCGTCGAGCGATAGAGGTGCGCGAGAGCGCGCAGCGTCTCTAGATCGTTGCCGTCGATGCGATCGGCAGCGAGCCACGCGTCGAGAGCATTGCGCTCGCGCTGGAGCTTGTCCTCCCAGATCCGACCGAGGTGCTTGTAGAGCCGGATCTGCTCCTGATCCGCCTGGGCCACGGCGACCTGGCGCTCGAGGATCTCGACGAGCTCTTCCCACCGCTCGCGGCGGGTGCACAGCTCGGCGAGCGCCTGCAGCGCCTGCATGTCCTCACCACGGATGTCGAGGACGCGCTGCCACAGCTCGATCGCCTTGTCTTCGTTCTGCAGGGCCTCGGACGCGATCCGGGCCATGCGCGCGTAGACGTCGGCCATCTCGGCGTCCGCCTCGGCGACGTCGATCAGCTTCTCGTAGGTCTCGAACAGCTTCGGCCACGCTTCACGGCGGAAGTGGATCGATTCGATCGCCTCGAGGGCGCGCCGGTTCCGGCTCTCCTGATCGAGGACCGAGGTGTAGCAAGCGAGCGCCTGATCGAGATCCCCGAGCGCGTCCGAGAAGATCGCGCCGCGACGGAAGTACAGCTCGAGCTGCTCGTCGGTGTCCTGGACGACCTCGATCCGGCGACGCAGGATCTCGGCGAGGTCCTCGTACATCCCCGCGCCCAGGTACAGGCGATCGAGGGAGGCGAGCGCCTCGGGCTCCTTGGGCTCGATCTCGAGCGCGCGGAGGTGCGTCTCCACGGCGCGAGCCGCATCACGCAGCTCGAACTCGTGGACGCGCGCCATGCGGAGCAGCGTGGTCTTCTTGACCTCGCGATCCGTGGTGCGCTCGAGGGCGCGGGCGTAGGCCTCGACCTGCTGGTCCCATGCGCCGGTCTCGCCGGCGAGCCGCTCGCTCTCTTCGAGCGCGCGATCCCAGCGCGGATCCTCCACGAGCGCTTCGCTCCACCAGTGGAACGCCCTGCCCTGATCGTAGAGCCGACCCTCGGCCAGCTCCGCGAGCCGCTGGAACATCGCCTGGCGATCCGGTCCGGACAGCTTCGTGAGCTGGACCTCGTGGATCCCGTGCAGCTTGGCGAACTCGCTCGACGCCTCGTAGAGCGGCTCGAGGACCGCACCGATCTCCATCTGGAGGTGGCCGGCGTGGAACATCTCCTCGAGAGCGCCGAGCGTCTGCTCGTGCGTGGGGTGGGCCGTGAGGATCTCGCGGTAGACCTCGATCGAGCCCTTGCGATCCCCGAGCTGGTTCTGCAGCACCTGGCCGAGCCGGAACTGCAGCGCCGCAACTTCGGCATCTCCGTCCGCGAGCTGGATCTCGCGGCGCAGGATCTCCGTGAGCTCCGGCCACGCCGAGGTCGCCGAGTACAGGCGATCGAGGGCGAGGACGGCGGGCTTGTTATCGAACTCCACGTCGAGGATCCGACGCAGGGTCGAGATCGCCTTCGGGATGTCGTTGAGCTCCTGCTCGTGCACGCGCGCGAGCCGCGAGAGCAGATCGACCTGCCGCGGGACGTCGAGGGACTTCTCGCTCTCTGACTGATACAGCGCGGCGACCGTCGGGAAGCTCGTGGTGATCTCCGCGAGCCGCTCGAGGTGGCCCAGCGAGAGCTGGTTGCCCGAGTCGTCCTTGACCGCGCGCGCGTACGCATCGAACGCCGCGTTCGCGTTGCCGATCATCTGCTCGTGCAGCGTGGCGATCCGGTGCAGCAACTCGACCCGCGCGAGCGCGTCTTCGTTGTGGGCGACCATCACCTCGAGGACATCGACGAGCTTCGCGAACTCGCCGGCGGTCTCGTAGATCGGCTCGAGGACGCGCGCCGCCATGACGGGCTCGGTCTTGCCGTGAACGAGGCCGTCGAGCGCGTGCAGCGTCTCGGCGTGCGACGGATCCATCTCGAGCGCCTCGCGGTAGCTCTCGATCGCCCGTGCCACATCGCCGAGGCGGATCTGCCACAGGTGGCCGATCCGGTACTTGAGCGCGACGGTCTCGCCGCCGGTCTCCGACAGCTCGACCTGGCGTTCGAGGTTCGCGAGCAGGTCGTACCAGCGCTCCGCCTGACCGAACAGCCGGTCGAGGGACTGGATCGCCGGCAGCTCGTCCGCATCGAGATCGAGGATCGCGAGGTACGTCTCGATCGCCTTGCCCACGTCGCCGAGCTCGCGGTCATAGACCTGCGCGAGGACGTAGAGCATCGCCTTCTTGTCGGCCGGGTCCTCCGCGAGGTCGGCCTTCTTCGCGTAGACGTCCTTCAGCGGCTCCCACCGTGCGAGGCGCACGTAGAGGCGCTCGAGAGCGTCCATCGCCGTCATGTCGACGTCGTCGATCGAGAGCACCTGGCGGTACGTGGCGATCGCGGCATCGGCGTTGGAGAGGACCTCCTCCTCGATCTGCGCGGCGCGGAACAGCAGCGCCTTCTTGTCGTCGACGTTGGCGACGATCTCGGCCTTGCGCTTCATCGCATCGACGAGCTTCGGGTAGTCCCCGGTGCGCTCGTGGATGGTCTGGATCGCGGTCGCGGCCTCGACCGTGTTCGGGGCGGTCTGGAGGATCCGCTCGTACGTGGCCACGGAGGCCTTGTCGTCGTGGAGCTCGTTCTCCTGGATCTGCGCGCGGCGGAACAGGAGCGCGACCTTGAGATCGTCTTCCTGCGCATCGCCGGCCACCGAGTCGTACAGCGCCGCAGCATCGGCCCACTTGCCGAGCCCGCGCGACAGGCGATCGAGCTGCGCGTGGGTGACCTCGTTCCGCGGGTCCTCGCGCATCGCGCGCGCGAACGTGTTGAACGAAGAATCCGCGTTGTCGCCGCCGATCTCGTGCAGCTCCGCGATCTGGTGGAGCAGCTCGATCTTCCGTGCGGGATCGAAGGCGTGCTTCGCCATGATCTCGTACACGCCGATCTGCTTGGTCCACTCCCCCTTCGCCTTGTAGATGGGCTCGAGGATGTTCGCGATCGTGAGCTCGTGCTCCGCGTGCGTGATCAACCGCTCGAGTGCGGC
Organism: Myxococcales bacterium; assembly: GCA_016720595.1. GTDB lineage: Bacteria > Myxococcota_A > Polyangia > Haliangiales > Haliangiaceae > JABFXX01. The sequence goes on from JADKKI010000007.1 coordinate 312,960, forward strand.
CACGGCATCGCGGTTCTGATCCTCGTGATCGAGGACCTGTCGGTAGGTCTCGACGGCCGCGCCCACCTCGTTGAGATGCGTCTCGCGCAGCTGTGCGAGGCGAACGAGCAGTGCGACCTGCTCGTGCGGGCTCTCCACCAGCGTGAGCTGACGGCCGAGGTTGTCGCCGAGGTCGCGCCAGCTTCCGCGCGCGACGTACAGCCGATCGAGGGCACGCAACGCCTTCAGATCGTCAGGCGATTGCCCGAGGATCTCGTTGTACGTGGTGATCGCCTCGTCCTGGTTGTTCAGCATCTCCTCGTGTAGCGAGGCGATGCGGAACAGGAAGTCGAGCCGCTCGTCGGGCTCCTGCGCGATGTCCGTACGACGGCGATAGACCTCGAGCAGCTCGGGGAACTTCTCGTCGCGGGTGAAGATCGCCTCGAGGGCCGCGAGGGCCGCAAGGTCATCGGTCTCGATCGCGAGCGCCTTGCGATAGAACTCGACGGCCTTGTCGCTCTTGCCGAGCCGGTCCTCGTAGGACCGCGCGACCTTGGTCGCCAGCTCGTGCGCGAGCCGCTGATCGAGATCCTTCTCGCCCTTCTCCAGCGCCTCTTCGTACAGCTTGACCAGGCGACCCCAGCCGTCCTCGATCAGCGGAGCGATCCCCTCGAGCTGCTCCTTCGCAGCCTCGGTGGACGGATCTCCCCTGAACGCGCGCGCATAGGCATCGAACGCCTTCTCGGCGTCGAGCAACTTGGTGCGCTGGAGCTCGCCGATCCGGAGGAGCAGCGAGGTCTTGCGGAGGTTGTCCTTCTCAGCCGCGAGCTGGATCTCGTGGACACCGACCAGCGGGCCCCACTCGGACAGCTGCTCGTAGATCGGCTCGAGGATACCCGCCACCAGGAGCTGGTTCGGATCGTTGCCGCGGAGGTGGACCTCGAGCGCTGCGCGCCCACGGTCGTGCGCCGGCATGATGTCGAGGATGTCGCGGTACGCGTCGATCGCGCCCTGCGCATCCGCGAGGTGCTGCTCCTTGACCTGCCCCAACCGGAACTTGAGCTCGGTGTGCGCGAGCTTGTCCTCGTCGGGTCCGATGATCGTGAGCTGCCGGCTCAGGATGTCGGCCAGCTCCTTCCACATCGAGTTGCGGAGGTAGACGCGGTCCAGCGACCGGAGCGCCGTCGGCTCGTCGCCGGCCGCATCGAGGATCGCGAGGTAGGCGGTGATCGCCTTCTTGTCGTCCTTGACCTCGTCCTCGTAGAGCTGACCGATCTTGGCCTGGATCGCGATCCGCTCGTCACCATCGTTGGTGAGCTCGAGCTTCTTCGTATAGATCCCGAGCAGCTCCTCGAACTGCCCCTTGCCCAGGTACAGCCGCTCGAGAGCATTGAGCGCCTGCTCGTTGCCCTCTTCGATCGCGAGGATCTGGCGGTTCATCTCGAGCGCGCGCTCGATGTCCGCCTGCTCCTGCTCGATCACGCGCGCCATCACCAGCATGAGCGGCAGCGCATCGGCCTTGTGCCCGAACTTGGGCAGGGCAGCCGCATACGCATCGATCAGCGGGTTCCAGCTCGTGGTCTCCCCGGCGAGGCGCTCGGCCTCGGCGCGGATCTCTTCCGACTCGTGATCCTCGGCGTGGGCCTTGATCCACCAGCCGAACGCCGCGCCCTTGTCGCGCAGCTTCTCCTCGTTGTACTGCGCCAGCCGCTTCATCCGCTCCTGGCGGGTGATCTGGTCGTCGGCGCTGGTCGCCTTGAGCTGGATCTCGAGCACGCGCACGAGCGCGCGCGGATCTCGCCCGGTCTCGTAGAGCGGGATCAGGGCCTCGGCCGCGGCGAGGTTGTTCTCGTCGAGCTGGAGGACCTTCTCGAACGCGCGGGTGGCGCGATCGGCCTTCTGGATCTCGTCGCGATAGAGCACCGCGATCTTCATCGCGAGCTGGAGGCGGAACTGCTCGCTGCCGGCCTCGACCTCGCGCTCGAGCACGCGGATGTACTCGTCGATCTTGCCGCGGCTCCGGTAGAACTCCTCGAGATCCTCCCACCGGCCTTCGGTGACGTAGAGCTTCTTGAGGGCGTCCTGTGCGCGACGGTTGTTCTCGTCGATCGCGAGCAGGCGCTGCCACGCAGCGATCGCCTTCGCGCTGTTCTCGACCTTCTCGGTGTAGAGGAGGCCAAGGCGCTGCAGCGCATCGGCGCGGGTCTTGTCATCGGTGGCGGCGTCGGCCTGACGGCTCGAGATGTCCGCGAGCTTGTCCCACTCCTTGTTGCGCTCGTAGAGCTTGTAGAGCTCGGCGAGCGCCTCCTCGTGAGTCGGCTCGTACTGGATGACCTTCTCCCACCAGAAGGTGCAGATCTCGGGCTTCTTGACCTTGGTCGCCGCCATCTGAGCGACGGCGATCACCTTGGCGGCGCGCTCGTGCTCGGGGGTGCGCTCGACCTCGGCTTCCTTGAGCTTGATCAGCTTCTCCCAGTCACGGCGCTTCTCGTACACGGCGAGCAGGTGATCGATCGCCTGCTGGTTGTGGGCATCGAGCTCGAGCACGCGCTCGAACGCCTTGATCGCCTCGGCCTGGTTCGAGAACCGCTCGAGGTACAGGTTCGCGACCTGCAGATAGATCGCGACCTTCTGATCGAGCGTGTCCGCGCGATCGGCCTTCTCCGAGAGGACCTTGACGAGATCCGGCCAGCGCTTCTTCGCCTCGTACAGCGCGCCGAGCCGGTCATAGATCTCGAGCCGTGACGGATCCTGCTGGACCGCGCCGTTGAGCGCCGAGATCATCTGGTTGTCGTTGTTGAGCTTGCCGTACGCCTCGGCCAGCTCGAGCAGCACGGACGCCTTGTCCGGACCGGTCGTGACGGCCTTGGCCTCCTCGTCCTTCAGTGCATCGGCGAGCTGCGCCCACGCCTGATTGCCTCGGAGCACGCGCGCGAGCTCGCGACGCGGTGCCTGCACGGTCGGGTTCGCTGCGACCACGGCCTTCCACGCCGCGAGTCCCTTGTCGTTGCCCGACTCGGCCGCCTTCGCGGTCTTCATCGCCTCTTCGAGATTGGCGGAGAGCGGGGCCGCAGCGGCGGCCACCGGCGCGGGTGCTGCCGTCGGGGTCTTCGCACGCGGTGCGTCCTCGACGGGCTTCGCGGCGGGCTGCTCGACCGGCGCCATGCCCTCGCCGTCCGCGCGCTGGACAGCGTGCTTCTCGGTGTTGGACTTCGTCTCGAGAGCGGCGTGATCCGCCTGGGCCTTGGCGTCTGCCGCAGCCTTCGCCTCGGCTTCGGCCTGTGCGACCTGGGCCTTCGCGGCCTCCTCGGCCTTGGCCTCCGCGGCGTGCCGCGCGGCCGCGGCGTCCTCGTCGGCCTTCAGCTTGGCGGCGGCGGCGGCGGTCTCGGCGTCCGCGTCGGCCTTGGCCTTGGCAGCAGCGGCCTCGGCCGCGTCATCGTCGGAATCCTCCGTACGATTGTCGCCCTTCTTGCCCTTGGCCTTCTGCTTGCCCTTCTGCTTGGCCGATTTCGGGAGCTCCGCCCCTTCGTCCGGCTCCGCGGCCTCGTCGGCGGGCGTCGCATCCGCGGTCTGGGTCGGGATCGGCAGCGATCCCGCTGCGCTCGGCTCGGGCTCGAGACCTACGGCCCCGATGAAGTCCTGCACCGTCGGGTTCTGGGGCTCGATGCTCGCAGCGATCGAGAAGAACTTCCGCGCGCGCGCGATGTCGTTGGTCTTGTCGAACGCGATGTTGCCGGCCTGGATCGCGACGTAGAGCTTGTCCTCTCCGGACAGCTTGTCGATCACGCTCTCGGCGACATCGAGGAGCTGGGTCCACTCACCTCGCTCGCCCTGCACCTGACGGAGCAGCGTGAACGCGGCGACCACGCTCTTCATCGGCACCGCGCCGTTCTTGGCCGTGGCGACCATCGCCTGGCTGAAGAACTTCGCGCCGCGATCGCGATCCTTGAACCGCTGCAACCACTCGAGGCCGAACGTCCGCAGCGCCTCGATCTTCTTGCCGTGACCATCGGCCTTGTCCGCGCGGCGGCCGTGATGAGCTTCGAGCTCGTCCCAGCGCTGCGTGGTGGACAGCAAGGTCTCGTAGATGAAGTTCGCCGAGGGCTCCTCGATGTCCTTCGCGAGGATCTTGGTCAGCACCTCTTCGAGGCGCGGATCTTCCGGTGCCTCGATGCGCATGATGCGAGCGGCGCGCACGAGCGCACGGATCGCGACGTTGTCGTCGACCTTGTCGGCCCGCTCGAGTGCGGAGTCGACGAGATCGCCCCAGAACTCGGGGTCGTAGTCGAGGGCGAGCAGCGCATCCTGCACGCGCATCGAATCCGGGCTCTGCTCCAAGGCGCGCTGGAGGATCGGCAGCGCCTTGTCCTTCTGCCCGTTGTCGAGCATCGCCTCGCCGACGATCTGCGCGAGGTTCGATGGAGAGTTCGGATCGCGAAGCTCCATCTCGCCGAGCTTGGCGACCATCTCGAAGCGCCCGATCTCGCCGTACACTTCGCGTGCGCGCGACAGTGCCCTGACGTTTGCGGGGTGGAGCTTCCATGCGCGTTGGTAGAGACCGATCGCCCGATCTCGTTCGGGGATCACATCCTCGACGAGAGCAGCGAGCTCGCAAAGGCGCTCGGATTGCTCGGGCTTCGTGCCCGATGCTTCCAGCTCCTTCTCAAGCTCGTCGATGGCAGCAGCCCAATCCCGCGACCGGCGCAGGCGTTCCCGAAGCAGCGTACGCGTATCCATCTGCGGTCTATCCTCCCGCAAACAAAGAGAAAAAGCGGACCCTCATCCTATGAGCCTTATATCACGCCTAGTTAGGAGCGTGGGGGAGCCCCCGGGCGGTTTCTTTTCGAGCGCGATCGAGGCGCGGATTTCCGCGCGTTCTCGACGAAGACTTCGTCTAGCACCGGAGGCGCTGGTGGCCAGTGCAGGCCGTCTCCTGGGCGATTGGCCAGGTCATGCCATCCGAAACGACGAACGGCCCCCGATCTGGGAGCCGTCGATCTTGGTGCAACCTGCCGGGCGATCTCGCCAGGCGCGGTCGCCGCGCGAAGCCTACTTTCCGGCTGCGGCCTTCTTCTTCTTCGCGTCCTCGAGCATGTCCTCGGGGGACATCTTCTTGTTCCCGCCGGCCGGCGGCTCGGCCTTCTCCGCAGGGCCACCGCCGCCGCCGTTCTGCATCGCGCTCTTCGCGGCGATATCGAGCAGCATCTTGCTCGCCTGCTGCTTCGCGAACTCGACGGATGCGCCGCCCGACTTCGAGAAGTCCTCGAGGTCCTTCTTCGCGTTCGCGAAGTCGCCCTTCCGGAAGTACGCCTGGCCGCGCTGGAACTTCGCCTTGTGGTTGTCTCGCCGGCTCTCGAGTGCCTTGGTGAACGCCTCGATCGCCTTGTCGTCGAGCCGCTTGTCGTCGTAGCCCATGCCGACCTCGTACCAGATGTCCGAGACCTCGTTGTCGCCGGGGACGATCGCGGCGCCCTGCGTGGCCACGGCGATCGCCTGATCGGTGTAGTCCCACTGGCGGTAGATCTCGGCGAGCGCGACCCACGGGCCGGGCGCCGTCGGTGCCGACTGGAGCGACTTGGTCAGCGCCTCCGCGGCCTCCTTGGACTTGCCGGTGTCGCGGTAGATCCGGCCGAGATAGTAGTGGGCGCGCCACAGCTCGGGGTTGAGCTCGATCGCCTTGGCGAGGTACTGCGCCGGCTTCTCGAAGTTGACGGCGGTGAGATCCGGCTGGACCTCCTCGGGCTTCTTGTTCTCGCGACGAGCCTGGTCCTCGCGCGCGTTGTAGATCGCCTTCTCGTACAGCGTGTAGCCGTAGACCATCTGGTACATCGCCTGCTCGGGCGCGACGGTGACGGCGCTCTGCATCGCATCGGACGCCTTGCCCCAGTCACCCTTGCCGATGTACGCGCCGGCGAGCCCGTACCAGGCGACGTGGTTCTCCTTCCACGCGTCGACGGCCTTCAGGTAGCGCTCGATCGCGGTCTCGTACTGCTTCTGGCCATAGGCCTTGGTGCCCTCGTTGGACAGCTTCACCGAATCATTCCGCGACTTGTTCGGGCAGCCGGTGGCGCCGAACAAGAGGCTCGCGGTGAGCACACAGGACGCGAGGAGCTTCATGCGCGAACGGTAAAACGAAGTGGGATGGGTCACAAGTCATCTCCTGTGTTTCGTCAGCCTGAAAGCAGCCCGAAAACCGTCGAGGCCAGCACGGTGCTGGCCTCGGTCGTCGTCAGATCGTCGTTCTCGTCCGGGTCAGCTCACGAACCGGCCGGGCGGAACGTGAACGGGTAGTTGACCTGCACGCCGCCGCCACCCTTCGGCTTCGGGAACTCGATGTCCTTGATGACGCCGGCGACGCAGGAGGCGACGTTACCGTCGACGCCCGAGCCCGAGGACGAGGCCACGTTGCCGTTCGGGGTGATGAAGAACTGCGTCGAGACCGTGCCGGCGAGGCCCGGCTTCGCGAGCAGCTCCTTCTCGTAGCAGTACTGGATCTTCTGGATGTTGCGCTTGATGTAGCGACGGATGATCGCCTTATCGAGGTCACCCTGCGCGTTCGGCTGGCCGATGGAGACCGTGGGGACCGAGGCCGTGCGGCCGCGCATGCCACCGCGACCACCGCCGACGCCGTACCCCGAGCCCGTGCCCGAGCCGTGACCGATCGTGCCGTAGCGGCCGGTACCGATCGTGCCCCAGCCCGTGCCGCCGCCGCCGGGCCCGAAGCCCGAGCGACCGAAGCCGAAGCCGCCGTTCATCTCGCCCGCCTCGTTGCCGAGGAGACCGCCGTAGATGTTGCCATCGTCGAAGCCGCTGGAGATGTCGCCGGTGCCGGTGAGGGAGGCGAACGCGCCACCCTGGGTCAGGGCCGACGAACCGAGGATACCGGCGGTGCGCGCCTGCTCGATCGCCTGCTGGCGCGCGAGCTGCGGGTCCTCCTGCTCCTTCTTCATCTTGTACTGGCCCTCGGCGCGGTCCGAGTCCTTCTTGCCCATCTTGCCCTCTTCGAGAGCCATCGCCGTGCCGGTGCCACCGGACTCGTCGGCGCCGTCATCGGGCTTCTCCTCCTCCTCGGGCGGCGGGGGATCGTCCTGCGAAGCGCTGTTGGTGCGGGTCGAGGTGTCCTCGAGCGAGGCGAGGTCGATGTTCGCGCCGGAGTCCTCGACGGGGATCTGCTCGAGCACGAGCCAGAACCCGAGGTGGACGGCGAGCGAGCCGGCGAAGTACGCGAGCACGCGGCTCTCGAGCGCCGCGAACAGCGGCATCGCGTGGCGGCGCGGCTGCGGGACGGCGGAGACCAGGAACGTGGTCTTGCCGGCGCGGACGCGGATCTTCGCGCCCGGCGGGATCGGAGAGATCGTCGTGCGGCCCTGCGCCGCCAGCTCCTGGAGCGAGGTCGACTGGCCGTTGACGACCATCTCGCCTTCCATGCCGCTCGCGAAGTTGAACGCGAAGTCATCACCCGACGGTGCGACCAGCGGGAAGTCCGCGGACGGTGCACCCTCGGTGGCGAACTCGACGCCCGGCGCCGTGCCGATGCGGAAGAACGGGCTCTTCTTCTCGGAGCGCATGCGCGCCAGGCCGTACGTCGCGCCCATGATGCCGAGGAAGAAGCCACCGAACATCATCCAGTCGTAGGCCATCGGCAGGATGCGCGGACGGACCGCGAAGCCGGGCTTCTTCAGGACCTGGGTCTCGTAGTCGTAGCGACCCTTGTTGTAGGCCGCGTTGTCGACGGCCATGTAGAACGAGACGCCGGCCATGAGGATCATGGCGAGGGCGAACGCGAAGAAGCCGTAGGTCACCGGGGTGACCTTGCCGCCGCGCGGGTCCATGCAGTGCTTCACGCCGACGACGGAGTCGCCGAGCATCGCTGCGACCTCGACGGCGCGCGCGCCACCGATGTCATCCGCCTCGCCGGCCATCGAGGCCTGGAAGCCGGTCGCCGGAGCGGCCGTCGCCGTGCCGTAGATCGCCATGCCCGGAGGCGGACGAACGTTCGACGGCGCGGACGGCGGCGGGGCGTACGAAGGAGCGGGCGGCGGGGCGAACGCCTGCTGCGGCGCGGGGGCCGGCGGCGCCGGAGCGCGCGGCGTGGGGGCCGGCGGCGGAGCTTGCATCGTCTGCGCCATCGGCTGCACCGGCGGTGCCGCGGGACGCGGGGTCGAAGCGACGACGTCCTGCGCGGGTGCAGGCGGTGCCGCGCCGAGGTTGACGGACGTCGCGACGTCCTCTTCCTCGCCGGCGCCGATCGCGAGCTCGATGCGGGTCTCACCGACGACGATGGTGTCGCCCGACTGGAGCTTGGCCTTGTTGACCTTCTGGCCGTTGACGAAGGTCCCCTTCGTCGAGCCGAGATCGATGATGCTCACGTCACCGGGGCCGTTGACCTCGATGATCGCGTGCATGCGACTCACCGTCTCGTCATCGAGCTTCAGGTGGGCCGAAGGCACCTTGCCGAGCTTGATGACGCTCAGGCTGAGCTTCTCCTCGCGGAGCAGCTGGTCGCCTTTGAAGATGCGGAACGTGAGGGGTACTTTTGCGCCGGCCATTTGGATCTATCTCCGGTGGGAGAGCTTCGAACAAAGGCCGGGGATGTCGAGACAGGCGCGCCCAGGTGGGCGAACGCCTTCCCGACTACAAATCCTCAGCCGACTTGATGATCTCGGGGATGAAGTTCGTGCGGATCTTGATCAGAGAGGAGTGCTTGCCGAAGTCGGTGACGCTGACGTCGGTACCCTCGGGCTTGACGAGGTCACCCTCGATCGTATCGCCCGAGAAGTCATAGACCTTCACCTTGTTGCCGCCGCCCTTGTCTCCGCCCTTGGCAGGCTGAGCGAGAGCGGTTCCGCCGACGAGGAGTAGTAACGCGAGTGCCGAAACGAGCTTCCGCATGGTGGTCGACCCTTTCAGGTTCGTCCCGCTGCAGAGATCCGTGAGCACGGAGACTCCGACACCGGGTTTGGTTCTGGGTTCCGAGATTCTTTCCGAAAAGTTCCGCGAGCGCCAAACACAACGGTGACACGCCGATCCCGGGGTGGGTTGCGGTGGATTCGACCGACCAACCCCGAGTAGTTTCAGACAGTTAGTTCGCCTACTTCTTCGGGGCGGGGGCCGGGGCGGCACCCGGGGCCGGGGCGGCACCCGGGGCGGGCGCCGGAGCCGGGGTCGGGGTCGGGGCCGGCTGGGGGGGCATCGCGGCCTGGTTCTTCAAGAACGTCGCGATCTGGGTCGTCGTCTTGTCGATCAGGATGACCTGCTCCTTGGCCTCGGCCTTGTCCGCCTCGTCCCCGGTCTTGTCCTGGAACTGCCGGAAGTAGTCCTTCGCGGTGGCGTAGGTCCCGAGCGACGCCTTCATCTCCTCCTTGGAGGCCCGGAAGTCCTTATAGAGCACGCCGAGGTTGTAGTAGGCCTCGCCGCGGCGTGGGTCGATGTCCTTGGCCTTCTTGTACTGGGCCTCGGCGCCATCGAGATCCTTGAGGCCGCGGAGCGCCGCGCCCAGACCGATGTACGCGTCGTAACGCTTGGCATCGAGCTCGATGACCTTCGAGAACTGCTCCTTCGAGGTCGGATAGTTCCGGAACCCGAGGGTGGTCAGGCCCACGTTCATCCGGGCCTCGATGAACTTCGGATCGGCCTCGACGGCCGCCTGGAAGTTCTGGAGCGCGAGCGAGAGCGCGTTGCGGCGCATGTAGTACAGGCCGTACGCGTTCTGGAGCGGCGCGTACTTCTCGTTGCGCTTCTTCGCCTCGTCGAGCAGCAGCTTGGCGAGGTCGAGCCGGTTCTTGTTCTTCTGGTAGCCCTCCATGTAGACGAGGCCGTACACGGTGTACGCCTCGAAGCTATCGGAGTTCACGCCGAGGACGTTGGACAGGTTGAACCGCGCGTCCTCCTCGAGCTTCTTCCACTCGGGGCTCTTCTCCCCGACCTTGCGCATCTGCTCGAGCTCGAGCGTGGCGAGGTTGATGCGGGCGGCGATCAGCTTGCCGTTCGCCTTCACCGCGCTCTCCCAGTACTGCTTCGCGCCGTCGAGCTTGCCCGCGCGGTAGTAGATCTCGCCGAGGTTCGAGAGCGACATCGCGATCTTGGTGGCGTCGCCCTTCATCCGCGAGGCGGCCTGGTACGCCGCTTCTGCATCCTTCAGGAGATTGCAGCGGTGGAAGGACAGCCCGACCATGAACTGCGCCTCGACGAGATCGGAGTGCTCGCGCACGACCGCGGCGAACCGATCGGCCGAGCCGCGGCACGCGCTCTCGTTCCAGGCACCCTTGTCGTTGTTGGCGAAGTTCGCCATCGCCGACTCGTAGTCCTTCTTCGCGTCCTGGCTGACCTCGCGCTTGGGCTCGGTCTTGCCCGGCGTGCTGGTGTCGTTCTTGAGGACGACGGGCGGCGGCGGGACATCCTTGCCCGCGCCGAGGCCGGAGCCCTTCTTCTGCCCACCGCCACAGGCAGCGAGAAGCATCGCCGCGAGGATGATCTTGTTGGTGTTCGTCATGTTCGTCATGTTCCGTCTCCTCAATCCAGCTTCTGAACGGGGGGCTCGACGGCGATCACCGGCGCGACCAGCGTGGGGTCGGCGCGGAGCTCGGCGGCCGACGGGTATTCTTCCGGCTTGATCTGTCCGAGCTCGCGCTCGCACATCTTCGACCACTCGCTGAACCAGCCGAGCTCGGTCGACTTCGAGAGGCACACGCCGTACGCGTTGAGCGACGCCGCCTCGAGGGGCTCGGCGACCTCGGTCATCCGGTCACAGAACGCCTCGACCTTCTCGTCGGCGAACTCGCCGGTGCGGACGTCCTTCGGGATCTCGGCCGTGAACAGCGCGTCCGAGAAGTTCTGCGAGATCTGACCGAGGCGCGCGGCCGCGGTGATCGAGTTCGCCGCGTCCTTGATCGCGAGGACCTCGGTGTACTTCGAGGTGGCGCTGCCGCCGACCTTCTTCTTCTGCTCGACCCAGTCGTTGAACCGCTTGAGGCTCTTGGCCGTCTCCGCCTTCTTCTTCGGATCCGGATCGAAGTTCAGGTTCGCGGGGAACTGCAGCGCGAGGTACGCCTCGAAGTCCTTGTCGGCCTCGGCGACCTTCGAGAGGCCGTAGTAGTAGCGCGCGCCACCCTCGTCGCCGCCGGTCTTGCCCTGGGTCTTCTCGAAGATCTTGCCCGCCGCCGCGTACGCCGCGAGCGCTTCCTTCATCTTGCGCTCGTCGCGCTTCACGACGGTCAGCTTGATCTTGGAGTCCGGGCCGCACTGCGTGGGCTGATCGTTGCCACCCTTGCCGCGCTTCTTCTTCTTCATGTTGATGGCGCGCTCGCGGATGATCTTCACGCACGAGCCATCGACCTGCTTCACCGGGCAGCTCTGCTCCCAGAGGATCGCGCCGATCTTGGCGTTCGCGATCACGAGGCGGTCATCGCCGCCCTTCGGATAGCTGCGGATGTAGTCGCGGAGGTGCTTGATGACGGCCTCCTTGTCGCCCTGCTTCTCGTAGACCGAGGTCAGCGAGAACTTGGCGTTGGCGGCCTCGGCCGGCTTCTTGCTGCCGAACGTCTTGATGAAGTAGTTGGTGTTCTCGATCGCCTTGGCGTCGTCGCCGATGCCCTTGCGGTAGAACACCGCGTCGGACATGGCGTCGTACGCGTCCTTCTCGCCGGCGTACTTCTTGGCGTACTCCTCGAGCTTCTCGGACGCCTTGTCGTAGAACGCGATGTCGCCGTACGCCTTGCCGATGCGGGCGATCGCCTTCGCGGTCAGCTTGCTCGACGCGTAGTACTTCTGGAGCAGGTTGAACGCCTGGATCGCGGCGCCGATCGACTTGCCTTCCTCGTAGCAGACGCCTGCGTTGTAGAGGACCTCGTCGTTCTTCTTGTTCTCGGGGTCGCGGTTGTAGATGTCGAAGTAGGCCTGGCCGCACTGGACGTACTTGCCGAAGTCCTTCGTCTCCTTCGCGATCTTCTCGTAGCTCTCCGCCTTCTTGCGCATCGACTGCGCCTTCAGGGTGTTCAGGGTCTCCTTGAGGTCATCCTTGCCCTCGAGGAACTTCTGGTCGCCGTCGAGCTTCTCGACCAGCGAGATCATCTCGTCGTACTTCTGCGTGCGGTTGTAGGTATCGAGCAGGAGGTTCGCGGCGAACTCCGCGGTCTCGTGCTGGCGGTGGTGATCGAGGATGTCGAGGAACAGCGGGATCGCCTTGTCGAACTGGTTGTAGCGGCGATAGATGTTCGCCTTCAGGAACTTCATCCCGACCAGCTCGTCGTCCTTCGGGTCCTTGATGTAGTTGATGTAGATGTCGAACGCCGCGAGCATCTTCTCCTCGCGCGGCGGGATCGGCTTCGGCTCCGGAACCTTGTCGTAGTCCTTGGTCGGATCGTCGACCTTGTCGGCCTGCTGCTTGACGCGCGGGTCGACGTTGAGCGCGTTCTTCCAGCCGAGGACGGAGGCGTACGCGGCCTCCTTCATCAGCTTGGGCTCGACCTTGCCGCCCTTGACGACATCGGTGAACGCGACCGCCGCGTTCTCCCACAGCTCGGTCTGGAGGCGCGGGTTCTTCTCGTTCTCCGCCCGGCTCCAGATCAGCTCGGCGTAGAAGTACTGGGTCTGCGCGAAGTCCTCCGCGTCGGTGAACACGTCGAGGTAGACCTTGTAGAGCTTCTCGGCGTACGCGAGCGTCTCCGGGTTCTTGGTCTTCGCGGACTCCGAGTGATACGCGCGGGCGAGCTCGCCACTCATCGCGGCGGCGTTGTCATGGCACTCCTGCGCCTCGGCGGCGGGGAGGACCTTCTTGGGCTTGAGCGCGCCCCACAGGCGGACGAGGTTCTCGATCTCCTTCACCTTGTCGCCGTTGACGGCGCCGGGCATCGAGAGCATCGCGTGCGAGATGTTGTACTGCCAGAGACAGACGTTCTTGTCCGTCGGGGCCGTCTTCATCAGCTCCTGGTAGACGTAGATCGCCTTGTCGCTCTTGCCCTGCGCGAGATAGAGGTCCGCGAGGATCTGGAGCATGTTGAACGCGTACTTGTTGTCGACGCGCTGGAACGCGGCGTAGGCCTTGTCGGCCTTACCGATCTCGGCGTAGGCGCGGACGAAGTCCTTCTTCGACGCGCGGTTCAGGGTCTCCTGCTTCTTGTCGTTCTTGGTGGCCTGCGCGACCTGGAAGAACGTCTCGAGCGCGTCCTGGAACCGCTGGAGGTTGAGATGGATCCAGCCCATCTTGTACATCGCGTACCAGTACGCCGACGACTTCGGGAACTTGAGCACCATCTTGTAGCGGCTCTCGGCGTCCGCGAGCTGCCCGGCCTCGAAGTAGTAGTCGGCGAACGCGAGGTGCGCCTCGGGGACGTACTTGCTGTTCGGGTAGTTCTTGAGGAGCTTGTCGTAGACCGCCCGCGCCTCCTTCATGTACTTGCCGCCCTGCAGCGTGTACCCGTAGTAGAACAGCGCCATATCCATCTTGGGATAGTTGCGGAAGGCGTCGTTGTCGGTGAGGCCCTTGTAGGTCTTCACGGCCTTGAGGAGATAGTCCTTGGCCTTCGCCGCGCCGGCCGCGGCTTCCTTCTGAAGCTTCGCCTTGTCGCCGCCCTTGGCGCTGTCGGCCTTGATCTGCATCTCGACGCCCTTCAGGCGCCAGTACCGCTGCTGCTTGGCGTACAGCTCGCCCAGGCGGAAGTACGCGTCGGACTTCTCGTCGACGTCCGGAGTCCGGCGTGTTGGCGATGATCTGCGCGAGGATCTGCTCCTGCTCGCCGCGGATGTTGCCGACCAGGCCCTCGATCGAGAGCACGTCGTCGGCCGACAAAGTCGGCTGCGTGGTCTTCGGATCGGTGGGAGCCTGAACGATCGGCTTCACGCGGTCCGACAGCTTGACGTCGATCTTCACGTCTTGCTGCCGGGTGTACTTGGCCTTCTGGGCCACTGCGGAGGTGCTCAGGACGAGCACTCCGAGGATCGCGAGCTTCAGTTTGGACATTGCGATTCCTTGTCTTGACGACGGGCGAACTTGAGAAGAGTGCTGGCGAGGCATTCGAACACTAACGAAGTCGTTCGAACGAGTCGTCACGGGTTTGTCATTGGGACGTCGTGAGGTCGTCTGGGGATCCGGCGGGGCTCCGAAAACGACCGCGAGCCCGACGTAAGGTCCGGGCTCGCCTAGGGATTCAAGCGATCATTTCGGGCACCGCGAACGGATCTTGAACCGGTAGTAGCCCAGCTCGTCCTTCCAGTACTCGCCGTTGAACTTCCACTGGAAGTGCTCGTCGTCGACGACGATCGGCTCTTCCTTGTGATCGGCCGAGACCCGGCCGGCCTTGGAGATCGACTCGGCGGACAGCTTCTCCGCCTTGCCGTTCAAGATCTCGAACTTGATCTTGAGGCCGTCGTTCGACAGCGTGCGCAGCTCGCGCGCGAGCCGCTCGACGCGGTCACGAGCGACCTTGCCGGCATCGGCCGCGGCGACCGACTGCTGCACCGTGAGCTCCTGAAGGACCTCGGCGGCGACCTGCGTGGTCTGCCAGGCCTTGTCGGACTTCTGCAGCATGTCGAGCTCGTGGTTCAGCTCGTCGACCCACGCGAACGTCTTCAGCAGGGTCTTGTCGTTGAGCACGCTCATCACGAGGCGCTGGGTCTGGACGTCGAGCCCGGCCTTGCTCGCCTTGACCTTCTTCACGTAGTCGTAGAACTCGGCGTTGTCGTCGTACTTCGCGACGAGGTCCGACAGGTTCTTCGCGAGCGGGAGATACTTGTCGTTGTAGTCCTGGATCGCCTCTTCAGCCTGATCGTAGAGGCAGTACTTGAAGTAGATGACCGACTTCAGGAGCAGCGACTCGGGGAAGAACTGGTTCTCGAAGTACGGCGCGTTCAGCGTGTGGATGTTGCCGAGCGCCTTCGAGTTGAGCGTCTTCATGTAGTACGCCCACGAGGCCTCGAACAGCGACTCGGTCCAATCGAGCGAGTTCTGATCGAGCTTCTCGAAGTACTTGATCGACGTGTCGAACTGCTGCGTCGAATAGAACACGCGCGCCATCTGGAGCTGCGCGAGCTCGTTGTAGTTCGCGACGTCGTCGGCCTTGTACGCCTTCGGGTGCTCCTGGCCGATCACCAGGATCTCCTTGAACGCATCGACGGCCGGCTTGCCCTCGAACTTGCGGACGTACGTCACGCCCTCGAAGAACTTCGCCTTGATGTAGAACTCGCTGTTGCGGTCGACCTGGTTGAACAGGGAGATCGCCTTGTCGAAGTCACCATCGCCGCCGTGGCGGTAGTAGTGACGCCCGAGGAGGAACAGCAGCTCGTCCTTGACCGAGGCGAGGCTCGGATCATCGAGCGCCTTCTGATCATAGGTGCCGATCTTCTCGAGGATGCCCGAGGTCTCGGGGAGCACGCGGGACAGGGCCGCGAGCCACTTGAGCGCGGCACCGTGATAGGTGTGCGCGTCGCCGCCCTGGACGATCTTGTCGAAGTAGGCGAGCGAGCCGGCATAGAACCCCATCTGATACAGGGTCTTGCCCATGAAGAACTCGGCGCGCTGCTTGTTCTTCGCGTCATCGCCGCTCTCGCCATCGAGGACCTTCTTCAGCTCGATCGAAGCCGAGAAGAAGTCCTTCTTGTCGTAGAGCTTGATCGCGCGCTCGAGCGTCTTGCTCGGCGGCGTGGACGTGGCGCTGTCCGGCTCGAACTCCATGTCACCGCCGGCCTTACCGGCTGGTGCCTTCTTGGCGTCAGGAGCTGCGTTCGCCGTCTGGAATGACAGCGCGGCAATCGCGAACAGGGACATCTTTGTGATCAACCGCATCAAGTTCCTCCGAGGTCAGCCGAATATCCGATCGACGCCAATGAATCCGCCAGGGGATTGACCCGGGCGAATCATCGACAAGGGCACGCACTGTGTCAAGGCGACGCACGTCCGACGAGCGGACCGACCAGGGACACAGGATCGGTTCGTGCGTTGCGCTGACGGATTCCCGGTCGCCCCGACACCAACGGTCATGAGCTGTGAGGCCCCTCCCCCACGTGGGATCCCTGAAAATCAAAGGCGTCCCGAGGCGTTGTTTGGAGTCGTTCCCTTGACTTGGGGTGCCCTCCTCATATTATCGGGCGCGATGAATCGACGCAGTCACGTGGTGCTGCTGGGGACCGTTCTTTGTGGCCTCCTCGCAGGCGGTTGCACGGATAACCCCGTCGGACGGATCTGCGATCTCGGTTCGCAGATGCCGGCCGCGACCGAGGTGGTCGTCGCGTCGCCCTCCCTCGATTGCGTGTCCCGCACCTGCCTCCGCGTCCCGCTGTCGCGCGAGCTGCCCCCGGGATCGTCCTTCCCCACCGGCAACAACGGCCTCTGCACCGCCGAGTGCAGCTCCGATGACGATTGCGATCGCGTCCCCGAGTCGCCGTGCACCACCGGCTTCACCTGCGGCGTCGCAGTGACCGTCGGTCCGTTCTGCTGCCGGAAGTTCTGCATCTGCAAGGACTACGTGGTCGTCCCCGAGTCCGGAAAGCTCAGCACCCCCAAGGCGTGCGATTCGGGCAACGCGGACAACGCGTGCTGCAACCTGAGCGGCCGCAACGGCAACTCTCAGTATCCTCTCTGCAAGTAAGCGGGCAGCGCGCCACGACGCTCGTCGGTGTGAGCACGTCGGCGCCGCCACGGTCGCCACGGTCGCCCACGACGTCGTAGACGCCGGTCAGCGCCGCGGCCAGGCGTCGTGGTCGTGCGAGTAGACGCTCAGGTACATGCCCGCCATGTAGCCGCGATCGTCTGGGCTCGCGCCGACGCTGGCGCCGAACGTGATCTGCGGCGTCAGCCAGAACTCACCGCGGAGGCGCGGCTCGAACACCATCGATGACAGGTTGTTCGAATCGACGGCGTAGCGCAGCGTCCGCCGACCCGCCGCGACCTCGACGGCGAGCGATCCGAGGTGCGAGGTGGAGCGCCAGCCGGCGATCCCGTAGGCCCCCGCGAAGCTCGAGCCGGTGAGGCCGAGCGTGCCGGCCTCGGCCTCGGCGCCGAGATAGGTGTGGAACTTGGTGGCCATCGTGAACTGCGCCGACCCGGTCACCGCGCTGGCCGCGGGGAGCGTCTCGGTGGGCCCGGTGGGCTGCGTGGTGCGCGGTGCGACGTGCGCACCGACCTCGGAGGAGCCCGACGCGAGCTGGCGCGAGTTGACCGCGGCCTGGAACCGCGCCGGACGATCCACAGCATGCCCATCGAACACGCACGCGCCAGACGCCACGGCCACCAGGCCCGAAACCGCGACGAGCTTCACCATCTCCGACACCATGGGGAAACCGTAGCGCGCATGAGCGGCGCTGGCGCGAGGAATCGACGGCAACGGGCGGAACGCGACCGGCGGAAACGCCGTGGTGGCCAGGCGCCCCGAGAGCGTGGCCTCACGGCTACAGTCGCGGCATGACCGACGTCTACCGGACCTCCGGATTTCTGTGCCCGAGCTGCACGAACACGCCGCTCCGCGAGTTCGGGACTCGCCTCGTCTGCGACGAGTGCAACGGGATGCTGATCGACGCGGAGGACATCGCGACCTCGATCCACGAGCTCGATGGCGAGTCGCAGCCGCTGGTCACCGACGACGATCAGCCCACGACGCAGGCGTGCCCGCGCTGCACGCAGGCGATGATCTCGTCGGAGCTCTCGCTCGGGAAGCTCCGGCTCAAGGGCCGGTTCATGCGCTGCACGCGCGACGGGATCTGGTTCCCACGCGACGCGATGACCGCGGCGTTCGCACGCGCCAGCCGGAGCCGCCCCGGCGGTGGACGCGGCAGCGGCGCGCCCAGCGGCGGCTCGGGTGGCAGCGGGATGACCGGGGTGATGAACACGATCAGCGGCGCGTTCGGCAGCGGGCCAGCGAGTGGCCGCCTCGCGATCAGTCACTGGGAGAGCAACCGGCCGCGGGTCCACACGCTGTTCGTCAGTGCGTACAAGGACCGCACGCTCGGCTGCCCGTCGTGCAAGGAGGCCAAGCTGCAGTTCCAGGGTGATCGCTGGGCGTGCGCGACCTGCGCCGGCGCCTTCGTCGAGAACGCGGCGCTGACGGCGATGGTCGAGGAGATGACGGCGGCGCCGTGGGAGATCCCGGCGGTCACGGGTGCGGGATCCGATCGGCACTGCCCCGTGTGCGCCGAGCTGATGGCCGTCGAGGTCCTCGAGGCCGTGACCATCGATCGTTGCGCACCGCACGGCGTGTGGTTCGACGACACCGAGCTGCAGACCGCGCTCCATCACGCGAGCTCACCGGATCGCGGCGTCGGCAGCTGGATCAAGCAGCTGTTCCACCGCCACGGCAAGCACGAGAGCTGAGGCGCTCGTCGGCCAACGTTCAGCCGAGACGCCAGGCATCCTTGACGATCGCGAGCTCTCCCGCCGTGATCGCGACGACATCGAACCGGCATTCGGCGAACGCCGGCCTCTCGAGCCCGAGGTACATCTGCGCCACGCGGGTGACCTTCGCCCGCTTGCTCGCGGTCACCATCTCGGCGGCGTGACCGTGGCTGGCGCTCGCGCGGCTGCGGACCTCCACGAACACGAGGATGTCGCCGTCGCGTGCGACGACGTCGAGCTCCCCGACCGCGCACGTCCAGTTACGCGCGACGATCGAATATCCCGCTGCCTCGAGGGCAACGGTGGCGCGCTCCTCGGCGGACGCGCCCAGTACCTTGGTCGATGTCTCCACGGCCCACGATCCTTCCCCTCCCCCGGAGATCCATCGCTCCCTGCGGCGTCGCTGTCGACACCGCACCACCCCGAACCGAATCGAACCCGGGCCAACCCGGGTCCAAACGAGCCCGCGTGTTACGCGGCCTTGTCCTTCTTCTTGGGCTTGCGAACCTTGACCTTCTTGGCCGGGCCGGCGACCGCCTCGACGGCGGGGGCGGCAGCCTCGGCAGCGGCCTCGGCCGCATCGGCGAGGGCGGCGGCCTCGTTGGCCGACTCGTAGGCGCCGTCGCGCTCCTTGATGCGCGCTGCCTTACCGGACAGATCACGCAGGTAGTACAGCTTCGCCTGGTGGACGCGACCGCGCTGGATCACTTCGACCTTGTCGATGTTCGGCGAGTTGTCGGGGAACACGCGCTCCACGCCGACGCCGTACGAGATCTTGCGGACGGTGAACGTCGACCGCGAGCCCTTCGACACGCGGCGAATGCACACGCCTTCGAAGGCCTGGAGGCGAGTCTTCTCGCCTTCGCGAATCTTCGCCCAGACCTTGATCGAGTCGCCCGGGCGGAACTCCGGAAGGGGCGCCTGTCGATTCTGAGACTTGTTGATGCTGTCGAGGATTCGCTGGGCGCTCATGTTCATCATTCCGGAAAAAGTCCGCTGGGACGCAGGGTTCTGCCAGAGATCACCCCCGACCGTCAAGCCGGGCGCCCGAACAGTCGATCGAGGAGGATCGCTCCCGCGCTTCGGACCGAAAGATGGTTCCAGTCCGCGCGCCCCTCGATCGGCGCAAGCAGGCGAGACACTGAGGGAATCAGGTGATCGGCCAGTCCCCATCCGGTCCCGAGCAAGATCAGCAGGGGCTCGGGACGAATCGACGCTTCTGCGCGCAGCTGGTCCGGAGTGCACCGCGGAATCCCCGGAAACGAGTCGCTGCGGGCGCTGGTCGCGACCACGAACGGCGCCATCCCGTACTCGCCCGTGAGCTCGGCGATCACGGTCTCGATCGCATCCTGCGTCCGCACGAGGGCCAGCGCGGTGGCGCGGCTGCCCGTCTTCGGCGGCTTGCGCGGGAGGTTCGCGCCTTGATCGACGAGCCACAGGTTCGCGATGTGCTCGGCCTTCTCGCGCTGCGAGGTGATCGGCGTGACCACGTGATACGCGGCGAGCCCGTAGGTCATCGTCGAGCGCGCGAGATCGTGGATGTCGAAGTTGGTCAGCGACGTGGTGACGAGCTTGCCCGTGCGATCGGTGACCGGGTGATGCACGAGCGCGAGGTGCGTGCGCTCGACGAGCGGCGGCGGCAGCAGCTTCGCGTCGGCCTTGGTGGGACGAACGCGCGCGAACAGATCGGGCCGGCGTGCCGCCGTGCGGAGGAGCGATTGCTGGCGACGCCACGCGGCGATCAGCGCGTGATTTCCCGACTGCAGCACCGCCGGCACCTCGCGCTCGCCGAGCTTCGCGGGCCGCGTGTACTGCGGGTACTCGAGGAGGCCGGCCGAGTGCGATTCCTCGTCGGCCGAGGTCGGCTCGCCGAGCACGCCGGGGACCAGGCGCGCGCACGCATCGATGATCACGAGCGCGCCGAGCTCGCCGCCGGACAGCACGTAGTCGCCGAGCGAGATCTCCTCGTCGATCGCGATCTCGATCACCCGCTCGTCGATGCCTTCGTAGCGCCCGCACACGAGCACGAGGTGAGGCAGCTGAGCGAGCTCGCGCACCCGCGCCTGGGTCAGCGGCGCGCCCGCCGGTGACAGCAAGATTCGTCGAGCGGGGGGATCACCCGCCGCCTGCGCGATCGCCGCGAGCAGCGGCTCGGGCTTCATCACCATCCCCGGGCCGCCGCCATACGGCGAGTCGTCGACGGTGCGGTGCCGATCGCTCGTGAAGTCGCGCGGGTTGACCGTCCCGACCGTGATGACGCCGGCTTCGCGCGCGCGGCCGACCACGCCCGCGGTCAGCGCCGGCTCGACGAGCTCCGGGAGGATCGTGACGACGGTGAACTTCACCGCGTGGTGACCTTGCCCTCGGGGATGCCCTCCGGCGGGTCGATGGTCACCACACCGCCGGCGATGTCGATGTTGGTCACGAACTGATCGACCAGCGGCAGCATCCGCTCGACCGCGCCGTCGTGGATCACGATCACGTCCTGCACGGCGCCCATCTCGACCGCAGCGATCGTGCCCCACTCACGCCCATCGACGAGCACGACCTTGCAGCCGATCAGGTCATCGAGCAGCACGTCGCCGTCGGAGAGCTGCAGGGCCTCGCGATCGACCTCGACCACCTGGCCGCGCAGGTGCTCTGCATCGGTGCGGGTCTCGACGCCCTCGAGGAGGACGATCCAGCCACGCTGCGGCGTGGCGCGGGCCTCGAGCATCTTCCGCACGACGCCGCCGACCCAGATCTCGGTCACCTCACCGAGGATCTCGGAGTCTGGGTCGTGGGTGTGCACCACGACCTCGCCACGGATGCCGTGAGCGCGCGCGATGCCACCGATCTCGAGCCGCGGATCCCCACGCATCGGGGAGGACCGGTTATTCGAGGATCTCGACCAGCGTCCGCTTGCGCGAGCGCGGGGCGCAGGCCTGGACGACCGTGCGCAGGGCGCGGGCGGTCTTGCCGCCACGGCCGATCACCTTGCCGAGGTCCACTTCCGCGACCTCGAGCTCGTACACGTTCGCCTGGCGCTCCTCGACGAGCTCGACCCGAACTTCATCGGGCTTGTCGACGAGGTTGACTGCCATGTAGCGGATCAGCTCGGCGACGTCCGGAGACACCGCCTGCGGCCGATTGCCACCACGATCGTCGCCGCCGCCGTTGCGGTCGTCGCGATCATCGTGATCGTCCGCGTCGTTCTCGGGGCCAGCCATCTCAGGCGGGCTTCGCCGCCGCGCGGGCGGTACGACGGATGATCGCTGCGAGGGTGCCGCTCGGCTGAGCGCCAACCTTGACCCACTTGTCGAAGCGCTCGTTATCGAGCTTCAGGGTCTTGGTGATCGGGTGATAGGTACCCAGGAGCTCGATGAAGCGACCGTCGCGGGCGCAGCGCTTGTCAGCGGCAACGATCCGATAGAACGGGGACTTCTTCTTACCCTGACGAGAAAAGCGAATCGCAACGGACATGGGATCCTTCGGGCCTTAAGAGCGCGGCAATCTACCCAGGCATACCCCCCAAGTCAACGTGCTATATGGTCGGTCCATGCTGCGGGGTTTTCCAGGGCGGCTCGGGCTGGTGGCCGCGCTCGCTGCCACGGCTTGTTGCTCGAAATCTGAAGTAAAAGGCGGCGGCTCGACGGGAGCGGCCGGAGTGGGCTTCACGCTGATCGCGCTGGCCGAGGTGCGGGGCCAGATCGGCCCGTGTGGCTGCACCAGTGACCCGCTGGGCGATCTGTCGCGGACCGCGAAGCTGGTGGAGGCCGCGCGGGCGGCTGGACCGGTCCTCGTGCTCGATGCCGGCTCCCTCCTCTATTCCAAGACCCCGGTGCCCGATCACCTGGCGGCCCAGGAAGAGCTCAAGGCCGACCTGCTGGTGAAGACCTATAAGGAGAAGCTGGCGGTCGGGGCCGTGGGGCTGGGTCCGATGGACCTCCCCAAGGGCCCCGACAAGCTGCGGATCCCCCGCCAGGTCGTGAACCTCCCCAAAGGCGCGCCCTACCCCGTGGAGGCGCCCCACGTGATCGAGGTCGGCGGCGCCAAGGTCGGCGTGTTCGGCGTGATCGCGCTCGAC
This sequence comes from Myxococcales bacterium, assembly GCA_016720595.1. Taxonomy (GTDB): domain Bacteria; phylum Myxococcota_A; class Polyangia; order Haliangiales; family Haliangiaceae; genus JABFXX01. The sequence continues at coordinate 335,324 of JADKKI010000007.1, forward strand.
ACCGTGCCGGCGCTCGCCGTCACCGATCCCGTGGCCGCCGGCAAGGCCGCGATCGCGAAGCTGCGCGGCGATGGTGCGCAGGTGGTGGTCGCGCTGGTGCAGGCGTCCTCGAAGAAGGATGCGGTGCAGCTGCTCCGCGATCTCCCTGGGGTCGACGTCGCGGTCGCGGGGCTCGGCCTCGCCGCGCCGGAGCCCGATCGCGTGGAGAGCGAGGCGACCAAGGTCGGCGACGCGTGGATGGTGATCCCGGCCAACCGCGGCCAGGTGATTCCGCGGCTCGAGGTCACGCTGCGCGGCGCGGGCCCGCTCGTCGACGCGGGGGGCCTCGCGGCGGCGACCCAGAAGATCGCGTACCTCGACAAGCAGGTGAGCCAGCTCGACAAGGATCTGAAGGCGTTCGACGCCGATCCGGCCGCCGACAAGGCGTTCGTCAAGACCAAGCGCGAGGAGCGCGATCGGTTCATCGCGGAGCGCGCGGCGCTGGTGGCGAACCCGCTCAACAAGCCCGCGCAGGGCAGCTACTTCACGCTCGAGCAGGTGAAGATCGGCAAGGCCCTCGCGTGCGATGTCGACGTGCAGAACTTCGTCACCGCGTACAACCGCGCCGCCGGCGAGGTCAACGTGAAGGCCGCGGCCGGGCGCCCCGCGCCGGATGCGAAGGGCGGCCCGAGCTACGTCGGTAGCGAGACCTGCGACGACTGCCACAGCGATGCCGTGGCGTTCTGGAAGAACACCCGCCACAGCCACGCGTGGAAGACGCTCGTCGACCGCGGACAGCAGTTCGACTTCGACTGCATCGGCTGCCACGTCACTGGCTGGGAGAAGCCGGGCGGGTCGAACCTCGCGAACAACGACAAGCTGCGCGACATCCAGTGCGAGACCTGCCACGGCCCCGCGTCAGTCCACGTCGCGAAGGGCGGCGAGGAGCGGCCGTCGTCGATCGTCCGCGCACCGGCGGAGAACCTGTGCGCCACCCAGTGCCACACCAAGGAGCACTCGGACACCTTCCAGCACACCGCCTACATGCGCGACATCGTCGGGCCCGGCCACGGCGAGGACATCCGCAAGCAGCTCGGGGACGGCGACACCGGCGCGCAGCTGCGCAAGGTCGCGCTCGACAAGGCGGGACGGCAGCTGGGTGCTGGGTGCGTGCGCTGATCCAGCTCCACGTCTGGATCGTCGCGCTCGCGCTGATCGGTGCGAGCGCCGCGTGTACGCATCACGCAGCCCCGACCCGCACCGCCACGGCAACTCCGGCGCGCCAGCTCCCCGCCGGCGGGGCCGCCGGAGTGCAAGATGGCCAGGCGACCTGGTACGGCGGAGGGCACCATGGAGGGCCCACCGCATCGGGTGAGCGGTTCGACAAGAACGCGCTCACCGCGGCGCACCGCACCCTCCCGATGGGGACGCGCGTGCGGGTGACGAACAAGCACAACGGGCGCTCGGTCGAGGTCCGGATCAACGATCGCGGCCCGTACGGCAACAAGGGCCGGATCATCGACGTCTCGGAGGCTGCAGCGCGACGGCTCGACATGATCGACGCGGGCGTCGTCCCGGTCCGCGTCGAGGTCCTGCGGTGAGCGACGAACCACCACTGATCTCCGTCGGCAAGCTCACCAAGCGCTATGGGGCGATCACCGCCCTCGGTGGGCTCGATGCGACGATCGACGGCAAGATCATTGGCCTCCTCGGGCCCAACGGCGCCGGAAAATCGACGCTGCTCAAGGCGCTGCTCGGCCTGATCCCGTTCTCGGGCTCGGCGCGGGTCCTCGGGCTCGATGCGGCCACGCAGGGCGCGGAGATTCGCGATCGCGTGGGGTACATGCCGGAGCAGGAGGCGTTCCTCGCCGGCATGAGTGCCGTGGAGCTGTGCACCTATGCGGGCGAGCTGTCGGGACTCCCGCGGACCGAGGCGATGCAGCGCGCTCACTCCGCGCTGTACTACGCGGGCCTCGAGGAGAAGCGCTATCAGCCGATCGAGGGCTACTCCACCGGCATGAAGCAGCGCGTGAAGCTGGCGCAGGCGCTGGTCCACGATCCCGAGCTGCTGTTCCTCGACGAGCCGACCAACGGGCTCGATCCGCGCTCGCGCGACGAGATGCTCGAGCTGATCGAGGAGCTGCCGGTGAGGCGCAACTGCGCGATCGTGCTGTCGACGCACCTGCTCCCCGACGTGGAGCGGGTGTGCGATCACGCCGTGATCATGCACCACGGCAAGGTGCGGTTCGTCGGCAGCATCGACGAGCTGCGCGGCGCCCGCGGGCCCGACACCGAGATCCTCGTCGAGGTGAAGGCCGACGCGGCGAAGCTCGGCCTCGTGCTGACCGCCGTGGGCGCGACGTGCGAGCTGGTCTCGCCGGTCTCGATCGCGGTGAACCTGCCGCTGACCGCGACCAACGAGCTGGTGTTCCGGCAGGCGCGCGAGGCAGGGCTGCAGGTTCGCGGGATCGGGGTGCGCCGCGAGACCGTGGAGGCGGCGTTCCTGCGCGTGATCGGTGAGGCACCCGCCGATGACCGCAAGCCGCCAGAGGCCACCTCGTGAGCGCGACCGGCACGATCCACGACCTCGGCTACAAGCGCTATGCCGGCGATCGACGCTCGGCCGCGACGCGGTGGCTCGTGATCATGCGCAACCAGTTCGCCACCGGCTGGAAGACCTGGTGGCGGTTCAAGGCGAGCCTCGGCCTCGCCGTCCTGACCACGTTCATCGCGGGCGGCGTGATGTTCATCCTGCGCGACAAGGTGGTCAGCAACTTCGCAGGCCAGTTCGCCGCGACCATGGCCGACGCGGCGCTGCCCAAATCGATCGAGTGGTACACGCGCGCCGCGTTCCTGGTGTCGCTCACGATCGGCGCGCGCGTCGTCGCCGGTGACGTGCAGAGCGGCGCGTTCACGTTCTACTTCGCTCGCTCGGTGCGGCCGCGTGACTACGTGCTCGGCAAGCTCGGGGGGATGCTCGGGCTGGTCTCGCTGCTCATGCTCGCCGGGCCGCTGACCCTCGCGCTGGCGCGGCTCGGGCTGTCCGAGTCCACCGATCAGCTGGTGGCCTCCCTGCCGCTGGTGCCCAAGGCGATCGCGATCGGCCTGCTCGGCACGGTCGTGTTCGCGACCGTCCCCGTCGCGTTCTCGGCGCTCGTGGGGAATGCGCGCTATGCGATGGCGCTGTGGGCCGCCTACTACCTGGTGTTCGGGCTGATGGTCTCGATCCTCGGGCGAAGCTCGCAGAGCTGGGTCGGCGCCCTCGATCTCGCCACCGCGCTCGAGGCCGTCGCGATGGACCTGTTCGATCTCCATCTGTTCCGCGGGCGCGCGGGCTTCGTACCGCCCGATGCGGCGCTGGCCTCGCTCGCGATCCACGCGGTCGCCGCGATCGCGATCGTCAGCTACCAGGTGCGGCGCGCGTATGGCTCGGGCGTGGGAGGGGCGTCGTGAGCGTCGTGGTCGCCGACAACTGCAGCAAGTGGTACGGCCACGTGCTCGGGATCTCCGACGTCTCGTGGAAGCTCGGCGGCGGCATCGTCGGCCTGCTCGGGCCCAACGGCGCCGGCAAGTCCACCTTGATGAAGCTGATGGCGGGCCTGCTGCGGCCCTCGCGCGGCACGCTCACGGTGTACGGCCAGAACCCGTTCGCCGATGTCGCCGTGCGCCGGCGGATCGGCTACGCGCCGGAGCACGAGAAGACCTGGGACGAGCTGACGGCCCTCGAGCTGGTCACCGTGATGGCCAAGCTCGCCGGGGTCCCCGCCGCCCGCGCGACCACCGCGGCCAAAGACGCGATCGCGCAGATGGGGATGACCGACGCGATGCACCGTCGCGTCAAGGGCTTCTCGAAGGGCATGCGGCAGCGGACCAAGCTGGCCACCGCGATCGCGCACGATCCGGACGTCTTGCTCCTCGACGAGCCCCTGACCGGCGTGGATCCGATCGCCCGCGTCGACATCGTCGAGAGGATCCGCAAGCTCGCCGAGGCCGGCAAGACGATCGTGGTGTCGAGCCACGTGCTGTACGAGATCGAGGCCCTGACCTCCGAGATCGTCGTGATCTACCGGGGCCAGGTGCTCGCCGAAGGCAACGTCTACGAGATCCGCAAGCTGATCGACCGGCACCCGCACCGGATCCGCATCGAGTGCGACCAGCCCCGGCAGGTCGCCGCGGCGCTCGCCACCGCGGATCACGTGGCGCGCATCGTGTTCGAGCGACAAGGCGTGTTGATCGAGACCCGGGATCCGGATCGCTGCTACGACCAGCTCGCGGCCGCCGTGCTCGATCACGGGATCGCCGTCTCGGGGCTGAGCTCGCCCGACAACAACCTCGGCGCGGTGTTCGAGTACCTGACCGGCGAAGGCGGGCAGCGCCGATGACCGCGGCGACGACCACGGATCCCAAGCTCGTGCCGAGCCCGCTCGCCAGCACGCTGACGATGGCCTCGCTGACCTGGAAGCGCATGCTCCGCGGCCGCGCGCTGTGGGTGAGCCTCGCGATCGCGATGCTCCCGATCGCCTACGCCGGCGCTACGGGTGGGAGTCGCGGGATCGCGGGCGACGAGATCTTCTTGTTCGAGATCCTCGTCGCCGCGGTGCTCGCCCCGATGTTCGTGGCTGCCTCGATTGGCGAGGAGATCGAGGACCGCACCACGACGTACCTGTGGTCGCGGCCGGTGCCGCGCTGGTCGATCGTCGTCGGCAAGCTGGTCTGCCTCGTGCCCGTGACGGCCGCGGTGGCGGTGGCCAGCTGGGCCCTCGCCGCGCAGGTCGCCTGGCATGCGTGGCCGGCGCTGAGGTCGTGCGCGGCCCTGGTCGTCGCCGTCGCGGCGCTCTCGGTGATCTCGGCCGGTGTGGCCACGCTCGCTCCGCGTCACGGGATGGCGCTGACGATCTGCTACGTCCTGTTCTTCGACTCGCCGCTCGGCGTGCTGCCCGCCACGCTGCGCGAGCTCTCGGTCACCCATCAGGTCCGCGCGCTGTCGGGGATCTGGGCCACCGAGATCGGGATCCAGACGCCCCTGATCGCGCTCGCGCTCCTGACGCTGGTCTGGGGCTCGATCGCCGCGATCCGGATCCGTAAGCTGGAGGCCTGATGGTCGCGGACCGGCGTGCGCTCGGGCAGTGGTTCACCGCCGCGCCGGTGACCCGCCTCGCGATCGCGGCCGCGGCGCCGTTCGCCCAGGCCGCCCGGGTGCTCGATCCGATGTGCGGTGAGGGAGCGTTCCTCGCCGCCGCCCACGCCGCAGGCCTGAGGTCGTTGACCGGGGTCGAGATCGACGCGGCGGCGGCCGCACACGCGTGCACGATTCCCGGCGCGGCGATCACGCGCGGCGATGCCCTCGCAGCGGGGCTGGTCGAGCAGCTCGGCACGTTCGACCTCGTGATCGGCAATCCACCGTACGTGCGCGCCGGCAAGATCGATCCGGAGGTCCGCCGCGCGCGAGCCCGCGTGATCGCTCTCGACTGGCCGGAGCTGCCGCGCGACGAGATCGAAGCCCTCGCGCGCCACGCTGATGTGGCCGCGACGTGCCTGCTGCGGGCGCTGCGGTTCGTGCGCCCGGGTGGCACGCTCGCCCTTGTCGTGTCGACCGCGCTGCTCGACGCCGACGGCGCAGGCGCACTGTGGAGCGCCATCGCGCGCGTGGCCACGGTGCGCGCGCTGATCATCGCGCCGACGGAGCGCTGGTTCGCCGACGCCGCCGTCAATCCGATGCTGCTCGTCGCCGAGCGCCGCGTCGCGCCGGATGTACGCCCGCGCCTGTTGCGCCTCACGGCCCCCACCGAGGCCGTCGCGCGCTGCACCGGCCTCGACGAGATCGCCGCGCACGCCGACGAGCGACGCGCCGAGACACCGGCGGGCTGGGGCCCTGCCCTGCGCGCCCCCGCGGCCTGGTTCGCGTGGCGCGCGGCCGCCGGCGATGCGGTGGTGCCCCTGCGCGAGCTCGCCGAGGTGCGACGCGGGCTGACCACGGGCGCGAACCACGTGTTCTACGTGCGCCGCGACGCCGCGCTCCGCGCGCGCCTGGAGCCGAGAGGGCTCGCGCCCGTGGTGCGCTCCCCGTTCAACGGCGCGCCGGCACCGATCGCCATCGCGCCCGGCGATTCGCCGCTGGTCGCGATCACGCTGCCACCCGATGCCAAGCTCGCGAGGACGCCGCGGATCGCCGCCTGGCTGCGCGCCCACGAGGCCGAGGCCCTGGCGTCGAGCGCCGGCCGCCGCGATCCATGGTGGTCGCTGCCGACCAACCCGGCGCGGCTGTTCCTCGCCAAGGCCTACGGGCCGCGGTTCGTGCAGCGGCTCGCCGACGTGCCGATGCTCGCGGACCAGCGGGTCTATGCCTTGCTGCCCCGCGCGGGCGTGGACCTGATCGCGCTCGCTGCGGTGCTCAACGCCCTGCCCACCGCGGTCGCGCTCGAGGCGCTCGGACGAGGCTCGATGGGGTTCGGTGCGGTGGAGTGGACGGTGGCCGATGCGCTCGAGCTACCGGTCCTCGACGTGCGACGCGCGAGTGCGCGGATCACGGCCCGGCTCGCCAGCTCGCTCGCCGCGTTCGCCCGGCGTCCGGTCGAGCACGTTCGGCTCGAGCGTGATCACGAGGATCGCGCAGTGCTCGACCGGGTGGCGATGAGCCTGGCACCGGGCCACGAGCTCCTGCCCGCGCTGTGGGAGGCCCTCGTGGGCTCGGTCACGCTGCGCGACCGCTACCTGCTCCCGAGCGTGTGAACCGTCGGGGCACGGGGCTCAGAGGTACGGCGCCGTGATCGCGTTGCACCACTGCCAGAGCGCGGCGCGAAGCTCCGGACGATCGCGCCGCCACGGTGCGAGGTGCGTGGCGCGGCGCACGCGATCGAAGTACAGGCCGCCTGGATGCAGCGCCTCGTGCGGACAGGCCGCCAGCCACGCGAGGGTGTCGGCACCGCCGGCCGCGTCGCGGAGGAGCGGCCGCGTCAGCGCGTGGAATCGCGGCAACGACGTCCGCACCGCCGCGGTGTCGACCCAGCCGGGGTGCATGGAGACCACGCGCGGTCCGTTGGGATCGTGCTCGGACCACAGCTCGGCCAGCACCACCTGCGCTCGCTTGGTCAGCGCGTACGCGCGCACGCCATCGTAGGGCTCCGGCACGGTGGCCGGCGCGACCAGCGGTGCGAGGTACATCCCGCCCGACGACACCAGCACGCACCGGCTGGCGGCGGACAGCCGCGGGCGGAGCAGGCGCATGAGGAGGTGCGGTCCTGCGACGTGCGTGGCCCACGTCAGCTCGAGACCTGCAGCGGCGTCGCTCCGCTCGAGAGGGAGCACGCCGGCGTTGTGGATCACGACGTCGATCGGATCGCGCAGGCGCGCGGCGAGACGGGCCACGTCGCCGAGACGAGACACATCGCACAGCTCGATCGCGAGCCGCCCCGCGCGCCCCGGCACGGCCGAGAGCCCGTCGCGCGCCGCCTCTGCGCGGCCTCGATCGCGACACACCATCGTGACGCGCGCGCCGAGATCCGCGATGGCCAGCGTGGCCGCCAGACCGATGCCGCTGTTGGCGCCGGTGATCACGACGTGACGCCCGTCGAGCCGGGCGAGCTCGTCGAACCCGCGCCGCCGGAGCCGGAGCCCGGGGGCCCCGAACGACAGCGGCACGAGCGGGCCCAGCAGACGATCGAGCACTCGCTCCGGCAGCGAGACGCCGCTCACAGGCTGGCCCGCACCGCTCCGAGGATCTCGTCGGCGGTCGCGTTGTCACCGGGCCCTGCAGAGACCTGATGCCACAGGATCTCGCCGCCGCGTGAGATCACGAGCGCACCGCCCTGCTGGAGCGCCGCACCGGCCGTCTTGCCCTGGCGGAACCCGCGACGAAGCGAACCGACCGTGCGGGCGAGCGTGCCGAGGGTGAGCACCGTGCGCAGCCCGGATCGGAGCTCCGCGGCGCGATACACGGCGAGCGACGGATCGGTGTAGAGCGGACCGTCGTAGCCCGTGGTCTCGCGAAACCCTGCGATCCACATCGGCGCACCGTTGCCGATGACGTGGAGGCCGAGGCCCGCCGCACGCAGACGCTCGTGGTCGCGATGCAACTGCACCACGTGCTCGCGGCAGTGCAGTCAACCGAAGTGTCGGACGAACACGAGCAGCGCGGGTCGCTCGAGCCACAGCGTGTCGAGCCGAACCGAGGCGTCGTGCTCGTCGACGACCGTCATCGCGCCGAGCTGAGCTGCGTCGATCATGAACTCGCCGGCTTGGATGCGCCGACGGACGACCAGGTTACAGGGGCAGCTCGACGCCCGTGCGAGGTCAACTCGAGGCGAGCTCGAGCGACGCCGCGAGATCGTAGTCGCTCGCCTGGGTCACCCGTGCGCGGACCAGCGAGCCCGGCGGGACCTGGCCATCGGCGAGGTAGGTGACCCCGTCGATGCCGGGCGCCTGCCCGTACCAGCGGCCCTCGAGCAAGTACTCGGACTCGCTCGAGACGCCCTCGACCAGCACGTCGATCTCCTTGCCGACCATCGCCTCGTGGCGCTCGCGGCTGATCTTGCGCTGGATCTCCATCAGGGTCTGCTGCCGCTCGCCCATCAGCTCCGCCTCGACCCGGTGCGGGAGCATCGCCGAGGTGGTGCCCGGCTCGACGGAGTACGTGAACGCGCCCGCGCGATCGAACTTCGATTCGGCCACGAACGCGCACAGCTCGTCGAACTCCTCGGCGGTCTCGCCGGGGTGGCCGACGATGAACGTGGTGCGGAGGACGAGGTTGTCGATCCGCGCACGGAGGGTCTTCACCAGCTCGCGCGTGACGCGGCTCGAGTGACCACGGCGCATCCGCTTGAGCATCGCGTCGCTGATGTGCTGGAGCGGGACGTCGATGTACTTGACGACCTTCGGCTCGCTCGCGATCACGTCGATCAGCTCGTCGTCGAACGCGCTCGGGAAGGTGTAGTGCAGCCGGATCCAATCGACGTCGACCTTGCCGAGCGCGCGGAGCAGCTGTGCGAGGGTCTGTCGCGATGCGGGCGAGCTGCCCTGGTCCCAGCCATAGCGCGTGAGATCCTGCGCGATCAGGTTGAGCTCGCGGGCGCCACCGGCCGCGAGGCCGTGGGCCTCGGCCACGATGTCCTCGATCGAGCGGCTACGCTGCGGCCCGCGGAGCTTCGGGATGATGCAGAACGAGCACGGGCGATCGCAGCCCTCCGCGATCTTCACGTACGCCGAGTGCGTGGCGCCGATCCGCTTGCGAGGGGACTCGTGGTCGTAGATGTACGTTGGCGTCTCCGAGACCTGGATCACCGGCAGCGCCTTGCGCTTCTTCGCGCCGCCCGACGGCAGCACGATGGTGCCCTGCGGCGCGATCGCCTTGGCGAGCGACTGGAAGTCTGCCGAGCCGAGGATGTGATCGATCTCGGGGATGTCCTTCGCGAGGTCGGCCGCGTAGCGCTGCGCGAGGCAGCCGGTCACCACCAGCTTGCCGGCCTTCCCCTTGTGCTGCGCCATCTCGAGGATCGTGTCGACGCTCTCTTCCTTCGCGGCGTCGATGAACGCGCAGGTGTTGATCACGATCACGTCCGCGCCCTCGGGCGCGGTGACCAGCTGGTGGCCGGCGGCCTCGACCTGGCCGAGCATCAGCTCGGTGTCGACCTGGTTCTTCGGGCACCCGAGCGAGACGAAGTAGATCTTCTGGCCCGCGGGTGCGGACGCCGCGGCAGAGGTGGATCGACGAGGGGCCATGAAGCGCGGGCAGTCTGGGCTGCCATCCGGATGGTGTCAATCGCCTTGTTCAGCGTGGCGTTTCAGGCACTTCGGCGGCCGCAGGTCGCGCGCGCAGCCGCGCGAACGCGAGGGCGACCAGGCCGATCGCGCCGACCGCACCGCACAGGATCATCACGTCGCGCTGGCCGTACAGGCCGACCAGCAAGGCGAACACGCCCATCGCCGCGCGTCGCGCCATCGATTCGACCGAGAGGATCGCCGCGCGCCCGCGCGAGTCCGTGATCTCGGCATTGAGCAGGGGCTTGGTCAGCGGCGAGTACAGGCCGTTCGCGATCGCCTGGATCAGCAGGAGCGACAGCATCCAGGGCCCATTCCCGGCTCCGGCGAGGCCGAGGAAGCTGACGGCGAGTACCGCGAGCAGCGACCACAGCAAGATCTCGTCGTTGATCCGCCGGCGCATCCGGTACGTGCGCGAGGCCACCACCGACGCGACCACGTACATCGCCGCGAACAGCCCGCCGATCGCGACCGGCCCGAGGCCGCGGTCCGCGAGGTAGGGCTGATACAGGTACATCGTCGCGCGCAGGAGGGCGAAGACGACGACCGAGTAGCCCACCATCCAGGCGAGCCGCGGGTTCTTGCCGACCTCGGCGAAGGCGTTTCGCATCTGGGCGCCCCACGAGCGCCACACCAGCCGCGCCGGGAACCGCTCGTCGGCGACGGGCCGATCATCGTGGAGGAGACACGCCACCAGCGCGGCCACCGCCGCGACGCACGCCGTGACCAGGTACGGCAGCGCGAGATCGATCTGCGCGAGCAGACCGCCGCCGGCGAACGCCACCGCGCTCCCCATCAGGTGCCACGCGCTGGCGATCGATTCGCGACGGCCGTACTCGTGCGAGCGATCGTGCTCGCGGAGGAAATCGAACAGGTACGCCGAGTCGGCTCCGGAGCACAGCGCGATCGAGATCGCCCCCAGCGCCTCGGCCACCGCGAAGGTCGCGAACCCGTGCGCACCGGCGGCGATCAAGCACGACGCGACCATGGTCAGGGCCCCGATCAACATCGAGCGGCGACGTCCGATCCGATCGGCGAACACGCCCGTCGGGATCTCGACGAGCAGGATCACGCCGCTGAAGATGCCGCCGAGCGCGAGGGTCTGGAAGAACGACAGGCCGCGCGAGGCCTGGAACAACATGAAGATCGGCGCGTACAGGTAGCTCGTGGCGAGCAGGCGGAACGCGTAGAACAGGCGCAGGCTGCGCTGGATCCGGGCGTCCGTCACGGGCGTTCCGACCATCCCGCGTCGCCGGCCAGGAGGAGGATCGCCTCGGCGACCTGCACCTGCTCCGTGTCCTTGTGGCTGGGCAGTGCCGCGAGCAGCCCGGGGAGGTAGGGCGCGGGATCGAGCTGCGGTTCGAGCCGACGGAGGGCGCGCGCGGCCTCCACGCGGAGCGACGGCACCGCGAGCTGCTCGACCAGGACCGGCTTCGCCGACGGATCGTGGAGCTGTGCGAGAGCGGAGGCGGCGAACGCGTTGAAGCGCCCATCCTTGAGCAGGATCACCAGCTCGGGGACCACATCGCTACGCCCCGCGATCGCGAGCGCGATCGTCGCGCGCGCCTTCTCGTCCGGCGTGGCCTTCGGATCGGCGCGGATCTGATCGAGCGCCTTGATCGCCGCCGGATCGGCGAGGAACGCGAGCTGCTCGGCGGCGCCGAGGCGAAGCTGACTGACCTCGAGGTAGCTGGCGAGGACCGGGACGGCACGCCGATCACCGACGAGCGCGAGCTGGCGCCCGGCCTGGGCGCGGACATCGCGACGCGTCGAGGACAGTCCGGCCACCAGCGTATCGAGGCCCTTCTTGTCGCCGGCCCGCGCGAGCGAGTACGCGAGATCGAGCCGCGAGACATCGCTGGTCTCCTTGGTCAGCGCGGCGCTGAGGTACTTGATCGCCTCGAGGTCACCGGTGCGCGCGAGCGCCGCAGCGGCCACGCGCTGGACGCGGGGCGAGTCCGAGCCGAGGTTCTTGAGGAGCGTCTCGCGTGCGTGGACCACGGCCTGCGCGCCGGTCACGGGCGGTGGTGTCGGCCGTGGCGGTGGCGGCGTCGGCACCACCGGCTGCTCGGGCAGCCGCTCGGGCTGGGCCGTCTCGGGAGCCGGCTTGATCAGGAACCGGTAGACCAGGAATGCACCACCCGCGCCGAGCACGGCGATCAGCGCGATCACCAGCGTGGTGCGCTTCGTGCCGGCTTCGTGGGTCGACGTCCCGGCACCGGGCGCGGCGCTCTCCTTCGCGAGCACGGCCGCGGGCCGGCCGTTGACCGCAGGGACCGCCACCGGTGTGAGCGCCCGCTTTGGTGCGGACGCGACGACGGGCGCCGAGGCCGGCTCGCGCACGATCTCGATCACCGGGGCGCTGTCGACCGGCGGCGCAGAAGTCGTCACCACGCCGGCGGCTGGCGTGCGGCGCGCGACGGGCGAGACCGGGATCTGGGTCGGCTTGGTCTCTGCGGCCGAGCGGCACGCCTCGCTGTCGTATGCGACGACCTTGCCGTCGCGCACGTTGACGAACCGCGATCGGATCGCGTCGACGGGCTTCCCACAGATCGGACAGGGTTGACTCATGGGAGCGCGAGCACCGCGTCCTCTCCGAGGTCCGCGATCAGCTCGTCGATGTACCGCATCAGGTTGTCGCGCCGAACGATGATCGCGTGGATCTCCGACGGGTGGAGCAGCGGCGCCAGCCCGTGATCATCGCTGATCTGCAGCGCTCCGACGATCGCGTCCTCGGTGAGGGCGCGGAGCCGCTCGACCAGCCGGCGCGGGAACACCTGGATCCGACGCAGCGCCCCGAGGTTCTGCTCGTGGCCGAGCGTGAAGCTCGAGAACGACAGGGTGTTGTCCATGAAGAACAGCGTCTTGCCGTCCGGCGACATCTCGGTGTTCGAGCCGGTCCACCGATCTGGGTTGTCGATCAGGACGTCGAACAGGATCACCGCGGCGAGCTGCTCGCACATCGGGCGCGCCTCGTCCGGGATCTTGGCGCCCGCCTGGAGGTAGACCGTCCACAACGCCCTGCCCTCCTTCTCGTCCACGCGATACGGCCCGACCTTCGCGAGCTTGATCTCTGGCACCCACCACGACAGCTCGCCGCGGAGCATCCCGCCGCGTGCGATGCCCTCCTCGTCGAGCCGGCTCGCGATGAACGCACGATGGCTCGGCTCGGCGGCGTCGATCAGCTCCTGCACCGGGATCGCGGCAGCCTTGGCGGGCGGTACGTGACCGATGCCGAGCAGACGATCGAGCCGGTACGCGGCGATCTCGCGACGCGGATCCGATTGCGGATGCGTCTGTTCCGGTTTGAACGCGGCGCGTACCCCCGAAGCGAAGTCGACGCGCAACGACAGCGAGGTGCCGCCGTGGTTGAGCTTGATCAGCGTCACCTTGCTCGCCCCGAGCGGCGCAAGCAACTCGCCGTCCGGTGCACCGAACACGTTCTCGATCGGGCGCGGCGCGACGTGGAGATACGAGCGCGGGAGCCGCTCCGGGGTTCGCCCGACCGGCCCCGAGCTCACGGCCGTCGACGCGATCGCGTCGTGCCCACCGAGGTAGGTCCCGGCGAGCTGTGAGGCCTGGCCGACCCCGAACCATAGCCCGCCGACAGCTCCCGCAACGGCGGCGAGCTCGAGCGCGATGCAGGTCCCGAGTCGCACGCCCGAAACGGTAGCACGCAGCGGTTTTCTCTCGCAAAAACGGTGCGGCGTGCCGAGCCGCGCCAGGGCCGCTACTCGGGCGGCCGGGCCTCGACCACGTAGGCCGCCTTGCGGTGGCGGGCCGTGGGGATGTGCTTCTCCCAGCACACGACCGAGCAGAACCGGAGCTTCAGGCGTCCGGTGTTGCACGAGGCCACCGTGCAGCGGACCGCCGAGGTTCCCGGCGGGATCAACTTGCGGCACGTGGCGCAGACCAGGCTGGCCATGCCCTCTCGTAGCACGAGCGAGCATGCCTGCACTACGCGCGCGGGGCTTCGATAACGACTTCTAGAACCTTCGCGTACGCGGGACCGATCTACTCGGCGAGGATCTTCGCGACTTCCGCGTCGACATCGCCGCCGCCACCTCGGTGGACCAGGCGCACCACGCCGCTACGGTCGATCACCACGCTGTGCGGAATGCTGGTGACGCCGTAGCGCTCCGAGACCTGCCCATCGTCGGAGACCAGGGTCAGGTGATAGCCACGCTCGTCGAACAGCGCCCGCGCCGCCGCCGGATCGTCGAGGTTCACCGCGATCACGGTGACCTCACCCATGTGGTGTGCGGCCAGGGCGTCGAGCGCGGGCATCGCGCGCAAGCACGGACCGCACCACGTGGCCCAGAAGTCGACGATCGTGACCTTGCCGCGCGTGGACGCGAGGGTGACGGGCGTGCCGAGCGCTCCCTTGGGGCCGATCGCGGGCAGCGCGAACTGCGGGGCCAGATCGCCCTGGGTCATCGGCCGCATCAGCTCGAGGTTTCCGGAGATCCAGGTGCCCTGCACGATGGTGCCGAGCGCCGCGATCGCCACGACCGCCCAACCCGCCCGCCTGGCGCGGGACAGCTCGGGGGCGGGAGGGAGTGGAATCATGTTGACCGCGCTGCGTGCGGGCCGAACCGCGAGCGCGACCACCGCACCTGCCCACGCGTACGAGAGGGCAGCGAGCACGATCCCCGAGCCGCTCGGCAGCTCGACCTGCGCCGTCCGGACGATCGATGTGGCGATCAGATCGACGAACACCAGTGGCAGCGCTGCCACGCAGGCGAGATCGAACGCGCGCCCGAGGTTCCGCTTGCCACCCGCGAGCGCGAACAGGAGCAGCGCCGCGAGCACGAGGAAGCCAAGATCGATGGTCAACGCGCGCGTCAGGACGTGCATCACTGCACGCAGCCCGAGCCCGGCGGAGACCGCCTTGCCGAGCCACGCCGCGGCGAACAACCCGCGCAGCTGGGTGGCGAGCAAGAGCAGCCCGATCACGACGATCAGATCGCTACCGGAGCGACCGGCCTGCTTGCGATCGGCGGCCACCGTCAGCGCCCACCGCGGGTGGGTGATCGCGAGGCCGAGCCGCGCGATCCAGCTCGCCCCGACGGGCGTCACTTCTTGTCGCCGCCGCGTCGCTGACTCATCAGCTTGCGCGCCTGCGCCACCACCGCCGACGACACCCCGCGGCTCTTGCTGATGCTCGTCAGATCCTTCTCGCGGAGGAACGGCAACAGCTTCGCCGACTCGGCGATCGGTGTCTTCGGGTTGCGGCACAGGGAGACCTTGACCGCATACATCTTGGTCCACTCGCGGCGACTTGCAATGTACCGGATCACCTCTTCGGCCAGCGCCTGGTTGCGCGCGTACACCGCGGCCTCCATGTCGGACAGACCGGGGGACTTGATCGCCGCGATCGAGACGATCTTCACGGGATCGCGGATCGCCATCGCGCGGGCATAGGCATCGCCGAGGGTGGCGACCCGGATCTTCGCGGGGATCGAGAGCCGGGCGAACGGGATCTTCTTCTCTTCGACGACCTTGGCCGCGTGGTCGAGCCGGCGCTGCTCCTCCTCGTCCGCGACGTCGTTGTTGACGTCACCCGTGGTCAGCGCGGCATCGTCGCCGCTCGAGAGGGCATCCGCCACGTGGTGGAACAGATCATCCTCTTCCGCCGTGGACACGCCGCCGGTGAGGGCGCGGGCGACCTCATCCCAGCACGCGAGGCCGGGCACGCGGACGTGGTTACGAACCGCGAGCTCGACGACGCGATCGATCGTCGACATGCGCGCCTTGCGGTTCATGTACATGGCCGCGATGATCTCGGGATAGGCGAGCAGGCGCTGCTCGTTCTGCGCGATCTGATCGACGCCCCGCGCATCACCCTTCGCGGCGAGCATCGCGAGCGTGCTGTCGGCGACGGACGGGTTGAGCGCCACCGCATCGAACACGCTCACCTTGTCGACGGTGCGCTCGCCGAAGAAGTGAAGGATCCGAGGATCGAGGTGCGGATCGGCGAGCGTGCCGGCGAGCAGCTTCTCGGGCAGGCCCGAGGCCGTGGCACGAGAGGCGCCGGCGATCATCGCGTCGGCGTCGAGGTGGAGCTGATAGAGCACCGCCAGCTGATCAGCCGGCGGCAGGGGCAGCATGCCCTTCGAGGCCATGGACCGGCCCGGGCCGGGACCGAGCGCGCGCTGGGCCGCCGTGGAGAGCTTGGTGGTGTCGAGGGGGGTGAGGTCCATCGTCGTTACGCGTTGCGGTGATACAGGATCTTGAGGCCCTTTGAGGGTCAACAGATCATCGGTGGACTCGATCGTCCGGAGTCTCGGTGGCGATCAGCGCCGCGAGCCCGCCCGTGGCGACACACCGCGCGGGCCACTCGACCTCGGCGCGGATCCGGTCGACCAGGGCGTCGACCATCCCCGCGTAGCCATAGACCAGGCCCGCCTGCATCGAGGCCACGGTGTTGCGGGCCACGACCTTGCCCGGACGGGCCAGCTCGACGCGGGGCAGCTTCGCCGCGTGCTCGTAGAGGGCCTCGGCGCTGATCTGGATCCCCGGAGCGATCACCCCACCCAGGTACTCGCCCTTCGGGTTGACCACGTCCCAGGTGGTCGCGGTCCCGAAATCGACGACGATGCAGCCCATCGTTCCCTGCGCGGCACCCAGATCTTCGTAGGCCGCGACCGCATTGACGATGCGATCCGCGCCGACCTCGCGCGGGTTCTCGTAGAGGATCGGCATGCCGGTCTTGATCCCCGGGCCGACGAGCAACGCCGGACCGCCGCAGTAGTGCTTGAAGAACCGCTGTAGCCCGAACACCGCGGGCGGGACCACCGAGGAGATGATCCCGGCGTCGATCGACTTCCAGGGGAAGCCCTCCATATCGAGGAGCGTCTTCAGCAGCACCGCGTATTCGTCGGAGGTCCGCTCGGCGACGGTCTGAATCCGCCAGCTCGCGGCGAGCAGATCATCGCGGAACACCCCGAGCACCGTGTTGGTGTTCCCGACATCGACGGCGAGGAGCACAGTCATCCTGCCCCGATGGTAGCTCGCCGAGACGGGCTGTTGTAGGCTCGTGCCCACCTATGCGTCCCCTCTCGAAGCTCTTCGCGATCGGTCTGGTATCCCTCGTGGCAGCGTGTGGCGGTGCGTCCGATTCGGCGCCCAGTCCCCTGTCGAAGCACTTCGATGACATGCACATCGCGCGCGTGCCGATCGATCAGCAGCGCGCCGCGATCGAGTCGGTGCAGAGCGCCTACCAGGTCGCGAAGATGGAGAACGCGAACGCGGAGGCCGAGGAGAACGAGGCCAAGCAGCAGCTCACCGTGGTCAAGAACGACCACAAGGCCACCAAGCTCGCCGTCGACTCCGCGATCTCGAACAAGAAGAGCGCCGAGGGTTCGGCCGACAACAACCGGATCAACCAGGCCGCCAAGGAGCTGCACGCCGCCGAGGCCCTCCAGAAGGCCGGCGCGGCCCGCGTGAAGTACTACGAGGCCTACACCAACTGGCTCAAGCGGCACCACCGCTTCACCCTCGAGAACATGTACTGGCGCGAGGCGCAGTTCGAGCTCGCCAAGGCGCAGCTCGCGCAGAAGAACAACGTCTCGCCCAAGGGCGTGCAGTACGACTGGTACCCGAAGCAGGAGGCGGAGCGGAACAAGCGCGCCGCCTCGGCGAAGCAGAAGGCAGATGGCGAGAAGCAGAAGGCGGCTGGCGCGCGTGAGGCCTGGCTGAAGCAGCAGGGCGAGGCGGACAAGGAGAGCGGTCGCAGCTCGAACATGGCCGATCCGATGGCGCCGAAGGCCGCACCGGCACCCATGGTCACCCCGGCGTCGATCACCCCGGCGGCACCTGCGCCGGCCCCCTCCGAGTAGCTCGAGCGCGAGATGTCGGCCGAGCCGACCGAGTCCGCACGGATCCTCGTCGTCGACGACGAGAGGGTGATCCGCGAGATCCTCGCGGAGTTCCTCGCTCTCGAGGGCTTCACCGTGCACACGGTGGAGGACGGCGAGAAGGCGCTGACGGAGCTGCGCCTGCGGCCCTACGATCTGCTGATCACCGATCTCAAGATGCCGCGCCTGTCGGGGCTGCAGCTCCTCGAGAAGATCGAGCAAGAGCGGCTCGGCGTGCTGACCGTCCTCATGACGGGCTTCGGCACCGTCGAGACCGCGATCGAGGCGATGAAGAAGGGCGCGTACGACTACCTCTTGAAGCCGTTCAAGGTCGAGGAGGTCATCCATGTCGTGGAGCGCGCGCTCTACCGGCAACGGCTGCAGACCGAGAACATCCGCCTCCGCGAAGCGCTGACCATCTACAAGGTCTCCGAGGCGATCGCGCTGTCCCACGACATCGAGCACATCCTCGACGTGGTGCTGCGCGCCGCGCTCGACGAGGTCAAGGCCGACGTCGCCACCCTGCACCTCCACAATCCGCGCACCGGGAAGTACGAGGAGCGCGTCAAGGTCGTCGCCTCGTCGGAGTCCAGCAACGCCCCAGGCACCGGCTTGCCCTCGATGGCCTTCGGCGTGCTGCTCGAGCAGTTCACGCAGGGCGTGCCGATCCTCGCGCACGGTGGCAAGGCCTCCCGGTTCTTCACCGAGCACTCGATGCCCTCGGAGCTGAGCTCGTTCGTCGCGGTGCCACTGCAGGTGCGCGCGAACATGGTCGGCGTGCTCAACGTGTTCTCGTTCACGCCGGGCAAGAAGTTCGACGAGGGCCACCGCAAGATGCTGGCGGTGCTCGCCTCGCGTGCTGCCAGCGCGATCGACAACGCGCGCCTCTATGGAGAGCTGCGCTCGTCCAACGACGATCTGGTGAAGGCGAACGGCTCGCTCGAGCAGATGTTCCAGCAGACGGTGGCGGGCTTCGCGCAGGCGCTCGAAGAGAGCGACATGTACACGCGCGGCCACTCCGAGCGCGTCGCGGTGTACTCCGAGGTCATCGGCCGCGGGCTCACGCTCCCCGACGCGGAGATCCGCCGGATCGTGCAGGCCGGCGTGATGCACGATGTCGGCAAGATCGGCGTCCGCTACGACATGCTGAACAAGCCCGGCAAGCTGACCCCCGAGGAGGTGGCGGTGTTCCGCGAGCACCCCGCGAAGGGCAAGCGGATCCTCGAGCCGGTCCCGTGCCTGCACCCCCTGATCGACGGCTGCTGGTGCCACCACGAGTGGTACGACGGCGGCGGCTATCCGCGCGGCCTTGCCGGCGACCAGATCCCGCTCGTCGGGCGCGTGGTCGCGATCGCCGATGCCTACGACGCGATGACGTCCGATCGCGCGTATCGGCGCGCCCTCCCCCACGAGGTCGCGATCGGTGAGATCGAGCGATGCGCCGGCACGCAGTTCGATCCCGAGCTCGCCGAGGCCTTCGTCCGGCTGATCGATGCGTGGCGCCTGGTGATGCGCGAACGCGGCCACGATTCCCTGATCCCGAGGTGACATGAGTCAGCCCCGCATCCGCGACGCGTTCTGTTCCTACTGCGGGACGCAGTACCCGGCGCCGCTCCACTATCCGCGGACGTGCGCGAGCTGCAGCGTGACGATCTGGGCCAACCCGATCCCGGTCTCGGTGGTGCTCGTGCCGGTGGTGGATGGCGCGCAGACCGGCCTGCTGGTGGTGCGGCGCGCGATCGAGCCGCAGCAGGGAAAGCTCGCGATCGTCGGCGGCTTTCTCGAGGAGCACGAGTCCTGGCAGGAAGGTGGCACCCGCGAGATCCGCGAGGAGACCGGCGCCACCGTGGATCCCACGACCCTCGAGATCCTGTGGTTCGCATCGAGCTCGCCGAAGCCGAACCGCGTGCTGCTGTTCTCGATCGCTGCCCCGCTCCCTCGCAGCTCGCTCCCGGCCTTCCACGAGGACAAGGAGACGTCGGAGCGCGGGCTGGTGTTCGGCCCGGACGGCCTCGCGGAGGTGTTCGCCTTCCCACTCCACGTCGAGGCGGCCCGCAGGTATTTCGCACAGCGCCAGATCAGCGGACCACACGCGTTCCGCCCCACCTGAGCTATCGTCTGACCTGATGTCCGGGGTCCTGGGGAAGTATCGGCTCGATCAGCGGCTGGGGGGCGGCGGGATGGCCGAGGTGTTCCTCGCGTCGACGATCGGCGCCGAAGGGTTCTCCCGCCGGGTCGCGATCAAGCGCGTGCTCCCCGGGTTCTCCGACAATCCGGCGTTCGCGCAGATGTTCGTGGCGGAGGCGCAGATCAGCTCGAGGCTCGTCCACCCCAACATCGTGAGCGTGCTCGACTTCGATCGCGGCTCCGATGGCGGCCTGTTCCTCGTCATGGAGCTCGTCGATGGCAAGGACCTCGACGCCCTGGTCGGAACCGGGATGATCCCGATCCCGGCGATGATCTTCGCGATCAGCGAGGTGCTGCGCGGCCTCGGCTACGCGCACGATCTTCCGACCGGCACGGACGTCCGCGGAGTGGTGCATCGGGATGTGTCCCCGCACAACGTGCTGCTGTCGTGGGAGGGCGCGGTCAAGGTCTCCGATTTCGGGATCGCGAAGGCTCGCTCGGCGAGCGAGGCCACCGCATCGCTGTTCATCAAGGGCAAGCCCGCGTACATGAGCCCCGAGCAGGCGAACGGTCAGCCCCTCGATGGGCGCAGCGATCTGTTCGCGGTCGGCGTGATGATGTGGGAGATGCTCGTAGGGCGCCGGCTGTTCTACGGCGAGGACACCCGAGCCACGCTGGCGGCCGTGCTGTTCGGCCAGATCCCGCGGCCACGCTCGTTCCGCGGCGACATCCCGAAGGATCTCGAGCGCGTGGTGATGAGGCTGCTCGAGCGGGACGTCCCCGCGCGCTATCCCACGGCGGAGGCGGCGATCGCCGAGCTCCTCGACTGCGCCGATGCGCCCCGCAACGGACGCGAGGTGCTGATCTCCCTGCTCGCCGAGCGGTTCCCGCAGGAGGCACGCGTACGCCAGAGCTTGGTCCGCGCGCGCAGCAAGGCCGGCTCGCTGCCACCCGGATCGTTGCCACCCGGCGGTTCGACGCTGGGCGATGGTCACGCCGGACAGGCACACGCCGCACACGCGGCGCACGTGGCTCCGGCGGCTCCGAGCCTGTCGTCGGTGATGCAGGCGCGGACCGGGACCATCGATGCGCCGCCGCAGCGCGGCAAGGCGGGCAAGGTCGCGGCCATCATCTTCATCACCGCGGCCAGCGGCGCTGCGGCCTTCGGGATCGTCTCGGCCGTGCGGGGAGGCTCGTCGGGAGGCAGTGGCGGGGGATCACAGGTCGCCGGGGATCCGGGCAGTGCAGCGATCGTACACAACGCGGGTCACACCGCGAGCGCGCAGGCGCCCGATGCACCCCCGAACGACGTTACGATCATCGTCGGCATCGACGCTGGGGTACCCGATGCACCTCCGGTCGACGCAGGCCCGCCAGACGCCGCCCAAAAAGATGCAACGCCGCCCCAACCAGCGCACCCTGCCCTTGCCAAGAAGCTGGGACGTCTCGAGATCCGTGCGTTCCCGGTCCTCACGGCTACCCTCGATGGCAAGCGGCTCGGCGATACTCCGGTCAGCAAGATGGTGCCCGTCGGCAAGCACACCCTGCGACTCACGAACACCGACCGGGACTACGACGAGAAGCTCCAGATCCAGATCACGGAAACCAAGGTCACCAGCATCGAGCGAATGAAGTGATCCGCAGAACCCTCCTGATCCTGCCCCTCGTGATCGTCGCGTGGACCTCGTCCGCGCGAGCGGGGGGCGACGTGGGCGTGGTGGTGACCGGCGACACGACGATGCAGCCGCAGGTGCTGGCCCTGGTGGAGGGCTGGCTCCGAGCGCACGGACATCAACTCGTCGCCTCGCCGCTGCCTCCCGAGAGCACCAACAAGCTGATCGATTGCTTCGTGATGGAGGACACCGGCTGCGCCCGCAAGCTGATCGAGGCGCAGGCCAAGACCTCCACGGTCGTGTTCGCGCGGGTCGAGGTCGCCGACAACGCTGGCGGCATGCGGGACGTGACGATGACGGCATACTGGTTCGAGCGCGGCAGCGATCCGGTGGCGGAGAAGCGCTCGTGCGAGAAGTGCACCGATGGGACCCTGCGCACGACCAACGATGCCCTGATGTCTGCGCTCGCGGGATCGGGGCGCAAGACCGTGGGGCAGCTCGTGCTGTCCTCCACGCCGGCGGGTGCGCACGTGACGATCGACGGCGCGGCGTCGGGCGTCACACCGCTCGAGATCGCGCTGGCGCCGGGCGCGCACCAGGTGATCGTCAGCGCGGACGGCCGCGCCGATGCCACCCGCTCGGTGACCATCGTGCAAGGCGAGAGCACGCCGCTCGCGATCTCCCTCCACGCTCCAGGTGCTGGATCGCGGCACGGGAAGCTGCCGGCCGTGGCGATCGGCGTCGGCGGAGCGCTGCTCCTCACTGGTGTGATCCTGTACGCGACCAGCGAGACCGACACCGGCGAGAAGTTCGAGTATCGCGATACGCGCGCGCTCGGCATCGGGGTCGCCGTCAGCGGGCTCGCTGTGGCGAGCGTCGGCGCCTACCTCTGGTTCACCGGAAAGCGCTCCACGGACTCGGCTCCCGCGGTCGCGGTGGTCCCGGGCGGCGCCTACGTCGGCTGGGGGCGGTCGTTCTGATGCGGGCCGTCCTGCTCGCATCGCTGCTCGGGCTGCTGCTCGCGCCACATCTCGCGGGCTGCATGAAGACCAGCGAGAAGTACTGCGCGACCCACGATGACCCTGCGCACTGCCCTCCTGGGGACGGCTCGGGAGGCAGCTGCCAGATCGACGACGACTGCACGGCGGCCGCGATGCCACTGTGCGACCCGGCGAGCCACACCTGCGTCGGGTGCGTGACGTCGGCGGACTGCCAGAATCCCTTGCCCGTATGCGGCGCCGATCACGTGTGCGGCGCCTGCCGCGCGCACACCGATTGCGCGTCGCTGGCGTGTGCGCCCGACGGCACATGCGCCGACGAGGCGAGCGTCGCGTATGTCAGCGACGTCAACGCCGGAGGCACCGACTGCACGCGCGCCCTGCCCTGCGCGACGGTGGACGAAGGCCACAAGCGCAACCGGACGTACATCAAGGTCACGGGGACGATCGTCGACACCAAGACCACGGTGCTCGACACCGACGCGACGATCCTGGCGGACCACGGTGCGGCCCTCCGCCGCACGGGCAGCGGCCCGGTGATCGAGATCAAGGCCAGCGCCAAGGTCGCGATCTACGACCTCGAGATCGCCCAGGGAACGGGCGGCGGATCACACGGCATCTCGGTGCCGAGCGGCACGCCGACGATCGAGCTGCATCGCGTGCTCCTCGCCAACAACGCGGGCTACGGGATCAGCGCTCTCGCCGGCTCGGTCGTGATGAGCCAGTCGGTGATCGTCTCGAACGCGACGGGTGGCGTGTTCCTGTCGGCGACCAACTTCCGGCTGACCAACAACCTGGTCGTCCAGAACGGGGCCGCGGCGACCTCCCAGACCGGCGGGCTCACCCTGTCCCCCGGCCCGCAGACCAGCGTGTTCGAGTTCAACACGGTCGCGGACAACCTGTCGATGCCGGTCGCCGCGCCGGCCCGCGGCCTCAACTGCACGCTCGCGATCGCCGTCGCCAACAACCTGTTCATCAACAACAAGGTCGGGCCGAGCTGCACGGTCAGCTACTCGATGTACGAGACCGGAACCGTGGTCACCGGGACCAACCTCGCCGGGGATCCGATGTTCAGAAATCAGGCCATCGGTAGCTTCCGCGCGGCGGACTACTACCGGATCAGCTCGACGAGCGCCGCCAAGGATCAGGCGGATCCCGCCGCCACGCTGACGACGGACATCGACGGCAATGCGCGGCCGCAGGCCGGGCGCAGCGACATCGGCGCGGACGAGTTCACGCCGTAGCGCGCGCGCTCAGACGCTCTTCTTCATCCCGTACATGAGCAGGATCGCGAATACCGCGATCGGGATCAGGTACGGAACGACGACGAGGCCGAGCTCGAACTTGCTCCAGCCGACGATCAACTCGAGCCAGGCGACCGCACCCGCGATCAGGAACGCTCCCATCGCCTCCGGCCAATCGGTCTCCATCTTGAGACCGAGCCAGAACACGACGGCACCGACGAGGAACACCACGGTGGCGAGTGCCCACGACGGCAGGCCGAAGAAGCTCTTCATGCCCTCGGACGCGGCGGTCGGGTTCTTCCACACCAGGTTGACGACCACGACGATCGTGACCAGCAGCACCATCAGGATCAGGTAGGTCCAGACCTTGCTGCGACCCTTGCCCATGAACTCGCGTTCGACGACTTCATCGCCCATGGACCCATCGTAACGCTTATCGACCGGCGAGGGCGCGATCGAGCAGGTTCTTGCGGGTCGCAGACAACCGGGCCGCCTTCGCCAGGGGCTCGAGCGCATCGCGGGTGGCCTTCCACTCGGCGGCACGCGACCTCGCATCCGTCGCGAGCTCGGCGAGCCCGACGTGGACCTCGGCGACGTAGCCCGGCCAGTGAGCGTTCTGCGGGGCCCGCTCGGCGGACGCATGGGCCAGCGTTCGCGCCTCGGTGAGCGCCGCGAGCCGCGCCGCCTTGTCGCCCACCACGCGGGCCAGCTCGGCCTGCGCGAGCAGCCCCTGTGTCAGGGTCTCCTTCCACTCGCCATTGATCGCATCGCCGGAGACCATCGCGCGCGCCCGGGTCATGCCGGCGGCGATCAGCTCCTTGCTCCGCCTCGGATCCTTGGTCGCGAGGGCCCGCCCGAACGCGATCTCGGTCGAGGCGAGCTCGTTCTTGAACCCCGAGTGAGACGGCGCCTCGGCCACCAGCTGCTCGCGGAGCACGAGCGCCTCCTCGTGCGCCGCGAACGCGCCCGCGAGATCGTTCTTGAAGGTGAACGCATTCGCCAGCTTGGAATACGACCACGCCACACTGCGCCGGTACGGCGTGCTCTTGGGATCGGACTTCACGAGGCGCTTGCGAATATCGAGCGCCGCGCCGTAGCGGTCGATCGCCTCCTTGGTCTCGCCGAGATACATCTGCCCATCTCCGGCGCGGGTGAGCGTGCGCGCGACATCGCCCTGCCAGAGCTGCGCCTTGGGCTCCTTCGCGACCAGCTCCTTCTGCATGTCGAGCGCGACCTGGAGCTGATCGAGGCCACCCTTGAAGTCCCCGGTGTCGAGCATGGAGAACCCGAGGTTGGCGAGGAGGTTGCCGCGCTGGCGCTTCCACGTGGTGTTCATCGGATCGCGGCGCGCGAGCATCTCCATCACGGGGATCGCGTCCTTGTACGTCTCGATCGCGCTCTTCTCGTCACCGACCTGGTTCTGGAGCTCCGCGAGCGTGTCGCGCACGTCGAGCACCTTCTCGATCACCTCGACGTTGTCGGGCTGCCCTTCGAGCAGGGTCTCGCGGAGCCGGAGCGTGGACTTGTACTCGGCGAGCGCCGTCGCGCTCTCGCCGCGGGCCTGATACACGGAGCCGAGCTTCATGTGGCTGGTCGACAGCGCGAGCACCTCCTCCGAAGGCCGGCTGCTCGCCTGGCTCCCGGCGAGCTCGCGCTCGGCCTTGGCCTCCGAATACTCCTCGAAGGCCGCGTCGATCTTGCCCTCGTTGCGGAGGAGATCGCCGAGCTTGTCGTGCGTGTCGGCTGCCTGGAGCAAGACCTGACGATCCTTGGGGGCCTCCACGCGAAGCGCATCGAACTCGTTCTTGGCCAGCGTGAACGCCTTGATCGCCAGCGGGACCTTGCCGCGCTGCTGATGCACGGTTCCGATCTCGAAGTCGAACCGCGCGATCATCCGGCGACGCAGCAGGGTCGTAGGATCGGTGCTGTCGCCGACGCTCGCGGCCAGCTTCGCGCGCGCCTCCGTCCAGGTCTTGAGGGCGGAGTCGATCCGACCGGACTCGCGCTCGGCGAGGCCGACGAGATCCACGGCGAGCGCCATCCGATCACCGTCTTCGGGCGGCATCCCGCCGGGCATCTTGCCCAGGGTGCCGTAGTAGTCGCGGATCTCGCCGCCGAGGTTGGACAGGATGTCGAGCCGCCCGATCTGCTGGAGGCGCTCCTTGACGTCCGAGAGCATGCGATCGATCAGCTTCTCCGCGGCCTGCCGCCGGGTCACGGCGATCTCTCGTGCACTCCGCGCCGCATCGCGCTCCTCGACGATCCGCTGGATCGCGAGCGTGCCGAGCACGCCGAACGCCACCAGCGAGAGCGCCGAGATCGTCACCGCCGCACGGTGCTTCTTGACGAACCGCGTCGCCTTCTGGAGCGCGGTGTACCGGTGCGCATCGACGAGCTGACCGGTGAGGAACCGTCGCAGCTCCTCGGCGAGCTCGCCGGCATGTGGGTAGCGATCCGAGGGCTCCTGCGCCATCGCGCGGTTGACGATCGCGACCAGATCCAGCGGCGCGTGCTTCTCGCGCTCGACGAGCGGCACCACGCGTCCGAGCGCCGCGGCGGCGATCACGTCCGTGGCCGTGCGCGCGTTGTACGGAGGCACGCCCGCGAGCAGGTGATAGAGCATCGCGCCCAGCGCGAACACATCCGCGCGCTCGTCGAGCGGTTCACCACGCGCCTGCTCCGGCGCCATGTACGCGGGCGTGCCCATCACGGCGCCCGCGATCGTCAGCGTCGAAGATCCCGTCGTCGTGGTCGGCTTGGCCTTCTTGTCCGAGGACGAGGCGCGGCGCCCGCTCCGCGGACTCCATCGCATCGGTGGCATCGAGATCCTTCGCCAGCCCCCAGTCGATCACCACCGTCTCGCCGTACTCGCCGATCAGCACGTTCGCCGGCTTGAGGTCCCGGTGGATCACGCGCCGGCTGTGCGCATAGGCGATCGCGTCGACGGCCGCGACGATCCGCGGCAGCAGCGCGAGGCGCTGCCCGAGCGTCTTGGCGTCCGCGATCACCTGATCGAGCGGCCGCCCCTCCACCATCTTCATCGCGAAGAACGGCTCGCCGGTAGGCCACTGCCCCGCCTCGTAGACCGGCACGATGCTCGGGTGCTGGAGGCGCGCGGTGATCAGGGCCTCGCGCTGGAACCGGCCGAGCTGATCGGGCGAGGGATCGATCAGCTCCTTGAGCGCGACCGGCCGGCCGAGGCGCTGATCCTCGGCCGCGACGATCCGGCCCATGCCACCGCGGGCGATCTCCTTGTCGGCCTTGTAGTGCGCGTGCGGGATGATCGGCAGCGGTGGCAACCCGCCGGTGACCGGCGCCGCCATGGTCTGATCCGATTCCATCGCCGACGTCATCCGGTGCGACGACGGCGACGGCGGCACCGGGGGCGTCCCGACGGCGGTCGCGACCGCCGACAGATTCGTGGGCGCGACGGTGGCCGCGAACGCCTCCACCCCGCCGGTGTTGGTACGGGGGCGTGGCTGCGGAGGATCCGCTGGCTCTCCGTCCTCGGGCACCATCTGTGGCAATCATAGCCTCATGTCCTCCGGTCTCCACGTGGTTCGCGCCGGTGTAGGTCCGCCCCTCCTGTTGATCCACGGCAGCGCCACCGACCACACGGCCTGGTCGATCCAGCTCGCCGGCCCGCTCCGAGAGCGCTTCACCCTGATCGCCTACGATCGCAGCGCCGGTTCGATCGCGGAGCAGGCGGAGGCGGCCGCGAACCTCCTGCCCGACGGGGGGGTGGTCGTCGGATCCAGCTTCGGTGCGGTGGTCGCGCTCGAGGTGCTGCGGCGTCACGGCGCCCGGGTCGCCGGTGCCGTGATGATCGAGCCCCCGATGGGGGCCTCCGACGACGCCCCCGCGGCTCCGGCGGCGTTCCTCGGGCAGTTCGACCACCTCGTCGCGACGGCCGGCGGCCCCGCGGCGGCCGAGTTCTTCCTCCGGACGGTCCTTGGCGACACGCTGTACGACCGGATCCCCGCGGCCTTCCAGGAGCGCTCCAAGGCGAGGTGGGCGGAGATCCGGAGCGACTCCGAGGCGCTGATCGCGTATCGCCCCCGGTATGCCGAGCTCGCGGCGATCACCACGCCCGTGCAGCTGATCGGCGGAGCACGATCGGCGCCCTACTTCCGCCCCACGCTCGACGCGCTGCGCGCCGCCCTGCCCGATGTGCGCCTCGAGATCATCCCCGCCGCCGGCCACATGCTCCAGGCCGAGGCCCACCGCGCCTTCGCGGAGATCGTGACCCGGTTCGCCACCGAGGTCGGGCTGCACTGACAATCCGCCCGGCCGCGGTGCGATCGCGTACCGTCAGGACATGCGCATGGGACCACTCCTGGCGGTGCTCGGCGTGTGTGCCGGCGCCGCGTGCGGCGGGGACGATGGCAAGACCGGCGATGATGTCATCGACGGAGATGCCGGCGTCGATGCGGGGACGATCACCCCACCGGGGACCACCTGCGGAGCACCGGTCGTCGCGGTCGATACCAGCGCGCCCGATCACGTGGTCGGCGACGGGACGCCCGCCTCGTGTACGCAGGCCGCGCTCGCCACCGCGGTCGCGGCAGGCGGCACGATCACCTTCAACTGCGGCACCGCCCCGAAGACGATCGCGATCGCGGCGACGCTCCAGCTCCGCACCGACGTGGCGACGACGATCGACGGCGGCGGCAAGATCACGCTCGACGGCGGCGGCACCACGCGGATCCTGTCGTTCGATCATCCGGACTACCGCGTCAACACCACCGTCTTGACGCTCCAGAGGCTGACGCTCGCGCACGGGCGTGCCGTCGGGACCCGCATGTTCGCGACCGCGCCGGCGCCGTGCTCGCAGGGCTACTACGACGGCTACGGTGGCGCGCTCTACGTGCGGGATGGTGAGGTCGTCGTGATCGATTGCGTGTTCGAGAGCAACCAGGCGGCCCCACTCGGGCCGGACGTCGGCGGCGGCGCGATCTCGTTGCTCGGTGTGCGTCGCGCGATCGTCGCGGGCAGCGTGTTTCACGGCAACCGCGGCTCCAACGGCGGCGCGATCAACGTCCTCAACTCGGAGCTCGACGTCTACGACTCCGTGTTCGACGCCAACGTCGCCGAGGGCAACGGGGCCAACGGCGACGACAGCACGATGTGCGCCGTGGTCGCCGAGACCGGGCAGCACCAGATCGGCTCTGGCGGCAACGGCGGCGCGATCGTGATCGACGGCGGCGACGATCTCGTCCACACGTTCTGCGGCGTCCACTTCACGGCCAACACCGGCGGTGCCGCGGCGCTGGGTGGCGCCCTGTTCCGCACGCCCGATGGTCCCCGGCGCACGAGCGTGATCGATCGATGCACGTTCGACGGCAACCACGGCACGAGCGGCGGCGCGGCGTACTTCCACAACAGCGACCTTCAGGTGCTGGCGTCGACGTTCTCGAACAACGTCGCGACCAAGGGTAGCGGAGCCTTGCAGGCCGACGGCACGCAGTTCTCGTTCCTCAACGACACGTTCTCCGGGAATGCGGCACTGGCCGGCCTCGGAGGTGCGATCTCGCTGTTCGGCGGCGGCGGCACGATCGCGTTCACCACGTTCGCGGCGAATCACGCCGACGGCGGCGATCCGTACTTCGGCGCGGCGATCGGCGGCAACCCGACCCTGATGCTGGTCAGCGACCTGTTCGTGGGGAACACCGCCCAGAATCCAGGCGCGCCGATGCAATGCCACGTCACCGGCACCGGCGGAGGCAACCTCCAGTGGCCGCGCAACCACATCGTGGGCGGGGGCGCCGATGCCGCCTGCACGCCGACCACGACGTTCGTCGACCCGATGCTCGGCACGCTGGGGGATCACGGGGGCGCGAGCCCGACCCTGGTCCCCGCCACCGGGGGCCCTGCGGAGACCGCGGGAGTCAGCTGCCCACCGACGGACCAGCGCGGGATGCCCCGCCCGGCGACGGGGTGCACCTCGGGTAGCGTCCAGACGCCGTGAGAGCTAAGGTGCGCGCCCCATGGCGTTCGATACCGGTTCCAGGCTGACGTCTCTCGGCGACGAGCGGCCCGCAGCGGTCGTCGTCGCCGTCCAGTTGCCCAGCGTCAGCGACGAGGAGCTCGCGTCTTCTCTCGAGGAGCTGGAGCGGCTCGCCAAGACCCTCGGCCTCGAGCCCGTGGGCCGGGTCACCCAGCGCCGCAAGGGGCTCGCCACCGGCATCGTGCTGGGTGAGGGCAAGCTCGTCGAGCTCGCGACCTGGACCGGCGGCACCGGCAAGGTCGAGGCCTACGTCAAGCCAGGCGGCAAGCAGAAGAAGGACGAGACCGACGAGGACGAGGACGACGACGACGACGAGGATGGCGATACCGCCACGTCGTCCGAGCCGACCTCGGATGCCCCGGAGCCCGACGATGCGGTCGCCGCCGAGAAGCCCGCCGAGGCCCCGAAGGCCAAGGTCGTGCTCGTCGATCACGATCTGACGCCGACCCAGCAGCGGAACCTCGAGAAGGCCACGGGGGTCGAGGTGCTCGACCGCACCTCGGTGATCCTCGAGATCTTTCATCGCCACGCGAAGACCCGCGAGGCGCGCATGCAGGTCGAGATCGCGAAGCTGCGCTACCTCGCACCGCGGCTGCGCGAGGGCGCGGGCGGCGGCGATCGCGTGCGCGGCGGCATCGGCGGCAAGGGTGCAGGCGAGACCTCGCTCGAGCTCGATCGCCGGCGGATCCGCGACCGGATCGCCGAGCTCAAGCACGAGCTGTCCCAGATCGAGGGTGGCGCGAAGACCCGGCGGACCCGGCGCAGCGAGCTGCCCACGGTCGCGCTGGTCGGGTACACGAACGCCGGCAAGTCATCGCTGATGCGCGCGCTCACCAGCTCGGACGTCTACATCGCGGACAAGCTGTTCGCGACGCTCGACACCACGGTGCGCCGCCTGCAGCCGCCGACGGAGCCGCCGATCCTCGTGACGGACACGGTCGGCTTCATCAAGAAGCTGCCGCACGATCTGGTCGCCTCGTTCCGCTCCACGCTCGACGAGGCGGGCTCCGCCGACCTGCTCCTCCACGTCGTCGACGCGGCGGACGCGGCGATGGCCGATCAGCTCGCCGTCACCCGCGAGGTGCTCCGCGAGATCGATGCGGATGACGTCCCGGGCTGGCTGCTGCTCAACAAGATCGATCGCGTCGACGAGGTCGGACGCACCAACCTCCGCGCCCGCTACCCCAATGCGATCCAGCTGTCCGCGAAGGATCGCGCCGACGTCGGGCGGCTCCGCGAGCTGTTGATCGAGCACTTCGTCGGCAAGCTCGAGGAAGCCGAGCTCTCGGTGCCGTATGCCCTGCAGAAGATCGCGCACCTGATCCACGAGCGCACCACGGTGCTCGTCGAGGAGCACGGAGACGAGGGGACGCGGTTCGTGGTGCGCGCGCCGGCGCGGGTGCTCGAGGATCTCCGCGCGCAGCTCGGCGTCACGGCCTGACCCGCATCGCGATCGTCGATCAGGGGGTTGCAGCTGATGATCGGCGGCGCGAAGGTGTCCGAGCAACCGACGCCGATGTACGGCGACTCGCACAGCCCGTACATCTCGCGGATGCAGGCGAGCACGGCGCACTCGCCCTTGCCGTTACACGCCGCCGGCAGCGGCTTGCATACCGACTCACCATCGCGGGCCCCGCGCAGGTAGGCGACCTCGACCTCGTCCTTGCCGCACTCGTCTGACGAGCCGCACGCCGCCGCGCCGAACACGCCGAACACGCCGAACACGATCCCCACGAGGGCTTGCATGCCCGCAGTCTACCAGCGCCCGGACAGCCCAGCGATCGCGCCGCCCTCAGCGGGCACCACGAACGCCTGACGTGCGGGCGGAGCGGCGTGCGAGGGCCTCGACACGATCAGATAGACGGTGAGGCCAGCGAGCACCGCGCCGCCGCCGATCGAGATCCAGGCCGGCGTGGACGTGTTGTACAGGTTCGGGCAGTTCGGATCCGGCGAGCCACCGGGACAGGTGCCATCGAGCGCGAGCAGCACGCCGCCGGCGCCGAGCGCGAGCACGGCCATCCCACCCGTGATCCACGGCCAGCCGCCCCACCGCCCACCGCCGGACCGCACACCGCCCTCGCCGGGCTGCCGGGGATCTGGGCCGGTGTCGCGCCGAGCTCCGCCGCTGACCGGCACGGTCGGCATCGCGCCATCGAGCTGGACATCGATCCCGCTGGTCGCCTTCTCGCCCGCGAGGAACCGCGCGAGGGCGGCCACGCGATCCGCGCTCGGCGTGGGATCGAGCGCGAGGCTGGCGCGGCGGATCTCCTTGCCGTTCATCAACACGAGCGAGCCGACCACGGCGCGCGCACCGCCGACCGTGTCCACGCTGACCACCACGACGGCGTGACCCTCGACGGCGTTCGCGAACGTCGCCGCGTAGCCGGCTTCGGAGCGCTCGCGCTCCCCGGCGCTCGGGAACACGAAGCCCGCCCAGCCGGTGGTCCGGACCACGCCGTCGAATGCGGGATCGATCGTGAGGGACAGCTCCTCGCCCGCCTTCACGGTGACCCGGTGATTGCGCGATCGCTTGCTGCCGAGCTGGGCGACGATCCGATACGTGCCGGGCGGCAGCTCCTTCACGATCGTGCCGCGACGCTCGAGGCGCTCGTTGATGTAGACCTCGGTGAGCTCGTCGGTGACCTTGACCAGCAGGCGGCCCTTGGGCGCGGCGGCGAGGTTCTTCCGGGCCTGCTCGAACAGCGCGGCGGCCTCGGGGCCGTACGTGCTCCGCGCCACGGTGGCCTCGGGGTAGCTGTGGATCAGCTCGGCGAAGGTATCGCCGGCGGCGCCCGGATCGCCGAGCCGCTGCTGGGACAGCCCGAGCACGATCAGCGCCCGGAGCAGCACGTCGCGCAGCTTCGCGTTGCCGAGGAACGCGCCGGTCGCCTCGTGCGAGGCATCGACGAGCGGCGACAGCAGTGCCACGGCCGCCTCGAACTTCCCGCCGACCCAGGCCTTGGTGCCGCGATCGACGACGTCGGCGTAGCCGATCGGCAGCTCGTCCGGACCACCGAGCGTGCGGGACACCTTGAGCTCGTAGCTGCGCGCGACATCCTCGCCGGTCGAGAACCCGCGCTGTGCCAGCTCTCCGAGCAGCGGGCCGACCGCCTTCGCCGCATCGTCGGGGCGCTCGCCCGTGTACGCCTCGAGAGCGATGCCATCGTTCCCGGCACGCACAACACTCGTCGCCGCGACGAGCAGGCACAACGCCGAGACCACACAGACCACAGAGGACGAGACGCGCATACGACCTACCCGCGAACGAAATATCACACGGCGAGCAGCGACACGAGCGCCGAGGTCTCGGTGACCGGTGGCGCGCAGGTCGGCCCCGTGCACACGAACGCGCGCGCGGCGCCGTCCGGCGACGGCGTCTTGGCATCGAGGATCGAGGGGCTGGCCCACGGCCCGGCGAGGCAGGCGGTCGGCGCGTAGGCGGTGCGCAGTGCGGCGGCGAGCTCCTCGCGCCCCGGCCCGGCGGTGAGGACCACGACCTTGGCGTGAAGGTAGAGATCGAGCGCAGCGAGCAGCCCCGAGGACGCCCACGCATTGACCCCGGTCGGGCCGGTCAGCCGCTGGATCAGGTAGCGCTCGGCGAGGACCAGCGCCGCCTCGTCGCCCGCCACCAGCCCGAGGCGGAGGAGCACGCGCAGGAACACCGCGGCGCCCGAGGGGATCGCGCCGTCCTGGTGCGACTCGGGGCGATGGACCAGCAGCGGATCGCCGGCCGGTGCGAGGTAGCACACGACCACACCGTCCTCCTCGGCGACGAACCGGGTCCGCGCGGTGAGCGCGAGCTTCGCTCCGAGGTCCCACCAGGCTCGATCACCGGTGGCCTCGGCGAGGTGGAGGAACGCGTCCGCGACGAACGCGTAGTCGTCGAGCGTGCCATCGAGCTTGGTCTTGCCCTGGTGGAATACGCGCGCCAGGTTCTCGCCGGAGACCAGCGTGTCGCGGACGAACCGCGCGGCGCGCAGGGCGAGCTCGAGTGCGGGTGCGTGACCGGTCGCCTTCCACGCCGTGCACAGGCCCGTGATCGCGAGGCCGTTCCAGCCGGCGAGCACCTTGTCGTCGGTGCCCGGGCGGATCCGGCGGTCGCGGGCAACGAGCAGCTTGGCGCGCAGCTCGGCGAGGTGCAGTTCTTCACCCGACGACGCGCGCGGGGTCAGCCGCGACAGGATGCTGGTGCCGTGCTCGAAGTTGCCGTGCTCGGTCACTCCATAGGCCGCGCCGAGGACGATGGCTCCCATCGCCCCCACCGCGGCGCGCAGCTCGGCCGGGGTCCAGACGTAGAACTTCCCTTCCTCACCCTCGCTGTCGGCATCGAGCGAGGACCACAGCCCCCCGGCCGGGTCCGACAGCTCGCGCCCGAGGAACGCGACCGTCTCGGCGATCACCTCGCGTGCGCGCGCGGCGAACGGCCCGCCCAGCGCGACCACATCGCCGTAGATCCCGAGCAGCTGGGCCTGATCGTAGAGCATCTTCTCGAAGTGCGGGACCAGCCACTTCTCGTCGACGGAGTAGCGGGCGAACCCGCCGCCCAGGTGATCGTAGAGGCCACCCTCGGCCATCCCTCTCGCCCAGTGCTCGAACGCCGTGCGGGCGGCCTCGCCGAACGGGAACCGCCCGGCGCGTGCGAGCAGCTCGTGGCTCGACGAGGACGGGAACTTCGGCTTGCCGCCCAGCCCGCCGTGCTTGGGATCGCAGCGCTCGGCGAGCTGCTTGCCGGCGGTGATCAGCAGGGAGGCCGTGAGCGCCTTCGGATCCGCCCCGTGGGCACCACGGCGGGAGTGAGCATCGACGCGCGCGAGCCCGTCGATCAAGGCGAGCGCGTTGTCCTCGGCGTCGGCGCGACGGGTGGCGTACGCATCGGCCATCGCCTCCAGCAGATCCCGAAAGCTCGGGCGCCCGAACCGCGGCTCGCGCGGGAAGTACGTTCCGAGAAAGTAGGGGCGGCCATCGGGCAGGCAGAACGCCGACAGGGGCCAGCCCCCACCCTCGCCCTGCACCATGATCGCGCTCATGAAGATCGCGTCGACGTCGGGGCGCTCCTCCCGATCGATCTTGATGTTGATGAACCGCGCGTTCATCAGGTCGGCGGTGGCCGGGTGCTCGAAGCTCTCGTGGGCCATCACGTGGCACCAGTGGCACGCGGCATAGCCGATCGAGACGAACACGGGCTTGTCGAGGCGGCGGGCCTCGGCGAACGCGTCGGTGCCCCACGGCCACCAATCGACGGGATTGTCGGCGTGCTGTCGGAGGTACGGGGAGCTCTCTCCGGCGAGCCGATTGGCCATCGCGGGGTGCAATACGCCTGTCCCGGTGCTCCCGCAACACCCCCCCTTGGGGGATCTAGAACCTTATAGAACCGGTGCAGATGGCTGGCCCGGGCGCTGGAGATCGGGTCTGGGGAGAGTTACGACTTCCACCATGAAGCGTTTGTCTCCAACGACTGTAGTTGTTGCGCTGTCTCTCGGCACCCTCGCGACGACCACGGTGGCCCACGCCAACGTCGAGGTCGGTGGTACGGCGGGCGTTCACGTGTTCAACAAGAACAACGAGCTCGGCGTGCAGGACATCCCGAACGCACCGAGCGAGGCGAACTCGTTCTTGTTCGGGCTCCGCGTCGGCGTGTTCTTCACCGACATCCTCGGCGTCGAGGGTGAGTTCGGCGTGATCCCGACCCAGGCTCGCGACTTCGAGTACAGCATCACGAACCTGACCTACCGCGCCCACCTCGTGGCGCAGTTCCGCGCCGGAGACTCGGCCAACAAGGTCATCCCGTTCGTGTTCGCTGGCGCCGGCGCGTTCAGCGTCGTGTCGACCAACGACAAGAAGGCCGGCATCAAGGGCGTCGTGTCCCGCGACATCACGGAAGACACCGACGCCGCGTTCTACGGCGGTGTCGGCGTCAAGTACCGCGCCGGTGCGAACTGGGGTCTGCGTGCAGACGCCCGCCTCATGATCGTGCCGTCGAGCGAGAACGACACGCCCGCCAGCAAGGACACGTCGAAGGTCGCCCTGGACTTCGAGGCGCTCGCCTCGATCTACTTCGACTTCGGTCGTGGCAAGACCGTCACGGTCGAGGCGCCGCCCGAGAAGGACGACGACCCGGACAAGGACGGCATCCGCGGCGCGGCCGACCAGTGCCCGACCGATCCCGAGGACAAGGACGCGTATCAGGACGACGACGGTTGCCCGGAGCCGGACAACGACGCCGACGGCATCCTCGACCCGAACGACAAGTGCCCGACGGACGCCGAGGACAAGGACGGCTTCCAGGATGACGACGGCTGCCCCGAGGCCGACAACGACAAGGATGGCATCGTCGACAACGCCGACAAGTGCCCGATGGAGCCCGAGGACAAGGACGGCTTCCAGGACGACGACGGTTGCCCGGATCCGGACAACGACGCGGATGGCATTCTCGATGGCGCCGACAAGTGTGTCGATCAGCCGGAGACCAAGAACGGCTATCAGGACGAGGACGGCTGCCCGGACGAGATCCCCGCGAAGATCAAGAAGTTCACGGGCGCCATCCAGGGCATCAACTTCCGCGTCGGCTCGGACGCTCTGCTCGCGACCTCCAACAAGGTCCTGAACCAGGCCGTCGACGTCCTCAAGGAGTTCCCGGACCTCAAGATCGAGATCCAGGGCCACACCGATGACCAGGCGTTCAAGAAGACCAAGAACAGCAAGTTCGCCGACAACCTCGAGCTGTCGCAGGCGCGCGCCGAGAGCGTCCGCGCGTACTTCGTGAAGAAGGGCATCGAGGAGAGCCGGATCAGCGCGAAGGGCTATGGCGACAGCCAGCCGGTCGTCGATCCGACCGGTCTCAAGGGTGGCAAGCTGACCACGGCGCGGTCGAAGAACCGCCGCGTCGAGTTCCAGCTCGTTGGCGCTGGCGCCAGCAAGTAGTCACCACGTGACGTCCACGGCCCGCCCAGGTGACTCGGCGGGCCGTTTTGCGTCCGGAGCTGCGGTGCTGCTGCTCGTGTGCAGCCCCGCGCACGCGAACGTCGAGGTGGGTGGGCTCGCGGGCATCCACGTGTTCAGCGATCACAGCGAGCTCGGGGCCACCGATGGCCCGAACGCACCGAGCCAGCGCAACTCCGCGCTGTTCGGCGTGCGCATCGGCGCATACCTCGGAGACCTGATCGGCCTCGAAGGCGAGCTCGGCGTGCTCCCCACCGAGGCCCGCGAAGCGAAGTTCGGCGTGACCGATCTGACCTATCGCGCGCACCTCGTGCTGCAGCTCCGGGCCAAGGTGCCCGATGCGATCGTGCTGCCGTTCGTCCTCGTCGGTGCGGGCGGGTTCTCGGTGGTCGCGTCGAGCAACGCGAAGTTCAAGACCGATCCGCTGAAGGACCTCTCGCCCGACACCGATCCCGCGTTCTACGTGGGAGCGGGCGTCAAGCTGCGGCTCGACGAGCGCCTCGGCGTGCGACTCGACGTGCGCGCGTTGATGATGCCGAGCAGCGAGAACACGGTCCCCGCGAACCTCGACAGCCAGAAGCAGACCCTCGATCTCGAGGCGCTCGCCTCGGTCTACTTCGAGCTGGGTCGCACGCCGATCCGCACCCCGCCACCGCCACCACCGCCGCCGCCGCCAGACGACGACGATCGCGACCACGATGGCGTGCGCGGCCGCGCCGATCAGTGTCCGAGCGACGCAGAGGACCTCGATGGCTGGCGGGACGACGACGGCTGTCCGGATCCCGACAACGATGGCGACGGGGTCGCGGATGCCCCGGATGCGCACGATCGGTGCCCGAACGACGCCGAGGACAAGGACGGCTTCCAGGACGACGACGGCTGCCCCGATCCCGACAACGACACCGACGGGATCGCGGATGCCCAGGATCGCTGCCCGCTCCAGCCCGAGGATCGGGATGGGTGGCAGGACGACGACGGCTGCCCCGATCCCGACAACGACGGAGACGGCGTCGCGGATGCCGCGGACGCATGCCTGGACGCGCTCGAGACCAAGAACGGGTACGAGGACACCGATGGCTGCCCCGACGAGCTGCCGGCCGCGGCGAAGCGGCTCGAAGGCGTGATCGCGGGCGTGGCGTTCGCCCCGACCACCACGATCTGGGCACCCGGTGCGACGAAGGCGCTCGATGCGGTGGCGCTCGCGCTGACGCAGCTCCCCGCGCTGCGGATCACGATCGCGGTCCACACCGACGATGTCGTCCTCACGCGCGGGCTCTACGCCGACAACCTGGAGCTGTCGCAGGCCCGGGCGGAGGTGATCGCCGCGTACCTCGTCCGCAAGGGGATCGATGCGGGGCGCCTGGTCGCGAAGGGCTACGGCGAGACCGTGCCCCGGGTCGCTCCCGCCGGGCTCACCGGCAAGAAGCTCACCGCGGCGCGAGCCTACAACCGCCGGGTCGAGCTCCACTTGTTGAGCCCGCTCGACTAGACCCGGCGCGCTATGCTGGGGGAGGTGAGCGAGGCCCTCCGCAGCGTGATCGAGCAGCGGTTCGCGGTGTCGCGGATCGATGCGACTGCGGCCCGGGTGAACGCCGTGATCGAGGTCGATCAGGCGAGCTACCGCGCGACGTTGATCATGGAGCCGGCGGCCTCGATCGTCGTCGCCCTGCCGTGCATCGATGGGTTCGAGCTACGGATGCGGTGGACCGATCGCTGGGCCAACGGTGGAGCGCCCCGCGCGGCCAGCTTCGACGACAGCTTCTTGATCGAGACCAACGATCTCGCGCTCGCGACGATCTGGCTCGATCAAGCGTCGCGCTCGGCGCTCCTGTCCTCGCGCTACGTGTCGTCGCAGCAGGTGGCGCGCACCACGGCCCTGCTGTGGCGCGACGCGGCGTGGCTCCACGAGGTCTCGCACGATGTGGTCCGGGCGGATCGGCAAGGCCCGGAGCCGGACCCGGAGCGGATGGCGGACATGCTCGCCGCGTCGCTGCAGCTCGCCGCGCGCCCCGTGCGATGGGCACGTGCGTTCGGCCCGGTCGCTCGCGCCCTCGGCGCAGATCAGGCGCCGCGCGTGGAGCTCGGCGGCAAGCCCCTCCTGCGGGTGCGGCGTGGCGCGGTCGATGTCACCGTGCACGTGGCAAGGCGGCTCGGCCCGGGAGACACCGGTCGGCTGCGCACGATCGTCAGCGCGCATCGCCACGGCAGCGGCGGCGAGACCCTGTCACTGATCTCCGAGGATCTCCCACGCGCGGCGTGGCCACCGCCAAACGCGCCCGGAAGGATCGCGCTCACGATCGATCCGCGCGCGGCCGAGCTGCTCGAGATCGCGCGCCCGAGCGCCTCCACCGTGCGCCCGCACGATGTCGAGATCGCGTTCGATGGAGCCCTCTCGGACGCCCATCGGATGGGGGCGGCCATCGAGCTGGCGGCGTGGTGGGCGCGCGAGGTTTCCGGAACCGGTCCGTATCGCTAGATCCCTCGAAATCGTTGGATTTTTCGACGGGTTGAGCGTTGAGGAATCGGCCCGTGCGGGCTATAAAAGCCCCGCCGAAGATGTCCGACGTAACCGCTCCAAACATCACGCCGATCTCGATCGAATCCGAGATGAAGAGCTCGTTCATGGACTACGCCATGAGCGTGATCGTCTCGCGTGCGTTGCCCGACGCGCGCGACGGTCTGAAGCCCGTGCACCGGCGCATCCTGTTCGCGCAGCGCGTGCTCAACAACACGTGGAACCGGCCGTACGTCAAGTGCGCCCGCGTGGTCGGCGACGTGATCGGCAAGTACCACCCGCACGGCGACGCCTCGGTCTACGACGCCCTGGTCCGCATGGCCCAGGACTTCTCGATGCGCTACATGCTGGTCGACGGCCAGGGCAACTTCGGCTCGGTCGACGGCGATCCGCCGGCGGCGTATGCGGTACACCGAGTGTCGGATGAGCAAGGTGTCGAGCGAGCTGCTCGCCGACATCGACAAGGAGACCGTCGACTGGCAGCCGAACTACGACGACAAGGAGATGGAGCCGACGGTCCTCCCGACCAAGGTTCCGAACCTCCTGATCAACGGTGCCACCGGCATCGCGGTCGGCATGGCCACCAACATCCCGCCGCACAACCTCGGCGAGGTGATCGACGCGACACTCGCCCTGATCGCGCGCCCCGGCATCTCCGACGACGAGCTGATCAAGCTGGTCCCCGGCCCTGACTTCCCCACCGGCGGCGTGATCCAGGGGCGAGTCGGCATCATGTCCGCGTACAAGACCGGTCGTGGCGCGATCGCCGTGCGCGGCGTGGCCACCACCGAGGAGATCCGCAAGGACCGCCAGGCGCTCGTGATCACCGAGCTGCCGTTCATGGTGAACAAGTCGCGGTGGATCGAGAACTGCGCGGACATGGTCCGCGACAAGAAGCTCGAGGGCATCAGCGACATCCGCGATGAATCCGATCGCACGGGCATGCGCGTGGTGTTCGAGCTCAAGCGCGATGCGAGCGATCAGGTCGTGCTGGCGAGCCTGTTCAAGTACACCTCGCTGCAGAGCTCGTTCAGCGTCAACATGCTGGCGATCGTCGATGGCCGCCCGGTGCTGCTGTCGCTCAAGCGCGCGCTCCAGGTGTTCGTCGAGCACCGCCGCGAGGTCGTCACGCGCCGCACGCTGTTCGATCTGCGCGAGGCGCGGCTGCGGCGAGAGATCGTCGAAGGCCTCGGCCTCGCCGTGATGAACATCGATCGCGTGATCGAGATCATCCGCTCGAGCAAGGACACCGACATCGCGAAGGATCGCTTGATGGCGGAGCGGCTCGCCGGGCTCGGCGAGTTCCTCGAGCGTGCGGGGCGGCCTCCCGAGGAGGTCACCGCGGCGAACACCGCCGGGTTCGTGAACCTGTCGGCGCGCCAGGCCCAGGCGATCCTCGACATGCGCCTCGGCCGGTTGACCGGTCTCGAGCGCGAGAAGCTCGAGGCCGAGTACAAGGAGCTGTGGGACCTCACGGACTACCTCGAGGGCCTGCTGTCCGATGACGACAAGCTGATGGCCGCGATCATCGCCGAGCTGAACCAGATCCGTGCGGACTTCGCCGACGAGCGCCGCACGAAGATCGTGGACGCGCAGGGCGAGATCATGACCGAGGAGCTGATCGACCAGGAGGACATGGTCGTCACGCGGACGCACCTCGGGTACATCAAGCGCACGCCGGTCCGTGAGTACGAGGCACAGGGCCGCGGTGGCCGCGGCATCACGGGGGCCACGTCGACCGAAGGTGACTTCATCGTCGACATGTTCGCCGCGTCGACCCACGACCACACGCTGCTGTTCACCGACAAGGGCCGCGTCTACTACAAGAAGGTGTTCGAGCTGCCCGAGGGTGCGCGCACCGCGAAGGGCCGCCCGATCGTCAACGTGCTCGATCTCCAGGATGGCGAGCAGGTCGTGGCGATGCTCCCGTTCACCGACGAGCAGTTCAAGCGTGAGGACGCCGCGGTGTTCTTCGCCACCCAATCGGGCACGGTGAAGAAGACCGAGCTCTCGCAGTTCCAGAACGTCAAGAGCAACGGCATCCGCGCGATCACCATCGACGATGGGGACAGGTTGGTCGGGGCCGCGCTGGTCACCAAGACCGACGACGTACTGCTGACCTCCGCGAAGGGGTTCGCGGTGCGCTTCACCGAGGACAAGGTGCGGCCGATGGGACGCAGCGCGGGCGGCGTGCGTGGCATCTCGCTGCGCGAAGGTGATCGCCTGGTCGGGATGGTGACGTTCGCGCGTGACTCGGCGGCGACCTTGATCACGATCTGTGAGCGCGGCTACGGCAAGCGCACCGCCGTCGCCGACTACCCCACGAAGAATCGTGGCGGCAAGGGC
This sequence comes from Myxococcales bacterium, assembly GCA_016720595.1. GTDB lineage: Bacteria > Myxococcota_A > Polyangia > Haliangiales > Haliangiaceae > JABFXX01. Next base: position 376,704 of record JADKKI010000007.1, read on the forward strand.
GTGATCGCGATCAAGGCCACGGCCCGCAACGGCATGGTCGCGGCGGTCCGCATCGTCTCCGATGACGATCACGTGATCCTGATCTCCGATCGCGGCAAGCTGATCCGGCTGCGGGTGCGGGACATCTCGGTGCAAGGTCGCGCCACGCAGGGTGTGCGCGTGATGCGCGTCGACGACGGCGAGCACGTGGCGGCGATCGAGCGGCTGGCGGATCCGGGTGAGGAGTCCGGCATCGCCGAGGGCGTCCCGATCGAGGCGATCGACGACACCGACACGGTCCCGAACGAGGATCTCGAGGGTGACGAGGACGCGGACGAGGCCGAGGACGGCGAAGAGGCCGAGGACGCGGCGGACGAGCCCGAGCCCGAAGCGGAATAGCGCGGAATAGCGCCGAATCGCGCTACGTCGAGCTCAGTCGCCCGACGCGGCGCTCCGTGCGGCACGCACGCGCAACAACAGCGCGAGCGCGCCCACGGCGCCGAGCCCGATCCCGGCTTGCAGGAGCCAGCGGGCCAGCGAGCTCGTCTCCGGAGGTGCCGTACCCATCACCACGGGCACGGGCTCGAGCTCACGGCCATCGAGCGAGACCACGAGGTCGGCCACCTTGCCGTCCCAGGTGAGCTCCGTGCCGGGGAACGTGACGGTGATCTGGTCGGTCGCGCGTGCGACGGACTTGACCATCGCAGGGCCTAGGTTCGCCGCGCCGCTGATCATGCGGACGTCGCGGACGAGCCCGGTGATCGGCGTGTCCTCGTTCGACAGCGCGCCCTTGTAGACGATCGCGGCGATCTCGATGCGCGCGACCTGCGCACGCTTCTCGAGCTGGTTGAACACGACGGCGGCGGCCTCGTTGTTGACGTCGTTGCCATCGCCGAGGACGATCAGCAGCTTGCGCGTGGTGTGGGCCTGCTCGAGGCGAGCGACGGCGAGCTCGAGGCCATCGACCAGGTTGGTGCCGATCCGGCTGTAGTAGTCGCGCTGGGTGCCGATCGCCGCGGGCACGAGCCGGGCCGCGGGCCCCATCGGGACCAGCTCGCGGACGGCACTGTCGTACGAGATCAGCGCGGCCTGGCTGCCCGGCGGCAGGCGATGCGCCAGATCGAGCTCGACCAGGCCACCGCGGATCCCGTCGAGCGCACCTGGATACCGCGCCGGAGAGTCCGCGGGCTCGATCTCGTCGTTGCCGGTCCAGATCTCCTGACCGTTGAACAGGATCGCGATCGCGATCGTGTCGGGGCCCGCCGAGAACGGCTGGATCGAGGTCGGCGCGATCACGAGGTCGCGTGGCCCGCGGGCACCGCGTGGCCCGCGTGGCTCGACGAGGCGGATCTCGCGGGGCGGGAGCCCAGGCTCGTCCTTGATCGTCGCGACGAGGTGAGGCAGCTCGTCGCCGATCCCGGGGACGACGGCGATCCGCACATCGGCATGGGCGGTGGTCGAGGCCGCGGTGGCAAGGAGCAGGAGACCGAGGACCGGGGCCGGGCGGAGCGAGGGTGCCATACAGGTCCGGACGCCGGTCGCGGCTAGACGGTCTCATCCGACGACAAAGGCGCCCCGGCCGGGCTACGGTTCGTGCCGATGTCGATCCAGAAGAGTCAGGCGATCTTCGAGCGAGCCAAGGCGATCATTCCGGGCGGTGTCAACTCACCCGTCCGTGCCTGCCGATCGGTGGGCGTGGACCCGGTGTTCATCGCGCAGGGCGATGGCTCGTCGGTCTGGGACGCGGATGGCAACAAGTACCTCGACCTGATCGGGAGCTGGGGCCCGCTGATCCTCGGCCACGGACACCCCGAGATCCTCGACACGATCAAGGACTCGCTGTCGATGGGCACCACGTTCGGTGCCCCGACCGAGATCGAGGTGAAGTTCGCGGAGACGTTGCGCGCCGCCGTGCCGTCGATGGAGATGATCCGCGCGGTGTCCTCGGGCACCGAGGCCACGATGTCGGCGCTGCGCCTCGCGCGCGGGTTCACCGGCCGGGCGAAGATCATCAAGGCGGATGGCGGCTATCACGGCCACGCGGACTGCCTGCTGGTGGCCGCCGGCTCCGGCGCCGCCACGCTCGGGATCCCGGGCTCGGCCGGCGTTCCAGAGGGTGCCGCTCGCGACACCATCGTGGTGCCGTACAACGATCTCCCGAGCGTCGAGCGGGCGCTCGCCGGTGGCGATGTCGCGGCGCTGATCATCGAGCCGGTGGCCGGCAACATGGGGCTCGTGATCCCCAAGCCGGGGTACCTCGAGGGTCTGCGCGAGCTGACCAAGAAGCACGGCACGGTGCTGATCTTCGACGAGGTGATGACCGGCTTCCGGGTGGCGTTCGGTGGGGCTCAGGCGCGGTACGGGATCACCCCGGACCTGACGACCATCGGCAAGATCATCGGCGGCGGCCTCCCGGCTGCGGCGTTCGGCGGCCGGGCGGAGATCATGCAGAAGCTCGCGCCCCTCGGGCCGGTCTACCAGGCGGGCACGCTGAGCGGGAACCCGCTGGCGATGGCGGCCGGGCTCAAGGCGATGGAGATCCTGGCCCGGCCCCGGACCTACGAGCGGCTCGAGCAGCTCGGTCAGCGGCTGGGGGACGGCCTGCTGGCGGCCGCGACGGGAGCCGGGATCCCCGCGGTGATGAACCGGGTCGGCTCGATGCTGACCCTGTTCTTCGCGCCCGGGCCGATCACCGACTACGAGACTGCGAAGACCTCCGATACCAAGCGGTTCGGGTCGTTCTTCCGCAACATGCGGGATCGTGGGGTGTTTCTGCCCCCGAGCCAGTTCGAGGCGATGTTCGTGAGCCTGGCCCACACCGACGAGGAGATCGACCAGATCATCGCGGCCGCCAAGGCGTCTGTCGTCGATTGACCCGGAAAAATCAGCGTGGTAGATGGGCGCCGCTAGATGCAGACCGAGTCCTCCCAGCGCGGCGAAATGTCGCAGGATTCCGGCGGCGCTTCGCTGCATCCAGAGGTCGTGACCCACGGACGCAACCGGCGTAACGGGCGCGCGGCCGATCCCGCGGCCGGCAACGGCAAGCGCGCGTTCGATGCACTCGCGCAGAGCTCCGTGGGCCTCGAGCTCGGGCTCTCCGTGATCATCGGCCTCTTGATCGGCTACGCCCTCGACTCGAAGTTCGAGACCGGCCCGTGGCTCATGCTCCTGTTCCTCGGCTTCGGCCTCGTCGCGGGGTTCCGCGGCGTGCTGCGAGCGGTGGGCCGTGCCGAGCGCTCGGCGGAGGCCGAGAACCGTGGCTAGCCCGAGCATCCACCGCATCGAGCGGCTCAACTACGCCATCGCGATCATCGCGGTGGTGATCGGCCTGGTCGTCACGCAGAACCGGCCGATCGTGCTCGGCCTGATGCTCGGCGCCGGCCTCACCTGCCTGAACTTCTATGCCCTTCGCCGCCTCGTGGTGAAGTGGACCGCCGAGGCCGCCTCCGGCAAGGGCGGCAACGCCTCGCTGCTGATGCTCCCGAAGATGGTCGGCCTGATGGGCGCCGTCGCGGTGGCCGTGTTGTTCCTCCCGATCGACGTGATCGCCTTCGCGATCGGCTACTCGATCTTCATCCTCTCGATCGTGATCGAGACGGCCTTCAGCGCGTTCCGGGTCACGCCCGGCACGCAGGACCCCACACAGGATCCAACGAGCGAGCACGACCATGGGTGAACACGGAACATGGTTTGACTACCTGAACCGCTTCTCGTGGTGGCAGAAGTTCGACCACTGGGCGCAGGGCGTCCTCGGTCGCAAGGCCGGCCTCAAGATGTTCGCGACGGGCTGGACCCTCACGCACGTCCTCATCACGCTGGTCGTGGTGGCGTTCGTGACCTGGGGCGCCCTCGCCTTCTTCAAGGGGACCAAGAGCGCGGACAAGGGGATCGTCCCGCCGCGCACGATGAACCTGCGCAACTTCTTCGAGTACATGGCCGAGAGCGTCTACGGCCTGGTCGAAGGCGCGATGGGCGAGAAGCACGCGGCGCGGTTCTTCCCGCTGATCGGCGCGCTGTTCATGTTCATCCTGTTCAACAACCTGTTCGCGCTGATCCCCGGGTTCGGCGCGCCCACGGACACGCTCAAGACCAACGTCGGCATCGCCCTCGCGGTGTTCCTGCTCACGCACTTCTACGGCGTCAAGGAGCACGGGCTGGCGTACTTCAAGCACTTCCTGGGACCGAGCCCCGCGCTGATCCCGCTGATGCTGCCGATCGAGATCATCAGCCACATCGCGCGGCCGCTGTCGCTGTCGATCCGGCTGATGGGCAACATGATGGCCGACCACAAGGTCGTCATGTCGTTCTTCGCGCTGGTGCCGGTCCTGGTGCCGCTGCCGTTCCTGCTGCTCGGCCTCCTCGTCTGCGGCATCCAGGCCCTCGTGTTCTGCACCCTGGCGATGGTCTACATCGGCATGGCGATCGAGCACGAAGAGCACTGAATTTTAGACCTCTCGCCTTTACCCATCCTCGAAAAAACGTTACCCACCACCGACCAGCGCCCCCGCGCGACCCACCCAAGGAGAACCAGTCATGAAGCGCACCAGCAAGATCGTCTTCTCGAGCATCACCTCGCTCCTCATCCTCGTCGTGTTCAGCGGCCTTGCGTTCGCGCAGGGCGGTGAGGCCGAGGCCATCAAGACCCAGGGCCTCGCCTCGAACTACGGCCTGATCGCCCTCGCTGCCGGTCTCGGCATCGGCATCGCCGCGCTCGGTGGTGGCATCGGCCAGGGCCGCGCCGCCGCGGCCGCCCTCGATGGCATCGCTCGCAACCCCGGCGCTGCCGGCCAGATCCGCGGCCCGATGATTCTCGGCCTCGCGCTCATCGAGTCGCTCGTCATCTACGCGCTCATCATCTCGCTCCTCCTCGTCCTCAAGGTCGGGGCGTAGTAACTCTGGGTCGCTAACGGGCACTGAGGGCCTGGAGGGCAACCTCCGGGCCTTTTTGCGTTTTCGGGGACCGTGTGGGACCCTTGGAGGACCGAGCAACATGTCCGACGACGAGGCAAAGCCAGACCTGGATCTGAAGGGCAAGTCGACGCTCGAGATCCTCGCAGCGATCGATATGTTCAGCGGCCTCCCCGCGACCCACCTCCGCCGGGTCGTCGATATCGGCGTGGAAGAACAGTACAAGTCGAGCGCGACGATCTTCGCGGAGGGCTCTCCGGGCGACAAGTTCTACCTGATCGTCGAGGGCGCGGTCCGGATCAGCCGCATCGTCCCCGGCATGGGTGAAGAGGCCCTCGCGGTGCTGCGGCCCGGCGCGTACTTCGGCGAGATGTCGCTGATCGACGACGCCCCCCGCTCCGCCACCGCGATGTGCCACGAGAAGTGTCGGCTGTTCGTGGTCAACCGGAAGGACCTCGAGGACCTCCTGTTCGTCGACCGCGACCTCGCGTACGAGCTGCTGTGGAACTGGGTCCGCACCTTGTCCCGGCGCCTGCGCGCGACCAACGACAAGATGACGTTCCTCGCGACCACGTCGAAGTTCTGATCATGCGGCCGGGCTTGCTGATCGTGGCGCCGATCGCGCTCGTAGCAGTCCTCACCATCGGGCCCGCGCTCGTCAGTAACTCGGCACGAGTCGCGGCGGATCCGCTTCCGCCCGGCAGCCTCGGCATGACCGTGGGCCTGGTCTCCGGCACCGGCGCCGATGCGAAGAACCTCGGCTTCGGGTACCTGCTCGGTGGTCAAGCGACGTGGCAGCCGATGGACACCGAGCAGCGGGTCGGCTGGAGCGTCAAGTCGAACGTCCTGTTCGGGACGATGTACTCGGCCGACGCGGCCCGCATCAACGATCAGCTCCTCACCCTGCAGTTCGATCTGATGGTCGGGGTCAGGATCCGTCCGGGCGATGATCCGAGCCGCTATCTCACCGCGCGCGCCGGCGGCGCCCTGTTCCGCGCGAATCAGGTGATCCCGCCGCAGATGTACCGCGCGTTCGCGGGCGGCGTGGCGAGCGTGGGGGTCGATCAGTACATCTCGGGCTGGATGCTCAACGTCGACGTCCGGTACGGCCTGATCGGTACGGGGCCCAGCGAGCTCGGCCTCGTGATCGGCTTCACGAAGACCGGGCCCTGATCCCCGAACACCACACGCGAGACCGCCGCGAAACCACCACGATGCCCGCGATCACCACCGAGCGACTCCGCCTGGTCCCGATCACCCTCGAGGCGATCGAGGCGGTCCTCGATCATGACAAGGCCCGCGCGGAGGCGGCCGTCGGTGCGCAGTTCCCCGATGCCTGGCCCAACGATGATCTGGTGGCGCTCGGCTTCCCGTTCTCTCGCGCGGCACTACGCGCGGCCCCGGAGATCCGGCTGTGGGGCGACTCGCTCGTGCTGCTCAAGGACGAGCCGCGCGTGGTGGGCAGCGTGGTGTTCCACGGGCACCCGGCGGATGGCGTGGCCGAGGTCGCGTACTCGATCGAGGAGTCCTCGCGGTGCCGCGGGTTCGCCGTCGAGGCGGTGGCCGCGTGCGTGGAGTGGGCCCTCTCCCACCCCACCATCCGCGCGGTGCAGGCGACGACGTTCCCGTGGCACGTGGCCTCGCTCGGCGTGATCCGCCGGATCGGCATGGTCCACATCGGCGAGCGCGATCACGACAGCCTGGGCGAGCTGCTCGTGTTCGAGCGCCGAAAGCCCTAGCCGCGCCCGGCCAGGCTCGCGATCGCCGCTTCGAACAGCGCGTCGTCGACGACGAACGATCTGCCGCCGGGTGCCGAGAGGGTGCGTCCACGGAACGAGGCGCAGAGGTTGGCGGCATCGATCGGTGCGTGCAGCTCGTGCGTGAAGGCCTCCCACATCGGTCCGCCGCCAGCGGCCAGCTCGCGGAGCAGCTGTGGACCGAGCAAGGCGACATTCTCGAGCTTGGGCAGCGGAAGCGCGCGATCGAGCGCGGTGAGGAACTGGGTCCCGACGAGGAGCGGGCTCAACGCGCCAGCCGTGTCGTCCACGAGCCGCTGACACGCATCGATGTAGAACGGCAGGAAGCTCGCTCCTCGTTCGAACGCGCACACGCAGTTGTTCACCCGCTGACTGATCTCGACGGTGGCGCCCGTGAGCTCCAGCCAGACCTCCCTGCACAGGTAGAACTCACGCGCGCGGGGAAGGACCAGCCGCGCCGGCGCACACACGAACACGTCCGCATCGAACCACACGGCGCGCTGGAAGCCCTCCTCGAGCAGCTCGCGCGCGACGATCAGCCGACCGAGATCCGCGAGCAGCTGCTTGGAGTGGGCGGTGCGCTGGCGATAGCGAGTGGGGAGCCGATCGAACAGCTCGTCGCCGAGAAATCGATAGCGATAGCCCTGCTGGTCGGCCCAGGCCTCGACCGACGCGAGGCAGCGCCCGATCCACGCGGGCACGTCGTCGCGCCGGTACGACTGGAAAACCACCGTGTCTGGGGCGGGCGCGATGGCCCGATTGTGCCACGGCCCGCGAAGCTGCTACCGTGGGGAGGTGAGTCGAAGTCGCTGGCTGTCGGGGGTGCTGTGGTCGACCACGATCACGGCCACGGCCTGTGGCCGCCTCGGGTTCGACGAGCCGAGGACGACGTCGGCGCCTGTGGCTTCGGTGAACGCTTTGCTCGAGACGACGAGCGAGTGCGGGATCCTGACGCCCCCCGGCGTCGATCTGGTGATCAAGAACCTTGGCGACGAGGATCTCGAGGTGCTCGAGGCGACCCCGACCGGCGGCTTCGCCGTCGACGCGGTGCTACCGCTGGTGATCGCGCCCGGCGACGAGGTGCGCGTGGCGGTGCGCCCACCGGCCGCCGTGATCGGCACCGATCGCGGCGGGGACATCCGGTCCGGGCAGCTGACGCTCGTCACCAATGATCCGGCCGCGACCGAGACCGTCGTCGAGCTGCAGACGACGATCCTCGGCGCGACCATCGCCGTCACGGACCTCGCGATGCAGCCCGTCACGTTGACCTTCGTGTCCGCGACGGGCGCCTGCCCTGCGCCGCAGCTGGTGAAGCTCGTCAACCTCGGTAACCTGCCCGTCACAGTCGACAATGCGGGGGGCTCGCTACACAACTGCGCCGGGTGGCGACGGGCCTCGCGACCGGCTTCCGGCCAGCACCGTACCGCTCGATCCGCCAGGGGTTCGCAGGTGGCGCGGGGCGACGATCAACAAGAGTTCGCAGGTTGGCGGTGCCCCGGGAGACGAACCGCCAAGAGTTCGCAGCTTGGCACTTCCGGGCCCCAGAGTTTGGGCGAGGCGACCCGCGCGAACTCCGCCAGGACCAGGCTCCGGGGGGGGGGGGGGGGTGGTGGTGCGTGGGTGGCTCCCGTGGGGTCGTGGTGTTGGTTCGCGTGGTGTTGCCAACCGGGGACGGGGGAGTCGTGTCCTGGGCGGGCTCGCGCAGGTTGAACCTCTTGCGTCCTTGGCGTCCTGGCGCCCTTGGCGGTTCGTCCCGGGCGGAGTGCCAGCTTGGCGCACTTGCTGCGCCTTGGCGGTTCGGGGCGCGGGGCTTCTTCGAGCCGGATCTCGCCGATCACCATGCCGCGATCGATCGCCTTGCACATGTCGTAGACCGTCAGCGCCGCGGCCGCGACCGCGGCGAGCGCCTCCATCTCCACGCCACTGCGATCGAACGCGCGGACCGTGGCGGTGATGTTCACGGCGCTCCCGACGACGCGGAGATCGAGATCGATCCCGGTGATCCGCAGCGGGTGACACAGCGGGATCCAGTCCGGGGTCCTCTTCGCGGCCTGGATCCCCGCGAGCCGGGCCACGCCGAGGACGTCGCCCTTGCCGATCTTGCCGGCGGCGACGGCCTTCGCGGTGGCCGGCAGCATCGTGATCGTTCCGGAGGCGATGCCCACCCGCTCGGTCTCGGGCTTCGCGCCAACGTCGACCATGCGGGCCGCGCCGGCGTCATCGAAGTGGGTGAGCCGCTTCTTCACTCGACGGTGACGGACTTCGCGAGGTTGCGAGGCTGGTCGATGTCCGTGCCCTTGAAGTCGGCCACGTAGTACGAAAGCATCTGCATCGGCAGCACGGTGAGGATCGGCTGCAGCTCGAGCGCCGTGTCGGGGACCACGATCACATCGTCGGACTGCGACCCGATCTCGTTGTCGCCCCGCGAGGCGACCGCGATGACCTTGCCCTGACGTGCGCGGACCTCGGCGAGGTTCGAGACCGTCTTCTCGTAGCTCGGGCCACGCGGGACCAGGACCACCACCGGCAGGTTCTCGTCGATCAGCGCGATCGGGCCGTGCTTCATCTCACCCGCGGCATAGCCCTCGGCGTGGATGTACGAGATCTCCTTCAGCTTGAGCGCACCCTCGAGCGCGATCGGGAACTGCGAGCCGCGGCCGAGGAACAGGAAGCCCTTCGCGTTGCCATAGCGGCGCGCGATCGCCTGGATCTGCGCGCCGCTCTCCACGATATCGCGCATCTTGTTCGGCAGCGCCACCAGCTCGGCGAGCAGCACGCGGGCGCGCTCCTTGGACAAGGTACCCGTCCGCCGCCCGAGATAGATCGCGAACAGCGCGATCGCCACCAGCTGGGTGGTGAACGCCTTGGTCGAGGCCACGCCGATCTCCGGACCGGCGTGCGTGTAGAACGCATAGTCGGCGAGGCGCGGGATCGAGGCCTCGACGACGTTCGAGATCGCCAGTACCTGCGCGCCCTTCTTCTTGGCCTCGCGGATCGCCTCCATCGTATCGAGCGTCTCGCCGGACTGACTGACGGCGACCACCAGGTCACCCGGGCCGACGATCGGATCGCGATAGCGGAACTCCGACGCGAGATCGACGTCCACGGGGATCCGCGCGAGCGCCTCGACGAGGAACTCGCCCACCATCGAGGCGTGGAAGCTGGTGCCGCACGCGATGAAGATGATCCGCTTGATCTTGGTGACATCGAGCTCGATGCCATCGAGAGAGACATCGTCGTTCGCGAGATCGAGGCGACCGACGAGCGTGTCCGCGACGGCGCGCGGCTGCTCGTGGATCTCCTTGAGCATGTAGTGCTTGAAGCCGCCCTTCTCCGCCTGTACCGCCGACCACGTGATGGTCTTGGCCTCGCGGGTGTGGACCTTGCCTTCGAAGTCCATGAGGGTGACGCCGTCGCGCTTGACGACGACCATCTCGCCTTCCTCCACGAAGATCACCCGGCGGGTCTCGCTGAGGATCGCCGTGACGTCCGAGGCGACATAGTTCTCGCCATCGCCCAGGCCCACGACGAGCGGGGACGAGTTCTTGGCGGCGACGAGGGTGTTGGGCTCCTTGTCGCTCATCACCACGAAGGCATAGCTGCCGCGGACCTTCGCGAGCGAGCGGCGCACCGCGGTGGCCAGGTCGGGCGCACCGGCGGTCAGCGCGTGGTCCACGAGGTGAGCGAAGATCTCGGTGTCGGTCTCCGACGCGAACTTCGCGCCGGCGGCGGCCAGCTCCTGCCGGAGCGCGAGGTGGTTCTCGATGATGCCGTTGTGGATGACGCTGATCGGGCCGACCTTGTGCGGGTGGCTGTTCTCGTCCGACGGCCTGCCGTGCGTGGCCCAGCGCGTGTGCCCGATGCCGATCGTGCCGGCCGCGGGCTCCTTCAGCAGCTTCTCTTCGAGCGCCGCGAGCTTGCCGCGACACCGGACGACGCGCGACGCGCCGCCTCCATCGGAGACGCTGACGCCCGCGGAGTCATAGCCGCGATATTCGAGCTTGCGCAGGCCGCCGATGAGGATGGGCGTCGCCTGCCG
>JADKKI010000008.1 GCA_016720595.1 Myxococcales bacterium
GCGGATCCCGTGCTCGACCAGGTTGGCGAGCACGCGCTTAGCAGCAGCTTCGTCTGCCCGCATCGGCGACGTCCTCGCCCGGGGGCTTGAGGGTCAGGCGCGGCGGGCCATCGTGGATCGAGCCTGAGTCCTCGATCACCTCGGCGAGCGCGATCGGCGAGGCTCGACGCAGGCAGGGCGCCGAGCGTGCGGAACGTGTCCACCAGGCGGCGCAGGCCTGATCTCCTCCTCGACGATCTCGCCGGCGTCAGACAGCAGCTTCTTGAACCGCGTGATCCTCGCCCTGTAGCGGACACGCACCGCTGCACGGCGAGCTGAACGGGGTCAACGGGCTTGATCTCGGGCGTGAGGGCGGCGCGCTACGTCCTGCCACACGCCCATGCGCTGCAGGTACTGATCTGCTGGCGGGGTCTCCTCGAGCTTGTCGAGCATGACGTTGAATGCATCGCCGAGCTTCCCGGCCATCTCGTCGCCGCTTGCGCAGCTCGGCGCGCGCATCGAGCTGGCCCCCGGAGCCTCTTGCGCGCGGTGGCGACCAGCGCCTGATGCGACGCGTCTCGAGTGTCGAGAGCGCCCATGCCGATCACCATCGAGACCACACCGGCGAGGATGATCAGGATCAGGAATGTCAGCCGGTAGGTCGCGGGGAGCGCGCTCTGATCTGCGAGACGGTGCGCGTGCCATCGATCGATTCCTTCAGCTCCTGGAGCTCCGCATGGAGCGTGGCGGAGACCTCGAACGTCAGACGCAGCGTCGCACCATCGGCGCGCAGCACCGGATCCACCACCTGTCGCGCCAGTCCGGGCCCGTGGGCGGCTTGGTCGCCTGCGCGATCATGGTGCTGTTCGCGCCGAGTGATCGCGATCGCGCGCAGCCCGGCCTGGCCGTCAACTCGATGATCGCGCGAAGTCGCCAGGGGATCAGAGTGCGGCGAGATCCGCGCTTCGCGAGCCGCTCGGCGACCTCGCCATGGAGCGCCGCTTCGTCATGTCGACGAGATCGTGATAGCGGTGCGTGGCCTTTCTCCATCGAGGCGACCCGCAGCGAGGCATCGCTCGCGGCGACGTTCGCGTGGGCCGTCTTGCCGAGCTGCCCGACGAGGAGGTACGCGACGACGAGCGGCAACATCACGGACACCGCGAGCAGCATGGTGACGCGAAACCGGAGGACGAGTTTGCGCGGTCGGGTGGGTCACGGCTTGGGCCTGTAGAAGGGCTGCGAGCGGATCCGGATTACGCGGTCGGCCTCGCAAAAGGCGATCTTCGGATTGACGAACGACGGAGACGAAGGGAGCGTGAAGGAAACGCGCCGCCGATCGAGCCGCTGCCCGTGCCGTCCTGGCTCAGCCAAAGACGCACCTGCGCGAGCGTCTCCTTCGACACCGGGTTCAGCCCCACCTCCATCGCGAGGAGATAGATCTGGTCGTACGGTAGCGATGCCAGGAGCGACGGCGAGATCGTCGAGGCTGGCGATCCGCCGCAGCGCTCCGCCTTGCGCTTCCTGACCACCCTGGCCCGCGGACTCGTCGAACTTGGAGCTCGGTGACCTCGTCCCACAGGTTGTAGAGCACCTGTCGCCGGATCAGCATGAACGCGACCGGCCCGGTCGAGTCCCGCGGATTGATCCAGATCCGGATCACCGCGGGTGGACGAAGCCGCTGTCGAGCGCCTCGTAGGCGGCACTGTCGAACAGCTTCGCGAGCGAGGCGGTGACGTGGAGCTGCTCGCCGCGCTCGACAAACCGCATCTTCTGGAGCCGACGCTTGTCATCGTCGGCGCGCGCGGGCGCGGGCGCAGCGACGACCAGATCAGCACCGGCGAGCGCGAGTACTCACCGCAGGCGCCTCCAGCGCATTGGCGATCGTGATCCGAACACGCCGAGGTCGGTGTCGATCCGCACGCCGGCATCGGCGTAGATGTCGATCGGGAGCGCATCGAACAGCCGGGAGCGCGCGCGCGGAGATCCGCCTGCTCGCCGAGCCCCCGCTGCAGGCCCGCGCCGAAGAACAGATCCCCGCCGCAGACGCGGTCTCAGCGCTGCCGCGGAACAGCTGGAAGGCGCACTTGAGGCTGGCGGCCCCGCCGAGATCGTTGTATGTGGGCTTTGTCGGCGCGCGTGCCGAGGACGTCGAGCGGCGCCGCGGTAGACAGCACGAGCCTGAGGGCGCGTGGTGTGAGCATGCGGTCGACGTCGGCGATGTGATCCGACTGAACCGGGGCGCTCCCGCCGATCACTTCACGCCAACAGCGATCTTGAGCCCGATCACTAGCTTTCCGCCGAACAGCGGCCAGTAGTGCTCAGTAGCGACTGAACAGCGCCGCGAACTTCGTAGCTGCCACCGAGCAGGACGAGCCGAGCTCCGCGCTGACGGTGATGTGGCCGCCCGCGTGCGGCAGGATCGATCCGGCCGGGTGTCGCGATCGAAGCCGATCCCCGCGGTGACCACGCGGCTGTCGCCTGGCTCGAGGTGAGATCGATCGCGGTGGTCCTGCCGTCGGGCAGCTGGCGGGTGGGGCGGTGGGGAGCGCGGCCACGATCGACTCCGCGCGGACCCCGGCGGAGAACCGCGAGAGCGCCGTGACGTCGTACGTCACGCCCGCGCGTGCCCCGAACCGGCGGTACGAGAAGGCGCCGCAGGTCCTTGGCCTCGACATCCTGCGGATCGCCTCCGACCCGATAGACCTCGCTGCCGTGAACGAGCGTGAACGAGCTGTTCGCTCCCCATCGCGAGCCGAGCAGCGATGGATCGGAGGCACGGAGCTCGGTGGCCCACTGGTTGCGGCTGCCCTCGACGTCGCCGTGCGCGGCGAAGATGAAGCCGATCCCCACGCCGATGCCGAGCCCGAGCAGGTTGCGCTCGCCGACGTCCGCGCCGAGCCAGTAGGGCGAGATGTTCGAGGTGCCGAACCACAGCCGGTTGAGCACCACCGTGCCACGCTCGACCACCCGGACCTCGATGATCACCTGGCCGCGCGCGCTGCCCTTGCGCATCGCGAGCGTGACATCGCGGAAGTAGCCGAGCGCGAGGACCTTGAACCGCGCCTCGCGCAGGCGCTTGTCGCTCGCGTGCAGCACATCTCCCACCGAGAGCGGCAGCGTGCGGCGGATCAGCTCGGTCTGTGTGGCGGTGTTGCCGAGGACCTCCGTCTCTCGATCAGGATCACCGGTCCGAATTCGCTGTCCTCGTGGAGCTCGGTCGCCGGTGGCGGTTCGGTCGCCGGTGGCGGATCGCTCGCCGGGGTCGGTCCCTGCGCCGCGGGATCGGGAACCGCTGCCGGGTCGGCGGACTCCGGCGGCTGCTCCTCCGCACGCGCCAGGCGTGGCTGCACGACGAGGGCGCACAGCGCCACGACCACCGCGAGCCGTTCCCGCATCTACCGTGAACGTAGCGCATCGCTCCGGCCGGTGCTACCGTGACGTCGTGCGCTGGGCCACGCTCGCCATCATCGCGGTCGCATTTGCGGCTACGGCGTGCAACGACCTCCGCGAGTTCCGGGGGACCTGGCGTGGTGCGCGTGTCGGGGAGGCGCCGGTGGTCCGCGTCGGCGTCGGGGCCGCGGCGGTCGCCACCCTGACGATCGACGATCTCGACACCCACGGGCTCCACGGCGAGCTCTCGATCAGCGGCCTCGTGGAGAGCGTCCCGCTCGAATCGCTGCCGGGGGCCGAGGCCGATGCCCTCGCCGGGATGACCTTCACAGGAGCGCCCCTGCGGGTCTACCTGTCGTTCGTGGCGATCCCCGATGGTGGGGGTGAGGCGCTGGCCCTGATCGCCCTGTTTGACGATCACCGGATCGAAGCGCGCATTCTTCGCGGCGGAGGGTGCCCTCTATGCCATCTTTGCACTGAGCGAGTCGATTCCGCCCCAACTGCAAGGCTGGCAACGCCGAGGACGCACGGTTCTGTGGCGTGTGCGGGCACACGCTCTCTGCGACCGAGGCCTCGAACCCGAGGATGCAGGCCACCGGCATCGGCGAGGCGCCGTCGTTGGTCGGGCGAGAGATCGCCGGGCGCTACCGGATGCAGGCCAAGCTCGGTGAGGGCGGGATGGGCGCGGTCTACAAGGCCGAGCAGATCTCGCTCAAGCGCACCGTCGCGGTGAAGCTCCTGCGGCCCGAGGTCGCGGGCAGCCAGATGCTGCTCCGGCGGTTCAACGCCGAGGCCGAGGCGGTCGCGAAGCTCGCACCCGAACACCGTCAACATCTACGATTTCGGTCAGGACAGCGACGGCACGCTGTTCATCGCGATGGAGTTCATCGAAGGCCGGAGCTTGCGGGATGTGATCCATCAGGAGCGCCGCTGCCGGTCCGTCGCTCGCTCGCGATCGCCGCGCAGGTCGCCGCGTCGTTGACCGATGCGCACGCGAACCAGATCGTCCACCGCGATCTCAAGCCCGACAACGTCATGCTCCAGGATCGCGGTCGCCAGCGCGACGTGGTCCGCGTCCTCGATTTCGGGATCGCGAAGCTGCGCGACGAGAACCGGCAGTCGCAGATGGCGATGACCCAGGCCGGCGACATGCTCGGCACGCCGCAGTACATGTCCCCCGAGCAGATCCGCGGCGAGCACGTCGATGGCCGCACCGACATCTACTCGCTCGGCGGCCTGCTCTACGAGATGGTGACCGGCCGCCTGCCGTTCGAGGCGCCCACCGTGATGGCGCTGCTGTCCAAGCACCTGCTCGAGAGCATCGTGCCTCCGTCGCAGCGCCGGCCGGATCTCAACCTCCCGCCCGCGATCGACATGTTGATCCTGAACGCGATGGCGAAGGATCCGAACGCGCGCCCGGCGACGATGGAGCAGTTCGGCGAGGAGATCGCCGCGGTGCTCGCGACGTTCCCGCCGGAGACCGGGCAGAACACCGCGCAGGCCACAGCGCAGGCCACGGCGCAGCAGCCGGTGCAGACGCGCTCGCAGGCCGCGGTCACGCCACCGGCGTACTCGGCAGCGGGTGCGGCGGGAGGACCGCCGCCGGGTGGGTTCGCTCCACCAGTGACACCACCGCCGGGTGGGTTCGCACCACCGGGCGCGTTCGCGCCACCTCCGCCGGGTGGGTTCGCGCCGCAGACGCCGCCACCGCAGGGCGGGTTCGCGCCGCAGCCATCGCCACCGCAGGGCGCGTTCGCCTCGCCGGCTTCGATGGTGGCGCCGCCCTACGATCCGCACGCGCACGCGCATGCGCCGCCTTCGGCAACGGAGATCACGCGGAGCAGCGGAGGCAAGGGCATCTGGGTCCTGCTCGGGCTGCTCGTGGTCGCGGGCATCGGCACGGGCGTCTACTTCGGCGTCCTCAGGAAGACCGGCAAGCCGACGCCCGAACAGCCAACCCCTGGCTCGAACGTCGCCGAGACTCCGCCGGCGACACCCGATGCCCAGGTCGAGACCCCACCACCCACAGCACCGGATGCCGCGGTGCTCGATCCCAGCAACGATCCGTGGGCGAAGGGCGGCGGCTCGACCACCGTTCCATCGAACGGCAGCAACGCGATCACCGATCACGTGGGCGATGACACCGACGATGATCCAGGTGGGGACGACGAGCCGACGCCGCCGCGCGCCCCGAGGCCCGCGGGGCAAGGCATGCCCGCCGAGTGCGAGGCCTACGCGCAGACCCTCGAGGTGATGGCCAAGTGCGACAAGCTGCCAGCGCAATCTCGCGACGCGATGAAGCAAGCCGTGCAGCAGATGCGGAAGACCTACAGCAGCATGAAGCTGACGGGGGCGATGCGGAAGCAGCTCGTGGATGCCTGCGTGCAGGGTGACGAGGCGAGCAAGCAGTCGATCGCCGGCCTCGGCTGCTCGCCCTGACAGCTCCGAGTCGGGATCGAATATTGGGCCAGGCCACCCACCCGACCCGAGCACGAACTGAGCACGGCCGACACACGCGCGAACACCTATCCACCGACGGGCAGGCCAGTGGCGTGCCCGCTGCTGGGTCTCAGGGGTTCTTGCGCCAGCGAGCCGAGCGCACCGCGCGGACGTTAGCCCGGAGGAAGTCCGCGCTCAGCCCAGGTATGGCTCGTGGCAGACGGCCTCGACGTTGTGGCCATCGGGATCGAGCACGAACGCGCCGTAGTAGTTCGGGTGATACTGCGGCCGCAGGCCCGGGGCGCCGTTGTCCTTGCCGCCGGCGGCGATCGCGGCCTCGTAGAACGCGCGGACCTCGGCGCGGCCCTTCGCGCGGAACGCGATGTGGATCTTGTCGGTGGGCGACGCGCCGCTGTGGATCCAGAAGTCGGGCTTGCCCTTCTCGCCGAACCCGGCGACACCGGGAAAGCCCATCAGCTTCTCGTAGCCGAGGGGCGCGAGCGCCTTCGTGTAGAACGCGATGCTCTTGTCGAGGTCGGAGACGAGGTAACCCGTGTGATCGATCGTGGCGGACCATACTGTAGGATCTGCACGTGCGAACTGCATTGAACGGGATGATCGCCGCGGCAATCCTCTTCGAGCCGGCGATCGCGAGCGCCGGGCGCACGCAGTACGGTTGGTTGTTCGGGACCGAGGTGATGCCGGAGCGTGGGGCGGAGGTCCAGACCTGGATCACCGAGGAGAACCACAAGGATCCCGATGCCCACGAGAACACCTGGGGCCTGCAGGCGCTGATCGGCGTCACCGATCAGCTCGAGCTGGCGTTCCCGATCGAGTTCACGTGGACCGACTCGGATGCCACGAGCCCGAGCACGATCTGGAAGCGCTACGGCGTCGAGGCACGGTATCGGTTCGTGTCGGGAGATCCGGTGGATGCGCCACCGTTTGCGCCCTCGCGCGGATCGCCGTGAAGCGCGACGTCACGGTCCGTAACACGACGATCGTCGAAGCCAACCTGGTCGCTTCGACGACGACGGCCACCGGAAGCGTCATGGCGCTCGTCGATCTCGGCATCGTCGGTGCGATCTCGCCGGATGACCAGACGTTCGAGGCGCGCCCGGGCGCCGGGGTGAGCTTCCAGGTCCACGGCGATCTCCGGCTCGGCGCCGAGGTGTTCGCGCACCTCTCGTTCAAGGACTCCGCGGGCCGGTGGGTCGCGGCGGGCCCGAACCTCGCCTGGTCGCACGGTCGCTCGTGGGTCAGCGCCGCGTTCGGCATCGGCCTCTACCAGATCACCACCGCACCGGCGCTGCAGTGGGGGATCATGTTCTGATGCGCGCGCTGATCGTCCTCGGAGCGCTCGCGAGCGCCGCACACGCAGGTCCGGTGGGCCGGGTGGTCGGCTCGGTGAAGGTCACCGAGGCCGGTGGCAAGCCTTCGGTCGCCGGAGACGTGATCGTCTACGTGGTCGGGGCCGCCGAGCCGAAGGTCGCGGGGCCGAAGGTGAAGATCGAGCAGAAGGGCCGGAAGTTCGTGCCCGACCTCGTGGCGATCACGGTGGGCGACACCATCACGTTCCCCAACATCGATCCGTTCCTGCACAACGTGTTCTCGCAATCGGGCACGCGGAAGTTCGATCTCGGCTCGTTCAAGAAGGGCGACACCAAGGACAAGGAGTTCCCGTCCCCCGGTGTGGTCGACGTGTACTGCAATATCCACCCGGAGATGGCGGCGACGATCCTCGTGCTGCCGAACCGCCACCACACGCGGACCGGACCGGATGGCAAGTTCACGCTCGAGGGGGTGCCGCCGGGCGAGTGGACGCTGTTCGCATACACGCGGCGCGCCGCCAAGCCGGTCAGCGCGAAGGTCAGCGTGACGGCCGGTGCCGACACCACGATCGAGATCGCGCTGCAGCGCGGCGCGGAGCCCCCCATCTCAACAAGTACGGCGAGAAGTACCGCCCGGAAGGGCCGGGGACGTACCGATGAGCGGGCCGTTCGTGTGCTTCCGCGTCAATCGAACTTCGCGCGCGATCCTGACGGAGACGATCAAGTACGAGCCGGATCCGATGGTGTCGTTCACGAACCCGTTCGAGTGGTTCATCGTGTGCGACTCGGCCGACAAGTTGGTGATCCGCGCGCTCGAGAACGGCCGGCAGACGCTCGCGGTGATCGCGATCGCGCAGCTGCGAGGGCTGCGCCTCGAGGGGGCCCGTCGCGGCACAGGCGATGGCCGCGGCGAGCGGACGCTACCTCGAGTTCCTGTTCGATCACGCCAACGTCATGGTGATCGCGGACACCGTGCGCTACGTGCCCGATCCATCGCTGCGTCCATCGGGGCGCTACCAGATGAAGCTCGCGTGCGATCCGCAGGGCCAGGTCAGCATCCAGTGCGCCGGTGACGACGGGATGATCGTGATCGGGCTTGCGCAGTGGCGAGACAGTGCGCTGTGCGATCGCAAGCAGCAGGGCGGGGAGCCGGACGACTTCCAGTGGATCGCGCTCGAGGACGCGCTACGCGCCGAGCTCTCCCGCGCGCCCTGACGTTCGCGTCACGGAGCACTCGCCGCACGGCTCACAGGTCACCTTGGCCGCGATGTTCGCCGCCTCGACCTCAAGTGTCGCGGAGGTGCCGCACGATCGAGGCGTCGAGCCGGCTCTGTACCAGCCGGATCACACTGTCGATCTGCTCGACGGGCATCGCGAGGCGCTGCGCGAGCTTCGCGCGGGTCTGCGTGACCAGTGCGCGCGCGCGCTGAAGCCAGCGTGCGGAGGTGGCGCGGTGCACGCCGAACGCGGCGCCGATCGCATCGATCGAGAGCTGCTCCACGATGCTCTGCCGGAGCAGCGTGCGGTCCTCGGCGGACAGCGCCGCGATCGCCTCCTTGAGTGCGGTCGCGAACTCGGCGCGATACTCGGCCTTGAGCTGCGACAGCATCGGATCCGAGGCCGTGCCGAGCGCATCTTCGAGAGACTTCTCGAGCGGTGTCTCGCGCTGCCGCTTCTTGAGCTGGCGGATGATCTCTCTCGTCGCGGTGATCCGCACCCAGCCGCGCAGCGGGCCCTTGCCCCGATAGCCGGCGATGCCGGGCGGCTTGCCCTCCTTTGGGAGCAGCAGCTGGACCCGGAGGATCTGCTTGACGTCGTCGACGACATCGCTCGGGGCACGGGTGGCCGCGCCGGCGGCGGTGACCTCGGACAGGATCGCATCGAACGCCGCGTGTGCCGTGGGCACCTGCGCGTCACACATCGCCGCGATCGCGAGATCGCCTGCAGGCGCCGCGGCGAGGGCGGCGGCAAGATCGGCGCCGACGAGGCGCGGCCCCACGAACTCCACGAGCTTCGCGAGATCGAGCTGCATCGCGGGCCAGGCGCGCCGCGCGCCAGCGATCACGGCCTCCGCGATCGAGCACCTCGATGGCTGCCAGGACTGCCGCGAGCTGATCGCGATGCTCGCCCGTGGTGCGACCCACGAGGTCGCTCTCGATACGCTCGGCGACACCGAGAAGCGGCCGCCCAGCATAGCGATGCTTGAGACCGTCGCGAGCGATGCCGGCCTCGGCTCCACACGCTCGCCCGACCTGATCGAGACCGCGGACGGGATGGGCGAGACCCTCGCACCGGAGGAGTCGGTCACCAAGGCGGTGCGGATCCGCGCGCCGAGCCAGCTGGGCCGCAAGCTCGGACGCTACACGCTCGTCGAGCGCCTCGGCGCCGGCGCGATGGGTGTGGTCTACCGCGCGGAGGATTCGGAGCTCGGCCGCGACGTCGCGCTCAAGCAGCTGCATCGTCCCGACGAGGCGTTGACCACCCGGCTGATCCGCGAGGCGCGCCTGATGGCGCAGGTCAATCATCCCAACGTCGTGGCGGTCTACGACGTCGGCGTCATCGACGATGCGACCTATATCGCGATGGAGCTGGTCACCGGGGCGAGCCTCCGCACGTGGCAGCAGACCCGCTCGATCCGCGAGATCGTCGAGGCGTACCTCGCCGCAGGGCGCGGGCTGCCGGCGGCGCACGCGGCAGGTCTCGTGCATCGGGACTTCAAGCCCGACAACGTGCTGGTCGGTCAGGATGGCCGCGTGCGCGTCACCGATTTCGGCCTGGCGGCCTCGCGCCCGGATCAGGATCTGATCGCGACCGTGCAGAGTTCGGGGGCGCGCTCGATCGCGGACGTCAACCTCACGACCTCGGGCTCCGTGCTGGGGACGCCGGCGTACATGGCGCCCGAGCAGTTCCTCGGCGGCAACGTCGATGCGCGCACCGATCAGTTCAACTTCTGCGTCGCGCTCTACGAGGCGCTGTACAGCCAGCGCCCGTTCAGCGGCAAGAACTTCGACGAGCTGTCCGACAGCGTGTGCGAGGGCAAGATCCAGCCGCCACCAGCGGCCTCGCGGGTGTCTGGAGCGATCCGGGCGATCATCCTGCGCGGCCTCTCGGTGAAGCCGGGCGATCGGTTTCCGACGATGGATCACCTCCTCGCCGAGCTCGGCCGCGATCGTGCGAAGCCCTGGCGCCGGACGTCGATCGCTGCGGCCGCACTGGCCGGCGTGCTCGCGCTCGGGCTCGGCGCCGATCTCGCCGTGCGCAGCCGCGTGGTGGGCAGCATCCGTCAATCCTTCACGGCGACCGCGAAGCAAGCCGATCGCGCGGTGCGCCTGCTCACGGATCAGTTCGATGCGATCTCGAACCTCGTCTATCTGTTCCCGGTGATGGGCGATGTGTCGGCGCACCACGACCAGGCGGACTTCGGTCTCGGCGATCCCGCGGACGACAGCAAGGATCTCGACGAGATCCACGAGCGGCTGGTCTCGGCGGACTGGCGCCTCGCGCGTGACTTCGGCGGGCGCGAGCACCAGAGCATCCTCGCCGTCGCGGACTACAAGGCGCGCCTGCTCTACACGAGCGCTGATCCGTCCGCGCCGCGCACGGACCTGTCGGTGCTGCCGTGGGTCAAGCAGGCGCTCGATGCCGGCAGCGGAAATTCGACGATCCTCGTGCGCTACGACGATCCCCAGCTCGTCGCGACCCGCTTGCTCGGACCACGGCCACCCAGCGGCGTCGCGATGGTGTTCGCGCGCACCCGCTCCCTCGGGGAGGCGGCGAAGACCCAGTTCTTCCAGATCGTCGAGGCGCGCGGCCTGCTCGATCAGATCCGGCTCGACGACACCCTCCTCTCGATCGTCGCCCCCGACGGCACCCCGGTCGGCGACGTCCCGGAGCCGCTGGTCGCCGCGGGCCCGCGCATCGGCCAGGCGGAGATCACCCTCGATGGCGTGGTCTACGAGCTCGAGGCGCGCCCGCTCGCCGGCCCCGGCACCACCGAGATCGGTCGCCTCGTGATGGCCCAGCGGATGGACGGCGTGCTGTCGCTGTTCCCCAACGCACGCCTCGTGTTCGTGCTCGGGATGCTCGCGATGCTCGGGCTCGCGGTGGGTACCGCGGTGCGCGCGCGCCGGATCATGGGGACGGTTTCAACTTGAGCAACTTGCGGCGCGGGACGCCGTTCCCCGACCAGGGATCACGCAGTTGCGGATCGCAAGTTGCTCAAGTTGAAACCGTCCCCCACTCGGCGAGCACCTCCTGGGTGTGCTCGCCGTGGCGCGGCGGGAACCGCGGTGCGCGAGGCATGCCGAGCGGCGTCCGCACCTGCATGACGGGGCCGATGCCCGGGCCGCCGTCGAGCGAGAAGAACACCTCGCGCGCGACGTGGAGCGGGTGGGCGGGTAGCTCCGACGTTTCGGTGACGACCTCGACGCAGCAGTCGTGCTTGGCGAGCAGCACGTCCCACTCCGCACAGGTCTTGGTGGCGAAGATCGCGGCGAGCTCGGCGCGGGTCTTGGCCTGATCCTGCGGCTTGCCCACGATCTCGCCGATGTTCGGTGGGCGGCCGATCGCGGTGTTGAGCGCGATCCAGAACTTGGGCTCGAGCGCTCCGACGGCGAGGAAGCGCGCGTCCTTGGTCTGGTAGACGGAGTAGCAGGCGAGGGCGCCGTTGAGGGTCTCGGTGCCGCGCGAGGGTCGGGCGCCGCAGTCCTGGTTGCCGAGCTCGGCGGCGAGCAGCGCGAGCGCCCTCGGTCATCGAGATGTCGAGGTACGCGCCCTTGCCCGTGCGCTGACGGCCGACGAGCGCGCCGAGGATCGCCGTCGCACCCACAGCGCTCCGCCCGCGAGATCGGCGATCTGTACGCCCGGCATCGCCGGTGCGCCGCCCGCGACCCCGCCCGTCATCGCGAGCACGCCGGCGAGCGCGATGTATCCGAGGTCGTGGCCTGCGCGATCGGCATAGGGCCCGGTCTGGCCGAAGCCGCTGATCGAGCACACGATGATCTTGGGGTTGTTCGCCGCGAGCGTGTCGTAGTCGAGGCCGAGCTTGGCCATCACGCCCGGCCGGAAGCTCTCGACGACGACATCGGCCTTCGTCACGAGCTCGAGGAAGGTCGCGCGCGCGGCGCTGTCCTTGAGATCGAGCGCGATCGATCGCTTGCCGCGGTTGACGGCGAGGAACCTCCCCGACATCCCGCCTTTCCCGGGCGGCAGCGCCCGCAGATAGTCGCCGAGCTTGGGATCCTCGACCTTCACCACGTCTGCGCCCATGTCGGCGAGGACCATCGTGAGGAACGGGCCTGGCAACAGCCGCGAGATCGAGGACGCGGATGCCAGTCAGAGCGTCGGCGAGCGGGGAGGCGACCATGCGCGCATCATGCACGATCACCGCGCTCGCGCGCGCGTGCCGTCGCGAGCACGCGTCGAGCACCGAGCTTGCGGGTTGTGACACCGTGTAACCAGCCCGCGCCGAGGACGATCATCCCGCCCATCACCGCGAGGACGAGGACGATCAAGGCAAGCGGAAGCTTGGGGTTGAGCCCCGGGGAGCAACGCCAGCCCGCCGAGCCCGAGTGCCAGCCAAGCCCTGCGCACACGGTGTTGGTGGTGAGCTGTGGAGCGCGCCACGCCATCAGCGCCGAGGCCGAGGCCGCAGCGAGCCATGGGACGAAGTCCAGGTGCACGCCGGTGAGCTTGTGGAGGCCGAGCGAGAGCAAGGCCAGCGCAGCGAGCACGCCTCCACTGACGAGGGCCGCGAACACCACGCGATGGACCGCGCTGCTCGAACCCCGATGTCGCGCGATCAGCGCGGCACCGAGCGCTCCCCCGACCGCGGCGACCGCCACGAGCACCGGATCGCGTGTCACCCAGGTCGCCGAGAACCAGTCGACGCCCGTGCACAGCGGGATCGCGATCGCCGCCGCGATGCCCGCCTCCCACGGCGTCACGTCCTCCTCGACCGCGCAGATCACCCAGGCCGCACCGAGCGCCGCGATCGCGGCCAGCGCGGTGGCGAGCGCTGCCGGGAACATGATCATCCGCTGCGGCAGACCGATCACGAGCGCGGTCGCGCCGAACATCGCGAGCGCGACGATCGCCACGTCGTGGCGTTGATCCGCACGCTGCCCCACCCCTCGAGTCTACGCGCGAAGCGGCAGGCTGCGCTCGAGATAGCCGAGGCACGCCGAGGTCAGCTCCTCGACGAGCTGCGGATCGCTGATCTTCCGCCCGGTCGGCGCCTGATCGTCGTAGAGCAAGATCTGGTCGAGCGTCCCGTACACGAAGCGATGTGCGACGTCGATCGCCGTGGCCAGCCGCTCGGTGTCCTTGCCCTTGACGTGGTTCGCGAGCGCCGCGACCAACCCCACGCAGGTCAGCCGCGACAGCTCGATCGCGCGCTCGCGGAACACCGGGTTCGTGCACATCTCGACGAGCAGCGCCCGCCGCAAGCCGCGCTGCTCGCGATACGACGCGACGGCCACGCTGACGAACGCACCGACCATCGCCTCGAACGGGACCGCGGAACCGGCGAGCTCGTGGGCGCGTGCCGCCGTCGCCGCGCCCTGCGCGTACAGCTCGAGCTGCAGCACGTGCAGGAGCGCGTCCTTGTCCCGAAACCGGTTGTAGAACGCGCCCACCGAGGCATCGGCCTCGGCGACGAGCTCCGCAACACTGAGCTCTACCCACGCGCGGCCACGCGAGAGCAAGCGCTCTGCGGCGGCCACGATCCGGGCGTGGGTATCGCGGCTGCGATCCTGCTGGGCGGGCTTGACCCACTCCAGCTCGACCGCGCGGGCCTTCGGACGGCCCTTGGCTGCCTTGCGAGCCAGGTCAGCTCACTTGGGGCGAGCGATCTCGAACAGCTGCTGCAGCTTCATCGCGAGCATCGGATCGCCCGAGACGCGGAGCTTGCCCTGGAAGTACAGCTGCATGCCGGCGTTCGGATCCGAGAGCATCGTCTTGAAGTCATCGTGGGCGACTTCGACGGTGCACTGCGCCTTGCCGCTATCGCCTTTGACGCAGCTGGGCGGGTTCGACGTGGTGTCGACCGTCCACTCGCCGCCGCCCTCACCCGTGATCTTGAAGCAGTAGATCGCGTTGAGCTCGCGCGCCTTGTCCGGGAACTGCTTGAGTCCTTCCGGGACGAGATTGTCGAACAGATCCGCGGCGTCCTTGGGCATCGTCGGCATGTACGTTTCCTCCGGGCGGAGGTGTTAGCACAGGATCAGTGCTGCGGGGGCAGGTCGGTCGTGCTGAAGGCGCAGGACGCAACGTCGCCTTCGGTCGGAGCGAAGTTCACCGAATCCGTGTAGAAGGTCCGGCGGAACTGGGCGTCCCAGCACTCCGACGCGATGGCGCCGGTCGCGAGATCCCCACCGGCGAGCCGAGCATCCGCGCGGCCGAGGCCGTTCGACTGCCAGCGCGAGCGGAGCGTGATGTGCTCCTGCGCCGCCGTGCCGCCCGCGTTGCCATCGATGTTGAACACCATGTCGCCGGCGCCGTCCGCGGCCTCGTTGTACGCGTAGTCCGCCATCACGGGCTCACCGAGGTCGTTGGTCGACATGATGCCGAGGTCGAGGTGGCGCGCCGTCAGGTCGTAGCGCACGTCGACCTGGCCCTTGGCGTCGCCGGCGTCGATCGGGTTGACGCGGCGACCGGCCTCGAAGTCGATCAGGAACTGACCGTTGCCCTTGTTGTCGCCGAGGCGGGGATCCGCCTTGCCGTCGATGATCACCTCGAACTGCGCACCGGCGATCGTCTTCGAGCGACCGGAGAGCTGGTACTCGAACGTCCCGTCGCCGACCGCGCGGACATCGAGCTTGTACTCGGCCGGGTCGAGCGCCTCGCTCCACGGGCCCCAGGTGTACGTGTCGCCGCTGACCGTGGTCACCGGGTACTGCACGATGGTGTGCACGAGCACGAGCACCCAGCCAGCGCCGCCGTTGAACGTGCGCGTCACGTTCCGGGTCGCGACGTACCACTCGGCGAGATCACCGACCGCGCGGGTCGTGGTCTGCGGCAGCTTGATCTTGACCTGGTCCGCCGTCGGGATGGCGGTCCTCAGCTCGTTCGGCGCTTCGTCCTGCTTGATGCAGGCGACGAGGACATGGCGGCGGTGGCTGCGAGGAGGCTGCTCTTGATGTTCATGCAGATGGGTAAAGCACCCGGCATACCAAGGCAGGATCTCGTGATCCCGCGGACTTACGGTGTCGCGTTTTCCGACGGTCCCCGAACTGCTCCTGGCGCCGTAGGAGGCGACGACAACTCCGGGAGGATCGTGACCGTATCGCCGTCGTGGAACACGACGACCGCCTCGGGAGCGCGCTCGGCATCGAGCCCGATCGCCACGCCAATCGGATCGACGCGCGCTGTCTCGGGTAGGGGGTACACCCACTGGAGGAGCGCGTTCGCCGAGAAGCCGGCGATGAAGTCGTGCTTGAGCGTCTTGTCCAGCCGCACCGCGAGCGCCACATCTCCCACCGGCGAGATCGCATGCTCGAGTATTCCAATCCCCGGCACGCTCGCCCACGATGCCTGGCCCGTCATCGATCCGGTGGCATCGATGTCGAGCAGCCGGACCTCCGGATCGCCGAACCGTCCACTGATCGATGCCACGCGCACCATCGGCAGCTGCCGGGGCAGCCACACGGCGCCGAGCAGCTCTCGCCATACCCGCGCTCGGTCTGCCACGCGAGCTTGCCCTTCGCGCGGGCGACGAGCCTCCCCTCGCTCTCCTCGATGTCCCAGTGCCGACCCTGATAGGTGACCGAGAGCGGCGGCGGCTCGATCGAGGCTGGCACGGCCAGGCCCGTCATCAGATCGATCGCGACCGCCTGGTCGCCCCGCCGCCAGCGCACGTGTTCCCCGTCGAGCCACACGCGCTGCTCGCCCGTGGCGTGCGAGAACTCCTCGATCGCGGCCGCCTTGCCGTGGATCGCGAGGTACGCCTCGTCGGCACCACCCGCGTTGACCACGCGCAGACACCCGAGGAGCTGATCCCGCTCCGG
This sequence comes from Myxococcales bacterium, assembly GCA_016720595.1. Lineage (GTDB taxonomy): Bacteria > Myxococcota_A > Polyangia > Haliangiales > Haliangiaceae > JABFXX01. The sequence goes on from JADKKI010000008.1 coordinate 16,145, forward strand.
AACCTCCGGCGCGCCGACGCAATCGCCGATCAACACGAAGTCCTCCCCGTGGACCACCGGCGGCGCGAGCCTGGTTCCCGCCGCCTTGGTCCAGATCAGCACCCCACGGCGCCAGTCCACGGCCGCGAACCCGAGCTGCGACGAGCCGACCACCGCGATGTCGCCGAGCACGACCGGGCCGACGACATCGAAGCGTGGCTGATCCGGCCGCGAGGGCAGCATCACGGTCCGGACGGCGTGGATCACCGGCAGCGCGGCGAGCGGTGCCCAGGTCGCCGCATCCACCACGGCATCGTGCACTCCCGCATCCTTCACGGGCTCGACGACCGGCTCGACCGGCCGCGCCTGGTGCTCGGAATCTCGCTTCGCCTTGCACGCGACGACGAGGACCAGCACGGCCAGCGCGCCGCGCACCGCGACGAGCCGACCCCGAACGTTCGTCGCGAGGTCAGACGTGTCGCGGGAGCTCCACACCGGGCTACTGGTCCTCGGGCTTCTTTCCCTGGCGCTTCTTCGCCTGCGCCTCGCGGAACCGATCCGCCCAGCCCTCGACGTTGACCTGCTTGACGCGTGTGATCGCGAGCGAGCCGCGCGGCACGTCCTTGGTCACCGTCGTGCCCGCGCCGACGTATGCATCGCGGCCGACCGTCACCGGGGCCACCAGCTGCGAGTCCGAGCCGATGAACGCGCCCGACTCGATCGTCGTCTGGAACTTGCCGACGCCATCGTAGTTGCAGGTGATCACCCCGGCGCCGATGTTGGACTTCTGCCCGACCGACGCATCGCCCAGGTACGCCAGGTGGTTCGCCTTGGCGCCCGCCATCATGTGGGTCTTCTTGGTCTCGACAAAGTTGCCGAGGTGCACGTCCTCGTCGATCCGCGAGCCCGGCCGGCAGTGGGTGAACGGCCCCATCTGCACGCGGCTCCCGACCGTGGTCTCGGTGACGATCGAGTAGGGCTTGATGTTGGTGTCGGCCGCGACCGAGACATCGGTGAGCACGCAGCCGAGATCGATCCGCACGCCATCACCGACGGAGGTCTTGCCGCGCAGCGACATTGGCCGCGATCCACATCCTTGCCCAGCGGCCCGACGTCGGCATCGATGTACGTGCTCGCCGGATCCGTCATCGTCACGCCCGCGCGCATCCAGCCTTCGTTGATGCGGCGGCGCGCTTCGACTTCGACCGCGGCGAGATCGACGCGATCGTTGATCCCGGCGACCTCGGTGAACGGCGCGTCGATCGCGGTGGCACCACCGCGCGTGGCGGCATGCGCGACCAGATCCGTCAGGTACAGCTCGCCCTTGGCGTTGTCGGCACGGAGCGCGGCGAGATCCTTGCGCAGATGGCCGAGCTTGATCGCGTAGAACCCGGCGTTGGTGTCGACGATCTGCTTCTGGGCCTCGGTGGCATCCGCGTGCTCGACGATCTTCTCGAGCATGCCGTTGCCATCGCGCACGAGCCGGCCGTACGGCATCGGGCGAGGCGGCACGGTGGACAGCAGTGCCATCCCGGCGGGCGAGGCGGCCGCGGCGGCGGTCAGCTCCGCGATCCGCTCGCTCGCGATCAGCGGCGCATCGCCGGTGAGGATCACCACGATCCGATCATCGGGCTCGTTCGCGATCGCCGGCAGGGCGCACTGCACGGCGTGGCCGGTGCCGCGCTGCTCGGTCTGCAGCGCCACGTCGACGACGCCGGCACCGAAGCTCGCATCGAGCGCCGCCTTCACCTGCTCGTGCTGTGGCCGAGGATCGCCACCACGCGGGCGGCGCCGGCGGTGCGCGCCGAGGTCACCACCCAGTGGAGGAGCGGCCGACCGGCGACCCGGTGGAGCACCTTCGGGGTATCGCTCTTCATCCGCGTTCCCAGACCCGCCGCCATGATGAGGACGAGAGGCTGCTGACGACTCATGTGGGCGGAACCTAGCATCAAAGCGAGGACGGGGAATCAACGTGTCCCGCCCACGGATCTCCGGCACAATAGAGGCGTGTCACGGGGGTTCGTCGTCGGTCTCGTTCGGCTCGCTGGGCTGGCTGCCCTCGTGGGCTGCGGCGCCGAGCTGAACGATCCGGGCGTGAACCCGAGCATCCTGCCCGACGCTGCCGTCCGCGATGCGGCGATCGATGCGTCCCCCCCGGTCGATGCGCGCCCCTGCATGGGCGGCATCGCCGCGAAGCAGGAGCCCGGCGGGGCGTGCTTCGTACTGTTCCCAGGCCCCAAGGTCCGCGCGGAGGCCGAGCTCGATTGCGTGGCCCTTGGCGGTCACCTCGCCACGGTGAAGACCGCCGCCTCCAACGCGATCGTCGCCTTGCTGGTGATCGCCACGCCGACCGCGTTCCTCGGCGGCAACGATCTGACCACCGAGAACGCGTTCGTGTGGCCCGATGGCACTGCCGTCAGCTACACGAACTGGCGCGCCGGTGAGCCGAACAACAGCAACGGCGGCGGCTTCGAGGAGGACTGCATGGTGATCCAGGGCCTCCTCGGAGGGGTCTGGGATGACCGCCCGTGCGCGCCGCCTCCGGTCGGCACGGGATCCTACGCGTACGTCTGCTCGTACTGAGATCATGAAGCTCGCCGCTCTGGCCTTCCTCGCCGCCTGCGGCTCGGCGACGTCCGTGACGCCGGTAGCCGCCAAGGCGTATCGCTCGCCCGCCATCGTCGATTCCCACGTCCACCTGGCGCTGTGGCCCGTGGACGGAGAGCTCGCGGCCACCGGCGTGCTGTTCGGGGTGGACCTCGCGGCTCCCGATCGCGCGCTCGGCCAGGCGACGGCGCTGCACACGCTCGTGCGCTCGGGCCCGATGCTGACCCACGAGGCCGGCTATCCGCTCGATGCGTGGGGCGCGGATGGCTACGGCTTCGGGTGCGCCACGGAGGCCTGCCTCACGGAGCGGTTCGATGCGCTCGCCGCGCGGCACGTGCGTGTGGTCAAGCTCGCGCTCGACGACGACGGGCTCGATCCTGCGCTGGTGCCGTTCGCCGTGCAGGCCGCACACGCCCGCCACCTGAAGGTCGCGGTCCACGCGCTGTCCGAGGCGGCGGCGAAGCTCGGCGGGGGTGCCGGAGCGGATGTGCTCGCCCACACGCCGGTCGAGCCGCTCTCGGACGAGACCATCGCGCTGTGGGCCCACCGCGCGGTGATCTCCACGCTCGCGGCGTTCGGCGGCAGCGACGCCGCGATCGAGAATCTACGAAAGCTCCGCGCGGCCGGCGTCACGGTGCTCTATGGCACCGACCTCGGCAACCTGCGCGATGCCGGACCGAGCGCGGACGAGCTCGCGTTGCTCGCGCGCGCGGGGATGTCGGCTGCCGAGATCGCCGATGCGATGACCGTCGTGCCGCTCCGGTACTGGGAGATCGCGCCGCCCGCGAGCGAGGCGACGTACCTGGTGCTCGACGGAGATCCGCACACCGACGTCCGGTTTCTGCTCGCGCCGCGCGAGGTGTGGTCACGTGGCAAGCGCCTGCGTTAGTGCCCTGTTCCTCGCCGCGCTCCATCAGAGCTCGGTGAAGTATCTCGACCTCGCGATCGAGGGCGACACGATCACGGCACGGATGACAGTGGCACCGGGAGATCTCACGGATCCGCTCGGCCTCGCACCTGACGCGACCCCATCGGCGATCGCCGCGGCCACGCCCGCTGCGGCCCGCTATACGCGCGCCTGGGTGACGATCACCGGGTGCACTCCGGGCGACGCGCACGCGGCCCCCGATCTGGATGGTCGGTTCGTGGCCGTCTCCTGGACCGTTCGCTGCGCGGCCGCCCCGACCGAGCTCGATCTGGATCTCGGCGCGTTCTTCGCGGTCGATCCCCGCCACGAGGCGATCGTGCGGGTCGGCGCCGAGCCTCCGATCGTCCTGCGGTCCCTCCGCGCCGCGCTGGGTCATTCCGGTCGCGGATGGCGGGATCTGGCGGGGTTGGTGGCTGATCGCGGCCGGGACGGTGCTGGTCGTCGTGGGGATCGTCCTGCGTCTGCGGCACCTGCGACGCTCGGAGAATCCCTGACGTCGACATGTAGGCGGGTCTGCGCGGAGCAGCACCTCACGCGATCCTCTTCACAACGCCATCCTCGACAGTCGATACTGGACACACATTGGCAGTTTCTGACCTGGAACAGCCGGTCGCTGAAGAGGCTGGCAAGCCGATCGTCATCTGCGTCGACGACGATCGGACCAACCTCAATGCGCTCGGCCGCGTGCTACGAGCTCGGTGCACGGTGCTGCTCGCATCGACGGGGCTCGAGGCGCTCGAGCTCGTGCAGGCCAACGCCGAGGTCGCGTGCGTGCTCGCCGATCTCCGCATGCCGGGGCTCGGTGGCCCCGAGCTCCTCGCGCGGGTCGCTCAGATCAGGCCGCACTGCCGTCGCGCGGTGGTCACCGGCTTCCCCGAGTCCGATGATCTGATCGCGGCGATCAACGCGGGCCACCTCCACTACGTCATCACCAAGCCGTGGAAGCTGCAGGATCTGCTGCAGGTCGTCGATCAGCTCGTCCATACGTTTCGGCTCGAGCGCGACAACAACCGCCTGATCAACGAGCTGCGGCTCGCCAACCACAGCCTCCGCGAACACGAGACGCAGCTCGAGGCACAGCTCGAATCGCGCGGTCACGAGATCAACGTCGCCACCGAGCAGCTCGCGCAGATGAGCAACCAGCTCGATGCGCTGACGCTCCGCGATGCGCTGACCGGGCTGTACACGCACCGCGCGTTCCAGGAGCGCCTGCGCGAGGAGATCGCGCGTGCGCTGCGCGCTATGGCCAGCCGATGTCGCTGCTCATCGCCGACATCGACGGCTTCGCGACGGTGAACCACGATCTCGGCTATCAGGTCGGCGACGAGATCCTGCGCCGCCTCGCGGTGGTGCTCCAGGAGGATGACTCCCCCGATCGCGTGCGGACCTCCGACGTGGTGGCGCGGTACTCCGGCGAAGAGTTCGTGCTGCTCCTGCCCGAGACCGCGAAGGCCGGGGCGCTGATCAAGGCGGCGCGCCTGCGTGATGCGGTGGCCGCCGCCGAGATGCCGAGTGGTCGCAAGCTGTCGATGTCGATCGGCGTGGCCTCGGTCCCCGACGATGCCGCGGATCCCGAGGGCCTGCTGACGGCCGCCGAGGCCGCACTGCGCGGCGCCAAGCGTGGCGGCCGCGGACGCGTGCAGTTCTTCTCCGGGGAGACCACCGGGCCGAGCCTGGCGCGGACCTCCTCGTCCACGTTCAAGGCCGTGGAGATCGATCGGTTCCGCCCGTACCAGGAGCGGATGCACGAGGTCACGAGCATCCTCCTCCGCGAGCGAGCGCTGTCGTGCCTGATGGTGGATCTCTCGCGCCTGCACAAGGTGGAGCTCGACCTCGGCGTCCAGCACCACAGCGAGATCTACGATCACGCGGCGGCCGTGCTCGATCGGCTGCGCGGCGCGGTGCTCGATCCCATCGATCTCGTGTGCCGCTCCGGTGATGGCGATGGCTACCTGGTCATCCTCGGCCCGCGCGGTGGGCAGCGCGTGGATCTCGAAGCCCTCGCGCAGACCGTGGAGCGCGCCGTCGAGGAGGCGCTCGCCCCGATGGTCAAGGACGTGCTCCGCGAGCAGCCGCGGATCACGGTGGGCTCGGCCCGCGTGCTCGGCAACTCGTTGATCCGCCCCGAGCGCCTGACCGCGCGCTTGATCGCGGAGGCCGCGGACAACACGCGCAACTTGCGCGAGCGCAAGGCGCACCGCGATCGCTCGACCCTGCAGGACATCATCCTCGGCGAGGGCCTCTCGACGGTGTACCAGCCGATCGTCGATCTCGGCACCGGTGACATCTTCGCGTACGAGGCCCTGACCCGAGGCCCGCGCGGCTCGGCGCTCGAGTCGCCCGCCACGTTGTTCGCGATCGCGGATGAGGTCGATCTCACCGTCGAGCTCGACCGTGCCTGCTTCCGCGGCGCCCTGCGCAACGCGAAGACCCTCGAGCCGGTCCACCGGCTGTTCGTCAACCTCCTGCCGATGTCGTTCTACGACGCGGCATTCATCGAGGTCGAGGTCGGGAATCTGCTCAGCGCCGCCGGCCTGACGCCCGCGAACATCGTGTTCGAGATCACCGAGCGGCTCGCGATCGAGAACTTCGCCTCGTTCAAGCGCGCGCTCGCGGCGTACACGGCGATGGGCTTCGGCGTGGCGATCGATGACGTCGGCACCCGGCACTCGAACCTCGAGACCGTGATGTCGCTGCGCCCGCACTTCATCAAGATCTCCGACGTCCTCGTCCGCGGCATCGCGCGCTCGACGGTGAAGCGAGAGATGCTGCGCTCCCTCCGTCACATCGCCGAGACCATCGACGCCGTGATGGTGGCCGAGGGCATCGAGCACATCGAGGACGTGGTCGCCCTCCGCGACCTCGGCCTGCGCTATGGCCAGGGCTACTACATGGCGCGCCCGGCGCCCCCGTTCGTGACGCTGAAGGACGAGGTCCGCGCCGAGCTGCGGAGCGTGACGCCGAACGTGACGGCCGCTCAGATGGTCGCCAACGATGACGATGATGACGAGGATCGCGACCTCGCGGTCCCGCAGGCGCCGCCGGCCACACGGACCCCGGTGCTGGGCACGGGCTCGCAGAGCTCGATCCCGCGGAACGCCTTCGGACGACCGGAGGACGAGATCACGTCCGACTTCCAGATCCCCCCGGGAGCGGCTGCCGCCGAGCGCCCCCGCCCGAGGGCCTCTGAACCACCCGCGGAGCGCGATGGGCAGCAGACCCCGTGGCAGCCCCTGACCGATGACGAGGCCACTGGAGAGGCGCTGCTCGAGAGTCTTCGCAAACCTGGCGAAAACACACCCGAGGGAGAGCGCGGACCAGGTCGACCGGGTTTAAACTGACCCGGATCCATGGACCGCAACGCGTTCCACAAGCTCCTGGCGTTCGGCATCGAACGCGGCGTCTCCGACATCCACTTCGAGGTCGGCTACCCGCCGCATTATCGACTGCACGGCGAGCTCCTCGGGGCCATCAAGGTCCCGCCGCTGTCGTCCCAGGACACCGAGGCGATCGCCCGGATGATCCTCGAGGACCGCAACGTCAACGTCGACTTCACGCGCCGGTTCACCGAGATCGACGTGAGCTATTCGCTCGCACAGCGCGGCCGGTTCCGCGCCTCGATCTTCCGCCAGCGCGGCGCGGTCGGCATCGTGATGCGCCTGATCCCGATCCAGGTGCTCTCGATCGAGCAGCTCAACCTGCCGCCCGTGCTGTCCGAGATCGCCGATGCGCGTCGCGGCCTGGTGCTGATCACCGGCGCCACCGGTAACGGCAAGACCACGTCGATGGCGGCGATGCTCCGCTACATCAACGAGACGCGCCACGCGCACATCGTCACGATCGAGGATCCGATCGAGTTCATCCACGAGCCGCAGAAGTGCATGATCATCCAGCGCGAGGTCGGCGCGGATACCGAGAGCTTCCGCGACGCGATGACCGCGGCGATGCGCCAGGATCCCGACGTGATCATGGTCGGTGAGATCCGCGATCGCGAGACCGCGGGCATCTGCCTCAAGGCGGCCGAGACCGGCCACCTCGTGCTGTCCGCGCTCCACACGCCCGACGCCGTGGGCACGATCCAGCGCATCGTCGGTCTGTTCGAGACCGACGCGCAGGACGTGGTCCGCGATCGTCTCGGCGATTGCCTTCAGGCGATCGTCTCGCTGCGCCTGCTCGCCAGCAAGGATGGGCGCCGTCGGCTCCCCGCCGTCGAGATCCTCCGCGTCACGCGGACGATCCGCGAGTGCGTCCGCGCCGGTCGGCTCTCGGACATCCCCGAGCTGATCCGCAAGGGACGGGACCTGTACTCGATGCAGCTGTTCGATCAGCACCTCATCGATCTGGTGAACAGCGGCCTGGTCTCGATGGAGACGGCGATCTACGCGTCCGTCTCGCTTAGCGGCGGCGAGCGCCGTCAGCCGGGCGGGGCGTGTTCACCGGCACGCGCGCCGGGGCCGTGGTCGGCGCCGACGGGCGGTTGCCCTCGGGCCGGCTCGGCGGGCGAGCGGGCGGCTGCGACGTTCCACCATCACGCGCACCCGGGCGCGGGTTGGACGCGTTGGTGTCGACGGGGCGACCGTTGTTCGGCGGCGGCTGGTAGCCACCCTGCGGCACGCCCGACTTCGGGCCGGGCTGCGGCTGATAGCCACCCGGCGGGAGGCCTCGTCCACCCGCAGGACCTGCGGGCGGCTGCTGGTAGCCACCGGTCGGGAGGCCACGTCCACCCGCGGGAGGCGACGACGGCGGCTGCTGGTAGCCACCGTTCGGCGTGCCCGACTTCGGGCCCGTCGGCGGCTGCGGCTGATAGCCACCCGTCGGCGCGGTGCCACGCGGCGGCTGATAGCCACCGCTCGGCGGCTGCGGCTGCTGATAGCCACCCGAGCCCGGAGGCGTTCCGGGATCGCGCATCGGCGGGCGCGGCTGATAGCCGGTGCCGTCGGGCTGGAAGCCACCCGGGCGACCGGGCTGCGACGGCGGCTGCGGCTGATAGCCACCGCTCGCCGGCGTGCCGGGATCGCGCAACGGCGGGCGCGGCTGATAGCCGGTGCCGTCGGGCTGGAAGCCGCCGTTCGGCGGCTGCGGCTGCGTGATCGGAGGCTGCGTGTTCGGGCCGGGCTCGCGAACGCCCGGGCGCGGACCACCCGTTCCGTCGGGGCGCCAACCACCAACGGTGGGAGGCTGCTGCGTGCCGCCCGTGGGACGACCGCCATCACCTGGCGGACGCCAGCCGCCCGCAGGACCATGACCGCCACCCGTCGGAGGAACGACGACCGAAGGACGACCGTCGCGGTGATCGCGAACGTTCCATCCCGACGGAATCCGATCCGGCGTCGACCAGTAGCCAGGCGTGTAGACGTACGAGCTGCCCGAGTAGTCGTAGTAGGGCTGCACGTAGACGTAGCCGTCCTGCTGGCGCTCCCAGCGACCACCGACCCAGACCCACTCGTATCCGTTCCAGTGCCAGTAGCCGTCGATCCACACGTTGCCGTATCCCGGCGAGACGCTCATCTGCTCGTAGAGCGGCTCGGGAGGCATGCTGGACACGGTGTACGGCTGCGGCTGGCCGACCGACACGGAGCCCGAGGCGTACCCGTTGCCATATCCATACCCGTAACCTGTGTTCACAGGCGTGGTGTCACGGACCACGCACGCTTGGGTCGCGAGGGCGAGTCCAAGGCCGCCGATCCATTGAGCAAGGGTTCGCATCTTCATACGCTGCCTCCTAAGGCTTCAGTTATTCGACTGTGAAGCCACCCGAGCATTCACAGTGTAGTTGACGGTAATCGAGGTCACAAGTACACAGAAGTCCGATGAAAACGGTGTTCTCGGGGATCCAGCCGTCGGGGAGCTCCATCTCGGTAACTACCTCGGCGCCATCCGTAATTGGGTGAAGCTGCAAGACCAGTACCGCTGCGTATTCTGCGTCGTCGACTACCACGCGATCACCCAGACCTACGAGCCCAAGGAGATGGCGCGGCGGGTCACCGACATGGTGATCGACCTGCTCGCCCTGGGCATCGATCCGGAGCGGTCCCTGCTGTTCCTCCAGTCCAGCGTGCCCGAGCACACCGAGCTCGCGTGGGTGTTCAGCAACGTGATCGGCATGGGCGTGCTCGAGCGGATGACGCAGTTCAAGGACAAGAGCGAGCACCAGCCGGAGAACATCAACGTTGGCCTGTTCACCTATCCGGTGCTCCAGGCCGCCGACATCCTGCTCTACAAGGCCGAGGCGGTCCCCGTCGGCCAGGATCAGCTCCAGCACATCGAGCTCGCCCGCGACATCGCGCGCGTTCAATCATCGGTTCGGCAAGGTGTTCCCCGAGTGCGAGGCGATGCTGACCAACCTGCCGAAGCTGCTCGGCATCGATGGCAAGCAGAAGATGAGCAAGTCGCTCGGCAATCACATCCCGCTCACCGTGTTCGGCGCGAATGACTCCGGCAAGGCGCTGAAGAAGCTGCTGTCGCGCGCGGTCACCGACGACAAGCGCGTGACCCGCGAGGATGCGGGCAACCCCGATGACTGCCCGACGATCGGCGTGATGCACAAGCAGTTCTCCACCGACGAGGAGCTCGCGTGGGTGCGCACCGGCTGCACCACCGCCGGCATCGGCTGCGTGGACTGCAAGGAAGCTCGCCGAGAACATGCTCGCGCACTTCACCGGCTATGCCGAGCGCCGCGCCGCGCTGCTCGCGAACCCGGGCCGCGTCGAGGAGGTGCTCGCGATGGGCGCGCAGAAGGCGCGCGCGATCGCGCAGCGCACGCTCGGTGAGGTGCACAAGAAGCTCGGGCTGTGGCGCCCGAAGGCGGCGCCGTAATGGGCCTCGCGCTGACCAGCCGTCGCTCCACGGTCGCAGCCGTCGCGAGTGCGCTCGCCGCGATGGCGCTCGCCGCCGCGGTTGCCGGCCGCAGCTGTCGCGTGACGCAGCCGGGGCCCGAGGTTGCGGTGCGCGAGATGCTGCAGGCGGCGAAGACCGGCGATCGCGAGACCGTGTTCCTCCTGTTGTCGCCGGCCACGCGCACCCGTCTCGAGACCGAGGCCAAGCGCGCCACCGACCTCGTCGGTGCGGCCACGCGGTACTCGGCGAAGGACCTCGTCAGCATCGGCAGCTCGGATGGCGTGGCGGCGCCGACGGACATCACGGTGATCGAGGAGGTCGCGGATCGCGCGATCGTCGAGGTCGTGTCTCCGGCCGGGCGCGCGCGGATCGAGCTGGTCAAGGCCGAGGGCCGGTGGACGATCGAGCTCCCGCAGTACGGCAGCATGTAGAATCGCGGGCGATGGCCCAGCCGCCCACCCGCGCCGATGCGATCACCGAGACGCTCCACGGCCGCTCGATCTCCGATCCCTACCGCTGGCTCGAGGACGAGCACGCCCCCGACGTCCAGGCGTGGATGTCCGCGCAGGACGAGTACACGCGCGCCGCACTCGCGAAGCTGCCCGGCCGGGACGAGCTCGCGGCGCGGTTCCGCGAGCTGTTCTATTACGATGCGGTCAGCGCACCCGCGCACTGCAAGGGCCGGTACTTCTACACGCGCAAGCACGCGGACAAGGAGAAGACGATCGTCTACTGGAAGCAGGGCGAGGACGGTGCCGAGCAGGTGCTGTTCGATCCGAACCAGTGGAGCGACGACGGCAGCAAGGGCCTCGGCGGCTGGTGGCCGAACCACGACGGCACGTACGTCGCGTACGCGATCAAGCTCCAACAACTCCGACGAGACCACCACGCACGTGCGCGATGTGGCCGCGTCGATCTGCCCGATGCGATCGAGGGCACCAAGTACTCCGGCGCCTCGTGGACACCGGATGGCGTGGGCTTCTATTACACCTGGGTCCCACCGGTCAGCGACACCGTCTCGATCGCCGATCGCCCGGGCTTCGCCGAGCTGCGCTATCACGCCCTCGGCACCGACCCTGCGAACGATCCGGTGCTCCACGAGCGCACGGGCAGCCCGCAGACGTTCCTGTCCGGGCGTCTCGTACGACGGCCACTGGCTGGTCGCCTCGATCTCGCACGGCTGGAACTCCAACGGTGGTGTCTCCGCGATGCGCGCGTGCCCGGCGCGCCGTGGCGCACCGTGGTGGCCGGGGTGGACGCGACGTTCGCGACCGAGGTGCTGGCGCGATCAGCTCTACCTGACCACCAACGACGGCGCGCCCGCGCGCGCGTGTTCAAGGTGGATCCGGCGCAGCTCAAGGCAGCGCGTGGCACGAGATCATCCCCGAGAGCGAGGCCACGCTCGAAGGCGTGTCCGTGGTCGGCGAGCACCTGGTGGCCACGTACTGCAGAACGCCACCACGCGAGATGCGAGGTGCGAGCTGGAGGCAAGTTGGTCCGCTCGATGCGGCTGCCGCGGCTCGGGCTCGACCGGCGGCATGGCGGCAACCCCGACGAGGACGACGGTTACTTCCGGTACACCTCGTTCACCAAGCCGCAGGTGATCCACCAGACGTCGATCACCACCGGGAAGATCCCCAGTGGACGCGAGGTGACGCTGCCGATCGACGCGCTCCGCTCGACGCCGAGCAGGTGTTCTATCCGTCGAAGGACGGCACCAAGATCTCGATGTTCCTGGTGCCACGCAAGGACATGCCGCGCGACGGACGAAGCCGACGATGCTCTACGGCTACGGCGGGTTCAACGTGAACATGACGCCGGGGTTCGTCCTCGCGTGCCCCTGCTGGATCAGCGCGGCGGCATCTACGCGATCCCGAACCTGCGCGGCGGCGGCGAGTGACGGCGAGGACTGGCACCGCGCGGGGATGCTGCTGACACAAGCAGAACGTGTTCGATGACTTCGCCGCGGCGGGCGAGTTGCCGGTCGCCGATCGCTAGACCCAGCCGCGCCACCTGGCGATCCGGGCGGCTCGAACGGCGGCCTGCTCGTCGGCGCCACGGCCACGCAGCGCCGGAGCTGTTTCGCGCCGTGATCTGCGCGGTGCCGCTGCTCGACATGGTGCGCTACCACAACTCCGGGCTCGGGCAAGACCTGGATCCGGAGTACGGCTCGGCCGAGGACGCGGCGGAGTTCCGCGTGCTCCACGGCTATTCGCCGTACCGGATCACCGTCGAAGAGGGCCCGCGGCGCTACCCGGCGGTGCTGTTCGATTCGGCGGACCGCGACGACCGGGTGGATCCGATGCACGCGCGCAAGCTGTCGCCGCGGTGCTGCAGGCGAACAAGATGGGCGAGGCGCCGATCCTGCTGCGGATCGAGCGCAACGCCGGCACGGCGGGCGCGGACATGGTGAAGTCGCAGGTCGAGCGCGTGGCGGACACGCTGGCGTTTCTCACCGCGCAGCTGACGTAGAGGTGGGTCGGAATGGCCGCAGCGCCCCGCTCAGCCCCCTGCCAAGCGGGGTGAGGTACGAGGGTAGGAAGCAGCGCCGGCCGGGATGATCCGTCGACGTTCCAGTCATCACCCAGCTGGTAGGAGTCGACGTAGGCGTCGTGACCGCAGCCACGGCGGCACATCATGTGGGTGATCCCGATCATGTGGTCGATCGCCCCTGCGTCGGTGATCCACACTCCGGGCAGCGGACCACGGTGATGACTCTCGTCGATGCACACGGGTCGATCGGGAGCGGGGCGGCTCACGCGTCGGGCAGTCCGGACGTGCGACGACGGCCGGGTGGCGCTGGCTCTTCGGCGACCAAGATGGGCGCGGGGCGTAGAGGCGCGCTGGGCGGCGCGATCACTGCGTCGCGGATCTCCGCGACCGGTACGGGCCGAGGGAGCGGAGTAGGCGCGCGGAGCGTCGCGATCGCTGCGTCGCGGACCTCCGCGACCGTCGCCGCTCTGTCGTACGAGTCCACGTTCCGCTCCGAGAGGAACTTCTCGACGACGAGGACGACGGTGTTCGTGACGCAGCGTGCGCCCACGAACACTACTCCACCAATGAAGACGTAGTAGTAGGCCCAATCGGATCCTGACTGCGCGAAGCAGTACATCCGGGCGTGGCCAAGGAACTGGACGGTCAGCCGGAGCTCGTCTGAATTGCGCGCCGTAGATATCCACGCTCGGTGTGGCGCCGGGGGTATTCGGGTACCACGTCTCTCTCGCGGCCTCGTGGCAGCGTTCTGCAGGTGCAGCAGGATCGTGACGCGGTCGTACCTCGCTGAGCTGGTCCCACTCCGACAACAACTCCAGAGGGCACGCTACAAGTCTACTGCCAGGAGCGCCGACCGGGGTTGCGCCCAAACCGCGCCCAGACAGGCGATCGGTCGGCACTGTTCCCGCGCCAGCTTACTGTGCGACGAGGCGTGACGGTCTTGCTCGTGCCGCCCGTGACGGTGGGGCAGCCCGATGCGTGGTTCGATCCGGAGGTCGGTGGCATCGGTGTCGTCGTCTGCTGCGCGGTCAGCGCCGCCGAGGTTCCGAGCGTCGTGAGCTCCGGCAGCGTGAGCAGTCCGGCGTAGGTCGTGTAGGCGGGGTCTGCGGGCAGCGCCCAGCAGATCGTCCCGGTCGAGTCTCGCCCGAGCCAGCCACCGCTTCGCATGCCGCCGGTGAACACGGGGCTCTGTGCGGGATCGACCGGATACGCCGCGGACGTCGCGGCGTTGAACGTGGTGACGTTCGTGGCGAACAGGCTCGCGGGCTGGCTGTTGGATCCAGGGCCGTAGTAGACGCGCGCGTAGCCATATCCCGCGGGCACCAGCAGACTGCCCGCGGTCGCCGCCGTCGAGTAGAACGCCGTGCGTCCGGGCATATCGAAGGGTCGGAAACAGGACGACCGGCTGGCGATTCTCCACGCCGGTCAAGGTCGGGACTCCGCCACCGTGACCTGGATGACCAGCGTCTGGATCCATCCATCCTGAGGCCGAGCGAGACCGGGTGGAGTCTCGTCGCTCGACCGGCGCCGCAGGCGGTTCGCCATGGACCAGACCGTTGGGCGAGGTGATCGAGATGAAGAGTGGCCCCGCTGGCAGGTGGTGACGTCGTGAGACCACCCGCCACACTCGCGTCGGTGAAGATCCCGTTCACGGGATCCGAGATCAGGATCTCGAAGGTCGCGTTCAGCTGGAGGCCGATGTCGAGCGTGGTGACCGGGAGGTCGAGCGTGAACGGGCAGTCGAGGAGGTTGGTCAGCGCCGGCGTCGAACGTTCGCTCGACCATGCGGTTCATCAAGACGTTACCGATTCCGATTGCCGTTCGCGCCGTTGGAAGGCCGATCTGGTCGATCTTGACGCGCACCTTGTTCGGGGACGCACCCACCGCATTCCGTTCGCCGGCACACTGCCGTGCACAGGCGCAATGAGCGCCTGGAAGGCGAACGTGGCGGAGGCGCCGTGGAGAACGTGAGCAGCCCCGGGGATCGATCCGGGCTTCGGCCCGTCGCCTCCTCCCGAAGCATCCGTCAGGCCACCATCATCGCCGTGGCAGCCCGTGAGGGGTCGCCACGAGCTAGCACCACCCCCCGATCTTTGCCATTGTTCAACGCGTACACCGGGACGGCCGCTCTCAGCGAAGCTCGATCGTGACGCTGGGCACGCTGCGGGAAGGATTCTCGCGCGGGGTAAATTATCACCTGCACATGCGCCTCGCCGTGACGTCGTTCGCCCCACTCGCCGCGGTCCTCCTCGCCGCGTGCCCCGGCACCAAGGGCGGCATCAAGCACTGACTATCCCGAGCCGAAGGCCGCCGACATCCTCGCGCGCTTGCAGAAACAGCACGCCGAGCGCACGGCGTTCACCGCCGAGTCCCCGATGGACTACTGGCTCGGCAGGACCGGAGTGAAGGGCACGGTGCTCGTGATAGGCACCACCGGCAAGAAAGGTCCGGTTCGGGCGCTGTCGCCCGCGGGCGGTGACGTGCTCGCCGACGCCAGCGTGCGACGGCCAGAACTTCGCGTACGTCGACAAGCAGAACAACTGCCAGCTCTCGGGCCCGTGCGATCGCCGATCCGATCGCATCGCTGCGCTCCGCCTCGAGCTCGAGCCCGAGGACTTCATCTATCTCGCGCTGGGCACCGTGCCGGTGGCGACCGAG
>JADKKI010000009.1 GCA_016720595.1 Myxococcales bacterium
CGCGGATGACGCCGTGAACTACAGTGGCATCAGCGCGGTGATCAACCACGGATCAGCCACGGCTTCGACGATCAGGGCAGCCAGTACGAAAGCGCCACCGCTGGCTCTCGAACGGTGGACGAAGGACGACTCCGACAAGTTCAAGACCGCCACGGCGATGCTGGTCGCGCAATACCAGCACGTACTGCCCGTTCCCCGCCGCCGGTGACAAGCCGGCGCAGTTGCGTCGAAGGCGAGCTGACGCTCGGCAAAGAACATCGCCGATCTCGCCGAAAAACCACGGCCGTCGCGTACCAGGCGTACAAGATCTCGCTCAGGGCAAAGCCGGCCCCGGTCGACAAGCGCCCGCGCGGCGACCAGCGGTTCTTCCTCGGCTGGGCGCAGATCTGGCGCCGCCTCTATCGCGACGCCGAGCTCGCGAACCGGCTCGTCACCGATCCGCACAGCCCGTCCGAGTTCCGCTCGTCGGTCGTGCGCAACCTCGACACCTGGTACGAGGCGTTCAAGCCGACGCCGACCGACAAGCTGTTCCTGGCTCCCGACAAGCGCGTCAAGATCTGGTAGCCCGCGCGGCTCGCGGAGTGTCCGCGAGGCTGCTTGCGAAGCCTGATCGCTCCGGGCGCGGGGCCACCGACGGAGGAGGAGTCTTCGCGCTTATTCGCGCGATGCGCGCAGGAAGATCTGGATGATGTACTGCAAGAACATCAGCGCGATCGACGAGAACAAGGCCAGCGCCGCGTGGCGTACTGGTTCACGTGTTGTAGTGGGCGAGCACCTGCGACGGCTGGAACAGGATAGCAGCCGGCGCAGCGAGCACCACCATGCCGACCACCAGACACGATGCCGAGGTTGAAGCCGAACACCAGCGACAGGACGATCAGCATCATCGCCGCCGCGCTCATCATCACGAGCGCGCCGCATGAGGAGAAGTCCTTCTTCGAGAAGGATCAGCACGAACGCGGTCAGGGCGCCGAAGATCGCGAGCGTGCAGGACGCGGCGTCGCGGACGATGTTCGGATCACCACCACCCTTGGCGAGGATCATCTAGGTCTTCCACTGCACGATCGCGAGCAGCGGCACGAAGATCAGTGTCTCGGCGATCACGTAGGCCGAGGCCGATGTACTGCATCGGACGTGACGTGGGTGGCGCGCCCAGTCGTCAGCGAGCCAGAACACCACCATGAACACGCCGAGGACGATCGCCCAGTTGAACCGGGCATGCGATCCATCAGCCCACCAAGCTGCGAAGGTGACGAGAGGAATCGACACCTTCATCACGAGCCAGCAACTTGATGTTGAACAGGCCACCACTCGAGACCCGCGAACATCAGGATCGCGCCGAGCAGGTGGACGTAGGTCAACCGGATGAACCGCACGCGATCGGACTGACCAACGGTGGCGTTCGCATTCTGGCGCAGGCTGTGGCCCCGAGCCCGTCACCATCATCATCGTCGTCGTCGTCGTGCTCGGTCGGCGTCGGGCTGGCGCTCGAACCACCGAACCCCTGCTGCAGATACTGCGGCGCCTGCGGCGCTGCTGCGGATACTGGGGCTGCTGGGGGCTGCTGCGGATAGCCAGGCTGCTGGCCATACGCCTGCTGGGGCTGCTGGCCGTACGCTTGCTGTGGCTGCGCACCGTACGGCTGGGGTGCTGCGGATAGCCGGGCTGCTGCGGATAGCCGGGCTGCTGCAGATAACCGGGCTATTGCGGATAAGCCGGGCTGCTGACCGTAGGCCTGCTGCGGCTCCGCGCCATACGGCTGCTGCGGCTGCTGCGGATATTACCAGCGCTTGCCCGTACTGCTGGGGCGGCGCTTGCTGGGGCTGTGCGCTGCCCGGCGGCGAGTTGATGTTCAACCCCCTTGCCAGTCGCGGAGTCGAACGACGATGGCTGCTTAACCGGGGTAGTACGGTTGTGGTCGCTCATGCCCGTTTATCGTCGCGCATCGGCCGCGTCATTGGGAACACAGCTTCCCTGAAATCTTCAGACCTACATCGTCGCCATAGGGCCGCCATGGGCGGGGCAGAGGCCTATCCGGGTCGCCGGATCGGGCGACTCAACGACCTGCAGGTCATATCGCGCGAGGTCGTGCTCGGAATCGACTTCAGGTCGAGCACGACGAGTGCCGGCGCATTGATCGACGATCGCGTCAGAGCTCCTCCACGAGCAGGGGACCGGGTGATCCCGTCGGTGGTCTACATCCCCGATCGCGGCGCGCGCGAGGTGGGCCGGCGGGCGGCGAGCCGCGCGCTCACCGATCCAACCCGGGTGGTGCGTTCCAGTGAAAGCGCCTGCTCGGCGTGCCGGTTGGCTCAGGCTGGTGGAGCAGTGGGCTGACCGCGCATCCGCTCGCGATCGATCGGCAGAAGGCAGAGTATCCCTCAAGCTGCCATCCGGGCTGGCACGAGCAGGTGGCGAGCAGATCCTCAGGCGTGTGCGCGAAGCTCGCCGAGGAAGCGGTTCGCGCGACCATCAAGCGCTGGCGTCGTGATGACGACCTCCGCCGCGGCCCCGGTGGGTCTATCGCGCGGCCTGGTCCGCGCCGCGAAGATCGCGCGCCTCGGATCGTCGAGCGATCCCGCCGAGCCCGTGGCCGGTGCGCTCGCGCTCGCTCTCCATCGCCAGGACGAGAATCGCCGGATCTTGATCGCCGATTTCGGCGGCGGCACGTTCGATGTCGGCGGTGGTCCAGGAGCGGATGCGGTTCACACCGGTCGCAGTCGCGGGTGATCACTGGCTCGGCAGAGGTGGTATTCCTCGATGTCGCGCTTCGCCGAGGCGATGTCAGGGCTCATCGCGCGGAAGAGCGGCTACGACATGCACCGGGACTTCGTGCGCTGGAGCAGGCTCCTGCCTCGCTGCAGAAGCTCGCGAAGCGGCCTGGCTGTCCTCGGTGCCGGGGGTGCCATTCGCGATGGCCGAAGGCCTACCTTCACGAGGCAGCGCAATGACCTGCGCTTCCTCGTCGACGAGGGCTGGGCCGAGGGCGTGAAGGCAAGCTGCTGGCGCGAGCTTGCACCGTGATCGAGACCGGGCTCGCGAACGCCGGCTGGACGCCGGCCTCGGTCGACGTGGTGGGTCTGATCGGGCAACCGCTGATCGGCGTTTCACCGGATGCTGGCTCAGTGTTCGTCCGGATGACCCGGCTCACGATCCGCACGATGCGAGACAGCGGTAGCGATCGGCGCGACGCTCCTCACGGCGCGGCATCAGGCGCGCTTACCGCCGCGGTGCGCTGCAGTAGGGTCGGTCGCGTCAGTCGCGTCGAGGCTCGTAGCGGCGCCTGCCGGAGCCTGCCGGGTAGATTATCCTTGTGCGATGCGGCGGCCTCTCCCTTGATCGTGCTGGTGGTGCGCCGCTCCGGTGACCGCCGCCGCCAAGCCGAGCGTCGCGGTCCTCCCGCTGGAGGGTGACACCGGCAACAAGGTCGGAGTGCCGTCGCGAAGGCGGCCGAGAACGAGGAGTCGTCGGTCACGCCACGGTCGAAGGAGACCGGTAAAGGGCGATGGACAAGCTCAGGCTCTCTGGAAGCTCAGACTAGAAGGGATCAGAAAAGCTCCGCCTTAGCAAGCTCGAGTCGAGATCTGGTCCAGGGCAAAGGTCGAAGGATGATGGGGAGAAGAGCCCCGAGACGAATCGCCGGCAAAGACATCAAGACCGACAAGCTCAGGCTTCGGTTCAAGCGCGACAACCTCGTCGTTTCGCAACAACTCCGGAGGAAGCACTCGCGAAGCGCCTCGCACCAGCGAGAGCGAGGAGGACGGAGGATCGCCCCGACGCCTCAACGACGAGGACCGGCCGAAGAAGCCGAAGTCCGACGACGAGGACCGGCCGAAGAAGAAGCCGAAGTCCGACGACGAGGACCAGCCAAAGCCCAAGCGCGGCCCGGCCCGACCAGGGCGACGGATGAGGAGGACGGCGGCTCACGTTCGCAGAAGAAGAAGCGCCGCAGGTCCGACGAAGACGAGGCCGGCCGCCGTCGTCATGCCGTCCAACCAGGTCGCGATCCGCCTCAACGCGGGTGCCGGGTTCGGGCGTCGCGGCCCTGACGTACGACACGGCGGGGATGGCGGCCCGCCGTCGGTGGGTACTGCGTCACCGTCCGGGGCGCATCGAGGTCGAGAGCTTATCCGGGCGCGATGTCGACGTTGAAGAGGCGCGGCCGCGCATCAGCGTCTGGGGATTACGACATCGTTTGGCGTCGGCATCGCGGTGCCGGGCTCAGGCGGAAAGACAGCGTCGATCGCATTCGCACTACGCGATCGGTGCGCGCGCTATCCGGATCCCGTTCGGCGAGCATGCCGTCGCGTTCGGCGTGGGTACGGCGCGCAAGTACCGCCGATCGCTCCGGCCTCGGCATGGTGGTGCTCGACATGCCGGACGTGAGCTATCGCGCGATCTCCCGGAACGTCGTCGGCAGGAGTTCGCGGCGACGCCCACGATCAGCATCTTCGTCAGCGACGCGTTCCTGTTCCTCCTCGATGCTGGACCGATCGCGACCAACGCGAACTTCAGCTACGCGAAGACCCTCGCGTTCGAAGGCGCGGGTGGCGCGGACATCATGCTCACTAGGGCTACGGCCTGGCGGATCGCGGCCGAGCTCAGCCAGGTCGGCTTCGAGTTCAAGAACTCCGTGCGCGCGTGAAGGGCGCCACCGTCCGCACGATCGGTGCGATCGCGAGCTTCGAAGTCCTCTACTGAGCTCGCGCGATCACGCGGAGCGCGCGCGGCCGGCGGACGCGTAGCGCGCAGCGCGAGATAGTCCACGCGCAGCGCCTGTGCCCGTGGCGGTGGAGTAGTGGACGACCGCCAGGTCAGCGAGGCCATGCCCGGCGTCGCGGGACCGGACGTGCGATCCGAGGTGACCGCACGGGAGCTCGCACGTCACGCCCTCCCACAGGAGGTAGCTACGACGGCGTCGTTCGCGACAGGCGAGTTCACAGGTCCTTGTAGGAGTTCTACGCGTGAGTGCAAGTTCTGGCCCACGGACTCCTCCAGATGATCAATGGCTTACGTGTGGTTTTGAGCGAATCCGCTCACCGTGCGGAACTGTCATGCGGTGTAGGTGTCGTGACAGTGATCGGCCCTGCAATCGTGCGGCGCATGAAGACGCTTCTGCTGGTTGCCCTCGTTGGTCTGGCGTCTGCGTGCACCGCGGCCTCGCGGTCCGCAGCCGTCGCGCGCCCCACGGTCTCGAGCGCGCAGGCGCCCGAGTGCAAGGAGATCCCCACGCTGACCGGCAAGCCGATGCGCTGCCAGGCGGTGCCGCCCTCCGTCCTGCGCCAGCAGTAGTCACGACGAGGGCTGGAACGACAGCGAGGTACTTGACGGTCGTCCCCGCCTCCGCGAGCGGAAACGGGATGACGTTCAGCACGTCGACGATGCAGTCGCGGATCGTCGAGCCACGCGCGCGTGCGCTGTGAACGTAGCCGTCCGGCGCGATCGCGAAGTCGAGGACGATCAGCCCCTTCAGCTGCTTTCGCGCGAACCGTTGATAGCAGGGGGATCAACGCCGAGAGATCGCCGAGTGCGGCCATCATCCCGCCCTGTCGTGCACCGGCGATCGCGCGCGCCTTCGGATCACGCGGACCCCGCTGTCCCCCATCGGGCTCCGGCGCACTCGCGCCACCACCACCCGTCGCGGCGGCCTGCTTCGACGGTGGCGGCGGCGGCGGCGGCTCCTCGACATGCGCGACGCGGACGTGCGGCCGCGGCGCGGCCTCGACTCGATCGCGTGGCGCTCGATCGGCTCGACGAGCATCGCCGCGGCCCACACCACGAGGTGCACGACCAGCACGGCGGCGCCGTACACGAACGGGCGAAGCTCGGCGCGGCGGCGCGGGACGGCGATCCGCGGGCGCTCGACGACAGCGAGCGAGAGCGTGACGCGCCCGAGGGGATCTCGATCGCCAGCCCGGCCGGAGGCGTAGCTCAGCATCCGTGATCGGGGCGGTGCCCTCGGCGTGGAGGATCGGGGGGAGACCGCCGGGCGACGGAACACGAAGCCAAGGTCGAGCACCGGGAACGCTCGCAGCTCCGGCGGCCACCGGCAGCTCTGACCTCGGGAGCGGTGCCGATCCGGTAGCGGCCACGGATCCCGACGTGGGCGAGGTCGACGACGGAGTCCGCGATCCTCGCGACCACCTCGACGACGCGCGCGTGCATGTCTCAAACGACACCGGCCCAAGGGGTAGGTTTCGGGTGGGCTTCGCCGCAACGGCGCGGTCGTGGCCGTGTCCCCGGATGTGCCCACGGTCACCGAGATGTGTCCACTGCCCGGATCTATCGGGGCAGAAATGTCAGGCAGATCACCGAGCTGGGCCGCGTCTCAGCCCTGCCAGAAGGTTCTATCGCTGAATCGCGGGACCTGTGTATAGGCGCGACATGCGCTTAGTGCTCGTTCCGGTCGTGGTCGCGTTGTTCACCGGTTGTGGATCGCCCGAGCGGCGTGGCGGAAGACGACACGGAGGGCCGATGCATGCGTCGGCCTCGGGTGCCGCATCGTCACTGCACCCAGCGGAACATGCCGGAGACGACGATCTCTGGCACCGTGTTCGCGCCGAACGGCACGCTCGCGCTCTACGGCGTCAACGTGTACATCCCGCTCAGCGAGCCCGGCCCGCTCACCGATGGCGTGCAGTGCTCGCAGTGCCAGAACGGCCTGCTCGGCGGCTCGGTCGCCTCGGCGCTGTCCGATGCCGCCGGCAAGTTCACGCTGACCAAGGTCCCCTCGGGCGTCAACGTCCCGCTCATCATCCAGGTCGGCAAGTGGCGCCGCCGCGTCGACATCCCGGAGATCCTGCCGTGCCAGGACAACCCGCTGCCGGCGAACATCTCGTCGCTGCCGAAGAACAAGACCGAGGGTGACCTCCCGAAGATCGCGATGACCACCGGCAGCTGCGATGCCCTCGAGTGCCTCGTCAAGAAGCTCGGCGTCGACCCCAAGGAGTTCACCACCGACGGTGGCCTCGGGCGCATCCACCTCTACACCGCGGGCGGCTCCACCGGCCTCTCCGACGGCACCCCGATGGCGCAGGCCGATTCGCTGTGGGGCGATCTCAACAAGCTCAAGCAGTACGACATCGCGGCGTTCTCCTGCGAGTGCAGCCCGCACTCGACGGCGACCACGGCGATGATGAACAACGTGAAGACGTTCGCCGACCTCGGTGGTCGCGTGTTCATGTCGCACTACAACGCTCAGTGGATCAGCGGCTCGGCGACGGCGCCGCAGCCCGTGTGGGCGAGCGTCGCCACCTGCAACGTCGACAGCACGCCGCCGAACTCGACCGGCATCATCGATCAGGTCAACAACCCCAAGGGCGCCGCGTTCTCGACGTGGATGCAGAACGTGATGGCCGGCGGTGGGCAGTTCACCATCACCGATAGCCGCGAGAGCTGTACCGCCGTCGACAACACCAAGGCCGAGCGCTGGGTGTACGTCCAGGGCACCGGCACGCAGCAGATCCCGCAGAACTTCCAGTTCACCACCCCGCAGGAGTCCCCGAAGGACAACCGCTGCGGCAAGGTCGTGTTCTCCGACATGCACGTCTCCGGCGGCGGCTCGAGCGGCAACTTCCCGACCTCGTGCTCGACGGCACCGCTGAGCGCGCAGGAGAAGGCGCTCGCGTTCATGTTCTTCGACATCGCCAGCTGCGTCGGCCCGATCTTCTGATCGGCCGTCCGGTCAGACGACCGGATCGATGCGCACTGCGGTCCCGTACGCGAGCACCTCGGTGGTGCCCTCCATGAACTCGGTGGCGTCGTAGCGCATCCCGATGATGGCGTCGGCGGCCTTCAACGAGCCCCAGAACGCATGTCCGATCGGCAGCGTCAGTCGAGCCCGTCGAGAGGCAGCCGGAGGATCGAACCGTCCTTGGTGTAGTAGACGAAGCCAGCCTCGATCGCACCAGCCGTCGCCGGGAGGTGGCCGAGGATCGATGCCGCACCGCCGGCGCGGGGCGCTGTGAGCAGCACCTCGCCCTCCTGCCAGTAGAACGCGTCAGCATCGACGAAGAACGCGGAGCTGGCGCCGATGTGCTCGAGCGCGACGCTGGGCTCGCCTTGCGCGGGATACGACACCAGGATCGTGCGCGATGCCGCGGTGGCGCCGGCAGGCACCTCCTCGACGAGCCACGCCGCGCCGACAGCATCCGCGCCGACGAGTCGGCCGCGATAGCTCGCGCCGGTGGCGCCGCCCCCGGGGAACGACATCGCATGGGTGCTGGACGCGCTGAGTGGGAAGACGGTCGAGGTCGCGCGGTCGATGCGCAGGAGCCGGTCCTCCGAGGTGCCGGTGGCGCCAACGAAGATCGAGCTACCGGTGATCACGAGCTGGTCGCAATGGAGGATCTTGGTCAGCGTGGCCGTGCCGAGTGCCTCGCCATCGCCCCACGAGACCTTCGCGCCTTCGCTCCACACGAGGATCGGAGCTGCCTCGTCGCTCTCGGTGAGGCTCTCGGCGGGGACGTTCGCAACCTTGGTCGCGGGGACGGCGACGCTCGCACGCACGATGCTGCTGTCGTTGACGAGGAGGACGTGGTCCGCGACCTGTGCGATCGAGCCCGAGGCCATCCCGAGCGGCTGTCCGGCCGCCGGGAGCGAGGCCAGCGAGCCGCCCGCGGCGAGACGTGGACCGTTGCCGCTGCCAACCGACCAGTACACGCTGTCGGCGCTCGCACCGAGTACGACCGGTGATCCCATGCCCATGGTCGCATCGCGGATGACGAGCTCGGGCGCGGCCGGGTCGGTGCCGCAGGCGCCGAGCAGGGTTAGCGCACCGAGAGTCCAGGCCCTGGACGATGAAGTGGTCACGCCCGACCAATGTGCAATGCGAGCGCCATGGTCGATCGCCGTCGATCCCGGTGGTTGGCGGGCGGGTGGCGCTTCGAGTAGCCGGTCACTTCCGCGGAAAGTACTGGTCGAGGCGGCCCTTGAAGGCACCGAGCCCGGCCTCGTCGAGACAGCGCTCACCCATCCGGCGCGTGATCTGTGGCGCAGTCTTGAACTTCTCGTAGGTCGCGGGGCAGTACGACTGCGCGAGCTGGCGCAGCTGTGCCTGCGAATCGCCCCCGCCCGTGGTGCCGGCGCCGCCGGTGACCGAGGACAGCTGGACAGGGGAGAGCGGCTGGATGGAAGGGCTGTTCGACATGAACAGACCCAGAGCAAAGCCGCGGCCACCCGCGTCCGGGCGGGATGAGTCCGCCGGGACGCAAGGTAAGCCGCCTCGCTCGTTCGTGATCGCGATCCAGTGAGGGATCGTGCCGAGGGGCAAATCCCCGGCCAGCAGCAACTCGGCTAGCCGGCCAGGACCGTCTCAGAACGCCGTGCCGTCGACCTTCTTGCCCGGGCTCAAGTTACCGACGTGACCCGTCACAGCGCTGTGGAGCGCGTAGGCCGTGCCGGTGACATCGGGCGAGAGGTTGAGCGACGTGCCGATCGTCGTGGTCGTGTAGGTCGTCGTGGCAATCGTCACCGGGGTCGCGCCGGCAGTCGCCAGCGTGATGCTGTCGCCGGTGTCGTTGAGGCTCAGCGTGTGCGCCGTGCCGTTGGTGAAGAAGTTCGTCACGCCCGCACACGCCGGTGCGCCACCGCCCCACACGACCACGGCCTTGCCGGGCGCGAGGGTCAGGCTGCCGGACGTCTGCGCCGCGAACGTGAACTTCACGCCGAGCGCGTCGGCGACCGTCAGCCCCGTGAGGTCGAGCGTCTTGGCCGAGACGTTGACGAACTCGATGAACTCGTCGTCGCTGTTCGAGAACGAGCCGTCGCAGTTCGAATCGACGCCGCCGTTCGTGCTGCCACCGTCGGCCGCGAGGAACTCGTTGATCTTGATGTCGCCGGCGGCGGGGACCACCGGGCCCGTGCCCATCGGGATGATCTTGACGTCGAGCATGTAGCGGCGGGTCGTGATCGCGGCCGTCGCCGTCGGGTCGTCCGTCACCCGGATCGTGTAGGTG
Source organism: Myxococcales bacterium (assembly GCA_016720595.1). Classification (GTDB taxonomy): domain Bacteria; phylum Myxococcota_A; class Polyangia; order Haliangiales; family Haliangiaceae; genus JABFXX01. The sequence continues at coordinate 9,957 of JADKKI010000009.1, forward strand.
CCTGCGGGAAGCGTCGCGAGCTGCGTCGGGTCCGCGCCGCCTGCCTCGAAGTCGGTGTCGGGGCCGTCGCCGGCGCCGACGTACGAGCACACGCTGTCGCCTTCGTCGAGGTCGGCCGCGAGGGCCAGGGTGTCCATCGTGGTGTCCGCGCCGGCCGCGAACACGGCGACCATGGTGTCGTCCGCGGCGGTGCAGTCGAACAGCGGGTTGTCGCCGAAGCCGCCGTAGTCGGCGGTCTGGCCGTTGATCGTGAAGTACGTCTCGATCTCGACCTTGGAGGTCGCGGTGAGCGTGAACGTGTAGAGGTCGGTGTCACCGGTCTGGAACGACCCACGGACGATGTGGCTACCCGCAGACAGCGCCTGTGGAACCGTGTCGTTGGGCTCGGCGGCCTCGGTCACGTCCTGCTCGAGGATGCAACCCGAGTTGCAGCGGTCGCCGTTGGTCATATTGCCGTCGTCGCACTCCTCGGCCGCCTCGACGATGCCGTTGCCACAGCCCATCATCACGCACACCGAAGGCTCACCCGAGCAGGTGTAGCCGGTCTCGATCTGGCAGGTCGCGTTGCAGCCGTCGCCGATCGCGGTGTTGTCGTCGTCGCAGGTCTCGCCAGTCTGGATGATGCCGTCGCCGCAGCCGACCATCTGGCACACCGAGGGCTCGCTGGTGTCGCAGTTCCAGCCGGTCTCGGGACCGCAGGTCGCGTCGCAGCCGTCGCCGGTGGCGGTGTTGCCGTCGTCGCACAGCTCGAGCGGACCGAGCGTGCCGTTGCCGCAGCCGGGGGCCGATGCCGTGACCGTGAAGTCGTAGGCGCCCTTCTCGGTGGCGTCGTAGCCGTCGACCGAGACGTAGTAGGTTCCGGCGGGCAGATTGATGTAGCCGAGGACCTCGACGCCACCCTGGAGGTAGGTGTCGGAGCAACCATCGTCGCCGCCGAGGATGTCGGTGATCTCGGTGTTGATCATGCAGGGCGCGGTCATCAGGCGGATGCCGCCATCGAACGTGGTGGTGTCGTTGAGCGTGATGACCACGTCGCGCACGCTCGTCGTGGTGAACTTCCAGATCTCGTCGTTGCCCGCGCCAGCGACGTCGCCATCGCATGCGCCCTCGGCCTGGTGGCTCGTCCCGGTGGTGGTGTCACCGGTGCCGGTCCCGACCAGGTCGGTGCCCATCGCGGTCAGCGTGAGGGTCTTGGGCGCGGTGCACGAACCGCCGCCGCCGCCCATCGTGCACACCGACGGGGTGCCGGTGCAGGTGTAGCCGCTCTCGACGATGCAGGTCGAGCTGCAGCCATCGTTGCTCGCCATGTTGCCGTCGTCACAGGCCTCGGTGCCGTTGATCGCGCCGTTGCCGCACATCCCGCTGCTCTCGTTCTGGCAGGTCGCGGAGCAGCCGTCGCCGGAGGCCATGTTGCCGTCGTCGCACTGCTCGGTGGCGACATCGACGGTGTTGTCACCGCACTTCCCCGACTCCATCTTGCACGACGAAGAACAGCCATCACCTGAGGTGGTGTTGCCGTCGTCGCAGGTCTCGGAGCCGGTCACGAGACCGTCACCGCAGGAGCCGTTGTTGTTGCCGCCGTCATCGCCGCACGCCGAAGCGAGCACGAGGGCGAGCGACGCACCAAGGAGCGTAGTGAAGCGCATCATCATAGGGAGCGCGCAGTACCACGCCGCCCGCGTCGGCGACGAGCACGAAGTTCCGAGGTAACAAACCACGCCGGAACGGACCGTGTGGAAACGGTGCCCGGCCTTACGGAACGCGGTTCACAGCGCGAGGCTGATCGTGAAGTCCGGGTAGACGGATGAGCAATCCGTCACGCATTCGGAGACCACGTGCTCGTAGACCACGCCGAGACCGAGCACCAGCTGGCCCGAGACGTAGACCAGGCCGCCGCGGGTCCCGAGCGTGTCGACGTCGGCCAGGTCGTCGCCGATGAACCAGTGGTTGTAGAACACGCCGACGTACGGGATCACGGGGGACTTCCCGACCAGCGGCTGGGCGATATAGCGCAACGAGGGCGTCAGCTTGCTGATGCTCGGACCGTCACCGAACATGTGCAGCGCACCGAGGCCGACCTCCACGCCATCGAGGACGAAGTAGCCGACGGAGCCACCGACGGCGAAGTACCGGTGATCGAGCGTGGTCTGCGAGCCACCGTAGATGCCGAGACCGAACTTGCCGCGATCGAACGGGGTCTTCAGCGGAGCCTCGGGGGCGGACGGATCGTCGTCGCCGGCCCACGCGGGCGTGGCGAGTGCGGCGAGTACACCGAGTCCACCGATCACCAGCGCGACGAGCCCCCGCGTCATGTCTCCAGTATAGCGGCTACTCGAGTTTCGAGGCCCCAGGTGGCTACTCGAGTTGCCAGCGGATCGTCGCTGCTCGATCAGGGGCTTGCGTGCTCGGCGACGAGGATCGATTCCTGCAGCCGGCGCGGACCACGTGAAGTACCTGTGGTCACTCTCGCTCCTCGCCGCGCTGGCCTCCTGCGCGGATGACGCTGCTCCGTCCGATGACGTGGGTGGTGACCTGCCGCTGGGCGATGTCTCGGCAGATGACATGAAGGCGGACGGCAACTGGGGCGCGGCCCTGACCTGCAAGCCGGTCCCGAACCTGCCGCCGCTGGCGAACCCGAAGATCACCCTCTCGATCGATGGCCTGACGCTCCACCTCACCGATGCGGCGAGTGGCTACGACAAGGTGTTCCCCGTCGGCCCCGGCAAGATCGAGACGGATCCGACGAGCGGCGAGTTCCGCGAGTCGCTCTCGTACTACCCCGTCGCGCGCACCGGGAAGAGCGACTTCTCGATCACGCCGGCCAGCATCCAGCCGTGCAAGACCTGGTGGACGGACCCGGCGACCGGCGAGCAGACGCCGGTGTTCGGCGGCCTGCCGTTCCTCAGCTTCTACGGCAGCTACGCAATCCACGGCCCGATCGACAACTTCCGCGCGCCGAACGGCGGCAACCTCCGCCGCGGCTATGTCTCGCACGGCTGCTTCCGCATGGAGGCCGCCGACGTGCTCGAGGTCTACGCGCGCATCAAGGGCGTCGCCAAGGTGCCGGTCCACGTCCAGCGTGAACCCGAGCGCACGCCGGAGCGCACCAAGGTGGATCTGGCGGCGAAGTGGATCGGCTCGCAGTGCACCGCGAACAGCGACTGCAACTTCACGGGCGGCTACTGCGCGACCAACAAGCTCACGCAGCGCGGGTTCTGCAGCGCGCGCTGCACGACGACGTGCGCGGATCGCGCGGGCGCTCCGTCGACGTTCTGCGTGGCGGATCCCTCGGCCGCAGCCTCCACGACGGCCCAGGCCAAGGGCATGTGCGTGCCGAAGTCCGTGCCCGAGAACTTCGAGTGCCGCCCGTACGATCACTTCCAGCCGGTGCAGCTGGCGCGGTTCAACCAGCCCACCGTCAAGGCGAACGTGTGCATGCCCGCCTCACCGGGCTGGGTGGGCGATCACTGCACGACGAACACCGACTGCAAGACCGGCACGACGTGTCTCGGCGCCACGGCGACGCGCACGGGTGTGTGCTCGATGGCGTGCAACCAGTTCTGCTCCGATCAGCCCGGCTATGCGGACACGTTCTGCGCCACGGTGCCTTCCCTCGCCGCCGGCGGGAGCTGCCTGCGCCAGTGCACGCCGAGCTCGAATGCGTCGGAGTGCCCGAGTGATATGGCGTGCGCACCGGCGCCGCGGTTTGGCGCGCCGACGGCGGTCAAGTCGGTCTGCATGCCCGCGCACTGAGTTCGCCCGAGCGACATGGCGTCGTGATTTGCCGCGCGGCGGGCTAACGGACCACGAACGAGCGGAGCACGCGGAGGCAGATCTCGTCTGGACCCGTCGCGATCACGATGAAGCCCGTACCGGCCTCCCCACGGATCATCACCCAAGCCTCGTGTCCCTCGATCTCGACGACCTGCGCGGGAGGTCCGCCATCGATCGGGACCTCACGAAGTTGCTTACCGTTGGCGGCGAACGCGGCGCGCACACGGGCCTGCCAGTCCGTGCCGGCCTCGACCGCGAGCCAGTTGACGCCGTACTCACCACTTCGCCCGAGCCGTGCGCTCAGGGTCTGCTGCTTCGGCTTGTCACCCGTGGTGGGGATTGTGCCCTCCGTCGGAGCGGCGGGGAGCTCGACCCAGAACTGATGGTGCGCATCCTCGTAGCGCTGCCAGCGCGGCGGCTCACCACGGACGAACGCGAACACGGCGACCACGGTGAGGGCGAGGCCTGCGAGCCAACCGGTGAACAGTCCGAGCGTGACCACGAGGCCAGTGGGGCGGCGGGTGGCGATGTCGAGGAGCGCCTCCATGTGGGAGGCCTGCGCGCGTGGCTTGCCTCGCCACTGCACGGGCATGTACGTCCACAGGGCGGTGAACAACGAGCGTCGCTGGGGCTCGTCGAGGGCGGCGGGATCTGCGGGCAGGCCTGCGGTGCGCAGGGCGCTGCCGGCCGCGAGCGTCTGCTTGCGGATCGGGATCACGAGCAGCATGAACACGCCCACCGCGGCGAGCACCCACAGGTGGAGGTAGAGGCCGCCGATGGCGAGGGCCAGCGACGCGACGGTCTGGAACGCGATCTCCAGGTGGCGGTGGCGCGAGAACACGAGGAGCTGGAACAGCTGGCCGCCGTCGAGCGGGGCGAGGGGGAGCAGGTTGAACGCATTGATCGCGACCAGCTGGAGCGCGACCGTGCGGACCACGCCGCTGGCGCCGAGCAGGAGCAAGATCGTCCCGGCGACGAGGCCGGGGAGGGGGCCCATGAGGAGGACCACGCCTTCCTTCCAGCGGGCCACGCCACGCTTGCGCCCAGCGGCGGCGGCGCCGAACAGCGGGATGAAGAAGATGCGGACGTCGGAGTAGCCGAACACCAGCATGCCGAGCGCGTGGCCGAGCTCGTGAATCATCAGCACGGCCACCAGGAGCGCGACCTCGGTCATCGACGTGCGACCACCGGCGAGCGACGAGAGCACGAACACACCAAGCGTGATCAGGAGGACGCGCGACTTCTCCTGTACGCGCGGTGGGTGCAGGAGCTGCTCGCTGGCGGCGAGGTACTCGCGCTCCTGGAGCTCGTCCGAGAACCCGGGTGGTCCCAGCCGTGACGCGGGTGATGACTCGGGTGATGACTCGGGTGATGACTCGGGTGATGACTCGGGTGATGACTCGGGTGATGACTCGGGTGATGACTCGGGTGATGACCCGGGTGATGCATCGAGCGATGACTCGGGTGATGACGCGGGTGATGACGCGGGTGATGACTCGGCAGGTGGTTCCGGCTGCTCGTCGCCACGCTCGTCCCCCCGCTGGTTCATGCGCGCACCCTATGCCGAACGCGGCAGCTGGTTCAATATCGCCGGATGATCCGTCAGGTCGTCCTGGGAGTGCTGGTCGTGGTGGGCTGCAAGGGCAAGGCGAGCCAGGAGCCTGCGCCGACACCAGCGCCCGCCCCAGCGCCCGCACCAGCGCCCGCACCAGCGCCAGCTCCCAAGGCGAAGAGCGGCAGCGCCGTCGAGGATCCGAAGGTGCGAGCGGCGTACCGGGCGGGGATGGCGCAGGGTCGCAAGGCCACCGACAAGAAGCAGTGGGCCGAGGCGATCGCGGGGTTCGATGCGGCGCTGGCGGCGAAGAAGAGCGATCCGCGTGCGCTCGCGGAGCGCGGGTTCGCGCGGCTCCTCGAGGGCAGTGATCTCGATGGTGCCTGGCGCGACCTCGATCGCGCGGCGGGCGGCACCAAGGACGTCAAGCTGCAGTCGATGATCTGGTTCAACCGAGGGCTCGTCGAGGAGAAGCGCGGCAACGCGATCAATGCCACGGCGGCGTTCACGATCGCGAACGTCCTGCGGCCCACCGCGGCAGCGAAGGCCAAGCTCGCCGGCAAGACGCCGTGCCCGATCGATGTCGAGCATGCGCTGGTCACCGGCGAGGCCAAGGTCGCCGAAGGCGCGGACTGGATCGCCCTCGTGAAGGCACTGCCGTTCGACGAGCCGAGCACGGCCACGACCAAGGAAGACGCCTGGATGCTCGCGACGGGTGAGCGCACCGAGCCCGCACTGCCGATCACGATCTCCGCAGGCGACTCGACGGAGAAGGTCTCGTACCTCGTGCTCCGCGGGGGGGCTGGGCTACGCGCGATCCCCCTCGGCGTGGCCTCGGGCGGGCGGTGCCCGGGCACGGTCAGCTACGACGTCGTGGAGGCCGATGCCACGCGGATCCTCGTGCGCGGCGCGGATATGTACGAAGGCGGGTACACGTTCATGTGCGAGGGCAAGGACGGCGAGCGCACCGAGTGCACGGGCGCCGACACCGAGGTGGCCGCGGGGACCGCCTGCTTCGGTGGCACCCCAACCCGACGAGAGATCGTGATCGATGCGGCGACCGGGAAGGTCCTGCTCGTCCTGGCCCAACCCGATGGTGAGTCCGCCGCGAAGGGCTCGCTCGCTCCCGGTGGTGTGAAGCTGGTCGGGCTGGGCTGCGATCGCGTCCAGCCGCTGGAGTAAACGAGTGGGCACACGTGTTCGGTCTTGCCGGCGCGCCATTGAAACGGTACAGGTGTACGGTTTTTCAGGAGGTCGCACGATGCCAACGTCGAACGTCGCGAACGATCGCAGCCACACGCCCAAGGGACGCCAGACCCGCGATCGGATCGTCTCCGTCGCCGAGGCGCTGCTCGCCGAGCGCGGCTTCCACGGCACCAGCATGCGGGACATCGCCGCGGCGGCGGACCTGCCGCTCGCGAGCACGATCTATCACTTCGCGAAGAAGGAGCAGCTGTACAAGGAGGTCCTCGACGGGATCGCGGCCGAGCTGATGCACGAGCTCGATCTCGCGATCGGCCCGGCGCGGATCAAAGGTGACCTCGTGGAGCGGTTCGTGGCGCCGGTCGATGCGCTCGCCCTCGCCCTCGTGAGGTGGACGCTCCGCTACCCGGCGCGCGTGCGCCTGCTCCTGCGCGAGCTGCTCGATAACCCGACCCGGGTCGCGCGAGCGGCACGTCTGCCGCTCGGGCCGTTCCTCGAGAGGGCCTCCGCGATGGTGACCTCCGGGGTGCGTGCAGGCGTGCTCGAGGTCCGCACGCCCGAGACGGCCGTGCTGCACGTCGTGGGAGGGCTACACTACGTGGTGGCGGCGCGGCCCACGGTGGCGCGGATCGTCGGTGCGGCGCGGGCGAAGAAGATCGAGAGCCTGTACGAGCGCGAGGCGATCGCGTTTGCGCGCCACACCCTGGGAGTCCCGGCGGCGTATGCCCTGATCTCGGGGACGGTTTCAACTTGAGCAACGTGCGATCGCCAACCCCGTGAAACCTCGTGCGATCGCTAGCCCGGGAAGGACAGAAGGACAGGGGACGGTTTCAACTTGAGCAACGTGCGATCGCCAACCCCGTGATCGTTGGTCGAGGCCGGTCTCCTCACTACCGTAGCTGGCGCGTCATGTCGCCCAGCTTCTCGCCGTCGGACGAGAGGGTGAGGGCGAACGCGAACGGATTGGTGTCCGGGTCCTCGTCGACCACGGTCAGCGTGACGGTCTTGTTGCTGAGCTTGTACGTGCCGTGTTCGGTGGCCAGGTTGCCCTGGGTGTTGAACGTCCCGTTCGGTTGGAACGTGTAGCGGGTGCACATGGTTCGCTCGTGCGCGGTGCCGTACCTGTGGCCACCCGCGTCGGTCATGCCGCAAGCGAACTGCGTCACCGTCTGGCACGACTGGAACGTCGTGGTGCGATCAAACGTGGTCGGCGAGGCCTTGGGAGCCGGCGTCGGGCGCGGTTGGGCTCCAGCGGTGGTGGCGCCGGCAGCGAGGGTGCATGTGAGGAGGAGCAAGGCAAGGAAGCGCATGCAGGTGGAGACGCGCCAGGTAGACGTCCGATCTATCCAGGCCGACTCGAGGTGTGGTGTAGCGTGGAGGCGTGAGCAGTTGCGCGTGGGGCCTCGGGACCGTGCTCGCCTTCTTCGCCAGCGCAGGCGCCGCGGCGTGCGGAGGCGGCGGTGGTGGCGGCGGTGGGCTGGGGACCTGTGACGAGCATCCCCTCGAGACCGGCCTCGTCGCGCAACAGACCGGAGTCAGCGTCGATGCGTTCGATTGTCAGATCCTCCAGAGCGCCGCGAGCTGGGACGAGCCAGATCCGATGCTGTTCAAGGCGCTGATCTACGTCGAATCGCGGTTCGACCAGAAGTCCGCCGGGTGCGCGAACCTCCCGTGCGGCACACCCGCGGGATGGACTGCCGAGGAGGCCGGCTGCCTCGGCTTGATGCAGATCGTACCCGCGTGTGGCGGTACCCCGGGAAACCTCGGGCTGCTGCCCAACGGCCGGCCGAACATGACCACGGACACCAGCGCAGCGACGTGGGCCGGCTCGATCTTCAACCCGATGAACAACATCGAGATCGGCGTCTCGTACCTCGCCGACAACCGCATGCAGGCCAAGGCGATGTTCGCAGGCTGCACGACGGATCAGTACACGATGATGGCGCTCGGCAACTACGCGAGCTACGGCAGCACGAAGAGCTGCACCGACGTCAACCGCGCCTACCTCGACCTCGTGATCACCGCCTACAACCAGTACGCGACCGCCGCCGGCTACGCACCGCACTCGTATTAGGGGGACGGTTTCAACTTGAGCAACTTGCGATCGGGAAGATCGCGAGATCACACGACCGAGCGCGAACAGCTGGCCACGCGCGGCGCGGATTGTCCGGCAGCCGGACATCCTCCTGCACGAGAGATCACGGCGTTAGCGATCGCAAATTGCTCAAGTTGAAACCGTCCCCTGTCCTTCACGGCGTTAGCGATCGCATGTTGCTCAAGTTGAAACCGTCCCCATCACGGGGCCGCTCGCGACAGCTCGGCGTCCGCGTCGTCCTCACCCGACGGGTACCGCCAGCGCCAGTGGAAGGTCGTGCCGCGCGTTCGCGGGATGACCATCTCGCCGCCGTCGACGCACCGATGTTGCTCGTCGTCCGTGATGTGCTCGCGGGCGATCAGGTCGCCGTCGCGATCCGGCTCGCGGGTCAGCTCGCCACGGCACCCGAGAGAGGGGTACTCGATCCAGCCGAAGTGATCGCCGACGCGCGCGGAGGGCTCGAGGCGGAGGTCCATCTCCCAGTGACTGTCGTCATCGAACTGGTGCCCGATCCCGGTCCAGTGCTCGACGGCTGAGACCGGGCTGCGGGGCGCCGAGTTCGCGATCGGCGCTGCCACGGGTGGCGCGGCGGTCCAGCAACCTGCGGCGAGGACGATGACAGCCGCACGAAGGTACATCGCGGTGAGCATACCGCGGGCAACCTCCCGCCCGACGGGGTGTCCAACCGAGATGCGCGTTGCCATCCATGGGTGCGTCGTCGCGTGGCTGTTCGCGAGCGCGCTCTCGGCGTGCCATGGCGAGCCCAAGCGTGGCGCACCGGTCGAGAGGCCCGGCGTCCTGCGCGTGATGAGCTACAACGTCAACTTCGGCCTCGCGGGCGATCGTGCGGGCGTGGACGCGGTCGTGGTGGGAGCGGCCGACGTGGTGTTCTTCCAGGAGACCAATGCGGCGTGGGAAGCGGCGCTGACCCGAGGCCTGCGCATTCGCTATCCACACCGGCAATTCACGCCACCCGCAGACTGGCCTGCCGGGGGCATGGGAGTGATGTCACGGTTCCCGATCATCGCCCTCGAGGAGCTGCCGCCCGCCGGTGGTCCGTTCTTCGCGTGGCGCGTGGTCCTCGACACCCACCTCGGTCGGATCCAGGTGCTGAACGTCCACCTTCGCCCCCCGATGAGCGATGGCGGCAGCTGGGTGGTCGGCTACTTCTCCACGCGTCGCGATCGGCTCCACGAGATCGAGGCGCACGCCGCAGCGCTCGCACCGTCGCTGCCCACGCTGATCGTCGGTGACTTCAACGAGGAGACCGATGGCCTCGCCGTCCAGGAGCTCACCCGTCGCGGGTTCTCCGATGCGATCGCGACGATGCATGGCAACACGCCGACGTGGGAGTGGCCGCTGCGCGGGATGACGCTGCGCTTCCAGCTCGATCACCTGCTCCACGACGCACGCTTCGTCGCCACCGCATCGACGATCGTCGATGCCGGACGCTCCGATCACAAGCCGGTGTGGGCCGACTTCGTGCGCGTCGGCGAGTGACTCCACCCCCGACGAGGAGATGGTAGCGGCCCGCGTTCGGGCGTAGGCTCGGCCCATGAGCTCGAGGACCGCACTCCACCTCGCGACCGCTGTCCTGGCGCTCGCGGCCTGCAACAAGTCCAACGCGAAGGTCGATGCCGGTCCGGGCGACGCCACAGGGGACGCCACGGATGCGCCGGCCGACGCCTACGTTCCGGACGCGTTCGTCCCGACCTGCACGCCGAACACCGGCACCACGATCACCACGGTGCCATTCGTGAACGGCCTCACCCAGCCCGTGATGATCACCGGCGCCCCGGGCGACGCCCGCCAGTTCATCATCGAGCAGACCGGTACGGTCCGCGTGGTCAAGGCCGGCGCACTCCTCCCCACGCCGATGCTCGATCTCGACGCCCTCGTGAAGTCCGGCGGCGAGCAGGGCCTGCTCGGGATCGCGTTTCACCCGAAGTGGCTCGAGAACGGCCTGTTCTATCTCGCCCACACCGGCGCGAACAACGACCACGTGTTCGTCGAGTACCACGTGCCGATGGGCAGCGACGTCGCCGATCCAGCCTCGCGTCGCGAGCTCCTGCGGTTCGCCGATCCGTTCGCAAATCACAACGGCGGCATGATCGAGTTCGGCAACGACGGGTACCTCTACCTCGCGCTCGGCGATGGCGGCAGCGGCGGGGATCCTGGCAACCGCGCCCAGAACGATGCGGTGTTCTTCGGCAAGCTGCTTCGCATCGATGTCAACACGCGCACCGGCGCCAAGCAGTACGGCATCCCCGCCACCAACCCGTTCGCCACCTCGGCCGACGGCGCTGCGGATCCGCGCCCCGAGATCTGGAACAAGGGCCTGCGCAACCCGTTCCGGTTCTCCTTCGATCGGATGAACGGCAACCTCTACATCGGCGACGTCGGCCAGGGCGGCACTGGCTTCCCGAACCCGAACCTCGAGGAGCTCGACGTGGCGGCGAACGCGCCCGCGATCAACTGGGGCTGGCCGGATCTCGAGGCCGATCGCTGCTTCAAGCCGACCTCCGGCTGCGCGACCGCGGGACGCACGCCACCCGTCATCGTCCGCGGTGGCCCGGGGCAAGCGGGCTGGACCTCGATCATCGGCGGGCAGGTCTATCGCGGTCCTTGCTACCCGAACCTCGACGGCAAGTACTTCTACGGCGAGTACGCCACGGGCCAGCTGTGGTCGTTCACCTGGAACGGGACCACCGCCGTGGGCGATGCGCAGGTCGTCGCCGGATCGCTCGGTAACATCACCGCGATCCACGACGATGGCCTCGGCCAGCTCTACGTGGTGCTCCACGGCGGCTCGGTCCGCCGCATCGTCACGCAGTAGCGCTCCCGAGCCTGCTCCACGGCGAGCACGCCCAGGAGTCGTGGCGATCAGCGGCGACTCGCCGCGCCGCGCCATCCCCGTCGGCCAGCTCATCCAGATCTCCGCTTGGGGCCGCGCGGCAACGCCAAGGGCCCGCCTGAGACATGAGACGCGACGCCCGGTCGACAGGGGCCACCGGGTGTTGTCAGGGTGCACTGCCTGCACTCTCCAGGGTCGCGTATCTGTTGAGGGATGCAGATGCGAACGCTGCTCCTCGTCGGCCTGACCGGTGCACTCGGGTGGGTCGCACGCGGCGCCACCCTCGGCACGCCTGCAGCCACCGCCGCTCCCGTCGCCGTGACACCACCACCGCGCATCGTCATGGTGACACCGCCTCTCCACGAACACCCCGCCTCCGCCGTCGACGAGCCCACCGCGGAGGTCGAGAGCGCGGCGGAGCTGGCAGAGGTCGAAGGTGAGGGCGAGGGCGAGGATCTCGGCGCGCTGATCGCACACGCTCAACAGCGCTCGGCCGAGCTCGCGCTCGCCCACAATGCGATCATCGGGCAGGTGACGGACACGCGCACGGGCGAGGAGCTGGCGGGGGTCACGGTGATCGTCACCGGTCCGCAACTCGCCGGCGCACAGACGGCGATCACCGACGAGCACGGAGCGTACAAGGTCACGAGCCTCCCCGCCGGCAGCTACCTCGTCACGTTCTACTACGGCGAGCTCACCGTCGAACACGACAACGTCATCGTCAGCTCGCTCGACGTCACGCCGCTACCCGAGCGGCTGGATCCAGCCTCGATCCGGTACCAGCCCGTCGTCATCACGATGGACGAGGGCGTCACCTTCTCCGGCGACTACGTCAAGAACATCCCGACAGGGCGCACGTTCGAGTCCGTGCTCGGGTCGGTCGACGGGACCATCTCGTTCACCGGCACGGAGGACATGGACAACACGTACCTCGTGGATGGCATCGTGGTGACAGAGTAGTACCCTGGCGTCATGTCAGATCCAGTCGTCGAGGTTGTGACCAACCACGGAACGTTCGTCATCCAGCTCGATCCGGCGAAGGCGCCGAAGTCGGTGGAGAACTTCCTGCGCTACGTCGACGCCAAGCACTACGACGGGACCGTGTTTCATCGCGTGATCCCCACGTTCATGATCCAGGGTGGCGGCTTCGATCAGCAGCTCGAGAAGAAGCAGGTCCAGGCGCCGGTCCAGAACGAGGCCGACAACGGGCTCAAGAACCTTCGTGGAACGGTGGCGATGGCGCGCACCAATGATCCGCACTCGGCCACGTCGCAGTTCTTCGTCAACGTCACGGACAACGCGTTCCTCGATCACCAGGCCAAGAGCGGCCCGGGCTGGGGCTATGCGGTGTTCGGCAAGGTCACCGAGGGCATGGACGCGGTCGACAAGATCAAGGGCGTGAAGACCGGCGCGATGGGCTCGTTCGCCAAGGACGCCCCGCTGCAGCACGTGGTCATCCAGTCGGTCCGTCGCCGGTAGCCCGTCGCCCGGCGCAGGCACTCCGTCACCACCAGGAGGCGGTCTGTCTATCGAGGGGAGCAGCTCCGACGAGCCTCCTCCAGCGATTTCAACAGGGTGGGACGGGCACGAGCGGTGCACTACCCCTCGCCATGCACAACCTCTCCGCTCTCCCCTCGATCGACCTCAACAACCTCGACGCTGTCACCGGCGGCTTCGACTTCGGCCGCATGGTCGATAACGGCAACCGCTACGGCTCGGCCGGCGCGCTCCTCGGAGCGGGCGGCGGGGCGGCGGTCGGTGCGGTGGTCGGTGCGCCCGCCGCGGGCGTGGGTGCGCTGCCGGGCGCGGCGATCGGCGCCGGCGTTGGTGGTGCGGCGCTCGGCGCAGCCGGCTGGGTTGGCGGGGCGGCGGCGGATGCGTGGAGCCAGCTGCGCGGCCGCTAAGCACGCTGCGTGATCGGGAGGAGCCGCTCTGCGGGACCTCGCTTCGCGCCGGCTCTGCCAACGCGTTGCAGGACCGCTCTGCGGCTGCCTTACCGGATCGCTCTCAGAGGAGCTCGCGGAGATTCTTCTCTGCGAGCTTCGTCTGCGTCAGCACACGTCCGAGTAGCCAATCGCCGAACGGCTTGACGGTGTTCGCCCGTGGCGGGGCGGGGAGCTCGACGAGCCGCTCTCCGAACGGGATGATCGCGGCATCGCCGGTGCGCCCGCGCGTGCGGGTATCGAATGCGAACGATCGGTCGGTGTGCCAGCCGCCGTGGAACACGTCGATCACCTCGAGCGCGGGATTGCCGACTGCGTCGGCGAGCGCATCGATGTCATAGATGTCCTCGGCGATCTCGAGGCAGCTCCAGCCTCCGCCGGTGACGTTGCCGCAATAGAACATCTCGAGGCCGGCATCGGCCGCGGGATCGAGGATCCAGGTGATCGATCCATACGTGCGGAGGAAGTAGCTCCAGCTCGATTCGCCGAGCTTCGGCGTGTTCGGCTTCGCGGTGCGCCATCGCCCCAGGCGGGGACGGTGCAGGTTCAGGAAGAAGTCCGTGTTGCCCTCGACGGCCGCGACCCGCGTGCGATCCGATTCGGCATCGATGCACTCCGCGACGAAGTGGAAGCGATCGATCCGGTTGTGGAGATCGCGCAGGATCGCGATCGCGCTGTCGACGGCGCCGTGGGCCGTGGCGGGCTTGGGGAACGAAGGACGCTTCGCGATCAGCGGCTGCGAAGGTGTAGATTTCGGCAGCTTCGGCTCGGGGTTCGGATGCTCGGCGTCCTTGAGATCGATCAAGCGCAGCGTGTACCCGGAGCGCTCCTTCGCCGAGATCTTCTTCTCGGCGAGCGCGATCGCGGCATCCCGCGACGCGGCCTTGGTGGGCGTGCGCACGTTCTCGAACGCGAACGTGCCATCGACGTGGATCGTCCACTGCGCCGTGCCCTTGCGATACTCGCGCAGGGTGACGCGCGTCTTCGTGGCGTGCCACGGGGTGCCATCGCGGAAGCCGAGCTTCCGGTAGTACGCGAGCGTCGAGGCGATCTCGTTCGACGCGATCAGCGTGGTGAGCTCGCGGCCATTGAGCACGCCGCGTCGCAACGTGGCCTCCAGGCCACGGACCTCGACGTCCACGAACAGGCTGTCCGCGAGTCGGTAGAGCGTGTGACGGCCTTCGACTGCAGCGACCAACGAGTTCGGCTTCTTCGCTTTCGCCAGGCGCCCGCCGTTCGTGATCTGGAGCTGCGACTTCGGGTCGTAGGTCCAGACCTCGTCGCCGGTGTCCAGGAGTGCGTCGACGGCCATTGGGACAGGAGGGTACCCGTAACGTCGCCTCCTGCGATGCCGACGGCCTCGTTTCGCCCGTTCGATTTTCGCCCCAGGTGCCCAGCCGAGCCCGTCCGCCACCCCGGATGGAGGTCCAGGGCCTCATGACTGCTGACTATTCGTTCGGGGACGTCCGCGCGCGGTCGAGACACCCCCGATCCGGCGGCGGAGCCTCATCGGGGCCCTGATCAAGGCGATCGACGCCCCTCCGGAGGGGCGACTGGCCGATCCAGGATCCGATGTTAGTGTCCGCGCGATGACTCCTCGGACCCTGGTGATGCTGGGCGCGGCGCTCGCTGGCTGTTATCGCGACACCGCAAAGCCGATCGACAACACCACGAAGCCGGGCAACGCGCTCGCGATGACCGGGTGCGGCAGTCACGATGATCTGAAGTCCGCCCCGATCGACGTGATGCCGGAAGGTCGCCTGCGCACGCAGAGCAGCGGCGTGCTCTCGGGCGCGACCGGGCGCACGTGGGAAGGCGCCCCGGTTCCGGACGGCATCCCGAGCAAGCAGGGCACCCTCGAGCTGTTCCTCCTCGACAAGGCCGATGGTGGTCACCTCGCGTTCTATCGCGAGCCCTACAACCTCCACAGCTGCACGCTGGGCGGCGCCACCAACTGCGCGTATCAGGTTCGGTTCTACGATCGCCGAGGCGCGATGCAGTGGGAGCTCGCGCTCAACGAGGTGATGTCGCGCCCGGACCAGCTCGAGGTTCAGGATATCCGGCTCGCCGACGGCGTCCTCTACTTCAACGAGGCATGCCAGAGCTACTCGAGCGGCGCGAACGGGAAGTGCTCCGCCCTGGTCGCCGTGGATCCACGTGCGCGCAAGGTGATGTGGCGTACCCCGCCGCTGACGTCGAACGGACGGTTCCGGATCCGCGGCTGCTACATCATCGCCGGCTACGGGTTCACCGCCGAGCCGGACTGGTTGCACCTCGTCGATCGCGGCAGCGGTGCGGTGATGCAGAAGCTGTTCGTCTCGAGCTCGCCCGAGCAGCTCACCCTGGTGGGCCCGGATCGTCTCGATGTCCAGCTGTACTCGGGGATCACGCGCCGGTTCCGCCTCGACGGCATGGACGCCGCGAACGGAACGATCACGGCGATCGATCCAGATCCGTACGGCGGCGCCGGCTACGGCGGTGCCGCGTATGGCGGTGCCACGTACGCGACGCCGCGGCCCTGACGCCGACGTGGGCTAAGCTCCGCCCCATGGCCAAGGCGAACACGACGTGGACGGTGCTCCCGCATGCACCGATCGAGAAGCTCTCCACCAACCTGTGGCGCGTCGAGGCGAAGCTCCCGGGGATGGACATGAAGCGCGTGATGTCGATCGCGCGGCGTGCCGACGGCACGCTCGTGATCCACAACGGGATCGCGCTCGGGGATGCGGAGATGGCCGAGATCGACGCCTGGGGCAAGGTCGCCGCGATCATCGTGCCCAACGGCTTTCATCGCCTCGATGCCAAGGTGTTCGCGGATCGGTATCCCGATGCCCGCGTGCTGTGCCCGCCTGGTGCGAAGGCCAAGGTCGAGCAGGTCGTGAAGGTGCACGGCGGCTACGACGAGCTCCCGGTGGACGCGGCCGTGGAGCTGCAGCTCCTCGATGGCACCAAGCAACGTGAGGGCGTGATGATCGTGCGCTCGGGGCAGAGCGCCAGCCTGGTGTTCAACGATGCGGTGTTCAACATGCCGCACCTCACGGGCGTGACCGGGTTCATGCTCCGCCGGGTGACGGGCTCGACGGGCGGCCCGAAGGTATCGCGCCTCGCGAAGTGGCTGATGATCGCCGACAAACCGGCGTTTCGCGCGCACGTCGAGCGGCTCGCGGAGCTGCCCAACCTCACCCACGTGGTGGTCTCGCACCACGAGACGATCACCGAAGATCCAACGGGCACGCTGAAGCGGGTGGTCGCCGCACTGTGATCTCCGAGAGGTTCAGCCCTGTGCCGCGCGCGTGCGCTGGATCAGGTTGAACCAGATCTGCTTGTCGGCACCGTCGAGACCGAACGGCTGAGCGGTCAGGAGGTAGCCACCCTCCGGGTGCGGTTCGCAGGTCTTGATGTTCGCGAGCATGTCGAGCTTGGGGTCGCAGGCGAGGTCGAGCTGCGCGAGCCAGTTCGGCATCAGCGCGGTGGCACCGCGAAACGCGAGGGTGTTGGGGGCGATCGCGCAGCTTCGAAATGTCTCCCGCTTGGTCGCCACATCGAACTCCACCGGCCAGCCGTCGTCGAGGATCGAGGCCGGCTTGACCACGGCGGAAGGTGCGCGAGCCTCCGCGGCCGCCGAGGCCCCTGCCTCGAAGCTCGCCATGAACTCTGCGATCTGCGGGATCATCGCACCCACGCGCTCGCGCTCGTCCTCGGAGAGGCGCTCGACCTCACACAGTGCGCTCGGGCCCGCGGTTGGCGCCCTCTCGAAGATCGCGTTGATCTGATCCACGGTCGCCATCAGCTCGACCAGCGCTCCGTGCGGGCCGACGTAGTTCGCCACATCGTGGTGCGCGATGATCGCCTGATAGATCGCAGGTGGCAGGTTCCACCGCTTGGCCACCACGCTACCGAACTTCACGTGCAGCCGATCGACCAGGATCTTCCAGGTCTTGGCAGGAAGCACCGGAAGCTCGACCTTCAGATCCTCGAGCCCGGCGAGGACGATGATCGCACCGAAGTCATGGAGCAGACCGGCGACGAATGCCTCGTCGGGGCTGATCCCGCGGCGGCCGGCGAGCTCGAGGGCGATCCGGGCCGAAAGAAGCGAGCAGCGCCAGCTATCGCGGCGGAGGGACGCGAGCGGCCCCGACCCACTCGCCGTGACGCCCACGCTCTGGGCGATCGCGAGGCGCAGGAGATCCTCGATCCCGATCCGGGTGACCGCCGCCTCGAGCGAGGTGATGGCTGCGGCTCGGCCACCGTCCGCGGCGTTCGCGCGTCGTAGTACAGCCGCGACCAGGGCGGCATCGGCGTTGACCGTGGCGCATAGATCGCGGCTGCTGTACCGGCCACTGCTCGCGAGCTTCTGCAGCTTGAGCGCGATCGCCGGATAGGGCGGGAGTCGAAGCCGATCGGCTTCGAGCCTCGTGGTCAACATCACCTCGAGGTCGAGGTTCGGCTTCCTCGGGATGGGAGGCGGGGTGGAGCCGGGGATTGCGACCATGCTTCATGGGCCGGCCAGCGTGACGATCTGTTAAGCCCTGCGTCGGGAGTTCTCGTACAATGGTGGCATGCGTACATGCGGCCTGGTGCTCGTGCTGATGGCCCTGATTGCGACGATGTCGGGCGCTGCGCTCGCCCAGCGCACGTGTGATCCAGCAAAGGACAGCAGCTGCCGTGCGGCGACGGTCGGCAAGCCGGCCCCCAAGGTGAAGCCTCCCACGCAGCCCCCGACCATCACGATCGGCCCACTCGACCTGATCGGGAAGGTCCGCGGCGCGATGCTGCTGCAGTTCCTCGAACGTGCGGATGAGGAGCTCGAGCGGGCCTCGCTCCAGCGGCGGTCGTTCGTGCCCGAGCTCGTACGCTCGGTCGAGCTCGAGGCGCTGTAGTCATCGCGGCTTCGGCCGCTTCGATGTGACCTGCGCGATCACCTGGCCGATCAGCGCCTGCGCACCACCGGTCAGCGTGTGGCCGCGTCGCGTCACCAACAGCACCGGGAACTGAAACCTCTCGCCACGGAGCACGTCGACGAGCGTGCCAGCTCGCAGGCCTTCGGCGACCAGCAGCTCCGGTAGGACCGACACTCCGAGCCCCGCCTCCACCATCCGCAGGTGCGCCTCGGCGTCGTTGGAGGACACGCGGATCGCTGCGGCCGGATACCGCTTGCGGAGCTTGTCGAGCGTGGGGAACCCGGTGGCGCGCGGATCCTCGACCTCGCGGCTCCCGAGGAACGACGTCAGCGTGGCCTCGTCCTTCGCGCGATCCGCGCGGACCACGAGGCGAAACGGAACCTCGACGAGGGCGACCGAGGACAGCGTCGAGGGCACCTCGGGCAGGTAGAGATAGAGCCCGAGCTCGAGCTCTCCCGAGGCGATCTTCGCCATCCCCATCGCCGCAGGCGCGGAGTAGATCATCGGCCATAGCCGCGGATGGACGGCGAGGAGCCCGGCCACGGCGTCGGGGACCACGCGTGAGGCCAGCACGCCGCTCGCGCCGATTCGCACGGGACCACTCAGGGTGCCGCGCTCCTCCTCGGCGATCCTGCCGATCTGCTCGACCTCGGAGAAGATCCGCGCGCACGCCGCGTACACGCGCTCGCCGGCGCTGGTCAACGCGAACCGGCGACCCTTCCGATCGATCAACGTCACCCCCAGCCGCTCTTCGAGCAGCCGCACGCTGCGGCTCATCCCCGGCTGCTGCGCGCGGAGCACCACGGCGGCGCGCGTGAAGCCGCCCTGACGCGCGACCTCGAAGAAGTGTCGGAGATGTCCGAGCTCGGCCTCCATAACTTGACGGTATGTACCACGCGAGAACATCCCGGCTTCGTTATCGTGCGGAGCAGGCGAATTCCTGCGATCCTCGATCATCCGCGCGTTGTTCGTTCTCTCGCCCCTCCTGCTCGCCGCGTGCGGGAGGCTCAACTTCGACCCTACGTCGACGCTCGGCGACCTCGACGGTGCCGTGGACACCACGGATGGCCCCACGGCATGCAAGGGCGCGTTCCAGGCCGCGCGCAACCTCACCGAGATCAACACCGCCCTCGACGAGGACGGCGGAGCGATCAGCGCGGATGGACTCGAGCTCTACTTCGGCTCGAACCGCGCCGGTGGCGCCGGAGACTTCGACCTCTACGTCGCGAAGCGCTCGGCCTTCGGGATGCCGTTCGGCCCACCGGTCAACGTCGCGGCGGTCAACAGCTCGGTGTACGACGACAACCCGTACGTCGAGCCCGATGGGCTGACGCTGTGGTGGCAGCAAGGGGCGCGGATCGTGCGCTCCGTGCGCCCGGACCGCTCCGCGACGTGGCTGCCCCCGCTGGTGGTGGCGGAGCTCGATTCCGGCACCGACGATCAGGCGCCGACGTTCACACCTGATGGCCTGACGCTCTACTACTCGTCGACCCGCAACCTCGGGGCGGCGGAGATCTTCCGTGCGACCCGACCCTCCCGCACGGCCCCGTTCGGGGCGCCGGTCCTCGAGGCCACGGCGAGCTCGAACACCTTCGACTGCTGCCCCGAGGTGCTCGCGGGCGGCGACCGAGTGGCGTTCAGCTCCCAGCGAGGGACGGCGTGGACGCAGGTCTGGGTCGCCCCGCGGAACGCCACCGACGGCTCCCTCGGCGTGGCCACCCTGTTCAGCCTGGTCGATTCCCCCGGCACCGACTCGGACTACGACCCGTTCGCGACCCCGGATGACACGACCGTCGGCGTGGCCTCAACCCGGGCGAACGGTCAAGGGGGGGGTGACATCTGGCTCTACGAGCGCGCCTGTCCGTGAACTGCGCAGTTCTCCGCCCCCCTCCACGTCGATCGTGCCGCCGGTCGATTCAAGACGAAGCCGACCAGTCGTAAGCTCGGACAGAAGGTGCACGATCCGCTCATCGATACGGTCGTCGGAGGCCGGTACCGCGTGCTGCGGAGGATCGGTGAGGGCGGCATGTCCTTCATCTACGAGGTCCAGCACATCAAGCTGCTGCGCTCGTTCGCGCTCAAAGGCTTGCTCCCGATGTGGGCGCACAACGAGGAGGCCTCGCAGCGGTTCGAGCGAGAGGCCGAGCTCCTCGGGAGCTTGCGCCACCCGAACGTCATCGACATCGCGGACTGGCTGTACCTGCAGGATGGCACGCCGTGCATGGTCCTCGAGTTCCTTCACGGCGCGACCCTGCAGACCCGCCTGCAGCGAGGTCCGCTCGAGTTCGATGCGATCGCCCGGCTCGCGGATCACACGTGCTCGGCACTCGCGCTCGCACACCGCAACGGCATCACGCACCGTGACGTCAAGCCGGAGAACATCTTCATCTCGATCGATGACTCCGGCGACGATCGCGTGAAGCTCCTCGATTTCGGCGTCTCGAAGCTGCGTGGCGTGGGGCGGCTCAGCGGCGTGTACCGCATGCTCGGCACGCCTTCGTACATGTCGCCCGAGCAGGCCTCCGGCAACAACGATGCGGTGGGGCCGTCCTCGGACTGCTGGGCGATGGGCGCGATCCTCTACGAGATGGCGACCCGCGAGGTCGCGTTCCGTGGCATCGACATCCAGCAGACGCTGATGCTGATCCTCGAGGGTCGCCCGCCGCCCCTCCTGCAGTTCCGGCCCGATGCGCCGGCCGAGTTCGTCGAGCTGGTGGATCGCTGCCTCTCGCACGATCCGGCGCGGCGGATCCAGACGATCGAGGATCTCCGGTTCCGGCTGCGCAACGCTCTGCCGCCGCCCGGTCGCACGCCCCTGCTCCAGCCCAAGCGTCCCAGCACGCCGGTCTCCGGCATGCCTGTCACCGGCCCCACGCCCACGCCCGGGATCGTCGGGCCCGCCACGCTCACCGGCAAGGTTCCCCCCGCGGCGCCCGTCGAGAGCTCGCGGCGGTGGATCATCGTTCTGGTCGCGATCGTGTTGGCCACGCTCGGCAACCTCGCGATCGCGCTCTGGGCTTAGTCCAGTCAGTTCCGCGCGACCGTCGCGGTGGTCTCGGTCAGCTCCGCCGAGACTCGCTCGCCATCCGCCACCACCACGAACCGCAGGGGCGTGCGATCGGCGGTGGTCGACAGCCAGATCGTGACGTCCACGGGATCCATCGAGCGATCGAGCGGACGCACCGTGCCGCGGATCTTCAGGGCGCGATGCCCCTGGGCTTCGTCTCGCGTGGGCCGCTCCACGTCGAGCCGGTAGAGCGTGTGACGGAGCACGAACCATAGATAGGCCGGTGGCGGTGCGTCCTCGCGCGACCAGGCGCGGAGCGACGCCAGCGTCGTGTGCAGGGTGTGGAGCGGAGTTCCGCCGGGGACCACGAGGCGTGGGCCGGCATCGATCGCGTAGTGCGCGCCTTCGATCACCGCACTCGTCGACGTGTCCTCTCCTCCGACAGTGAGGCCCTCGTGCGAGGCCGTGGCAGCGCCATGATCGAGCGTGGTGCTCAGCTGGTAGCGGACCCTGGCGAACGCCTTGGCGAGCGCCGTGGTCGAGAACTTGCTGTGCGCTTCACGCGCGCCGATCCCGAGGTCTGCCCGGCCGACGAGGAGCCCCTGCCAGTAGATGTCCCACACCATCTGCTCGCCCGACGGCAGCTGGAGGCCGGCCGAGGGCAACGGGGTGGGCGGCGGATCGACCAGCGGGATCGTGGATCCGGGATGCGCTCCGCAGGCGGCGACCCCGAGGGCGATCAGGCACACGGTGCAGAGGGTGCGGAGCATCGTCGTCAATGCCATGGGAACGCGTCTGGTGACCAGATGCACGTCCGTGATCACACTCTGCCGGACCTCGCCGGTCCTTGCGGGCCGTGGTGGAATGCACCGGCGTGCCGCGCCCGATCGAAGACGAGTGGCTCGAGGGGTGGGACCCCACGCCGGGCATCGTCTCGGTGTGGGCGGAGGGCGATGGCATGGTCACGGTGTGGCGTCGGGTCGACGGCCAGCTGGTGCGCGAGGACGTGCGGTTCCGGCCGTGGGTATTGCTCGACCAGCTCGATGACCTGGGCCCGGGGATCACCCATCGCGAGCTCGACGGGGCAGGGCCGCTCCGCTACGTGGTGCGCGGCGACGACATGCCGAGCCTGACCGGCGCGATCCTACGCGCGGCGAGCCGGCGCCTCGGCCATGCGGTCACGCACATGCGCGATCTCGGCGCCGATGCCGCGCTCGTGCTCCCGCCCGAGGAGCAGTACCTCGTGGCCTCGGGCCGCACGTACTTCCGCGACCTGCCGTTCGATCGGCTGCGCCGGCTCCAGGTGGATCTCGAGACCACGGGTCTCGATCCGCAACGCGATCGGATCTTCTTGATCGCCGTCCGCGATCCCGAGGGGGAGATCGAGCTGATCGAAGGCGCGGACGAGGCTGCCCTGATCGCGCGCCTCGTGGCCAAGGTGCGCGAGGCGGATCCGGACGTGATCGAGAACCACAACCTCCACGGCTTCGATCTGCCCTTCCTCGATCGTCGCGCGCGCTTGCTCGGGGTGCCGCTCGTCCTCGGACGCACCGGCTCCGGCCTGCGGCAGCGCGGCGCGCGACGCGGGGTGGCGATCGGCGCGGATGCGGAACGGCGCGTGCGCTTCATCGCGCCGGGACGCGAGCTGATCGACACGCTCGATGCCGTGCTCCGGCACGACTTCGCGACCCGCGATCTTCCGGGCCATGGCCTCAAGGCCGTCGCGCAGCACCTCGGGGTCGCGGGGCCCGAGCGCGAGATGATCCGCGGCGATCAGATCCACGCCGTCTACCAGCGCGATCCCGAGCGCGTCCGTCGATATGCGCGCGCAGATGTCGAGGAGGTCGAGGGGCTCGCGCGACTCCTGGGTGGACCAGCGTTCGCGCTGGCGCGGATGGCACCGCGGCGCTACGAGCGGCTCGCCGATGCGGGCCCGGCGACGGGCGTGATCGATCCGCTGCTCGTCCGCGCGTACCTGCGCTCGAACACCGCTCTCCCGGCCCACGCGCAGGGCGATGGCACGCCGCACAGCGGGGCCGCGCTGCACCTGTTCGCGGCCGGCGTGGCGCATCGGATCGTGAAGGCAGACGTGGCGAGCCTGTATCCGTCGCTGATGCGCTCGTATCGGATCGGTCCCGCGCGCGATCACCTGGGCGCGATGCTCGCGCTGGTCGATCGGCTCGTGGAGCGCCGGCTCGCGGCGAAAGCGAGCGGGCGTGCGGCTCCCGCCGGATCGCCGGAGCGCTCGGCGCACGAGGCGATGTCTGCCGCGATGAAGCTGGTGGTCAACTCGGCGTACGGCTATCTCGGCGCCGGAGGCCTCACGCGGTTCGCCGATGTGCACGCGGCGAACGAGGTGACCCGGCGCGGTCGCGAAGTGCTCGAGCTGATGTGCACGCAGCTCGCGGCGCGCGGGGTACGCCTGCTCGAGGCCGATACGGATGGCGTCTACTTCGCGGTGCCCGCGAGCTGGTCCGCCGCCGACGAACGGCGGGTGGTCTCGGAGGTCGGCGCGCTGCTGCCACCGCTGGTCTCGCTCGAGCTCGATGGTCGCTACGCCGCGATGCTGTCACACGAGCCCAAGAACTACGCGCTGCTCGCGCACGATGGCGAGCTGATCCTGCGCGGCGTGGCCTTCCGCTCGAGCCGCGCGGAGCCGTTCGGCGAGGCGTTTCTGCGACGCGCGGTCGCGCGGCTGCTCGTTGGAGATGTGGTGGGCGTGCGCGAGGCGTACCTCTCCACCGTCACGGCGCTGCGCCGGCGCGAGCTGCCCACGTACGAGGTGTCCTCGCGGGTGCGGCTCACCAAGACTCCGGAGGAGTATCTCGCCACACGTGAGGGTCGCCGCGAGCTGACCTACGAGGCGATGCTCGCGAGTGGGCGCACCACGTGGAGCGCCGGCGAGCGCGCGCGGGTCTATCGCACGCGTGGCGGCGGCGGAAACGTCGTCGGTGATCCGGACGACGACGAGATCTCGCACGCCGAGCTGGATCGACGGGACTACGACATCGAGCACTACGTCCGCGTGCTGCGCGAGACGTTCGCGGCGCGGCTCCAGCGCGCGTTCGCACCCGATGACTTCGCCACGGTGTTCGGCGATCCGGATCAGCTGCAGCTGTTCGCGCCGTCGCTGGCGTCGATCACCCCCATCCTGACCGAGATCGCCGTCGATCCGTGACTCACGCTGGCAGGAGCGCCTTCAAGGTCTCGGCGACCTCCGTGGAGCCTCGAACCTGGCGTGCGGTGCCGCCCTCCGGCGCGACCCGGCCCGACGCGATCCCGGCGTACATCTCGCGGAACAGCTCGGCGACGGGCGCCGACAGGCCGAAGCTCGTGAACATGGGGACCACCGCATCGAGCGGCGCGTTCTGGACCGCCACCGGCTTGCCCGTGAGCGTCGCGAGCGTGGCGGCGATCTCACTGCCCGTGTAGTCCCGCGGGCCCGAGAGCTCGATGATCTGGGGCTTCCCGGGCGTGCCGCCCTCGACGAGCGCCGCGGCGATCGTCTTTCCGATGTCCTTGGTCGCGACCTGCGGATAGCGCACGTCGGACGGGATGAACGTCGGCAGGATCCCCTGCGCGAGCATCCCGAGGGCCGCGCCCCAGTTCTCCTGAAAGTAGGCCGCGCGAACTGCCGTGAGCGCGGTGCCGGTCGCGGCGAGATCGAGCTCGCCCTGGTGCAGCGCCTTGATCGGGCCATTGCCGGTCGCGTGCTGGGCGCCCACCGAGGACAGGAACACCACATGTGGCACCTTGGCGGCTCGGACCGCCGCGGCGAGCGTGGCCGAGAGCTTGGCGTTGTGCTCGATCGGCGTAGTCGAGGTGACATCCGGCGGGAGCAGCAGGTAAGCGCCGGCCACACCGGTCAGCGCCTGGGTCACAGCGGCGAGGTCTCCGAGCGCGGCGATCGCGACCTCGGCGCCTTTGGCCTTCCAGGCCGCGCCCTTGGCGGCATCGCGCACGATGACCCGGACCTGCTTGCCCTGGGCGAGGAGCGTCTCGGCGACGACCGAACCCGTGTGACCCGAGACACCAGCGACTGCGTAGGTTGCGTTCTTCATGCCCCCAGGATGAGTCCGCTGAGGTCATTAGCAAAATCGATGATATAGATATCGATGATGCACGAGACGCATGACGCCCTCCAAGGCGTGGATCTCAACCTCGTCGTCGCGCTCGACGCGCTCCTGGCGGAGCGCCACGTCACCCGCGCGGCGGCCCGGCTGGGGATCACGCAGTCCGCCGCCAGTCACGCGCTCGCTCGCCTCCGCGACCTGCTCGGAGATCCGATCCTCGTCCGCGGGCCTCGCGGCGGGATGATGCCAACGCCGCGCGCCGAGGAGCTGGCGCCGCAGATCCATCGGGTCCTCGTCGATCTCGCGGGCGTGCTGCGTGGTGCGACGTGGGATCCCGCCACGATGCGCCGGACGTTCCGCATCGGTGCGAGCGACTATGTGGAGCTCGTGCTGCTACCACGCTTGATCGAGCGGATCTCGCGGCTCGCGCCCGGCGTGGAGCTCTGGGTGCACGCGTTCGCCGACCACGGCGACGAAGAGCTCGCAGCTGGAACGCTCGATGTGGTGATCGGCCCGCCGCGCGGGTCGGCGCGCCCGGCTGCGAGCTACGAGAAGGTGCTGTTCGACGAGTCCTTCACCTGCATCCTGCGCGCGGGACATCCTCTGGCGGACTCGAGGATGACGCTCGCGCGCTACTGCAGCGTGCCGCACCTCCTGATCGCACCACGCGGCACGCCGGGTAGCTTCGTCGATGACGCGCTCGCCGAGCTCGGCAAGACGCGGCGGGTGGCGCTCGCCGTGCCGCACTTCCTCGTGGTGCCGTACATCATCGCGGGCAGCGATCTGGTGGCGACGATCGCGACCCGGGTCGCGGCGCGGTTCTCCGAAGCGCTCGGCCTCGTCACCATGCCGCCACCCGTGCAGATCCCGAAGTTCCAGATCGCGCTCGCCTGGCACGAGCGCAACCATCGCGATGCGCCGCAGCGCTGGCTCCGCGAGCAGCTGCTCGCTGTGGCGGCCGAGGTCTCTTAGATCACGCCGGCGCCGATGCGCGGCCGGATCAGGAAGCCGCGGCTGAACCGCTCGACGAGGCCGGGGAAGTCGCGCCAGCTGACTTCGATCGCCTTGGACACGCCGGTCCAGTTGGTGGGGCGCACGCGATCCATGCCGCTCGGCACCACGAGCGAGCCGACGAAGTCACCCTTGCCGTAGACCTTGCGGATCTGTGCGGCCATCGCCTTCACGTTGTCACGCGAGATCACGCCGTTCGACGTTGCCTGATAGAACTGCAAGGTCACGCGCACCGGGAACCGCGCATCGCGGGTGACGGTCAGGCCATCGAGCTCGGTGTACGGGCCCTCCGAGGCGCCGTGGCCGAGGACCGCGACGTCGACGTCCGACTCGTCGCGCGCACGGCCGGCACCAGCGCTCTTGGTGGCGACCTGGTTGACGCTCGGTGCGGCTTGCCCGGCCGCATCACCATCCGCGAGCGACATCGGCGCGTAGGCGCGGCGCGGCGGCTCGCGATACTTGAGCGGCACCTGGATCAGCATCAGCACGTTGGAGTCATCGCCGAGGTTCTGTGCGTTCTCGCCGTTGGCAGTGACGCCTGATGCCTTGACGTCCGCGAGGCGCTCGGCGATCAGCGGCGCTCGCTCGCCCGCGTTGTTGAAGTACAGGCGCTGGCCCCACGAATCTCCGCCCACGGTGTCGCGAGCGTTGTCGATGATCGTGATGCTCGAGCCCTGACGCGTGACCAGGATCGTCAGCACGGCCGGGTTCTTCTTCGTCGATTGATAGTTGAAGATCACCGGCCAGAACTTCGCCTGACCTTCCTTCGGGACCGGCAGGAACGCGTGCTGCGCGCTGACGAGGGCGTGCGTGTCGCGCTTGGCCCACAGGCTCCCGCCCTTGATCTTGCCCTTGGTCGCCGCCGACATGTACTTCGCCGGGTCCTGGAGCAGCTCGGTCAGCGAGACCAGCTCGAGCTGGCCATTCTTGGTCTGGTTGCCGACCGGGATCAGGATCTTGTCCATCTTCACGTCGGCCGTCTTGTCGACGTAGTTGTCGTGGCGCATCACCGGCATCAGGTACGAGTGATGGGTCTTGCCCTGGGAGAAGCCCTCGACCTCGATCGTGACGTCACTGATGTTCGGCCCGACCGAGCTGCCTTCCCAGCGCCCGGTGTCCTCCCACAGCACGTTGAGGAGCTGCAGGTTGAAGTTGCTCGCGATCGAGTACGCGCGCTCGTCACCCACCATCCCGGCGACCTTGGCGACCATCCGATCGTAGAGCCGGGCCGGGTCGGGTGGAGCCTTCGCTTTCGGCTGGGCGACAGCGACCGGGGCGAGCAGGGAGACCAGCGCGAGGGCGGCAGTACAGCGGCGGAGCGACATCCCAGGTATCGACGCACCGCGCGCGCGGATGGCCTACCGAGCCGCAACCCTGCGGTTTGGCGTACCATTTGTCCGTGGCCCTGCGGGTACGCGTCTGCGAGGTCACGGACGTGATCGCGGGGGAGCTCCGCGGGTACGACGTCGATGGCGTGACCTGGCCGGTGATGGTCACGCGCCTGGACGATGCGATCATCGCGTTCCCGGGGGTGTGTCCCCACGATGATGTCTCGTTCGTCGACTATGGCGTCCTCGACGACCGCGCGGTTCGCTGCCGCGTGCACGGCTACACCTTCGATCTCGACACCGGTCGCTGCGTCCACATGCCCGCGCTCCAGCTCCGGCGCTACAAGGTGACGCTCGTCGGTCCCGAGGTGTGGGTCGATCTGCTGTGACCGCGTCAGAGCGCCGCGAGGAACGAACGCACGGGCGGGGTGATCAGGTGGTAGTCGATCATGAACGCATCGTGGCCGTTCGGGGTGGAGACCACGATGTGCGTGGCATCGACGCCGGCCGCACGCAGCGCCGCGTGGACCCGTTCGACCTCGTTGGTGGGGAACAGCCAGTCGGTGTCGAACGAGATCAGGAGCGCCTTGCTCCGGACGCGCGCGAACGCGGCGGCCAGCGAGCCGAACTGCTCGTCGAGATCCATCTCGTCCATCGCGGCCTGGACGCGGATGTAGGAGTTCGCGTCGTACGAGGAGGCGAACTTGCTGCCTTGATACTCGAGGTACGAATCGACCTCGAACTGGCGAGTGCTCCCGCGCCGTCGACGGCCGAACTTGGATTCGAGCGCCTCGTTGGAGAGGTACGTCATGTGAGCGACCATGCGCGCGAGCTGCAGGCCGCGGAGTGGCTCGGTGCTCGTGTAGTAGTCGCCGCCGCGGAAGGCGGGATCGCTCTGGATCAGCTTGCGACCGATCAGGTGCCACGCGACGCTCGCGACCGGAACACTCGCGGAGGCCGCGAGGCTGATCACCCCTCCGATCCTCTCGTGGTGTAGCGCGGCCCACATCAGGGCTTGCATGCCACCGAGGGAGTTGCCGACGACGGCCTTCCACACCGAGATCCCGAGGTGATCGGCCACGAGCCGCTGCGACTCCACCATGTCCTCGACGGTGACCCAGGGATACCGCGAGCCATAGGGCGTGCCCGTCGTGGGATCCACCGTCCGCGGTGCGGTGCTGCCCCACGGCGAGCCGGGGAAGTTCACGCACACCACGAACAGGGTCGCGAGATCGATCCCCTTGCCGTACCCGACCATGCCATCCCACCAGCCGGCCTTCGCATCCTCGGGCGTGTACTTGCCGGCGCAGTGCGCGCCGGGTGAGAGCGCGTGGCAGACGAGCACCGCGTTCGAGCGATCGGCGTTCAGCTCTCCATAGGTCTCGTAGACGATGGTGAATGGCGCGACACGGTCGCCGTGCTTGAACGCGAAGCCCTCGGACAGCACGAGGGACTTCGGCGGTTCGCACAAGAAGGTGTCATCGAGCAGCTGCGTCACGTGGGCATTCTAACGTGGGGAATCCGCGAAAGCGGATGGTTCGCGAGACGATCCGTGTGGTTCACTCGCGCGTACCTAGCGAGAGCCCATGCCCACAGACTTCAGCTACGAGCACGTGTTCCGGGCGCCATCGACGGCGACGATCCTCAACGCCTACTTCGATCCGGACCACCTGGCCACGCAGGACAAGCTCGCCGAGCTCGGGGATCGCACGGTCACAGAATCGCACGACGATGGCGAGCTCCGGCGGTGCACGTGGCGGGTGACCTCGCTCAAGCCTCTCCCGGTGT
Source organism: Myxococcales bacterium (assembly GCA_016720595.1). Classification (GTDB taxonomy): domain Bacteria; phylum Myxococcota_A; class Polyangia; order Haliangiales; family Haliangiaceae; genus JABFXX01. The sequence continues at coordinate 39,486 of JADKKI010000009.1, forward strand.
TCGTGCGCCCGTTCGTCAAGGGCGGCCGGCTCTCGTACTTCGAGGCGATGAGCTGGCGGCGCAAGGATGACGCGGTGGACCTGACGGTCACGCCCGACATCCTCAACGGCCGGGTCCAGATCAGCGCCGTCTACCAGCTGAAGAAGATCGGCGAGAACCAGATCCACCGGCGCTACGCCGGAACCGTGACGGTGAACATCACGCTGCTCTCCGGGAAGATCGAGCGCGGCATCGTCGCCGAGTTCGAGAAGTCGATGCCGATGATGGCCCAGTGCACGCAGGGCTGGCTCGACAAGCACGGCGCCGCGTAGCTCAGCGGCGGCGGAGCTCGGCGCGATGGCGCACGAGCTGGATCACGAACACGACGAAGAACACGAGTGCGCCGCCCGAGAACGTGATCAGGATCAGGTCGAGGCGGCCGAGCGCGGCGAACCCGACCATCATGGTGAGGACGAAGTCGCGCTTGAACAGCTTGGACACGAACGCCGAGAGCCCCCGCGACGTCAGGTGATCCGCGCTCTGCATCGCCCACGGGATCGCAGCGAGGTCGCCGGAGCCATACACGAACCGGATCAGGGCGTACTGGGTGATCTGGGTCAGGGCGAAGGCCGAGAGCGCGACGATCCCCAGGGGGGCGGCCCAGCTCACGCCGGCAGCGTGCAAGGACACCGTGACGCCTCCGGCATAGGCGAGGTTCCCGGAGATCGTCCGCGACGGTGTCGAGCCACTGACCGAGACGCGAGAACTGGAAGCGGAGCCGCGCGAGCTCGCCATCGACCCCATCGATGATCGAGCCCCAGTTGACGAGCAACATGCCCGCGAGGCCGGCCAGGTAGCCTCCGCGGGAGATCACGAACCCTCCGGCGATCGCACATGCGAGGGCGAGCAGGGTGATGTGGTTGGGGAGGATCGGCGTGCGTGCGAGGAGCCAGGAGATCGGGAGCGAGATCCTGCGGTTGAGCCACTTCGAGGCGAGCCCGTCGGCGGCCTTCCGAAGCGACCACACGAGGCGGACCTTGGCCCGGCGAAGCGCCCGGCGATCGGGGGCAGCGGCGGTGAACGCGAGGTACGGCGGCGCGGCCTCGACGATCGTGTGGCGAACGAGCACCGCCTCGAGGCCGCCCGCCTCGCGCGCGGACGCCGCGAGCTCGTGCGCCGTGGTGCGATCGGTGACGAACACGGCATCGTGCTCCGCGCCGCTGATCTTGCCGAGAGTGCCGAGCTGAGAGGAGCTCGCGCACCATGCGGAGATCGCCGCACGCGGAAGATCGCGGTGGAAGATCCGATCCGCGCGCACCAGCAGCACGCCGTCCGTGGCCTCCCCCGCGGGCGGGCGGGTCACGATCTCGAGGGCGGCGCGCGTTGCGATCCGCGGGTCTGCGAAGATCGGCGAGAGGTCGGGCACCGGCCGTGCGACATCCCAGACGATGTAGATCCGGGTCGCGCCGCTGAGCGCGAGGTCGCAGGCCAGGCGGAGGAGGTGGGGGATCCCGCACACGTCATCGAGCAACGCGGGCCGGGCGGCGTGGCCGTCGAGGGTGCCTGCGAGGATCCATCCCTCTCGTGGGGCGGTGCGCGGCATCGGGGTCATGTAGCCTCCAGACGGCGATCTGGCCCGCGAGGTCACGTCGCTCCCGATGATTCCGGGATACAAGGCCGGGATGCGCGGAACCCACCTCGTCGTCGTCCTCGGCATGCTCGCCGGCGGATGCAAGAAGGACTCGTCGTCTCAGGCGCCGACCGGCGCACCCGCCTCTACAGCCGAGGCGGATGCGCTGTGGGCGATGGCGCCGGAAGGCGCGACGATCGCGATCGTCGCCTCTCCGCGGGCGGTCGCGATGGCGGAGCATGCCTGGCTCGACGTCCGAGCGCTGCTGTCCACCGCCCCCGAGCTCGCCGCGGTCAACGCGATGCTCGGCAACGAGCTGTCGGAGGCACTCGGCAAGCCCGATGTCACGCTCGCCGATGTGGGGCTGACGCCGACCAAGGGCGGCGGGTTCTTCGTGACCCCGGGCGGCGGCGGGATCGCGATCGTCCCGGTCGGCGATCGCGACAAGTTCCTCGGCGCGACGCACGGCACCAAGGGCGCCGAGGGCGACAAGGTCGGCAAGGCGACCTGCAAGACGATCGGCAGCACGTACGTGTGTGCGAGCGCGCCCGATGTGTTCGACAAGATCGGCAAGGGCACGAAGCTCAAGGCCGGTCTCGATGCGGTCGGCACGCGCGGCGATGTCGAGCTCGTCGCGTCGCTCCCGATCCCCGGCGGTCAGGCGACGATCGGCGGAGTGCTCCAGCTGTCGCGCGGCACGGTGGTGGCGCGCGCGGTGGTCTCCGGGGTTCCCGCCGCGATGACGTCCGCACTGGGCGGTACGCAGACCAAGGCGCGCGGCGATCTGGAGAAGACGGCGGGCTTCGGCATCGTCACGCTCGCACCGCTGGTGGCGGGGCTGCCGCCGATGCCGCTCGTCGGTGGCGTGACCCTCGCCGACATGGCGCATTCGCTCGGTGGCCCGGTCACCCTGCAGATCCCACCGGGTGCACCGGAGCTCGATATCCGGATCCCGCTCACGGATCCGAAGCCGGCGACCGCGCTCGTCGAGCACTGCGCCGAGATCCCGCCGCTCGCCGCGGCCGGCGCCACGTTCAGCGATGGCGCGTGTCATCTCACCGTGCCGTCGATCGGCTACCTGCTCGATCTGTGGGTCGAGGGCAAGGAGCTCCGGATCGGCAAGAAGGGTGCGGCCTCCGGCGGCGTCGCTGTCCCGATGACCGCGATCGGCAAGGAGCTCGCGACGCAGGAGTCCGCCTTCGCGTTCTGGGGGCGCGGCACGCTGTACGGTCAGGCGATCGGCACGATGCCGAAGCTGCCGGCGGTGCCGATGGAGCTCCTCATGGGGATCCGTGGGCTCAGCATGCTCAACGAGCTCGGCGGTGCAGTGAAGATCGAGGGCGACAAGGTGAAGGTCACCTATGTGATCCGCACCGTGTGGTCGAACCCGGATGACGTCGTCGCGAAGCTCGTGGCGATCAAGCCGGAGACGTTCCTCGCGGGTAACGCCGCCGAAGCTGCGAAGGCCGTCGCCGACGGCGCGCCGAGCTCGCCGTTCGCGGCGGACTTCAAGGCGGGCACCGGCGGGCTGATGGCGCCGATGGCGGTGATCGGCATGGCGGCCGCCGTCGCGATCCCGGCGTTCATGGACTACATGAAGAAGGGCAAGAAGTCCGAGGCGCAGCTGCAGCTCAACCGGATCGCGAAGTCGGCCAAGGTCTTCTACGCCGAGACCTCGGCGTTCCCGATCGCCGATGCCCCCCTGACCCCTCCCACGAAGTGCTGCGACGGGCCGGGCGCGAAGTGCCCACCCGCCGGCGCCGGCTGGTTGAACGAGGCGTGGACCAAGCTCGACTTCCAGATCGACGAGCCCACGATGTTCCAGTACCGCTACCACTCGGATGGCAAGGCGCTCGATGCCGAGGCGATCGGCGATCTCGACTGCGATGGCGTCGAGGTCACCTACAAGCTCCACGTCGAAGCTCCGCAGAACAACCCGGAGGCCACGATCACGCCGCCTCCGCCGAACAGCGACTAAGGCGAAAGCCTACGCAGCGAGGTGGCGCGGCTGAGCCTGCGCGTCATCGACCACGACGAGCGCGCCCTCCGGCAGCTCCTGCCACGGCTCGGCGGTGAGCTGCTCGCTCGCGATCACCACCGCGCTCGCGCGCACGAGGACGAACAGCGAGCGTCCGAGGCGATGCGCGTACAGGCGCGCGCCGCAGGACAGGAGGAAGCTCGCCGAGCCGATCTCGCCGAGCGCGTGAAGATCGTGCACCGCGGCCGAGACGCCGCGCTCCACATCGCCCGCGTCATCGATGCGGGTCATGATGAACGCGAACAGGCGCTCGCTGTCGGTATCGCCCTCGATCTGGGCGAGCCGTGCCGGCGAGCACCGTGCGGCGAGGGACGGGACGTCCTTGATCGTCCCGTTGTGGGCGAACACGAACGCGCCCCGGCGGAACGGATGCGTGTTCGCGAGCGAGGTGGCACCCACCGTCTTCTGCCGCACATGCGCGACGAGGAGCCGCGCGGCCACGCCTTCGGCGAGCTCGCCATAGCGCGCACAGTCGGCCGCGCACGCGGTGCTGCGGTGGACGATCCATTCGTTCGCGCTGTGGATCGCCACGCCCCAGCCATCGGGGTGTTCGCGACTGAGCGCGCGCAAGCTGCGAGGCGCATCGCGCAAGAGCTCGCGCGTGGCGATCGGCTCCACGGCGACGACTCCGAACATCCGACACATCTCCACGAGTGTAGGGGCGCGATCGGCGCGTGCAATGTTTCGGCACGCGTGCGAGTTATTCCTGTGGTCGCGCCGCTGCCGTTCCCCGAGAGTCTGTGCCATCGCTGCGCGCACCTGCGGGTCGTGGAGAGCGGGAAGGGCTCGGTGTTCCTGATGTGCCAGGAGCCCTCCCTGCCGAAGTACGGCCCGCAACCGGTGCGCGCCTGCCGGGCGTTCTCCGCGAAGTGATCTCGGGAGATCGATTTCTCGGGCAACACCTGAAGAAAAGTTGCCCGCTGTGGCCCGCCCGGCTTACGGATTTCATGGGCACCCTATGGACGCAGCGAACGCCGTCTCCAACGACAACGAGGATCTCCGTCCTCCCGCGGTCCTCCGCGGCACCTCCAAAGGGCTGGAGATCCATGTCGTCGGCTCGGCCGGCGTCGATGCGATCGTCGCGTCGGTGACCAAGCGCCTGGACGAGGCCCCCGGCTTCTTCCGGGGCTCCGATGTCCGGATCAAGGTCGAGGACGGGCCCCTGCCGGCCGGCTGCCTCGGGCGCCTGGACGAGCTCGCGGTCCGGTTCGAGCTACGGATCGTCGAGGTCGGAGCGCCCAAGCGCGAGAAGCTGATCCAGAGCGTCGATGCCGATGCCGTCCCGCAGCCGAACCTGGCGGCGGGCTCCGCGCCCTCGCCGGTGACGCCCCTGCTCGCGGACGATGAGGCTGTCGAGGCTGTCGAGGCTGTCGAGGAGATCGAGGTGTTCGAGGAGGCTCCGACGGGGCTGTCCGCGAACCCGCTCGCCGCGCTCCCGCCGCTGCCCGCTCTGGACGATGCCACCGTGACCGCGGAGCCCGTGATGCTGGCGGACTCCGAGCTCAGCGAGCTGGCGCTGGCCCTCACCGCGAGCCCGGCGATCAGCTTCGACGAGCCCACCCAGACGGCCGCGCCGATCGCGCTGGCCTCCACGGCGCTCGAGCAGATCGTCGCGCCCGACACCACCAACGGCACCCGGCTCGTCGTCGGGCCGGTGCGGTCCGGCGTGATCCTCGAGCACCACGGTCACCTGATCGTGTTCGGAGACGTCAACCCGGGCGCCGAGATCCGCGCGCAGGGCAACATCGTCGTGCTCGGGCGCCTGCGGGGCACCGCCCACGCCGGGATCGGGCAGGACGTCGGCTTCATCCTCGCACTGCGGCTCGAGCCGCAGCAGCTGCGCGTTGGCCGCAAGGTCGCGCGCGCAGCAGACAGTGACACGCCGGCCTCCGAGGCCGAGATCGCCTACTGCACGGGCGATCAGATCGTCGTCGAGCGCTACTCGGGCAAGTTGCCGCGCAACCTCGCCACAAGCATCTAAAGGAGTCCCATGGGTCGAGCAATCGTCATCACTTCCGGCAAGGGCGGGGTCGGAAAGACCACCACCACTGCCAATCTCGGAGCCGCTCTCGCACAGCTCGGTCACTCGGTCGTGCTCGTGGATGCGGACATCGGGCTGCGCAACCTCGACGTCGTGATGGGCCTCGAGAATCGCATCGTCTACCACGTGGTCGATGCGATCCGCGGCAAGTGCACGCTCGCGAAGGCGCTGATCAAGGATCGCCGCATGGACAACCTGTGGCTCCTGCCCGCGTCGCAGACCGACGACAAGGACGCCGTCACGCCCGAGGACATGCGCAGCCTCGTGTTCGAGCTCAAGTCGACCCACGACTTCGTCTTGATCGACTGCCCGGCCGGCATCGAGCAGGGCTTCAAGAACGCGATCGCCGGTGCCGACGAGGCCGTGGTCGTCGCCACCCCCGAGGTCTCGTCGATCCGCGATGCGGACCGCGTGGTGGGCCTGCTCGCCGCGGCCGACGTCCCGGCGCGCCTGGTGGTCAACCGGATCTCCGCGAACCTCGTGAAGCGTGGCGACATGCTGTCGCAGTCCGACGTGATCGAGATCCTCGCACTCGAGATGCTCGGCGCGATCCCGCTCGATGACGAGGTGATCGCCACCACGAACAAGGGTGTCCCCGCGGTGCTCGAGGGCAAGTCGCTCGCGGCCAAGGAGTTCATCCGCATCGCGAAGCGCCTCGCCGGTCACGAGGTCGAGGACAAGACCCCGGTCGGCTTCTTCACCCGTATCGGTCGCGCGCTTGGCCTTTCGGCCACGCCGGCGTGAGGAGTCGATTCATGTGGAATGGAATCAAGAGCCTGTTTTCGGGTAAGTCGAGCCGCGATGTCGCGAAGGGTCGGCTGCACCTCGTGCTCGCGCATGATCGCTCCGGTCTCGAAGGTGGGCGTCTCCAGGAGATGCGCGCCGAGATCGCCGCGGTGATCGCGAAGTACGTGCCGATCGATGCAGATGCCGTCGAGATCCAGATCGAGACCCGCGGCCGGCTGGCCGAGCTGACGGTGTCGAGCGCGATCCAGCCGCGCAACGTCTGATCTCGCTCCTCAGTGGAGCAAGAACCACTTCACGCCGGCCGTCACCTCGAGGTGGAAGTGGTTGTGATGCGGGCGGTTGAAGTTCGGCGTGAGCATCACGTTGAACACGTGCAGCGCCGCGGCGTCGCACAGGATCGCGCGTAGCTCGAGTGCGTCCGGCGTGGCCGGGCGTGGCTTCGCGTCCTCGCCGCAGGTCTTGGCGCCGATCCGGCCGTGGAAGTCGCGATCCACGTCGAGGGTCTTGCCATCGGACTTGGTGAACCGCCCGGCATCGAGGGCGAGGGCGCCGGCGTGCCGCGAGGCCTCCTTGTCCTCGGGCCACGACTTCGCCGGCGGACGCCACATCGAATAGTGCCGGACCTGCACGATGTCGTGCGCCTCGAGGATCTTCGAGAAGTCATCCATCGCGAGGATCAAGCGGCAATCGCCCACCTCGTACGGGCTGGTCTGGCGGCGCGCCTCGGTCTCGTCGGTGCGGAACTCCACACCATGCAACTTCTCGGTGAGCCGCACCGGTGCGCGCACGCCTCGCGAGGTGGGCTCGCGGGTGAACCCGATCGCGCGCGTCGTCAGCTCGGCCTCGCACTCATCCTGCGTCATCTGACCGTACTGCCACGCCGGCGTGGTGGTGGCGTCGGTGACCTTGCCGTAGCGCGAGGGTCCAGAGCGGCTGGTACGCTTCTTCTTCTTCTTGCCCTTGCTCGCCTTGTTCGTCTTGCGGGTCTTACCCGGGGGCTTGGCGCTCGTCGTTGCTTCGGCCGGGGGCGCGCCGCTCGGCGCCGGCGGCGTCGTCGCCACCTCGGCGAGGCTGGTCCCCCCGAACAGGGCGACCGCGAGGAGCACAGGCCAACGCACGGCGTGAACCTATCAGAGTCCTCGCCGCACAACCCCGCAAAGTTCTCCCAGCGACTCCCGTGCATCGCGTACGCTGGAGGGATGCAGGGCGGTAACGTGCGAGCACTTGCCTGCGTGCTCCTGGCCGCGTGTGGCCGAGTCGGCTTCGATCCCACGACGAGCAGCAGCGTCGATGCGTCGGAGAGCGGTGCGGCGCTCAGCTACTCCAGCGATGACGTGAACGCCGTGCTCGACATCACGAGTGTGTCCTTGGTCCCGACCTCGACGGGCACGCACACCTACTCCGTCGCGCCCGCCCTACCGTCCGGGCTCGCGCTCGATCCCGACACCGGCGTGATCTCCGGCATACCGACGGCCGTCGCGGACGCCGTGAACTTCACGGTCTCGGCGCGCACGCCCTCGGGGGCCTTGGCCACCGCGTCGTTCGTGCTGACGGTGCTCCCGGGCTGGGTGGTCGATACCACCGCCGAGGGGATGGATGATGATGCGGGCGTCGATGCACGCTGCTTCTCCACGGTCGCGGGTGGATGCTCGCTGCGCGCCGCGCTGAAGTCGGCGAATCAGCGGCCAGCGAAGCAGCTGATCCTCCTCGACGCCGCGACCTATCGCATGAGCTCGAGCCTCGATCCGGTGGGTACGGATCTGGTGATCGCGGGCCGTGGCGTCGCGCTGACGCACGTCCAGCCCGCGACGGCGCATCCCGGCTTCGGCTTCCTGCGGCTGCTCGCGAGCCACGATCTGGGGCTGAAGCAGGTCTCCGTCGACGACTACGGCTCGATCGATGGAGCCGCGCTGAACATCGGGGCCGGGACGGCGCAGATCGATGCGTGCGCGTTCTCGCGCAACGTGTCCAACGGCTCTGGCGGCGTGCTGTTCGCACACGACGGCGCCCAGGTGACGATCCGGCGCTCGACGTTCACCGCGAACGTCTCGTACGGTGGGTGTTGCAGTGGATGGGGTGGCGTGATCGATGGGGAGGGCGCAGGGACCACGATCGTCGTCGAGCAGAGTACGGCCACGCGCAACGAGTCTGCGTGGGGCTCGTTCGCACACATCACCACGGGGACGACCTTGCGCCTCGAGAACTCCACGCTCTACGACAATCTCTCGACGATCGCGGGCACCCTCGCGACACCGGGCGGAACGTACACGCTCGTCAACGACACGATCGTGAACAACCGCAATACGAACTCCACGCCGGAGTCCGCGGGCCTCTACCTGTACAGCGCGCCATGCCACTACACGGTGGCGAACACGATCGTCGCGTTCAACACCGACGTGAACGGCGCCCCGTATGACTGCGATCGCCGCGACCTCTCGACCTCGCTGACCTCGAACGGCGGCAACGTGTTCGGCGACGATGCGCACAACTGCGCGGCGTACTTCATCGCCACCGGAGACCGGCTGATGACCGATCCCCAGCTCGTGCCCGGCGGCCCTGGCCCCCACGGCGGCGCTACCGAGACCATCCTCCCGACCTCGACGTCGACGGTGCTCGGGGCGGGACGGAGCTGCCCGGCGATCGATCAGCGCGGTGTGCCGCGTGACCTGGCGATCTGCGATGTCGGCGCAGTCGAGCTGCCCTGACCGCTCGTCCGACGACGATACTTGTTGCCATCTGGCTCGCGCGCGTCGAAATCGCGTGACGGTGGTGTCTCGATCTCGCTAGATGAGCAGATGGAGTCACGGCCCTCGTTGACGGAGATCCTGGGTGTCTCGCCGTGGCGTACGCGCCTGCGGGAGACGGGGCTCGCGCTCCGTGGGGACCCGCACACACCGCCGTCACGGTTCGGGCTGTCGAGCCTCGCGATCCTCGAGCCGGCGCTCAGCTTCCAGCTGTGGCGCGGCCACCGGCCCTATGGCCGGCTCGTGACGATGTACAACCTGTTCAATCACAGCCAGACGCCGGAGCGCGATGGCTGGAGCGTGCGCAAGCGACACGTCGTGGACTTCCGCGGCCGCACGCGGACGTACGACAGCCACAACGGCACGGACTTCGCCACGCCGCCAGGCACCGTGGTGGTCGCGCCCGCAGCGGGGCGCGTCGCGGTGGTGCGGAGCGAGTTCAACCGCGGGGGCCTCAAGATCATGATCGATCATGGCGAGGGTCTGTGCACCACCTCGGGGCACCTCGCGCGCAGCCTGGTGCGGGTGGGTGATGAGGTCTCGCGCGGTCAGGCGATCGCACTGTCGGGGGCCTCGGGCCTGAACTTCCTCAGCTCGCTCCTCGCAGATCCGCCGCACGTCCACTTCAACGTCTGGCTGAACGGCGTGCCGGTGGACCCCTTCGCGCGTGCAGGCGAGGTCCCGATCTGGCTCGCGGGGAACACGCCCGAGCCGAACGACGAGCTGTTCGATGATGGCGCCCCGGACTCCGACTTCGACGACGCCAAGATCTCCGCCTGGATCGCCGCGTGCGTGGACCCTTCGCTCACCGCGCGGCTCACCGCGATCGCGGATCCGTGGCTGCGCGCGTGCGAGACGATGTTCGCCGCGAACTACTACCCCACCAGGTTCTCGCGTCGCGAGCACCCGTGCCGGTCCGTGCATCCACGACTGCCCCGCCTCGATCTGCCGTTCTCCTCGGCGGACTACGATGGCGTGGTGTTCCCGGACGAGTAGTCAGCGCTCGCGCGGAAACGGATTGGTGTCGTCATCGGCGCCACGGGCGCGCAGCTTCTTGCGCGCGGCGAGATACCGCTGCGACGAGGCGAGACGCACGAGGTGGGGCGCGACGCTCGGGCCGCCGGCGAGGCGGAGGGCCACGCCGACGTCGTCGCAGACGAGCAGGCCTGCTCGATCTGCGGCGCGGTGACATGCCGCCACGTAGGCCTCGGGATCGAGACGGGTGGGGTCGAGCTGGGCGAGCTTCTCGGTCATCCTCTGGCGCAGCGCCACCGAGAGCTTCGAGCGCAGGCGCTCGGCCTCACCGGCGATGTCGCGATCCACAGGCTGACCGGCGGCCTGATCGCTCGGCGGGCCGAACGCACGCCGCAGGCCGGCGATCAGGCGCGCGAAGCTCGCGGTGTCGCTGCCCCCCGCGAAGATCCGGCGAGGGCGCGAGAGCTCGACGATCCGGCCAAGCTCGAACCGAAGCGCGGCGTCGCCCGCGAGATCGATCTCGCTGCGCGAGCCCGCGCGGACCGCGGCGAGGCGCGGACCGATCACCACGACGGGTGGATGGGCGAGCAGCAGCGTGACATCGCGTGCCTCCCGGCGGGTGCTCGCATGCAGCAGGGTTGGCGGACCGCCGAGCGCCTTGACCAGCTGCGGATAGACGGCGGCGGTCGCGGCGTCGCTGGACGCGGGGAGCCGCTTCGCATCCATCAGATCGGCCTCGACCAGCGCCGCGTTCGCACTCGGGCACAGGATCGAGGCGGCCTCCGCGAGGAGGTCCATGAGCTCGCCGATCGGCGCATCGTCGGGGTCGTCGATCAGCTCGCGCCGATCTTCGGCATCGAGCGCTGCGGAGTAACCCTCGTCGGAGGCCATGACGCGAGGCGGGTTGCTCTCGAGGAACGCCTCGTCCTCGGGCGTGAGCCGCGCACCGAGGGCACGCGCGAGGTCGAAGGCGGCGCGCGCATCTTCCACGTGATCGGTGCGCGAGAGGTTGCGTGCCCACGCGATCACGTCGAACGGATCTTGCGCCGCTTCGACGAGCGCGATCAGCGCGGAGTGCTGCGGACGGCCCGTGGAGGAGGCGAGCTCGACCAGACCGCGGCGCGCGGCGAGGGCGCCATCGGACTCCGGTGCCACGTTCACGGCACGGCGATATGCCTCGAGCGCGGCGTGCTCGTTCCCGAGATCACGCTCCGCATCACCGAGCCTGCGCCACAGGTTCGCCCGTCGCGGATCCTGATCTCCTCGATCACCGGCGCCGTCCCATGCCGCGAGCGTGGGGCGCAACCAGCCCGCCACCCGTGCCGGGTCCCCGGCCGCCACCGCCACCGCCGTGGCACACGCCACGGTACCTGGATCGCGTGGATGCTTCGCCATCAGCTCGATGGCGAGCGCACTGGCGCGTGCAAGCTCTCCGCCGGCGACGAACGCCTCGGCGGCCTCCTCGGACAGCTCCTTGCTCCTCCGCGGCTCCGTCTGCAGGGCAGCGAGGTGCAGGCAGGTCTCCCCCCGCTCGCGCGTGGCACCGCGCTTGCGCTGGAGCGCGAGCAGCTTGTCGAGCACGGTCGAACTACCTGCGGCAGCGACCTGCGTCCAGCATCGCTCCGCGCGGGCTGGATCTCCGAGCACGTCGAGCGCCATGTCGCCGAGCGCATCGAACAGGCGCAGCCGATCCTTCGGCGTCGTGGTCGCGAACGCCTCGCGCTCGAGGCACGCCGCGGCCCGCTCCAGATCACCCTTCTCGATCGCGACCTCGGCCAGCGCGTGCCATGCCGGGCCGCAGCCCGGGTCGAGACGCACCGCCGCCTCGTGGTGGGCGAGCGCGTTCGTAGGGCGCAGGGCGCGGGCCTCGGCCTGCGCGGCATGGACGAGCCCGAGCGCGACGGCGGACGCGTGCCGCGGCGCCTCGGGGTGCTCTGCGAGTGCGCCGAGGTGGAGCGACGCCTGACGCCATAGCTTGCGCTGGAAGCAGCTCTCACCGAGCGCGAGCGTGATCGCGAGCGAGCGTCGATCGAGGCGATGCGCCTCGTGGAGCAGCTGATGGCTCTCGTCCGCATCACCGAGCGCGGCCATCACCAGCGCGAAGCGATGGACGAGCGGCGCGAGCTTCTCGCCGGGCGTGGTCTCGGGAGCCGCCGCGAGGGTGTCGCGCAGGTGCTCCGCGGCGGCATCGAGCTTGCCCGCGCCGGCGAGGATCTCGGCGAGAGCGAGGTGGGCGCCGAGGTGCTGCGGCTGCGATGTCAGGAGGCCGCGCAGCCTGCGCTCGGCGCCGCCGGGATCGCCATCGGCGGCCTCCGCGGTGGCGCGCTCGACGGCGAGAGCGGTCCGCGCCTCGTCGAGCTCGATGCGCAGCTGATCGTCCTCGGGTGCGAGCTCGGTGGCGCGCTCGAACGCACGTACCGCTGCGCGATGATCGCCGGCCTCGCGCGAGCGCCGTGCCGCGGCGCCGACGTAGCCCGAGCGATCGGCGGAGTCCGGGAGCGCGGCGGCATAGCGGAGGAGCGCGGCGGCGTGGACGCGCGGATCCGGATCGGTCGCGGCGGCAGCGGTGATCCGCTCGAGCGCGGGCAGGTACTCGGGGGCGTCCGCCAGCAGCTCCTCGAGTGCAGCCGTGGCGGCGGCCCGATCGTCGCACGCGTCCTCGAGGATCCCGGCGAGCCGTAGCCGGAGCGCGGCCACATCATCGACGCTCGCACCGCGGTCGATCGCCTCGGTGACGCGCGCGCGCAAGATCTCCGCCGCCTCTCGACCCTGACCACTGCGAGCGAGCACATCCGCGTAGTCGACGAGCCCGCTGACATCCTCGGGGGCGTGCGTCGAGGCCTGTGCCACGAGCGAGGCGGCTTGTTGCAGCTCGCCTGCTCGCTCGAGCGCGCGGGCCTGCGAGCGCAGCAGCGCGGCCTTCTCGAGCCCACCGCCCGCACGTGCCGCGCGTTCACCTCGCACGGTCGCGAGATCCTGCCAGCGGCCGAGCTCGCCGAGGAGATCCTCGAGCGCGCGCCACGCCTCGGTGTCCGAGGGGCGACGCGCGACGATCACCTGATAGATCGCCGCGGCGCGATCGAGCCGACCGTTGTCGCGATACAGCTTGCCCGCGGCGCGGAGCGCGGCGCGCGATCGGTCGTCGTGCGCGAGCTGCCCGACGCGCTCGAACGTCTCCGCGGCCTTCGACCACGCATTCGCGCGCCGATACAGCCACGCCAGACGATCGAGCCGATCGACGTTGTCGGGGTCGAGCGCGATCACGTGCTCCATCGCCGCGATCGTCTCGAGAGGCTGATCGAGGTTCTCGTGGACATCCGCGAGCTCCTCGTGGAACGCCGCCGCACGCTCGGGGTGATCCACCGCAGCGCGCGCCTCGTCCCCGAGCAGGATCGCGAGCTGCTCCCACAGGCCGTGCTCGGCCGCGATCGCGCGAAGTCGGCGCCGAGCCTCGGGATCGCGTGGGGCGTGGCGTACTTCGGCGATCGACACGCGGAGCACCTGGATGGTGTCGGAGGCGGTGTCGTAGCGCTCGGTGCGCTGCCAGCGTCGGGTGCGGTCGTCCTCGGCCATCGCCCCGCGAGTCTACAGTGATTTCGCGGCGCTCCAGGTCCGTGCTTGACTTCGTCGGAGCAGGCCGTCAGGGTGAGCCCGCGCAATCGCGATCGGCTCTCCATCTCGGAGAGCCAGGTCCACGCGCGAAGGAGGACACGTACATGTCTACGACCAAGGAAACCACGAACACTCCGGCACAGGACGGGGGGGAGGGCGTGCGATGGGAATCGCATCTGTCGTCCAGCCCCGTGTGCTGGCAGAGGAGTACGACCTAGCGATCATCGGCGCGGGACCTGTGGGTCTCGCCCTCGCGATCGAGACGGCGCGCCTCGGCCTCACGACCCTGGTGCTCGACCGCCGCCCGCCGCTCGCGACGGATGCGCAGGTTCGCCCGCAGCTGCTCGTCGCGCGCGCGGGTGACCTCGCGCACCTCGCACGCCTCGGCGTCGATCTCGAGGATCCGCGCGTCGTGTCGCGCCTGCACTCTCGCTGCGAGGGCGATCTTGCTTCTGGACGCACCGTCCGTGGTGAGATCGTCGGTGCAGCGGCGGGGCAGGTCCCGGCGCTGCCGGGCGATCTGTGGGCGCTCGCGTCCCAGCCGCCACTCGCGCTCGTCCCGATCGGCCGCCTGCAGCAAGCCCTGCTCGCGCGTGCACTCGTGCACGGCGCAACCGTCGCATACGGTTGCGAGGTGACGCGTCTGCGTCGCCACGCGCGCAGCGTCTCGCTGCAGTGCGCCGACGGTACGACCGCGCGCGCGGCGATGGCCGTGATCGCCACCGGTGCCGCACGTCCGTTGATCGCGACGATCCTCCGTGATGCGACGCCCATCGAGGGCGTCCAGCGTCGGCTGATCGGCGCGCTGTTCGCCACCGGTGCCAAGCGCGGTCAGTGGATCCGCGTGGAGCTCCCGGTGCGTGGCTTCGACGAGCCGGTGCGCTGCACCGTGCTCCAGACGCCCGAGGAGTCCGGTGCGGGTACCGCGCTCCTCGTCGATCCGCGGATCGCGGGCACACCGTCCCTCGAGCGTCTGCACCAGGGCTTCGCGACAGCGGCCCAGGCGCACGGCCTCGCGGGCGCACCGTGCATCGTCCCGCCGATGGTGTTCACCACCGCGGCGACGACGCTGCCCCACCGCTTCATCGGCGGTGACGGCCGCGCGCCGATCGTGATCGCGGGTGACGCAGCGCAGACCGGTCACGTGTTCTCGGGCCAGACGTGCTTCATCAACGTCGCGCTGGCACTGGGGCTCGCGGACCAGCTGCGCGAGGCGCGCGGCGCCATCGTGGATCGGGTGGTCAACGCGCCGGAGCTGCTGCACGCACTCCAGCGCTACGACGCTCAGTCCGCGATCGGTGCCTCGATCCTGGCGCGTGCGTCGCATCGTCACACCACCGGGCACCGTGCAGGTGCTTGGGCACTCGCGGGTGTTGCTCGCGCGTGAAGCTAGCCGGCCGGTCGAGCGTTACGCCTCGACCGGCCGTTCGTATTCCGGACGTCGCGTCGCGTAGGCCGGCGTCAGGCGTGCCGGCGGATCACGGCGAGCAGGTCATCGCCGAACCGAGCGATCTTCGCAGGGCCGAGCCCCGGGATCCGCGCGAGGCCCTCCTTCGTCGTCGGGCGCTGCCGATCGATCGCCGCGATCACGCCGCGCTGGAACACCATGTACGTCTTCCACTTGAGCTGGCGCGCCATCCGCTTGCGATAGCTCTCGAGCTCGATCGTCATGCTCGAGGTCTTCACGAACCGCCGCGACGGGCGCGGATCTCCGGTGCGCGGAGCCCGCGGGCCGGGCAGGGCCACCGTCGGATACTTCCGACCGCGCCGCGCGAGCTTGCGCTCGGTGATCAGCTGCTCGATCCCGGCGACCAGCTCCTCCTCGCTCGCATCGGGGAGCGCGCCGTGCTGCGGCAGATGCAGGAGGCCGTGTGCGGTCATCGCCTTGCACTTGCTCCCGCGCAGCATCTTCGCGAGGTTGAGCTTGCCGATCGGGCGACGCAGCGAGCCCACGGCATCGAGGATCAGCTGCCGCGCCTCGGCCCCGAGCGCGGTCACGGCGACCGGCCGGTCCTCGCGCACCTCGCGGACCTGGATCGTGCGCTCGCGCACCGCGCCCGGATCCACGCACACATCGCAGCTCCCACACGTGACGCTGCTCTGTGCCCCCGTGAAGTGCGCGCACAGCAGCTCCTGCCGGCACGCGCTCGCGTGCGCGTACCGCTCGATCGAGGCGAGGGCCTCGTCACGGCGCTGCGCACTCCCCGCACCGCCCAGCTCGGCGAGCCGCCGCTGCGTCATCAGATCGGCCTGCCCGAACAGCAGTACGCAGCGCCCGGGCTCGCCATCGCGGCTCGCGCGCCCGGCCTCCTGGTAGTACGCCTCGATGCTGCCCGGCGCCTGGAAGTGCACGATCACGCGCACGTCCGGATAGTCCACGCCCATCCCGAACGCGCTCGTCGCAACCAGCACCCGCGTCTTGCTCGAGGAGAAGCCACGCTGCGCGCGATCCCTCGCGAGCGCCGTGCGCCCGGCGTGATAGTGCGCCGCGCCAAACCCCGCCGACTTCAGCCGCGCGGCCACGGCCTCCGTCTTCTTGCGGGTGGCGCAGTACACGATCGCGCGCCCGCCACCGCGATCGCGCAAGCCGGCCGCCTCGAGCGCGGCGATCGTGGCCACGAACCGGCCCTCATCTCCGCGGTGATGCTGGACCTCGAACGCGAGGTTGGGGCGCCGGAAGTCACCGCGGACAATGGCCGGCTGGCGCAGCGCGAGCGAGCTCACGATCTCGGCCATCACGCGCGGCGTGGCCGTGGCGGTCAGCGCGATCGTGGGCACGCGCACCACATCGCGGAGCTCGCGCAGGCGCATGTACTCGGGACGGAAGTCATGGCCCCACTCGCTCACGCAGTGGGCCTCGTCGATCGCGAGGAGGGCGATCCGCGCGCGGGCGATCAACCGCAGGAATCCATCCTGCACCGCACGCTCGGGAGAGATGTACAGCACGGCGAGCTCGCCACGGAGCAGCCGATCGATGACGTCTCGCCGCTCGTCATCCTCCTGGTGGCTGTGCAGCGCCGCCGCGGGGATGCCGCGTGCGGTCAGGCCTGCGACCTGATCGATCATCAGCGCGATCAGCGGCGAGACCACCAACGTGGTCCCGAGCCCGGCGCGCGCGAACATCACGGCGGGCACCTGGTAGCAGGACGACTTGCCGGCGCCCGTGGGCAGGAGGACCACCGCATCGCCGCCCGCGACCACGGCCTCGACAGCCTCGCGCTGCCCGCCCCGGAAGCCCGTGTGGCCGAACACCCCGCTCAGGACGGCGAGCGGATCTGTGGCGACTTCCATCCCTGACCACTATCACAGGGGTACGAGAACGGGCCCGGAGGGGCTCCGAAGGCCCGCGCGGCGCCTCAGAAGTCGAACTTGCGCAGGAAGTGGTCGTTGTAGCCGTTCGGGTGCTTCACCAGATAGTCCTGGTGATAGTCCTCGGCGCGGACCCACGTGGTCGCGGGCTCGATCTTGGTGACGATCGGGAAGCCCCACTTGCCGGTCTTCGCGACGCGGTCCTTCGCGGACGCCGCGGCCTTCGCCTGCGCGGAGGACAGCGTGAAGATCTCCGAGCGGTACTGCGTGCCGATGTCGTTGTTCTGCCGGTCGAGCGTGGTCGGGTTGTGACCGCGGAAGTACCAGTGCACGAGCAGGTCCTCGTAGCTGAGGACGGAGGGATCGAAGGTCACGCGCACCGACTCGGCATGCCCCGTGTTGCCCTCGGACACCTGGTCATAGGTCGCCGACTTCGAGGCTCCACCCGCATAGCCGACCTCGATGTCCACGATCCCGGGGGCGTCGAGGAGCACGTGCTCCATCCCCCAGAAGCAGCCACCCGCCAGGATCGCGACCTCGCGTGGGCCGTTCGGCGTGGGCGGGGTGGGGGCCGCGTGCGAATCCGACGAGCCGGCCGTGCAGCCCAGGGCGACGACGGCGGCGAGGAGCATGTGTCGCATCATGGGAGGTCTACGCGAGCTGTGGCGGGAGGTTACGGGAGTAGATCCTCGCGTAACCTCGCGCGTTCATTCCGGGGGGGGGGGGGGCGGGGGGGGGGGGCCCCCCTCCCCCGCGGTCGACTGCTGTTGTTACTGACGCGCCGTCGGCGGCGTTCGGCCAGTTCTCCACCCGCGGCTGCCGCGTGTCCACGCGCCGAGGTCACGTGCGCGGTGCTTCGCCGTCGGCCGGTGCCCACCGGGGGGCGCTGCACCGGCGGGCGTGATGATCTCGGTGACCGTGACGATCAGCTCGTCGGCCTTGTCGGGATCGAGCTCGAGAGCATCGACCAGATCATCCAGCAACTCGCCCTCTTCGGGTGCGAGATCGAGATCGGAGATCGCCAGGATGTACGCGAGCGCATAGGCGAGCTGCGCCGTCGGCTTGCCCACGAGCTGCGCCGCGGTGCTCTTGATCAGATCGCGCCGCTGCTCGGGATCATCGAGAGGATGAAACGTGGGCGGCGTGGTCGCGGCCTTCGCGTGCGCATAGACCTGCGCCGCGATCGATTCGAACAGCGCGGCCTCGTCCGCATCCTCCACATCATCCGCCGCGACGACGAGCTGGCAGAGTGCCACCACGAGCTCGGCCTCGGCGGGCGTGGGACCGCCCTCCTGGCCCTCGTACACGGTGGCGGCGATCTGCTTGTACTGCGCGGCGTCGATGTTCACGCCGCGAACCTACCACTCTCAGTACGCGAGGTGGACGTGCGTGCCGTGCCCGCCGATCGCCCCGATGTTGCGCCCGTGCTTGATGCCGCCCATCGGATCGTAGAACAGCTCGGTCGGGTGCGAGCCCGCCATCTCGCGATAGAACTGGCGCATCGCCGACGGGCTCCCGGCTGCGTCGAACGCACGCCCCTGATAGTGATACGAGTGCGCCGCGTGCTTGCCGCCCGTCGTGGACGTGATACGGAGCCCGAGCTCGCGCGCTCGCGTCATCCCGGAGGACAGCTGGCTGCCGCCGGCGACGGAGGTGAGGAGATCGTTCGAGATAGTGGGGAACTCGGTGGTCGACATATGAGGAGGTCCTTTGTTGGCTTGCAGGACCGAGGTGCAGCGGCGATGCCAGCACACGCCTGATTCCCGCAGGTTCCACACCGAAACCCGCGGTAGACAGATCGTGGACGCGATCGCGCGGCGAACCTCGCGATCTCTCGTCGACGGTAAGCGCGCCTACGCGAGCGACATCGCCTGCGGCGGCAACTCCAGCAGTCGCCAGTGGCCGATCAGCCAGCCACTACGCGCGACGGCGGCGAAGGAGCACGAGTGCCGCGAGCCCGACGAGACCGAACCACGACGCACCCGCACCGACGCTGCAGCCATCGTCCTTGCTGGGGTTGTTCGGGTTGCCGGTCGGCGCATCGATCGATGGTGCTGCGTCCACGGCGGCGGGTGGCGCATCGATCACGCCGGCATCGATCGAGCTATCGGGCACCGCGGCGGTGTTGACCGCGCCAGGCGTGGGCGTGCCGAGGGCGTACGTTCCGGACACCCGCTGGACCGACATGCCGTCGGGCGGGGTCGGGCCGAGATCGTTGTTGAGCGGCGCGATGATCTGCGACGTCACGTTGCCCCAGCCGAAGCAGTGGATGCGGGCCATACTGTTGTTGAAGCACACCTGCCCGTTCACGGGGAGCGTGATGGTGAGCGCGGTCGCGCCGGTCAGACCGAACTGGGTCACCGCCGTGGCGGTAGCGACCACGAGCCGGGTGGTGCCGGTGGGGACCGTCAGGGAAACAGATCCGAGCGAGGTGCCCGCGCCGTCGAACAGCGTCATCGAGTACGGGGTGAACGGGAAAGACTCACCGTTCGGGTCCTCGAGCTCGATGAACTGCGAGGTGTTCGATCCCTGGTTGGAGACCATCACCTCGGCGATCCGAGCAATGTGATCCGCGGCGAATGCGGTTGTGGAGGCGAGCAGAACACAACCGGCGACGGCGGTACGCAGCTTCATGATTCGAGCAGTAGCACGAAGGCCCGAGCGGCGAGCCGAGGAATCGCGTCAACCCTATGGCTTGCGCTCGTATGCTCCGATGTCGATCTGTGCGCCCTGAGGTCTCAGGGTGCCTTCGAAATCGTGATCGGTACTGATTCCGAGGGATGGCACGGCGGCGTTCAGCGCGGGGCTTCCTGCAGCCAAGTGAAAGTCATGACTGTCTGGCGCCACAAGCTTCGGATCTGTCACCTGGTTGGACGAGGGCAACGCTGACACCTGCGGGAAGACGATGTTGTGTGCCACCGAGCAGCCAGTGCAATCGACGGCATCGTTGCTCGTCGCGGTCGTGGCAAGAAGGACGTTGTTCTCGATGAAAGTCAGGAAGGTGCCGGTGTTTCCGGTCGATGCAGGGTTCTCTCGATAGAGAGCGAGGCTCCGATGAAGAACAACGGTGTTGAAAGCAAAGACAGCGCGAGAGGTGGAACCGATCACGTCGCGTGGATCAAGGACGAGCCTGGCCTCGTCGAATACGGAGTTCGTGATGGAAAGTGAAACGCGGCGGCCGAGCAGGTACGCGGTGTTGGAACCGTTCTTCCCCACGAAGGAGGATCGATCCGCCATGAACTCCGAATCATCCTCGACAAAGAGCAGCGGCGCATCGAGGCCTTCGAAGACGACCTGCGTTGCGCTGAGGACGCACCCCTGAGCGAAGAGCGAGGACTGGTTGGCGGAGGTGATAGTCAGATCTCGAAGGCGCAGGGTTCCGCCGAGTGGCGTGGTGTCGGTGCGACCTGATCCGCAATACATGGCGCCGCGCGAGAGATCGAAATGGAGGCCTCGAATGGAGACATCCGAACCCCGAAGGAATTGCTGACCGCCAACCTCGGCTGCACTCAGGGTAGCGCCCGTACCTACGATCTTGAACGTCCCACTCGACACATGAATCGACGTGAAGTACTCCGCCGGATTCAGGCGGACTGTGGACCGGAGAGGGTTCGAACTCGCGAGGGAGATTGCATGGTTCACCGAACAAGGGTTCGCCTGGGTACACAAATCGGTATCGAGTCCGAGCGGCGTAGCGTACACAACCTCACTCGCCGCCAGGCACGCGCCCGCGTCAACGTCACAGACGGTGCTGGGACATTCGTCGTCGGTGCGGCACGCGCGGCACTGGTAGTTGGCACCATCATAGACTGGAGCCGGATTGTTGCACTGGGCGGTGCTCTCATAGCCCTTGCATTCAGACGCACCCTGGGCGCAGCCATGCTCGCACTGGAGCAGGTCGTAGTCGTTTCCGGTGGAGTTACACCGAATCGCCTGGTCCCCGCGGCACGCGATGAACTCGGCAGCGCTGCATGCGACCGCGATACAGGTGTCCGGCTCACCCTCGAGGGCTCCATCGACGTCACAGAACGGCAGGGAGGGGTCTGTGCACAACCCATCACCACACGACCGCGGATTCGGCCGGGTACACGAGACCGCAACGGCAAGCAACGACCACAACGCCACGCGACGGAGCATGCCTCTAGCATCCGCGAGAATTCATCGCCTGTCGATGGCGGCGCTATTCGACGATCACCTTGTCGCTCGCTCCGCGCCCGAACGTCTCGGGCATGTACATCTCCTCGGCCTTCGGCGGCGGGACGATTGAACGTTCCCGGCGTGGTGGCGCGCGTCACATACGCGTACGCGTGCACGCCCTCGGCGAGCTCCTGGGTGAACGCCTCGACGCGCTCGTCGCGCAGGTTCTGGTGCTCGTACCACGGGCCATACCACCACCAGTACGCCACGCCCGGAGGTCTCGTCGGTGTCGCTCGCGTCCGCGGGCAGCGCCGGCTGGCCTGCGAGCGCGGGGTTCAGGATCCTCGAGCCCCGCGGGGAGACGGGATCGACGAGCGCCACGTGGTACCGGCGGTTCTCGTTCACCATCGAGAGCTTCGCGCGCACGCGCGCGCCCATATGATGTGCCAGGTCGCATCGGGGCCGCGGCGGACGTCCTTCGGATCATCGACGCCCTCGTAGGTCGCTCGACGACGAACCCGTATCGGCGGCCGCGAGGCTCAGGAAGAGGGCGCATAGGTCATGCCGATCCGGTAGTAGAGCCGGCCGGTGCCGTCCTTCTGGATCGTCAGCGCCTGCTGGTCGTGCGCGGCCACAGCAGTCATCGGCACGTTGATCTGGATGTACTTGGCGTAGCGGCCGCGGCACGGGAGCTCTCAGGCGGAGTCGTTGCCCAGCCACACACGCGCGCCGAAGTTCGGCGTGACCTTCTCGTAGGTCTGGAAGTAGAGGTCGAGGGCGAGGAGGGCGAACGCATTCTCCTGCGTGTTGAGCCAGTGGCCGGCGCTCCGGTGGGCGAGGAGGCCGGTGACGAGCTTCGGGATCAGATCCAGATCCGGCTGCTCGAGGATCAGCGCCTCGAGCATCACCGCGTCGACGCGCCGATCGCTCGCGAGCAGCAGATAGCTGCCATCGCGATAGCTGGTGGTGAAGTTCGCCGCCCCGCGGTCTCGGACACCTTGTTTGAGGGCGTGGCGCACGATCGCCTTGCGCTGCGCGGCGCCGCGGGGTTCCCGGCGAACACCGAGAGCAGCCATCCGTTGGTCTCCATCGCGAGCTTCTCGACGCCGCCGGCGTCCGGCGATCAGCTTCTGGCCTTCGCGATGTCGAGATCGCCGAGGAGCTTGCGCACGTAGAGCGCGTACGCGGAGATCAGAGCGGCGGACCTCGGGGGAATAGTGGATCGTGTAGTGGGCCTCGATGTCGCGGAGGAAGGCGAGCGCCCGCTGGACCATCGCGGCGGGCACCGGATAGCCCTTCGCCTTGGCGCGGGCGAGCGCGCTCGCGACGTGCACCGAGAGGTAGGCACCGGAGGGATAGTTGCGCTCCCAGTAGGCGAAGCCCCCGTCGGCGTTCTGCATCTGCGCGAGGTGTGCGAGATCGGCGGTGATGCTCGCCTCCATCGCGCCGCGCGAGGGCATGTCCTTGACCTTGAACGCCTCGAGCACGTCGCGGAGCGCCGCGATCGCGAGCATCCGGCTGCTGCGCTGCTCGGCGCAGTCGTACGGATAGTGGACGAGGTAGAGCATCGCGTCTGTCAGCGCCTGGAGGTTGGTGGAGGCCGCGGTGATCTCGAGGCCGCCGAACGACGGCACGACCTTGCCGGGCAGGGCGATCGGCTGGGCCATCGCGCCGTCGTCGATCACGCCGTAGGTCGCGAACGCCTCGGTGGTGGCGGGTGTCCACACCGGGATCGCGAGCTCGGCGGCATCGCTTGTCCCGCGCCGGCGGAGCCTTACGATCTCGGGCGCGCCCGTACCCGCGAGCTCGGCGGCGGCGGGGAACTGCACCTCCACGCGATCGTTCGCGGAGCGGTGACCGAGCGGCCCGCGCCATCGGTGAGCGCGAGGTTGGTGGCGGCGATCGCGAGGCGCACCGTCATCGGCGCGTCGGTCTGGTTCTGCACCACGACGGGGAGCTGGAACGTATCGCCGAAGTTGAGGAACCGCGGCGGGCTCGGCCGCACCATCAGCGGGAGCCGCGCGGTGATCGCGCTCTCGCCCTTGCCGAACTGCTGCGCACCAGCGACCGCGATCACGATCACGCGATAGCGCGTGAGGTTGTCGGGCATCGCGAGCTCGACGGTGGCCTTGCCGTTCGCATCGTCGCTGACCTGGGGCACGAACGCGGCGAGCGGGTTGAGTTCGAGCGCACCGCGATCCGGGGTGTTCGGCGCCGGCTCGAAAGCGCACTGCTGCCGAGGAACCCCGGCGCTGCGGGCCTGGGCGATCGCCTCCTGTCGTGTGACGTTCGGGTCCTCGTCGCGGAGGAGCGCCTCGTTCTGCGACCCCGAGCGCTTCTCGTCCTTCTTCCCCATCCTCCCTTCCTCGAGCGCCATCGCGGTGCCAGTGCCGTCTGGCTGGTCGCTGTCATACTGGGCGTCATCGTCGGCCTCGATGTTGCCGCCCCTCGCCTTCGGTGGCGGCGGCGCGCCAGGACCGCTGGGGCTGGGCAGCTTCGCGAGCTTGACGTCGGCGCGCGAGAACCGATCCTGCGAATCGGTGCCGCGCATCGCATAGAACGTGTCGATCGGAGTTCCGAACTGCGCATCCGCGAGCGCGAGGATCGCCTCGTCCACCACGATGACGGCCGCCTCGGCGTCGGCGACCGGCTTGCCCGCGGCGTCGCGGATCTCCACGGCGAGCGAGGTCTTTGCGGCAGGCGAGACCTTGGGTGCCGCCGGCGTGACGGTGATCGCGAGCGTGCGATGGCGCGGCGGGATCGGGAGGTTGACGGTGCCCGACGCGAACGCGGGCCGCTTTGGCTTCGTTGGATCGGGCCGACCCTGATCGTCCGCGCGCACGGCCATCCCCACGAGATCCAC
This sequence comes from Myxococcales bacterium, assembly GCA_016720595.1. Lineage (GTDB taxonomy): Bacteria > Myxococcota_A > Polyangia > Haliangiales > Haliangiaceae > JABFXX01. Next base: position 63,561 of record JADKKI010000009.1, read on the forward strand.
CCGGACATGCAGATTCGGGGTCATCGGATCGGTGATCGGGACGGTGACGATCTTGGTCGGCCCGTCGAGCGTGATCCCTCTCGAGCTGGACGATGCCGCTGCGCCGCCAGCTCAGCACGCCCTCGGCGGATAGAACGGCGTCTGGATCAGCACCTCGGCGGTATTGCCTTTCTCGACGAACGGCCGCTTCGCCTTGAGCCCGACATAGAGCGACGACGGATGCACCACGAGCGAGGTCTGTGCGGACCAGGCTTGCCGGTTGACGTCGGTGACCGTGGCCGCGGTGGTCACCGACATCGGCGTGGCCGGATTCGCGGACAGGAAGTCGAGATGGAGCGTGTGCTCGCCCACCGCATCGGTCTTGCCTTCGAGACTCCAGCTCGAGGTGCCGCGATTTGCGCCCGTGCGGTACCTGCCGCCGAGGTACGCCTCGTCGTCGTCGTACCCGCCGTCGTCGCCGTAGTCCCTGTCGAAGCCCTCGCTCCACCACGCGTGCCAGGCACCGAACTGGTAGTCGTCACGGTTGGGCGGCGTGAAGCTGGTGGTGCTCGCACTCACCGCCCACGTCACCTGTGCGCCGGGGAGCGCGGCGCCGGTGAAGTACTTCGCGGACACCGTGACATCACCACCCCCGCCGATGAGGAACGGGCCGTCACTCGCCGCCGCCTTGACCTCGAACTCGGGGCGGCGGAACTCCTCCACGCGGATGTAGTGCGAGAACCCATCGCTGGGGCGCGCGCGGGGGCCGGTGGGTGAGAACTCGATCCGCGCCCGCCCGAGGTTGGGCGTCTTCGGGAGCGTGAACTTGGCGTCGAAGCCGCCGAGCGCCGTCACCGTGCTGGTGCCCTTCGCGATCTCGTTGTTCTGCTCATCGACGACGCGAAACGTCAGCCCGGTCAGCGCACCATCGAGCGGACCGACGTCGCCGCCCTTGCCGCGATCGATCCAGCGCATCCAGCCCTTGATCGAGACCTCCTCGCCAGGGCGGTACAGCGTGCGATCGTCGAGCACGTGCTCCTGGAGCTGGAGGCGCTCGTCGAACACGCGCTTGTCCCACGAGCCGGACGAGTACGAGTGGTCGCTCTCCGTCACGAACGCCACGTCGCCATCGCGGCGTGCGAGGAGATAGTGTGCACCGACGCTGGGTGGCGCGAGCGGGAACGCCGCGAGCCCGGTGGCATCGCTCGTGGCCTTGACCCCGGCGGGCCGCAGCTCGAGCTGGACGCCGCCGGCGGGCTTGCCGCTGTCGAGCTCGCTCGCGTACGCGTGCATCGTGTCGCTGTCGAGGTGGACATCGATCCCGAGGTGCGTGGCCTGAACCCAGCTGATCAGCTCGGGCGGGCGGGTGGTCTCGGTCCACGGGGAGGGCTGGATGATCGCGATCACGTGGCCGAAGCCCTTCGGATCGAGCGCCGTGCTCAGATCCACATGGGTCTCCGTCAACAGCTCCTGGCCGGGCTTGATCTGGACCAGGTCGTCGAACACGAGCCGACCGGGCACGGTCGCGGGCTTGTCCTTGCGCCAGCGCTCGGAGAGGTACGAGACGTAGCTGTCGTAGTCGGCGGGCGTGACCTTGTAGAGCCGGACCTTGAGCGCCCGGTAGCTGCTCGTGAAGAAATCCAGCGTGCGGCCGGGCGCCATCGGATCGAGGACCACCATGTCGCTCGGTCCGAAGAACTCGGTCTCGGGATCACCGACGAGGAACGTGCGCTTCTCGCTGCCGCCGAGCGTCTGCCCGAATTCGTCCTTGATCTTGCCAGCGAGCGTGACGGTGTAGCCCGTGCGCGGCTGCTTGGTCCCGGAGATCGTGATCGAGGTCCCCGCGGCGTGGACCTTGAGGTCGGGGATCGCGGGCGTGATCGTCACCTGTGAGGGAGCGAACGCGTCGAGGTCGAGCGGGTTGTTCAGCTCGAGACGCAGCGGGGTGCGCGGACGGCAGCCCTCGTTACCGCCCCAGCCGCAGGTGGCCTCCACGAGCTTGAGCGGCGGAAACGTGCGGAACGAGAACCGCTGCGCGAACTTCGTGGTGTTCGGACCCTCGGCGGAGGGCGTGCCCACGCCGAGCTCCACGAACACCTCGGCATCTCCCGGGAGCTTGTCCGTGGTGCGCAGCGCGACCCAGCGGCCGTCCTGGTGATCGGCCTTCGCGGCGGCGACCAGCGACTCGAGCTCGTGGGACTTCTCGATCTCGGCGTCGTCGAGCAGCCGTGTGGCGCGCAGGCCGCCGTTGGCCTTGACGGTGAGCTTCGCGAGCACGGCCTTCGGATCGATGTTCTGATCGAACAGGAGGAACATCGGTACGTCGAGCTGCTGCGGTCCAGAGGTCGGAGTGCTCGAGACCAGCTTCGCGGCGGGGGTCTCGAACGTGAAGCTCTTCGCGGCGGCGAGCGCCTCGCCGGTGGCGCTCTTGGTACCCGCGGGGATCGTGACCGTGTACGTGGTGGCCTGCGGGAACCGGACCTCGGGATCGAACACGATCGTTCGCGTGCCGATCCAGCGCCAGCGCCCCTTCGGGGTCGGCTGGAGCTTCACGGGCTGGACCTTGGCGGCATCCTCCTGCGAGGTCACCGCGATCATCGGCTGCGAGAACGTCACGCTGAGCTCGGGTGCGAGCGGGACCTCACCCTCGGGCATCCACCGCACGACGCTGAGGCCCTTGCCCGCGGTGGCAACGGCCGGCGGTGGGCGATCGGTCGGCGGTGGCGGAAACGCGGCGGTGATCACCTGGCCGGTCCGCGGCGGGGCTGCGAGCCCGGGCGGATCGCGAACGCGGACTGCGTGACCTCCGCCGGTGCGAGCTTGGTGGCGGGGGCGAGGTTCGCGCGATCGTAGGCGGGCTTGCCGGCCTTGCCGCTCGACACGCGGAGATCGAGCCCGGGCGGGACGTCCTTCGCGATCGCCTTGGGCGGTGGCACCGCGCTCGGGTCGCCCTTGTTCCCACCACAGCCCCCGGCTCCAGCGATCAGCGCAACGGCGACCACCAGCGTTCCCAGCACAGTGCGTGTCCTCACGTTGCCTCCTTGCGACCGGCGAGCAGTGTCCCACACCCACTCCATGGCAGACTCGAGGGATGCGGAGGATCGCGTGTGGAGTGGTGCTGCTCGCCGTCGGTTGCTCGTCCGACACCGGAGGTGAGGTCACGGGTCCATATTCCGGTCCACTTCGTCGCTACGAGGTCGACTGCTCACGTTGCCGTCGACCACCGCGCTCACGAATCAGTTCGCGGACGATCTCGATGGCGATGGTGAGCCGGACAATCAGCTCGGCTTGATCGTCGCCGCGCTGACCCAGACCAACGACACCAACAAGCACGTCCCCGACATGATCTCCGGCGGTTCGATCGCCTCTGCGCTTTCGAACTGCAGGCCGACGATCGACGACGACGATCGCGTGGGTGCGCGCTACCTCGGCAAGCTGTCGTCGATGGCGAGCCAGCTCGGCGGCCGGCTGGTCAACGGCGAGCTGCTGACCAATCGCACGCGGACCACGAAGGCGCTGGGCGATGCAGAGGTCTTGCTCCCGGTGTTCGCGGATGCCGATCCCCTGGTCGTCCCGCTCGTCGGCGTGGAGCTCGAGCTGAGCGGCGACGGTGCGGGCGGCTTCGACGGCATCGTGCACGGCGGCATCCCGATCGATCGCGCGAAGGCGATCGCGTATGCGGGCGTGCTCCAGATGATGCGCACGAACCCCTCATCGCACCTCGTGTTCGCGCGCATCCTCGATACCAACCGCGATGGCGCGATCGCCGCGGACGAGCTCGCCGCCTCCGCGCTGCTCGCGGGCTTCATCGTCGACGACATCGCGATCGGCGGCCAGGCCGTGCTCTCCGTTGGCTTCGGCGTACACCTGTGCGCGGAGGCGAGCTGTGTGCACCACGCGCCGGTCAACGCGTGCACCGATCGCGTGCGCGATGGCGCCGAGACCGACATCGACTGCGGCGGCGGCACCTGCCCGACCTGCGCCGCGGGCCTCGCGTGTACCACACCCGCGGACTGCCAGACCGGCGGCTGTGACAGCGGCACCTGCCGCGCGCCCACCTGCAGCGACGGGCTCCGCGACGGGTTCGAGAGCGATGTCGATTGCGGCGCCGCATGCCCCGACTGCACCGCCGGGCAGCGCTGCGGCAACGGCGACGATTGCGTCAGCGGCCGCTGCAACGCCACCGTTGGCTCGTCGGGGACGTGCGGGGCGTGACCCGGTCGTGACCCGATGACGTGCTTCTCCTGCGGCAGGGCGCTACAGCCTGGGGTGCGGTTCTGCGGGATGTGCGGTCAGCGCCAGGCCCGCACCTCCGGATCGTTCGCGGCCGGCAAGACGCTCCGCGAGCTGTGCGAGCGCGAGGCGCCGATCGGCTGGCGGCGCGCGTTCGAGATCCTGATCGCCACGTGCCATGCGATCGTCGCGGCGCGTGCCCGCGGGGCCGAGCAGCTGTCACTCGAGCCCGAGAGCTTCTATCTCGAGCGGCAGGGTGACCGCTGGGTGGTGACCGTCCTCGATGCCGACGCGGGACGTGATCCGGGTGAGCCGCACGACACCGAACCACGGCCGGCGCCCCCTTCGTGGCTGATGCTCGACCGCATCGACTACTTCTCACCCGAGAAGCTGGTGGGGAGGCCTCTCGACGGCGCGAGTGAGGTCTACACGCTCGGGGTGATCGCGTTCGAGCTCGTCACGGGCCAGCGGCCCTTCGCCGATGCCACGGGACCCGCGGGTCTGATCACGGCGCAGCTCAAGAAGCCGGTCCCGGTTCCGTCGAAGCTCCAGCTCGCGGCGGTGATTCCGCGAGCGGTCGATGCGGTCCTGCTCGCGTGCCTCGAGAAGGAGCGGAACAAGCGCTATCCCGATGTCGGGATGCTGGCGCAGGCGGCCACCGACGTGCTGACGATCGAGGTGAGTAACGCGCCCGAGCCACCGAAGCGCCAACCCCAGGCGGCCAGGTCGGTGCCCCCGGCTCGGCCGCCGATGGTGACGTCGAGAGCTTCGACGGCGGCGATCAGGGTTCTTCGGGGCGCTTCGTGCGGGAGTCCGAGCTGCACCACCCGGCATGCGTTCAACTCCGCACAGGACGCGACGCTGTTCGGTAGCTGGCTGCTGCTCGATCACTTCGATTCGCTGGTCTCGAGACGACCGGACTACGATCCGCACCCACACGCCGGCATGGCGACGCTGACGTATCTGTTCGATGGGCGGCTCGTGCACCGCGACAGCATCGGCACCGAGCAGGTCATCGAGGCGAACGGGCTCAGCTGGTTCCACGCGGGGCGCGGCGGCATGCACTCCGATCGCCACCATCCGCTCGATCGCGTGCGCGAAGCGCGGCTGCACGGTCTCGAGCTGTGGGTCGTGTTGCCGAGGCCGAACGAGCACGATCCGCCGGCGTATGCGTTTCATCGGCCGCAGGAGCTCCCCTCCGTGGTGATCAGCGGCGCGCGCGTGCGGGTGGTGCTGGGCGAAGGCTTCGGCGCCCGTTCACCCGTGGTCACCCCGGCTCCGCTCTCGATGTTCGATCTCCGTCTCCCCAGCGGCGCCGCCGTCCCGCTGCCCGCGCCGCGGCACGCCGATTACCAGCGCGCGGTCTACGTGGTGAGCGGCGCGGTCGAGATCAAGGGCAAGCTCGTCGAAGCTCGCCACCTCGCGGTGATCGCGCCGACGGAGAGCGTTGGCGTCACGGCGGCACGCGGCGCCGCGGCGCACGTGGTCCTGCTCGGCAGCGCGCCGGTGCTGGGGCCGCGCCATAACGCTGGCTACTTCAGCGCATCGTCGAAGGCACGTGTGCACGAGATGACGGATCAGTACAACGCCGGTGCCTTCGGGACCGTTCTCGGTGAGTCCCGGGCCCGTCCCTTGACGCCGCGCTGACGGTGCGTCGAGTGAGGCCGCGGCTACGGGCACGCGCAGGGACACGGGACCAGGTTGCCCTGGTCATCGGCGCAGTCGGTCGTGCGGGCCCGGCGCTGGCAGTCGCGGAGGCACTGCTCGCGTGACTTCGTCGGGACTGCGCGCCTGGGATCGGGGAGTCGCCCTGCGTCGATCGGTGCGGCGTCGATCGGCGCGGCATCGATCGGCGTCGCATCGATCGGCGCGGCATCGATCGGCGGGGCCTCGGTCGGCGAGGCATCGATCGGTGGAGCGGGCTCATTCGCGGAGCCGCTCGGGCGAGGCTCCGCCGTCGGTGTGGCTGGCGGCCTCGTCGCGTCGCCGCGGCAGCCGCCGGCGAGCACGATCGCGAGGACCACGCGCAACGTCATGCCGCATCATAGCGTGGGTGTCGTGCCGACCCGCCCGCGGGGCGCAGAGGCGCGGCACGCGCGGGCGCGAGGGGCGCGCGCGTTGGTACGGTCACACGTGGAGGGAGGGGCGCGGGTGCGGCGATGGTCGCCGGCGGTGCCACGGCGCGTGGCGCTACCGTCGAGGGCTGTGGACGCGCGACGGTGTGATCGCCCGGGGTGGTGAGCTTCGGCGCGAGGGTCGCGGTGGGGCGTGGAGGTTCGAGATCGCGGCCGAGGAACGCGATGCCGAAGGCGAGCACCACGCCGATCACGGCGCACGCCGCGATCAACGCGAGCGGACGCACGATCCGTGGCGCGGGCTGCGCCGGCGGCGGCGGCTCGGTCGCCACGATCGGCGGCTGCTCGGCGGTGGTGTTGGCCCGAAGCTCGGCGGTGGTCGCGGCGCCCGGAATCGCCGCGCTCAGCCGGCGCCAGTCCGCCTCCTCGTTGGCGATCATGTGCTCGCGCTCGTCGAGAAAACAGCTTCCCCGCGGTCCTCAGCCAGGTCGCCACCTCGCCAGCGGGGCGGGCGTCACCGCGGCGACGAGGGCTGCCTCCATGTCGATCGCCGTCGCCCAGCGCTCCTTGGGATCGAGGGTGAGCCCGCGATCGAGCACCTGCTGCACCTCCTCGAGCCGGCGCCAGTCATCGCCGAGCCACGCGCGCTCCTCGCTCAGCGCTTCGGTGACCCGCGGCAGTGCGCCTCGCAGGATGCGCTCGATCTGTGCGCTCTGACCGAGCGAGGAGGGGTGCAGGCGCCGGCCCGCGAGCAGCTCCCACAGGACGACCGCCACCGCATAGACGTCACTCTGCCGGGTGGCGCGGCCGCCGGATCTGCTCGGGCGCGGCATAGCCGATCTTCCCCTTGAACATGCCGGCGCGCGTTACGTGCATCGCCATCGCCGCCTTGGCCACGCCGAAATCAGGAGCCTCGCCGTTCCATCGGCCGCGATCATCACGTTCTGGGGCGAGACATCGCGATGCACGATCTCGAGTGGCGTGCCGAGCCGTCCGGTGGTCTCGTGCGCCGTGCAGGCCCGCGAGGGTTTGGCACGCGATCGAGACGGCGATCGGGATCGGGATCCGCGTGCGCGCCTCGAACAGCGCCTTCTGCAGCCAGGACAGCGGCACACCATGCACGTAGTCCTGCACGAGGATCACCTCGTCGCTCATCGTCACCACGTCGAGCACCGGGACGACGTTGCGGTGGTGGACCTTCGAGTGCGATCCGCGCCTCGTCGAGGAACATCGCGACGAACTCGCGATCCTGGGCGAGCTCCGGTAGCAGCCGCTTCGCCGCGACGATCCGTGAGAACCCGACGTCACCGATCAGGTGCGCGATGTGGATCGTCGCCATGCCGCCGCGCGCGATCGCGCGATGCAGCTGATAGCGCCCGACGGTGACCGATGGCTCGGAGATCTCGCCCACGTTCGGCACCCTCGCACGCCACCAGGTGTCGGTCGCAAAGGGTGGCCTAGGTCCACACAGGCGCGTTGTGGAACGACGATTACAGTCACGGGCAGGTGACCACCTCGGGTCCTGCAGGCGTGGCCGCGCCCTGCGTGCCGCAGGTGACGAAGCATGCGCCCACCCGGCATCCGACGACCTCGCAGCCCGTGGGTGGGCATCCCACGACGCAGCGCGTGGCGTCCGCGCAATCGATCTTGCAGCTGGCGGCCGCCGTGCAATCCACGCTGCACAGCTGCCCACTGGCGCACGTCGTGGCGAACTCGGAGCCGGGCTCCGCGAGGACGGCGCAGGTCTGCGCAGGCGCGCAGGTGGTGCTGGTCACGCCGGGTGCACCGTCCACTGCGCTCTGCGGCGCGGCGACGTCATCGAAGCCGATCCGGCATCCCGCGGCGAGCACGATCAGCAAGGCGCAGCGCATACCCCGTGATACGGCACCCGTGAGGGAGTACCGACATCACCGACATCAGCGCCGCGGCGTGTCGGGGAGCGAGGTCGGTGAGGACGTCGATCGGCATGGTGCTGTCGTTCGCGGGCTTGACCTCACGCGCCGTTCGTCGGAGCGCACGCGCGCAGCCGCCACAGAACCGGTCGGTGGGGCTGTTGACGGCACCACAGGTCACACAGCCACCTGGGAGGCCGCTGCCGCAGCCGCCGCAGTGCTTGCGCCAGGAATCGTTGTCGTGACGACAGGAAGGACACCGGATCGAGGACGCCATACCAGGGGGTTCGGCCGATCCGCGCCGATCGAAAGGTAGGCCTCGTCCGCACCCCGTGCGCTGGAGTACCCTCGGGGGGCTGTACCGTGCACCACGATCCGAGATCACGCGAGCTATTTGTTCGAGCACGCACGAGACATCATCCTCGTGATCGACGCCGATGATGGCCAGATCCTCGATGCCAACCGCGCCGCCGAGGCCTGCCTACAGGTACCTCCCGCGCCGAGCTGCTCGCGCGGAGATCCTCGATCTCCGGGCCGAGCCGAGGGCTTCGCCGATCAGATGCGCCTCGCGGAGAGGCCAGGATCCAGTTCGACGCTGCACCGCCGGCGCGATGGCTCGCCGTTCGCCGTCGAGGTCAGCTCGCGCGGCGACATGATGTCGGGGCGGCGGTGCTTGTTCAGCATCATCCGGGACATCACCGAGCGAAAGCGCTTCGAGGTGGAGCGCGAGGAGCTGCCGATCGCCACGCAGCGCGCGCTCCAGCTCCGCGATGACTTCCTGAGATCGCCTCGCACGAGCTCCGCGCGCCGGTCACCAACGTCAGCCTCCAGCTCCAGCAGCTCGCGCGGCAGATCGATCGCGGTGCACCACGCGCGCAGCTGCGCGTGATGTCCAACGCGGCGTTCCACGGGACCCGCCGGTTGACCTCGTTGATCGATGCCCTCCTCGATGCCCAGCAGGCCAAGGGCCAGCTCGCTCGAGCTCGGCGACGTGGATCTCTCGGAGCTGATCCGGGATGTCACCGAGCGGCTCCGGCCGCGTGCCGATCAAGTTGGCTCCGGAGATGGTGGTGGACGTGCCGGCGATCCGCGGCCGCTGGGATCGGCTCCGCATCGATCAGGTGGTCACGAACCTCCTGCTCAACGCGCGCTCAAGTACGGGCGCGGGCGGCCCGGTCAAGGTCGCCGCGGGCGAAGACAGGGGCGGTGGTCCGTCTCGAGGTCTAGCGATCAGGGCATCGGGGTGGCGAGCGAGGACGTGCAGCGGATCTGGGGCAAGTTCAGCGCGCCGTCCCCCACACTACAGTGGGCTCGGGCTCAGGCTGTTCATCGCGCGCCAGATCGCCGAGGGCCCATCAGGGCCACGTCGATGTCGGGAGCGTCCCCGGGGTGGGCTCGACGTTCCGCGTGATCTTGCCGCGCGTCTGAGGGTTACCTGACTTCCGCATACCGTAGCGCCGAGGCTTGTGAGCCCGGACGTGTGCACATCAAACCAAGGAACGGGGAAGCAAGGCAGCAGACCTGGGAATGGCCAGTGACCTGGCCCCGATTCAGTGGACACCCCCCTGACCCAGTGGAGATGTCCCATGCCGCCAAAGGCGAAGTACTACAGCGCCTCGTTCAGAGCCAATGCCGTTCGGCTGGCCGCCGAGTCTGACCGTCCCGTGACCGAGGTCGCTCAGATCTCGGCATCAAGTACAACCAGCTCTATGGTTGGATGAGGAAGGCCGGAAAGACCAGCGGATCCACGACACGCGGCTCCCAAAGCCGCGCCGCCACCTCCACCAGAAACGGCAGAGGAAGAAGTCCGCGTCTTCCGTCGCGAGCTCGACGAGATGCGAAAGGCGGGACTTCCAAAAGCGGCGGCCTTCTTCGCGAGGATGAACAAGTGAGGTTCGCGTTCATCCACGAGGAAGGCCTTTCTCGCCTACATGTGTCGGCATCTCGAGGTGTCCCGGAGCGGGTACTACGCGTGGCGTGACCGCGGAGAGTCCGTGCGCGAGCTCGAAGATCGCGAGCTGCTTCCAATCATCCAGGCTGAGTTTCAGAACTACCCACGCGGCTGCGGCAGCCGGCCGGCGATGAAGGCCTTGCGCGAGGCTGGGCGTCACGTCAGCCGCAAACGAGTCGTCAGGCTCATGGCCGCCGACGGTCTTCGTTCTCGACTCAAGCGGCGGTTCGTTCGAACCACAGACTCCCGTCACACGAACCGCATCGCCCCCAACGTGCTCAAGCGCGACTTCGAGGTCGGGAAGGCCAACAAGGTGTGGGCCAGCGACATCACGTATCTGCTCACCAAGCGAGGCTGGGTCTACCTGGCGGTCGTGCTCGACATCGGAACGCGCCAGGTCGTCGGCTGGGACGTCAGCCCAACGATGGAGCAAGACCTCGTGCTGCGGGCGCTGGGCAATGCCATCGTCGAACGACGCCCCGCCCCCGGCCTGATTCATCACTCTGACCGCGGCGTCCAGTACACCGCAGACGCCTACCGAGCGCAGCTCAACCACCACGGAATGACTTGCAGCATGAGCAGGAAGGGCGACTGCTGGGATAACGCCGTCGTCGAGAGCTTCTTCGGCTGCCTCAAGCAGAGATGGCGGGCGACGACGTCGCCGACGACTGGCGGAGGTTGACCGTCGCGTCTTCGCCTACATCGCGGGTCCCTCAATTCACGCCGACGTCACTCGGCGCTTGGCTACGTGTCCCCGAACGCGTACGAAGAGATGCTCGCTGCCTAACCCCTGTCCACCGAATCGGGGCCAGGCCACAGGTCAAAGTCTCTGACCTTGGTTCCTGGCTTCCTGGGTTTGAACTCTGAGAGATGTTCGACGAGAGCACTGGGCGTGGCGGACCTCGCCATCCAGTGCGGCACCTCTCAGTGCCGATGCCTCGGCGTTACCTCGGCGGCTACTTCGGTTTTTGGGCGAGCCGCTTCGTGGTGCCGTCGTCGAGCTGCCGTCGATCGTCTTGTCCACGCTCGCGGTGACCACGAGGTTGCCGAACTTGGGATGCGTGAGCTGCTGGCCGACCTCGAAGTGACCGCTCGCCGCGTATGGCACTGGGCCGGAGCTCGTGGGCGCGGCCGCGGTGTTGGTGGGCGCGAGCACCGTGCGGAGGGCGGCGAGGATCGACTTCCGGACCTCGGGGGACCCGGTGGTACTCGGCGACCAGCGCGATCCGTGCGAGCAGATCCTCCTCGATCGACTGCAGCCCATCCCAGATGTGCGCGTTGTCCTTGGCGCCCACGGCCCAGGCACACGCGCGCGCGGCCTCGGGGATCCGGTGATCGGTACCGAACGTCTCGTTGCGCGCGGCCGTGCACTCCATGGCCCGTGAGCTTCGCGTTGGCGATCGCGTCAGGAGACTTGGTGGCGAGCCAGCTCTCCGCCGCCTCGAGCGCGAGCGCTGGGGCCGGCGATCCTCGGCCGCTTGCTCTCCCACTCGGGATCATCAGCGTGCAGAGTGACGTGGATCGCGGCGCGCGGCGGCAGGTCGCGGTCGAGATCGTCAGGTTGGTGGACCAGGCCAGGCAAATTCCCTTGGCCGGGTCGCCGCGCAGGAGCAAGACGGGTCAGGCGTTCCTCGATCACGCCCCGAACCTACACCCTTCTAATAGCCGGACTCACGTCCACATCGTCGAACGTCCGCCACAGGATCGATCCGTCGAACGCTCCCCAGCGCGAGATCGACACCGGTAGGCGCACGCCCGCGGAGATCAGCACGCCCGACGCTGGCCGATCCTCCGGATCCGGAGTCGCGAGGGGCTGCACGAGCAGGCGATCGAGGAGGTCGACCACCGCGTCGTCCTCGAGCCGGGCGGCCGATCAGCTCTCGCCCGCGCAGCCGGACGGTGAGCTGACCCTCGCCATCGAGATCGAGGTGATAGCGCGTGCGCCCGTTGGCACCCGTCGTGGTGAGGTGCATCTCGAACGGCCGCAGCGCGGCGAGCCGCTGCCTGCGATAACGGTCGATCGCCTGGGACAGCACGCCATCGACCAGGATGCCGAGCATCGACGACTGCGAGATCACGGCACCGCCGTGCGCACGATGCTCGCCGCCGCCGGGGGAGATCCGCAGCCACGATGACGAGTAGCCGATCCGCTCGGTCCGCACGCAATCGAAGGAGTTCATGCCCGTGATCACCGCGAGCTCCTCCCGCGTGAGCTGGAGCCGCCGCGGCGCCATGTCCTCCGCGCTCCAGATCACGGCTCCATCCGAGGCCACCTCGAACACGCTGTGGATCCAGTCGCCCGTGCAGCCACTCGCGCCCTCCACGAGCTGTAGCGACCAGTTCTTGTATGCCGGTCAGCGGCGGGACGAACGGCACGCAGCCGCCTCCGGCCTGTGCCGGGGACTGATCGTCGGTGCCATCGTGCTGGTCCACCAGCTGCTGGAGCGCCTCGCCGCTCAGCGGGACGAGGTGATAGGTGGCCGGCGCCGCCGCAGGTGGAGGCGCGACCTCGGGCTCGGGCCACGCGCGATACAGGCCAAAGGCGGCGGAGCACGCCACGAGCGCGACGACGAGGCGGGTGCTGGTCAACGAGGCGGCGAGCTGCACACGGGTCAGACACCAACCGGTGCCGCCGGGTTGCTACTCCGTGCGCTGCAGGATCTCGAACACGGGCCGGTTGTCCTGCCCGGTGGGTGGCCGCGCGATCCCGCGGGATCTCAAGCGCTTCGGCTCGATGCCGCGCTTCACGAGCTGCTCGACGATCGCGCGGGCACGCTGGAGCCCGATCACCTGCTGGTACTTGGGGTCGCCATCGTTCCCGAAGCCCTGGACCTCCACCACCTGGATGCTCGGGTTGCCGGCGAGGGTCGCGGCGATCGCATCGAGGGTCTTCTCCCCTTCCGGGCACGACGTTCGCGGTCAGACCGTCGAACTTGATCGCCGGCAGGATCTCGATCTGCGTGTCGGTCACGATCAAGCGCCCGTCGGGGCAGCCGTCCTGGTCGTCCTTGCCGTTGACGTTCTCCGGCTGATCAGGGCACCAGTCGCGCGCATCGGCGATCCCATCGTGATCGCGATCGTTGGTGGCGGGCGCCACACCCGTGGGTGCGGTCGGGGCGGGGGGATGGCACGCCGCGCCGAACAGCACGGCGATCACCAGGGGCCACCTCACGCCTGGATCGTAGCAGCAGGTACCATCCACGGCATGACGATCAACATCCGCGGCGTTCGGGTGCCGTCCATGCTGTACGGCACGGCGTGGAAGGAGGACGCGACAGAGGGCCTCGTGATCGATGCGCTCGACGCGGGCTTTCGCGGGATCGATACGGCCAACCAGCGGAAGCACTATCACGAGGAGGGCGTGGGCCGCGCCGTGATCGCGAAGCTGCGCGAGGGGATGCTGCGGCGCGAGGATCTGTTCCTCAGACCAAGTTCACGCACCGCGATGGCCAGGATCATCGGCTCCCGTACGATGCGGGCGCGCCGATCCGGACGCAGGTCGAGCAATCGTTCGTCAGCTCGCTCGCGCACTTCGAAGTCGACACGCTCGACAGCCTGATCCTCCACGGCCCTTCGCAGCGAGAGGGTCTGTCCACCGAGGATCGCGAGGCATGGCGCGCGATGGAGGGCATCGCCGAGAGCGGGCGCGTGCGCCTCCTCGGCGCGAGCAACGTCACCGCGGCGCAGGTGCGCGAGCTGGCGGAGCTCGCCCGGATCCCGGTCGCGTTCGTGCAGAACCGCTGCTATGCGAACCGCGGCTGGGACCGCGCGGTGCGCGACGTGTGCGACGAGCACCAGATCGTGTACCAGGCGTTCTCGCTCCTCACCGCGAACCGCCCCGTGCTCGTCAACCCGGAGGTCACCGCGATCGCGAAGCGCCATGGCAGGTCGCCCGCACAGCTCGTGTTCCGGTTCGCGCAGCAGCTCGGCATGCTGCCGCTGACCGGCACCAAGGATCCGAGCCACATGGCGGAGGATCTCGCCGCCGAGGGCTTCAACCTCGATGCCGACGAGCTCGCGGTCATCAACACCGCGGGGTGATCACAGCTTCCACAGCGTGCGCGTGGTGCTGAGCGTGGCGAACGCGCGGAGGCCCCGGGGCAGGGCGTGGCCATCGAGCATGGGATCGCGCGCGCTGATCCCGAGCACCCCCTCGAGCGTGAGGCCGAGCGAGAGCTGCTGCGGCAGCGCATAGCTCCCTGTGAACGTGGCGCCGGCCACGCGCTCCTCGGCGCCGAGGCCCTCGTCGATGAAGTAGTGAGCGCGCGAGACGAACGCCGCGCCATGCGCGATCCAGGTGGCATCCGTGAACTGGCCGGAGATCGTGAACCGATCTTCGGTGATCACGTCCGCGAGGATGTTGGTGTCCACGGTGCGGTCGTAGGACACCGAGGGATCGCCGCACATCGCCACTGTGGAGTGCCACGTGCGCCACCGCGATCGTCACATCGGGGAGCCGCTCGTCCCGATCGTGATCATCTCGTGCACGCCCGGTCCGTTGGTCTCCGGAGCCGACCGTGCCTGTCCCGCCCACGCCGAGGTCCGCGTCCACGAGCACGCGATCGGTGCCGAACAGCCCGATGCCGTAGAACCGTACCGGCCACGCGTTGACGATCGCCGCGCCGTTGTCGGCCTGGATCCCGTGAAACCCGAACGCGAGGATATCGATGAAGCGATCCGCGAGCGCGAGCTCGCCACGGGTGCGGAGCAGCCGCACGAACCACACGCTGCCCGAGATCTCGACCTTCGCGGACTCGCCGCCGTACCAGTGGCGCCAGCGATAGCGCTGGTCCGCGGTGAACCCCGCGAAGCCGATGCCGCGATCCTTGGCCCACAGGTAGCGCGCGCCTTCGACGTCGAAGCCGTAGCCGATGTCGCTGTAGTCCTCGTCGATCGAGGCGCGCGGGCCGGTCAGGCGCGGGCGCGCGAGGACGAGCGCGCCTCTCGGAGCACGAGCGGGAACAAGGTGAGGCCCGGCGCGTCGAGCTCCATCAGCGTATCGAGCCCGAGCCCGCCCGAGAGGCAGATCTGGAGCCACTGCTGGGCGCCGCCGGTGGCGTTGGGATCCTTCGAGCGCAGATCGCCGCGAATGCTGAGCCCGGCCTGCAGCAGGTCGCAGCGCTCGGAGCGAACCGCGAACACCGCGCCGATGGTCCCGGCACCCGAGGCCGCGCGCTCGTCGAGCCCGGCACCTGCCTCGGCGAACACGTCGAACCGCGCCTCGGTGGGCTGATTGTTGGCGAGGAACGCGTTGCCCAGCACGATCGCGGTGTCGATCTGCTCGCGCGCCTGGGCGATCTTGCGACGGATCTCGCCCTCCTCGGACTCGGACCACAGGCCGGTGACCTTGCGGAGCGTGCCGATCAGCGGCTCGTCGGCGTGCGCGGGCGACGCTGCGGTCAGCACCAGCGCGAGGGCACAACCGAGAGCGGAGCGATGCATTCAGTGGACGACGATGCCGCGCGGCAGCGACAGATCGTTCTTGGCCTCGACTTCCGGCGAGCTTGAGGCCGACCAGGGCTCTTGAACGCCTCGTCATCGATGATGCTGCCGCGCTCGGGCACGCGGATCGCGCCGTTCGAGTACTCGGGCGCGAACAGGATGCCCGTCCGTTGCCGTTGTACCCGAGCTGCAGCAGCGCCTCGGGCTCGAACTGCGTGCACTTCTTCTCGCAGCAGTAGAACGCCTTGGTCACCCGATAGAAGCCCTCGGCGGGCAACGGCCGGATCGATTTCGGATCGAAGTCATCCGGCACCGTGGTGCCGTTGGCCTGGAACACGGCTCGGTTCGCATTCCACTTCTCCGGGAAGTACAGCCCGGGACCCGGGTTGCCGTGGTTGTGGAAGTAGACGAGGCGGTTCGGCTCGATGCCACCGATCTGCTTGACGGTGCGGTACAGGCCGCATGGGGGGAGCTCTTGCGTCACGTGCTCCATGATGGAGCCGGTCGCGCGCGGACGCTACTGGTACAGTTACGACATGTGCATCATCTGCATCGATCTGGCAAAGGGCGTCCTGACCGGCAAGGACGCGCGGCGCCACCTCGGCGAGATGCGCGGCAAGCTCGGGGCGCACGCCTCCGAGGTCCAGGCCAAGATCGAGGAGGCGGAACAGGTCCCGCCTGCTGCGCCGTCGACCGCCAAGCCCTGACCGTTCGGCCAGGCCGCGTTCAGGACGCGCGCCAGATCGGGAACTCGGCGCCGGCCGCGGGAGCGGTGACCAGGCCGTTCTCGATCGCGCCGTCATCACTCTCGGGCTCGCACAGGTAGACCGCGATCGCCCCGAGCGGCGAGGACGTGAGCACCCGGTGATAGCCGGCGGGCACGGCGCGGCTCGAGCGCTTCCACGCCACCTCGAGATCGCCGACCTGCGCGGCCTCGAGGATCTTGCGTCCGCCCTCGGTGGCGAACCCGGTGACCGTGGCGACCTCCACCTCGTGCGTCCCGCTCGCGGGCTCGGTGACGAGGCCGTGCTGCGCGAGGTGCGCGGCGACGTTCGCGGGCACGAAGTACGCCGGAGGGCGCTCGACGATCGTGCTGCCGACGAAGTTCGCGAAGTACGCGATCGAGACGTGCGAGGGCGCGCCGTCGAGCGTGCGCGGCGTGCGCGTGGCGATCTCGATCGGCTGCTCGAACGCCTCGAGCTTGTACCGCACCGCGATCTGATCGCGCGGGCCCCGGCTCGCGGCCACGATCTGGACCACGTCATCCGGCCGCGAGGTCACGAACTTCAGCGCCTCGAGGATCGTGGCGTACGTGAGTGCACGCGATCCGGGAACGTCAGGTACGAGTAGCACTCGAGCAGGAGATCGAGCCGGTTCGTGAGGCCGCGGTAGTTGCTGCCGAACCGCGGGTGGTGTGGATACGTCATCCAGCCCTCGCGCACCGCCGCGTGAGGATCCGCCTCGCTGCGCGCATCGAGCGCACGCTCGTCCTCCACGAAGTTGCCGTACCAGCCGGCGAGCAGCGAGTGCTGGGTCTCGAGCTCGCGCGTGACGATCGGCATCATCGTCTGCCGCATGAAGTGGACCGGCTCGGGGCGCCCGCTCGCCACGGTGTGCGGCACGTCGTACGTCATCGCGAACCGGTGGACGGAGCCATTGGTCGCGTGCGTATCGATCGTCAGGTCCGGCTCCCAGACCTGGACCACGCGGGTCTGCAGGAGCCTCATCTCGAGCGCCTGCTGCCGCATGTAGTCGCGGTTGAGGTTGATCCCCCGAGGCGTTGACGCGCGTGCCGACCTTGGCCGGGCCGATCTGGCCCTCGAGCTTGGGCAGATCGAGCTTGCGGTTCGCGGGATCGATCGCGTCGTTGCCGTCGGGGTTGAACAGCGGCACGATCACGAGCGTCAGCTTCTCGATCAGCGCGGCGTGCGTGCCGTCGAGGATGTCTCGCATCAGCATGAGGCACGCCTCTTTGCCCTCGACCTCGCCGGCGTGGATCCCGTTGATGATCAGCACCACCGGCTGACCTGCCGCGCGGGCGGCGGCGGGCGTCTTGTGGCCGTGTGCGGAGAGCACCACGAACGGCAGCTCGCGACCCTGCGGGCTCACGCCGAACGCGGCGCGGTGAAATCGCGGATCGTTCCGGCTCTCGAGCGCGGCGAGGAATCCCATCACGTCGGCGTGAAGGGAGGTCTCCTGGTATCCGGTCGCTTCGGCGCGCGTGACAGGGGGCATCGCCAAGCTCTACCCCGAGTCAGCTGCGCGTGACTACAGATCGGCGCCGCAGCCGCCGGCCGGGCAATCGCAGCCCTTGGGCGCCGTGCACATCTGGACGATCTCGCCGGTCTCGTAGAAGTGCTTCATCATGTCCGCGGTCGCCTGCTTGGTGCGGATGCTGCCGTGGACGGCGTTGTCGGGCGGGGCCTCGTTGCCGTGCGGGATCGTGCTGCCGAGGCCGAAGTCATAGATCACGAGGCCGTTGGACACCGGCCCGGTGACGCCCTGGAGCCCGAACGGGATGTACGGCGAGGGCATCAGCACCGGGATGTTCATCGTGCGCGCCTGCATCTCGCTGCCGATGTTCGAGACCTCGTCGTCGGCGATCGCGATCTGCATGAACACCTGCTTCTGCGGCGTGCCGGGGAACGTGTGGGGCACGAGGGTGTCCACCACCGAGGTCGCCTCGGTGCGATCCCCAGTGCTGCTGCATCAGGTTGATCACCATCACGTCGTCGAACGGATCGGGATACGCGCCGTTGAGCGTGGTGCGATACGTCGGCCAGTCGCGCGAGCGCTCCAGGAGCAGCGAGTAGTTGATCGCGCCGACCTGGAGCACGCACCGGCTGATCACCGGATCGATGCCGCACACCGTGGTGCCCATGATCCCGCCCTGCGAGATGCCGTAGTAGTAGACGCGGGTCGGATCCACGAGCGAGCCACCGCCGGCCTTGGCGAACAGCACGCTCGCCATCGGGCCACGCGCGATCTGCACGAGGGCAACGTGGTTGATCATGCCCTGCACGAGCACGTCGAAGATCAGCCCGCCCTTGTTCGCATCGTTGAGGGCCGTCACGACATTGGGCACGTCGATGTCGCTCATGCCGCGCATGTCCGTGCCGATCGCGACCATGCAGCTCTCGGTGGCCGCGATCCGCGGGCCGGAGCTGCCGACCTGGCCCGAGGTGCCGAGCAGGCCGTGCCCGTAGATCAGGATCGGTACCGGCGTGGACGAGGTCAGCGCGCACTGCGGGACGATCGCGGTGAACGGCACGCGGTAGAGGCCATTCGGCTTGGGCTTGCCGTCGGCGTCGCGCAGCAGCGTCACGTTCGGCGGCGCCACGCCCGAGGCCGCGGTCGAGAGGAACAGCGGCGCATCGAACGTGCCCTCGTAGCGCGCGGCGAGCCGCACGTCGGTCTGGGTGATCGTCGTCGAGGTGTACGTCAGCGAGGCGCCATTGGTGCCCATCAGCGGCAGCGCCACGTCACGCGCGTTCAGCAGATCGGCGTGCACCTGCTCGCGCGATCGCGTGGTGAACTCCCACGCGGTGACGAGGTCTTGCTGGTGGATCCCCTTGGCCTCGAGCGCGGCGAACAGGGCCGTCATCCGCGGGCGGATCTTCTCGAGCAGCGGGTGCGTCGTCTTCTCGCCATCGAGCAGCGCCTGGAAGCCCTCGGGCACCGGTAGCTCGCCGCCGCCCT
The DNA here is from genome assembly GCA_016720595.1 of Myxococcales bacterium. Lineage (GTDB taxonomy): Bacteria > Myxococcota_A > Polyangia > Haliangiales > Haliangiaceae > JABFXX01. The sequence continues at coordinate 82,832 of JADKKI010000009.1, forward strand.
TGGCCTTCAGGGTCTTCTTGATCGCCACGCCGTAGTGGTGGCTGCCCGCGAGCAGCTTGAACGGGCGGATGAACAGCGCCTGGCTCGCCGGCTTGTCCACGCCCGCGACATCGAGCTCGGCGAAGTGGGTGACCAGCTCGCCGCTCTCGAGATCGATCAGCACCGTCGGGCTCGCGTCCGTGGTGCTCGCCGCATAGTTCGAGTAGTGGACGAGGTTGGCCGGATCCACGCCGGTCTCGAACGACGTGATCATCGGCGCGGCCGAGGAGAAGCCATCGAGCTTGTTCCACTCGGTGGGCTCGATCGCGATGTCATCGATGTTGGAGGGCAGGGCGCCAGGCGGGATCGAGAGCCGGCGGCCGGTGGCCGTGGTCGCATCGTCGATCTCGTAGATCGAGGACGGCCAGGGCGCCGCGCAGCGCACGCCGCCGAGCGGGTTGCACTCGTCGGGGGTGGTGAGGTCGCGATCGCCGCCGCCGCAGGCGACGAGCCCGAGGGCGAGGACGACGGTCGGGGGCAGGGCGTCAAGGAAGCTGGCGAGCCGCATGTCGCGCGGACACTACCGCGGGAGGGGCCCGGGTGTTCCGATATCTACGGCCGCCCGGTCACCCGGGTGGGCCCCGTCACGGGCGGACCCTCGTCGTCGAGACCGAGCCGCAACCCCGACCCCGGCCGCTCCGAGGTTCAGCGCGCCGCGGCTTCGCGCATGGCCGCGTGCTTGGGCGACACCGCCACCGCGAGCGCCACGGCTCCCGCGATCAACGGAAGATCGAGCACCACGCCGAGGCGGGCCACGCCGAACACGCCATAGAACAGCCCGAACCCGGCGAGCGTGTAGCTCCACGCGCGCGAGCCGAGGCCACCGCCGATCATCGCCAGACCGATCACCATCGCGAGCGTCGGGCACGGGATCAGGCCCATCGGGGCTCCATAGAAGTACGCGGCTGGAGCATCAGCGAGGAAGTGCGGATAGACCCACGCGAACGCGAGGAGCGCGCAGCCAGCCACATAGGACCAGGCCGGGCCTCGCGAGACCACGCCCGGCCCCGCGGCGAGCACGAGGGTCGCGCCGGTCGCGATCCCGAACATCGCGCCGTTGAACGGATTGCCGGAGGCGACCGCGAGGAACGCGACCGACGCGAGCGGGAGCGCGAGGAGCCCGCGCGCGGTGCGCAGCGAGGGGCTCCATCCGAGCCACAGCGCCACCAGGGCGATCGCGAGGAGGAGATGCCAGATCATCGCGAGATAGATCATGTCGTTCGCGATCGAGGTCAGGCCAGCGAGGATCTCGGTGGGGCTCGGCATGCCGACCGCTGTTGCATCGCCCATGCCCTGCGGGCCGGGTGGATTTCGCGCAACGCCTGCGCGGCCGTAAGCGGACCCTCGACGAGCTGGCCGTCACGGCCGCGCACCACGATCATCCCTGCTGCGGCTCGCGACACCACCACCACGAACGACGCTGCTGTCCGTGCTCGATGCTCGTCGTCGGAGCCGTCAGCTGTCGAGAGGCCTCGGCACGGCTGGCTCGCCAGAGTGACGGTCGAGAGGGTGTGTGTCTGTCGATGAACTTGGCCGAGAAGTTCACTGGTACGAGCACTACGGTATTGGTAACGAAGGAGCCAACTATGCTGGAGAGCCGGACCCATTCTAATGCCAACCGGCGAGGATCTCCGTGAGGGTACAGCTCAAGCCGGGTTGGAGACATGTGTATCCGCGACTCTGGCCCCTGAATACGTATTGTGTAATCGAATGCAATAGTTGGTACTACACCATCATCAACGATGCTGGACAGCCCGTCCCGTACAACGCGAAGGCGTTCACGATCGTTGACCCCCACCATCCATCGGACTGGGTTCAACGCATCGATGAGGAAGGGGACGTTGCCTACATCCCCGAGGCCCTTCAAGAGCCTGCTCATTTCTGGGAGCGCTTTCACGATCGCGATCGAGAGGCTGTGCGGAAGTTCCGCGCCTACATCGACAAGGTCCTGACCGAACCGGATCCGTCGAGACCTCCCCCGACCGGGAACCGCTACGTCCGAGTTCGTCAAGCGCCGGCCGAAGGCGCGATCGAGATCGTGGTGGAGCTCGACTGCGATGGGCTTGAGGTTCGACGAGTCGAGCGCTTCGCCAATGGAAAGTATGGATGCGCCAACGTGGTGTTCACTTGCGGCACGGCAGGTCCAACCGAGTTGCAAGAATCCGGTTCCGATCCAAGGAGTCCTGTTCGAGATGGCGGCGAAGGGTTGTCAGAGGCCGAGTTCGAGGAGATCTGGCGCGTCGGCTACGATAGCGCCTGGCTCGACGAGAAGGCACTAAACGCAGCCGCACCCGCAGCGACGAAGTGACTCGCGCAGGAGTCCCGCGCGAGGTTGTTGAGGCCAACGGGCCGCCGAGCGATTAGACTCACGCAATGCTTCGCTCCCTCGCTCTCGCGCTCTCCCTGCTCACCGCCGCTGCCGCGATCCCGTCGATCGCGTACGCCGAGGCACCCGCGGTCGCCGAGCCCACGTTCCCGCTGCCGGCCGACGCCAAGGCGCCCGAGGCGGTGAAAGGTGGTGGAGGGAAGATCCGTACCTACAGCGTGGAGCGTGGCAAGGCGGTGGTCACCGACGAGGTCCGCGCGGCCCTCAAGGCCGGCAAGTGGGAGATCGTGAAGGACGAGCCGTCTCCGTCGGGGAATGCCACGCGGATCCAGGCCAAGAAGGCGGGCGCGCTGTTCAAGGTCAGCTTCACCGGCGATGCCAAGCGGACCGTGATCATCCTGACGGTCCCGTAGCTGGGAGGCGATCCAGCGGCCCCATCTCTGCCCAGACTCGGTAGACTCGGTGGTCTGGGAGACGCCATGCGATTCTTGCCATTCGGACTGTTGCTCGCGTTCGGCTGCGGTTCGTCGGCTGCGACCGGGGACGATGTCCCGCCGGGCGACAGCGGACCGCAACCCGATGCCGATCCGTGCGCGGATCCCAACAACTGTCCGGGCGATACCGGCACGTTCGTCTCGGCGCTCAGGGGCGCGGACTCGAACCCCGGCACCAAGGCGATGCCGTTCAAGTCGATCGGCGCGGGCCTCGCGCACGCGAAGATGCTCGGCGGCGAGCAGGCGGTGTTCGTGGCGCAGGGGAACTATCCCGAGAAGGTCACGCTCGTGCAGGGCATCGATCTCAACGGCGGGTACGAGTGCAATCCCACCTCGTGCAAGTGGACGCGCGATCTGGTGATGTTCGAGGCCACGATCACGAACCAGGACTTCGAGGGCGTGCTCGCTGGCGCCGGCGTGGGCGCCGGCACGTTGTTCGGTGGATTCAAGGTCGTCGGCAAAGATGGGTCGCCGCCCACGCCGCCGGGCTCGGTCGGCGTGACGGTGGCGGGCGCGGCGCCGACGATTCGCGGCAACAAGATCGTCGGTGGCAACGTCACCGGCGGCAACGTGACGGGCGCGGATCGCTCGATCGGGATCGCGCTGCGCGCGACGGGCAGCAACATCGCGGTGATCGAGAACAACGACATCACGAGCGGCTCGGCGGGAAGCCTGTCGTCGGCGATCACGTTCGAGCAGATCGGAGGCGTCAACGCAGTGGCGCAGGTCACCTCGAACATCCTGCGCAGCGGCACCGCGCGGCGCTCCGACGGGATCGCGGCGTTCGGGGCCGGGCCGGGCACGGTGATCTCGAACAACGACATCACGGCGGGCAACTCGTCGATGGGCGCGAGCAACGGCATCGAGACCACGTCGACGATGACGATCGACGGCAACCGCATCAACACCGATCCCGCGACGGTGGGCACCTGCACGCAGAGCAACACCTGGTGCGCCGGCATCGCGAGCATCGGTGCCACGCTGACGATCACCAACAACGTGGTGTACGGGCCCAAGGCGTTCCGCGGCGCCGGCGTGCTGCTGTCCGAGGCCGAGGTCCCCGCGGGCGCGGTGATCCTCAACGGGAACTACGTGAACGGCGGCGGCGCCGGCGGGAGCGCGAGCGGCACCACCCGCAACGAGAGCGCCGCGGTCGTGCTGACGATCGGGCCGTGCAACACCTGCGGCCTCAAGGGGATCAACGGCCGGATCCGCAACAACATCCTCGACGGCGGGATCAACCTCAACCGCTATGCGGTGCGCGAGGATCCGGCGCAGGGCAAGACCACCACGGTCGAGGTGCTGCAGGCCAACGAGCTGTGGTTCGCGGCGCAGCTGCCGAGCCGCAGCGACACGCTGTATCGGCAGGTCACCGCCTCCGGGACGCCGATCGACATCAAGTCCCTGGTGCTCCTCAACACCGGCACCACGCCTGTCGCGTCGCAGAACCGCTCGGAGGATCCGATGATCGACGCCACCTGGCACCTCGGGGCGAACTCCGCGTGCATCAACGCCGGGGTCCCCACGGACTCCCCCGGCAAGGACTTCGAGGGCGATCTGCGCCCGTCCGCGGGCGGCTACGACATCGGCGCCGACGAGCGGCCGTAACCAGCGCCCGGCGCTCGGCCGTAGCGCACAGCTGTGTGCAGGGCGACGCCTGTCGCCACCGCGGCCGCGAGGTGCTGGCTACCCCCCTGGCCACCCCCCGCGCAACCGTCGGAGATCGGGCGGATCCCGACGAGCAGATCGTGGCATCGGGGTTGCTCAAGGCCGTGGCAACCAGATGTCACGCTTACTCGCCCTCGCCGCCCTGTCCACGACCGCACTCCTGCTCGCGCCCCAGGCCGCGGAGGCCGATTCGTGCAGCGCCCCGCGCGTGATGGTCATCCTCGACAAATCGAGCTCGATGCAGACCGGCACGATCGGCACCCAGACCAAGTGGTCGGTCGCCGTCGATGGGCTCGGCCAGGTGCTGAACGCGCACCAGGCCAAGGCCGAGTTCGGCCTGATCACGTTCCCGCGCGCCGGCCAGTGCTCGCCCGGCCAGGTCGACGTGGCCCCCGCCATGTCGAATCGCACGCAGATCCTGAACGCGCTGACGACGCCGCCTCCCGAGGCCGGCAACTACACGCCGATGGCGCAGACGCTCGAGACCGCCGCCGCCGATCCCTCGCTGGCGCCCTCCGCCGCCGCGCGCCACGTCATCTTGATCACGGACGGCTGGCAGTACTGCGTGCCCTACGATCCGGCGACCCGCTATGACGGCGTGCCGGCCGTGGAGACCTTGACCCAGCAGGGCGTGACCACCTGGGTCGTCGGCTTCGGCGCCGAGGTCGATCCGGTGGCGCTCAACCGCATGGCGGTGGCCGCGAACACCGCGCGCCCGGGCTGCAATCCGAACAACACCGACGCCGGCGCGCCCGACAACTGCTACTTCCAGGTCGACAACGCCGCCGAGCTGGTGACCGCGCTCAACGCGATCGCGGGCTCGATCTCCGGTGAGACCTGCGACGGCGTGGACAACGACTGCAACGGCCAGGTCGACGACAACCTCTCGCGCAGCTGCTCGAGCGCGTGCGGCGTCGGCAGCGAGAGCTGCAGCGCGGGCGCGTGGGGCGGGTGCAACGCGCCGCAGCCCAAGGCCGAGACCTGTGACGGCGTCGACAACGACTGCGACGGTCAGGTCGACGAGCCCGACGCCGCGCTGTGCCCCTCCGGCGAGGTCTGCACGAACGGCATGTGCGAGCCCGGCGGCAACGGCGAGACCGGCGATATGCAGGCTGGCTGCTCGTGCAACAGCTCGGGGCTGCCCAACGCGGGGACTTTTGCCCCGTGGCTGGTGCTCGGTGCGCTGCTGATCCGTCGCCGCCGTCGGTGAAACGGCGCCCCGGGCGTGGCAGATTTCGCCCATGCGCCTTCCTCTGGCTGTCTCTGTAATCGGGGTCGTCGGCTTGCTCGCGGTCCCCGCGCACGCCGATTCCAAGCCCCACGAGTTCATCGAGGAGGCGAAGGCGCTGCTCGTGGTCGGCGCGTGCGCCGAAGGCACGCCACCGGCCACGGTGAAGCCCGCGGTGCTCGAGGCGCACTGCAAGAAGGTCCACGCCTCGCAGGAGGACTACAAGACCAACTGGCTCGCCAAGGCGAGCGAGTTCTTCAAGGCCAACGTGCCGGCCGGGATCCCGAAGATCGTGGTCTATCCGTTCGCGGGCGGTGACCTCTCGACGGCGCTGACCGTGTATCCCGATGCGGACGAGATCACCACGCTCTCGCTCGAGCCCGCCGGCGATCCGACATCGCTCGCGCGGCTCTCGGACAAGGAGCTGAAGACCTCGCTCGCCGTCGTGGCGACGGAGCTCGGCTCGCTCTACCGCGCGAACTTCTCGGTGACGATGAACATGATCGGCGCGATGCGCGGCGGGAAGCTGCCCACGCAGCTGATCTTTGGCCTCTCGGCGCTGACCATCCACGGCTACGAGCCGGTCTCGCTGCGGTACTTCCAGCTCGCCGACGACGGCACGATCAAGTACGTGACCGACGAGGATCTCGCGCAGATCGCCACGCTGAAGGATGCGGGCAAGCGCAACACCGCGCTCTCGAACATCGAGCTGCGGTTCCACAAGAAGGGCTCCGCGCGCGAGCAGATCTATCGCCACATCATGGCGAACCTCGACGACAACCACCTCCGCAAGACGCCGGCCGCGCTCAAGCACCTCGAGGCCAAGGGCCAGGTCGCCGGGATGACCAAGGCCGCGAGCTACCTGCTCTCGTTCGATGACTTCAAGACGATGCGCAAGTACGTCGTCGATCACGTGCAGTGGATGGTCTCGGACTCTACCGGCCTGCCGCCGAAGTACGGCAAGGAGGCGGGCTTCGAGTACGAGACGTGGGGCACCTACGAGAAGTCGAACATGAAGGCGGGCGGCACGGTCACGCCCGCGTGGCGTGCGCTGTATGCGGAGCAGCCCAAGCGCGCGCTCGCGTTCCGGTTCGGCTATCCCGACGGCAAGTACCACGGGCACTTGATCATCATGCCCGCCTGAGCCCAAGGGCCTGAGCGCGCGACGCGGCTCGCGGACGCGCGCGCGGAGGGCACCGGGACGGGCAAGGGGAGGCCGGACTGGCTCAGCGCGTCTGGGTGATCTTGCGCAGGTGCGGCGGCGCATCGGCATCCAGGCCGCGCGCGGCGGCGAGCGCGGGGAGCGCGAGATAGAAGCTCTGCACCGCGCACAGCGGCGCGAGCACGGGCGGCGCATCGGTGACGGGGAGGGCGTGCGTGCCGGGGATCGCGAGCGTGGAGCTGACGTCGGCGCCGATCTCGACGAGCTTCGCGATCGTGTCACGGGTGCCGGGACCCGTGGCGTCGTCCTGGCCGAGCGCGAGGATCGGAAACCCGGGGCCGACCAGCGCGATCGGCCCGTGCAGGATCTCCGCGGTGCTGAACGCTTCGGCGTGCAGGCGCGCTGCTTCCTTGAGCTTGAGCGCGAGCTCCTGCGTGGGACCGAGGCCGACGCCGCGGCCCACCACGTAGAGGCTGGTCGCACCGGCGAGGCGAGACAGCGCGGGGCGCCAGTCGAGCGCGGCGGCGGCGGCGAGGGCGTCGGGTGCGGCGGTCACCGCGGCGGTGAGCGCAGGATCTCGCGACCACGCAGCGGCGAGCTGGAGCAACGTCGTCGCCGCGAGCAGGAACGACTTGGTCGCGGCGACGCTGGTCTCGGGGCCGGCATGGAGCGGGATCACGAGCTCGCACGCGGCCGCGAGCGGTGAGGTCACATCGTTGACGACGCCGACCACGAGGGCACCGGCGGCGCGCGCCGCGGTCGCGAGCTGGATCACATCGGGGCTCTTGCCGCTCTGCGACACCACGAGCACGAGCGCATCGGTCAGCCCGGTGGGCGTGCGGCCGTAGATCGAGACCATGCTCGGGCCCACCGAGGCGACCGGCCTTCCGAGGGTGGAGGCGAGGAGGTACGCGCCGTAGGTCGCCGCGTGATCCGAGCTGCCGCGGGCACAGGTGGCGATCAGCCTGGGAGGCTGTGAGGTCAGCCTCTCGACGAGCGCGGCGATCGCATCCCGGTTGGCGACGAGCGCGCGCCGGCAGGCCTCGGGTGCCTCCGCTGCCTCGGTCGCGAGCGTGCTCACCTCCCCAGCTTGGCACGGCCCCAGTGCGCGCGCAGGCCGACGCCCTGAGGTAGGCTGCGCGTCCACTTTGTTCCGTGGAGGATTCGATGTCCCGTAAAGGCGATCACATCAAGCGCGTCGCGCTCGTGTTCTCGGGCGGCCCGGCGCCAGCGGCGAATGCCGTGATCTCGTCGGCATCGATGTCGTTCCTCGAGGATGACCGCGAGGTGATCGGGTTCTTCCACGGGTACTCGAACCTGCAGGACTACCACCCGGTCACGCACCGGCTGCTCCCCGACGAGCACTACCGGATCTTCGAGGAGAAGGATCTCTCCGGCCTGCGCAACTCGCGCGGGATCGTGATCGGCACAGCGCGCGCAAACCCTGGCAAGGGGATCGAGAAGCCGGCAGATCTCGAGGACCTCACGAAGACGCAGCGGCTGCGCAACGTCTACAACGCGCTCATCGATCTCGAGATCGATGCGCTGATCTCGATCGGCGGCGACGACACGCTGAAGACCGCGAACTTCCTGTACGAGTACCAGAAGCGGCTGCCCAAGGAGGCGCGCCGGGTGCAGATCGTCCACCTGCCGAAGACGATCGACAACGACTATCGCGGGATCGACTTCACGTTCGGCTTCTTCACCGCCGTCGATGTGATGGCCAAGGAGCTCCAGAACCTGCGCGCCGATGCGATGTCGACGGGCAGCTACTTCATCGTCGAGACGATGGGGCGCAAGGCCGGCTGGCTGTCGTACGGCGTGGCGATCGCCGGGGAGGCCACGCTGGTGGTCGCCGTCGAGGACATCGTCGGCGATCTCGTGCTGAAGGGCAGCAAGCCCGACGAGCCGCAGCTGTCGATGCCCGCGCTCGTCGACTACATCGTCGACGTGATCATCGCTCGCGAGAAGCGCGGCAAGCACTACGGCACCGTCGTCCTCGCGGAGGGCCTGGCCGAGATGCTGCCGGACGATCAGATCAAGGATCTCCCGCGCGACGAGCACGGGCACCTCACGCTCGCGCGCATGGATCTCGGCAAGCTGGTCGCGATCCTGGTGGCGCGCCGGTACGACGAGCGCACCAAGCGCAAGAAGAAGGTCACCGGCCTCCAGATCGGATACGAGTCACGCTGCGCACCGCCGCATGCGTTCGACGTGATGCTCGGGAGCCAGCTCGGCATCGGCGCGTACCGGGCGCTCGTCGAGGAGAACCTCGACGGCCACCTGGTCTCCGTGGTCGGTCAGCTCGAGCTCTCGTACGTACCGTTCAAGGAGCTGGTCAACCCGACCACGCTCAAGACCGAGGTGCGGTTCATCAAGGCCGGAAGCGACTACCACCGGCTCGCGCGGTTCCTCGAGACGCGGACCGACAAGATCGTCGAGTGGAGTCCGGGCCGCCGCCCCGAGCGGTAACGCGGTACCCTGGACGGATGCGGCTCGTCTCCGTCCTCGCTCTCGGGCTCGCGCTGGGTGCCGGCTGCGAGGGCTCGGTGGGGACGAGCGGCGATGCGCCGAGCGGCCCCGATGCCGCGCCACCGGTGCCGAGCGGGTGTGTGACCGATGTGTCGCCCGGGGATCACGTGTACACGTGTGGCGGGCTCTCGGTGGACGTCCGGATCCCCGCGGCGTGCGAGGCGCCCGGCTGTGGCCTGATCCTCGAGCTCCACGGCGATACCGGCACCGGCCTGCTGATGGATGCGCACGTGAAGCTGCGCGATCTCGGAGCGCAGCACGGCTACATCGCGGTGGCCCCCACCGGGCCGCCGTACGGTGGCGGCCTCCCGGGCTCCACCTGGCACGCGGCGAACGATGCGGCGTTGATCGATCTCGTCGGGCAGGTGCGCGACGTGTTCCGCGTCGATGCGCACAAGATCCACGTCACTGGCTTCTCGCGCGGCGGGTTCGTGACCTGGCGGCTGCTGTGCGATCACAGCGACCTGTTCGCCTCGGCGGCGCCGGCCGGCGCGGGAGATGGCGCGGGGTTCGGCGAGCAGACGTGCTTCACGCAAGGGCGCGCTCCGGCGCGCAAGCTCCCGATCCTGTTCCTGATGGGGCGCACCGATGTCTCCGTCGGCTACTCGTCGATGCAGACGATCCGTGATGGTGCGATCGCGAGCTACGGCGCGACCGGGCCCGTGGGCCTCGCGCAGGACGCGAGCTACAGGCACGATCGCTGGACCGGTCCCGGCGGTGAGGTGATCGAGACGTTCGATCACGCCTACGAGACCGTGAACGATGGCCCGTGGGCCTCCGCGCGTGGTCACTGCATCGCGGGCAGCACGATGGATCCGTACGCGCCGCAGTACGCGATCCCGTGCAAGGCACCGAACGCGTTCGTGTGGGGCGAGGAGGTCATGACCTTCTTCCTCGCCCACCCGAAGCCGTAGCGCTTACTTCTTCGCGCCGCCGACTTCGACGCCAGCGCCGGCCTTGACCTTGACGTCGGCCTTGGGCTTCGCGTCCGCCGCCGCCTTCGCCGCGTCGACGGCCGGCTTCGCATCGACCTTGGCGTCGACCTTCGCATCGACCTTGGCGTCGACCTTCGCGCTGGCCTTCGCATCGGCCTTCGCCTTGATCTCGGCGTCCTTCTTCGCCTTCGCGTCGGCGGCCGCCTTCACCTTGAGCTCGGCCGCGGCCTTCGCATCGGCTTCCTTCTTCAGCTTGAGCTCGGCCTTGAGCTTCAGGTCGGCTTCCTTCTTCGCCTTGGCCTCGGCGGCGGCGGCGTCCTTCTTGGCCTTCGCCTCGGCGGCAGCCGCGGCCTTCGCATCGGCCTTCACCTTGAGCTCGGCGTCCTTCTTGGCCTTGGCCTCGGCGGCGGCGGCGGCCTTCGCATCGGCCTTGGCCTTGAGGTCCGCCTTCACATCGACCTTGGCGTCGACCTTGGCATCGACCTTCACGTCGGTCTTCGCCTTCGCGTCGGCGGCGGCCTTCGCATCGGCGGCGGTCTTCGCCTTCGCGTCAGCGGCAGCCTTCGCATCGGCGGCGGCCTTCGCGTCGACCTTCGCATCGACCTTGGCGTCGACCTTCACGCCGGCCTTCGCATCGCCCTTCACGACCGGCGTGTCGGCGAATACGGTGGAGGCGGAGAGCAGGGTGCCGAGGAGCAGCACCTTCCGGAGCAACGACTTCGAGTGGTTCATGGGCCCAGCAGTCGTGCATTCGACATGCCGCGCGGGCTCAACACTTCTCGCCGCTTGCGCGGAGATTCATGGAGGCACGATGCCCCATCGGGCATTTCGCCCCGACGGTGTGACGCTTACTCCTGTGCTTTGCCGTTCTGCTGCTGGACGACGTGCGACAGCTCGTGAGCGAGCAGCTGCTTTCCGTCCTGCTGACCGGGTGCGTGCTGGCCAGCGCCGAACTGGACGTCGTTTCCCTGGGTGTACGCCTGCGCGCCAAACGCCTGCTGAGATGCCGTGGCACCGTCGTTTCCGTTCGGGTGGACCACGACGTCACCGAAGTCCTGGGCGCCAGGCACGCGCTCGCGCTGCCGATCCGGCTGCTGCTGCTGCGCCTGCTCCTGAGCGTGGTCGGCTTGCTGCTTGTCTCGTTCTCTGCGCTCCATAGGCCCATCCTACGTGAATCCATGAGCGAAGCTTCCCGGAAAGCTCGTAGGATGGAGGGCATGAGGAACGCAGTCCTGGCCCTCGGCCTGGCGGCAGCGGCGTGTGGCGGCGGTGCAGGTACCGGGGATGACACGCCTCCCAACGGGGATGGTGGCCCGGGCGACGGGGGACCCACCATCGATGGCCCGCCGCCTGGAACACCCCTCGACCAGCGGATCACCGTCACCAGCGTGACCACGCCGGCGGGAGTCATGGCGGGCGACTCGAACTGGCGAATCTGGGGTAATGGCTCGCTCCGGATCTCGCAGGTGTTCACCGTGCCGTACGCGGACTGCGGCACGCTGGTCGGCTACACCACGGGCACGGCCACGCCGAACGCGCGCGTGGCGCGGCTCGATGCGAACGATGCGCTGGTGGCGACCTACGATCTCGGCGCCTTCGAGCTGCGCGGTCTCGCGGCGGAGCCGGATGGTCACTTCGGCGCGCTGCTCTGGGATCTGACCGTGACGCCCAAGCAGCTGCACGTCACCCGGTTCGATCCGGGAGGCACGAACCCGCGGATCTCGGCGCTGCCCGATGCGCTCGCGGCACCGACAGACTTCAACATCGGCGAGAGCCGCCTCGAGTACGGCGGCGGCAAGTACGGCGCGTACTTCCACGTGCACGGTGTGTCGGGCTTCGCGAACGGCCACGAAGGTGATCAGCTGAAGTGGATCGATGCCGCGAGTGGCACCGTCACCAATGGCTGGTCGTGGGGGTGCTCGCACAGCATGAGCGAGCTGATCCGCTACGAGCCCGGCGCGAACAAGTTCCTCACCGCGTGCGTCACCGACTGCTATCCCGGGACGAGCGGTGGCAACTTCGCCACCGACAGCATCGGCGGCGTCTATCTCGACAACGCTCGCAAGGTGATCGCCGTGGATGGCGGCTGCAACGGCAGCGTGGCGGGCGAGCTCGGCGGCATGGCGCCCACGGCGAGCGGCTGGAAGCTCGTGTTCAATTCGCACCAGGCAGCCGCGACGATGGGGCAGGCCTCGTACAGCACGGCGACCATGAACCAGGACATCGGCTTCGCGAGCATCAACGCGAGCGGAACGCCCGGCGCGGTGGTGTGGCTCACGACCACGCCGGGCAACGAGCAGAACAGCACGGTCTCGGCGTGGCATCCCGATGGCGAGACCGACGAGCAATACGTCGTGGGCTGGGCCGAGACCAGCGGCACTCGCAGCTACAAGCTCGGGCGCGTATCGGGGACCGGCACGGTGATCGAGGCGCCGATCGATGTCACGGCGAAGGCGTCATGGGGCGAGCGCGACGATCCGTTCCGCGAGCACAAGAATCACGACCTGGTCTGGGCGTGGTTCGATGCCGCGGGCGCGACCTCGTTCCACTTCGCGCGGCTCGCGTCGGGGCAGACCGCACAGTGCACCGCGCTGTGATCCGGTACCTGACCTACGTGCAGGAGTCCGCGCCGTCGCCGTACCCGCTCGAGTAGCCTTCGCCGTAGCCATCGTCGTAGCCCGGGCCGTAGCCCTCGTCGTACCCGTTGTCGAAGCCGGTGCCGTAGCTGCCGTCGTAGCAGCTGTCGAACACCGCGGCGTAGCCCTCGTCGTATCCGGCGTTGTAGCCATCGTCGTAGCCGTCGTCATAGCCGTCGACCGCGCCCACCTGCTCGCCGTGCAGGTAGGCGGGGAGATACGCCGCCTTGTAGCCGGCCTGGTAGTCAGGGTTGTCGCGCTTGCCATCGGAGAGGCCGCGCGCCTGTGCCGTGGGATCGAGCAGGTGATCGTAGCCGCGCGCGTAGCAGGTGCGAATCTCGGCCGGATCCGCCTCGCTCGCCGGGGGCGGCGCGGCGATGCGCGCGCTCGAGCAGGTCGCGCCGCCGTCGGCATAGCCGTCGCTGTAGCCGGCGTCGAAGCCATCGGCGTGGCCCGCGCTCGCGGAGGCCGCGTAGCCATCGGCCTCGCCATCGGCGTAGCCCGCGCTGCTGCCGGCGCTACACGCGGCGGGATCTGCGGCACCGGCGTTCGCGCCAGCGCTGTACGCATCGGCGTAGCCATCGTCGTAGCTGTTCGCATACGCGCTCGCATAGCCGTGCTGGTAGCCCTCCGCGCTGCCCTCGCGCTCGCCATCGGCGCGCGTCAGGGAGCGGCCGTGGGCGTAGCCCGCGTCGTAGTGCTGCTGGTTCGCGACCGTGGCCGCTTGCTCACCATCGCGCAGCGAGGCCTCGAGCTCGCCGCCGTCCGTGCAGTCGACCTCGCAACCTGGCGCGAACATCAGCGCGGCAGTGAGGAGCAGAGCGAAGCGCATCGCTCTAGAACACAGCAAGCCGTGTTCCACTGGTTTCGCGAGGACACCGCGATAACTCCGTGATCCCTCGTCGGTGGGTGTGGCGCAGCAGCGACACCCCCTGCGGGTTTCGCAGAACGGGCCGTCGACAAGGTATCGTGCCGGCATGTGCCGGAACATCCGACCACTGTTCAACTTCGAGCCGCCCGCGACCGACGAGGAGGTCGTCGCCGCCGCGCTCCAGTACGTGCGGAAGATCAGCGGCACCCGCAAGCCGAGCGAGAAGAACCTGCCGGCGTTCGATGCGGCGGTCGCTGCGATCGCCAAGGCCACCCGCGAGCTGGTCGACACCCTGGAGACCACCGCGCCCGCGCGCAATCGCGAGATCGAGGCGGCCAAGGCGCGCGCGCGGAGCGCCGATCGTTACGGCTGAGCGGGAGCACCGATCTCGCTCGCGACCGGGGCGCGGCTCGCGACCACGATCACGACTCCGATCTCGCGTATCATCGGCTCGATGCTGACGCGCGCTGACGATCTCGCGGCGATGACGGTGCTCGATGCGGCGGGCCTGCCGGTCGTGCTCGGCACGCTGTGGCGCGATCAGATCGCCGTGCTCGTGTTCGTCCGGCACTTCGGTTGAATCCACTGCCGTGAGCATGTGGTGCAGTTGCACCGCGATCTCGACAAGCTGCATGCCGCCGGCGCGGAGCTCCACGTGATCGGCAACGGGACGCCGAGCTTCATCGACGGCTTTCGCGACGAGACGCGGTGGACCGGGCCGATCTACACCGATCCGTCGCTGGCCACATTCAAGGCCGCGGAGCTCAAGCGCGGCATCACCAAGACGTTCGATCCCCGCGCGCTCGGCGGGACGATCCGCGCGTTCATGCGCGGCGGGCGTCAGGGCCGCACACAGGGCGATCCGTGGCAGCAGGGTGGCGTGCTCGTGATCGGCCGCGACGGCACCGTGCTCTGGCACCACGTCTCCGAGCGGCCGGGCGACAACGCGACCGGTGCCGAGATCGTCCGCGCGCTCACTTCGCAGAGCTGAGCGCCGCGCGCACCTGATCGTCGAACCGCTTGCGAGGCTCCTCGGGCAGCAGCAGGCGGCACTTCTCGAATCGCGGGAGCTGTGCGGCGTGGTCGACGTGGCAATGGATCACGTTGGCGGGCCACTTGTCGGTCGTGCAGCTATCCACGTACGCCTTCTGCAGCGCGGGGATCAGCTTGGCGAACATCGGCTCCATGCCAGCCCGCTGACTCGGAGCCATCGCGTCGAGGTTGGTGGCCATGTACTTGGCCACGGCAGCGTTGACCTCCGTGCACTCGATCGGAGTCATGTTCTGCTCGACGGGAGGCTGCTCCACCGCATCATCTCCGGCGATCGCCGCCAGCCCGGCTGCGACCAGCCGATCGATCTGCGGGCCGGTGGCCGTGAAGTCACCGTGGATCGTCGCCTCGCGTGGCTCGAGACGCCCGGTCCCTGCCTCCGCCTTGGTGAGGAACTCGACGATCGCCTTCGCGCGTCCGAGATCCGTGGCCGCGATCTCGGTGCTCGCCGCCACCACCTTGCCGCGGATCACGAACGGATCGCCGAGCTCCACGCTCGCCGTGAGGGTGTTATCCGTGCTCTGCGTCCGCACGGCGAGCGCCTGCGTCTGATCGAGCTCGCTCCACCATGCCGGCACTGCGCCCGCGCCGCTCGTGACCTCCTGGCGCCAGGTGGCCGCGTCGATGCTCGCCGCCGCGCGCGAGACGAGCACCAGCTCGCCGGTCGCCAGGATCGCACCGGAGGCGAACCCTTTGCCCCCGAGCTTGACCTCGAACCGATCCCCATCGGGGACGATCGCGAGCGGCGGCACGGTGGTGCCGAGCTTCACCGGGCACGCGCGGAGTTGATCGCCGGGCAGGCCCGCGATCACGAGCGTGAGGTCGCCGGCGTTGCCCACCCCGCGTCGCGCGAGGACGATCGAGCTGGAGGCGGCGAGGAGATCGAGGCTGCACGCCTTGTTCACCGCATCGAGCGCGACCTGCAGGCTGCGAAACGCGATCGGCGCGGCCTTCGCGAAGCCCGACCACGTGCGCGCGCGGGTCATGTCGATTCGCACGGCGGTGTCCGCGGTTCCGGGCAGGAACCGCATCGCTGCGGGGGGCGCGGGCTCCGACTTCCGACACCCACTGGCACCGAGGATCGAGAGCGCGAGAACGCCGAGGGGCAAGGTGCGAGCCATCGCGTATACCTTACCTGATGGCCGGTCCCGTCCTGGTCGTGTCGCCCCATCTCGATGACGCCGTGCTCTCGCTCGGGGGCTCCATCGCATCGTGGTGCGCGGCCGGGACGCGCGTGGTGATCGCGAGCGTCTACACCACCGGCCCGCCGCTCGCGGACCTCGCCCCGAGCATGCGCGCGTTCGCCGACTATGCAGCACGGTGCGCCGAGGACGATGCCGCCTGCGCCACGGTGGGCGCGGAGGTCCGTCGACTCGGTCAGATCGAGCGCGCGTTCCGCCCCCCGTACCTCACCGGCTGGTCGTTCTTCACGACGCCTCCCGACCGCAGCGGGTTCACGACCCTGTCCGCGGTGACGCGCGCTCTCGAGCCGCTCGCGGACCTCGATCCAGCACAGATCTTCGTGCCGCTCGGCATCGGCAACCACATCGATCACGTCGAGACCCTGATCGCGGCCACCGACTGGGCCCTCGCCCACGGCTGGCTCGCTCGCCTCCGGTTCTACGAGGACTTCTACGCCCTCTCGGGCGCGATGCGCAGACGCCACTTCGTCGCGCGCACGCACCTGTGGCCCCACCGGCGCTCCCCCTTGCTCCGCGCGCGCCGGCTCGGCGTGATCCTCAAGACCATCGGCGCAGCGATCCGCGGCCCCGCCGTGGAGACCTTCCTCGATCCGCGCCTGCGCGACGCCACCTGGGTAACGAGCGTCACGCCGCTCGGACGTCACGAGGCGACCAA
This sequence comes from Myxococcales bacterium, assembly GCA_016720595.1. Lineage (GTDB taxonomy): Bacteria > Myxococcota_A > Polyangia > Haliangiales > Haliangiaceae > JABFXX01. The sequence continues at coordinate 99,630 of JADKKI010000009.1, forward strand.
GCTCGCGGCGATCGCCTGCTATGCGTCGCAGACGCGGGCCTTCGGCGGCCTCGCGGGCATCGACCGTGCGCTCCGGGCCTATCACGCGTGGTGGGGCGGTGAGGGGACGGTTTCAACTTGAGCAACTTGCGTTCTGAAACCCCGCGACTTCGTTGAACCAGCCAGAACGCTGCCCCGTCCGGTGTCCGGGCGAAGTTGCTCAAGTTGAAACCGTCCCCTGCGCAGTCCTTGCACAACGACTCGGTCGATTTGGCCTTGTCTCGCCGCGTGCAGTTCCCGATCATGGGACCCGTGCACGGGGCGCTGGTGCTGATGCTTGCGGTCGCGGGGTGCTATGCGCCCAGGCCGCCGTCCGGGGCGGCGTGCGCGCCGAGCGGTGCGTGCCCGGACGGCCTCGTGTGTTCGCCGGCCACGCTGACCTGCGAGCTACGCGCGATCGATGGCGGCGGCCCGGACGTCCTCAAGGTCGATGCGGCGATCGATGCCCGGCCCGATGCATCGATCGACGCGCCGACCGATGCGGCGATCGATGCCGCGCCCGCGCTGCCGCTACTGGTGCAGCAAGCGGTCTCGTTCGCGACCGCCACGAATCAAGTCTCGGTGACGCTGCCGGCGACCCCGGGCGCTGGCCACGTGCTCGTGATGATCGGCGGCGGCCCGCAGGCCCCACTCGACAGCGTCTCGGGTGGTGGTGTGACCTGGACGGTCGCCGCGAGGTCGACGACCGAAGCGAACATCGAGATCTGGTTCGGCGTGACGAACGGCTCGAGCTCGACCGTCACGATCTCGCTGGTGGGGAACACCGGGCAGCTCACGATCGCGGTCAGCGAGTGGGCCAACCTCGCCTCCACCAACCTGCTCGACGCCTCCAGGATCGGGACGAACGTCAGCAGCCCCGCCAGCGTCAGCGCGGTCACCACCACCAGCGCCCCCGAGCTGGTGCTGTTCGGCGTCGGCGCGTTCGGGGCGAGCACGTGGGGCATGCCCAGCGATGGGCCGTGGACGGCGATGACCAAGGTGGCGAGCAGCGTCGGGCAGGCCGAGTGGTACCGCGTGGTGACCGCACCGACCACGCTCGCCCCGAGCGTCACCGAGAACGGCGGCAGCTGGGATGCGGCGCTGGTCTCTCTCCGCGGCCTCCCCTGACGTCGGGGGGGGGGGGGGGGGGGGGGGCGGGGGGGGGGGGGGGGGGGGGGGGGGGGGGGGGGGGGGGGGGGGGGGGGGGGGGGGGGGGGGGGGGGGGGGGGGGGCGCGGGGCCCCGGGGCGGGGGGGGGGGGGGCCCCCCCCCCCCCGGGGGGGGGGGCCCCCCCCCCCCCCCCCGGCGGGGGGGCGCGACCGCGCCGGGCCGGGGGGGGGGCCCGGGCCGGCGGCGCGCGGGCCCCCGCCGGGCGGGGCCGGCGGGGGGCCGCCGGCGGGGGCGCGGCGGGGCCCGCCCGGCCTGGCGCAGGCAGAGACGGGGAGGGGGGGGGGGGGGCGGGCACCCCGGGGCCGACACCCCCCCCCACACCGGGCAAAGCAACGCCCCCGAAAGGCGGGACCCCCCGCCCCGCGCGAGAGGAGGAAAGAGAGGGAGAGGAAAAAAAAGGAAAAAACCCCCCAAAAACCCGGCACAAACACAACCAAAAAAGGAGAGACCGCCCGACCACCACCGGGGGGGCGGCGCTGCTCACTTCGGCTTGACGACGCGCGACCACATCATCATCAGGTTGCGCAGCACCGGACCCTCGGGCGGGCGAGTTGCTGGCGGCAGCTCCAGCGAGAGGCCGTACTGCGACATCTTGATGAAGGGGTTGTTCCCTTCGTTGGTCTTCATCGGCACGCTCGGATCCGCCGGGCGGAACCCGAAACGCAGCGCGGTGGACTGCACCGGCACGCTGCGCAGGAACGAGATCAGCTTCTCGCCGGCCGCGTGCTGCGCCGGGGTGACCCACGGCGCCTTCAGCATCACCACGGGGTGATCGCTCCAGATCGTCGTCGGTGGGTAATAGATGTGGAGGCTGCCCCAGCGCCCCTGTGCATTCTCGAGCTGGGACACCGCGAGGCTCTCGTAGACCAGCGCGATGTCGTACTTCGACGGTCCGAACCGGATCATCTCGGTCATGAACGTGCCGGTCGAGGTCTCGAAGTGGGGAACGCCCGCCTCGATCTCCTTCACGAAGTCCTGGAACTTCGGATCGAGCATCTGCTCGATCGTCAGATCCGTGGTGGTGTTGAAGAACTCCATCGCCATCAGCACGATCGCCTGGAGCCCCGAGTTCGACCTGGTGGGATCGGTGTGCCCGAGCTTGACGAAGCCCCAGCCCGGCTTGCCACCGATCGCCGGCCAGCCCTTCGGCGACGACACGGCCTTGTGGATCGTCTTCCACGACAGCTGCCCACCGGAGGCATCGAGCAGGACCTTCGCGCGGTCCTCCCAGACGGCGAACACGAGCGGCGTGAGCAGCAGCGGCTGTGGCCCATCCTCGCCGCTGATCGGGAACAGCTCGCTCGAGGTCTTGGTCTGCCAGTCCGAGGCGAGGAGGTTCGCGACGAGGGAGTCCGCAGGGCTCCACAGCACCGGCTTGTCGGTGCCATCGAGGATCGCCGCGGCGGAATCGAGCGAGCCCTTGCCGATCAGCTTGACGTGGATCGCGGGGTTCGCGGTGTGGAACTGCGCGACCGCGGCCTCGAGCCACTCGCGCTTCTCGGTGGAGTATTCGAACGGCAGCTCCACCACGTCGGCGGAAGCCGGGCCGGCGGCCGAGCCGCTCCCACCGGAGCCGGGCGTGGGCTTGTCGCCGTTCCCATCGCCCTTGCCGTCACCCTTCTTGCCGACGGCGATGAACAGGATGACGCCCACGGCGACGAGGAAGCCGATCACGATCGCGATCTTTGGTTTCATGGGTTCACCTCCACGATGGACTCGAGGGTTTGCTCGAACGAGCGCAGATCGACGTTCATGCGCTCGAGCTCCGCGCCGACGTCACCGGTCAACGTGTCTGAGGCCTGGTCATCGAGCGCACGCAGCCGTACCAGCTTCGAGGGGATCGACTTGAACGTTGACGCGATCTTCTCGAGGTTCGCGATCGTCCGCTCCTGCGCGACCGTGATGTCCGCGATCGCCTTGCGGCGCTCCTCGCCGGCATTCGCCGCGAGCTCGTAGTCCTTCTTCACGCCGGGATCGGTGGCCGCGCGCGCCCGCTTGGTGTGCTGCGCCACCTCGGCCGTCACCGCCGTCACATCGACGCTGCGGAGATAGCGCGCGAGCCCCTCGGCGCGCACGGCGAGCGCGGCGCCGTGACTCTCGAGCTCGTCGAGCGATGCGATCGCCGAGCGCACGTTGCGCTGCACCCGCTCCGGCGTGGCCTTGACCACCGCGTCGATCTCCACCCGAGCCGCGAGGATCGCGAGGACGACCTGCTTCACCGCCGGATCCTCGAGCGTCTCTGGCTTCGGCAAGCGTGCCGGCGCCGCACGGCCAAACAGCACCCGCTTGCGGAACTCCAGGCTCGAGACGTCGGAGGCCACGAGCGCGGCATAGGCGACACCTCCGATCGCGGCGATCGGCCAGCTCGCGAGGGCGAACGCGCCGAGCACTGCGCCTCCGAGGATGGACAGGTTCAGCGGGCCCGCAGCTGCTCGCCCCATCACCTTGCCGACGCCTGATCGCTTCGACATCAGAAGAACGAGGCCAGGTCCCGGTAGATCTGGATGATCGAGTCCACGTTCCCTTCCGAGAACGAGCCGGCGCCGGCCGTGGCGAGCTGCTTCATCACGTCGCGGCTCGATTGTGCACCGTATGCGATGGTGAAGATCGTCGCGGTGCGGCTCTCTCCGCTGATCTTCTTGGTCAACTCGTCGAGTGTCACCGTCGACTTGTTGTCCGCACCGTCGGTCATGACAACCGCAGCGCGGATCCTGTGAGCCGAGGCCTTTCCCCGCGAACTGAGCAGGTCATACGCCTTCGCGGTGGCCGAGAGCATCGCGGTCTCGCCGCCGGCGGAGACGCCATCGATCCGGGACTCGAGCTCGGCCATCGACTTCCCGACCTCGACCGGGCCGAACGCCGGGTAGATGTTGTTGTCGAAGAACAGCAGCGAGACCTGGTCGCGCGCGTCGAGGGTGTGGAGGAACGCCTTCGCACCCCGCTTGGCCTCGTCGAGGGGCTCGCCCTTCATGCTGCCAGACTTGTCGAACACCACGATCACGTCGGCCGGCTTCTTGGTCTTGCGCCAGCTCACGAGCAGCGCATCGAGGGTCGCGCCGTCGGGCACCTCGAGCAGGGTCTGCGGCTGCTGGGCATCCACGCCGTGCGCAGCGTCGATCGGCGCACCGATCTTGATCGAGGGATCGACGGGGCGGAAGCCGAGCGCGAGGGCGCGCTCCTGCTGCGGCTTGGCCTTGAGGAAGGCGAGGAACTTCGCCGAGGCCTCGCGCTGCGGCGTGGTGACCCAGTCCGCGTCGAGCACGCTGTAGGGGTGATCGGACCAGAACGTGCCCTCGACCGGGTAGATCGCGACGAGCGGCGGCGAGGGTGACTTCGCATACGACTCGATGACCAGGTTCTCGTAGAGCACCGCCGCCGACAGGTAGCTGGTGCCGCGCTCGACCATCTTGTCGGCGAAGAAGCCGGTGGACTTGCCGTAGTGGACGATCGAGTCCTCGACCTGCGCCATGTAGCTCTCGACCTTCGGCAGATCCGCGGCCGTGAGCCCGCGCGTGCTCTGCGCGCCGGCATACGCGATCGCGAGCACGGAGAGCAGCCCGGAGTTCGAGTACTCGGGGTGCGTGTGACCGAGCTTGAGCTCGCCCCACTCGGGCCGGCCGTACGCGCTCCAGCCCTTCGGATCGGCGCCGACCTTGAGGATGTCCGCCCAGCCGAGGGGCTTGGCCGGCCAGCCGAGCGCCTCCGCCATCGGCTTCCACATCGCGATCACGATCGGCGAGAGCACCAGCGGCTCGCCCGTGGGGGCGAGGGGCTTGGTGTGGTTGTCGCGGGTCTGCCAGCGCTGGTTGAGCAGCGTCACGTAGGCACCGGAGGCGGGGCTGAAGATCACCGGCTTCTCGGTGCCATCGAGGATCGAGGTCATCGCCTCGCCCGAGCCCGTTGGCTTGCCGGTGACGTGGATCGTCGGATTGGCGGCGTTGAAGGCCGTGATCTGCTCCTCGAGCCAGCTCTTCTTCTCGCTCCCGTAGAGGATCGAGATCTCCACGGCTGCCTTGTTTGGGGTCGGTCGCTCGGTGGTCGCCGGTGGGGCCGGCGCCTCCGATGACTTCTTGCAGCCCCAACCCAGCGCAACCACGACGACTGCAACCGCTGACCATCTCATTCAGCGGCAACCGTATTGCTCCTTCGTGTCAGGACGGCAACAGGGCCGGGGCGCCGACGTGAAACTGCGCGTGCGTGGCGATCACGCGCTCGAGCTCGGCGCGGAGCTCGACCGGAACGTCCGCACCGAACGGCGCCGTGGAACGAGCGCGCCGTGCGAGCCACTCTGCACCCAGGAGCGCGTGCCCGGCGAGCTCCGTGCCGCCGCCGGGGACCAGCGCGATCGTCGTCTCCTCCTTGGGACCGGAGGGCACGCCACGCGCGACGTGAAACCCCGCGGCGAGGAGCGCCGAGCGGTTCGCCGTCGAGGCCGTGTACGTGAACAGCTCTACCGGGCCGGTGAGCTGTGCCCGCAGCGCGCGGAACGTCGCGAGTGACCACAGCGCGCTGTCGACCTTCGACGAGAACGGATCGTAGAAGATCACATCGGGCCGCGGCGCCGTCGCATGGCGCGCGAGGAAATCCCCCTCCACGAGCGTCCAGCTCAGCCGCTCGCGCTCGAACCGGCCGCGGTGCGCGAGGATGTTCGGCGCGGGGTGGCGCAGGTGCGCGAACGGACCGGTGTGCTCGAGCGCGAGCCGGAGCGCATCGAGATCGTGCTCGAAGCTGACGAGCTCGATCGGTGCGTGCGTGGGCGCGGCATCGAGCGCGCGGATCAGCGCCATCGCGTTGTGCGCCGCCCCCAGGCCCACGTCCCACACCACGAGCGGCCGCGCGCCCGCGAGCGCCTGCTTGATCAGCGCGGACTGCGCCACGTACACGCGCTCCGCCTCGGCATCGGGGTGATTGACCGAGTGCATGATCTCGCCCGAGCGCACGTGCTGGATGCTCGCGAAGCCCTGGGTCGAGGTGTGCACGCGGAACGCGCCGCGGTCCGTCGGCCGTGTGGGCTTCGTCCGTGGCTGGCGCAGCGGTGGATTGTCTTGATCGTCGAGAGCGAGCACGCTGCGCTGCGCCGCGTAGAACTGCGCGAACGTGTCGCGCTCGATCTCCTGGCGGATCGTCGCCATCAGGCGCAAGTAGAACCGCAGGTTGTGGAACGAGAGCAGCTGCCAGCCGAGCGGCTCCTCGCACTTCACGAGGTGATGCAGGTACGAGCGCGTGTACAGCCTGCACGCGTCGCAGTCGCAGGTGGCGTCGAGCGGCTGTTCCGCGAGCTTGTGCACGCCGCGTCGCAGATCGATCCGGCCGTGCGAGGTGAACGCCTTGCCGTGCTGCGCCCACGCCGTGGGCAAGATGCAATCGAACATGTCCACGCCGCGGTGCACCGCCTCGAGGAGATCGAGCGGCGTACCCACGCCCATCAGGTAGCGCGGCTTGTGTGTGGGGAGCAGCTGGGCCGTGAGCTCGCAGATGTCCTCGCGCTCGGCCTTGGTCTCGCCCACCGCGAGCCCACCGATCGCATAGCCATCGAACCCGGCGATGTTGGTGAGCACGGCGGCGCTCTCCCGCCGGAGCTCCGGGTAGCACGCGCCCTGCACGATCGCGAACAGCTGCTGCCGCGATCCTCCTCGCGCGGCGAGCGAGCGCTTGGCCCAGCGGTGCGTCAGCTCCATCGCGGCCGTCGCATCGGCGACCGAGCTGGTGGAGTCGATGCACTGATCGAGCACCATCATGATGTCGGAGCCGATCGCGCGCTGCATGTGGATCGAGCGTTCGGGCGTGAGCAGGATCGCGCCGCCGCTGCTCAACGGGCGGAACGCGGCGCCCTCCTCGGTGAGCGTGCGGCCCTTCGCGAGCGAGAACACCTGGAAGCCGCCGGAGTCGGTCAGGATGCCGCGCTTCCATCCCATCCACGGGTGCAGGCCGCCGAACCGCTCGAACACGTCCGCGCCGGGGCGCACCATCAGGTGATAGGTGTTCGCGAGGATCAGCTCCGGCCCCAGCTGCTCGAGCTGGCCGAGCGTCTGGGTGCGCACGGCACCGCGGGTGCCGACCGGCATGAACACTGGGGTCTCGACCACCGAGTGGAGTGTGGTCAGGGTCCCGCGGCGCGCACGGGAGCCAGTCGCCGTCGCACGGAGCTGGAACGTCACGGCGGCGTTGTAGCGCGAAGGTCTCCCCCTTGCGCAAACCTGGGCCCCACAACACACTCCAGAGGGTGACTCGTCGAATCGTGGTGCTGACGTGCTTCCTCCTCCTGGGGCTCACGGCAGGTGCGTCGGCCCAGGGTGTTCGCCGGCAGCTGCCGCCCGAGATCGCGAAGCTGTACGACGACAAGCCGGTGGTCGAGCTGGTCACGATGGGCGTGGGTTCGCTCGCGTGGGAGCGCCACGGTCACATCGCACTGTGCGTGCGCTACGCGGATCCGCGCGAGGACGCTTGCTACAACTACGGCATCGGCGACTTCCGCCATCCGTTGCAGATGGCGTGGGGGTTCTTCCGCGGCAACGGCAGCTTCTGGGTCGGGAAGATGAACCCGCGCGAGATGCTCGGGATCTATCAGTACGCCGATCGCACGATCTGGGTGCAACCGCTGCCGCTGAACCAGGCGCAGAAGAAGCAGATCATCGACAAGCTCGAGTACGACATCCTCGACGAGCACAAGTACTACTCCTACGATCACTTCTGGGACAACTGCACCACGCGGGTGCGCGACATCCTCGACGACGCCACCGACCACTCGCTCTCGAAGATGGTCGTCGAGACCGACGGCAAGACCTACCGTGATCTCGCACGCGAGGGCTTCTACGGGATGCGCCTGTTCTCGCTGATCACGGATCTCGCGATGGGGCGCGTGACCGATCGAGTGCCCAGCTACTACGAGCGGATGTTCCTGCCCGACTACCTGCGCGAGGCGGCGATCGCGCTGTGGCACATCGAGCCGATCACGATCTACGAGCGCAAGGGACCGCCGGCCCTCAAGGAGATCGAGCGGCGCCTCCTGAACCCGAACCTCACCAGCGCCGAGCGCGCCGATCTCGAGCTGCACAAGGCCGAGCTCGAGAGCTCTCCCACCGGCCGGATCCTGTTCTGCCTGCTCATCCTCGTGCTCACGGCGCCCGCGTGGGCCACGCGGCTGTGGGGCCGGTTCCAGCGCACGGGCATGGCCGTCGCGGTCGGCCCGGCGGTGTTCCTCGGCCTGGTGCTGTGGGGCCTGGCGATCATCAGCCCGCTGCCCTACGTGCGCTGGAACGAGACCTGTCTGGCGCTGATGCCGTTCGACTTGCTGCTGTTGTTCCTGCCCGCCGTGAAGCGGAAGAAGTACGCGCAGGGCAGGGTGGCGATGCTCGGCCTGGTGGCGGCCTTGCTCCTCATCAACATCCTCAAGGCCCCGATCTGGCCGGCCGTGCTGTGGGCGCTGGTCCCGAACGCCGTGGTCGCATTCCTCCCAGAGAAGCCCTCCAAGCCCTCTCCGGGCGGTTCTGGCGAGAAACCCGCCAAGAAGGGCTGATTTCTCACCGATTCTGCTCGACGCACGGCCGAATCAAGGGCACAAATTCGGCACGACCAAGGTCGGGGTGACTACGTGGATTTCGACGCTGTGTCGATCCCATCCCCTCCGCGGTTTCTACGCACAGAGGTTCATGATGTCTGAAGGTACGATCAAGCGTTTGACGGATAAGGGTTTTGGTTTCATCTCGAACGGCTCGGGCACCGACCTGTTCTTCCACATGTCGGCGGTCCAGGGTGTCCGCTTCGAGGAGCTCCGCGAGGGCCAGAAGGTGGCTTACGAGGAGGGCAGCGGCCCCAAGGGTCCGCGCGCCGAGAACGTCCGCCCCATCTAGGTCGAACGTCTAGCTGAGTGAGCCGTCAGGGCAACCTGGCGGCTCATTTCATTTCGGACACGCATGAACCGCACGCCTGGTGCTTCTCGTTCGAGGGAAGCAAGGCAGCGGACGCTTTGAGCTGGGCCCCGATTCGGTGGACATCAGCGTGATCGAAAGCCACAGAGCCCCTGAGTTCACCGAGCGGAGACCTTGATCTCGGATAGGGTTCGCGACGTGTGACTGGAACCCTCTCCTCTGCGCTCTCTGCGCTCTCTGCGGCTTCCCAACCTCTCGACGAGCCCTCGCCACCTGACCCGGGGCCAGGCCACTTGAAGATCCTCCGACCTTGGTTCCTAGCTTCCTTGGTTTGAACGTCAGGGGCTACGTTTGAACTCCGCTGGCTGCTCGTTGGGTCCTCGCATGCGCGACCTCAACGCATAGCTGTCAGCGCGAGCGGCTCGGGCGCAGGTCGCCGAGTGGCGTCGAATCGTTGAGCCGGATCGGGCGGCGCTTGCTCGAGCTCGAGCTCGGACGCTTGATCGAGGCGACGCGCTTTCCGCCGCCGCGCCTGGTCTGCGCGATCACCTTGGCGACCGGCGAGATCGGAGACACGGTGGGCTCGCGCGCGGGGACCTCGACCGGCGTCTCGGCGATCGCCTCGGCGGCGTCCTCGCTCGGCGCAGGTGCCATCATCGCGATCTCGGCGGGCATCACGATCGGTCCGGCGGGCGCGGCAGCGGTCGCGATCCCGGCACCGCGTTGGCTCGAATACGCGAGATACCCGACCACGAGGATGAGGCCGGCGATCGCGCCACACGCCGGCGCGGCGAACCGGGTCCACGAGGTGGCGAGCCACTCGAGCCACGTCGGCCGCAACGAGGACATCGGCAACGGCGCCACCCGCTCGGTGTCGAGGTGCTGCGCGGCGGCGGTCTCGGCGTACGAGTAGAACGGGCGCGCGGGTGGCGGCAGCGGGGCGCGGCGCACGCTCGACACCTGCAGCGCGGGCGGCATGCGGACGGGCACGGGCGGCGGAGACACCCGGCTCGGTACCTCGGCACGCATCCGCTGGAGCGAGGCGCGATGGAGCGACCAGTGAGGAGCGTGGTCGATCTCGGTCGCGGCTTCGTCGACGTAGTCGGTGGCGGGCTGGTACTTCGGCATGGGGTACTCCGACGGTGCTGCGCGGATGGGCTGGTCTGTCCCTGGTGCACTTCGTGGACCACGCCGAACCGAGGGATCTCGGTGGGTTCCGCTCGGGTGTCCCGACGCTGGCAACCGAGCTGGCCGGGTCGCGCGGCCCATGTACCATCGCGCCCATGCTCCCCGAGTTGACCTGGGCCACCGTCACCGTCACCGATCACGTCGCCGTCGTCGCCCTCCGCGCGCAGGGCAAGGCGAGCCGAATGGGGCCCGCGTTCTGGAACGAGATGCCGGCGCTGTTCGCTGCGCTCGATGCCTCCGAGGACGTCCGCGTCATCGTCCTGCGCGGCGAAGGCGAGGGCTTCAGTCATGGCCTCGATCTCGCGGCGATGGGCCCCGAGCTCGCGCAGGTGGTGGGGCCAGCGGCCGGGGCGCGCGAGCGCGCCAAGCTGTACGCGATGATCCAGCGGCTGCAGCGCGCGATCTCGAGCGTGGCCGCATGCACCAAGCCCGTGATCGCTGCGATCCATGGCTGGTGCATCGGCGGCGGCGTCGATCTCGCGAGCGCGTGCGACATCCGGATCTGCTCCGCCGACGCGAAGTTCAGCGTGCGCGAGGTGCGGCTCGCGATGGTCGCCGACGTCGGCACGCTCGCCCGGCTCCCCGCGATCATCGGCGAGGGCGCCACGCGCGAGCTCGCGTTCACCGGTGCAGACATCGATGCGGCACGCGCGCTGCGCCTCGGTCTCGTCAGCGATGTACACGCCACGCCGGCGGAGCTGTGGACCGCGGCGCAGGTGATGGCCGCGCAGATCGCCGCGAACCCGCCACTGACGGTGCAGGGCATCAAGCAGGTGCTCAACATGCGCTCGGAGCGGAGCGCCGCCGAGAGCCTCCAGACCGTGGCGATGTGGAACGCCGCCCACCTGCCCTCACAGGATCTCGGCGAGGCGATGGCCGCGTTCGTGCAGCGCCGCGAGCCGAAGTTCAGCGGCCGCTGACGCCTCTTGATCTGCGACGGATCCGGTCGATCCACTCCACATGGATGTCTCCGGTGCCGAAGGCGTTGGTCAGGCGTACGCGGTGCGCGTCGAGAAGCTCGCGCAGAACGCGGCGAAGGCAGAAGGCGAAGCTGCGGTGCAGCTGATCGAGAACGCCACGCCGCCACCCGCCGGGCCCCACGGCGAGGGCTCGCACATCAACACGTACGGCTGACGCCGCCGGGCGCGGCTCAGGGGCACGGTGCGTCGAGCGCTGCCGGTGCGAACACCGTCGGCACGCCATCGCGCAGGTAGGTCGCGAGGAAGCAGCCGTACTGGTACTTCACCTCGGTGAGCTGCCGGTGGATCTGGTGCGCGTCGACGATCCCATCGTCGTGGTACTGGACGACGACGTTCGTGGTGCCGTTGCGGTTGCCCTTCACGGGATAGCTCAGCATGCCATCGAGGTGATCGGTGGCGAGCGCCTGCTGCGTGCCGGGCCACACCTGCTCGCCGGTCTGCTGGTTGCCGTAGGCGAGTGCGGCCGCATCGAACACCGGGTTCGGGAAGTACTTGTCGTCGAGACCGATCGGTTGATAGACGTGCCGCACCGTGAAGCCGGGCGGTGGCCGCCGCGCGAGCTTCGCCATCGAAGGCCCGGGCTCGGAGATCTCCCAGCCGAGGCCGAGCATCGCGAGGGTCGGGTGCACGAACGAGAGGGTGTCGCCCTCGACGCCGAACACGCCCGCGAGGAGGCTGCGGCCCGAGGCCACGATCTCGGTGTCGAGGATCATCATGTTCCAGAACCCACCCGCGCCGAACGGCGTGAGCGCGCCGAACCGCGGCTCGACGGCGCCGATCATGTTCGTGTACATGCCGCCCATCGAATGACCGCCGGCCATCAGCTTCGTGGCATCGAAGTGGTGAGCGGTGGCGCCATTCGGAAGGTTGACGCCGCCGCACGTTGCGAGCACCGAGGCCGGGATCTGGAGCTCGATCAATGCATCGAGGAGCAAGCGCTGCTCGAACACGCCCTGCTGGAACGTGTACGGGAACGCCGAGAGGTTGTTGATGTTGAGGTACGCGTAGCTGCTCGCGCCGGCGAGCCGCTCCGGGTTGACGGGGAGCGCGCTCGATGCGGCCGCGATCCCACGCTTGGCGACGACGTACCCCGGGCCCTTGCCGACATCCGGGATGTCCTCGGTGGTGTGGCTCGGTCCATCATCGACGATGTCGAACGAGGCGCCACCGGAGCCGTGGAAGAACTGCCACAGCGGCCAGCCAGCGGCCGGCATCGTCCCGGTGGGGATCGTGATCGTCAGCGGCACGGTCATCGTGCCCTGCGCGATCGGAGCGCCCGCGGCGTCGAGACGAAACCGGCCTTCGCTGCCGAACGGCGGTGTGCCCACCTGGTACTGCGGATACGTGACGTCGGCGATCAGCTCGCAGAACCCATCGTGTGCGGCGCCATCCACCGGATCGACGCGGATGTTCGCGATCGTGGCATTCGCGGAGGCCCGCACCGCCTCGGAGCGCTCGCGGAGCACGGCGACCTCGTCGCCGGTGGTGAACACCGTGGCCACGAGCACGTCCTCGGTGGCGATGCCGGTCTCGGTGAGTGCGTCCCACAGCGGTGCGTACAGCGTGTGCGCGGCGGCACCACGCGCACCCGAGGGCGTCTTGCCCGCGGCGAGTGCAGCGAAGGCGGGTGGCACCTCGGTGCCTGGTGCGAACGTCTTCTTGAGCACGAACGCGTAGCGCGTGTGCGGGCGGAGCACCGTCCCCGGGCGCGGCGCGAGCGCGACGAGGCCGGTGCCGGTGAAGTCATCCTCGGGCAGCGTCTGCGCGACCATCGCGTGCAGCGCACCGCGCTCGTCGGAGTCTGGATCGATGTCGAGCAGCAGCGCGTCCGCACTGGCGACGGCTGGGATCACCTGATCGAGCGCGCGCGTCGGCGGCGTGGCGGTGAACTTGAACCAGGCGATCGGCATCACCGGGAATCCCGCGCGCTCGCTCGCCACCGACAACAGATCGGTGAGCACGGGCAGGTTGCGGCGGTTCGGGAAGCCAGCGAGATCGGGGTGACCCTCGGCCGTCAGGCGCAGATCCGAGGGGAACGGCAGCTCCCAGTACGTGGTTCCCGCGAGCGGTCCCTCGAGATCGAACGCCACGGTGTCCGCCGGCGAACCCTCGTCGCTACACGCAGCGAGCGATGCGAGCGCGAGGGCGAGGACGGTCGGCAGGGTGCGCATGCCCCTTGGTAGCGCGCGCCGCGCACCAACCCCCATCAATAGATTCGGCCAGTTCGACGGCTACTGGAGTCGCCAGGTCTGCGATCAACGAGGTAGCGGCACGACCTCGGCCGCGACGTTCTCGCCGTGGCGGTGCGCGACCAGCAGGCGATCGCTCGCCCATGCGAGGACCGGCGGCTCGGAGCTGTATGGCGAACGCGTGCTCGCCGGCTGCGACCAGCGAGAACGTCGTGTCGGGTGTGGCGTCTGCCAGGGGCCGGGACCACGCGATCTTGCCCTGGATCGTGATCCAGCCGAGGTGCGCACCCTGCGCGTCGCGGAACGCCACCAGGCATGCGTCGCTCGTACAGGTCATCCCGGCGTACTCCTGCTTCGGATGGATCGGGATGCGGGTCGGGAGGCCGGCGCATCCCTTGCGATCGCAGAGGTACATCATCATCCGGCGCTTGTTGTCGCGCGTGAGGAGCGCGATCTTCTTGCCCGCCGAGGCCACGCCGCACCACGTGGTCTTCGTGGTCGCGAGCTCGGCCGGTGGGAGGGGAACCGAGACCGCGGCCTGCTGCAGCGGCCCGAATACGACCCACGCGGAGTCGTCCCGCTGCCGATCGCGAACTGGTGCGCGTTGCTCGCGGTGCCCTCGCAGAGCCCCTGGACCTTTTGCCCCAGCGCGAGGGCTCCCCGAGCTCGCCGTCCTCCGTGACGAGGGCGAGCTCGATCTTGGCGCGATCGAGCCAGCCGACGGCCACACCGCCCTGCGTGCCGACCATCCTCGCCTGCGGCGCGATCACTGGCACAGCGCGCCGGTACGTCGGCTGGCCATCGCGGTCGATCGCGATCACGTGACGATCGTTGGGTGTCCCCTCCATGAGGGCGAACCCACCCGGGGTCACCGCCGCCGACAGCTCGCGCGGTGCCAGGACCTCGACACCTGACGTCCCTCCGACACCCACGACCAGCGTGGCAACCGCGACCACGCACCACCACCTCACCGGGACGCTCGCCGTCGCTGCCGTCTGCATGTCGGGACCATACCGCCCCTGGCATGCGTGCTGCAGCTCGTTCGTCACATGCCGACCCTCAGCGCCATCGAGCTCCTCACCATGCAGCATGACGAGATCGACGCGCTGGTCGTGGAGGTCTCGGCGGCGACCACGCCGCAGGCGCGCACCAGCATCCTGTGCGAGCTCGCCGATCGGCTGTCGCTCCACCTCGCCGTCGAGCAGGAGCTGCTCTACCCCGCAGCCGATCCGCTGATCGCGCCGGAGGTTCGTGCGGAGCTGTTCGCCGAGCACCTCGAGATCAAGCGGGTCCTCGCCGATCTGATCTGGCTGGGGCAGGAGGACCGGCGGTTCGCCCGCAAGCTCGTGACGCTCCAGACCCTGCTGCAGTGGCACGAGGCCTGGCAGGAGACCGAGCTGTTCGAGCGGCTGGTGCAGGGCCTCCCCGCGCCGCGGCTCGCGGATCTCGGCGCCGACGTTCACGACTGGCTCGACCGCACGGCCCACGCGTTCGCCGCCTGAGCCCACAGTTACGCCGTGGCGCAGGTGCACGCCGTGTGCGCCCATGCCACCGTCGGCGCGTGGCCGACCTCGTGCGGGAGTTCCGTACCGAGCCCTTGCTCGCGATCATCGCGTACCTCGAAGCGCGCGGGAGTGGTGCGATCGCGGTCCCCGATCCCGATCTCGGACGCGGCCGCTACGCGGGCGAGCTGATCGAGCACGCGGGCGAGCGCCTCGTCCATCGCCCGTTCCGCACCTGGGTCGATCTCGCCGAGCGCCTCGGGCTCCGGCTCCTGACGCCACGGTCGTTCGCGCCACCTTTGATCGAGCTCCGGTTCGAGCGGCTGGACCCGGCCACGCGGCTGCGTCCGGACGCCGAGAACCCGACGGAGCGCTACGGTGCCGGCTCGGAGTTCGCGCGGATCTCGAAGGCCGAGGATCCGAGCTTCGTGCTCGATCTCCGCGAGGCCCTCGCGCGGGCGGGGCTACCTCCGCGCGCGCGCGTGCTCGACCTCGGCGTCAACGCGGGAGACGAGCTCGCGCTGCTCCACGACCTCGGCCTCGTCGATGCGGAGCTGGTCGGCGTGGATCACAGTGCCTCGGCACTCGAGCTTGCCCGCTCGCGGTTCCCCGCGGCCACGCTGATCGAAGCGGATCTCAACTCGCTCCCGTCTCACGGCCTCGGCCGGTTCGATCTCGTGCTGTCGATCGGAACGCTCCAGTCGCCGGGCATCGATGATCGCGAGCTGATCCGGCGGATCGTCCAGGATCACCTCGCGCCCCACGGTGCAGTGATCCTCGGGTTCCCGAACGCGCGCTACCTCGATGGTGAGCTCGAGCACGGAACGCGGATGAAGAATTTTCGCCAGCCCGAGCTCGGGCTCCTGATCAAGGACGTGGCGTTCTACCGGAAGTATCTGCAGCAACACGGCAAGCAGGTGTTCGTCACCGGCAAGTACGAGCTGCTGATCACCGGCGTCGGCTGAGCAGCTCGCCCCTGGTTCGTCCGATGCACCGAGTGCGTCCGAAAGGACCTGCCATCATGACCGCATCGCACTCTCGCTCCTCCGATCATCACGCACGTGGCCTCCGCGACCTCGTCGGGACTCCCTGCCACGTCACCCGGATGGGACAGGTCTACGACGGGCGTGGTTCGCTGATGCTGCCGGATCTCGACGGCTGCTGGCTGCGCTGTCCGGAGGTCGGCAAGCCGCTGTGGCTGCTCGTCGGCGCGGACAACTGGGTTCGCACCTCACCCGTCCAGAGCATCAGCTTCGACGAGCGCGCGACCAACGTGGTCAGCGTGCGGACGCTCGACGCGCGCTACCGGTTCGTGTTCCGAGTCTCGGCGAGCGCCTGACGTCAGGCCTCGTGCGGGCCGCGAATCTCGGCATGCGCGCGCCAGCGGAGCAAGAAGATCGCGAGTGGGATCGCCAGGAAGGGAACGGTCAGCGCGAGCTCTGCCAGCGAGGCGCGGCCCGATGCCACGATGAACGTCACGACCAGGACGAACGGCAACAGCAGGCCGAGCTGGCCGATCGCGATCGGGCGTGGAGGCGTTTCCGTGGCGGTGGTCGTGGTCGCATGTCTCGTCGTCATGCGCCCCAGAGGTGCATCGGCTGGGCCAGGGGTGCGCCGTGTTTCGTTTCGACACGCTCGGGCGTGCCTGACACACCCGAACGCTCCCTCGGCGCGCGTGTGCGAGATCCGGTGGTGGCGTGACGTATGCAAAAGCCCCGCGCTGGAGGATTCCATGTCCGCACCCGATCTCACGCATCTGCAAGGCCTGCGCGTGCTCGTCGGCGAACACGAGGTCGCCACGCGGCTGCGACTGATTCGCATGCTCGAAGGCAACGGCGCTGACGCCGCCGGGGTCGAGTCCAGCCTCGAGCTGCTCTCGGCGCTGGTGGAGGACGGGCCATTCGATGCCGTGATCAGCGACGTCGAGCTGCCGGGCCGATCCTGCGCGGACGTGATCGCGATGACGCGAGGTGCCGGCCTCGGCATCAGCTTCATCGTGCTCGCGGATCCCGCCGATCGCCGAACCGCGCGCTACCTCGCGCCCGACGTGAGCCTCGTCCCAACTCCCGTGGACGAGGAGATCCTGGCGCTCGAGCTCGAGCGACTGGCTAGCGCGCCGCACGCGTGCGCTGCCGCCAAGTGCGTGTTCGTCGCGTGCGCCGCATGTGGCGGCCCGCACATCGCGGAGCTGTGGCCACCCAACCCATCGTTCTGCCCGCATTGCATCCGGCGGGTCGAGGACGCCAACGAGGCGGGCGCAGACGCGTTCGTGCGTGACCTGCGATGCTAGGCGGCGGGATGGAGCGGATCGAGCACGTGCTCGGCATCAAGGGCTCGGACGTGGTGACGGTGAGGTCGACCAGCGCGGTGCTCGCGGCGGTGCGTCAGATGCACGGGCACCACGTGGGATCTGTGCTCGTGGAAGAGGCCGGAGCGCTCGTGGGGATCCTGACCGAGCGCGACGTGGTGTCACGCGTGGTGGTCCCCGACCGAGACGCGGCGCTCACCGTGGTCCGTGATGTGATGACTCCCGATCTCGTCGTGATCGATCCGCAGGTCACGGTGGCCGACGCGATGGTGATGATGACCGCCTCACGGTGTCGCCATCTACCGGTGGTCGATCACGGGAGGCTGTGCGGGCTCGTGTCCGTGGGAGATCTCACGGCGTGGCTGGTGAGAGAGCAGCAGCTCGTGATCGACCATCTCCACGACTACATCATCCACTGAGCCGTGCGCGGGAACCGCGCTGCCGCCATGACTCAATCGACGATCAAGGGAGCCACGACGCCGTCGCCGTCGAAGTCCACCCAGATCGGATTGGTGATCGCCAGCGGGTAGACCTTGAAGTGGAGAGCGTCACCGATCACCGGCGCCATCGGCCGGTCACCATCGACCCGTACGATCACGAAGCCATCCCTGGTCAGCGGGATCGAGAGCGTGTCCTCGAACCGAATCGGCGCAGCTCCGGTGGTTGGCCGCTCGATCACCTTCACGCCATCGACGAGCACGCTCACCCGCGTGACATCGATCCATGCCGGCGCGCGGACGCGAACATGGAGCTCGAGAGGGCCTCTCGCCGTGGACACGGTGTCCCCGAGGCCCTGCGCGCCCACCGAGACGTCGACGATCGGCCCGGTCGTGAAGAAGCTCCGCCCATGCTTGACCGCCACGGTCAGCGCGGCGGCGTCGAGGCGATCGAGGGGCGCGTCGGGGAGCTGGACGTAGTTCCGCGGATAGCCACCCAGGTTGAAAGTCAGGTGGTGCGTATCGGAGTTTCCGGTGGCGGCGATGCGATGTCCGCGGCGCAGGAACGCGAACCAGTCCGCGAGCACGGCATCCACGCTCTTGCGATCCGGATCCTGGAACCCGTTGAGCACTTCGACCGCGTCGAAGTCGAAGGAGAACCCGGCGCGCTTGCTGCGGAGCGTCTTGGTATCGAGATCGCCGAGATGGAAGTAGCCCATCCTGCCCTTGTCGAGACGAGGGTGGTGGACATCGATCACGGCAGCCGGCCACCGCGCGCGGAGCTCGGCGAACAGGCTCGCCGGTGTTCTCTCCTTGACGACGACCGCCCCACGCGCGGGGGCCTGATCATCGCCGACCAGCGGGAATGCGCCAAAGTGCCCCCAGTCCCGCGTGGTGACCTCGTCGCCCTGGAGGCTCGCGAGGCGCTGCGCCTGCCCGAGCTTCGCGATCACCGGAGCATAGTTGGAGATCACGCCGTGATCGGTGGCGACGATCAGATCCACGCCATCGGCGACGAACTGCGTCGCGCGATGCCGCATCGGGACCTTGGAATCGAACGAGTGCTCGGCGTGCACGTGGAAGTCGCCCGAGATCCAGCCCGGGGTCTCCACCACGTGCCGCAGCGTGACCTGCAGCGAGGTCATGGTGTTCGGCCCCACGTGCACCGTGCGCGGGAGCGCCTCCCACTCGGGGCCGTGGCTGAACCACACCTGATAGCTGCCACGCGGCACGAGCAGGGTCGCGTCGCCGAGGATGAACGCGCGATCGAACGCGAGGATGCCACCGGGCTGATCCACGCCGATGTCGGCGCGCGTGAACGAGGGCGTGTGGGTCCCGTCGATCCCCACGAACGTCAGCCTCGCAGGCAGCGGCTTCCCGGCCTCGTCGCGAACCTGCACCACCAGCGTGCCCCGTCCGCGCGGCGCAGGTACACCGAGCGGTGAGACTCCCGCGACCTCCTCCGAGGTGCCTTCGCTCGACGGCAGCGCGATCGCCGGCGCCTCCGGCTTGTCCTGCGTGGAGCACGCGAGCATCCCGAGCGTGGCGGCCCGGATCGCGATCGCGAAGGTCACGCACGGGCCATACCACGCTGCAGCGAAAGGTTGGATGTGGATGGACGAGGGCGGGTCACGGACGTAGCGGCAGGACCACGGTGAACCGGCTGCCCTGTCGCGGCTCGCTCGTCACCTCGATCGAGCCATCGTGGTCGCGCACGATGCCATAGCTCACCGAGAGCCCGAGCCCGGTGCCCTCGCCGACCCCCTTGGTGGTGAAGAACGGGTCGAAGATCTGTGGCAGGTCGCCAGGCGCGATGCCGTGACCTTGATCCGTGACCTTGACGCAACCGACGAGCTTGTCGGCGCGGTGCTCGATACAGGTGCTGACGCGGACGCGCCCGCCCGGGTCGCTCGCCTGGAGCCCGTTGAGGATCAGGTTGGAGACCACCTGCTCGAGCTCGGCGAGGTTCCCGTTGACGAGGATCGGCGCGCCATTCGGAGTGCCGAGCTCGAGCTCGATCGTCGTGCCGGCCTTGCGCGCGGTGGATTGGAGCATCTCGGTGGTGGCGGTCGCGAGCGCATTGAGATCCACCTCGGCCCGCGCGACGCCGCCGCGATGGCCGAAGTCGAGCAGGTGGCGGATGATCGCGCTCACTCTCGAGACCTGGTCGAGGATCATCGTGGTGCGCTTGTGCACGCTCTCGTCTGCGGTGTCCTCGGCGAGGATCTCGGCGCAGCCCGCGATCACGTTGAGCGGTGTGCCGAGCTCGTGGGCCACCCCGGCGGCGAGCGTACCGATCACGTTCAGGCGCTCGGCGTGGCGGAGCTGATCGACCGCCATCCGGCGCTGCGCCCGCTCCCGCTCGACGTACGCGTGGAGCTCCTCGACGCACCAGGTGACTGCGAAGAACAGGATGACCGCGCCGCCGAGGTTCCACACGATCCCGAGGTTCGAGAAGCCATCCTTGACCAGGGAGGCGCCGATGCAGCCGGTGGCGAGAATGGAGATCGCGAGCCCGAACACACGATCGCGAAACCACGCACCCAGGCCGATCGGGAGCAGATAGAGGATCGTGAACGGAAGCTCCACGCCGGTGACCCGGTCTCCGATCCCGATGATCACGGTCAGGGTCAGCGCGATCGGCACCACCGAGCGCCGCGTCAGCGGTCCCGACAGCCGCTCGATCATCAGGACGGCCTGGGACTCCTGCGGGCGTCCTGCCGTGGCCAAGGCGTCAGCCGTCGTGCTGGTCATGACTCACCTCGCGCAGCGCCTCACGGAGCGCCGTGGTCGAGAACGGTTTGGGGAGCAACGCGATCCCGAGCGCCTTGGCGCGCTGGCGAACCGCCTCGCTCGGAAACGCCGTGATCAGGATCGTCGGCACCCGAGGCTCGAGGTCGCCCCATGCGTCGAGGACGTCGAGGCCGTCGTAGGCAGGCATGTACAGGTCGGTGATGATGACCAGGTCGCGCTGGTCCAGCTTGTTGTCGGTATGGTCGGCAAACTGGGCACGGAGCAGCGTCCAGAACAGCTCGCGGCCGTCGGCAGCTTCGACGACCTCGCGAAACTCTCGCCCGATCGCGGACCGCACGAACCAGCGCATCTCCGCGGAGTCGTCGGCAATCACCAGGCGACGCTGAGGGGGGCTCGTCATTGCTCACTTGCACGAGCACACACCGAGCCAGATCGAACCCGGGCCAACCGCGCGAAATCCGAGGTGGGAGGGAGGGAGCTTCGACGAGTCCAAACGACACATCGCGGCGTCCAGACTCGCTCCACGACGGCTCCTCACTCAGCGGAGTCGCGCGGGAGCGCCGTCACATCGCGCTGACCAGCGCGACGAGGATGATCAACACGGCGAGCGAGAAGCCGGCGAAGTACAGGGTGCCTCTCCGGCGGGCTTCGAGCTCGCGCTGCACGATCTTGTCGATGCCTTCGACGCTCATGATGGCCTCCGGTCCGGTTCCAAGAAGGGACGGATGCCTTCACGTCGTGCAGCGCGCAAGCCAGGCGACGCCGCGCTGGATGGAACGCGCGATGCAGCGGGGCAACTCAACCCAGCCAAGGAGCGTCCCATGCGTCATCAGCTGCTCGCCGTCGTCGTTCCGTTCACGCTGCTCACGACGTCGCCCGCGGGGGCGGCGCCGAGCCCTCACCTGAAGACATCACTCGTTCCACTGATTCCCGCGGATCTCCCGGTGCAGTGCCGTGAGCTCGCGAACGTCCCCGCGTCCGCAGAGGTCCCTGCCCCCGAGTTCGCCGCGCACATCTCGGTCGCGAACTGCCTCGCCGAGGACGAGATGGCCAAGGTCCCCCTCGGACCGGATGACGGTTCGAGACTCGCGCTCGATGCCCGGCCGTGCGCCCGTCGCTCGCGATGTTCGACGATGTCATCGCGCACGGCGATGCCCACGCGCGGTTCCTCGCAGAGGCAGCGAAGGCCGATCTCTATCTCGGGATGGTGATCCGGATCCGCAGCACCGCGACCACGCCTGCGGTGCACGCGAAGCTCGAGCCGACCCTCACTCCATGGCTCGAGCAGGCGGCGCGCGCCAACCGCGAGGCGCTCAAGGTCGCGCATCGCGCGCTCATGCAGAGTGATCGCGTGACGCGTGCCGTGGTGGCCACGGTGATCGATGTGCCACCGGCGCGCGACCTGCGCCTCGGTGTGTTTGTTCCGAACCCGGCCGTGCTCGATCAGCTCCGCTCGATGCTCGCGGTCGAGGACCGGATCTCGATCGACCGGCAGCGTCGCCAGGCTGCGTTCGCCGAGGTCGTGCGCGACGCGAAGCTCGTCTCGATCGATCATGCCCGCGTGAAGGCGTTCCGCCTGGCGTGGGATCGCGCCGTCGCTGCCGGCCACGCTCCCGCGGCCGGCACGCTCGCCCAGCAGCACCTCGCGGCACTCCACGAGGAGGCGATGACCCAGGCGGCGCTGGCACGCTCGCGGCTCGCGTTGGCGCGCACGGCTCGCGCGGTGGTGCGGGACCGAGAGGCACTGCGCGAGACCGCCGCGCCCGTGCTCGCGCTGTGACCGCGCCCGCTCAGCTCTCGTGCGGGGTGCGCTCGCCCCAGCGCTCGAGCATCCGGTAGAGCGTCTTGCGCTCGATCCCGAGGATCCGCGCGGCGGCAGCCTTGTTCCCGGTCACGCTGTCGAGGACGCGTGCCACATAGCGCTGCTCCAGCTCCTCGAGGGTCACCAGCGTGGTCGCATCCTCGCTGCTCAGCACGAGCTGACTCGAGCGGAAGGCACGGACCTTCTCCGGGAGATCTCCGACTGCGAGGTGATCGAACGAGGCGAGGGCCACGGCGCGCTCGATGCAGTTCTCGAGCTCGCGCACGTTACCCGGCCACGCATACGCCATGATCTTCTGGGCGGCCTCGGGCGAGAACCCGATGATCCGCTTCTGTGCGCGTGCCGCGATCCGATCGAGGAAGTGGCGGGCGAGCACGAGCACGTCGCCGCCGCGATCACGGAGCGGAGGCAGATCGACCTGGAGGACGTTGATCCGGAAGTAGAGATCCTCGCGGAAGGTGCGCTCCTCGACCATGGTCTCGAGGTTCCGGTTGGTCGCGGCGATCACGCGCGCATCGAACGGCACCTCGCTGGTCCCTCCCACCGGACGCACCGAGTGCTCCTGGAGCGCGCGCAGGAGCTTCGGCTGCATCTCGAGCGGGAGCTCGCCGATCTCGTCGAGGAAGATCGTGCCGTGGCTGGCCGCGATGAACAGCCCGGGCTTGGACGTGCGCGCATCGGTGAACGCGCCCTTCTCGTGGCCGAACAGCTCGCTCTCGAGGAGCTGTGCCGGCATCGCGGCGCAGTTGAGGGCGATGAACGGCCCATCCTTGCGCGGACCGGCATCGTGGATCGCCCGCGCGACGAGCTCCTTGCCGGTGCCGCTCTCACCCGTGATCAGCACGGGCACGAGTGATTCGGCGACCTTGCCGAGCACCGCGTACAGCTCCGTCATCTTCGGGCTCTCACCGATCAGCGTGCCGAACCCGAGCGGTGCGACCGCCCGCCGGAGCCGCTGCACCTCATCCTTGAGGCGCGACAGCGTGGAGCCGCGTTCGATCGCGAGCACGAGCTGATCGATCTCGAATGGCTTGGGCAGGAAGTCGTAGGCGCCGGCGCGGATCGCCTGGATCGCGAGCTCCATCGATCCGAACGCGGTGATCAGGATCACCGGGAGTTGCGGGCGGTGCTCCAGCAGGCGCTTGCACAGATCCACACCGTCCATGTTCTTCATGTTGACGTCGCTGACCACGACCTCGATGTCATCCCGCTGGATCACCTCGATCGCCTCGGCGCCCGATGCTGCCGTGACCACGCGTAAGCCGCGTGTGGTCAAGCGAGTCGCCAGCATCTCGCGCATGCCCGCATCGTCATCGACGACCAGTACGCTCGCCTTCATGACCGTGCCTCCTGGAGGTAGACCGAGAACGTGGTGCCACGGTCGCTCGAGGCGACCGTGATCCAGCCTCCGTGATCGACGACGATGCCGTAGACCACGGCGAGACCGAGCCCGGTGCCATCACCGGGCTGCTTGGTAGTGAAGAACGGCTCGAAGATGTGCGCTCGCACATCCGCTGGGATGCCGGGCCCGGTGTCACCCACGTCGATCCGCACGCACGGCGTGGGCTCACCAGCGGTCTCGGGGGGCGTGGCGCGGACCCGTGCGATCGCGATCCGCAGCTCGCCGCCGCTGGCCATCGCCTGCACGGCGTTGATCAGGAGGTTCGTGATCACCTGCTGCAGGCTGTCCTCGTCGATCAGGGCCCGCGGCACCACGTCAGGTTCGCCATCGGCGGCCTCGAGGACGCAGCGTACCTTGCCGCGATCCATCATCGGGGCGAGCAGGCTCGTGCACCGCGCCGCGATCTCCGTGGGCTCGCACGTGCTGCCCTCGGGACCCTTCCGGCGGGCGAAGTCGAGCAGCTGGCGCACGATCCGTCCCATCCGCGTGACCTCGCGGTCGATCGCCTCGGCGCTCTGGAGCGCAGCTTCGCCGCTAACCTCGCGGCCTGCGATCATCTGAGCGTGCCCGCCGACGATGCTGAGCGGCGTGCCCAGCTCGTGCGCGATGCCGGCGGCGAGCTTGCCCACCGTGGACAGGCGCTCGGAGTGCCGCAGCTGCTCCACGGCGGCGACGCGCGCCTCGGTCTCGATGGAGATCTTCGCCAGGGCGGCCGAGAGCTCCTCGCTCATCACGGTCATCTCGGTGGCCAGCTCGGCGAGCTCGTCGGAGCCGCGGACGGGCGCGGAGGCCGTGAAGTCGCGACGCGCGATCCTCCGCGCTTGCTGGACCAGGCGGCCGATCGGCCGCCCGACGAGCCAGCGCCCGAGCACGAACGACAGCGACAGGCCGATCACCACGATCAATCCCATCTCGATCGCCGTGAGGACGATGTCAGCGCGGACCATGCGGTCGATCGCGTCGAGCGGCTCGCGCCCGACCACCGCACCCACCACCTGCCCACGGGCGCGAATCGGGAACCGCGAGACAAAGTCGTGGCCCTCGATCCGCTGCGCTTCCTCGCCCTGCTGTGCGCCTGCGACCCACTCGAACCGGATCGCCCCATCGTTCTCGTTCGCGCGCTGGACGAGACCGAGCGTCTGGCGGGTGGCGAGCTCGGGGCTCGGGGCATCGATCCAGACGTCCGCGACCCCGGCGTGGAGGATCCGCCCGACCACACGATGATCCACCTCCATGTCGTGCACGAACCGTCCACGATCGTGCTCCACACGCACCACCGCCAGGAGCGAGAGCGCCACGATCAGCGCTCCGGCGAGGACGAGCGTGTACTTGACGACGACCTTCATCGCGCGGGCAAACCGTAGCAGGGATCCACGGCGAGTCGCCTCGCTAGGGGGTGATGGCCAGCGTGACCGCTCGGCGCAGGACGTTGAGGCTGAGCGGCTTGTCGAGCAGCATCGCGCCCAGCTCCGCCGCCTGACTCCGCGTCCAGGCATCGCCGAACGCCGTCATGAAGATGAGGGGCGTCTCGTGGCCCGCCTCGCGCAAAAGCCGCGCGGCCTCGAGCCCACCCAGCGTCGGCATCCGTACGTCGGTGATGATCACGCGGAGCGGTTCGCCCTCCTCGATCAGCCGGCGGACCGCTGCGACGAGGTGCTCTCCCGTGGCGACCTGGATCACGCGATAGCCGACGGTCTCGAGCGCCGTGGCGAGGAGCGCTCTCAGCTGAGGGTTGTCCTCGGCGAGAGCGATGAGCGGGCGCTGGTCCATGGGGATGCGTCCTGCAACCACTGCGCCGCGGATCCCTGCATGGAACCTCACACGATCTCGGTCGAGCGCGTGTCGTTCGCGGCCACCGAGTCGAAACGACACGGCCTGGACGGCCGTGGGTGGCCGCGTTGCTGGCGCGGCCCGTGCAGCACGCTCTCGCGAGGTAGCTGCCATGATGTGGAATCCCGAGGACGATGACTTCGAGCGCGAGGAGCCAACCAACCCGGACCACCGCAGCATCCGCGCACGCGTGCTGGTCGTGGAGGATGACGAGGATCTGCGCGAGCTGATCGTCGCGCGCATGCGCCGCGAGGGCTTCGATGTCGTCGAGGCCGGCTCGGGCTTCGAGGCACTCGACGTGCTGACCGCCGCGGGGCGGAGTCAGCGTCCGTTCGAGCAGCTCGACCTGCTGGTGATGGACGTCCGCATGCCGGGCACCTCGGGCCTCGAGATCGCTCGCATGCTGCGCGCCGCGGAGTGGCCGCTGCCGGTGGTGCTGATCACGGGGTTCCCGGATCGCGAGCTGCTCCTCGAGGCCTCTCGGCTCCAGCTCTCGCTGCTCGCCAAGCCGTTCGCGCTCGATCGGCTCAGCGACACCGCGATCGCCGCGCTGCTCGCACCGCCACGGCACGCACGCGCCTGACCGGTCGACGGGCGGACAGCTGGCCGAGATCCGGCCGGACACCGGACGCGTGTCGTCGGGATTTCGCGACGTTATCGCTGGCATGGTCGGTGCTCTCGGGATCGGGCACACTCAACTGACGAGGCGGCCCGTGGATCCGAACAACAACGAGCAGACCGAGCTGCTCCGCAGCATCTGGCAGCAGCTCGTGGCCACCCACAAGAGCCTGTCGACCCGGATCGACACGACGAACGAGCGGCTCGAGTCGCTGGACCGGCGCGTCGAGTCGCTGGACTCGCGAGGGGAGACCACCAACCAACGTCTCGAAGAGTTCGCGGCGCAGACAAACGAGAACTTCGCGCGCGTCCATCGCAACTTCGAGAAGATCCAGGTGCGCCTCGATCACCTGGAGACGCGTGTGGATCCGATCGCGGAGCTCGACGCACGGCTCACGCGCGTCGAGACCCACGTCGGGCTGCGCGAGGGCTAGCGGATCACGGCGCGGGCGCCGGATCGAGCTTGCGCTGGCGGAGGATCCACACCACGAACAGCAGCACCACGGCGCCGCCGATGCCGGCGAGGCCGTCGACATAGAGCATGGTCGTACGGCTGTGCGCGGTGGCCACGTAGCCGTCGACCAGCGCCATCGCATAGATCGGCATGTTGGCGAGCGAGGCGAACAGGTTGTACTTCGTCGCTCCGCCCGTATGCCCGATGATGTCGAGCACGAACGCGGTGAACGTCGAGTAGCACATGCCGAGCGCGAAGCTGTACGCGAGCACGCCGCTGACATACCAGACCGGGTTGCGCGGGCCGATCGCCATGCCGAACGTCAGCACCGCGAGGATCACACCCGAGAGCGCATACGCGCGGCGCTTGTCGATCCGATCGGACAATAGGCCACCGGCGAGAGAGCCGACGATCGCGGCACCTCCCGAGATCAGGCCGTTGGCGATCGAGACCAGCTTCGTGGACGCGCCCCAGTCGACGCCCATCACCGCGAACAGGTTCTGCGCACCACCCGAGCCGATCGGCATCAGGCACAGCGAGATCGACAGGATCCCGGCACCCGACAACGTGTAGAGGAGCACCGGGGGAAACCCGAACAACCACTTCGGCTGGATCTTGCCGGCGCGCTTCGGATCGGTGAGGAGGCTCATCAGATCGCCACCGAGCGCGCGCAGGCTGTCGACGAAGCGCGGGCGCGGATCCGGAGGCGGTGGCTCCTTGACGAACGACAGCACCAGCGAGCACGCGAGCAGGAGGCCGCCGACGAGCACGAACGGCAGCCAGCGATACGGGCTCGCTTCCGAGATCATGAGGCCGAGGCCGCCGATCGTGGCGCCGCCGAGGTTTCCGGCCTGCGACCAGCCACCCGCCGCGCCGCGCTGCTCGGGCGGGGTCAGCTTGGCCATCAGCGCTTCGGTGCACATCCCGATGAACGTGGTCGAGAGCCCGTTGATGAAGATGATCACGGTCATCAGCCCGACCGTGTCGTCCGTGATCGGGATGAAGCCGAGGGCGATGATCGCCGCGGAGGAGATCAGGTTCGTGGAGATGTACCAGCCGCGCCCCGTCCAGATCGTGTCCACCAGCGGCGCCCACAGGAACTTCCAGGTGTGCGGCAGCGTGTTGGTCGCCGTCATCCCGGCGATCACGGCATCGGACATCCCTGCTTTGCCGGCCAGCGAGCCGATCGTGTACATGATGAAGCCGCTGGTCGCGCCGAACGGCAGGAACAGCAAGAAGTAGAGGAACGGGTGCGGAGGTCTGCGGGGTGTGGTCTCGCCTGACTCCGACATCGCGCCACTCTACTGCGTACGAGGCCTGCACACGCGCACGCCGGCAGCGAACCGCACATCTCATGGGGGCAGCGCGCGGTCCGGACCGCCTGCCAGGCGCCGCGACATCAACGTCGTGGATTGGCGCGAACTGCACAACGCGCGACGCGCAACGCGCATGGATCGCATGTCCCACCCGCGGCACAGCCGTTGCTGATTCACAGGCGTCGGAGGTTCCGAATGCGGATGCGCTTGTTGCTAGGGATGTCAGCGGTGCTCGCGGGTGCGTGCGGTGGAGGCGAGCTGTCGGGAGGAGACTCTCCGTACCCGGACGCCGGCGGCCACAGCTCCGATGCCGGCACGGTCGGGTGTCTGTCGTCGAACGAGTGCCCCACGGGCTACGTGTGCAGCGAGTTCGGACGCTGCGAGCGTCCTCCGCCGGCGCCCACCGACGGCGGCACGCCACCCCCACCCGAGATCGAGTACGAGTTCAGCGCGCCGATCAGCTCCGATCGCTACGTCTACGTGGCGATGACCGCGCAGGACGAGCTCGCGCGGATCGATGGCGAGACGCTCGCGGTCACCGCCACCCCGGTCGGCAAGTCGCCGCGCCTGGTCGCTGCGATCCCCGGTAGCGACGGCGCGGTGGTCCTCGATTCGATCAACGGCACCGCCTCGGTGGTGCGCCCGAACGGCGCCCACGATCTGGTCAAGGTCGTGCCCACCCTCAAGAACCTCAACCGGCTCGATGTCGATCCCTCGGGGCGCTACGCGGTGGTGTGGTTCGACCTGACCAAGCAGCTGCAATCGACGGGCATCGGCGGCGTGGGGAGCTTCCAGGATGTGACGGTGATCGCACTCCAGCCTGGGCTCGAGCGCGCCGTCGACCTCACCGTCGGGTTCCGCCCCCGCGAGGTCCAGTTCGACGCCGCGGGCGCACGCGCCTACGTGATCACGCAGGACGGCGTCAGTGTGATCGACCTCGGGTACTCGGTCACTCACGGGCCCTCGATCGTGCCCCCCATCCCCGTCAGCGATCCGGCATTCCCGCCCGAGTCCGTCGAGGTCCACGTGGTCTCGACCGGCACGTACGCGGCGGTGCGGCAGCTCGGTGAGAACTCGCTGCACATCGTGGACGTCGGCGGGTTCGAGCTCGGGCGGCAGTGGACCATCCCGCTGGCCTCACCGGCGACCGATATCGACCTCGCACCGAACGGCACGCGGGTGTACGCCGTCGAGCGCGCGGCCAAGAAGCTGGCGATCATCGACGTCCCAGGGGACGCGCTCGATCCGAACGGCGTCGAGACGATCGACCTCACCGGGGCAACGATCGGCTCGCTCGTGCTCTCCCGCGACGGCAATCGCGGGCTGCTGTTCACCAACGCGACCACCGACGAGCGCATCACGATGGTCAAGCTCGACCAAGCGGGCTACCCGTTCGTGACCTGGCCGCTCAAGAAGTCGGTGCGCGCGGTCGGGATCTCGCCGACGGGCACGACGGCGATCGTCCTGAATGCGAAGGCGTTCGGAGACCCCACCACGGCGGCCAACGTCGACGAGTACATCGATCGCAGCTATGGCTACTCGCTGGTCGATCTCGCGACCGGCTTCGCCAAGCTCCAGATCACGCCGGTGGATCCGGGGACGTTCACCTACGCTCCCGATGGCAGCAAGGCGTACATCTCTCTCGATGGTGGCGACGTGCCCACCGCCGTGCGCGCGCTGCAGGTGGTGACCACCCAGAACGGCGTGGTGATCACCAAGCAGCTCGGCTCGCCACCCTCGGCGGTCGGCATCCTGCCGGGCGCCAACATGGCGTTCAGCTCGCAGCGTCATCCCCTCGGCCGCGTCTCGTTCGTGCACCTCGTCACCGACGCGGTCCGCACGGTCACCGGCTTCGATCTCAACAGCAACATCGTGAACTGAGGATCCCATGCGCACGCACCACTTCATCCAGGTCGTCGGACTCGCAGCGCTCCTCTCCACCGCCTCGTGCGCGTGGGAGGACGAGCGCTCGATCCGCTGGGATCGCGACCGCGCGATCCTCGGCCCGATCCCGCTCAAGACCAACATCGCGTACATCGACTCCGGGCTCGATCGCGTGACCCTGCTCGATCTGTCCGAGGCCACCACCAAGATCACCACCAAGAACATCGGTCGCAACGCGATCCACGCGGTGCCGAGCCCCGATCGTCACCGGCTGTTCGTGATCACGCGCGGCGAGGAGGCCATCCACCACGGCGAGATCGATCAGCCCCCGCAGTTCTGGGCGCTCGACACCGAGCATCCAGACACCGTCCCGGTCTCGTACGCGATCGGCTCGCCGTTCGATCGCGTCGCGGTGTCCCCCGACAACACGATCGCGATCGCGTACTTCTCGGCGGCGGGGCCCGATGCCGCGGGCTTCTTCCGCAACCCGAACGAGATGGCGGTGATCGATCTGACGCAGCCGCCGAGCGACACCAACCCCACGCTCAAGACCATCCGCTCGTTCGGCTCGGTGCCCGAGGGCATCACGCTCTCGCCGCCGATGGTGGTGCCGGGGACCTCGCTGCCGCGGACGTTCGGCTTCATCCTGTCCTCGAACAACCTCACGATCCTCGACGTGTCGCACCCCGATCGCCGCGAGATCTCGGTCCGCCTCGATCTTGGTGGTGCGCCGGTGATTCCGAAGGAGGTCGTGTTCGCACCGCGCACGGCGAGCGCGTACGTGCGCAGCGACAACGCGCGCGACGTGCTCCAGGTGATCCTCGAGCCGGCGGCGGCGGCCACGCCGACGAGCAACGACTACCGCCCCGTGCTCGCCGAGCTCGGCGCCGGTGGCGGCCCGACCGACATCGCGGTCTATGACGACGCCGCCGGGAAGCGGTTCATCCTCGCCGCGACGCCGAACACGAAGGAGATCGTCGTGATCGATGCGGACACCGCCCAGTTCCGCTCGGTGCCGGTGGCCGATGCGATCGATCGGATCATCCTGTTCCCGACCGGTGGCGAGGTGCCCCCGCACAAGGCGCTGTTCGCCTCGATCGCCGCGAAGACCAAGCGCGTGTTCGTGCTCGACCTCGAGAACATCACCGATCCGCTCCAGCAGGTGGGCCTGCGCCCGATCTCGCTCGACAAGTCCGTGTCCGACGTCGTCCCGGTGCCGGGTCGCGATCTCGCGATGCTGGTGCACGACGACAACCGCACGGTGCTCGGGCTCCTCGACATGGACACCGAGTCCACCTCGCCGATGCTCGGCCTCGGCAAGCTCGACACCTATGACTTCTCGCCCGATGGCATGCACCTGATCGGGGCGACGCCGAGCATCTCGCGCGTCGGCTTCGTGGCGCTCGACAACCTGCACCCGACCGACTTCCGGCTCGACGATCCACCGACGCGCGTGCTGTCCACGCAGAACGGCAAGATCTTCGTCGATCACGGCGACCCGCTGGGGCACGCGACGATCATCCCGTCGACCTCGGCCACCCGTGACGAGGCGATCGTCCTCGCCGGCTTCCTGACCATCAACCTCCTCGATTCGGAGCCCTGACCATGCGCGCACTCCTCGCTCTCTCTGTCGTGCTCGCCGCCGCTGCACCGGCGCTCGCCGAACCGCGCAACGAGGTCACCACCGGCGCGTACAACCGCGCGATGCATGCGTCCTCCGCGAACGCCGTGACGTCAGACAGCCTCGGCGGCGGGACGTTTGGATATGCGCGGCGGCTCGATCTCGGCCTCATGCCCCGGCTGCAAACCTGGGTGACGGGCAACTTCACGTACGGGTCGGCCGAGGGCACGATGTTCTCCACGCTGACCACGGAGATCGACACGATGACGTTCACCGCCGGTGGGCGTGCGCGGTACGAGCTGCTCGGGCACGTGGTGCTCGGGGCGCGCGTCGATCTCGGGATGGCGTACGCGTCCCTCAAGCTCGCCGAGGGCAGCCGCGAGCTGAACGATAGCGGGTGGGGCGGCACCACCACGGCGGCGACCTCGGTCGATCTACTCGTGCATACGGGCGAGTACTGGAACCTCGGCGTCCGCTTCGAGCTCGGCTACACGCTGACGTCGGCGATCGAGCTGGCGCCTGCGGAGGCCAACGACTCGAGCACGATCCAGCTCGAGATGTCGCAGGCCTCGCTCGGCCACCTCGACGTCGGCGGGAAGTTCTTCTCGTTCGCGGTGCTCAGCCAGTTCTGAGCTCAGCGGCGGCGCGTGCGCGTGGTGGTGCGCGGCTTGATCGTCACCTTGTCCTTGCGCCGGCGCTCGTGGTGACCGTCGGTCTTGCCGAGCTCCTCCGGCCACGTGACCTCCGGGAGCGGGAACGCGGGGCGCGCGAGCAGGTAGCCCTGGCCGAACTTCGCGCCCGAGGCGATCACGGCCTCGAGCTCCTCGACGGTCTCGATGCCCTCTGCGACCACCACGGCATCGAGCTGATTGCACAGCACCACGATCGCGGACACCAGCTTGAACAGGCGCGAGTCCTGCGTGAGGCCGGCGATCAACCCGCGATCGAGCTTCACCACGCGGGGCTGGAGATCGGCGATGTACTTGAGGTTCGAGTACCCGGCACCGAGATCGTCGACGACGAGGTAGACACCGCGGTCTCGGACCTCGCTGAGGATGGTCTGGCACAGGTGGAAGTGCGAGAGGGGGACGCCCTCGGTGATCTCGAGGTAGACGTCGTGGTCGTGCTGGAAGATCGGATCGTTCGGCTGGACGATGTACCGCTCGTTGAGCTCGGCCGGGTGGATGTTGATGAACAGCGGGAAGTCTGGGCAGCCGTCGAGGGACATCTCCCGCAGCATCCGGCCGAGCTCGCCGGTGCACGAGTGCTCCACGGCGGCGTTGAATAGATCGGGTGGCGACGCGAACTCGGGCGCCTTGGAGCGCACCAGCGCCTCGTACGCGAACACCTTGTGGGTGCGCAGATCGACGACGGGCTGATAGACCATCCGCACCGCGCGCTCGTCGAGCACGCGACGGATCGCGTGGGTCGCCGGCGGCAGCGTCATCTCCGCGATCGGAGGGATGAGCGTGGAGCGCTTCACTCGGCGCTCATCATAAACCGAATCGCTCGGCGGGGCGTGCGATCTACTGCGCGAGGGCGCTGTCGAGCTTCGCCAGGACGAGCTTGTCGGAGCTGTCGGTGGGCGAGGACCCGGCCTCGAGGGCCTTCAGCTCGGCCTTCGACGCTCCGAGGCCCACGATCGATTCCACCGCGGCGGCTCGGGCCTGCCAGCTGGCCGACCGATCCTTCACCACGGTGGCCATCGCGGCCTTGACCTCGGTGGAGTCGAACCACGGCGGAAGGTTCTTCCAATCGTGCGAGTAGCAGAACGCCGACATCACCTGCCACGGCGCCTTGCTCGGCGCCTCCTGGATGCGGCGGAGGAACAGCCGGTAGGCGCCTTCGTTCCCAGGCTGGGCGAGGAACATCGAGACCACGCCCTCCATGCACGCGGCGTAGGCCTCGGGATCCTCGGCGGTCGCAGTGGTGCGCTCGTACAGCGAGAGCCACTGCGGGTTGCCGAGCTTGCCGCCGGCGGCACACGCGGCCTGGCGCAGCTTCGGATCGGGATCGCGCTCGGCCATCGCGAGCACGCGATCAGAGGCACCCGGGAGCGCGCGGCTGCCGGGCAGCGTCAGCGCCGTGAGCGCCTGCTCGCGAACGCCGCTCGCGGGGTGCTGGGTCGATTCGAGGAGGAACGCGCCGACCCGGGGATACCGCGCACCGTCGGCGGCGAGGATCCGGATCATCGCCTCGCGCACGTGCAGCTCGGACTCACGGCGCGCGGCGTCGACCACCGCGTCGCGGCTCGTCGCATCGTTGCCGAGCATGGCAGCGGCCTGGAGCCGTACCGCGGGAGCGCGGTGCGCGAGGAGCTTGCTCCCGAGCGCGACCGAGAGCTCGTGTGCCGTGCCGGGGTGGCGCAGCTCTTCCGAGAGCGCCTCCATCGCCGGGCAGGTCGACGTGATCTGGTAGCCCTCGAGCCCGCAGGTCTCGAGATCGACGACCAGCTTCTCGATCCCGGAGGGCGCACGCGCGGCGACACCGGGGCGAGACGCCTCGACGACCTTCCGCGCCGTGGGGGCCACGCGCTGCTCCTCGACCTTCGTGCACGCCGCCAGCGCGAGCACGCCACTGAGCACCAGAAGTTGCTTCACGGGGGCCCTTGTAGTCACCGAAGAGCGCCGAATTCAAGCGTAAACTGTGAGCCGGATGACCAAGGCGGCGCTCCGCAGCGAGCTGCTCTCCCTCCTCGAGGGAGCGCTCGAGGCCGCACGCGCGGCCCATGCTGCGGCGATCGAGGGGGCCACACATGCCGAGGCCAAGGCCGAGAACGACAAGGACACCCGCGGGCTCGAGCAGAGCTACCTCGCGCGTGGCGTGGCGCAGCGGGTGGTCGAGCTCGAGGCGGCAGTCGCCGATGTCACGCGGCTCGAGCTGCGTGCGTTCGGAGCAGGGGCGCCGGCCGCGCTCAGTGCGCTGGTCACCGTGGACGAGGACGGCACGGACCATCGGTTCTTCCTCGCGCCGGCGGGTGGCGGGAGCGAGCTGACGGGCGGCGTGCAGGTGCTCACCACCTCGTCGCCGCTCGGACGGGCCCTGCTCGGCAAGCGAATCGACGACGAGGTCGAGGTCAAGCTCCCGGGGAAGACGCGCGCGCTCGTGATCACGGCGATCTCCTGATCCGCCGATCATCCAGCCTCTCACCTGCCCGAACGGCGGGCGCGCGCGCCCCTCAGGATGGTTCTGTTGTATTGCATGGCCCAGTCCACTCCCCAGCTGACGACAGAGCTCGAGTCCCTGCTCGCCCGGGCGGCGGAGCTCGCTGCCAAGCACAAGCTCGATAGTGCCGAGTTCATGAGTGCCGCGTGGAACGCGGTCCTCGACGCGCATCCCGGGATGCGCGAGGAGCTCGCGGACAAGGAGCTGCGCAGTCAGCTGAAGAAGCTGCGCAAGCAGGGGCTGATCGGCGTCGCCTAGCCCAGAGCGGGGCGCTCGGCCCCCACGCCGCAGGCGCGAAGCACGTGAAATGCTTGGCGCCCGCGGCGGCCTGGTTGATGCTTCGATCGTGGCGATGCACCGAGCCCTCGCGATCGCCGCGGCCCTGACCGCCTGCACCGGCACCCCGCCGGGCGAGGGTGGCGGCATCGATGCGCCGGCGGGTGGCGCGGTGGATGGCGCGGCCGGTGATGTCCCCGGGGGCGGCGGTCTCGAGCCCGGATCGTTGACCGTGAGCTGGATGCACGGCTCTCAGGCCTGCGCCCAGAACGCGGATCCGGAGCTCCAGGTCCACGCCTACAACGCCACGGTCCACATCCTCCGTCAGAACAAGTGCAAGACGTTCGAGGCGCCGTTCCTCTACGTGATCGAGGGAACGACCTCGGCGCTGATGATCGACAGTGGTGCGACGAACACGACGAACACGCTGCGTGACGCCGTTCGTGGCTTGATCGGCACCAAGCCGCTGATCGTCGCGCACTCGCACGCGCATGGCGATCACACGGCGGGCGATGCGCGGTTCGCAGGCCAGCCGAACACCACGGTGGTTGCCACCACGAAGGCCGCGATCCAGACGCAGTTCGGGATCGGGACCTGGCCGACGGCGGCAGGCACCATCGATCTCGGCGGGCGCGTGCTCGACGTGCTCGCGATCCCGGGCCATGAGGCCACGCACATCGCGATCTACGATCGCAAGACGGGCCTGTTGTTCACTGGCGACACACTCTATCCGGGCCTGTTGTTCATCAACGACTGGGCGAGCTATCGCACCAGCGTGGCTCGGCTCGCCCAGTTCGTGGCCTCCCATCCGATCGCGCACGTGCTCGGCGCGCACGTCGAGATGACCGCGACGGCGAAGCAGGTCTACCCGTACGGCACGACGTATCAGCCGAACGAGCACACGCTGCAGCTGACCGCCGCGCACGTGACGGAGCTCGATGCCGCGCTGACCCAGCTCGGCGCGACCCCGCCTGCGAGCCCGGTGGCACACGATGACTTCGTCATCGATCCGCAGTGATCCAGCGCTGAGCGGAGCGAGGGCGGCGCCGATAGAACCCGCCATCGTGCGGCTCGTCGAGTAGCCGGTTCTCTCACGAGTTTCAGACAGTTCGGGCGGCACTGCTCTTGCTGCACCTCACGGCATGAAGCTCGCGAGTGCGCTGCTGGCTACTCTGGTGACCGGCTGTATGACCAGCGCTCCGCCCGCCGAGGACCCGGGGAACCCCGATGGCAAGGCCGATGGTGGTGATGCCGCATGCACCACGAGCTACGTCGACTGGCTGCTCTCGACATACAAGCCCGCGCTCGAGGCCAAGCCGATCGACGCTGCGCGCCTGACCGAGCTGGGGGTCCTCGCCCAGACCATGCCGTGTCGTGGCACTGCGCTCACCGGCGTGGCGTGGACCACCTGGATCGACGTCAACAGCTACGTCGCGTTCGCCCCATACTTCACCCAGCACGCCGATGCGATGGTCGGCTACCTGATGCCGTCGCGGCCCACGCACGGCGACTACGGCGCCTACGTGGCGGCGACCGCCGTTCGCGAGCCCACCCGCAACGCCGTGAAGGCCATCGAGCTGACGCGGCCGATCGTGTCGCTCGAGCGGCTCGAGATGTCGGAGTGGCTGGATCTCTATCAGGTCGAGGCCGAGGAGGTGCTGACGCGCGTGTTCGACCCGGCACTGATCGGCAACACGGAGGGCTACTACACCCTGAACGCGGGCGAGCAGGCGTTCCTCGATCTGGTCGCTTCGACGGGCCCCAAGCCGAGCCAGACGCGCGACGGCGCCTATGCCGCCTGGATCGATCTCTACGGCGAGGTACTCCAGCACGGGTTCTCGATCGACGCCGACGACGATTACCGCTCGGGTCTCGGCTGCACCGCCGCGAATCCCGACGTGTGCGCACGCGACAAGATCCTCGATCGCGTCGTCAAGCTCGCCCCGCCAGCGCACGGCGATGAGGACTCCACCCAGTGGATGTGGGAGCTCTCGCTGTGGGCCTCGCTCGCCGCGACCTCGACCGGCCCGTACCAGCCCACGGACGAAGCGCAGCTTGCGAGGATCAACGCCGTTCGCCCGGCGAAGGTCCGCGGCGAGGGCGCGTACAAGGTCTGGTTGTCGATCGTCGCGGACGTCGCGACGCACGCGGATGTGATGACCGGCTCGGTGATGCCGGCGAAGCCGTGTGCGACCGGGCCGGCCGCCGCCGCCGACTACGCCGCGTTCAAGACGGCGAACGGCGCACTCTCGGCTTCGACGATCGCGAGCGCGGCACCCATCGCGTGCCCGTGAACCACATCTGCTAGGGTCCCGCGCGATGCCTGCGCGTGAGGTCCATTGCGGCGACGGCGTCGCGTTCCTCGCGCGCGGCCGGCTTCCCGACGACCACGCGATCTTCACCTCGCTCCCCGATCACAGCGAGGTGCCCACGATGGGCGTGCCCGTGTGGAAGCAGTGGTTCATCGACACCGTCGCGCTCGCGTGCAAGGCGCTCGCGGATGATGCGGTCGCCGTGTTCTATCAGACCGACGTGAAGTACGACGGGCGCTGGATCGACAAGGGCCATCTCGTGCTCACCGGCGCGGACGCGGCGGGCAGCCACGCGCTGTGGCACAAGGTCGTGTGTCGCGTGCCGGCGGGTATGGTCACGTTCGGCCGCCCGGCATACGCGCACGTGATCTGCGTCAGCCGCGAGCGCCGCCTCGCCCCCGGCGCGTCGACAGCCGACGTACTGCCCGCGCTCGGCAAGATGAGCTGGTCGCGCGCGATGGGTAGCGCGGCGTGCGAGGTCGCGATCTCGTTCATCGCGGCCACCGGCGCGCGCACCGTGGTGGATCCGTTCTGCGGGCAAGGGACCGCGCTGGCCATGGCGAACGCCCACGGGCTCGATGCGATCGGGGTCGAGCTCTCGAAGCGACGCGCCGCGAAGGCTCGCAGCGCGTAGATCCGCGCAGGGTGGCCGTGCGACGCGTGCACGAACCCGGGGGCCCGCGGGAAGGGGGGGCCCCCCCCCGCCGCACCCGCCGCGGGGGGAAAAACCCCAGGGGGGGGGGGGCAAGGACGGAGGGGGCTTTCCAAGTCCGCTGCCTGCTCCGCCCTGGTTTGATCTCCGACCAACAGGGTTACTGGCTCGCTCGCATCAACGCGTGCCCCGATCCAGAGCGGAGCTCGGGCCGTGCTCAGAGGGCGCGCCAGCTGTCGAGGATCTGCGCCAGCAGCGCGACGCGGAGCCCGCCACGACCTTCGGTCAGGGGCGCGGGGACCGGACCGCGCGACAGGGCGTACTCGTCGAGCGTGCCGATCTTCGTGTTGTGGAACCGGTACGCCGCGGCGCGCAGATCGAGGCAGGGGCGCGGCAAGGTGCCACCGGCATCGATCACCAGCGACGTCCCGTAGTGTCCCCACGCGCCGACGAGATCGGTGGGGCGCAGCCAGGCGGCGAGCTCGGCGATCACCGTGTCGCGCGGCTCGCCGGCGAGCAGCCGCTCCTCGGTGAGGCCGGTGTGGTGGGTGGCGGTGGGCGACAGCGGCCGCTGTGGCGCGATCACGCGCGAGAACGTCTCGCCGGTGGCGGGGCGATGCAGCACGAGGTGCACGAGCTCGTCACGCGGGCTCGCGCCGGCGGTGCTGTAGGGCCAGGCGTTGGCCTCGCCCACGAGGATGACCAGATCCTCCCAGCGCTTCCTCATCTCGGGCAGGGGGTGACGGGGTGGCGCCGTTCGCGGCTGGCGGGGTGTGCTCCGGCGGGGAGAGCCCGCCTGGCATGCGATCTGCGAATCGATCATCGCGCGCATCGGGGCGAGCAACGACCGGAACCGCTCCGGATCCCCCTCGAGCGCACCGAGCACGTGCATCAGCGCCTCGATCGTCGAGACGTACGCGTCGCTCGGCTCCTTCCGGATCCGGTAGATCGAGGGCTCGGGCGCCGCGAACGCATAGCGGGGCAGGGCCTGCAGGATCGGATTGTCACGCACCACGCCGCGGGCCTGCGCCCACGTCCCGTCGACGACGACCAGCGTCACCGGGCCCTTCGGCGGCTCGCGGAGGATGTCCTTCGCGTCGGGGCCGGGGTAGAGGAAGATCGGCGGCCGCGCGGGGTCCGAGAGCTGTGCGGCGAGGCGAGGGTGCTCGCCCCAGCGCATGCCGACGTGGAGTGTGGTCTGCGGGAGGCACAGGCTCGCCATCCGGGCGGTCCCGATCGGCATGAACCGCTCGCGCGGGTGCTGCAGGATCACGATCTTGGTGGTGGTCTCGATCCGCGGGAGCTGCGCGCAGTAGCACACGCTGACGGGACGCAGGCACCGCGTACACAGGGCGCGGGGCTCGGGACGTTCGGGTGCGAAACTCTGCACACTCCTTGGTACCCCAAGTTCGGCTGCATGTCGGGCCAGACCTGGTTAGACTGGATCTGTGCCGAGCATCTCGCTCGCGGTGGTGCCCTCGGCGACGCCCGGGGACAGTCGAGCTGCACTCGCCGAGCTCTGCGCGGAGCTGGGCAGGCTGCTGTCCACCACCGTGACGTGCTTTCATCCGGCGAGCTACGGCGAGCTGACGGACGCACTCGCGAAGGACCGCGTCCAGTACGCCTGGATGTCACCGGCGCAGATGGTGATGGCGGGCGAGCACATGCAGCTCCGACCCTTGCTCTCGGCGGTCCGTAACGAGCGCACGGACTATTGCTCGGCGCTGTTCGTGGACGCGGCGTCACCCGCGCGGTTCACCGAACAGCTCCGCGGCAAGACGATCGCGTGGGTCGATCGCACCTCGGCGAGCGGCTATCTGTTCGTGCGGCTCCAGCTCGCTGCACGCGGCATCGAGCCAGATGGCTTCTTCGGCGGCGAGCTGTTCGAGAAGTCGCACGCCGGCGTGGTGCGGGCGGTGCTCGAGGGTCGCGCGGACGTCGGCGCCACGTATGCGGAACGCCCGGCCGAGGGGGCGCCCGTCACGCGCGCGGGGTTCGTCGCCGTCGCGCCGGAGCATTCCGTGCGCGTCCTCGAATGGACGGCGACGATCCCGAACGATGTCATCGTCGGGCACGGGCTGCTCACGAAGGAAGATCACCGGATCTTCGGGAACGCGATCCTGACGCTCGCCGAGCGTACCGATGGGCGAGCGCTGCTCTACAACGCGTTTCACGCGGAGCGGTTCATCACCACGCCACGCAACACGCTCAAGCCGCTCTATGACCTCGTTCGCCTCGCGCGAGCGCACGGGCTGCTCGCACACCTGTGATCAGGGCGCGAGATCCTCGCGCACTCGCACCGCGACCTTGATCGCATCGGGGTTGCGGGGATCGTCGGAGAACCCGCGGAGCAGATCCACCGTGTGCAGCACCTCGCTCCACGGCACACCGTCGCCGAAGTCGATGAACACCGACTTGGCGGTGCGCACGCGATCGCCGATCCGTGCCGCCAGATCGATGCCCTCGATCGTCTGGGTGTCGTCGATCGTCACCGAGAGGTCGGCGTTGATCTTCAGCACGATCGGCTCGACGAGCGGGACCGCTTCGACGTTCTTTGGAGGAACATCGACGGTCTCCATCCGCATCATGATCGGCATCATCACGATGAAGATGATCAGGAGCACGAGCAGGACGTCGATCAGCGGGGTGACGTTGATCTCCTTGCTGCCTGCCGACATCCCCATGTCTCGGTGATACGCGGTCGCGCTCGCCGTGCCTATCGAGCGCCGCGAACGCCTCGTGACAGGGCGCGGAGCGCGCGGAACAGCAGGTGTCGCACCCCCGAGGGTGCTCAGCCTTCGGTGTTGCGCAGGAAGTCCGCGACCTCGGCGAACCGGGTATCGAGAAAGGCGCGGACCTCGCCGGTGATCGCGTGCTGCTGCATCGCCGCGGTCATACAGCGCAGCCAGGCATCGCGCATCGCCAGGTTGACGGCGACGCGGCCGTGGCGCATCCGCAGGCGAGGGTGCCCGTGCTGCTGGACATAGTCGTCCGGTCCGCCGAGCCAGCCGATCAGGAACAGCGCGAAGCGATCGCGTGGGATGCGGGCCACCTTGCCGTCCGGATCGCACGGGTGCAGGTGAGCGAGCACCGGCTCGTCGGTGCTCATCACGTCGTAGAACGTCTCGACCAGCGCCTTCACGCGGTCCGCTCCACCGAGAAGATCGAAGGGGGTGTTCGAAGGGCCGGGTGCAGACATCAGCGGAGGAGGAAGAAGACCACGAGCGCGACCACGAGGAGGGCGAGCAGGATCAGGAACCGGCGGGTGGAGACGTTCGGCTCGGACTCGGTCCGGCCTCGCTCGCCCCACTGCCGCGTGTCGGACGCGTGCCCGCTGGGGCGCTCGGGTCCGAGGTCGGCCATCGTCATGTGGGAAGTGTGCCGCATTCCAGGCGTCTGGGCGACAGACCTCCCCCCGGTGGCATACGTTGGTAGTCCCATGACGCGTGCCCTCCTCGCCACGGTGATGTTCGTCGCTCTGGGCCCTGCCGGGGTCGCCTCCCAGGTCGCGTCCGCGGACTGCGCCGCGACGGAGCTCCAGACCACGGTCGTCACCCCGCAGGACGCCGAGATCCCCAGTGATGGCGGGATCCTGGTGGCCGCGACGTTCCGGACAGGTGTGCGGAAGGACAACGACGGAGAGGCGGTACGCCCGGGGTGGCGCCTGCGTGGCAAGAAGCTCACCGCGCCAAAGATCGACGTGCTGGCGCCCGGCCTGGCCGTGTATCGGGTCACGTTCGATGGCAAGGCCGGACCGGTCGAGCTCGAGGACGAAGATCACAAGGTCGTCGCGAAGGTCATCGGCAGCAAGGCGAAGCTCGCCCAGCTCGCTGCACCGGACCTCAAGAAGGTGTCGTTCTCGGCGCAGATGTCTCGCCACTCGTCGCAGCGCATCCAGGCCACCCTCGTCGCCGACGCCCCACCGGAGGCGTATGCGCTGGTGATCGCCGATGCCAAGGGCACCGCGAAGTCGTGGGGGCTGGTGAGCAAGGGGCTCGTTCAGTATCCGTACTCGCACAATGACTGCGAGATGCTGCCGAACGGCACCACCGTCGCCGCGATCGGTTCGATGGTCACGGTCTACTGGGTCACCGCCGATGGCCGCCGCTCGGCGGCGAGCAAGCCGATCAAGCTCACAGGTCAGGCCGTGAAGCCGAACCCGTACTGAGCTGCGACAGCTGGGACACCCGCGGCAGCCGTACCGTCGACGAGCGACGTGCGCTAGTGTCCGCGCATCATGAACCGCGCACTCCCCCTGCTCCTCGCAGGTGCGATCGGTCTCGGCGCGCACACCGCGCACGCCGACGAACCAAAGATCGCGTACCAGAAGTTCGAGCTCGCCAACGGCCTCAAGGTCTACGTGATCGAGGACCACAAGGCACCGATCGCCTACGAGGTGCTGTGGGTCGACGTCGGCTCCAAGGACGAGGTGGCCAATCGCACCGGGTTCGCACACCTGTTCGAACACCTGATGTTCAAGGGCTCGGCCCACATCCCCGACGGCAACATGGACAAGCTCCTCGAAGAAGCGGGCGGCTGGTCCAACGCGTTCACGTCGGGTGACATGACGGTCTATCAGAACGTCGCCGGCTCGAACTTCCTCGAGCAGATGCTGTGGATCGAGTCCGACCGCGTGGCCGGCCTCCTCGATTCCTTCACCCAGGCCAAGCTCGACAACCAGCGCGACGTCGTCCTCAACGAGCGGCGCCAGAGCTACGAGAACCGCCCGTACGGCATGGCCTCGCTGCTGATCTCGGAGAACCTGTGGCCCAAAGATCACGGCTACCACTGGTCGACGATCGGCTATCCCTCGGACCTCAAGGCCGCACAGGTCAAGGACGTCGCTCAGTTCTTCCGCACGTACTACGTGCCGAACAACGCCACGATGGTGATCGCCGGCGATGTGAAGTTCGCGGACGCCAAGAAGCTCGTCGAGAAGTACTTCTCGTGGATCCCGCGGCAGCCCGAGCCCGCCCGCCCGCAGTACAAGGTGCCGGCGCCGATCACGAAGGAGATCGTGCTCAAGACCACCGATGACGTGCAGGTCCCGCGCGTCTACCTCTCGTGGCGTGGCCCCGCGAAGTTCACGGCCGAAGAGCCCGCGCTCGATGCGCTCGCCGCGATCCTCGGCGATGGCAAGTCCAGCCGCCTCTACAAGCGCCTCGTGTACGACGAGAAGATCGCGCAGGACATCAACGCCGGCTTCGATGGCCAGGACATCGGCGGCGACTTCACGATCCAGGTGACGGCGAAGCCGGGCGTCGATCCGCAGCGCCTGATCAAGGAGATCTCCGAGGAGGTCGCGAAGCTCGCGAGCACCGCACCCGACGCCAAGGAGCTCGAGCGTGCCCAGAACTCGCAGGAGGCCTCGTTCCTCAACGGTCTCGAGCCCACGCTGTCACGCGCGATCGCGCTCGCCGGCTACGACGTGCAGGCCAAGGATCCGGACTACTTCGCGAAGGATCTCGCGCGTCGCCGTGCGGTGACCACGGCCCAGGTCCAGGCCGTCGCCGCGAAGTACTTGAAGCCGAACGCGCGGGTCGTGCTGACGATCAGCCCTGGCAAGAAGCCGCAGGAGAAGCCGTGAAGCACTCGAAGCTCGTCATCTCGATCCTCGTCGCCATGGCGACGCCCGCACTCGCGCAGCCGGGTGCCGGGGCCCGGCCAGGACCTCCTCCCACGGTGTTCGACAGCTCGGGCATCTCGGACTGGGCCACGCCGCCGAAGCCGACCAAGGAGCCCGGGTTCACGCCTCCCGTGGGCAAGCGCATGAAGCTCGCGAACGGCGTCCAGCTGCTCGTGGTGGAGAACCACAAGCTGCCGATCGTCTCGATGCAGCTCGTGATCCCGGGCGCGGGATACGCCGCCGATCCGAGCGGGAAGGGCGGGCTCGCCGCATTCACCGCGGACCTGCTCGACGAAGGCGCCGGTGGGCTGTCTCCGATCGCGATCGCCGAGGAGACCGATCGCCTCGGCGCCGGCATCAGCGTGAGCACCGATGCCGATGCCGCGTACGTCGCGATCAGCACGCTCGCCAAGACGCTCGACTCGACGATCGAGCTCGCGACCAAGGTGATCACGCAGCCGGGGTTCGACGACAAGGAGGCCGATCGCGTGAAGGGCGATCGCAGCACGTCGCTCGAGCTACGGCGCGATCGCCCGCGCGAGGTCGCCGCACTGATGCTGAATGGCGCGCTCTATGGCGCGGACTCGGCCTATGGCCACCCGGGCTCGGGCCTCCGCGAGGAGTTCAAGGGCGTCACCGTGGCGGATGCGCGCACGTTCTATCAGGAGCACTGGAACCCGGCCGTGATGACGCTCGTCGTCGTCGGGGACATCGATCCGAAAGCGATGAAGGCCAAGCTCGATGCCGGCCTCGGCGCGT
This sequence comes from Myxococcales bacterium, assembly GCA_016720595.1. GTDB lineage: Bacteria > Myxococcota_A > Polyangia > Haliangiales > Haliangiaceae > JABFXX01. The sequence goes on from JADKKI010000009.1 coordinate 143,780, forward strand.
GGAAGCCGACGGGGAGCAAGCGCCCGAGCAAGATCGTGGCGGCCCCGGCGAAGCTCGCGAACCGGCTCCTCCTCGTCGATCGTCCCGCCGCGGCACAGTCCGATGTGCGGATCGGCCTCGTCGGCCCCGATCGCAAGGACAAGCGGTTCTTCGCGTTCGAGGTCTATCGCACCACGCTCGGGGATGGCTTCACCAGCCGCCTCACGCAGCGCCTCCGCGAGCAGCTCGGCATCACGTACGGTGCGAGCGCGAACATGGACTGGCGCGTCGCGCGCGGGCCGTTCGTGATCGGCACGGCGATCGTCACGGCCGCCACGGGGCAGGGGCTCTCGGAGACCTTGAAGCTCGTCGAGGAGCTGACGACGACCGACATCCCTGCCGCCGAGCTCGAGAAATCGAAGCAGAACCTGATCCGTGCGCTGCCCGCGCGGTTCGGGACCAACGCCTCCACCGCCGATGCGTTCGCCGAGCTCGTGCTCCAGGGACTTCCGGACACCTGGTACGCGCGCTACGCCGAAGGCGTCCGCAAGGTCTCGGCGAAGGACGTGAAGGCCGCGGCGAAGGCCTTGGTCCCCAGCAAGCAGCTCGTGATCTCGGTGGTGGGGGACATGAGCAAGGTTCGCGCCGACATCGACAAGCTGGATCTCGGTGATCCCGCGATGTTCGACCTCTACGGGATGCCGCTGAAGAAGTAGTTTGCGTGCGCCTGGGCCCCGCGGTATCGAGGGTCGAGATGAGCGAGCGCAGGCATCACACGCGGCACCCGATCCAGGTGCCGGTCAATGTGAGCGCCGGCGCACGGCGTGATCGCGTGGGGATGATCCGCGACCTCAGCCGGAGCGGGATCCTGTTCCACAGCCTGTCGCGGTTCGAGCTCGGCGAGCGGCTCGCGCTGATGTTCCGCGTCGATCGCGCCAAGGGCTCCACCGGCGGCCAGGTCGTGCGCGTCGACATGGACGATCACCCCGACAACATCTTCCGCTTCCTCACCGCGGTGCGGTTCGATGCGCCACTGCTCGATCTCGAGATCCCGCAGCACGATACCGACGTCGATCATCCGGCGTCTGTGGCTGATCGCGGCGCCTGATCACTTCCGCGGCTTCGGATCCTCGTCGGTGAGGTTCGTGCGCTGGTTGAGCCAGCCGAGGAGCGCGGGGCCACTCGGTGGTGGACCAGCATCGTCGAGCCGCCAGATCCTCGCGCGATCATCCTCGGCCCCGGAGATCAGCAAGCCACCTGGCGTGAACGAGACCGCCTTCACCGCGGTCTTGTGACCGATGAACCGGCGACCGGGCCCACCGGTCAGCGGCCACACCCACACGGTTCCATCGATGCCCGCGGAGGCGATCCACTTCCCGTCGTGGCTGACATCGATGTCCTTGACCCCGACCTCGTTGCCGAGCAGCTTCTGGCCGGGGCCGCTCGGGATGTCATCGACGGCGACGATGTTGTCGCCACCCGCGGAGACCACGTGCTTGCCATCGGCGGTGAACACGAAGTCGCGCACCACATCGGTGTGGTTCGTGAGCGTGCGGATCCGGGTGCCTTCGATCGTCCACAGCGTGGCCACGCCGTCCTCGTCACCGGCCGCGAGGTACTTCCCATCCGGTGACAGCACGAGGGTGCGGAGCTCGGCGGCGTGCGCCTGCACGATCTCGCCTTTGCCAGTGATCGGATCGAGGTGACCGATCGATCCGTCGTAGCCGCCAACGATCACCACCGTGCCCTCGCGATTCCACACCACGGGGCGGAGGCCGTGATGGTGACGCCGGATCTCCTTGCCGAGCGCGCTCGTGACATCCCAGACGAACAGCCGGCCATCTTCGTCCGTGGACGCGAGCCGGGTTCCGTCGGGCGAGAAGGCGACGCCGCGGACGGTGTTCGAGTGGCCGTGCAGCTGTCGCGCATTCCCTGAATCGAGCTCCCACAGATAGATCTCGTGATCCGTCCCGGCGGTGGCGAGGTACTTGCCGTCCGCGGACATCGTCATCGTCTCGATCGGTCCGGTGTGCTTCGCGAACACGACCGACGTCCCGTCGTCCACGCGCCAGTAGCGCACGGTGGAGTCGTCGCTGCCGGTCGCCACGTGCACGTCGTCGGGGGAGGCGATCACGTGCTCGACGTCGTTGGTGTGCCCTTCGAGCACGCGGGCCATCCCGAGCCGACCCGCCTCGGTGGCGACCTCGAGCGTGGTGGGCCACTCGAGCGCCTCGGGCTTCCTCGCGAGGCCCTTGAGGATGGCCGCGGCCTGACTCGGATCGGAGCTGAGCGCCTTCCGCGCGAGCTTGACCAGCAGCCGGGCGTACTCGCGCTCGGCCTTCACGCGCTCGTTGTCGGCGGTGATCGTCGCCTCCTCGGCTTCGGCGCGCCGGCGATCGAGCTCCTTGATCGAGATCACCGCGACCACTGCCAGCACGACCACCGCGAACGCTGCCACGCCCACGGTGATCCGGTGCCGCCACAGCCAGCGCTTCATCAGGTGCCAGAGGCCGTACGAGTGAGATCCGACCAGCTTCCCGGCCGCGAACTGCCGAAGCTCGTCCGCGAGCTGCTTCGCGTTCTGATAGCGGTTCGCCGGATCGTGCGCCATCGCGTGCTCGACGATCGTCGCCAGCTCGGCCGGGACCCGAGGCTCGCGCACGCCGATCTTCATCCGCTTGCCGGTGGCCACCTGATCGAGCACCTCGTCGGTGGTGTGCCCGCGGGCCGGCGGTGCACCCGCGAGTAGGGTGTAGAGCAGTGCGCCGAGCGCATAGATGTCCGTGCGCTCGTCCACCGCCTCGCCGCGCGCCTGCTCCGGTGCCATGTACGAGGGCGTACCCAGCACCGAGCCCACGCGCGTCAACGACGCATCGCCCGACGAGGACGTCGCGGACTCCTCGTCGACGATCGGCACCTCGCCGGCCCGGAGATCTTTCGCCAGCCCCCAATCGATCACCACCGTCTCGCCGAACGGACCGACGAGCACGTTCGAGGGCTTGAGATCGCGATGCAGTACGCCTTCGCTGTGCGCATACGCGATCGCATCGGCAACCGCGATCGCGTGCGGCAACAGGGCGAGGCGCTGCTCGATCGTGGTGGTCTCCTCGAGCACCACCTCGAGCGAACGCCCGCGCACGCGCTCCATCGCATAGAACGCGCGCCCATCGCCGAGCACACCGGCCTCGTACACGCGCACGATCGAGGGATGCTGCAGCCGCGCGGTGATCAGCGCCTCGCGCTCGAACCGCGGATCGATCCGCTCGCCCTGGTGGCGCGTGACCTTGATGACCACGTCGCGCCGCAGCCGTCGATCGCGCGCGGACAGGATCTTGCCCATCCCGCCCCGGGCGATCTCGGGACCGATCGCATAGCTCGCGGAATCGACCTTGGGGAGGCTCGTGAAGTCCGTGACCACACCCGGGCCCGCGAGGGTGGCTGCGTGCCCGGCCTCGAGAGGTGTGGGGGCGACGGTCTCGCCGTGCGCATCGACCGCGTTGTAGACGGCCGAGCCCACCGTGGCGCCGAGCGCCGGTGCACCGTGACCGCCTGGGAGCGTGGCCGGCTTGGCCGTATCGGGCGACGGTGGCGCGACCGTCGGGTCGAGCCCGACGTCGTGGCGGCGATCGCTCATCCGTGCTCCAGCCTAACAGCAAAACCGGTCTGCCCCCTTTCGATGGTAGACCTGCCGCGTGTGGACCCTCGGCCCGGCATGGCAGGACGAGCGAGCGCTCGCCGCGGCCTGGCGAGGCGCGGCGCCGTTCCCCCACCTGATCTTCGAGGACGTGGTGCCGGCGACGCCGGTCCTCGAGCTGCTCGACGACGAGGGGGTCCAGCGCCAGGAGGGTGACATCTTTGCGTTCGAGGCCTCCGGTGACCTCCGCGAGCTGAGCGCCTCGTTCGGCGCCGTGTTCGCGCCGCCGCTCGCGCGGATCACTGGCAAGCCCGTGGTGCGCGCCGAGCTCCGCGCCTATGCGTATCGCGTGGGGCACTACCTGCTGCCGCACTCCGACCATCAGGAGGGCCTCGAGAGGCTGCTCGCCTTCGCGTACTACCTGCCCTCTCCCGAGCCGCCCAGTGGCGGCGAGCTCGAGCTGTTCCGCTGCACCGTGGTGGACGGCGCGATCGTGGCCACGGACTCGGCGGTGCTGATCGAGCCGCGCCCGCACCGGCTCGCGGTGTTCGATGTCAGCGATGTCTCGCTCCATCAGGTGCGCGAGGTGCTCGGCGGTCTGCGGGTCTCGCTCGCGGGGTGGTTCTACCCGTGATCCAGCTCTCGAGGATCGCGACGATCGTGCCGGCGAGCTTTCCGCTCCCTGGTCCGTTCTCCTACCGACGCTACGCCCTCGTCGATCGGGGCAGCTACGAGTATTGCGACGACGTCACGGTCCCGCCGGAGTTGGTCGCGCTCGCCTCGGAGGTCACCAGCCGCACGCTGGAGGTCGTCTCCGCGCGGCTCGTCAGGCTCTCACCCGGGGATTATGTCCTGGCGCATCACGATCACACGCATGACGATCATCGCGTGGAGGTCATCGTCGACATGTCACCCGCGGCGGTGCCCGGCACCGAAGTCCGTTATCGCCGCCGCGGCGCGGTGTTCTTCCGGTTCCCGAGCGCCCCGGGGGCGACCTCGATCGTCGAGAGGGACTCGGCGACGCAGTGTCATCACACCTACGTGAGCAAGCTCGCCGCCGGCGCGAGCGTCGTGCGCCTGATCGTCCTTCTGCGCGACGCTGCCGTGCCGGTCTGACACCGCGGGGATCCCGCGCGCACGACGAATCGCGGAGTTCGACGCCGGCACGCGCGCTGCACGACGAGCGGAGGTGTCCGCAACCAGGCCCCCTCTCGTGCCGCTCTGGCTGGCGTTGATCTCGGGGAGCTGGGTGATCGACGCGGGCACCCGGCACGCGTACTACTTCTATCGGCCCGTCCGCGAGCATTCCTACGGTCCGACCGAGGCGTGCCTGCTCGTGGTGCTGGTGCTCGCCTACCGCTACTGGCGTCGCGTGCGGCCGAACCCGCACGAGGGACTCCGCACGATCGCGCTCCACGCCGCCGCCGTGACCGCTGTGGCCTCGGTGTGGGCGCCCGTCGCCGACCTGCCGAGCCTGATCGCGCTGCACCGCATCGCGTGCGGGGCCGCGTTCGTCTTGATCGCGTGCCTGCTGCTCGAGATCAGGCTGTCCACCTCGCCACTCGCCCATGCGGTGGTGGTGCGAGCTCACCGCGAGCCGCGCGCGTGATCTGGCGTGCGTTCGTCCTCTGGCTCGGGCTCGCGGCAGCCGTGGTGCTGGTCCACGCGGCGGGCTCGCGCCCCGTCGAGATCTGTTGCTACGACCACCTCGCCGGCAATCCGTATCGCGACGCCGAGCACTTTCTCGTGGGCCTCGCGGCCGTGACGCTCCTCGTGTGGCGCTTTGCGCGACCGACGGCTCGCGGCCCGCTGCGCTACATCGCGTTCAACGCGGCGGCGATCACGATGGTGTTCGCACCGCTGGCGATGGCCGCTCACACGCGAGGTGCGATGTTCCTGCACCGGATTGCATGCGAGGCCGCGATCGTCATGATCGCAGCACTCGTGCTCGAGCTCCGGATCACGACTCCGCCGATCGCGCGCGCGGTGGCGACGCAGCGCGCGCCCGCTCAACCGCCTGCCACGGCGCGTGGGACGCATTGATGGAGGTGCAGCTCAGCATGGCCGTCGGCCTCCTCCTCGTGACCGCGCTGCTCGACGTGCGGTGGCTACGTCCTCCGTTCTGCGCGCTCGGGCTGCTGATCTGCATCTCTTTCGTGTTCGCCTTTCTCGGCGGTAACGGCCACGCCTGTTGCGGCGAGTACTTCGCCAACCCGTACCGCTACCAGCAGGCGGTCATCGTCGCGGTACTCGTGATCGCGTACGGTCGCTGGCGTCGCGCCTGCCCGAAGGTCGGTCCCTTCGTTCGTCGTCTGACGACGACGGCCACCACCGCAACCTTTGCCGCCGCGGCGCTCTCCGTGCTCGCCCCACCACAGGTCCGCCTCGGCTTCGTGGAGATGGCGACGGGGGCCTCGGCGGTGCTCACGCTCTCGCTGCTTCTCGAGGTTCGCCTCGCCCACTCGCCGATCGCCCGCGCGATCGCGCTCGCGCCGAGGTCAGAGCAGGGGCGAGATCAACCGGGCGGCGGCCTGACCGAACCGCGTGCGTAGCCTCGCCACCTCGAGATCGTGGCGGGTCAGCTCGCGACATCCGTCGAGATCGTGCGTGAAGGCCTCCGCGAGCGCGGCGTTGACCTTCGCACCGTAGGCGATCGCGATCACCTCGAAGTTGAGGCGGAAGCTGCGGTTGTCGAGGTTCGCGGTGCCGATCACGCCGATGTCGTCGTCGCACACCATGGTCTTGGCGTGGATGAACCGCGCGCGGTACTCGTAGACGCGCACGCCTGCTCCGATCAGCTCCGGGAGATAGCTTCGCGCCGCGAGATCCACGAGCTTGCTGTCGCCGCGCTTGGGGATGATCAGCCGCACGTCCACACCGCGGAGGCCCGCGGAGATCAACGCGGTCAGCAGCGCATCGTCGGGGACGAAGTACGGCGTGGTCATCCACAGCCGCTCGGTGGACTGGTTGGTCGCGGTGAACAGCGCCTTGTGGATCGCGAACGCGCCGGAGTCCGGCCCGGAGCCGACGATCTGGATCACGTGCTCGCCGGCCTTCTCGTGAGTAGGAAACGTGTCGGCGTCGATCGGGCACATGGTCCCGGCGGCGTAGTACCAGTCCTCGACGAACATCCGCTGCAGGGGCCACACCGCCGCCCCAGTCATCCGGAGGTGCGTGTCGCGCCAGTAGTCCTTCGAGCGAGACGCGGAGTGGTTGTCGGTGATGTTCATGCCGCCGGTGAACCCGACACGGCCATCGCACACGACGATCTTGCGGTGCGTGCGGAAGTCCGGGCGGCGCAGCCGGAGCGAGCGCAGCTTGACCGGGTTGAACCACGCGAGCTCGATGCCCGCCGCGCGCAGCGGCGTGAGGAACTGCTTCTTCAGCTTGTTGGAGCCGGTCCAGTCCACCACCATGCGGACGCTCACGCCGGCCTTGCGCCGCTCGATCAGCGCATCGCGCAGCTCGATGCCGATCTTGTCGGGCTCCCAGATGTAGTACTCGAGGTGGATGTGGTGCTGGGCGGCGGCCACGGCGGCGAGGATCGCCGCATACGCCGAATCGCCATCGACGTAGACGTCCACCTCCTGCGCCCGCAATGGCGAGGCCTCCCCGAGCTCCGTGGCCACGCGCGCGAGCTGGAGGTGCTCCACGTTGTGGACGTCGAGGGTGGCGAGTGCCTCGAGCGCCTCGCGGACCACACGCTTGCTCGCGTTGCGCTTGATCTTCTTTCGCTCGAGCCTGAGCGGCCCGATGATCCGATAGATCACGAGCCCGATCACTGGCAAGAACACCAGGGCGAACAGCCACGCCAGGGTCGCGGTCGCGGAGCGCCGCTGCAGGATGATGACGACCGAGACGCTGATCACCCAGATCATCAGCCCGATCTCGACGAGCAGGATCCACATCACGCCCGCCGGAACATCAGCGAGTGGTTGTTCGCCGGCATCGCCACAGCACCACGCAGGACCAACCCGTGCGCCGCGGCGGCGGTGGTCAGGTCGCGTACGTCGCGCACGCCCCAGCGTGGATCGCGGCCCTTGAGCGAGCGATCGAAGTCCTCGTTGGACGGGGCGGTGACGCCATCGAACCGGTACGGGCCGTAGGTGTACAGCAGCGCGCCGGGAGCGAGCCGAGCGCCGGCGCCCGCGAACAGCGCGAGTGCGGACTCCCACGGCGAGATGTGCACCATGTTGATGCACACGATCGCCGCGACCTGATCGACCACGCTCGGCCACGATGCGGTGACCTCGATCTCGAGCGGCGCAGCGAGGTTCGGTAACCCGGCCTCCTCACGCCACGCGGCGATGCTCGCTCGCGCGCGCGGATCCGGATCGCTCGGCTGCCAGGTCAGGTGGGGGAACGCGCGCGCGAAGTGCACGGCGTGCTCGCCGCTTCCGCTGGCGATCTCGAGCACGGTCCCGGTCGCGGGAAGCTCGCGCTCGAGCACCTCGCGGATCGGTTCGCGATTCCGCTCGGTGGCCGGGGCGTGCTGCTTCACAAGGTCACCGCGTAGCAGCGCTCGACGGAGCCGCTGATCTGGCCCACGCGGCCTCCGGTGGCCGGTCGCTCCGCGAGCTGCTCGACGTGCGGATACGTGGCGCGCACCTCCGCATCGGTCAGCGCGAACGGGGGACCGCTCATCTGATCCTGTGGGTAGTCGAGCGTGATCAGCAGCGCGGGTGTGGCCGCGGGCGCGAGCGTGCGCAGGTGCGCGACGTAGCGTGTGCGGAGCTCCGGTGGGAGCGCGATCAGCGCGGCGCGATCGTAGATCGCGTCGATCCGCCCCACGTCCTCGCGCGTCACGGTGAACAGGTCGCCCGCGATCAGCGTGATCGGGCCGGCGCTGTAGCGCGCGAGCTCGCCGTGCTGGGTCACGGTGGGGGTGAGCTGGTGCTCGGCGAAGAACGCCTTCACCGCGTCCTCGACGAGCTCGATGCCGATCACGGTGTGGCCGCGGCCGGCGAGGAACGCCAGGTCATCGGTCTTGCCGCACAGCGGGACGAGGACGTGCGTCTTCGGCAGCCGATCGGCGAACTTCTCGAGGAACGTGTTGGGCGCGCCCTCGTGGAACGCGATCCGGCCCTCGCTCCACGCCGTCTTCCAGAACTCGGGTTGCATGCGGCTCTAGCTTAACGCCTACCGGACGCGCGCACTGACCACGGGCACCACCCACAGCGCGAACCGCTCCGGATCGCGGATGCACTCGATGGTCGCGTCGAAGTGATCGCGGACCTTCTCGGGCGGCCAGCCGAGGTAGCCGGCGAGCGATTCGGTGTAGCCATCCCGCCACGCCTCGAAGATCGCGGCGAACGTCTCGCGCGGGACGCGCTGCGTATCGACCATCACGTAGTCGATCGCGATGTCGTCCACGGGCAGTGCGCGGAGGTGGTGGAAGATGTGGCGACCGATGTGGAGATCGATCCCGGCCGCGCGGTTGTAGGCGCGGGGGCCCGCGTGCCAGAACGCGCCGACGTCGAGCCGCGCGGGGCCCGCGTGGATCATGTCGTAGTCCTCCGGGATCACGTGCAGCACACCGCCAGGCCGGGTGACACGCACCATCTCCGCGAGGATCGCCTCGGGGCGCGGCACGGCCTGGAGCAGGTGGCGGCACACCACGAGATCGAACGAGGCGGCGGGGAACGGCAGCTCGAACGCATCCGCCTGCGTGAACGTCAGCCGATCGGCGAGGGCGGCATAGCGGCGCCGCGCGAGCTCGAGGTGCGGCTCGAGCAGATCGACGCCCGTGATCTGCGCGCGGGGAAACACCTCGGCGAGCCGGGACGAGATCTCACCGGTCCCACACCCGACATCCAGGATCGCAGGTGCGTCCGGCAGCCGGTGCCGGCGCAGGATCGGGAGCTCTTGCGGCCAGATCGCCTGAGCCTGCGAGGCGAGGTTGCGCACCATCGACTCGTCGGCCATCTCCTTGGCCTGCGGATTTCGATCCATGGCAGGACCTTACCGCGTGGTGACCACGCGATCAGATCCAGGTGACACCACACGCAGGCAGCACAGAGCGTGTTGCCGCGCGATGGTGGGTTGGGAGTGACGTCAAAGAGGCAGAGACAACGAGCTCACTGTGGGCCTGCGCCCGCAGTGGTTACTCCTTGTTCTTGATCTCGGTGACCTCGTTGCGGACGGTCTGCGCGAAGGTCTTCAGCTCCTGCATCGCGCCGCGAACGCGGGTACCAGCGGCCTTGTTGCCGTCGTTGTAGAACTTCTCGAAGTCCGCCTTCATGTTGGCGACCATCTGAACCAGCTCGTTGTAGCGAGCGGTGGTGGAGGTGGACGTGGACTCCGACTGGCCGTTTTCGTTTTGGGTCTCCATGAGGGGGGCTACCTTGCCCCATCTGTCTGACATCTGCACCTGAATCGTGTTCTCTCAATGATTCCAGTGAATCCCAGACCACCAGTTTCCTGGGGTAACGTCTCCGACCCGTGAAATCAGCGCCTGAAGAGGATCCCGAGGCCATCTGGCTGCGTGACGTTTATCGGCCGAACGAGCCGAATCTGACGCTGCGCGCAGTGCTCGGCGGCGTCGTGATCGGCGCCGTGATGTGTCTGTCGAACATCTACGTGTTCTTCAAGACCGGCTGGAGCCTCGGCGTCACGTTGACCGCGTGCATCCTCGCGTTCTCGGCGTTCCAGGCGCTGAAGGCCGTCGGCGTGATCAAGAAGCCGCTGACGATCCTCGAGAACAACGCGCTCACGACCGTTGCCTCGGGCGCGGGCTACATGACCGCTGGCGGCAACATGGCGGCGTTCGGCGCGCTGATGATGGCGACCACGGTGCGCCCGGACTCGGTCGGGATGATCGCGTGGTTCGGCGTGATCGCGGCGCTCGGCGTGTTCGCGGCGATTCCGATCAAGCGCCAGCTGATCAACAAGGAGGCGCTGCCGTTCCCCACCGGCACGGCGACGGCGGAGACCATCCGCTCGATCCACGATGCCGCTGCGGGCAAAGGCGCCAGCGCGGCCAAGGCGCTCGCATACTCCGCGCTGTTCGGCGCCGTGCTCGCGTGGCTCCGCGATGCGTGGAAGGTGATCCCCGGGACGATCGCACCGGGCTTCACGATCGCCGGCAGCACGCTCGCGAAGTGGACGATCGCGATCAAGATGGAGGTGGTGCTCCTCGGCGCCGGCGCGCTGATGTCGTTCCGCACCGGCTGGTCGCTGCTCCTCGGCGGCGTGCTGACCTATGGCTTCCTCGGGCCCTCGCTCCTCGAGCGCGGTCTGATCGAGGCGGTGAGCTACAAGGCCGTGGTCGCGTGGACGTTGTGGCCGGGGGCGGCGCTGCTCGTCGGCGCGGGGCTGACCTCGTTCGCGCTCGATTGGCGCAGCCTCGCACGCGCGTTCACCGGCCTGGGCGCGATGTTCAACAAGGAGAAGCGCGCCGCCGCGGCCGCGCAGGGCATCGGCGCGGTGGAGAGCCCGGAGTGGTGGTTCCCCGCGGGGTTCATGGTGCTGACGCCGCTGATCGTCGTGTTGATGTCGGTGATGTTCCACATCCCGATCTGGGCGGCGCTGATCGCGGTGCCGCTCGCGGTGCTGATGGGCTTCGTCGCCGCGCGCGTGACCGGCGAGACCGATGTGACTCCGACCAAGGCGCTCGGGCCGGTCACCCAGATGATGTATGGCGTGATCACGCCCGGGAACCTCTCGGGCAACATCATGTCCGCCAACGTCACCGGCGGGATCGGGCTGCACGCCGCCGATCTGCTGACCACGCTGAAGACGGGCTGGCTGCTCGGCGCGAAGCCGCGGCACCAGCTCTATGCGCAGCTGTTCGGCGTGCTCGCCGGCGCGGCGATCGTGGTGCCCGCGTTCAACCTCGTGATCCCCGATCCGAGCGTCCTCGGTGGAGACGAGTGGCCGGCGCCTTCGTGCGTGGTGTGGGCCGGCGTCTCGAAGGCCTTCGCCGGCGGGCTCGATTCGCTGCATCACTCGTCGAAGATCGCGATCCTCGTCGGGCTCGGGCTCGGGATCGCGATGGCGATCGTCGAGAAGTACGCCTCGAAGCGCGCCAAGGCGTGGATCCCGTCACCCTACGGCGTGGGGCTCGCGATGGTGGTGCCCGCGAGCAACAGCATCATGATGTTCCTCGGCGCGACGATCGCGGAGCTGATCCGGCGCCGGGCGCCGAAGTTCGAGAGCTATGTGGTCCCGGTGGCCTCCGGCCTGATCGCGGGTGAGGCGCTGATGGGCATCGTGATCTCGATGCTGACCGTCGCGGGCATCTCGCTCGCATTGTGATAAGAGCGCGGGATGCGCCGCTCGCTCCTCGCCCTGTTCGTGATCTCGTGCGGAGGCACGCCCAAGGCCCCCGCGCCGGCACAGCCTCCCGTTGCGCCGCCGAACGCGCCGGCGGTGGCCAAGATGGCCTCGTTCACCGCGAACGGGTACACGCTGACGGGCGCCGAGTACTGGCCGTATGTCGGCACGGCGGACATCGACTATCCGGCCGAGGTGCTGTGGGGGTTCTATCCGGAGAAGGGCGTGGTCCCCGAGGGCGAGACCGATCCGAACCCGGGCTCGGCGCGACCCGAGGCGATCGCGTGTGCCGAGAAGGCGTTCGCGGCGCTCCAGGCGTTCATCGCCTCCGATCCCCCGGTGCTGAAGAAGATCGTCGCGGCGGGCGAGAAGACGGGCACCGTGGTGCCGCGGTTCTATCTGTGGACCAATGACTATGGCCGCGCGGCCTCGCCGTTTCCGCCGGGCATGCGCGAGGCGCGGCTGTGGTGGTGGGCGCGCAAGCAGCCCGCTCCGCCGAAGCCGCCGGGCTACTGGAAGTGGGAGTCCGTGCTCACCCAGAGCGGCGAGTGCGTGATCCCGCACCAGCCTCAGATCGACGAGTACCTCGCGGAGATGTGGGCCAAGGTCCCGCAGTAGTGCGCTCGCTGGCCTGCCTGCTCGCGATCGCCGCTGCCTGCAAGGGAAGCGCGCGCCCCGACAGCGAGCCGATCAAGCACGATCCGCACTCGCAGGCGAACCCCGAGAGGATCGCGGTCTCGCACCTCGCACTCGCGCTCGACGTCGATTTCAAGGCACAGACGCTGACCGGCACCGCCACGCTCTCGTTCGTGCGCCGCGATCGCGCCGCGCGCGAAGTGATCCTCGATACCGATGGGCTCGCGATCGGGGCGGTCACGGACTGCACGTCGAAGCAGCCGGTGCGATCCCGCCTCGCACCGGCGGTGAAGGTCCTCGGTCAGGCGCTGACCGTGGAGCTCGCGAGCGATTGCATCGTCATCGCGTATCACACCACGGCCGCGGCTCGCGCCCTGCTGTGGGTCGACCCGGCAGGCACGGCGGGCAAGCAGCACCCGATGCTGTTCACCCAGTCCGAGCCGATCCTGGCGCGCACCTGGATCCCGCTCCAGGATTCACCGGGCGTGCGCTTCACCTACGACGCGACGATCCGCGTGCCGCCCGGCCAGTGGGCGCTGATGAGCGCCGAGAACCCGCAGACCATCGCGCCCGATGGCGTGTTCCGGTTCACGATGGCGCAGCCGATCCCGAGCTACCTGATGGCGCTCGCCGTCGGGGACTTCGCGTTCAAGCCGCTCGGGCCACGCAGCGGCGTGTACGCGGAGCCCAGCGTGGTCGAGTCCGCTGCGAACGAGTTCGTCGAGGTCGAGGCGATGATGACCGCGGCCGAACAGCTCTACGGGCCGTACCGCTGGGGGCGCTACGACATGCTCGTGCTCCCGCCGAGCTTTCCGTTCGGCGGGATGGAGAACCCGCGGTTGACGTTCCTGACCCCGACGGTGATCGCGGGTGATCGCTCGCTGGTGTCGCTGATCGCGCACGAGCTCGCACACTCGTGGTCAGGCAACCTGGTCACGAACTCGACGTGGAACGACGTCTGGCTCAACGAGGGCTTCACCACGTACGTCGAGCGCCGGTTGATGGAGAAGCTCCGCGGCAAGGAGACCTCGGATGTGCAGTGGGCGATCGGCACGCAGGATCTGAGCAAGACGCTCGCCGAGTACAGCCCCACCGACCCGCGCACGTTCCTCGCGCTCCGCACGCGATCGGATCAGGATCCCGATGACACCGGGCCCACGGACGTGGCGTACGAGAAGGGCGCGCTGCTGCTTCGCGCGCTCGAGCTCGCGTTCGGGCGCGAGACGTTCGATGCGTTCCTGCGGCGAAGGTTCGATCGGCGCGCGTTCCAATCCTCCGATACGGAGACGTTCGAGACCGAGGTCAACGCCGAGCTGTTCGCCAAGCACCCCGTCGGCTGGAGCGTCGCGACGTGGCTCCATGCGGGCGGCATCCCGAACACCACGCCGGCGCCGACGTCGGCGAAGGTCACCGAGATCGAGCAGCTGGCCAAAACCGTCTCGCTGCCTCCCGCCGGCTGGGACACGCTCGACTGGGTGATCTACCTGCGCGCGATCCCACCCACGGTCACCTCCGCGCAGCTCGAGGCGCTCGATGCGGCGTATCACCTGACCACGGGCAACACCGAGATCTTGATGTTCTGGTTGCCGCTGCTGATCAACGCAGACGTGACGCGTGCGGCTCCCGTGGTGGAGAGCTTTCTCACCACGGTCGGGCGCCGCCGCATGGTGCGCCCGGTCTACGTGGCCCTGATGGGGAAGAACGATCGGTGGCGAGCACTCGCACGCTCGATCTTCGCGAAGGCCGCGGCCGGCTATCACCCGCTGACCCGGGACATGGTCGGCGAGCTCGTGAAGTGATCAGGCGCCCGCATGGTGTATTCGTGCGTGGCGCCGCCAGGGGGCCGCGCTGAGCGGGGGGGGGGAGCCGAGCCCGCTGGATGCGTGACGAGTCCCGAGTCGTACGCGACTCGTCTCAGGCGCCGGCTTCGGCGCGCACGGCGAGCGTGAACGACGCGGCCTCGGGCACGCCCTTCTTCACGGCGGCCTCGCAGGCCTTGGCCCACGCGGCGGGATCGGTCTTGCTACCACCGAGATCGACCCAGATCTTGATCACGTCGACGTCGTCCCCGGAGGGACGGACCTGCACCTCGACGGCCCTGGTGCCGGAGGTCTCGAACGTCTTGACGAACGCCTCGACGGCGGCAGCAGCCCGGTTGATGTCCATGCCGCGAGCTTAGCGGCTACGGGGTCTTGGTCGTCAGCGAATCGACCGCGTGGACGGGCGGGTTCGCACCGTTGATCAGGTGCTTGATCGCGCCCAGCACGAGGCGCTGCTGCTCGAGCATGCTCTTGCCGGCGAAGCCGGTGGACACCACGCCGATCCGCCAGTGACCGCCACCACCGGAGACCTCGACGGCGGCATCGGGCAGCTTCTCCTTGATCGCGGAGGTGATCGCCTGCTCGACGGAGCCAACGAAGTCGGTCGCGTGATCGCTCATGCACCCTCGTTGCCACGAAAGCCCGGGTGACACAAGCCCGGCCCGCGGCGGGCAACCCCGATCAGATGAGGAGCGGGACGATCATCATGAAGGCGTAGCGCCCGATGCGGCCGACGAAGCAGATCACCGTGAACGGCACGATCCGCATCTTCATCAGTGGATGCGCGATGAATCCGAGCAGCCAGAGCGGCGGGAGACCCACGGTGGCGGCGAGGAACATGATCACCTTGGGGCGCTTGTTCCAGCGATCGATCTTCGCTCGGACCTTCTCGACGCGCGCCTTGAGCTTCGCGTTCTCGAGAGCGCCGATGCCGGCATAGAACGTCACCGTCTTCGCGATCTGGTGGCCGATCGCGGAGATCACGATCAGCACCGCGATGCCGCCGGGGCTCGGGGTCGCCCACGTGGAGACGCCCACGAGGAACAGCTCGATGCTGATCAGGGGGAACAGGCCCGCCACGAACGAGATCACGAACGCGCCACCGTAGAGCCCGAACGTCGACAGCAGGGTCTCGGTCACGTGGGATCGAGGGTATCAGTGCCGCAGCAAGGCGAGGGCGACCCCGACGGCGACACATGCAGCCATGATCAGCGCCAGCCAGCCGAGCAGCCCCACCCACGCAGGCCGCAGCGTGGTGCCGCCACGCTTCACGCAGCTCAGGCACACGGCGAACGTCGTGGCGCCGCCTTCGGTGAGCTCACAGCAATCACCACACACCGGTGCCTTGCACCGCGCGCACGGCCCCACGGCCGTCCTCTCGCACAGCTTGCAGCGCGCGACCGGGCCGTCACCACCCGCGGGAATCAGCGAGGTCACGAGCTGGTCTGTACCAGAATGGTCGTGGCTAGTCGTGTGGCCTGGGCGTCGCCTCCCAGGCAGCCCTCCCAGCCGCATCGCGAGGAGTCCGGATGAGCGGTGCGGCCAACCTCCAGCGTTCGCACAGGTTTTCGCCGCGTCGTGATGCAGCACGTCATGCCCCCGTCCTTGCACCACCACCCGGCATGGCCCGTCATCTGCTGTTCCTGGTGGCGCTCCTGGGCGCCTGTGTCGCTGGAGAGACCGTCGAGCCGGGAGACCACGAAGAGGTCTCGGACTTCGATCCGGTACCGGGTGACGGCAAGGCGGACGGCGTGTCCGCGACGTTCGATCAGAACAACGTCGTGGATGACGAGCTGTTCACGGGCGACATGGACGTCGCCCAGGTCCAGGCCTTCCTCGAGGACTCGCCGTACAACAATCGCTCGTGGCTCGCCTCGTACACGATCGATGGTGTCCCCGCGTCACAGAAGATCGTGGATGCCGCACGCGCCGAGCGGATCCATCCCCTCATGCTGCTCGTCCGCATGCAGGTCGAGGCGTCCCTCGTGAGCAAGACCGTCCAGCCGTCGCAGTCGCGGATCAACGCCGCGCTCGGCTGCGGTTGCCCCGATGGCGGCAGCTGCAACGCCTCCTATCGCGGGCTGTCTGCGCAGCTCACCTGCGGCGCCCACACCCTCCGCAAGTGGTTCGATGGCTCCGAGGATCGGAGCGGCCAGTGGAAGAAGGGTGAGGGCCGTCGCACCCTCGATCCGCGCACCGTGACGCCCGCCAACAACGCCACCGCCTCGCTCTATGCGTACACGCCGTGGGTGCTCGTCGGGCGTGGCGGCAACTGGCTGGTGTGGAACATCAGCAAGAAGTACGTCCGGTTCGCCGCAGATCAGGGCCTGATCCCGACGCCGTGAACGTTCACCGTCGAGAGCGTCGCGTGAAGCTCCTGCGCTGCATGCCAGCTGTGTGGGCGTGAACTCGAGACGACCGAGCGCTCAGAACGGGCTGCCCCACACGAGCGTCGCGCCATCTGCGTGCGGCACCACGCTGACGTGTGCCGCCTCGGTGCTGCTCTTGCGGCCGAGCATGTAGAGCACGCCGCCCGTCACGAGCAGTGCCGTCCCGACGCCGAGCGAGATCTTCGCGTTCCGCGCCGCGGTCTCGCCGCGGGTCTGGATCCCGGGGTTCCACTTCTCGCCCGGCATCGCGGACTCGGCATCGTTCGCGGCGCTGCGAGCGCGCAAGCCGAAGAACACGCTCGCTCCGAGGCCGAGCACGCCGACGCCACCGATCGCGAGGCCGGCCATGCGCTTGCCGCGGCCTGGATCTTCGGGGACGGTCCTGATGATCACGATCGGCTCGGTCTTGACGGGCTCGGTCTTGACGGGCTCGGTCTTGACGGGCTCGGTCTTGACGGGCTCGGTCTTGACGGGCTCGGTCTTGACGGGCTCGGTCTTGACGGGCTCGGTCTTGACGGGCTCGGTCTTGACGGGCTCGGTCTTGACGGGCTCGGTCTTCACCGGCTCGACGGGCTTGCTGCCGCCCTTCTTCACGCAGTCATCCATCTCGGTGATGAACTTCTCGACCTTCGCGAGGTTCTTCTCCTTCGGGAAGTTGCGCTTGTACGTCTTGTAGAAGTTCAGCGCCTCCGTGCAATCGCCCTTGAGGCGGTTCGACTGCGCGATGTTGAACAGCGAAGGGGCATCGGGGCGAAGCCGGTATGCCTCCTTGAACTTGGCGATCGCCGCATCCCACTCGCGGAGATCGTAGAGCCGCCGCGCTTCCTGATACGCGGCGTCGGCGGTGGGGTTGGGAGCCTGGGCGCGCGCGGCGGTGCCCGCGGCGAGGACGGCGATCAAGACCAGTGATGCTCTGTTCACACGATTCTCCCTGGGATCCCGGGCTCGATCATACCACCGAGCACAACCGCTACATCGGAGCGTCGGGGTCGTCGACCGGCTTCGTCGGCTTCGTCGGGCGCGTCGGGCGCGTCGGCTTCTTGGTCGGCTTCGCGACGTCGGCGGGCTTCGCGACGTCGGTGGGCTTCGCGGTGTCAACGGGCTTCGCGACGTCGGTGGGCTTCGCGATGTCAGCGGGCTTCGCGGTGTCGGCGGGCTTCGCGATGTCAGCGGGCTTCGCGACGTCGGCGGGCTTCGCGATGTCGGCGGGCTTCGCGATGTCGGCGGGCTTCGGGACGTCGGCGGGCTTCGCGGGCACCGTCTTGTCGATCGGAGGCGCCTGGGTCTCGGCCTTCACGGGATCCGCGGCCGTCTCCTTGCCGTCCTTGCTGCCCGTCATGCCGACGAAGATCCCGACGCCGAGGCCCGCCGCGAGCAGACCGGCGACGATGAAGATCGGCGCCTTGGAGCGCGCAGGCCGCTCCATCATGGTCTGGGGGGTGGTCTGATACGCGCTCACCGGACCGGGCTGCGTCGAGCCGTGCTGCGGGGGTGGCGTTTGCTGCACGCCCACCGAGCCGTGCTGCGGCGTCATGATCTGCGACGGACTGTTGCTGTAGCCCAGCGCAGACGGGCGCGCGATCTGGGCCTGCGGACCGACGGATCCGGTCATCAGCAGCTGGTTGTTGATCCTGCGCAGCTCGCCGCGCACCTGCTCGAGCGTCGGGCGCGCGATCACATCCTTGGCGAGCATCGCGGTGATCAGGTGATCGAGATCTCCGGGGACCTGCGGGTTCCTGGCGCTCGCGCGCGGTGGCACTTCGAACAGGTGCTTCGCGATCATGTCCGCGGCATTGTCTGCGGGGAACGGCAACCAGCCGGTCATCAGCTCGTAGGCGAGGCCGCCGAGCGCGTAGATGTCCGTGCGGTGATCCACCAGCTGGCCGCGCGCCTGCTCCGGTGAGATGTACGCGGGCGTGCCCAGGAGGTTGCCGGTCCGCGTGCGCTCGGCGCGGTTGTCATCGTTACCGAGGAGCTTGGCGATGCCGAAATCGAGCAGCTTGACCGTGGGCGCGGCTCCCTTGACCTCGACGAGGTAGACGTTGTCGGGCTTCAGATCGCGGTGGACGATGCCCTTCTCGTGCGCGGCCTCGAGCGCGACCGAGATCGTGTCGAGGATCTGGAGCGCGAGGGTGATCGGGACCGGCCCCTTCCGCATCCGATCGCGCAGGCTCTGACCGCGCAGCCACTCCATGACGAAGTAGCTGCGGCCATCCGGCAGCGCGCCGAACGCGAAGATGTCGACGATGTTGGGGTGACCGATCTGGTTGACGGACCGCGCCTCCTGGATGAACCGCTCCACGGCCTCGGTGTTGACCGAGAGTTCGGGGTGCAGGACCTTGATCGCCGCGCGCTTCGCGATCACCGGGTGCGTGGCCGCATAGACCTTGCCCATGCCACCCGCGCCGAGCTCGCCCTCGATCCGATACTCGCCGACCATCACGCCGGGCTGGAGATCGTAGGTCCCACGCGCGTCGCTGCGCTGGATCCCGCCGGTACTCACGGTCTGATCCGTGCCCAGCGACTTCACCGGTCCGCCCATAGACGATCAATTCTATCACCCAGCGGCGACCACCGCCCTCTCGAGGTCGAGGTAGGCGCGAGTCGCACAGCGGTCAGGGTAGGGGGCAGAACCGGTCCGTCGCGTAGAGCTTGGGCCACGCCTGGTTTCCGAAGAACACCTCGTCCATCCGACCGGCGGTCTTGATCGTGCTCCCCCAGCTCAGCGTCCGGATCGGAAACACCGGGACCACGGCCGTGTGGCATGCGCCCGCCTGCGCACCATCGACGAAGAGGCAGTGCTGGCTTCCGTCGTGGGTGACCACCACGTGGTGCCACGCGTTCCGGGTGACCACGCTCGTGAGCTGCGAGTCGGTGCCGGTGACCGGCTGCGAGAGCGTGGCCACCACCCGCGTGATCACAGCACCGTCATCGAGGTCCACGGTGATCCGATCATCCCCGGTGGTGAACACCCGGGTCGTCGTCCCGGTATTGACGGGAAACAGCCATGTCTCGAGCGTGAAGCTCGACGTATTGAACGACGTGGTCATGTCCCAGGTCGCGACGTTCGTCGTCGACGAGCTCCCGAAATCGAGCCCCGCGCCGAGCCTCCCCGCCGTCACGCGCGCCGGGTCGTTCAGGTTGTCCCCCGGACTGACGCCGAGGTAACCGTTGCCCGGTGTGGCGAGCTCGTTGGCCAGGTTCTGGCCGGAGGCCTCGTCCCAGTGCATGAGCACCACGCCCCCGGGGCCATCCGAGAACTTGCAGTTGACGAGCCAGTCGACCCGCGCGGTGCCGACGTGGCCCTTGTCGGTGGCCCGCACCACGAACCCGTGCGCGCCGTGGGGCAGCTGATAGGTGGCCGGGCTCGTGCACGGGCCGAGGTTCGTTCCATCGAGCTCGCAGGTCTGGGGCACGTCGGGCGCCACCATCCACGCGAACGTCACGCGCGGGCCGGTCATGTTGTTGGGTTGCGGCGACGGCTGGCGGAACGTCACCATGGGTGCGGCAGGATCGGCATCGGCGCTCGCGTCGACGGGCAAGGCCGAGCAGACGGTGTCGCGCGTCGTCGCGCACATCTTCGCCGTGTTGCAGGTCAGCCCGTTCGGGCACGCACCGTCGTTGCAGGCGTACAGGCACGAGTCGACCTGCGGTGAGTAGCAGCCCACTCCGCCGAGCAGCGCGCACGCCATGGCGAGGACAAGCCCACGAGCACCCATGACCTTCGAGGATATCAGGCTCGTGTATCCTGCGCGCGACGTATGTCCCCTCCGAACCTTCCCCAGCGCGCCCGCGTGGTCGTCATCGGCGGCGGCATCATCGGATGCTCCGTCGCGTATCACCTGGCCCACATGGGGTGGAAGGACGTCGTGCTGCTCGAGCGCGACAAGCTGACCTCCGGAACCACGTGGCACGCGGCCGGCCTGATGGTGACGTTCGGCTCGACCTCCGAGACCTCCACCGAGATGCGGAAGTACTCGTGTGATCTGTACGAGAAGCTCGAGGCCGAGACCGGGCAGAACACCGGGTTTCGCCGCACCGGCTTCATCGAGGTGGCGGCCGATCGCGATCGGCTCGAGGAGTATCGCCGGGTCTCTGCGTTCAATCGCCTGATGGGCATCGATGTCCACGAGATCTCGCCCACCGAGGTCAAGGACCTGTTCCCGCTCGCGAACGTCGAGGATCTGCTCGCCGGCTTCTACGTGAAGGAGGACGGCCGCGCCGATCCGGTGGGTGTCACGATGGCGCTCGCGAAGGGCGCGCGGCAGGCCGGCGCGACGATCCTCGAGAACGTCCCGGTGATCGGCGTGAAGACCAAGCGCGGCGTGGCCACCGGCGTGATCACGCCATACGGCGAGATCGAGGCCGAGTACGTCGTCAACTGCGCCGGCATGTGGGCGCGGCAGCTCGGCGAGCAGCTCGGCGTGGCGATCCCGAACCAGGCCGCGGAGCACTACTACCTGATCACGGAGCGGATCCCCGAGCTGTCCAAGGACTGGCCGGTGCTCGAGGATCCCTCGTCGTACGTGTACTTCCGCGAGGAGGTCGGCGGCCTGATGATCGGGCTGTTCGAGCCGATCTGCGCGCCGTGGAACGTGCGCGGGATCCCCGAGGACTTCTCGTTCGGCGAGATCCAGCCGGACTGGGATCGGATGGGGCCGTACGTCGAGAAGGCGATGTCCCGCGTGCCGATCTCGATGACGGCGGGCGTGAAGAAGTTCTTCTGCGGTCCGGAGAGCTTCACGCCCGATCTGCGCCCGATCGTGGGCGAGGCACCCGAGCTCAAGAACTACTTCGTGGCCGCCGGCCTCAACTCGATCGGCATCCTCACCGGCGGTGGGCTCGGGCGCGTGATGGCGCACTGGATCATCAACGGTCGTCCCGATGTCGATGTCACGGCGATGAACATCGATCGCCTGCACCACTACCAGACCACGCCCGAGTACCGGCGCACGCGCACGGTGGAATCGCTCGGCATGGTCTACAAGTGCCACTACCCCACGCACACGATGACCACCGCGCGCGGGGCGAAGCAGTCTCCGTTCTACGAGCGGCTCGCGGCGCGTGGCGCGTACTTCCGCGATGTCAGCGGCTGGGAGGGCGCGGACTGGTACAAGCCCGAGCACCCCACGATCGAGCAGCACTCGTGGGAGCGGCAGCACTGGTTCCCCACGTGGGAGGCGGAGCACAAGGCCGCGCGCGAGGGCGTGATCCTGATGGACATGTCGTTCATGTCGAAGTTCCTCGTCGAGGGGCGCGATGCGGGCAAGGCGCTCAACTGGCTGTCGGCGAACCACGTCGATGGGCCGTCCGGCCAGATCACGTACACCCAGTGGCTCGACGAGGCCGGCAAGCTGCAGGCGGATCTGACCGTGTGCAAGCTCGCCGACGAGAAGTTCTGGGTCGTGGCCTCGGACACCGCGCACCGCCACGTCGAGACCTGGATGAAGCGGCACCTCGACGCCACCGACGCCCGCGCGCACGTGGCGGACCTGACGGCCGCCTATGCGCAGCTCAACATCCAGGGCCCGCGCTCGCGCGAGCTGATGCAGCGGGTGACCAGCGCGGACATGTCGAACGAGGCGTTCCCGTTCCGCCACGCGCGCGAGATCGATCTCGGCTTCGCGAAGGTGCTGTGCATCCGGATCACGTACCTCGGCGAGCTCGGGTACGAGCTGTACATCCCCACCGAGCAGGCGCTGCACGTCTACGATCGCCTGATCGCGGCGGGCGAGCACGTGGGCCTCGTGCACGCGGGCCTCAAGACCCTCGCGAGCTGCCGGATGGAGAAGGGCTATCGCGACTACGGCCACGACATCGACAACACCGATTCCGTGCTCGAGGCCGGCCTCGGCTTCGCCGTGGATCTCAAGAAGGAGGGCGGCTTCCTCGGCAAGGAGGCCGTGGTCGCGCAGAAGGCCGCGGGCCCGCTGCGGAAGCGCCTGCTGCAGATCTTCATCAAGGATCCGCAGCCGCTGCTGTTCCACGCCGAGATCGTGCGGCGCAACGGCGAGCCCGTGGGCTACATCCGCGCGGCCTCGTACGGCCACACGCTCGGCGGCGCGGTGGGCCTCGCGATGATCGCGGCCCCGGCGGATGGCCCGCTCGATCAGAAGTGGATCGATGCGGGGACGTGGGAGGTGGAGATCGCGAACACGCGGTACCCCGCGCTCGCGTCGCTCAAGCCGCTGTTCGATCCGGAGAACAAGAAGATCAAGCAGTGAGCAGGTATGCCGCTCGAGCGTGGTTGGGTCTCTGTGTGCGTTCCGCACGCCTGTAGCGAACTTGCTGCATGCGACACCTCAACAAGAGTGTTCGGGGCCGGCCGCGATGATGTCGTCGATCTTCGGCTCGCCAATGCGCACGGCGCTCCGAAGGATCGCGAGGCGATGCTAATGGGAGTTGGACAACAAATGGACCCTCAACTTCTGCAACTGATCGAGGCACTGATCTCGGATCTGGCGGCCGGCCGCTATGCGAAGATTGTGAGCGAAGGCCATGCCGGTCAGCTACTAGAAGACGAGATTCGTAGCGCAGTCCTCGCCTACGGCTGCCAGCTCACCGAGCTCCCAGCGGAGGACAAGCGCCTGATCCACATCTATCCCCTCGACTCAAACCCGAAGGACTTGCGGCTTGAGGTCGAGCTCTGGACGGAGGAGGAAGGGCGCAGCGACCTGACTCTGTCGCTGACTGCAACCTGGTCACCGTCAGGCTATCGAATTGCGATCGATGACCTCCATGTGCTCTGAGAGATGTCCCGCAATCTGTCACCCTGAATCGTCACGCTTTCAAAGGCTGCCGCGTTCGCCGCTTCCGTTTGTGTCGGCAATGAAGCGCAAGCCGTGAAGCTGCTCGGAGCCCTTGCCGCATCGCGGTCGTGATCGGGCGGCGGGCGTGGTAGCCGCGCAGGTCACAAGTGCATCGAGGGCAACATGCGGTCGTGAAGGATTCGCACGATCTCGAACCCGCCCTTCACCTTTCGAAAGTAGATCACATGCCGTTCGCACCGCCACCGCAACAGATCGGGCCGCTGCGGCACCGACCGAGCGAATCGATGCTTGCGTGGAATGGTGTCCTCACAGGTTTCGCGTAGCAGCGCGAGGTACCTGACGAACGACTCTTCGCCCCACTCGCTCCAGGTGTAGAGGCCGATCCCGAAGAGGTCGTTCTCGGCCTCCTCGGTGTAGTGCACCATGGCTAGCGCTTCGTCTTGGCGCGGCTGACCCTGGCGTTGACGCGCGCCCATACCCCCGGCTTCGCGCGGGGACTGGCGAGACCCGCATC
The DNA here is from genome assembly GCA_016720595.1 of Myxococcales bacterium. Taxonomy (GTDB): domain Bacteria; phylum Myxococcota_A; class Polyangia; order Haliangiales; family Haliangiaceae; genus JABFXX01. The sequence goes on from JADKKI010000009.1 coordinate 167,797, forward strand.
GAGGGCATTCAAGAGCTCTCGTTCTTTGCGTTCCTCGTCGGCCATGCGCCGCAAGGCCTCACGGAGCACCTCGCTGGCGGACGCGTAGGATCCGCTGTCCACCTTCTCGTGTACGAACTTCTCCAGGTCCGATCCCAGCGTGAAACTCGTCGTCCTGGCCATGTCCAAAATGTACTAGGAACCTAGTACAGGATCAAGCCAAGAGCCCTGACCGGGTTGCGCACGCGAATCGTGTACGAGTCCAGCGGCGCCGAGGCCGTCCGCCCGCTTGTGGCGACGATCAGCGCTACGGAGTCCGAGGCCGACGCCTACGGCGTCCGCTTCACGGTCGTTCGCGGCCGCCGCGCGCCTCGATCATCGCGCGGACCTCGGGCGGTGGTTCGTCTTGCGCGAGGTGCTCGCAACCAGGGCGCGCGAAATCGAACAGGAGGACGGTGCGCGACGTCGCGGCGCGGTTCCAGGCCTCGTGCTCCGTCGTGTCGTCGAACACGAGCGTCTCGCCCTCGCGCCATGCGCGGGTCTCGGTGCCGACGCGCAGCGCGCACGCGTCGGGGACGACGAGCCCGAGATGCGCGCGGTACACCGTCGTGACCCAGCCCTTGTGCGGCTGGATGTGGGCGCCGGGCGCGAGGCGGGAGAAGCCGGCGGTCGTCAGGTGCGGGATCGCGGCGAGCGCCGCGGCGGTGCGGGGACAGCGCTCCAGGGCGGCGGGGATCGGCGTGCCGAACGCGTGCAGGCCGTAGACGCTCCAGCCCTCGCCGTACATCTCACGCTGGACCCACGGATCGTAGGAATCGGCGGGGAGCGCGAGGCACTCGTCGCGGATCGCGGACCAGTGCGCTTCGAGGGCGGCGACGAACGGGAACGTGTGCGGATCGAGGAACATCGGGTGCCCCCGAACATCGCACGCAACGCATCCAGCTACGGTGCGATCGTGATCGGGCGGTGCGCGTGGTGGCTGGTGAACAACAGACCGCCGCACCGATTGTTGAAGTCCTGGGTCCCGGTGATCGTGTGAAGGGCGTTGATCTCAAGCTCGAACGCGCCGCTCGGGGCGGCCGGCAGGCGGAAGCTGATCTCGCTGCCGACGTGGGTGATCATCAGCGCGACCCGGCTGCGATCCGCGCTGACCAGCGCCGCGCGGAGGTCGGTGGTGTCCGCGGGCTGCGCCACGTTCACGGTGACGGTCTGGCCAGGGGCGAACCGCCACGGCCCGGCCGGTACCGGGTCGATCGCGAAGGGCGTGAGGGTGTCTCCCAGCGGACAGTCGATGGACGTATGCGAGTCCCGTAGCTCGAGCGTCGCATCGGGTAGCTCGGGCAGGTCCAGGAGCTTCATCTGAGGAAACTCGCACTCGCCGCCGCCGATGTAGCCGCCGCGCACGACGAGCTCGAACGGGAGGCCAGCCAGGGTCGCCGTGGCGCTGTCCTCGAGGAGCAGGCAGTCAGGAGAATCGAGGTTGGAGCCCCCGTGCTCGAACGTGATCGTGGCGTCGCCAGCGATGGTGGTGACCGGTCTGAACTCGCCGATCGGCGCGACACGCTCGTCGTCGTCGAACACGCAGCCCGTGACCAGCGGCAGGATCCCGATCAGCACCTTCACGACCATGATCTTACGTGCAGCAAGCGACATGCCGCGCCCGAAGATCCGCCAAGGCTGCGGGAGCGCGTTCCAGACCCGGTGCCGCGTGTCAGGAACTTGCCGGCAACTGCCCAGGTCTCATCTCCAGTCAGATATGCAACTCGGGGGTTGCGTATTCGTTGCAGCCGAGTCAATCTGCAACCCGGAGGTTGCTTATGAGCTCTACCGACCGCATCGAGAAACAGATCGTCCTCAAGGCGTCGCAGGCCAAGGTCTGGCGCGCACTCACCGATGCCACCGAGTTCGGCGCGTGGTTCCGCGTCAGCCTGGACGGGCCATTCGTCGCCGGGACCACGGTGCGCGGCAAGCTGCTCGTCCCCGGCTACGAGCAGCTGCAGATGGAGCTGGCGATCGTGAAGGTCGACGCCGCGCGTGGCTACTTCGCGTACCGCTGGCACCCGTATGCCATCGATCCGCAGGTCGACTACTCCACGGAACCGGCGACGCTCGTGGAGTTCCAGCTCACCGAGATCCCCGGCGGCACCAGGCTCGCGATCACCGAGTCCGGATTCGACCAGCTCCCCGCGCCCCGCCGCGACGAAGCCTTCCGCATGAACACCGGTGGCTGGGACGCTCAGGTACGGAACATCGAGAAGCATGTTGCGACCTGATGCCAGGAAGGCCGCTCCCCTGTTCGCGGCGCTCGGCGACGAGACGCGGTTGCTCCTGATCGGCCGGCTCGCGACGGGCGGCCCCGGATCCATCGCGCACCTCAGCGAGCGCTCGGATGTGACGCGCCAGGCGATCACCAAGCACCTCGAGGTGCTCTCGCAGGCCGGGCTGGTCCGGAGCGCGAAGCGAGGACGCGAACGGATCTGGGAGCTCGAGCCTGCGCGGCTCGCCGATGCGCACGCGTACCTCGATCGGATCTCCGCGCAGTGGGATGATGCTGTCGAGCGCCTGCGCGCGTTCGTCGAGAAGTGATGCACATCCGAGACAGCCGCGAGTACCGCGCGATCGCCGCGCACTACGGCACGCGCGTCGCGAAGCGGTCGCAGGTCCCGCTGATCCACCACATCGACGAGGGTCTCGCGATCCTGGCGTATCTCGGAGCGTCCGAGGCGGCGCAGCGCGCGTACTGCCTGCACCCGTTGATCCAGGACGACGCCGAGCTCGCGGCGCAGGCGTTGGTGCTACACGAGCTCTCGGACGATCCCGCGGTGATCGCGCTCGCGTTCGAGTATCGCAACATCGCGAATGCCACCCTGTCCACGCGCCCGATCAGCTCCGCTGCGGAGATCCCGCTGTCGCCGCTGCCCGAGGTCAACGTGATGCTGGTCGCGGACAAGGTGCAGAACCGCGCAGATTTCCTCGCGCACCACCTCGGCACGCACGCGCGGAGCGACGCGCTCGACCGCTACTTCCGTCTGTGGCTCGAGCGGCTCGGCGTCGATGACGCCCGCTATGCCGAGCTCGTCGCTCAGCGTAAGGGATGAGCTGCGTTCCACGGCGCAAGCGCGGTTGTGGCACTGTGGAGCTCGTTCCAACCGGAGAACGAGGAGCGAGCCATGAACACGCGCTGGGCGATCGCGGTGACCCTGGTCATCGCGTGCGGATGTGGCGGAGATGATGGTGACGGCCTGACGGTCACCCTCGATACCGGCGTGGTGATCGGGGTGCAGGCGGGGGAGGCGCGGGCGTGGCTCGGCGTGCCGTACGCGGCGCCGCCGACCGGTGCGAATCGGTTCCGTCCGCCACAGCCGGCGGAGCCGTGGAGCGAGCCGCGCGATGCCGCCGGGGTGGGCTCGCAGTGCCCGCAGACGTTCTCCCTCGCCGGCGCGGGCGGCGACGAGGACTGCCTGTTCGTCAACGTGTGGGCGCCGAGCTCGGGCTCCAAGAAGGCCGTGATGGTGTGGCTGCACGGCGGCGCGTTCGTGTTCGGCTCTGGCGGCGAGAGCTACTACAACGGCAAGCACCTCGCCGAGACCTACGACGTGATCGTGGTGACGGTGAACTACCGGCTCGGAGCCCTCGGGTTCCTCGCGCACCCGGCGTTCGCAGGCGAAGATCCGGCGTACCCCTCGTCGGGAAACTGGGGCCTCGATGATCAGCGGGCTGCGCTGCAGTGGGTGCAGCGCAACATCGCGAAGTTCGGCGGCGATCCCGCGAACGTCACGCTGTTCGGCGAGTCCGCGGGTGGCTTCAGTACGTGCGCGCACTATCTGTCGCCGCGCAGCGCGGGGTTGTTCGCGCGGGCGATCTCGGAGAGCGGCCTGTGCTCGAGCATGTTCCCCGAGCCCACCAAGGCCGAGGCCGAGGCCGCCGGCGTCACCGTCGCGGAGGGTCTGGGCTGCCCGGGCACCGGGGCGGCGGCCGCGGCGTGCCTGCGCAGCAAGACCTGGGAGCAGCTGCTCGCCGTCACGGGGACACCGCCCGTGGCACAGCAACCGCCGGGCGGTCCGTTCTACATCGGCGGCAACGTGCTCTCGACGTTGCCGAACATCGATGGCTTCGTGATCGAGCAGCCGCTGCGCGAGTGGTTCGCGGCAGGCGCGTTCGAGCCGCGGCCGCTCCTCGTCGGTGGCAACCTCGACGAGGGCACGCTGTTCCACTCCTCGTTCTTCGCGAACGAGCTCCCGGACGAGCCGGCCTACCGCAGCGCGCTGACGCGGCGGTTCGGCGCGAACAACGTCGATGCGATCGTGGCGACCTATCCGATCGCCTCGTATCCCTCGGCGAACCGCGCGATCGGCGAGGTCACGGGCGATTCGTTCTTCGCGTGCGGCGCACGTCGCACGGCGCGCGCCACCGCGAGCAAGGCGCCGACGTACTTCTACAGCTTCGAGCAACCCGTGGAGGCCGCGTTCCTCCAGGGCCTCGGCATCTTCCACTCGTCGGAGCTGCCGTTCGTGTTCGGCACCGATCCCGCGTTCCCGCTCGGGCGCGTGGGCGCGAGTGGCGCGTCCACCGCGGAGGCGATCCAGGGCTACTGGACGCGGTTCGCGAAGACCGGCGATCCCAACGGCGAGGGCGCGGTCACCTGGGCGCCGTACGCGCGGGCGAGCGACACGCACCTCGTGCTCGCGGCGAACGTCCACGAGGTCGCGCACTACAAGGATGCGGTCTGCGACTTCTGGGATGCGATCGTTCCGCCCTGACCCCGTCGCGATGTGAGTCTCCCGAAGCTGTTCTTCGTCGTGCGATGATCGAGGGATGCGGCGGCGAGACGCGTGGTTTGGTGCTCTCGGCCTGCTCGCGTCGTGTGACTCCGTGTTCGGGTTCGGGCCCTCCGTCGATGCGCCGCCGCCCGCGGATGCGCCACCTCCCGACGCACCGGATCACTGCGAGCACGGGGCACCGTTCACCGCGATCGCGAGCGTGCTCGGTCTGGCCGATCTCACGAACAAGGAGGTCGGGCTCTGGCTCGATCGTGACGAGCTGACGGGGATCGTCACCCTCGGCGGGCCCTCCGCGACCTCGAGCCTCGCGACCACGCGGCGGGCGTCGATGACCGAGGCGTTCGACCCACCGATCCCGATGGCGAACCTCAACGTGCTGTCCAACGCCGTCGGTGGCGCCTCCGTGACCGCCGATGGGTTGACGATCTACTTCCACACCCACGGCGCGAACTTCGACATCATGCGCGCGACACGTTCGACGCTGACCGATCCCTTCGCGAACCCGGTGCCGGTCGCAGAGCTCAACGGGAGCGGAGATGATCTCGATCCGAGGCTGACCGTCGACGGCACGCAGATCTACTGGACGAGCGCGGACGGAGACTACGGGCTCGTGACGGCTCGTGCGAACGGCGCACAGTTCGGTGCGACCACGATCGCGTACGGTCGCATGAATCGCTACGAGCGCTCTCCGCTCCCCAGCGCCGACGACCGCGCTCTGTACTTCGCGTCCTCGAACCAAGCCCTGGGGTTCTACGAGGTGCGCGTCGTCACCCGGGCGACCTCCGGGGATGCGTTCGGCGCCGAGGAGCTGGTGCGGCTCCCTCGGACGTTCAACTCGGCATTTCCGGTCGGGCTATCGAGCGACAACTGCCGCCTCTACATCGCGGGGGAGGGTGACGTCTTCATGGCCACTCGACAGCGATGAGCCAGGGGACTCTCGTCGCGACGCGATGGTTGTGGTGACCGTGAAGCTGCTCACCGCGGGAGATTGTCCAATATGCGCATCATCCGGGACCCTGCTCGTGCTGCTTCCATCCCACGATCGGTCCAAGCCGTTCTTGTTCTGCCCGCTCTGTGGCGTGGCGTGCTCTCGGCTCCCTGCGCCTCACACCGTTGACGAGGTCCGCGAACTGAAGGAGATGGCACCTCGTGGGGTGGCGCTACCTTCGATGGTGGAGCTCCGCGGGATCTCGTACTTGGTCGCGCCAGTTCCGGCGCGCGAAGCACCCCAGTGGCTTAGCTTCCTGAAGGACGAACTCGAAAAGTATGGGCAGGGTGTCGTAGGGGTTCTCGCACCCGACCGGAGTTGATTCCGACGCCCGCGGCGGCGGTCCCTTGCGAATACGGCACAGCGTGAGACTTGTCCGACGCTCGTCCGGCATTCGGCCACACTGGCCGGCTGCCGGACAAAACCGGACAAGGTTTTCTGCGATCTCGCAGTGTTGCGGTTGGCAGGGTTCTTGGAGCTGCGTCCCTCCATGTCGGTCGTCCGCCCGGTCTTCGCAGGTCAGCTCTATATGATCACCCGTCGCTGCACGCAGCGGGAGTTCCTCCTGCGGCCCGACGAGGAGACCAACAATGCCTTCATCTACTGCCTCGCCGAGGCGGCGGCACGGTTCGGGATTGACGTGATCCTCCCTTCCGCGATGTCGAACCACCATCACACGGTGGTGTTCGATCGCCATGGGCGGATCATCGAGTTCGTCGAGCACTTCCACAAGATGCTCGCCAAGTGCCTCAACGCGTTCCGCGGTCGGTGGGAGAACTTCTGGGCATGCGAGCCGGTCTCGCTGGTCGAGCTCGTGGACCGCATCGACGCCATCGACAAGGTTGTGTATGCCGCGTCGAACCCGGTGAAGGACGGCCTCGTCGATACGGTCGCTCACTGGCCGGGCGTCAATGGCACTCACGCCCTCATCAACGATCTCCCGATGCATGCCACACGCCCGGCCTTCTTCTTCCGCGACGAAGGGCCGATGCCCGCAGAAGTCACGCTCCACCTGACCATCCCGCCCGAGCTCGGAGATCCCGAGTCCTTCCGCCGCGCCGTGCGCAACGGCATCGCCGCCGTCGAAGCCAAGCACAAGGCCGAACGCGCGAGGACCGGCCGCGGTGTCGTCGGTCGCGCGCGCATCCTCCGCCAATCCTGGCGCGATTCGCCGACCTCGCACGAGCCCCGGCGCACCCTCAACCCGCGCGTCGCCGCACGAAGCAAGTGGCACCGCATCGAGGCGCTGCAGCGCAACAAGGCGTTCGTTGCAGAGTACAAGGCAGCGCGTCGCGCTTGGCTCGCCGGGATCCCGGTCGTGTTTCCGGCAGGCACGTACTGGCTACGCCGGTTCGCCGGCGTCCCCGTGGCTGCGACCGCCTGACGACCTATCGCTACGACCCAAGCTTCGTCGCTTCGCCCGACGCCCACGCCACCGCGCGGGCGTCGTTGCGGCGTGGTCACGCAGTGACCAGCACGGCGAAGGCCGCGGGACGTCATTCGCGCTTCACCCCGCCGACGACCTCGTCCCCGGGGAACTTCGCCTCCATTCGTACAAGCAACCCCGGTCGGGGCTGTTAGGCTTGAGGACGGGGGAACGCTGATGAATCGATATCTATCGATCGTGCTCGTGTGGGTCGGGGCGATCATGGTGGCGAGGTTCAACACGCACGATGGCCGCTGCGAGGGCGCCTATCTGAACCACGGGCTGACGATGACCAGGTGTCCCTCGGGCACGATCCGGCAGACCGCGAAGCTCGATGTCGCGGGCGTGCGGCGCGGGGCGGAGGCCACGGTCTCGCTGTCTGCGATGGCGCACTACACGGTCGCGCAGGCGGATGCGGTGCAGACGATGGCCGTGCCGCAGATCCAGACGGTGACGCTGACGCTCGTCGATGCGAAGGCGAAGGCCACGCCGCTGACGCCGAAGCCGTGGACCAACGGGAGGACGACGATCAAGATCCCCGAGGTTCCGGACGGGGACTACAAGCTGCACGCGAGCTACACTACGCGCCTCGGCGCCGGTGAGCTCGACGTGCCGATCGCGCTGTACACGCCGGCGCGCGTGCACGTGATCACGGATCGTCCGCTCTACGAGCCGGGCAACACCGTGCGGTTCCGCGCCGTGGTGCTCCGCGCGCGCGATCTCGCGCCGCTCGACGGGCGCCCCGGTCGCTGGGTGGTCAAGGATCCGAACGGCGAGGTGCTCCTCGAGGAGAAGGCGCCGGCCACGGCGTGGGGCGTGGTGGCAGGCACGTTCCCGCTCGACAAGGCGGCGCAGACCGGCAACTGGCACATCTCGTGGGAGTCCGCGGGCGCGGTCGACGACGTGACGTTCAACGTCGAGCCGTTCAAGCTGCCGCGGTTCCGCGTCGAGGCCACGCCCGACAAGCCGTTCTACCGATCCGATGACAAGCCGCTGATCCGCGGCGCCGTGATCTACAGCTCCGGCGCGCCAGTCGCGAACGCGAAGCTCGAGATCACGTGGACCGTCACGGGCGATTGGCCACCGCCGCTCGACTGGGAGGAGAAGCTCCTGCCAAAGATCGCGAAGGCGGGGGCGAACGGGCGGTTCGAGCTCGCGCTGCCGCAGATCCCGAGCGATCTGCAGGGCCAGGTCACGATGTCGGCGCGGATCGGCGCGGTGGATGCCGCGGGCGATCGCGTCGAGGGCTCCGCGTCGGTGCTGCTGTCGAAGGATGGCATCACGGTGTCGTCGGTGACCGAGCTCGGCGATGGCCTCGTGGAGGGCTTCAACAACCGGATGTACGTGCGCGTGGCCACGCCCGATGGGCAGGTGGTCCGCAAGACCAAGGTGCTGCTCAAGCGCTCCTGGGAGGACAACGACAAGGGCATCGAGGCCGAGACCGACGAGGACGGCGTGGCGAGCGTGCAGATCGATCCGGGCGCGCCCGTGAACATCACGATCCCGGCGCTGCCGTTCCGGCCGGCGCCCAAGGTCGCGCTGGTCACGCGGGACGAGCCCGTGGAGCTGATCGGCGGCGAGGGGGCTTCGCTCGCAGATCAGGTGGAGATGGACAAGTGGCTCGCACCGCTCGGCGCCTGCGCGAAGTGGGTCGGCTCCACCGCGACGGACACCGAGGACGGCGCGGCCGCACCGAACCCGGCCAAGGTCGGCATGCGCGTGGACGCCGGCGGCGGGGTGGTCACCGTCGGTGCGTCGGGCGATCCGCTCGGTCAGTGCGTGGCGAACTTCGTGCGCGGTCGGCGTCTCCCGGCCGGCGGAGAGCGGATGTACACGGTCTCGTTCCACTTCGAGGATCCGGAGCTGTCCACGCTGACCGCCACGGTGGAGAGCGCTCTCGACGAGCCCGAGGGCCTCGGCCAGGTGATGGCGAACCTCGCCAAGAGCACGCGCGATTGCCTCCCGCGCATCGAGGGAACGCTGCCTCGCGCGCTGACCTGGCGGATCCGGAAGGGCAGCAAGGAAGTGGAGCTCGGGCCGTGGATCCCGAACCCCGGCGAGGATGCGACCGCGGCGGCGGCGCTGCCGTGCGTGACCTCGCACTTCGGGACGCGCATCCCGATCAAGGAGCCCTACGATGGCGATGCGCTCGGGCTGGTGCGGTTCTCGCTGACGCCTCCCGAGACGGCGACCCAGGAGCGCCCGCAGGCGACCACGATGCTTGGCTACGAGCTGACGGTGAGCGCCGAGCTCGAGGGCAAGCCCTCGACGAAGCTCCGCGTGCAGCCGGGCCAGATCCCGCAGCTACGGCTCCGCGTGAGCCCGATCCTCGCGAACCCGGGCGACAAGATCCACGCCGAGCTGATCCGCGGCCCCGAGTACCGCGGCACGTTGCCGAAGAAGCTGCTGCTCACCCACCTGAAGGGCAAGCTCGAGGCCGAGCTCGATTCCGATCACAAGGCGGAGTTCACGCTCGAGAAGGGAACGGAGGGCTGGTGCGAGGTCACCGGCGCCGGCGTGCGCGCACTCGTGTACGTCAAGCCGCAGACCGATCTGACGGTCTCCGTCGAGCCGGAGAAGCCGCGCTACAAGCCGGGCGATCAGGCGCAGCTCAAGCTGCAGACCACGATCGGCGGCAAGGGCGGCACGGCCGCGGTCGGCCTGTTCGGCGTCGACGAGAGCCTCGGTCAGCTCGTCACGTTGCCGGGCGCCGACAGCATGGGCCGGCTGCAGCCCACCGTGGGGACCAGCGCACCGGCGTTCGGCATGCTCGATGGTCAGGCGCTCACGCTCGGGCGGATCCGTGGCCCCAATGCCGCCGCTGCGACGGTGCTGCGGGTCAGCGCGATCCCGAAGCCTCCGGAGCTCGATGCGCAGGTGTCCGCGAGTGCGCAGAGCCAGTTCGATCCGGTGGAGGAGCTGACCGATCACTTCTACACGGTGCTCGCCGAGCTCCACGTGCAGGCCCGGGCCTGGGAGGCCAAGGCCCCGCCGGCGGAGAAGATGAAGCCCGCCACGATGGCGCGGCTGTGGACCGCGGCGCTCGAGGCGAGCGAGAAGCGTGGTGAGCCCGTGACCGATGCGTATGGCCGCCGCCTGCGGCTGTCGATGTTGCCGGGCGATCTGCTCTCGCTGACGGCGCCGCGCTCGGTGGTGGTGCTCGGCACGCGGTTGCCCGAGGACATGGAGAACTGGTCGGACTGGGTCGCGAAGGAGAAGCCGTGATGAACAAGCACCTCTCGCTCGTCTTGCTGCTCGTCCTCGTCGCCTCGTGCAAGGGGCGCGACAAGGGACATCAGGCCCAGAAGGGGCTCGAGCTCCCGATGTCCGCCCGGGCGTCCGACGATCCGCCGCCGCCCGAGGAGGAGGAGGATCATCGCAGCCGCGACGACGGCAACGACGAGTCCGGTGGCACCGGCACCGCGATGGCCCTCGAAGAAGGGAAGATGGGGAAGAAGGACTCGGATCGCGCCGAGGGCCAGTACAAGATGAAGAAGTCGATGGACGACGCGAAGGCCGAGCCGGCTGCGGTCGCGGACGGCTTCGGCTTCGCTGGCGACGGACCGGGTGGTGGCGGGACCGGCGCGAGCAACCTCACCACGGGCAGCTACGGGACGATCGGCAAGGGCTCGGGCTACGGCGTGGGCGGCGGCAAGAATGGCAACCGCGCGGCGGGGCCGGCGGGAGCCTCGGTGGAGACGGCCACGCGAGCGTGGTTCCCCGAGACGTTCCTGTTCGAGCCACTCGTGGTCACGGATGCCAACGGCGCGGCGACCGTGCCGGTGCGTGTGCCCGATCGGCTGACCACGTGGCACGTGCTCGCGCTCGCGCATTCTCGAGAAGGCGCTCAGGGCGGCGCCGTCACCAGCTTCCTCGGCACGCTGCCGACGTACGTCGATCTCGTGGTGCCGAAGTTCCTCGTCGTCGGTGACGAGGTGAAGCTCCCGGTGCAGATGGTGAACACCACCGATGTCACCGCGACCAGCCCGCTCGACCTCGAGGTCAAGAACGCCACGCTGAGCGGCGGCGGTGGCACCAAGACGATCCCCGCGCAGGGCGGGGCGGTGGACTTCGCCACGCTGAAGGCCGCGAAGGCCGGGACGATCGAGATCAAGGCGACGCTCGGGACCACCGATGCGGTGATCCGCACGATCGAGGTCCGCCCCTCGGGTCGCCCCGAGACGATCTCGAAGACCGGCACCCTCGCCGCGCCGCGCACGTTCAAGATCACCGGGCCGGAGGGCTCCGATCCCGCCACCGATCGCGCGCGTCTGCTCGTGTATCCAGGTGCGCTGTCGCTGCTGCGCTCCGAGCTCGGCGTCTCCACGTTCCGCGAGAGCGTCGCGGACGATGCGTACGCGCTGCTGCTCGCCGGGCAAGCCACCGAGCTGTTGCAGAAGCTCGGCGACAAGGCGGATCCCGAGGCGATCCGCACGCTCTCGATCCTGACCGGCCAGCGCGCGATCCGCGACGGTCGCACCCTCGACGTGGACAAGGCGACGCTGCTCACCGCGGCAGCGCTCGCCCACCCCGGCAATCCGGTGCTCGCGCGGCTCGGTGAGCGCGCCGTGAGCTACCTCGTTCAGAACCAGCGCCCCGATGGCTCGTTCGCCGGCGGCGCGGGGTGGACCTTGCAGCGCACGCTGGTGGCCACCGCCGAGGCCGCACGCGCGGTGGGCGCGGCCCACATCACCGCGAGCGAGCGGCAGCGCGCGATGGGCGTGGCGGCGCGGGCGCAGAGCTACTTCGGCAGGAACCTCGAGCAGGCGACGGATCCGTACACTGCCGCAGCGATCCTCGCGAGCGGTGGCGGCACACCGGCCACCGTCGAGAAGCTGCGCGATCGGGTCAAGGCCGCGATCAAGGACGCCGACGATGGCTCGAAGTACCTCGAGCTCCCCGAGAAGATCGTCCGCGCGGACGGCTCGGTCCCCACGCGCGCAGAGGCCACGGCGCTCGCGGTGCTCGCGTTGCAGGGCGATCCCAAGGCCCCGCTCGCGGATCTCGGTGGCACGTTGCTCGGGACCTACAGCCCCGATCGCGGCTGGGGTGATGGCCGCTCGAACCTGGTCTGCATGCAGGCGGTGCTCGCGCTGTTCAAGGATCCCGTTCCCGCGGGCGTGAAGATCACGCTGCTGATGGACGGCAAGCCGGTGACCGAGGGCACGCTCGATCGCGAGGCGCTCAAGGAGGTGCTCGCGCTCGAGGCTCCCGTCCCCGACGGCATCGCTGGCGAGCACGAGTGGAAGATCGTCGCCGAGCCGGCGGTCCCTGGTCTCGGCTACGCGCTCGCGCTCCGCGGCTACGTGCCGTGGAAGAAGGAGACCACGCAGCAGGGCCTCGAGATGACGATGACGCCCTCTCCGGTGACGGCCGAGGTCGGCAAGCCGGTGGAGATCACGGTCGCCGCGATCGCGCCCTCCAACGTCGAGGTCAAGCTCACGCAGTCGCTGCCTGCGGGCGTGCAGCCCGACACCGCGACGCTCGACGCGCTGGTCACGGAGGGCACGCTCACGAAGTTCGAGGCCGCGGACGGCAAGCTGACGCTGTTCATCCCGCCGATGCAGCCGGGGCAGACGTTCACCGCCAAGTACAAGGTGATCGCCACGCTCGCCGGAAAGCTGCGCAGCGCCGCCTCGATGATCGAGGCCGGTGGCACGAAGTTCCACGTGCAGCCGAGCGAATGGACCGTCAAGTAGTCAGCGCGCTCGTGCTGCTCGCGGCGTGCGGCGGTGGCGAGGCCGTTCCGGACGCCGCGTGTCAGCCCGCGATCCTCTATCTCGATCGCACCGGCGGCATGTGGGACCACGGTGTGCGTGACGACGCCGGTGGCAACCTCTCGATCCTCGTCGATGCACCGCGGACCCTTCCGGCGTGGCCGAAGGACGATGCGGACTGGAGCCTGCTCGTCGAGTGCATCCGTGCAGGGCTCGCACCGTTCCCGCTGACGATCACGGAGACCGATCCGGGCGCCGTGCCGCACACCGAGATCGTGTTCACCACCAGCTACTGGGCGGGCTCGGTCGCCACCACATCGATCATTCCGGATAGCTGCCGCGCGGGGCATCAGGTGGAGTTCGTGTTCGGCAACGCGCTCGCCACGCGGGCGCGCGCCTGTCACGTGGCCCTCCGCAGCTACGCACAGATGATCGCGAACCTCTCGTTCGGCGATCGCTGCGAGGACCTCCTGAACGACCAGATGGATTGCGTGCCCGATCGGACGTTCGTCGATGCGCAGGCGACCTGCGTCGATGGCAACGACCAGGCGATCGCCTGCCGCTGCGGTGGCACCACACAGAACAGCTTCGCGGCGATGACTGCGGCGATCCCGAGCTGTCCGTAGTCCGCGCGCGTGTATGCTCGAATGACCGGGGGAGGTGCTCGCGATGGCCATGATGTTCGGTAGTCAGGACGATCTGAACTGCATCGTCGACATTTCGCTGCAGGGGGCCAGTAGCGAGCAGCTCTGCCTCGGCTTCCGCGTGTCGATGACGTTCTTCATCGGCGGCGTGTGGACCTCCGACGAGGGCTACGTGCTCAAGGTCAAGAACGAGAAGTCGTATTACCCGATGCCGTCAGGGGACGAGCTCAAGGAATATCAGGCCAACGGCATGATCCCGTCGCCGCTTCCTTCATACAGCGTGCCGCTGTGGGACTACGCGTTTGGCTTCTCGCTGTGGATCATCCTCGGCGTCATGGGGGCGTTCGCGGGCATCAAGCACGCGCTACACAAGCGCCGCGTCGCCAAGCTCGAGGCCGCTACCTGATCAGCGGGCGCAGCATCACCCGGCGATCCGCACGAGGGCAGTGGCCGCGGCAGTGACCGAGCCCAGCCGCGCGCGCAACGTGCTCCACGGGTCGCCGATGCGATCGAGGCGCCCGCGGACATCTCCGAGCCTGATCCCGTCGGGCGTGATCGAATCGAGCTCCGACCACAGGATCGGCGCAGACACCGGGGCGCCGGGACGGCCGCGCACCGAGTACGGCGCGACCACGGTGGCGCCGAGCGCGTTGCGGAGCGTGTCGAGGAACAGGCGGCCCTTGCGGTCCTTCTTGTAGAACTCGGTCGTGACGAGCGCCGGGTGGCGCGCACATAGCACCCCGGAGATCGCATTGCACAGCGCGTGAACCTCGTCGAATCCGGCCTGGCCATCGAGTGGCGCCACCACGTGGAGGCCCTTGGAGCCCGTGGTCTTCACGAACGCGGGGAGGCCGAGCTCGTCGAACAGATCGTGGAGGATGCGCGCCGTCTGCTGCACCAGCGCGAACCCGCCGTCCGGCGGATCGAGATCGAACACCAGCTCGTCGGGGTGCGCGGGTGTCTTGGCGCGGCTCGTCCACACGTGGAACACGAAGCCGCCCTGGTTCGCGAAGTAGACCAGCGCCGCGGGGGAATCGCAGAGCGGGTAGCTGACCTTGGTCTTGGTCCCGAGCTCCACCCGCTCGATCCACGGTGGGTAGTGCTTCTGCGCATGCTTCTGATAGAAGCCGCCCTGCGGGATCCCCTTGGTGAAGCGCTCGATCGTCAGCGGGCGATCGCGCAGCTCGGGGAGCATGACGTCGGCGATCGAGGCGTAGTACGCGATGACCTGACCCTTCGTGATCCCCACGTCGGGGAACACCACGCGATCGGTGTTGGTGCACGCCACCGTGATGTCACCGAACACGTACTCCACGCCCTGAGTCTCCCTCGTCTGCGGGGGACTCGCTATGGTTCGCGCATGGCCTACGCCTTCCTGTCCCCCGAGTGGTTCACCAAGGTCGACGAGCTGATCGCGAGTGCGGGTGATCTCCAGATCCCCGAGGCGATGAAGGTCGTCGAGGTCAACGTCACGGTCACCTCGGCCGCGGGCGAGACGCCCCTGTTCATGAAGGACGGCCTGTTCACGCAGGGCCACAAGGCCGGCGCGCCCACCAGCCTGACGCTCTCCGCGGAGCTGGCGCGGAAGATCTTCGTCGAGGCCGACATGGCCGCGGGCGTCCAGGCGTTCCTGACCGGCGAGATGAAGGTCGAGGGCGACCTCGCGAAGCTGGTGGCGATGCAGACGGTCGAGCCGAGCGAGCCGCAGAAGCGGCTGACCAAGCAGATCGCCGCGATCACCGCCTGAGCCTCAGCCCACGGGCACGGCGAACGGGCCGGGGCCAGCGACGTGGCCGCCGAGCAGCTCGCGCGCGAGCTCGGGGCGCCTCATCAGCGCATCGGTCGCGGCATCCAGGCTCTCGTCGCGGAGGCCGGTGAGCTGGCGCTCGACATCGATGTACATCCCATAGAGGCGGTCGACCTCGGAGTTGCGCGGGCGCTCGAAGATCTCGCTGCCCGGGACCTGGATCGCCACGATCTCGTGATGCGTGAGGCCGGAGGTCAGGATCCAATCGGCGAGGGGGCCGGTGTGGATCCTCGCGAGCTGGATCTCGCGGTTCGCCTTGCCCGCGTTGATCGTCGGCTCGCGGCCCCAATCGAGGCTGATCAGGGTCGCGGCGGCGCACAGGTTGCCCCAGTCATCGAGCCAGACGTGGCGCAGGCCGCCACCGGGGAGGTTGTTGATCGGATAGACGCGCGCCTCGCGATACGCGAGGAAGTGCGACATCGTGATCGCGCGTCGCTCGGCGAGCTTGGCGCGGAGCGCAGCACGGTCGATCGACCGCTCCGCCGGCACCTTCTGCGAAACGATCGGGGTGGTGGTGGAGCCCGTGGTAGCGCAGCCGACGGCCGTGGCGAGCAAGAGGGAGACCAGGGTGCAGCGTAGGTTCGACATGCAGATGTAGACGCATGATTCTCCTCGAAGATCTGTCGATAGCTGGGTGTAAGTCCGAGTGCATGGCGGCGTTGCGGTACCCTCGCGGCGTGCCGCTTCGCGCGTTGTGGTTGGTGCTGCTGCTCGGCTGCCAGAGCCGTGATGACAAGGCAGCGCCGCCGGTGTCCACATCGCGGATCACCGCGGACGAATGTGCGCGGTTCCTCCAGAAGGCGCGCGCCACGATCACCGAGCTCGGTGCGCACGCCGGGGTGCCATACACGCAGCAGATCGAGGCCAGCGCCGAGCGGGACTGTCGCGCCGATGTGGCTGCGGGCAAGCCGATGGTGCTCGGTCGTTGCGTGCTCGATGCGAAGGACGAGGACGCGGTCCACGCCTGCTTCCCGACCTACGATCAGCTGATCAACAAGAAGCCAGGCCCGTGATGCGCGCCGCCCTCACGACGCTCGTGCTGCTGCTGGCCCTCGCGCGCGTTGCGTCTGCTGCGCCGGCGACACCGGTGCGTGTCCACATCGAGTGCGAGGAGCAAGGGCGCACCAAGGCGTGTCCCGCGTTCATGCTCGGCCTGATCGACGCGAACAAGGCGCTGATCGAGGCGCCGCGCGCCAATGCCGACGTGGTGATCTATTCGACCGCGAACGAGATCGCCCAGGTCGATCGCCTGCACCTGCGCTTCGTCGGAACCGTGGCCGGAGCGCCCCCGGTGATCGAGCTCGATGTCGATCTCGACACGCGCGGTACCGACGACGAGCAGCGCGCGCAGCTCGAGGCCGCATTCCTTCGCGGCATGGCGCTGTATGTGGCCGCCCGCTATCCAGACATCGTCACGGTGACGTTCGCCGCGCCGTCCGAGGCCACCGCGGCTGAGCCCCAGACCACGCCGTGGGGCGTCTCGCTCACGTTCGGCGGCTACGGCAATCGCACGGCGAAGTACAAGTCCGCGAATGGGTACGGGGAGCTCGAGGTGACTCGGGTCACCCGTCGATCACGCTCGTTGCTCTCGCTCTCCGGCAACTACGGCCTCAACTACCAGCCCCCGCTCCAGCTCGACGACGGAACGGAGGTCTCGCTCGACACCAAGCAGTGGAGCGTCGGCGGTGGGATCGGCCATGGCTGGCTCTACGATCCGTGCTGGTCGTTCGGTGCGATCAGCCGGATCGAGCGCGATGACCCGAAAGGCCAGTATCGCTACGCGTCCGGGACGTTCGCGGCCGTCGAGTGGGACAAGTACCCCGCCGACGATCCGCGCGGCAACCGGCTGGCCGTGCTCTACAAGGCCGGCTACCGGGTCGAGCGCTACAACATCCCGAACGAGCTGGGACAATCCTTCGCGCAGTACCCGTGGCACGGCGTCACCGCGAGCGGCAACGTGCGCAAGGACAAGGTCAGCTTCGGGCTATCGCTCAGCGCGCAGGCCGAGATGCTGCACCCGAGGCGCCGCCACAACCTGACGGCCTCGCCGTACGTCGAGATCAAGCTCGGCGGGCACATCGATGTCTCGGCCTCGTTCTCGATCACGAAGCGCGAGATGCCGGCGCCCGACGAGACGAAGATCGACCCGCTCGACTTCGCGCTGCTGTCCCGTCTGTCTTATGCCGAGCCGCTGTCGATCAACACGTCGCTGAACCTGACGATCCACTGGGATCGCACGAACGGCGCCCGGAACGATCGCTTCAACGACATCTGAGCCCGCGGCGTCAGATCCGCACGAAGTCGATGAAGCCGCGGTTCGGCTCGGTGTCGACGAGCCGGACCTTGATCTTGTCCCCGACGTCGAGCCCCCGCTCGTGGTCCACCACGCGGCCCTCGGCCGGCGGATGGAACAGGCGCGCGAACACCCCCTTGGGCGTGGCGCCCGTGACGATCGCATCGAACACCTCGCCGATCCGGTTCGACAGCATCAGCGCGGCGGCCACCTTGCGCATGGTCCGCTCGACCTTGCGCGCGCCGTTCTCGCGCTCGGTGCAGTGCGTGGCGATCGCGGTCAGCTCGTCATCGGTGTACGGCGTGCGCGCGCCGCGGGCCGCGGCCTTGAGCAGGCGCTGCGTGATCAGATCGGGGTAGCGCCGGTTCGGCGCCGTGGAGTGTGCGTAGTCATCGACGGCGAGGCCGAAGTGGCCGGTGTCGGGATCCGTGGCGCGTTGCAGCGCGTACTCGCCGGGGCCGATCAGCTTGACGACGGACAGCGAGAGATCCTGGAACCGATCCGGCGCGGCCTTGCGACGCTCGGCGAGGAAGTCCGACAGTGCCGGGGCGCTCGGTTCGACGGGGAGGGTGGTGCCGAGCGAGGCGGCGAGCTCGACGATCCGGTCCCAGCGCTTCGGCTTGCGGACGATCCGGCGGATCGACGAGTACCCGCGCTGTTCGAGGTACCGCGCCGTGGCTCCGTTCGCGGCGATCATCAGATCTTCGACGAGCTCGCGCGCGCGGTTCTTGTGCAGCACGACGAGATCGATGACCTGGCCATCCTTGGTGACCGGCCGCGCCTCGATGGTCTCGAAGTCGAGCGCGCCGTGCTTCTGGCGGCACGTGCGCAGGCGCTGCGCGGCCTGATCGTGGAGCTGCACCTGCGCGGCGATCGTCTGATCGTGGGGGGCCTCGCCGTGACCCTCGAGCCAGCCGCCGACGCGCTCGTAGACGAGCTTGGCGTGGTTGCGCACGTGGGCCGGATAGATCCTGGTCTGGGTGTCATCGAGCATGCCGTCGGCGGTGACCACGAACTCGGTGACCACCGCGAGTCGGTCGCGGCCGTCGAGGAGCGAGGTGCGATCGGTCGAGAGCACCTCCGGCAACATCGGGAAGATGTGGACGCCGGTGTACAGCGTGGTGGTGTTGGTGCCGGCGTAGCGGTCGACGGCGGAGCCCTTCGGGGCGAGCGCATCGACATCGGCGATCCCGATCTTCAGGCGGATCGCTCCATCGGGGAGCTGCTCGGCGACCTCGATCTGATCGAGATCGCGCGACTCCTCGTTGTCGATCGAGGACCACGGGAGGCCGCGCAGGTCGATCGCGTCCTCGATCGGGTCGCGTGCAGGAATCGCATCCGCGAGACCCTCCGGTAGCTCGGGCTCGAAGCCATTCTCGCGCAGCACGCGGCGCGCGATCTCCACCATGTCGTAGTGCCCTCGGGTCATCGCCCGGACTGTATCGGATCAGCGCAGCGCCGAAAGGATCAGCCCGTGGAACTGCTCGCCTGCGCATCGAAAGATCCAGCCGAGGTGTGTGTGGCACCGGGAGCAGACCGCGATCTGCCAGCTCCACCCGGGGAACCACGAGAACGCCTCCTCGGTCAGGCCCATGTGGGCGCAGCCCGGTGCCGCGACGAAGCAGCCGAGGTGATGCATGACGCCGCCGGGGTTGACGAAGGTGTGCTCGTGCGCCCCGCTCCGCTCGGTGCGGTAGCTCCGATCGGTGATCCGGTGGTCGCAGACCACGCAGCGCAGCGCGTCATCGGATGGCACGCCGGCGTCGCGCTGATCCTGTGCCTGTTCTTTCGCCACGGCTTGCAGAGTCTACTTGACGAGCACCATCGCGATTCGCTACTGAAGCGCGGATGGGTGCCTGGGGGAACGGCGCGTTCGAGAACGATACCGCCTGCGATTGGTCATCGGACTTGACGGATGTGGGGGACCTCTCGTTCGTCGAGCAGACGTTGAGCTCGGCGGAGGATGTCGATGATGACGAGCTCGATCCGGATCTCGCCTCCGAGGCGATCGCGGCGTGCGAGGTCGTGGCGCGTCTGCAGGGCCGCGCCGGCCGCGCGGGCTCGCACCTCGCCGAGCTCGATCGCTGGGTCAGGACGCAGCCGGCGAAGCCTTCGCCCGCGTTGATCCGGCTCGCCACCAACGTCCTCGATCGCGTGGTCGCCAACCGCAGCGAGCTGTCGGTCCTGTGGCAGGACACCTCGGCCTGGCTGTCGTCGGTGCAGGATCTCCGCAAGCGCGTCGCGGGCTGAGCTGGTTCGCGATCGCTACGGCGCGGCCCTGGCCGCCGCATCGCCACCGAACCCGGTCATGGGTGGCGAGCTACAGCTCACGAGCTCACCGGTCCGCGGGTGGCGAAACCGCAGCGCCGAGGCGTGGAGGGCGATCGCGGGCGCGGCGTCCACGCCGAGCGCGTACAGGCGATCGCCGACGATCGGATGGCCGAGGCTCGCGAGGTGCGCGCGGATCTGATGGGTGCGCCCGGTCTCGAGGCGGATCTCCAGCAACGTGCGATCTGCGTGACGTGCGACCACGGACCAGTGGGTCACCGCCCGCTGGCCACCGCTCTCGAGCGGGACGATCGCGCGGCGATAGTCGAGCGCCGGATCGCGCCCGAGCGGGGCATCGATCGTGCCTGCGTCGCCCTCCACCCGCCCGGTCACCATCGCGGCGTAGACACGCTCGAGCGCGTGATCCGCCAGCATGCGCCGGATCACCTCGTGGACGTGCGCTGACTTCGCGATCGCGATCAGGCCACTGGCGGCGCGGTCGAGGCGATGCAGCGGCGATGGGCGCCATGCACCCCACGGATCATCGGGGCGCGCGCCGGCCACCCAGAGCAGGCGATTGAGCAGGGTGCCCTCGCGATACGGACCGATCGGGTGCACGTGGAGCCCGGCGGGCTTGTCGCAGATGATGAGGTCGGCGTCCTCGTGACGGATCACGAGCGCCGAGTCCTCGGGGTGCATGCGGAGTGCGGCCAGCGCCGCGATGTCCACCGTCAGTACGTCACCCGCGCGCACCGGATCGGCGATCTTGCCCACGCGATCTCCGAGCCGGAGCGCGCCGCGCGTGATCAGCCCGCCGATCTCGCCGACCGGCACCACCACGAGGTGCGCCTTGGCCAGATCCACGAGGCGCATCGCCGCGTCGCCTGCCGGGATCCACGCCTCCGGGACCCTCATCGTGCCAGCGTACCAGGGTGGGCAGCGCCCGCAGGATCACTCGCGGTACGTAACGCCGCAGCCGAGGCGCCGCTGGGTGGCGGCGAGATCGAGCGAGGAGTCCGCCATCGTCCGGGTCAGGTCACCGGCGAGCGAGGCGATCGAGACCATCGCCTTCTCGTCGATGCGGTCGACGGTGTCGCACTTCTGGTGATAGCAGCGCGCATCCGGGGTCCAGAAGAACACGTACGGGATGCGCTGCTTGCAGAACGGTTCGAAGTCCGAGCCGCGCGCCTTGCCGCCGAGGCCGACGTTGATCTTCGGATAGCTGTCGTCGAGCTTGGCGAGCAACTTGGTCGCCGCGAAGCCCTTGAACGTTCCCATCGCCGCCACGAAGCCACGTGACGAGTGGCTGCCCACCATGTCGAGGTTGATGACCTGGACGATGTTCCCGATCGGGACATCGGACGGCGGGTGCGCCGCGAAGAAGTAGGAGCCCGTCATGCCGGTCTCCTCGTCGCCGAACACGGCGAACACGATCGTGCGCTTCGACGCCCCGTGCTGGGCGGCGTCCTGCGCCACCGCGAGCAAGGCCACCACGCCCGAGGCGTTGTCGTTCGCGCCGGGGAACCCCACGCCGAGGTGATCGTGGTGCGCGGCGACCAGGATGATCTCGTCACCGACGTCGGGATCGCTGCCGGAGAGCTTCCCGTACACGTTCGCGGTAGCCCGGCCGTTCTGCGCCGTGAACGGCTGCACGACCGGCGCCAGGCCGAGGCACGCGAGGCGCTCCTCGATCACCGCACGCGCCGCGAGATCTCCCGCTGATCCGGGAGCGCGGCCCTCGAGATCCGCACCGCCGAGGACCGCAAGGCGCGCGTGGAGCGCGGCGCGATCGTATGGCTTGCCGTCCTCGATGCAGACCGGCGGCACGGCGACCTTGGCTGCATTGGCCGAGGGAGCGGCGACCTTGGCGCCCGCGCTCGGCGGCGCCGTGGCCTTGGCGGGTGCGGCGGGGGCCTGCTCCGCGAGCGCTGGCAGAGAGCATCCGGCAGCGAACGCACAGACCACAGCGAGCGCGACGACGCGACCAGGCATGACCACAAGACCCGTCGATCCTGCCCAGGTTTCAACCCAATGGGGGCCGGCGGGGCGGTGTCGTCGTCGTCTCGTCGTCCTCATCGTGCAGGGGGGGATGCACGACGGCAGTTGCCGCAAACCCGACCAGGCAGAACGCCGGCAACTCGAGCTGCCGGTGCGAACCCACGCGATCTCGCGGACATGGAGTCGGCGCAGCGTTTGCTCTCCTGGGACCCATGCGCAACGCCAGCCTCTTCGCCCTGACCCTCGCGATCATGACCGGCTGCGTCGCGGACGAAGCGACCGACGGCATCGATGACCCGGGCTTCGGTGGTGGCAAGGCCGATGGTGACGAGCTCAGCACCTGCGAGCAGGACGCGATCATCACCTACCTCAACGAAGGTCCCTCGGCCGCGGCACTCGAGGAGGCCGGCGTGCACGCCCGCGCCGCCGCGGAGCTGGTCAAGCATCGCGATGGTGCGGATGCCCGGTTCGGCACCGACGATGACGATCGGTTCGATGACGTCGCCGAGGTCGATGCGGTCCCCTACGTCGGCCCGGCCGCCGTCAAGCAGCTCCACGCCGCCACCGGCGAGCGCTGCGCCGTCGATGCGTACGCCGACGCGCGCGATGTCACCAAGGCGCTCGTGGTGTTCCCGGCCGGCACCCCGGCACCGACCTCCTACGACGCGCCCGAGGGCGGCGCGTTCTACCTGAGCGGCACCGAGTTCTGGCAGAAGTGGTCGGGCGGCAAGAACCCGACGTACTCGTTCGGCGAGGGCACCGATGCCGGCCGACGCTGCATGCAGGCCTCCGCGATCCGGTTCGCCGCGATCATGAAGGACGCCCCGCCCGAGCTGGTCAAGCTCGACGCCGACACCAACTGGAGCGGCTCGTTCTACAACTGGAACGACGACTTCAGTGGTCCCAACGCGTACGGCGATGGCACCGGCGCGCGCCTGTGGGCGTGGCGCACGAGCCTCATCAAGTTCATCAGCCAGACCAAGAAGGATGGCAGCTGCCTGCTGCCCACGCGCGAGATGGTGGTTCGTCAGGCCGTCGCGTGTCTCGAGACCGGGGCCGGCGCGATGGGCGAGATCCAGGGCTGCCAGGTCCGTTAGGTCTTCGCGCGCTTCTGCTCGCGCAACATGAACAGGTAGAGGCTCTCGACCTTCTCCCGCGCCCACGGGGTCTTGCGCAGGAACTTGAGGCTCGAGGCCACACTCGGGTTCTCGTTGAAGCACCGGATCCGCACCTGCTCGCCGAGCTCGGGCCAGCCGTAGTGCTCGACGAGCTGGGTCACGATCTGTTCGAGCGTGATCCCGTGGAGTGGATTCTTGGGCTGCTCGGTGGACACGTCACCACGCGTAGGTCTTGAAGAACTGCCACTCGAGCTGCGTGGCGGCCTCGTACGCCGGGCACGAGTAGATGCCCGCGCTGGCCGCGCCACCGGCCCAGCAGTGACCCATGCCGTCGAACATGCACAGCTCGACCTGGCCATCCGCCGGGCAGCCTTCGTAGTGGATGCAGTGCCCGCCCTGGATCGTGCGCGTCGCGAACGTCGTGGCGCACCCGTTGTGCGCGGCCCACGCGGTGGCGGCGGCGGTAGCGCCCAGCACGCCGAAGGATTCGGGATCCTGGCAACCGGGAGCGATCAGCGCATCGGCCTTGCCGTGGAACATGATGATCGGCCGGCGCTGATTCACGCAGCTCGCGAGGTCGTGCGTGCCGCCGGAGTGGGGTGCCACCGCGCGGATGTCGGGGCGCATGCAGCCCACGTGATGCGAGAAGTAGCCGCCCATCGAGAATCCCGTGACGAACACGTGGTCGGTGTCGAGGCACTGGTCCTGCGCGATGTCGGCCTTGATCGCATCGAGGAGTGCGAAGTCATCGCCGGTGGCGATCGGCGGCGGCCCGCTCGTGCTCGGGCAGACGTTGGCACCCACGTTCCACGGCGCGCCGAGAGAGTTCGGGCCGCCCTGCCCATCGGGGAACGCGAGCGCGATGTGCTCGGTATCCGCGAGCGCGGCGTAGTTCGTGATGTCGAACATCAGCTGCCCCGACATGGTGTAGCCGTGGTGAACGATCACGAGCGGCATCGGCGTGGTGGCCGCGCCCGGCGGCAGGTAGACCACGTACGTGCGATCGAGCCCACCCGCGGTGATGTGCCGCATCGACTTGCCGCGTGCCCCGGCGCGGAGGCCACAGGTCCGCGCGTCGATCGGTGCATCCACCGCGGTGCTGGCGTCCGGATCCGGATCCACCTTGCTCGGCGACGAGCCGCAGGCCGCGAGCAACATCAACGCGACGAGACGGCGAGGCACGGCGCAATCTACAACGAGATGGGGTTAGGCTCGACGATAAACGGGAGGACCACGTGATCTACGACAACATCACCCAGACCATCGGCAGGACTCCGATCGTCCGAATCCAGCGGCTCGCCCCCGCCCACGTCACCATGTACGTGAAGGTCGAGTCATTCAACCCGGGTGCCTCGGTCAAGGACCGGCTCGCGATCGGCATCATCGAGGACGCCGAGCGTCGCGGCACGCTGAAGCCGGGCCAGACCGTCGTCGAGGCGACCTCGGGGAACACCGGTGTCGCGCTCGCGATGGTGTGCGCGGCGAAGGGCTATCCGTTCGTCGCCGTGATGGCGGACTCGTTCTCCGTCGAGCGCCGGCAGATCATGCGCGGCTATGGAGCCAAGGTCGTCCTCACGCCCGCGGCCGAGCGCGGCAGCGGCATGGTGCGCAGGGCCGAGGCGCTGGCCAAGGAGCACGGCTGGTTCTATGCGCGCCAGTTCGACAACGAGGCGAACCCCGCCTATCACCGGCAGACCACGGGGCCCGAGATCCTCGCAGACTTCGCCGGCAAGCCGCTCGACTACTTCGTCACCGGCTGGGGCACCGGCGGCACCTTGACGGGTGCGGGCCAGATCCTCAAGGCGGCGCGCCCCGACCTCAAGGTCGTGGTGTGCGAGCCGATGGACGCGCAGCTCCTTGGTGGCGCGGAGTTCAAGCCGCACAAGATCCAGGGCTGGACCCCGGACTTCATCGGGACCGTGCTCGATCGGACGGTGTTCGATCAGCGCTACGGCATCACCGATGCCGAGGCCGTGGCCACCGCCCGGTCACTCGCGCACCGGGAGGGGCTGTTCGTCGGCGTCTCCTCCGGTGCCACGTTCTCCGCAGCGCTCAAGACGGCGGAGCAGGCCGCACCGGGCAGCGTGATCCTGGCGATGCTGCCGGATACCGGCGAGCGCTATCTCTCGACGCTCCTGTTCGAGGGCGTGAACACGGGCACCGACGAGATCTGAGCCGACGAGATCAGTTCTCGTCGAGGTGCAGCGCGCCACCTTCGACGACCACGCTCGCCAGCGCGATCGCATCGCGGCCGTCGGCGGCGTAGGTCACCACCGGCTCGGGGCCCGTGGCATCGATCGCGAGCTCTGCGTGCCGGAGGGTCTGCGCGAGCGGCAACACGTCGCGGCGCCAGCCCATCAGGTGCTCGTGGAGCGCGCCCGGGTCCGAGCCGAACCGTGCCCGCATCTGGGCCGACAGCAGCTCTCGCCACGCCAGCACGTCCTCGGCCTCGAGGGCGCGCAGCATCCGATCGACCAGCTGATCCGCCGGTGCCGGTGCGGGAGTGACCTGGGAGGTGGCCTGGGGTGGGAGCGAGCGGGGCGGACCACCGCTGCAGGCAGCGACCGTGATTCCGAGGAGGAATGCCGGGATACGAACCATGCTCCCACCTCAACACAGCCGCGGCGCGGGCTCACGTTTTTGGCATTTCGTCCTGGTGCGCCTGGCGCCTGACCCGGGGCGAAGTAGGATTGCCGCGAACGGAGGATCCGATGAAGAACGCGCTCCTGGTGACGGCCTTGCTCGCGACGGTTGGTTACGGTGGCTGGAAGCTCACGCATCGCGGTGAGGCTCCGGTGGTCACGGACGATTCGAAGCTCGCGCTCGATCGGGTCTGGATCGATCACATCCCGCGCACCGAGCGCGACACGATCCAGGTGTTCGCCGCGGTCTCGCAGGAGAACTTCGGCGTGTTCCAGCAGACCTCGGTCTGGAAGGGCAACTTCGAGCTGTTCCAGTTCAAGTTCGCCGACGGAAAGATCAAGGCGACCTACCCGCAGGACGGCGATCGCGAGGACCTCAAGGTCAAGGCGCGCACCTGCAGCGAGGGGCAGATGGACTACTGCCTCGAGATCGAGGGCTCCAAGCGCGGCGTGAAGAAGTACTACTCGCGCAAGGGCTGGGAGATCGACGGCGTCCACTCGGCCAAGGCCCTCGCGGACCGCACCGAGGCGCTGGCGCAAGAGCTCGAGACCGGCCTCCCGGCCGAGTAGCGGCTACTGCGGCGCCTGGCGCTGCACGATCGTGGCGTTGATCGCCTGCCACTCGGGGTGCGCTTCCATCACGGCAAGCGCGTCCCGCCACCCGAACGGCCGCCCCGCGAAGTGATCGAACAGGGTGCGGATCAGCGTCGCATCCTCGGGTGTGTCGAGGGTCCAGCGGTGCCGCGTGTAGTCGGCCTCGCAGCCGTACCCCGTGATCCGGAACGCCTCGGGATGCCGATAGAGGTACGGCGTCACGTGCTCGCGCCAGGCCGGGTTGTCGTCCTCCCGCCAGGCGCGCTCGAGGGCCGCGAAGGTCATGACCTCGGCACTGATCCCGAGGGGAAAGGTCGGCTGCGGGTAGGAGGTGCTCGCGTAGTCGATCCGATCGCCCGCGTGGAACCGCGTGACGAGCTCGGTCAGCACGTCCGGATCGGTGAGCGGGCAGTCACTCGTGATCCGCACGACGTGGGAGGCGCCGACGTCTCTGGCCGCTTGATAGTAGCGATCGAGGACATCGTGCTCGGATCCACGAGACCAGCGCCAGCCCCGTGCGCGGCAGGCTTCGACCAGCACATCGTCGCCGGGCTGGGTGGTGGTGGCGATCACCACCTCATCGATCTTCGGGCAGGCGCGCGTGCGCTCGACGCAATGCTCGAGCGCGGTCTTGCCGGCGAACACCTCGAGCACCTTCCCGGGCAGCCGCGTGCTCCCCATCCGTGCCTGGACGATCGCGACCGTGGTCATGCGTCATTGTCGCCGCGCAGGGCGTCCGCTGCCAACGGTCCCGGTGATACTCGAGGCGTGCCGCCGTCCATCACCGTCGACGCCTTCGTCGGGCGCCGTCACTCGATCGAGCGCTCACTCGTCTGTGCGATGCAGGGCCAGTTTCCGGTCCTGGCCCGCGGCGCGACCGGGGAGCTCGCCATCGTGTTCCGCACCGGTGCTGGGCACTACGGGCTCTCGGGCACGCTCGCCACGGCGTGGTCCGACGATGGCGGCCGGCAATGGTCCGATCCGATCGAGGTCGCGCCGCGCGGCGACGACGTCCGCAACCCGGCGTTCGGGGTCACCGCGGGCGGGCGCTGGGTGCTGGCCTACTGGCAGGCCGGCGTTCATTGCTATCCCGCGTCGCCAGGCGGCGAGCGCCGGTGGCAGCTCCCCACCACCCGCAGCGATGACGACGCACCAGAGCTGTTCGTGGTGGACAGCGACGATCGCGGCCGGACCTGGTCGGCGCCTCGTCCGCAGCGGAGCGCGCTCCTCGCCTGGGCGAGCCCGTTCGGCCGGATCATCACGGCGCCCGATGGCAGCTTGTTGATGCCCGCCTACGGCCGCCCTCGCACGGCCGACGCGTCGGCCGGATTCGATGCGATCGTGCTGCGCAGCGACGACGGCGGCGCGAGCTGGGGCGCCGAGTCCCGCGTGGCCACGGGAGGGAGCGAGCTCTCTCTCTGCTTCGCCTCGGCAGACCGCCTTGTCGGGGCCGTGCGCCGTACCGACGGCCACACCGCGATCGTGCACAGCCTCGATGCGGGCCTCACGTGGAGCGCACCGGTGCCCGTGACCCGCATCCTCGAGCACCCGGCGGACCTGTGCTTGCTGCGCGAGAGCGGCCGGCTCCTGTTGACGTTCGGTCGTCGTCGGCGGCCTCTCGGCTGTGGTGCGGTGACGAGTGGGGACGGCGGTGCGAGCTGGGACAGCGCGCACGAGGTGATCCTCGCCGGCGACGGGATCGGGAACGACGTCGGCTACCCATCGACCGTCCAGCTCGACGACGGCTCGCTCGTCACGGCGATCTACTTCGCGCGCGGGAGTGCAGCGTCCGAGCCGATGGACGGCTGGGGCGAGACCTCGTGTCAGGCGCTGCGCTATCCCGAGGCGCTCGTGGTGCCACGATAGTCAGTGCGGGAAGGCGCGCGTGAGATCGCTCATCCGCGCATAGATCACCGGCCCGGCCCCGCTCGAGATCAGGTGGCGATCGAGCTCGGTCAGCGCCTGATCGAGCCGCTGGAAGAACGCCTCGCTGAAGCTCGCCGGGTGGTACCCGATCGCATAGACCGTCGGCGTGGTCAGCGCGGCGCCGGAGAAGTTCGATCGGAACATCGCGATCATCTCGGGTCCGGTGACGTAGTCCACGAGGAGCCCGTTGTCGGGGACCTCGAGGATCGGCAAGTGCGGTGCACGATCCGCCAGCATGTCGTCCGCCGCCGGATAGTACGGCTGGCTGGTCTCGTCGATCGGCGCCCAGTGCTCCTGGTTCCAGCCGTAGAGGTCCGCGTCGGTGTGGACCTTCCACTCCTCCATCTTCGACCAGTTGCAGCCACTTGAATCGACCCGGTGGCCCGCGGTCGCGAGCGCGGCGAGCACGTGGGCCTCGGCCGTCCAGCCGCCGGCGCGGAACGAGGTCGGCTTGGTCAGCCCGTTCGCGAGGAACAGCTCGTTCGCCTTCGCGAACAGCTTGTCGAGCTCGGGCCGCGTGTACGCATCGAGGTGGACGGTGTAGCCGGTGGCGTCGCCGGTCGAGCGCGCGAACGAGGGCTGCGTGCGGCAGGTGACGCCTGCAGCGCGGACGAACGAGCACCACGGGTGGACATGGAGGCCGATCTCGTCGCCTTGCGTGTCGCGCAGGTGCGTCACCCAGTCGACGAGCAGCTGTCGTCGAGCCGGAGTCACACTCGGATCGGTGAACGTGTACGGCCCGACGAAGTGCGTGATCACCAGCTGCGGGTGGCGGGCGTGCAGGCGCTCCTGGCGCTCGAGCTTGTCATCGCCGTGATCCGGATCGTCCCAGTCGTTCGACACGGCGACGTAGAGCGGATGACTGCGCTGGAAGCGGCGCTCGGCGAACGCGATGTGCGCGCCGTCGGCGGCGAGCAGCACCTGATGCTCGCCCACCGGGAGGCTGGCGAGGCTGGTCTGGAATACGAACGTTCCGCCGGTGCGTTGCGCGCGCTTGACGAACTGACCATCGAGGAACAGGTCGATCACGTGCGCTGAAGCGGGCGCGTTGACCGAGAGGGCGAGCGTGTCGTCCCCGGGCGTCAGCGCGTTGCCGACGAGGTACCAGGCCTTCCCACCCGTGACGGTGTAGCCGGGGGCATCCTCCTTGCCAGGCGGTAGCGGTGCATCGCCGACGGAGGGCCCCGGGTCCGCACACCCAGCGAGGGCAGTGGCGAGGAGGACAGCCGGGTACAGGCGCATGCCATGGCGATCATCAAGATCGATGCCGACGCTCGTGCGTCCACGTGCGTGAGCGTTCCGGCACATAGCGCTGACCACTCGACTAGCCAGCGACGGGCCACCCGGTGGAGTTGCCGCAGACAACTGGTTGCGGTCGGCGCACTTGCGAGACGACGCTTGACTCCCCGCGCACGATCCGTAGATTGCGAGTCATCCGCCTAGCCGGAGCACGACCATGCAGCCCCTTCAGCCTCACGTACCTGTGTCCTGTTCCTGATCGTTTTCTCAGGCTGAAGGAGCTCTATGCATCGGGATTCGCGTGGCCATCGTGGCCACAAGGATCTGCAGGTGTGTCGACAGGTCTTTGATGCTCTCACCTATGCGCTGGCCGACCTCGACGATCCGTTGATCGACGAGCTCGTCCTCGCGTCGGTGACGCCGGCGCCGAGTGCCGCGCGTGTTCTGGTGACCATGGTGCCATCTCGCGATGGGATCGACCCCGAGGCAGCGCTCGCGCGCCTGCACGAGGCCGGCCCCGAGCTTCGCGAGGAGGTGGCCGCCGAGGTCTCCCGACGCCGCGTCCCCGAGCTGGCGTTCCGCATCACCGCCCTGTTCGAACCGCCCGCAGAGTCGTGAACGTCGTGACCGAGCGCGTCCCGCGAGAATTCGAAGTTCTCGCGGGACGTCTCGTTCCGGAGCACGTCTTCCGCGTTACAGTCCGGCAGAGATGCCCGGCGAGGTGGAGCGGCTCCGGAGCGGTATACGCCTGCTGTCTCATGCGATCGGCGCGTTCAGTGAAGCCACGCCCGACCTGCACCGGCTCCTCCACACCGTGGCGAAGAGCGTCGCGGAGGTAGTCGGCGACAGCTGCGTCGTGTTCCTCCGCGAGGCGGAGGACGAGCTCGCCGTCGCCGCGATCTACGACGTCGACCCGGAGGTCGTTGCGGACCTCTCGCGATTGTTCACCGGCCGGCTCGGCCCCGAGGGCCAGCTCGCGCGCGCGGTGATGACCACCGGCGAGGCTCGGCTGACCCCGAGCGTCGATCTCGAACAGATCCGTCCCCTCGTCTCGGCGCCGATGCACGCTGCGTTCGTGAAGCTCGGCGTGCGCGGCGCGCTCACCGTGGCCATGCGCGTGCGCGGCGAGGCCGTGGGCGTGCTCAACGTGCTCCGCCACCGCACGGAGCGCCGTCCGCTCGATCCGTTCGATTGCGAGCTGGTCCAGGATCTCGCGACCCACGCCGGGCTCGCGATCTCGAATGCGCGCATGGTGGAGCGGCTGCGCGAGAGCGAGGCGATGCACGAGGCCAGGGACGAGGCGGTCCGCGCGACCCACTTCCTGGATACGATGATCGAGCACATCCCGGACATGGTGTTCGTCAAGGACGCAGATCGGCTGGCGTTCACGCGGTTCAACCGCGCCGGCGAGGAGCTGCTCGGCGTCTCCCGGGCCGATCTGATCGGGAAGACGGACTACGACCTGTTCCCGACCAGCGAGGCCGAGTTCTTCCAGGCCAAGGATCGCGAGACGCTCGCGGGGAAGGCGCTCGTCGAGATCATCGAGGAGCCGATCCAGACCGCGCGTGGGCCGCGGTGGCTCCATACGAAGAAGGTGCCGATCCTCGACGAGGAGGGCGTCCCGATCTACCTGCTCGGGATCTCGCAAGACATCACGGATCGCAAGATCGCGGATGCGGAGCTGCGCCACGCGACCGAAGTCGCCGAGCGCGCGAGCAAGGAGCTCGAGACGTTCAGCTACTCGGTGGCACACGATCTCCGCGCGCCACTTCGAGGGATCGACGGGTTCAGTCAGGCGCTCCTCGAGGACTACGCCGACAAGCTGGACGAGCAGGGGCGTCGCTATCTCGCCCGCGTGCGCGAGTCCGCTCAGCGGATGGCGATGTTGATCGACGATCTGCTCGCACTCTCGAGAGTCACGAGCGTGGAGCTCACCGCGAGGAAGGTCGATCTCAGCGCGCTCGCACAGGCCAGCGTGACTGGGCTGCAGCGACTCGAGCCGTCCCGCGAGGTCGAGGTGGTGATCGAGCCGGGGATCACGGTCCACGGCGATCCCCGGATGCTGGCGATCGCACTCGACAACCTGCTGGGCAACGCCTGGAAGTTCACCTCCAAGGTCGAGAAGCCTCGGATCGAGCTGTTCACGACGGACCGCAACGGTCTCCAGACCATCGTCGTCCGGGACAATGGCGCTGGCTTCGATATGCAGTATGCGAGCAAGCTGTTCGGGGTGTTCCAGCGGCTGCACACGGAGGCCGAGTTCCCGGGGACAGGGATCGGGCTTGTCACCGTGGCGCGTATCGTCCATCGTCATCGCGGGCAGGTCGCGGCGGAGGGCCAGCCCGGGCGCGGTGCCACCTTCTACTTCACCCTGGGCACGGAGGCCGAATGAGCGAGCGCGTGATCCTGCTGGTCGAGGACAACGTCAACGATGAAGAGCTCACGCTTCGTGCGCTCAAGAAGAGCAACATCCTCAACCCGGTGGTGGTGGTGCGGGACGGCGCCGAGGCGCTCGATTGGCTGTTCCGCCGCGGCGCGTACGCGAACCGGGCCGAGGAGAACCCGCAGGTGATCCTGCTCGATCTCAAGCTCCCGAAGGTCGATGGGCTCGAGGTGCTGCGCGCGATCCGCACGGACAGTCGGACCAAGCTGCTCCCCGTCGTGGTGCTGACCTCGTCGATCCAGGAGCAGGACGTGATCACGAGCTATGGCCTCGGGGCGAACAGCTACGTGCGCAAGCCCGTGGACTTCAACCAGTTCGTCGATGCCGTGCGTCAGCTCGGGCTGTACTGGCTCGTGATCAACCAGCCGATCCCCACGTGAGATCGCTGGTCGTCGGGGTCGTGGCGCTCGTCGTGCTGGCCGCGGTGCCGCGCGCCGAAGCCGAGTGTGCGCAGGACGCCGACCGCCTGCGCTCGCACCTCGAGGAGGCCGCGACTGGCGTGCGCCGTTGGAACACCGGCTGGGCGATCGCATTCGGTGGCGCTGCGGTGCTACAGGCCACGCTGGCGGTGACCGAGACCAAGCCGTTCGGCACGTTCGATCAGGACTACAAGGAGACCATGTACGTGGGTGCGGCGAAGGCGACCATCGGCGCGGCGTCTCGCCTGGTGTTGCCCCTGCGGGTCTCGATCCCCACACCCAGCGCCGATCGCTGCGTCGAGCTCGCCGCGCTGCGCGATGCGCTCGCCACGATCGCGCGCAAGGAGCGCCGCACATTCTGGCTCACTCACCTCGGCGGCTTCGCGCTCAATGTCTCGGGGGCACTGCTCCTGTGGCATCGCCGCTCGTTCAAGGTGGGGGCCATCTCGTTCCTGATGAGCTTCCCGGTCGGTCCGCTCAGCGCGTACACGATGCCGCGCCGGAGCTGGCACCTCTACCGCCGCGAGGCCCCGACATGGTCGGTGGGGGTGGGGCTCGGCGAGAGCGCAGCGACGCTCAACCTCGTCGGGCAGCTCTGAGGGCAGCTCTGAGGCTCAGGCCGGCGGTCCGCGATCGAGCTGCTCGTGGAGGACCTTCTCGTCGAGCTCGCCACACCACTTCGCCACGACGATCGTCGCGACCCCGTTGCCGATCACGTTGGTGATCGCGCGGGCCTCCGACATGAAGCGATCGATGCCGAGGATGATCGCGAGCCCGGCCACGGGCACGTGCCCCACCGCACCGAGCGTGGCGGCGAGCACCACGAACCCGCTTCCGGTGACGCCGGCCGCGCCCTTCGAGGTCAGGAGCAGGATCCCGAGTAGCGCGAGCTGGTGCTCGAGATCGAGCGGCGTATTGGTCGCCTGGGCGATGAAGACAGCGGCCATCGTCAGATAGATCGAGGTGCCATCGAGGTTGAACGAGTACCCGGCGGGCACCACGAGCCCGACCACGGGCTTGCTCGCGCCGAGGTTCTCGAGCTTGGTCATCATCCGCGGCAGCGCCGATTCCGAGGACGAAGTCCCGAGCACGATGAACAGCTCCTCGCGGATGTACCGGAGGTACTTCAAGATCGAGAACCCGTGGAAGTACGCCACGCCACCGAGCACGCCGAGGATGAAGATCAGGCAGGTCCCGTAGAAGCAGGCCATCAGCTCGGCGAGCGAGGCCAGGGTCGAGAGCCCATACGCGCCGATCGTGAACGCCATCGCCCCGAACGCACCGATCGGCGCCGCCTTCATGATGATGCTGACGAGCCCGAACACCACGTGCCCGAGCCGATCGATCAGCTCGAGCACGGGCTTCCCGCGCTCCCCGGTCTGGTGCAGCGCGAACCCGAACAGGATCGCGAGCAGCAGCACCGGCAACAGCTCGCCGCGCGCGAACGCACCGACGAACGCATCCGGGATGATGTCGAGGAGGAACTCGACGGTGCCCTTGATCTTCCCGGGCCCCGAGTACTGCGCGACCGCGGAGGCATCGAGCTTGCTGGGATCGATGTTCATCCCGACCCCGGGGCCGATGAGGTTGACGACCAAAAGGCCGATCACCAGCGCCACCGTGCTCGCGACCTCGAAGTACAGGATCGCCAGTCCGCCGGCCTTGCCCACCGCCTTCATGCTCTTCATCGAGCCGATGCCGACGACGACCGTGCAGAAGATCAGCGGCGCGATCGTCATCTTGACGAGCTTGATGAACGCATCGCCGAGCGGCCGCATCTTGACGGCGAGCTCGGGCGCGAACACGCCGAGGATCACGCCGAGCGCGATGGCGACGAGCACGCGGAAGTACAGCGTGCTGTAGAACGGCCCCTTGCCCGTCGGTTGATCCACCACCGAGGGACAGTAGCTCGATCGTTCAGGGTGTGACGAGCGTGAGCGTGACCTTGTCCGCGCGCGCGTTGATCGAGTGGGCGTGGAACGTCGTGCCCGTCTTGGTCGCGCTGATCATCACCTGGCCTGCAGGCACGTTCATGACGTAGCCGATGCCGTCGGTCGCGGTGCTCATGGCCTGCGCCTGAGGAAGGCCGGCGGAGCTGTTGTAGTGAATCTCTCCCGTCGGGCTCGCCGTGATCGTCACGCCCATCACCGGCATGGCGGCGGCCGTCGGGCCATCGACGACGAGGACGCCGATCCAACCTTTGGCCGGATCCGGCGCGGCGGCGCCAGCGAGCTGGTTCGCGAGTGACTGCGTATTGGCCTTGAGCATGAGCGTCGTCGCGCCCGAGAAGTCCGTCGCCAGCGGCCCCGGCGGATACAGGTACGTATCCTTGAGGCCGGACTTGGTGGCCTTGAGGTAGCCATCGATCGCGGCGCCGTTGCTCGGGGCGGACACGGTGAACGCACCCGCCGCATCCGACGTGGTCATGGCGATGACCGAATCGTCGGAGACCTTCAAGACGACGATCTGAACGCCTGCCTGCGCCACGCGTCCCGTGGCCGTGATCTCGGACGCCACCCCCGAGATGGTGATCGTCGTGTTGACCGTGACGTCGACCGGCGCATCCGCACCACCGCCGCCACCGCCTCCACCGCCGTCGTCGCCGCAGGCCGCCACACCGAGCAGTGCGAAGGTCACAAAGGTCGCGTGCTTCATCCAAGCAACGCTACCTCAACCTGCGGCGATCTTGCTGTACCCACGTCACATGCGGTCCGGGTCTCGCTCAGGACTCCTCACGATGGCGATCCTGGGGCCAGGCCCTCTGTGGTGACCGCTCCCCCGAGCTGACCGTGACGTTCGAGGCAGCGGGCTGTAGGTGGCGCGTCCACCCCGGAGAACGTGGTCGCGACCCAACCATGGGCGACGGATCACCAGGGGCCGAGCAGCTCGATCTCGAGGAGCGATGCAGGCACGGCAGGATCATCCGGATCGAGCGCGACCCAGCCGTAGCCGAAGTGCACGGGATCGAGCGCGAGGCCCTCGGCCTTGACCGGGCGGCCGTCGACGCCGACGAGCGGGGCCGCGCGCACGCCCTCGGGGGTGATCACGCCGAGCTGCGAGCCGAGCACGCGCCCGTCATCGACGGCGTTCGCGGAGGCCTCCGCCGTGGCGAGGTAGAAGATCCGATCCTCGTCGGCGACCGCGTCGGTGAAGCCGAGGCGCTCGCCCTCGATCGCGCCGAGATCGTAGCCCTCGATGCCCTCCACGCTCGGCAGCGCCGCACGCCCATCGAGCCAGGACCGCATCGCATCGAGCGACACCTTGAGGATCGCCGGGCCGAGATCGGTGCTGCCCGTGTTGCCGCGGTGGAACAGCCACAGCTGATCGCGGAGGCGTGCGATGCCCTCGAGGTTGATGCCACTGCCGAGCGCCTCGCGCAGGCGGCCATAGAACGGCGCCGCATCGAGCACCCGTGGCACGCCGTGCTGGACCCGACAGATCTTGTCGCGGATCGGCAGCGACCCCGAGCCGAACGCCCACAGCTCGTCATCGATCGCCACGCAGGACTCGAGATCGAGCTTGTCGAGCTTGTTGCCGATCCCCACCTCGAAGCGCCGGCGGCCATCGAGGCCACGCGGCAGCTTGATGGCGGAGACGCCATCGGAGGCGACCACGGCGAAGAACGAGGCATCGTCCTGGATCACCACCAGGCGGCCGTTGTGCATCGCCAGGCCGGAGGCGGCGCGCACGTGATCGGGACGATCGTCGGTGGCCTCGGCGGGGCGATCGTAGCGCAGCGCGCGCGACGAGATCACCCGCACCGCCAGACCCGGATCGATCTGCGCCCTCCTCACCTCTTGACGATAACCTCTCCCGGGCGCGCCAGGTTGATCTGACGCTTCGCCCACTCGGTGGCCCGGGCGGTGGCCTGGGGGTGGTCAGAGTAAAACAGCTCGCCATCGAAGTCGCCGCCCTCGGTTGCAGAGGCCGTCCCTTCCTTGACCTTGAGCGTGGCCGTCGCCCGCAGTGGCACGCCATCGCAATCGAACATCGTGTACTTCACGGTCAGCGATTCGATCACGCAGGCCATCGGCTTCAGCCCACCTGCGCCCCACACCACGACGCACTGGTGCGGGCGTCGCTGGCGGTCGCTCGCCTTCTTGCTGGTGTTCCGCGAGGTGGCCATCACGTCGAGGGCCTCGAGCTGCGGCTCGACGCTGGAGTTGGTCTCCACGCCATCGAACAGCAGCTCGATCGTCAGCGAGCGCCCTTCGCCACCGGTGTACTCGACGTCGCTCTCGATGAAATCGCCGGGCGGCGTCTTGCGACGGTGCAGCGGGATGTTGTGCGCGTTGTGCGGCTTCCAGCCGACTGTTCGCTGGCGCTCGATCTGGCTCGGGTTGTACTGCGCGGAGACATCGAGGGTCGCGTCGTCGAGCGAGCCGATCGTGAGCTTGGCGCGAGCACCCTGGAACGA
This sequence comes from Myxococcales bacterium, assembly GCA_016720595.1. Classification (GTDB taxonomy): domain Bacteria; phylum Myxococcota_A; class Polyangia; order Haliangiales; family Haliangiaceae; genus JABFXX01. Next base: position 204,496 of record JADKKI010000009.1, read on the forward strand.
GCTGGTGGAGATGGGCATGCGCGACCTATCGACCGCACCTCGCCCGGGTTGCGTGATCTTTCCGGCCCGACGATTATCCAGCGATCTCAGTGAGATGGCGCGGCAGGCGGGGGCGGCTCCCCTGCTGCGACCTTCGGCTCGCCCGGGGGGAAGAAGAACTCGAACGGCTTCTTGAAGAACCGCCGCAGCACGGCCCACGGCAGCGTGCGCCGCTCGCCGCGGGGCACATCACGAGCGCGGAGGGCGACGACCAGCGCGAGCGCGAAGCTGACGCCGAAGTTGAGAAAGCCGATGATCGCGATGCCGAAGCAGGCAGAGATCACCGGGCCCCAGCCCACGGCATCGACGCCGATCGAGGACAGCGCGAAGGTCAGCGATCCGGAGGACAGGGTCACGTGGCGGACATCGATGGGGAGGCCGAAGAACTTCGCGAACACCGGGACCATGCCGAGCAAGAAGCCGAGGGCGATCGATCCGCCGAAGCCCGCGGCCTCGTGTTCGAGGAAGTGCGCCCATCGCTTCATGCGCGCCTTGCCCAGCGTCTCGCCCCAGCGGTGGTGCTCGATCGCCTCGGGGATCCGGCGGTACACGAGCCAGTTCTCGAACCACCCGGCGATCAGGCTCGAGATCCACAGCAGCACGCCGGTGACGGCCGCGAAGAACACGGTCCCCGAGCCGAGCGGATCGAACGAGGCGATCACGCCCTTCGAGGTCTCTGCATCGAGGAACGAGTGGCCCTGGACCCGCTGGAACAGGAAGTCCACGGCGAGCGCCGTGACGATCACCATCGACACGTTGCCGAGGGCGGCGGCGAACTGCGAGCGTGCGATCCGCGCGATCAACGGCACCAGCTCGTCGAGCCTGCCAGGCCCGGCGCGATCGCGGATCGTGCCGGCGAGGGCGGCGGCCGTCATCGAGGGCTGCTTGGTCGCGAGCGTGAACCCGAGCAGCTGCATGACGAGGAAGCTGCCGGCGTAGACCACGCTCGACATCAGCCCATCGATGAACGGGGCGAAGTGCTGCCACTTGACGAGGAACTTGAGGATCCCGGTCCCCACGGTCAACACGCCGCCGCCACCCGCCGACCGGAGCATCTTGAAGTACTCCTTGCGCGACGAGGTGACGTAGTGCTCGCCGGTCTTGCCGGCGCGCTCGATCACCTTGCGCGCGAGGAGCCGCAGGTTGTCCGACATCAGCTGCGTGAAGCTGTGCGTGCCGATCAGGCCGCGCCCCACCGCGGCGATCACCGCGCGGATCTGGTAGGTGGGCTCGAGGTTGTCGTCGGGATCCACGAACGGCAGGAGCAGCTCGATGCGATGGAGGCCGCGGTCGATCGAATCGAGCGAGTACACGACATCGATCGAGACGCCACGATCCTCGAGAGCGATCCGGACCTGATCGAGGTGGCGTCGCGAGGCCTCGATCAGCGCGGGCATGTCCGCCGGGCGTGCGCGGGCGAGGTGGTAGAGCGGCGAATCGCGGACGCCGGTGACGGCGGTGCGGGTGCGGAACTGCTCCGCCATCCCGAGCGCGGCGAGGCGCGTGGTCAGCATGCTGATCGAATCGATGATCGACGTGCGGATCGGCTCCCAGCAATTCCCGCCGACAGCGGCCAGCCGGTGGAGCAGGGGGTCGGCGGCGTCGCCGAGCCAGTCCAGATCCGAGATCGAGCGGATGATCTTCCCCGCGAGCATCACCAGCTCGTGCGGTGCGGGGGCCTCGGGCAAGAACTTCCTCGCCAGCCGATCGGTGGTCTCGGCGAGCAGGCCGCGATCGTTCGGCATGCCGATCTCGCCGAACAGCTTGATCGAGCGGGTCTGCTGGAGGACGGAGCGCACCGTGCCCTGGAACCGCACCCGCGCCTCCGGGACCCGCTCCAGCATGTCGACCAGGAGCTGGAGGCGGGCGAGACCCCCGTGCCCGACGGTGGGCATCGCGGGTCCGGCGACGATGAACCGCCCGAGCCGCTCGAGGGAATCGAGCTGGGCCTCGAGCACGTCGCTGGGGTGGCAGGCATCGATCACGCCATAGAGCTTCGGCAGCGCCTTGCCTTCAGCCACGCCGAGCGTCCGACGGAGCTCGTCCAGGGAGGGCAATGGATCCGCCGCCGTCACCCGCAGGTCGTCGTCCACCACGCGGCGATGCTACCATCGCTTCCGTGACGCCGTGGCTAGAGCTCGGGCGCGCAAAGGTTCCTGAGGGCGACCTCATCTTGAGCCAGCGCGGGAACGAGTTCGCGATCCGCCTTCGCGGCGCCGAGCTGATGAACAGCCGCGCCCATCAGTCCGAGGACAAGCTGGCGTTCCTCGGGTGTGCTGGCCTCCTCGAGCGCTCCGGAGTGCAGGTGTTGATCGGCGGCCTCGGTATGGGGTTCACGGTGCGCGCGGCGCTCAACGTGCTGCCCGCCGATGCGCACGTGGTGGTGGGCGAGTTGATCCCCGAGGTCGTCGAATGGAACCGCGGACCGCTCGCATCCCTCGCCAAGGCTCCGCTCGAGGACCCGCGCGTCGAGGTCGTGCTCGGCGACGTGGGCAAGCTGATCCGTGGAGCGCGGCGCCGCTATGACGCGATCCTGCTCGACGTCGACAACGGGCCCGATGCGTTCACCGCTCCGGCCAATGCGAGCCTGTATGGTGTCCCCGGGCTGACCGCGGCGCGGCACGCCCTGATCCCCGGAGGCATGCTCGGGGTGTGGTCCGTGGAGGACGATCGCGCGTTCACCGGGCGGATGACCGGCGTGGGCTTTGCCGTCAAGCAGCACAAGATCCCACCGCATCCGGGCAGCGGAGCGCGCCACATCCTGTGGATCGGCAAGGCTCCGGCGCTGTAGGGCCGCTACGCTGCCGCTTCGTCGCCCATGGGGGTCGACATGCGCGGCAGGAGACCTACACTGCCTGGACGTGTTCGCCCGGCTGCTCCTCGCGCCTCTGCTCGCCCTCGTGGTCATCGTCGCCCTCGGGCTGACGGTGGTCGGCGGGCGCGGCCTGGGAATCGAGGCCACTGCCGACGATGCGGCGGGGCAGGTGGAGCCAGCGGATCTGCTGGAGGGCGAGGCGGCGCTACTCGCCGACGGCCTCGACCTGTTCTCGCCGGCCCCGTGTGGCCTGATCCCGCCCGTTCTGCATGGCACCGAGGAGGAGCACCCGTCGCCGGAAGCGGCGCGCGTGTTCCGGCCGCCTCGGGTCTCGTTCGTGTGAGTCGCTAGCTCTCCGAACGAAACCTTTGGCTACGGAGGTGACATGTCGTCACTCGTCGTGCCGGTCTGGGCCTGGGCCCTGCTGGCTGCAATCGTCGTGTTCTCGATCGCGCTCGATCTGTTCGCGCATCGGGGTGATCGTGTGGATTCCAAGCGCCGCGCGCTGGTGTGGACCCTGGTCTGGGTCGCCGTCTCGCTCGCCTTCTGTGGATGGATCGCGTTGCACTTCGGTGCGCTCGCGGCCGAGGAGTTCCTGGCGGCATACCTGCTCGAGAAGAGCCTGTCCGTCGACAACCTGTTCGTGTTCCTGCTCGTGTTCGGCGCGCTCAAGATCCCCGCGGCCGAGCAACGACGCGTCCTGACCTGGGGCATCTTCGGCGCGATCGCGAGCCGTGGCGTGTTGATCTTCGTCGGGGCCGCCGCGATCGAGCGCTGGCACTCGCTGACCTACGTGTTCGGCGCGATCCTCGTGATCGCTGCGATCAAGCTCCTGCGCGCGCCCTCGACCGACGAGGACAACGCCGTCCTCCGCTGGCTCGAGAAGCACGTGCGGTGGACGCGCACGCTCGATGGCCACAAGTTCTTCACGCGCGTGCGCGGGTTGCGCGTGGCGACGCCGCTGTTCCTGGCACTGGTGGCGATCGAGCTCACCGACGTGGTGTTCGCGATCGATTCCGTCCCGGCCGCGTTCGCGGTGTCGGAGGAGCCGTTCATCATCTACAGCTCGAACCTGCTCGCGATCCTCGGCCTGCGCGCACTGTACGTGGTGCTCGCCGGCGCCCTGGCCGATCTGCGCTACCTGAGGTTCGGGCTCGCAGCCGTCCTCGCGTTCGCAGGTGGCAAGCTCCTGCTCGCCAGCTGGATCAAGGTCCCGCCGTTGCCCTCGGTGGGGGTGATCGCCGCATGTATCGGGATCTCCGTGCTCTACAGCGTCCGTGCAAATCGCAGGGATGCGCGGATCCTGCAGCTCGGCCTGCGGGACATGCAGGCCGCGGAGCTCACGCCGCAGCAGTAACGAGTGCTTGCGTGGCGGCCCGGGCCTTGCTCTAACGACAGGGCGTGATGAAGTCCTGCCTCTCGTTCGTCGCCGTTCTCCTCCTCGCCGCTGGTTGCAAGACCGACAGCACGGAGACCTCCGCGGGCAGCGCGGCGCCCTCGGCCGAGCCGTCCGCACCCAAGGGTCGATCCGGAAAGATCGATCTGCCACAGCGGCACCAGCCAGGTGCCACGATGGATGGCGAGCGGCCTGCGCTGCCGGGTGAGGGCGATGGCGAGACCGAGGACGATCGCCGCGCGCGTCGCGACGAGCGGCGCCAGGAGCGGATGGCCGAGCTCGACAAGGACGGCGATGGTCAGATCTCCGACGCCGAGCGCGAGGCCGGCCGCAAGGCGCGCCTCGATCAGATGAAGACGCGGCTCGACGCGAACAACGACGGCAAGCTGACGGTCAGCGAGCTCCAGGAATCACGGATGGCGCGCCGCCTGGGTGATCTCACCGAGATCGATACCGACAAGAACGGCGAGATCTCGGCCGAGGAGCTCCAGAAGTCGATGGACGCGATGCGCGCCCAGGGCTGGGGTGGCCGGCGCCGTGACCGCGGTCCGGGTGGGCCCGGCGGTGACGCGACCGACGGCGATCCGCCGCGCAAGCCCTGAGGGCGCGCCCCTCTCGGGTGATTCGAAGCTCTCAGACCGCCGCGACGATCGCCGCCCGCTGCGCCTCGTTGGCGACCGGGCCGTGCAGTGCGCGGAGGTTGTCCTCGAGATGTGCGAGCTTGCTGGTCGCGGGGATCGGGCAGGTGACGGCGGGATGACCGAGCACGAACGCGAGCAGCAGCTGACCCCAGCTCGTGCATGCGAGCTCGCTCGCGACGGGCGGTAGCGGCTTGCCCGCGAGCTGTGCGAACAGTCGGCCCGTCGCGAACGGCTGCATGACCAGCACCGCCACGCCGTGCGCAGCCGCGGCGGGGAGCAGCCGGGCCTCGGCGGCGCGATTGCCGACGGAGTAGGGGAGCTGCACGAAATCGATCTGCTCGGTGGTGATGATCTGCTCGAGCTCGTCGAACGCGCCGAGCGCGTAGTGGGTCACGCCGAGGTAGCGGATGCGACCCTCGCGCTTCATCGCGCGCAGGGTGGGCAGGTGCACCCTCCAATCCACCAGGTTGTGGATCTGCATGAGATCCATGCACGCGGTCCGCATCCGCGCGAACGAGGTGGCCATCTGCGCGATGCCCTCGTCTCGTCCCTGCGTCCACACCTTGGTCGCGAGGAACGGCGCAGGCGTGGTCGCCGGGGCGGCCGGCGTCCGCGCGAGCATCGTGCCGATCGCGGCCTCCGCCTTGCCGTACATCGGCGAGCTATCGATCACGCGACCACCGAGCGCGAGGAACCGATCGAGCACGGGCTGAATCGGCGCGGTGTCGTCGGTGTCGAACGTCTGCCACGAGCCGAGGCCGACCACGGGGAGCAGCTCGCCGCTCGAAGGGATGGTGCGCGGGATCATGGCCCCGACCTTAGCGCGGCAGGGCTAGGCACGAGCCACGCGCGCGCGGCCATGGGATAGTCCGAGGCGTGAGATCCGTCCTGGCCCGTTCGCTCCTGGTCGCCGTGCTCGGCGTGCCTGCGATCGCGCATGCGGAGGATCCGGTGGACGATGGCAGCGGCAAGGATCCGAGCGATCACCCGCCGATCACGAACCGCGTGAACTTCCGCGTGGGGTTCGCGTCCTCGGATCAGAATGGTCGCCCCACGATCTGTCTCGACGTCAACCTCGTGTTCGGGTTCGGCATCGAGTCCTGCGGCACCGGCCAGCAGCTGATCCACAACGATCCCGATCAGGAGATGTCCCACTACCGGATCAACTACACCGTCGTGGAGCGCGCGCTGTGGAAGGGCACGCTGCACGCGCGTGGTGGTCTCGGGTTCGCCGAGCTGCAGGTCGGCAAGGACAACCCGGGGTTCGTGTTCGGTACGCCCGATGCGGATCGCGGCTCGGTCTCGGGCCCCGAGGCTGCAATCTCTGCGCAGTGGCTGCTTCCGATGTACAAGGGCCTCGACTTCGTGGTCACCGGCACCGCAGGTCTTGCGTACTTCTCCCATGCGTCGGAGCTCGCCACGACGAAGTCTGACCTCCAGTCCTTCGCGTCGATCGAGGCCGGCATCGGTTGGTGACACCCCGCGGGAAGCGTGGTCTAACGCGGGGCGCCCATGGAGCTCCGGACCATCGCCACCTACGCCAAGGCCATCCGGCCGACGCTCCCGGACCACGTGTTCAAGCCCGCCACGTCGCGGCTGCTCTGGCTCCCGTTCCACGTCGGCCTGATCAGCGTGCTCGCGTGGACGATGGTGAGCGGTCACCTCGCCGCGCCGCTGTGGCCCGTGGCCTCGCTCGTGATCGGCATCTGCCTCTCCGGGCTCGTGTTCCTCGGCCACGAGACGATGCACGGTGCCGTGGTGCGCGGCCGCACCGCGATCAAGCTGGTCGGCTTCATCGCGCTGTCGCCGTTCACGCTGTCGCCCACGCTGTGGACGGCCTGGCATAACCGGGTCCACCACAACCACTGCGCCCACGCCGGGATCGATCCGGACATGTACCCGACGATGATCGAGTACGAGACCCAGCGCGGTGCACGGATCATGGCCGATCACTTCGGGCTCGGCCGTCGCCGCCTGGTCAGCCTGCTCAGCCTCGCGTTCGGCTTCACCGGGCAGAGCCAGCAGATGCTGTGGGGCGCTCAGACGCGGCACATCCTGTCTCCGGGCCTGCACCGCCGCGCGATCGTCGAGTTCCTCCTCGCCGTGACGATGTGGGCCACGATCGCCTACGTGGTCGGGCTCGTCCCGTTCCTGTTCATCTATGCGCTGCCGTTCGTGGTGGCGAACACGATCGTGATGTCGTTCATCATGTCGAACCACAACCTGAGCCCGCTGACCGAGATCAACGATCCGCTGGTCAACTCGCTCAGCGTCACGCTGCCACGTCCTCTCGAGTTCCTGACGCTCGACTTCGGCTATCACGTCGAGCACCACCTGTTCCCCACGGTCAGCGCGCGGCACGGCAAGATCGTCCGCGATGCGATCCTCGCAAAGTTCCCCGAGCGCTACCAATCGATGCCCCTGACCTCGGCGCTGCTGCAGCTCTATCGCACCGCTCGCGTCTACAAGGACGATGTCACGCTGACCGATCCGAACACCGGCGAGACCTGGCCGACGCTGGTCCCCCGCGATCTCCCGCCAAGCTGACGCGTCGGTGCCGTACCATAGACGGGTGCGGATCGCGCTCGTGATGTTGGCGGTGGGGGGCTGCTGGTCGTCGACGCCGTCGTCGCCGCCCGAGCCGGTGCACAACACCGCGCTGGCGGGGCCGCTCGAGCAGGAGCCGGTGCCACAGCACTCGGTGTGGCGCGGCAAGTACGTGTGTCGTCAGGGCGTCACCGCGCTGGAGCTCACGATCGATGTGGCGTCGAGCGGCGATGCGAATGCGATCTTCTCGTTCGGCCCGCACGAGGCCAACCCGAACATCCCGTCGGGCTCGTACAGGATGACCGGCACGGTCCACGAGTCAGGGCCCAAGCTGCAGGTCCGCCTCGCCCCGGACTCGTGGCTCGATCAGCCGGAGAACTACATGATGGTGGGGATCAACGCGGATTCGGATCGCACGCGGCACCGGCTGACCGGGTGGATCACCGACGAGGGTTGCTCCGGCGTCGAGCTCCGCAGGATCCGATAGAGATCAGCGAATCCCGTCGAGGATGATCGCCACGAGCTCGCCGGTGATCGCCGGCGCATCGATGCCCGGGCGTGCGGTGCGATCGCGGAGGTAGGCGAACAGGATCGCATCGATCGCGCCAGTCACCGTGAGCGCGGCGATCCGCGGATCGACCTCGCGGATCAAGCGGTGCTCGCGCGCGATCTCGGTGAGCCCGATCGTCTTTGCGGTCAGCTGATCGGCGAACGCGTGGATCGCGCCGCGGGCGCCCCCGCGTGGTGCGCGCGCCTCCTGCAGGTACAGCAGCACGCGATCCGGATCGCGCTCGACGATCGCCGCGAGCTCGAGGGCGAGCTGCAGGTAGATCGTGGCGAGCCGGTCGCGCTTCGCCACGCGCAGCGAGCGATCACAGCGATCGAGTGCGTGGATCACCGCGGCGGCCACCGCGCCGATGATCTGGCCGACCAGCTCGGCCTTGTCGGAGACGTAGCGGTAGAAGCTGCCCTTCGCGATCCCCGCACGCTCCACGATCTGGTCGATCGAGACCCCGGCAGTGCCCTCAGCCAGAAACAGGGCGAGGCCGGCCTCGGCGATCCGCTCGAGGGTGTCCCGGCGGTTGCGATCCCGTACACCACCCTCCTGACCAGGCCGATGCCTGGGGAGTTTCGCTGGCTTACGAGTCGGGCCTTGTGGTCGGACCATGAGATGTATATTGTGACTATATAGTCATGATTTCAAGAGGAGCACGCACATGATCGGGATCCCGCTCGGCCTCGCGGTCGCCAACGCTTCGGAGTGGCTCATCCACAAGCACGTGCTCCACGGCCTCGGTCGGGACAAGAAGAGCTTCTGGAGCTTCCACTGGCATGACCATCATCGGAACGCGCGGCGCAACGGCCACGTCGATGCGGACTATCGCGGGAGGCTGTTCACGGCGTGGAACGGCCAGAGCAAGGAAGCCTGTGTACTCGCGGCGAGCGTGGTGGCGATCGCACCGCTCGCGCCGGTGGCGCCGTGGTTCGTCGGCACGCTGATCTACTCCGCCGTGAACTACTACCGGAAGCACAAGCGGGCGCACCTCGATCCGGCATGGGCGCGCGAGCACCTGCCGTGGCACTACGACCACCACATGGGGCCGGACCAGGACGCGAACTGGTGCGTGACGCGCCCGTGGTTCGATCACCTGATGGGGACGCGCGTGCGGTACGTCGGCACCGAGCGCGAGCGTGTGCGGGCGTCTCGCGGCGTCGCGCCTGCTCAGTCCTTGCCGACGGCGGCCGGGAACGCGGCCTGAGCTTCCTTGGCGCCGGGGCCATCAGGCCACGGCACCGAGCAGGGCGGCCGGATGCCGCCGAGGTCCCGCCGCAAAATGCTGCACCCCCGGGACGAAGAGTCTGCCCCGTCTCCCAGCCAGCCCATGTCCCCACCGTCGACGAAGGGGGCAGACCCGGTCGGACCCTCGCTTCTTGGTCGTCAGAGGGGCGTGATAACGAGTCCGGTCATGGAGAAGTTCCCTCGCGGCACGCTTCCACCCTCTGCGTTCGTCGCCCTGACGCCGGGGAACCCGTCGCAGGTCCAGCGGCCGCCCACCACGATCGAGCGTCCGGTGCAGGCTTCGCAGACCCCGCGCGGGACCTGCGATCTCGCGACCACCTGCCCGAACTGCAGCACGCTGATGCAGCCAGAGCATGCGCACTATCGTTGCGGCACCTGCGGCTATCGCGATTCCTGCTGCTTCTGACGCCGACGGCGGCGAAGCGCCACGGTGAGCAGCGCGATGCTCGCCGAGACGACGGCCATCACCGCGACCACGAGGGCGAAGGCCTGTGGGTCGCTGCCGCCGAGCTTGGTGGTGCCGTAGCCGGCGAGGGCCCCTGACGTCATCGTGAGAAAGCCGATCGCCGAGGAGGCCGTGCCCGCGATGTGCGGGACGGGCTCGAGGGCGAGCGCGGTGGCGCTCGGTGAGGCGATCCCTACACCGAAGAAGTAGATGATCATCGGCACCAGGAAGCCGGCGATCCCGAACCCCGGGACCCGGGTGCCGATCGTGACGGCGATCCCGCCGAACACGAGGATCGCCGTCCCGATCACGATCATCGCACCCGGAGATCGCCCGGCGTTCAGCATGCTGCCGCCGAGCAGGGCGCCGATCATGAGTGCCAGCGCGGTGAGGCCGAACAGGATGCCGAACGTCTCGCTCGAGGTGTGAAAGCCCTCCATGTAGACGAACGGCGAGTCCGCGATATACGCGAACTGACCGGCGAACGAGGCGCAGCTGATCAGGATCGGCAGGCGCGTTCCCGGCGTGGTGAAGAACGTGCGGAACCCGCGGATCAGCCCGAGCGGCGAGGCGACGAGGCGGCGCTCCACGGGCAACGTCTCGGACAGTGTTCGATACGCGATCACCATCAGCACCGCGCCACACAGCGCGAGGGTCGCGAAGATCGAGCGCCAGCCCAACGTCGCGAGCAGCACCCCGCCGATCGAGGGTGCGATCATCGGAGCGATCGCGAGCGTCGCGAGCATCGTGGACAGGAGGCGCGCGGCCTGCTGGGCCGGTTGCGTGTCGCGGACCATCGCGCGCGCCACCACCGGCGCCACCGAGCCACCGATGCCCTGGAGGGCGCGGCAGATCAGCAGGACCTCGATCGAGGGGCTGAGCGCACACGCGATCGCGGCGAGCGAGAACATGGCGAGCCCGCCGAGCAACACGCGACGCCGGCCCCACGCATCGGACAGGTAGCCGACGACGAGCTGCGCGAGCGCGAAGCCGATCATGAACACCGAGAGCGTGAGTCCGGCGGTGGCGTCCTCGACCTCGAACGTCGCGGCGAGCGTGGGCTGCGCCGGGAGGCTCATGTCGATCGACAGCGCGATCACCGCGGTCATCGCGGCCAGCGTGACGACCCAGCGCGTCGAGCCGATCGGCATCGGGGAGCGCGGTGCCGACATCCGGCCATCATGCCTGGCCGATCGGGTGGCGTCTGCGTGCCGTGCCTGCGACCGCAGGACGGTGTGTTCACCGACGCGGGCGATGACGTGGGGCAGTTCCAGCGCTAGGTTTACGAACCATGACTAGCAGCATCATCCAGGCCACGATGCGGCTCGGGTTCCCCTGGCAGACCCAGGACCCGTTCCTGTTCTGCGTGCATCACGATGACAAGTACCCCGCCGGGAACGACCAGATGGGGCCCGCGTCGTCGCTCGCCGGCCGCAACCTCGGCATGGACTTCGAGGGCAAGGATGGCTGGCGCATGTACCACGGCGACGTGGTCCCCGGCTTCCCCGGCCACCCGCACCGCGGCTTCGAGACCGTGACGATCGTCCGTCGCGGCCTCATCGATCATTCGGACTCTCTCGGTGCGGCGGCGCGGTTCGGTCGCGGCGACACGCAGTGGCTCACCGCGGGCAAGGGCATCGTCCACTCGGAGATGTTCCCTTTGCTCGACAAGACCGCACCGAACCCGGTGGAGCTGTTCCAGATCTGGCTCAACCTGCCGAAGGCCGACAAGCTCGTCGATCCGCACTTCTCGATGCTGTGGGATCACCAGATCCCGCGGCACGTGGCGCGCGATGCGAACGGCCGCGAGACCGAGATCACCGTGATCGCCGGCGCGCTCGCTGACGTCACGCCGCTCCCGCCGCCGCCGAGCTCGTGGGCGTCGAAGTCCGAGAGTGATCTCGCGATCTGGACGATCCGCATGGCCGCGAACGCCACGTGGACGCTGCCGGCGGCCAAGGAAGGCACCAACCGCACGCTCTACCTGTTCGCCGGCAAGGCCCAGATCGCGGACCGCGAGCTCGCGAGCCCCACTGGCGTGGCGCTCCGGCCCGATGCCGAGGCGATGATCGTCGCGGGGCCGGAGCCGGTGGAGCTGCTGCTCCTCCAGGGCCGGCCGATCGGCGAGCCCGTGGTCCAGCACGGGCCGTTCGTGATGAACACGCGACAGGAGATCCAGCAGGCGTTCGCGGACTATCAGCGCACCCAGTTCGGCGGCTGGCCGTGGCCGAGCGAGGCGCCCGTGCACGGACGCGAGGAAGGCCGGTTCGCGCGCCACGCCGACGGCAAGATCGAGCGCGCCGAGTAGCTACGTCTTCTCGCGCGCGGTCGCGGCGGGAAGTGTGTCGGCGCCGGCGGCCGGCGGGCCACCGCCGGCGCGGTAGTTGTCGACGTACGCGTAGCGTCGCGAGTACAGGTAGAACACGAGCGCGGCGAGCCCCGCGAACGCGGCGAAGAAGAACATCAGGAACGTGGTCACGCTGAGGCCGCTCGACTGGATCGAGCCGATCACGCTCTTGTTGCGGATGCCGGCGTCGACGAGCAGCACCCACAGGTTGCCGACCGTGGTGGCGAGGTTCCAGAAGCTCATGATCACGCCCTTCATCGCGAGCGGCGCCTGGCTGTACGCGAACTCGAGGCCGGTCGCGGAGACCAGCACCTCGCCGAACGTGAGCAGCGCGTAGGGGAGGAGCTGCCAGAAGATCGAGATCGTCTTGACCTCGCTGCCCTCGATCTGGAGCTGCAGGACGCCGGCGGCGACCCAGGCGAGCGCGGAGAACAGGATGCCGGCCGTCATCTTGCGCAGCGCCGTGGGCTCCCAGCCGCGCTTGCGCAGCCACGGGTACAACCAGAGGTTGTTGACCGGGATCAGGATCATCACGAACAGCGGGTTGAACGCCTGCATCTGCGCGGGCTGGAAGTTGGTCTCCCAGCCGGCGACGAGGTCCCAGGTGGGGACGTGCATCGTGGTGCCCTGGCTGACCCACTCGGTCGCCTTCTGATCGAACAGCGAGAAGAACGGCGTGACGAGCGCGAACACGATCAGCACGCGCAGCACCGAGCGCACGCCATCGACGGCCTCGTCGGTGTGGATGCCGCGCGCTCGGTCGAGCTGGATCCAGGTGCCGAGTCCGCCGAACACGAGGAACACGACGACCGCCAGACAGATCACGGGGACGATATCGAGGACGGGGAGGAGGAAGAACGAGCCCGCGGCGAGCACCACGCCACCCACCGCGAGCCAGAAGCCGACGTTCCCGCGCTGCGGATCCTTCGCGAGCAGCGCCGTCTTGACCACCCGGATGAACGAGTTCGGATTCGCCTGCGCGACCGGGACCATCACGTAGATGTTGCGGCCGGCCCACAGCACGGCGGTGGCGAGCAGCATCAGGACGGCCGGAATACCGAACGCGACGCTCGGTCCCCAGGTGACGAGCATCACCGGCATGAGGAGTGAACCGAAGAACGAGCCGAAGTTGATGATCCAGTAGAAGGCGTCGAACACCGCCTTCGCGAGGTGCTTGGTGCGCGCGTCGAACTGGTCGCCGATGAACGATGCGACGAGCGGCTTGATCCCGCCCGCGCCGAGCGCGACGAGGACGAGGCCGACCATGAACGCATCCTTGTCGTGCGGAACCACCGCGAGGATGCCGAGGCCGACGCAGTAGATCAGGCTGAACCACAGGATCGTGCGGTACTTGCCCATCAGGCGATCCGCGATCCACCCGCCGAGCAGCGGGAAGAAATAGACGCCGATCACGAAGGAGTGAAAGATGTCCTTCGCATCGGCCTTCTGGAGCAGCAGCACCGTGATCAGAAACTGCTGCAGGATGTTTCGCATCCCGTAGAAGCTGAAGCGCTCGCAACCCTCGCTACCGATGATGTAGGGGATCTGCCGCGGCATCTTCGCCGGCTCGGACATGGCGCCGTCATAGCACGGCGTTCTGGGGCTATGCTCGACGGGCATGTTGCGTAGCGGTTCGCCGAAGACCACGCTCGGCGACTGGCTCGCGCAGGGCCCGTTCGGGCTCGCGATGTCGAGCGGGTTCTTCTCGTTCTACGCCCACACCGGCATGCTCTCGGCGTTGCTCGCGCGCGGGCTCGCGCCGGCCCACGTGGCGGGCTCGAGCGCGGGTGCGATGGTGACCGGAGCGTGGGCGGCCGGCGCACCCACCGACGAGCTGACCACGTTCCTCCTCAGCATGCGCCGGGAGGACTTCTGGGACCCCGGCGTTGGTGCGGGCCTGCTCGCGGGGAAGAAGTTCGACGGGCTGCTACGGAAGTTCCTGCCGGTGGCGCGGATCGAGGCGTGCCGCGTGCCGGTCCGGATCAGCGCGTTCGACATCCTCGGACGACGGACCACGGTGCTCGATCGCGGCGATCTGCCCACGGCGATCCGCGCGTCGTGCGCGGTGCCCGCGATGTTCCGGCCGGTGTGGATCGATCGGCGCCCGTACTGGGATGGCGGCATCCTCGACCGGCCCGGCATCGCCGGGGTGCCTCCCGGGCGGCTGCTGTTCCACCACATCAGCGCGCACGCCCCGTGGAGCCGAAGCAATGCGCCGCTCGAGATCCCCACGCGCAGGGAGATGGTCACGCTCGTGCTGGACGATCTGCCGCGCGTGAACCCGTTCCGGCTCGAGGCGGGCCGGCAAGCGCTCCACGAGGCCGCCGCGGCGACGGCGCGCGCCCTCGACCAGCCGATCGACCGCGATCTCGTCCGCGTGCCCGCCCGCTGACGAAGGGCGTGATCACCGCGGAACGCAGCAGCTGATCACCGTGCGTCACGCTCTCGAGGTCTCCAGAGCGCCAAGCCCGTGGATCCATGGCGCCGAGTCGATGGCACGACGGCTGCTTGAGTGATGGTCACGGCCCCACCGAGGCAGCCACAGCACCCCCCGCGCCGGCCCCCCCCCCCCCCCCCGCGCCCCCCGCCCCCCCCCCCCCCCCCCGCGGACCACGCGACACGGCGCCCGCGCGCCCCGCCCCCCCCCGGCCCGGCCCCCCCCCCCCCCCCCCGCCCCGTAACTCGAAAGGACCATGACCATGTTCAAGACCATCCAGGACCTGTCTTCCGTCACCGGCGGCGTCAACTTCTCGAGCGTCGCGCGCCAGGACGCCGGCAAGGCCGTCGGTGGACCGACGGTGTTCAACCCGACGATCCGGGACGCCGCGACCATCGACGAGAACTGGCGCCCGCTGGCCAACGTCCTCGGCTCGTCGAACGCCGGCAAGTGACGCGTCCTTCCACCTCCGGCAGTGGGCCGTGCGAGGTGGCCCGCACAGCGGTAGGCTGAGGCGGTGAGCAAGGCGTTCACCAAGGAGAACGATGACGTCCCGGAGGTCCCGGTGCGTCGTCGCGGACTGCCTGTGCCCGAGCTCAACCTGGTGACGCCGGCCGGGCTCGCCGCGGCGCGGGCCGAGCTCGAGCAGCTCACGCGCACCGATGGCGACGCGGACCGGATCCGCGAGCTCGCCGAGCATCTCTCGACGGCGCAGGCGGCGGATCCTCCGGTGGACCGCGGCGAGGTGGCGCTCGGGGCGCGGGTGACGATCGAGGACGAGCAGGGCGAGCTGCACGTGTACTCGCTCGTGGGAGCGATCGAGGCCGATCCGAAGCGAGGGCGGCTGAGCTGGCAATCCCCGCTCGCGCAGGCGCTGTGGGGGATGCGCGTCGGGGACGGGGTCACGTTGCCGCGTGGCGACGGTGAGATCGTCACCATCGAGTATCCGTGAATCGCAAGTCCCACGTTGCGGAGGTGGATTCAAGAGCAAGACCCGGAGTGCGGCGAGCGGCGCGGACCTCCAGGGTAAAGGGCATGGAGACCCAGACCCAGATCGATCCTCGGTGGGCGCAGATCCTCGCGCGGGATGCCACCGCCGATGGCAGCTTCGTCTACTCGGTGAAGACCACCGGCGTGTACTGCCGACCTTCGTGCCCGGCACGCGCGGCGCGGCCCGAGAACGTGGCGTTCCACGCGACGACGGCGGCCGCCGAGCGCGCGGGCTTTCGCGCCTGCAAGCGGTGCAAGCCCACGGGGCCCTCGCGCGGCGAGGAGCAGGCGGCGCGGATCGCGGAGCTGTGTCGGTTCCTCGAGCAGGCGGACGAGATGCCCACCCTCGACGATCTCGCCGCGCGAGCGGGATGGAGCACCTATCACCTGCACCGCGTGTTCAAGGCGGTCACCGGCCTGACCCCACGGGGCTATGCGGCGGCGCACCGCGCGGACCGAGTGCGCGACGAGCTGCGCAGCACGCGCACCGTGACCGAGGCGATCTATGGCGCGGGCTTCAACTCGAACGGGCGATTCTACGCGGCCGCCGACCAGATGCTCGGGATGACCCCGAGCGCTTACAAGCGCGGCGGGACGGCGGCAGAGATCCGGTTCGCGGTGGGCGAGTGCTCGCTCGGCTCGATCCTCGTGGCGAGCAGCACGCGAGGCGTGTGCGCGATCCTGCTCGGCGATGATCCGGATCTGCTCGCGCGCGAGCTGCAGGACCAGTTCCCCAAGGCCACGCTCGTGGGCGGAGACGCGGGGTTCGAGGCCATCGTGGCGCGTGTGGTGGGCGTGATCGAGGAGCCGCGGCTGGGCGTGGCGCTCCCTCTCGACGTTCGCGGCACGGCGTTCCAGCAGCGGGTGTGGAGCGCGCTGCAGAAGATCCGCGTGGGGACGACCGCGAGCTATGCGGAGATCGCGAAGCAGATCGGCGCGCCAAGCTCGGTGCGTGCGGTGGCGCAGGCGTGCGGCGCGAATCGGCTGGCGGTGGCGATCCCGTGTCATCGCGTGGTGCGCAGCGATGGCGCACTGTCCGGCTATCGCTGGGGCGTGGAGCGCAAGCGCACGCTCCTCGCACGTGAGGCCAAGCGATGAACGAGGTGGACTGGAGCGGGGCATCGCCACACGCTCGGCGTGATCTTTCACGATGCGGCGTGATGTGAGGTAGGGTGCGGCGCGATGCAATTCAAGGCGCACAGTCCAGGGACGCTGAAAGGCATCAAGATCGAGTGGGACGTGGAGGTCGAGCTGACCGACGAGGTCCGCGCGGCGATGCTGCCGTCCGACGTCGACACGATGCGCGTGGGGACGCTCGCGCGTGGGTTCGTGGTCGCGAACATCACGTACCCACGGGGGACCCTGGCGTTCCGGGTGGCCGAGGCGCACGAGGTGTTCCTGCAGGTGCCGGTGGAGTCAGAGACCGCGCCCAGGGTCCCGAAGGTCAAGATCCCGGGGACGTGGACGGTCGAGCAGGATGGGACCGTCGAGCGGCATCGCGGGACGATCGGGACCGAGGATGATGACGAGCGGATCGACGTGCTGATCGCGACGCGCTCGCCGGGGATCTCGCGGGCGCGAGCGCAGAAGATGATCGATGACGGGTGTGTGAGCGTGGCGGGGGTGTCGATCCGGAAGTCGAACCATCGGCTGCGGGCCGGTGAGGTGATCGAGGTGGTGATCCTCGGTCCTTCGCAGGGCTGAGGGTTAACCGATCGCCTGGTCAGCGAGCGACCGTGATGTCGACTTCGCTCGAGAGGTCGCGGCCCCACGCGATCTCGAGCCGGCCGATCACCTGCCACTCGATCGGCCCGGCCGACGGATTGAACGCGGAGACCACCGTCCGCGCGACCTCGGCGATCGGGCTGTTGTTCGTGGGCTGCGGCTTCAGATCGAGCGCATCCGGCGGCACCGCGAGCTCGAACTCGACCGTGCGCGCGTCGAACGACTGCGACGGGGCCAGCTCCTGGTCGAACTGGAACACATCGGCATGGGTGGCGCTCACGCCCTTCGCGCCTTCGCCTCGCTTGATCGTGACGATGCGCTGGCGCGCGCGCAGCGTGACGAGCAGGCGCTTCGCGGCGACCGGCTCGCTGAGCGCCAGGACGATGCGCCCCTTCAGCGTGCCGCCGGGAGCGGCGCGCGTGTTGTCGAGCTCGAGCTTGACCGATCCGCGGCCGAGGCCGGTGACCTGCTTGCTGGTCGCAGCGACCTGGTTCGCGACGGTCTTGCTCGTATCGGCGACGACACCGCCGAGCTTCTTGAAGAATCGACCCGCGCCTTTGAGAACGTCATCCGCATCCGCCATGAGCGGAGCATGCCATGTCACCGCGGAGGGCGCGGGGCGTTCGCCCAGTTCTCGACGACGGTGTCCTCGCCGCAGCGGCCGGTGTACCCATCGGCGAACGTCTCGGCATCGTGGCCGCGACCGTCCATGACGAGGAGCTTCACGTACTCGTGCGCGAGCGGGGCGTTGCACCGGTCACCGATCGCCGAAGCGAGGATGTCGATGCGGACCTTGCGCTGATTCGCGATCTCCGCGATCTCGTGGCGCATCGCCTCGGCCTTGTCCTGCTTCTTCTCGGGCGTGATCGCCACGAACCAGGTGACGACGGCCAGCGCGAGGGCACTCAGGGTCGTCCCGACGGCGAGCCGGTGGCGACGGTGGAGCTGCGGCATCTCGACGAGCTCGGTGGTGCGCCGGGCGATCGCCTTCCAATCGGCGCCGGGCACGCAGAGCTTGAGCTCGGCGAGCGCGCGGCGGGCATCATCGAGCGCCTCGGGATCGACCGCGGTCTCGTGCGCATCGTTGGGGACGATCAGCGATGGACGAACGTGCGGCCTCATCTCCTCGTACGCGGTGGTGTTCCCACCACGCGAGGCCAGGACGGCGCGGGCGCGATCCAGCTGGCGCCAGATCTCCGGATAGTCGTCGTGGATCTCGCGCATCGCACGCCACCGCTCGTGGGCATGCGGATCACGGACTCGATCGACGGCCCGCTCGCACTGCACGAGCATCGCTTCGCCGATCAGGATCGCGCCTACCGCGCGATCACTTTCGTCGAGGGCATTGGCGCTGTCGCGATACATCTCTTCCAGTGTTGAGGGTTTTCCGCGGCCTGGCAAGCCCTACTCAATGACACTCCTCGCCCTTCCGGTAGGCGAAGCCCACGTCACGGTCGAGCAGGCGCTCCAGCAGGAAGAACCCCAGCGGCTCGAGCTCGTAGTACTTGCACACCTGCCTGAACATGCCGATCCGCCCACATTCCCCCCCGGGGTACCCGCACTCGACGTTCTTTGGCAGCAAGAACGCGATGATGACGGCGATCGCCGCCGTGATCCGCTTGCCGCGGCTGGTCAATCCGGGAGCGTTGATCATGGCCGGAGGGCGGCGCACGCCCCGAGGATGCACCCGATCCCTACATCGACGGCCGTGAACGCGATCCCCGACGCGATCGCTCCCGCGGTCGACAGGTCCAGCTGCGCGAACACCAACGAACCTACGACGAGATCCGCGACCACGGTTCCCACGAGGATCGGGACAGTCACCCGGTCCTTGCGGATGAGGCCAGCTGTCGTGACGCAGCCGCCGAGCGCAACCAGGAGCAGCGCTCGCTTCATGCTCCTCATCCTACGACGCCAGCCACCCACCTTGCATCCCGGGGGAGGCGGGAACCCAGGTGCATCCACGGGCAACCTGTTGAATCGACGAGGCTCTGCCGTGGCATGTGCGCTGCACTTTCCATCCGACATGCCCACCACCACCAGCTTTGAAGCCCTCTCTCTCGACGCGCTGTCCACCATCACCGGCGGCTGCGGAAAGAAGAAGTCGTGCTGCTGCCCGCCTCCGCAGGCCGCGCCCGAGCAGGCCCCCGCCCCGCAGATCGCGCCGAGCGCTCCGGAGGTCTCGACCAAGGTCTCCGTCAGCGGCTACTGACCGCGTGGCAGGATGGCGGGCATGTCCCGCCTCTTGATCCCTTTCGCCCTGGTGACCTGGCTCGGAAGCGCTGCACACGCAGACGCTCCCGAAGATCAGCTGTACGCCTGCAAGGAGCCCGCGCCATCGGCCAAGCTGACGGTGTCGTTCAAGCCGGAAGCTTCGCTGGTCGATCTCGCCACGTGGGTGACCAGCTTCACGTGCAAGAACGTCGTGTTCTCCGCGGACGTGGCGAAGCGTGCCACCAAGGTCACCGTGGTCTCGGCGAAGGCGATGACGCCGAAGCAGGCGCTGGAGCTGTTCGTCGACGCCGTCGAGGCCACAGGGATGGTGGTCACGGTCAAGCGCGACACCATCCTCATCAAGCTCGGTCCGAGCATGCCGAAGAGCTGTCCGGACCTCGCCGACAAGAGTAAGCCTGAGGGCGGGGAGCTGGCGGGCAACCCCTTTGAGGCCGCCGAGGCGCCGCTCGACGCCGAGCTCGACGCCGGCATCAAGACGATCGGTGCTAACCGGCGCGAGATCACGCGAGCGCTCGTGGACCGCGTGTTCGCCAATCCGATGGCGGTCGCGAAGGAGGCGCGCCTCGTACCGGCCGTGAAGGACGGCAAGCCGATCGGGGTCAAGCTCTATGCGATTCGCCCGGGTTCTCTGTTCGCGCGGCTAGGCTTCGTGAACGGAGATCTGCTGATGCGGATCAACGGCTTCGATGTGACCCAGCCTGACAAGGCCCTCGAGGTCTACACGAAGCTGCGCGACGCCAAGCAGCTCGTGTTCTCGATCGTGCGGCAGGGCAAGGCGCTCGAGCTGATCGTCGACATCAAGTGATCAGAGGTCGGCGCCGAGGCTGAGCTCGAGCTCGCTCAGCTTCACGAGGCCGGCCCAGCTCCACAGCTCGCCCGGCGCATGGGCGCGGAGCGCTGCGCTGACGTGCTCGCCGTCGCCGGTCAACACGAGCTCCACCGGCACGAGCGGCAGCTTCGGCGAGCCGAGCGGCGCGGGGTTGCCATCGAGCGTGAGCTCCCAGGACAGGCCGAGGTCGAGGTTCGCGGTCAGGTGGACCTCGTCGTCGGAGACCCACTGGGCCGGCGCACGCAGCTCGTGCTTCAGATCGATCCGAACGTGCGTGAGCTGCGCATCCTTGCCGCCGAACACGCCGGCCGGGATCTGGAGTGGCTTGAACGTCACCTGCATCGTCTCGAGCGTCAGCGCACCCGGCGCGTCCGAGAACATCACGAGCTCGCCATTCTCGATCTGCAGATCGACCAGGCCACCGGCCCACTCCGCTCCGGCGACGTGACGCTGGGCGGTGATCGAGCCCCCACTCTCGCCTGCCGCGACCAGGAGCCGGGTCTGATCGTCGAGCCGGTCGCGGACCGACGCCGGAGCGTGATCGACCGGAGCCGGGAGATCGGTGTTGCAGGCGGAGCCGAGGAGGAGTAGGAACAGTCCGTAGCGCATGACGCCCCGCGTTGCAAACACTGGACCAATGGTCGGACCGTACTTGAACGCAGTATATCGGACAGTTAATTAGATTCCGGCGTATGACGCACCGCGCCAGCCGGACACACTGGCGACTCCGCTAGCCGCTATCGAACAGCGTTTAATTGTCCGGTCCGGGCTGCGGACTCGATCAACGGGCCCGCCTTGTCCGCGATCCGTCCGAGCGCCACGGACAGCGCCTGTGCCAGCCCTTCGGGGGTCTGCCTCGTCAGGGGCTCGGTCTCCTCGAACTGCTCGGTCCAGAGCAGCCGGTTGGTCTTGGTCTCCGTGAGTGTCAGCTCGAGCACGATGCGTCCCGCCCAGCTCCCCTTCGATGCATCGACCTCCTCGATCGCCACCACGCGCCCGCCGAGCATCGCGGGCGCATCTGCGGTCAGCTCGCGCGTGACGGCTCGGAACCGGCCACTGCGCTCGAGTGATTGCTCGAGGTAGTTGCCGACCATCGTCCCAGGCGCCGCACTCCACCGATGGTACTGGTAGTAGTCGAGTCGGTACGGCGTGGTGCGATAGACGATGCGCTCGTCGTCGTACGCTTGATCCGTCGAGAGCGCCTCGAGGACGAGCGTGAGCTCTCCGCCTCGATCGACCTTGGTCGGCGCGGCGAGCTGGTAGTAGTGCGTGTCGGGGACCTTGTTCCCTCCGCAGCCCGTGAACACGAGGACCTCGAGCAACAGCATCATCGCGATCATCGGGCTCATGGCAGCTTCCTCTCGGAGGGGGCGTTCGAGAACAGCAAGCGAGACGGTCGCGCTCGGACATCGCGCGTGAGCTCCTTGAAGTTTCGGCTCGCCTGGCGCAGGTCGAACACGGCGGAGCGGATCGGGCCTTCACTGCCGTGGACGATCGACTTGAGATCGGCGAGCAGCTCGCCTGCGCTGCTGACCAGCCCGTTCATGTGACCGTCGATCATCGTCTGCACCGACGTGACCGTGCCGCGCATCGCACCGAGCGTGTCCTTCAACGCGACGCGGTTCTCGGCGACCATCGCGTGGAGTGCGCCACTGGCCTCGGCGAGGTTGGCCGCCGTGGCCTTCGCCCCCGCCATGATCCCCTCCACTCCTTCGAATCGCTTGGGATCGGTGAGCGCGACGAGGTTGTCGACGATCGTGCCGGCGCGCTTCATCAGCTGCTCGGATTGATCGGCGATCTGGATCGCCTGCTTCTCCATCTTGTCGAGAACGGTCTTGCCCTGCGCGATCGTGCTGCCCTCCGGGAGGAGTGGCGCACCCAGCGTGCCCTGGCGCAGATCGATGACCTTGAGGCCGGTGATGCCCGCGTACTGGAGCATCGCCACGGTATCGGTGTGGACCAGAGCGTCATCGGCGACCGTGATGCTCACGAGCACCTTGGTCAGGTCCTCGCGGGACACCTCCACTCGATCGACGCGACCGACCTTGATGCCATTGAGATAGACCTGCGCGCCTTTCTCGAGCCCCATCACCGAGTCGTCGAACAGGATCTTGAAGTGGGCCTTGTCCTCCCAGAAGCGCATGCCTCCGAACACGATGATCACGACGGCCAGGAGGCCGGCGGTGATCGCGACGAACAGGCCGACGCGGAGCTTGGTGGTCTTGCTGGTCATGGTTACCTCGTCATCTCGGCCTGGGGTCGTTCGGCGACCCGGTGGAAGAAGTTGAAGACCTCCTCGCGCTCATCTTTCTCGAGCTCCTTGATCGTTCCTGCGGCCACGATCCCGCCGCGCGCGAACATCACCGCGCGGTCGGCGATCGCCTCGATGCTCGCGATCTCGTGCGTGACGACCACGATCGTGATCCCCAGCGCGGCACGAAACTGGAGCAGCGTGGCGTCGATCGCGGCCGCGATCGCAGGATCGAGCCCCGCGGAGGGCTCGTCGCAGAACATCACGTCGGGATCGAGGATCGAGGCGCGGGCCAGCGCGGCGCGCTTGCGCTGACCGCCCGAGAGGCTCGCGGGGGGCCGTTCCTCGAGCCCGGCGAGGCCGACGAGGCCGAGGCGCAGCTCGACCATCTCGTCGATCACCGCGGCGGGCAGCC
Source organism: Myxococcales bacterium (assembly GCA_016720595.1). Classification (GTDB taxonomy): domain Bacteria; phylum Myxococcota_A; class Polyangia; order Haliangiales; family Haliangiaceae; genus JABFXX01. The sequence goes on from JADKKI010000009.1 coordinate 227,409, forward strand.
GGGTCAGCTCGTGCAGCGGGAGCGCGACGTTATCGGCTACCGACATCGAGCCGAACAGCGCATCCTGCTGGAACGCGGTCCCGGTGCGGCGCAGCAGCTGGTGGCGCTTCTCGAGAGAGAGCTCGTACAACGATTCGCCGAGCACCCGCACCTCGCCGCCGAGAGGGGGCAGGAGGCCGATCAGGCACCGGAGCAGGGTGGACTTGCCGCAGCCGGACCCGCCGAGCAGCGCGACGATCTCGCCGGCCTCGATCGTCAGATCGATCCCCTCGAGGACGGGCTTGTCATACCCGACGGTGAGGCCGCGACATTCGACGATCGGCGTGCTCATCCGTGCCTCATGAACAACGTCACCGTGGCGAAGATCGCGTCGACGACGATGATGTAGAAGATGCCGACCACCACGGTGCGTGTCGTGGCGTTGCCCACGCTGCTCGCATCGCCGCCCGCGCGCAGGCCGAGGTGGCTCCCGGCGAGCCCGATGATCCAGGCGAACACCAGGCTCTTGCCGAGGCCGTGCATGAAGTCCGCGAGCTCGAGGCGCTCCACCATGCGCGCCCAGAACATCGCCGGAGGGAGATCGAGGGTCAGCGTCGCGACCAGCATGCCTCCGGCCATCCCGATGAACATCCCGAGGAGCGCGAGGGCAGGGCCGACGAGCGTGATCGAGATCAACCGCGGCAGGATCAGGAACCGCACCGGCTCGATGCCCATCGTGCTCAGCGCATCGATCTCGGAGCGGACCTGCATCGTGCCGAGCTCCGCGGCGATCGCCGCGCCGGTGCGACCGGTCAGGATCACCGCCGTCATCAGCGGCCCGATCTCGCGGACCATCGTCAGGCCGATCATGTCGGCCACGAACGGGCCGGCGCCGAACCGCTGGAGCTGGATCGAGCCCTGAAACGCCATCGTCATGCCGAGGAGAAAGCTGAGCAGGCCGACGATGAAGATCGCGTCCACGCCCTGGATCGAGATCTGATGCGCGAGGGCACCGGCAGGGAGCCGCTTGCGCCGCAGGATCACCGCGAACGTCTGGCGCCCGATCTCGGCGATCAAGCCGAACAGCGAGCGCGTGGCCTCACCGGCCTCGATCACCGCGCCGCCGAGGCGCTCGATCGTCCCGGGCGCAGGTTCGGTGGGCTCGCTTGGAGTCCCGGCCTGTGCCTTCGGTAGCAGCGCGAGCGCGGCCTCCTGTTGCGTGGAGAGCTTGGTGAGCTCGAGCGTGCGGCCGCTCCGCGCGAGCTGCTTGGCGAGGACGGAGATCACCGCGATCCCCGAGGAGTCGATCCGGCCCGCGCCCGAGAAGTCGAGGACGACCGTCTTGCCGTCGCGCCGGCGCCCCACGGCCCGCAGCTCTCGATGCAGGCGCCGCGCATTCGTTCGCACCAGATCGCCCTTGAGCGGGACGGTGGTGGTAGCAGCGCGCGCCGACATCATGCACGGTCACTGCAAGATCGAGCGCACGACCTTGTTCAGGGATTCTCGTGGATCGACCGTGCGTCGGCGCCACGGTGGGCGCGTCGCGATGAGGCACGGGCGTGGGCGCCCGGGCTACTCCTCGTTCCGCCAGACCGGTGCAGGACCGCCGGGCGCGCAGCAGCATGGGTCGCAAGGGATGCCGTTCGTCCCACCGGCAGCGGCGAAGCAGCTCGTGCCGTCGCCGACGCACGTGCGGCAGTCCGCGGTGCAGCCGTTGTTCGCGCGCGCTGGCGGTGGCGCGGCCGGCGCGACTCCTCTGCCGAGCGCGCCTGCGGCGCCGGCCATCAGCTCGTCGCAGCTGAAGCCCTCGAGCTTCTCGACCGAGGCCTGATCAGGTGGCGTGGCTGCGGTGCAGGCCTGTACGCACGGGTCCTGTTCGCTGTCGGCCGCGTGCGCACATCCGAGCAGCTTCTTGCAGCCGCGCTCGCACAACCCCTTCGGGGAGTTGTCCTTGGAACAGGCGGCGAGGAGGGCCAGCAGCAGCACGAGGCGAGACATCTCGCGATCATACGCGCATCGGGTCGCGGCGTGACGCCAACCTCGCAGGGCCTCAGCACGCGTGAGCGGCGCGGCGAAGCGAGATCGCGGACACTGGGGGTGGTGAGGCGCACGCAGGTGATCCTTGGTTCGCTCGCGGTCCATGCCGTGATCGGAGGCCTGTTGCTCGCGATCGATCGGCATCCCGATCGCGGCGCACCGCCCGCGACGCTGTCGATCGAGGTGGTGGAACCTCCCGCGGCGCCACCGTCTCCGCATCAATCCGCGTCGACGGCAGCGGGGGGTGGTTCGCCGGCTCCGCGCATGATCGCCACGCGTGGTCGGCGTGCACGCGCGGCGAGCTGGAATCCAGCGGCGTCACGCAGTGATGCCGATCCACGTGGTGCGATCTCGTTCGACACCGGCGGAGATGGAGGCGGCACCGGCGAGGGAACGGGGAGCGGTCGCGGGGCCGGTATCGGCTTCGGGGAGGGAGGCGCTGTCACTCCTGGCGCTCCGGCTCCACCTCCGCCACCGGCGCCGCCGCCACCGAAGATCTCGAAGGCTCGGCCGGCCCGGCTGATCTATCCGAGCCGCCAGCGCGATGTGGAGGACGGCGCGCTGTTCGTGATGCAGGTGACCGTGGATGCGGAGGGCTTCGTGGCGGGCGCCCGGCTGATGCGCGGCTTCGGGGGGCGGCGGGACGAGATCGCATCCGAGCAGATCTGGCGGTTTCGCTACGATCCGGCCCGCGATGACGATGGTCGGGCGATCCGGTCCGTGATCGAGCAGCGGTTCCTGGTCCAGTGACCCGCTGTCACCCCGAGGCTTCGATCCGTAACCCGCGGTACGGCAGGTCTCGGATCCGAACTCACGTGATCACCGTGGGTTACGCGTGGCATGACCCATGCTCATGGTCTGGGTCATCACCGCAAAGGAAGCTCCCATGTCCAACTTCACGTCCATCGACCCGACCTCTCTCGACTCCGTGACCGGCGGCAAGACCGTCAAGCCGAACACCAGCGTTGGTGGCTCGACCTCGAGCTCCGGCTCTTCCGACGCCCTCTTGAACCAGCTCACGGGCCTGCAGAGCTCGATCAAGGATCTGGCCTCCGCGAAGCCGCAGAGCGCGTTCGGCGGCACGAACACGATGCTGCTGTTCGCGGTGCTGGCGATGAACCGGCCGCAGCAGTCGAACGTGGTCGTGGTTCGTCGCGGCTTCTGGTGATCTTCGGCGCGCGCTGCGGGAACATCCCCGCATGACGATGCGCGCGATCGCGATCACGAAGCCCGGTGGCCCCGAAGTCCTCGCGCTGGTCGAACGACCGACGCCCGAGCCTTCACGGGGCGAGGTTCGCGTGCGCGTCCGCGCGACCGCGATCAACCGGGCCGATCTGCTCCAGCGGATGGGCGCCTATCCCGCGCCCGCGGACTCGCCCCCGGATATCCCGGGCCTCGAGATCGCGGGCGAGGTCGAGGCGCTCGGACCTGGCGTGGAGCGGCTCGTGATCGGAGACCGCGTGTTCGGGCTCGTCGGTGGTGGCGGCTATGCCGAGCAGATCGTGACGCACGAGCGCGCGCTCGCGAAGATCCCCGAGGGGCTCTCGTTCGAGCAGGCCGCGGCGGTCCCCGAGGCGTTCATCACCGCACACGATGCGATGGTGACGCAGGGCGGGCTTGCGGGCGGCGAGACGCTCCTCGTCCACGCGGTCGGCAGCGGCGTCGGCACGGCGGCGGTGCAGCTCGGGCGTGCGCTCGGCTGCTTCGTGATCGGCACCGCACGAACCGCAGACAAGCTCGAGCGCGCCAAGGCCCTCGGCCTCGGTGCCGGCGTGCTCGCCGATGGCGCGCGGTTCGCCGACGGCGTGCGCGCGCACGATCCGGCGGGCGCCTCGGTGGTGCTCGAGCTGGTGGGCGGGGCGTACCTCGACGAGGATCTGCGCTGTACGCGGCCGCTCGGGAAGATCGTGCTGGTCGGGCTCCTCGCCGGTGCCCGGCACGAGCTCGATCTCGCGCTGATCCTGCGCAAGCGCCTCCGCGTGATGGGGACGGTGCTGCGTGCGCGTCCGCTCGAGGAGAAGATCACGGCGATGCGCATCTTCGAAGCGCAGGTGGTGCCGATGCTGGCGCGAGGCCTGGTCGCACCCGTGATCGATGTGGTGATGCCGCTCGACCAGGCCGCCCAGGCGCACGCGCGGATGGCGAGCAACGCCGGGTTCGGGAAGATCGTGCTCTCGGTCTAGCGCCGCGGCGCGCCGAACACGGCGTCGGTGCGATACACGGGCAGGAGGTTCGTCCGCTCGTCCCACGACGGATGCCGCCGGTAGAACCACTCGCGCTTGGCCTCGGCGCTCTTCGCGAGCGCGGGATCCGCCGCGATCGCCGCCTCGAACTCGGCACGCAGCGCCGGCTGGGTCGCGAGCATCTCGCGCGCGGCGGCCTCGATCACGTACGGCTCGATGTACTCCTTGCGCTCGAACACCGCGTTGAACAGCCCCCACGCGGCGAGGGAATCGGGGAGCGCGGGATCCATCAGGTGGAGGATGACGCGCACGCCGGGCTGCGCGATCGGGATGAAGATCGCTCCCCTCTCCAGCGTGCGGGTCTCCGTGCTCCACGCGCCGGTGAGCCCTACCCGGGTGCGGCCCTCGTAGGGCTCGGAGAACGTCGCCTTGGTCGCGCGGAACACGCCCACCGAGACCTTGGGCTCGTCGGTCAACCGCACGTACGACAGCCCGTGCCGGTCGAGGACGGCAGCAACGGCAGAGGCGAACCCACCGTCGACGAGGTAGCCGCCGCGGGGCGCGGTGACGGTGATCGTCGGGATCATGTCGTCGTAGAACGGGACCTTCCAGATCTGCGGTGTGGTCTCGTCGTAGACCAGCCAGGTCCCGCCGGTGAGCTCCGAGGTGCGCTTCTCGAACGCGTAGCCGCGGAACGCGAGCTCGCGATGGCCGGGGCCGGTGTCCCAGATCAGCGGCACCTGCGTTCCAGCGAGCGCGAGATCGGAGCGATCCGCCGCGAGCTCGACCTCGCGCCAGTGCGCGCTGTCGCGTGTGGCCGTCTCGAAGATCGCCTGGAGTGCGTGATAGGTGCTGTGTGCGCGCTCCTTGTACGTCCGCCAGCTGTGCGTCTCCACGAGCAGCGCGAGCCGGCTGCGCGCCGCCATGTAGAAGTGCGTGAACCGTGGCGGAGCCTCACCGGCCGCGAACCCTGACAGCGGATCGTCGTCGTTCACGAACGACGGATAGAACCCGAGCGGCAGGTGCCCCAGCTCGGTGAGCCGCGAGGTGACGGCGCGCGTGAGCTCTGCCTCGGTCTCGTCGAGCTGATCGATGCGCGGGGCGAACGGCGCCGGCGTGATCGCGATGTCGTGCTCGAACTTCGCGCCATCGGTGGTGTGCAGATCGACGAGCAGCACCGGTTGATCGTGCTGGAGCAGACGGAGCACCGCCTGGGTCTCCGGTGCCTCGGCCTTCATGAAGTCGCGGTTGAGGTTCTGGCGCGCGCCGTTGGTGCGCCAGCCCATCTCCTCCGGGCCGCGTTGATTCGGTCGGTGGTTCGGGCCGAAGTGCTCGTGACCATCCGGGTTCATCACGGGGATGAACGCGACCGAGACGTGATCGAGCGCGCCGGGGGCGACCTTGCCGTCGAGCAGATCACGGAGGAACCAGAACCCCGCATCCTTGCCCTCGATCTCGCCCGCGTGGATCCCGGCCTGGACGTAGATCACCGGGAGCCCCGTGTGCCGGGAGATCCGGAGCGCGAGGATCGGCCGCCCTTCACCGGTCTGTCCGAGGGTGTCGCAGCGCGCCTCGGCGTAGGCGCGTGCGAAGTCGTGGCACAGGCGGATCGCCTCCTCGTACCGCCCGGTGCGCGTGTACTGCGAACTCTCCGCAATGGTGGTCAGCTGCGGCCGCGGACGGTGCGATGCGGTGCACGCCGCGAGCAGCAGCACGAAGGCCAGCGAACGCATGGCCTTCGTTACCACGAACGCTCTATCGTCGCGCTCATGGTCTCGAGCGCCGCCACCACCGTCGCGAACTACCTCGCACAGCTCCCGGCCGATCGTCGCGCCTCGATCGAGCGCGTGCGCGCCGTGGTCAATGCACACCTGCCGCCCGGCTACGAGGAGGGCATGCAGTACGGGATGATCGGCTGGTACGTCCCGCTCGCGCGCTATGCCTCCACGTACAACGGTCAGCCGCTCTGCCTCGCGTCGCTCGCCTCCCAGAAGCAGCACCTGTCGCTGTACCTGATGACCGTCTACGGCGGCAAAGAGATCGAGCGGTTCCTCCGCGCGGGATTCCAGGCCGCGGGGAAGAAGCTCGACCTCGGCAAGTCGTGCGTCCGGTTCAAGACTGCCGATGCCCTCGCGCTCGACGTGATCGGCGCGACGATCGCCAAGCTCTCCGTCGAGCAGTACATCGCCGCGTACGAGAACATCCGCGGCGGCACCAGGACGGGCGCGAAGCCGAAGCGCACGGCCACCGCCGCGAAGCCGAAGGCCAAGGCCGCGAAGCCGAAGGCCAAGATCAAGGCCGCGCGCCGGCGCTGATCAGCTCAGCTCAACGTCGCGTTCATCGTGATCGACGCGACGCTGGCGAGGGCGCGCGAGATCGGACAGCCCTTCTTCGCGTTCTCGGCGAACGTCTTGAACTCCTCGGCGGTGATGCCGGGGACCTCACCCGTCAGCTCGAGATGGATCGAGACGATGGTCCAGCCGATGTCCTGCTTCTCCATCGACACCGTGGCGGTGGTCTCGAGCTTGGTCGGCTCCTTGCCCGCGCCGGTGATCTGGAAGCTCGTCGCCATCGTGAAGCAGCTCGCGTGGGCCGCGGCGATCAGCTCCTCCGGGTTGGTCCCGGCCTTGCCGTCCTCGGACGCGAAGCGCGTGTTGAAGCCATAGGGTTGATCCTTGAGCGCTCCCGAGAGGGTCGAGATCGCACCGGTGCCCTTGGGGCCGGTGCCGCGCCACACTGCCGTGCTGGTTCGCTTGAGCATGGGCGCGGGTATACCGCAGGCCGCCGCGAGCGTCAGGCCGCCGCGAGCGTCAGGGCGCCGTGAACGTCTGGCCGCAGATCGTGGCGTCGTACGTCACGGGCGTCACGGGGTTCTCGCCCCAGCCGCCGACCCACAGCCAGTACGCCGTGTTCGGCTTGACCGCGATGGTCTCGAACTCGTCCTCCATCAGGCTCGTCACGCGCGCAGAGCCCTGGGTCGAGACCACCGTGGCGCCGGCCGCCGGCTTGTTGAGGAGCAGCCAGTCGAGGTCCGAGGTGGTGCCGGGCCAGTTCACCCGGATCGCGATCTCGTTCGTGGTCGCGCCGGTGGTGAACTCGTAGGTGTCGCGGTCGCGATAGGTCCCCATCACGGCGTTGCCGGCCGAGGTGCCGCTGACGCGGTACTTCATGTCGGGCGCGATCGTGAGCCCGGTGGCCTCGGGAGCATCGGTCGCGAGCGTGAAGGTGCGGGTCGGAGTTCCCGTGGCGGCGTTGTCATCGACGGCGACCATGTCGTTACCGAGGTTCGCTCCGCCGTCGCCGGCCTCGGCGAAGCCGCCGGTGGTCAGGTGTCCGCAGCGCGTCAGCGGCATGTCCGGAACGATCCGGATCTTGTACGAGACCGGCGTGGTGATCGCCGCCGCGGCGTAGGCGCGCATCGAGAACTCGTACGAGCCCGCATCGAGGTGGATCGACGTCGCGGAGTGGTTCACGGCGAAGCCACCGGAGCTCACGAAATCGCCGAAGCTCTGGCCGGTCCAGACCTCGAGGGAGACGTCCTCGATCGCCTCGAGGCCGGCGCCGGTGAGCGTGACGTAGACATCGGCGCCGTTCGGGACGGTCACCGCGTACGAGTCATTGTCGATCGCGCCGTCCGCGAAGTGGTTGGAGTGGACGGTGCCGCACAGGACCATGGTCCCGCCGTAGGGGACGTTGACCTCTTCGGCCGAACCGGTCTGTGTCTCGTAGTCGTCGTTGGTGTCGTCGCGGAGCTCGCCGTATTCGCAGCCCGGGGGCGGCGGCGGCGAATCGGGCGGCGCATCGACCACCACGACGAAGGCGTCGGGCTTGTCGCTGCTACCGCCACCACAGGCGGTGACCGCGGAGACCAATAGGAGCGTCGAGAAGGGCGAGAACAACCGGAACGAGCGCATGACGCGTGTTTCACCACGTTTTGCCGCGGCGCGTCCAGCGTCGAATTTGCGGCCCCGGTGGGTGCGACCCCCGCGACTGTGCGAAGTCCCACGTCAGGGGAGTGAACGTCGCGCCGCACACGGTGACCCCGTAGGCCACGTCGCCGGCTCCACTGGTGACGTGGTTGCCGACGAGGACCCAGTACGCGGTGTTGGGCTTGACGGCGAAGGTCTTGAACTCGTCCTCGTGCTTGGCGCTGACGATCGCGTAGCCCAGGCCCGGGACCGTGTCCTTGGGATAGACGTACATGTCCATGTCCTGCGTGGTGCCAGGCCAGTTGAGCCGCAGGCCGATCTCGTTCGTGGTCGCCCCGGTGGTGAACTCGAAGGTGTCGCGATCCTTGTAGGACGACATCGCGGTGATGTCGGTGCTGACGCCGGTCAACCGGTAGCTGGTGGCCGGCGCGATCGTGAGGCCCGTGGGCTCGGCCAGGTCCGTCGTGTCGGCGGTCAGCGATCCGCTCGGCGCGGAGATCAGCACCATGTCGTTGCCGCGGTGGCCGTTGCCCGCGGTGTCCCGCGCCTCGACGTAGCTCGCAGCACCGGTCGACTTGGCGCAGCGGGTGGTGGGCTGGTCCACGCTGACCTTCAGCTTGTACGAGACCGGCGTGGTGATCGCGGCTGCGTTGCCGGCGAACACGAGGATCTCGAAGCTGCCGGTGCTCGGCGTCAGGTGGACATCGAGCACGGCGTGGTCGCCTTCGAACTTCGCGGTGGAGCCCACGTCGTCGGACAGGTTCGGCCCGGTGTAGACGTTGAGGCTCAGGTACTCGGTGGCGACGCCGGTCAGGGTCAGATCGATGCGGACATCGATGTCGCTGGCCGCGTTGAACACGAAGCCGTCGATGTCGACCAGCTGATCGGCCGAGATGAAGTGGGTGCTGTCGAGCTTCCCGCAGATCGTGAACGAGCTCGTGATCGTCTTCCCCGTCGCCTCGGGCGTGCCGGTGGCGACGTTGCCGGAGAAGTCATCGTTGGTGGCGTCCATCGCCTCGGTGTAGTCACAGCCACCCGGGTTCACCGGCGAGTCCACCGGTGCATCGATCTGCGTGTTCGGCGCGTCGATCGTGGCTGGGTTCCCGCCGTCGTCTCCGCAAGCAGAGGCGACGAGGAGGGCGGTGGAGAGCAGGCGAAGGGAGCGCATCCCCCGATGGTACCTGGAAGATCAGCGCACGATCCAGGTGCCACCCTGCGACCACCACGGAGGGGCCGTCGCCACCGTCGTCGTCGTGGACTGCTGCTGCCGCTGCATCAGCATCATGAACAGCATCATGTCCTGGGGGTTGAGGCCGTTCGCCTGGCTCGTGGTCTGGATCTGCTTGACCGAGTCGAGCAGGCCGTTGAGCGCGGCGACGAGGCCGGAGGAATCGGAGGTTCCACCGGTGACCTGGGCAAGGGCGGCGGGGTCGATGGCAGCGAGCTCATCGGGTTTGGGCTTCGACATGGGCATGTCCTGGCGGTGGTGGGAGGGAGGGGGCGGTGACTCCCATGGTCCACAGCAGCCGACGTGCCACGTCCAGATGATCGAGATCTCAAGGAGTTCGCCTGATCCCGCCGGGAGACGGGGTCCCGAGTCGTATACCGAGGGATTCGATCACCAGATCCGGGTGCCACCGGGCGTGCACGACCTGCGCACGTGTCACGCTCGGGCATGCGCGCGCTCTGGCTCGTGGTCCTGATGGGTTGCTGGTCCGGCGGCAAGCCGACGGAGGTTCCGCCGACCCCTCCGTCCGCCGCTCCGATCGAGAACCACGCACCGCCGCCCGCCCAGCCGGCGTGCCCGACGATCGATCCCAAGGACCTCGCGACGCTCGGGTCCAAGACCGACGAGATCCGCCCGCTCGAGCTCGACGGAGATCCGCTGACCGTGGAGGTCGCCGTCGAGGACGATTGCTCGTCGCCCCTGCGCTGCGCGTACAAGATCTACGCGCGCCGGGGCGACTGCTGGATCTCCCTCGGCAAGACCGGGGACCTGATGGGTGAGCCCGGGTGCGAGCGCGGCTCGCCCAAGGGCACGTACTGCACGCTGTCGGGGATGCGCCTCATGATCCACGGCGACGCACAGGAGTACCTCTACAACTTCACGGGCGGCGTGTACGGCGACGAGCAGCCGGGCACGCGCTACGTCCCGGGTCCGAGCAAGCGTCCCTGACGAGCGCCGGCGCAGGTCGGGGGGGGCGGGGGGGGGGGGCCCGGCCCGGGGGGGGGGGTCCGTGGGGCTGTCGAGAAGCGATCCAGCGGCTGTCGGGCAGGGGCCCGACCGAGCAGAACCGGACGCGAGGATCGACGCGCGTGCGGCGGTGGCGAGGTTCGCGGCCCCGAGGCCTCGGGCGGGGGGGGCCCGGAGCGAGGTCCGCCGTGAATGCGAGGCGTTGCCTGCGACGGGAGCCTCGTAGGAGTTCGCGTTGCCGTGGTAGCCACCGGTGAGGTAGACGCGCCCGCCGGCGCTCGCGGTCCCCACCCCGACGCCGCCCCGGGGGGCGCGGGTCGTCCCCCCCCCCCGGGCCCCGGCCCCGCCGACGCCGAGACGCCGCGAGTGCCGTCGCGTCTTCCCCCCAGCGCGAACCTCGCGCTCTCCGGCCGTTCCAGGCGGTGGCCGGGCCTCACGCGGTCGTCCGGATCACCGCCGAGACGTAGATCCTGCGCGTCGCGCGTGACCGACGGGGGGGCGGGGCCCCCGCATCACTCACCCGCGGACCGGCGTGCCAAACGCCTTCTCGCCGTGGTCACTCGCCGCGGCCTGCCGCCGCCGACGCCGACGTACCGCCGTGGTCCACTCGACCGCGTTCTCCGCCGCGGCGCGAAACAGCGCGTACATGCCACCCTCGGGAGCCGGCTCGTGCGGTGGCTGCGTGGGGGTGACGTTCGGGAGCACCATCTCGATCGACATCACCCCGCCGCCGACATGGATCGTCCGATCGGGAGAGATCGCGGCGATCAGCGCGGCCATCGAGTTGTTCGAGCCGAGCACCTCGCAGCGAAAGCGCTCGATGCCGCGCTCCGCGGCGGCCGCACACAAGCGGAGGAACAGCAGCTTGCCGAGGCCCTTGCCCTGCGCCGCATCAGCGACCGCGACCGCGGCCTCGGCGGTGGCGTGGTGATCGGGGAGGCGAATGAACCGCGCGATGCCGAGGCCGACCGGGTTGCCGGCGCCATCGCCGTCCTCCCGCACCGCACCGATGGCGAAGTGCAGCTCGTGATCGATCTCGGTGAGGTACTTGAGCTCGTCCTCGGACAGCGCGGCCTTGGTGCCAAGGAACCGCGCGTAGCGAGACTCGGCGGACCATCCGTTGAAGCCCTTCTCGAGGATCGGCTTGTCCTCCGGGCACACCAGGCGCAGCACCACCGGGGTGCCGTCGCGCAGGGTGACGCGCTCGACGTAGTCGGAGGTGAAGTGCCGCGGCGCGTCCACGACCCGAGGATCTAGCACGGCATCCGCGACGCCCGTATCACGGAACGGATAGGTTCGTGTGATGTCCGAGCCCGAGCGCACCTATTCGATCGTGGTCCGCGTGCGACGCACGATCATCGAAGAGGTCCACGTCTGGGTCCCCGTGACCGAAGGCGTGGTGACCGACGACCATGTCGATGGCAAGAAGGTGTTTGCCGAGGCGGTCCGGATCGGCGCGAGCGGCGATCATCGCTGGCGTCGCGAGGGCGAGCCCGTGATCGAGGTTCACCCGGAGCAGACGCCTCCGCCCGAATACGACAACTGACGCGGCGTCGGTCAGGCCGCGGCGGAGAAGAACCGGGCGCGATCGACGGTCGGCTCGTTGAACAGTGCGCGGTGATGCGCGGCACCGTCCAGGATGCAGCTCGGGATCGGTAGCTTCGCGCGCTCGAGCAACGTGATCGTGCGTGCCGGACCGATCGCATCGACGAGCACCGATGGTGGCGCCCAGTTGAAGCCGAAGCCCATGATGCGATCGATGTCTCGCGGCCGCGCGACGACCTCCCCGACCAGGCCGAGGCCATACGAGATGTAGCCGAGCATGATCCTTCGCAGGAGGTCAGCCTCCTTGCCCTCGGCGGTGCACATGACCTCCATCGCCCCGAGGTGATCACCGGCCCGGATCGCCGACTTCATCGATTCGACGAACGTCGGCATCCGAGGCGAGGCCTCGGCGAGCGGTCGGTAGTCACCGCTGGCCGGGTCGAGGACGAAGTGCTTCGCATCGGCGCCCTTGCCCTCGATGCGGAAGAACCCGCCCTTGTCGCGGGTCTTGCGGCCGAGGTGACCGCGGTCGATTCCGCGCTGCATGTAGGCCGGCAGTCGGAACTGATCGTGCGCGGTGTCGTAGGTGGTGGCCCACAAGTTGTCGACGATCGCCTTGTGCACATCCCACCCCACGAGGTCGATGGTCGCCAGAGGAGACAGTGAGCGGCCGGTGTGCGGCCCCACGAGCTGGTCCATGAACGCGACGCCGTGCTCCTCGGCGAGCTGTGCGACCTCGTTCAGGACCTTGAAACCGAGTCGGTTCCCGGCGAACCCCGGCGTGTCCGCGGTCTCCACGACCTCGCGGCCGGCGACCGACTGCAGGAACTCTCGCGCCACGGCGACCACGCCCGGATCCGTCTCCCGGTGCGGAATCAGCTCGCATCCGAGGATGACCGTCGGAGGATTGAACAGGTGCATCCCGAGGAAGTTGCTCCGGAACTCCTTACTGAGGCTGCCACACAGCCCTGCGATCGAGAGGCCGGAGGAGACGGTCGCGACGATCGTGTCGGGCGCGCGCATCCGATCGATCATCCCGAAGATGTCGCGCTTGACCTGCGGATCTTCGGACACCGCCTCCAGCACCAGGTCCGCGTCGCGTAGCGCGTGACCGAGATCGGACACGTACGTCCCGCACGAGATGTTGGCCGACGCCTTGCCCTTCGTGAGCTGCTCGGCGCGAGCTTTGCCGGCTTCGGCCTTCTCGAGCGTTCGGGCGAGGAAGACCGTTGGAATCCCGGCGGCGGCAAACACCGCACCCGAACCGGAACCCATCGCACCGTTTGCGCCCAGGACGACAACCTTACGGATCGATCTCATGCCCGCGAGTCGAAGCAAGACTCGTACCCTGCTCAGCGGGCACCTCCGCGACCCGTCTTGCCGGTCCTCGCCGGACGCATTCGGTGCGTGTTGACCTCGTCCGGAGATGTGGTGTGCGCTGGTGAACCGAGCGTGCGTCGCCGCGCCCGACGCCCCGTGCCGGGTAACTGCTGACTCGCGATCAGAACGTCAGGCGGAACCCGATGCGAGCGGAGGTCGGTGCGTAGCGGCTGGTGGTGCGGCCGAAGTTCGGATTGCGTGCGGTGGGCACGGAGGTCTCGTTGCCGCGGCCGTCGATGGTCTTCGCCCAGATCAGATCCCCGTAGGTGCCCCCGACGATCGGGTTGACGTTGTTCTCGCCGCCGCCGCTGCGGAACTGCGGTGCGTACGTCTGGTCCACGTCGAACGTCGCCTGCCGGTTGTAGAGGTTGAAGATGTCGGCGAACACCTCGCCGCTCACGCCCTTGGACAGCTTGCGCGCATACGCGAGGTGGACGTCGACGCCGTGCTCCATGTCCCCGCGCTTGAGCGCGCCGCGCGGGAGCAGGAACGACTCATCGGCACCGTACAGATAGTGGGCTCCGAGAGCGTTCTGCGGGATCCCGGACAGCAGGCGCACCCGCCCGCCGATCGTCAGGTTCTGCTCCTTCCCGATATCGAACGTGTAGAAGCCGTCGACCTTGACCGAGTGCGGGCGATCCTGGGGCAGCCGGCCGCTGCGGTTCGCGAGCAGCTCGATCAGATCGTACTGCGACGAGATGTTCGGATCGATCTGCCCGTTGTCGTACGAGATCGAGCCGGGATAGTTCCCCTCCGTGCGCGAGTGCGTGTACGAGGCCTGGAGCATCAGGCCGCGCGAGAACTGGTGCGCGAGCGAGATCTCGAGCGCGTCGTAGCTGCGCTCCGGCTTGTCGAACACGCGGATGCCCTTGTAGAGGTCCAGCTGCTTCTGGAGCCGCGTCTTGAGCGTGGGATCGTCGGTGCGCGCGATCCGGTCCTCGAGCTTGTGCTGCTCGCCCGCCGAGAACTCGCCGGGGTTCGCGATGATGTACGTCTGCGCACCATCGGTGGAGACATCCTCGATCACGCGCCCGAGGCGGCGGTTCTGGTAGCTGATGCCGAGCTTGAGATCGGGCGCGAGCTGGTACTCGGCGCCGAGCAAGAGCTCGTCCATGTACTGCGCCTTGATCCCCGGTGCCACGAGCACGCCGCTCGAGCCGAGCAGCTGCTCCTGATCCGGGGCGCCACTCGGGTTGAGGCAGCCGTTGCCGTCCGCGCCTCCGATCTTGGGATCGTTCGGGCCGCACGGCGCGCCGTTCGCGGTGTTGAACGTCTGCACGTAGCTGACCTCGCCGCCAAACGAGCGGTCGTTGATGTCCATCGGGATCGCCTCGAAGAAGCGGCCCCACGAGGCGAACACCTTCGAGCGGCCTTCCTCGGTGGGATCCCAGATCACGCCGAGGCGCGGCGCGATATTGCCGCGGAGGTTCATCGCGTCCTTGCCGTAGCGGTTGCCGGTCAGCGGATCGAGCGTGCCGCGCAGGTCCTTCGCATAGCGCAGCCGCTGCTCCTCGTAGCGCGCGCCCGCATTGACCGTCAGGTTGCGGCGGATCCGCCACGAATCGCGCAGGTACGCCGACCAGTTGATCGATTCGCCGGCGACCACGGTCCCCGGTGCGCCGACGGTGCCCGAGAGGTAGTCGCACGCGAAGGTCAGCGTGCCGGGGGCCCCGTTCGTGGGGTTCGGATCCTCGGTGTGGCACATCTGATCGAAGCGAGGTTCCTTGGCATCGGGCGGCGCGAGCTGCACCCAGCGCGTCACGCGGATCTGCGTTCCCACGGAGTTCTGGATGAACGCGCCGCCCGAGTAGAGCCGCGCGGTCTCCTTCTGATCCTGCTCGAAATCGAGGCCGGCCTTGAGCTCGTGGCCGCCGAACAGCTTGCCGCGCTGAGTGACCCCGACGCGCGCCATGCGGCGATCCTCGCGATCGCGCGAGATCGCACCGGGCCCACCGATCGCGTAGGACTGCGGTGAGCTCATCGGGCAGTTGGTGATGAACGGGTACGGATCGGGGCCCGCTCCCGGAGTGTTGTTCGCGCAGTCCCTCGCGGTCTTCTGCGATTCGCCGCCGAGCGCCGTCCACACGCCGAGATCGCCGTCCTGGAGGATCTGGCGGGGCTGGTTGTCGAGAGAAGGATCGATCGAGCCGGAGTTGTTGGTGGACCGGTGCCACGCGACCAGGCCCTCGACCTCGGTGCGATCATTGTTGAGCTTCGAGGTCCAGCGCAGCGCCATGTCGGTGGTGAGGCCGCTGGTGCGGCCGCCCGAGGAGGGCAGGCCGTAGAGCCCCGGTGTCTCGCTCTTCTCGGGGACCGCGATCACCGAGAACTGCGCCTGATCCTTCGGCGTCACCGCGAGGTTGAGCTTGCCGAGCGCGGAGTACAGCTGCGAGCGCGCGCTGCGGTGCTCGGTGTCGACCTTGTCGGTGATGTAGAAGCCGGTCTCGGGATCGATGTCGGGGCTGCCATCTGCGTAGCCGCCGGCAGACGGGAGGCGCGGATCACAGGTCGAGAGCTCGCCGCTCGGGAGCCGCGCCCGGCAATCGGTCTGTCGCTTGGTCACGCGCGTGTAGTCGGTGCGGCCGAGCTGGGGCGCGAACCCGACGTAGAAGAACAGCTTGTCCTTGATGATCGGACCGCCGAGATCGAAGCCGAAGTCCGCCGAGTACGCCCGATCCGAGGTCAGATCGATCGAGGACGAGTTGCTCGGCGTGGACTTGCCCTTCCGCGCGAGGATCGATGGGGAGATCGTGCCGAACACGCTGCCCCGGAAGGTGTTCGAGCCGGTCTTGGTGACGACATTGATGATGCCGCCGATCGCGCGGCCCCACTCCGCGTTGTAGCCACCCGCGATGACCTCCGTCTCCTCGATGAACTCGGAGAGCACCGGGGTGCCCAGCGAGCCGTAGGTCAGGCCCGTGATGTCGATGCCATCGACGAGGTAGCGGTTCTCGAGGGAGGTGGAGCCGGAGAACGCGATCCCCACGCCATCGTTGTGCGCGCCGGCCTGGGTCCCGGCCGCGCTCTCGAGGCCGCGCCCGGGCGTGGGAACCTTCTCGATGAACTTGCGATCGAACTTGCTGCCGCGCGTGGTGGTGGTCGGGTTGATCTGCGGTGGCCGATCGTGGATCTCCACGATCTGCGGGCCGCCAGTCAACGCGAGGGACTGGTGCACGGTCACCACATCGTTGGCACCGACGTGGATGCCTCGCCTCGTGACGACGAGCTGATCGACATAGAAGGTGATCGCGTAGTCGCCGGGCAAGAGGTCGGTGATCTTGTAGGTGCCGTCGGCGTCCGTGAGGGCGTTCTGCGGCTCCGGCGTGGCGCCGGTCGCCACTACGGTGACACCGGCGAGCGGCTCCTTCGTCTTCTTGTCGAGGACGCGGCCCTCGACGGCGCCGGTGGTGACGGATTGTGCGTAGGCCGAGCCCGCCAGTGCGACGAGGATCAGGATCGTGAGTCTCGCGTGCATTCGTGATCTCCCTCCTTCATCGATAAGGGAGGCGCGCGGTGCTCGATACGTGATGGCGATGAGGGCGCGTGACACGGCGCGTGCGACAGTCGCAGCGGTGTCGCAGCCACGAGCACGGCCCGCGTTCGCGATGCGCGCGCACCGCAGCTGCGACGTATGATCAGCGCGTGACGACCCTCCGATCGCTGACCGCGGACATCACCCGATGCCGCAGGTGCGCGCGGCTGGTGACCTGTCGCGAGGCCGCTGCGGAGGCACCGCCGAAGCGCTTTCTCGACGAGGATTATTGGGCGAAGCCGGTGCCCGGGTTCGGGGATCCGAAGGCGCGGCTCCTGGTGGTGGGGCTCGCGCCGGCGGCGCACGGCGGCAATCGCACGGGGCGCGTGTTCACCGGGGATCGCTCGGGCGACTGGCTCTACGGAGCGCTTCATCGCGCGGGCTACGCCAGCCAGGCCGCCTCCACGGGCCGGCGCGATGGGATGACGCTGACCGATGCGTATGTCGCCTGCATCGTGCGCTGCGCTCCGCCGGGCAATCACCCCACGCCGGCGGAGCGCGATCGCTGCGTGCCGTGGTTCGCGGCCGAGCTCGAGCTGCTGCCGCGCGTGCGTGTCGTGCTCGCGCTCGGTGCGTTCGCCTGGGACGGGTTCCTGCTCGCGGCGTCACGTCTCGGGCACGCCTCGCCGAAACCGCGCCCGAAGTTCGCACACGGTGCGCGCGCGACGATCGGACCGTACGAGCTGGTCGCGAGCTATCACGTCAGCCAGCAGAACACGTTCACGGGGCGCCTCACCGAGCCGATGCTCGATGCGGTGTTCGCGACCGCGCGATCGCTCGCGGCCTGAGCTCGTCGAAGCGCTACGGGCACAGATCGTAGAGCGCGCCATCGTTGATCGTGGTGCCGATCCCGAGCTGACCGGCCGTGTTCCAGCCGAAGCAGCGCCACCGCGGCGCGGCGTCCATGGTCAAGCCGCACGCGTGGTGCCCGCCCAGGATCCACGTCGAGTACGTGCCCGGGATACTGGTGGGAACCGCGGCCTCGGTCAGACCCAGAGCCACGAAGCCGCCGTAGGAGTCGTGACCCCAGCATCGGACGTTGCCCGCGGCGGTACCCGCGCAGGCGCGCTCCCAGTTTGCCTGCAGCCACGCATAGGGGAGATCGCCGTTGATCCGCGATGGCACAGCCCCGATGTCGAGCCCATTGGTCCCCGTGAACCACGGATGGCCCCAGCAGTAGACGAACCCGTCCTGCTTGATCGCGCACGAGAAGCCCTTGTCGAGATCGCCGCCGACGGCGACCGTATCCCAGTCGGTGGCCGCACCGACGGGCGCGGGGTTCGCGACCACCGCTCCTTCGATGAGGCCCGCCTGCCCGAGGGAGCCGCTCCGGTTGGTTCCCCAGCAGTGAAGGGTCCCATCGGTCTTGACCCCGCAGCTGTGGTCGGCGCCGAAGCTGAGCGATCGCCAGACGCTGCCGGTGGGATCGATCGGGCTGGTGCCGTCGAGCTCCCACCAGTTCTTGAACGTGAGATCGCCGAGCGCCGCGCGCACCGGGTGTGAGGGCCCGCTTGCCACGGGTACGAGGCTCCCGGCATTTCCCCAGCGGTACTCCTGACCGGCGCGAATGCCGATCGCGGGCGAGTAGTAGTAGAGGTAGATCTGTTCCCAACCACCACCATCGTCAGCGCGTTCCGGGCTCGAGCGGTTCGTCATCCCATCCTGGTCACCGAGTCCGAGCTGACCGCCCGTGTTGTTCCCTGCGCACCAGCGGGTTCCACCCGTCCCGAGGTAGCAGGTGCTGCGGTGGCCGAGGAACAGTGCGTTCACCGGCTCGACCGAACACGTTCCATCGCAGCGCGCGCAGCGGCCGCACTCGAGATCGGTCGTGCAGGCCTGTCCGACCGGCGTGTCGATCGGCGCATCGACCCCGCCGTCTCCGTTTCCTCGGCTTGAATCCGACGCGTCGAAGCCGAGCCTGCCGCACGCCGAGAGGAGCACGGTGACGAACGCCACGGACCCTCGCACGGCGCGATCGTAGCACCTCGTGCTAGACGCCCCGCAACAAGTTGCGACGACGGCTGTGCCGACGTGCGTCGGTCACGAGGTCCGCAGCTCCTTGCGGATCACCAGCCGCAGCCCGGACCATGTGTCATCGATCGCGCAGACCTTGTTGTCGACGAGCCCCGTCGGCAGGGCGACATCGCGGATGGTCTGCTCGGTGATGTCGGTCGGAACTCCGGACGCCTTCTTGGGCCACGCGATCCAAAGCCCCGCCGCTTGCTGCATCCGGGGCCGGCAGCTCGCGATCTGGACCACCAGGTCGGCGCGGAGCTTGACGAACACCACGAGCACGTCGAACAGCGGGGGCTGGCGGGCGCGGCTGGCGAATCGCTGGATCACGGCCCCGGTGGGCAGCGCCCCGAGGACATCGTCGAAGCCCGCGGGCCCTCCGATCACGGTGACGCGATGCCCCTCCTTGATTCCCAGCTTCTGGGGCAACGGGGTCCCCGCATAGCCGACCATGGAATGATCGTGCCATCGCGGGCGTCATTTCGGCGGTGCCATGATCGATTTCGGCGGTACGTGCGACCTCGCGGTGTGGTGCAAGCTCCTGCGTGACAAGGGCTGGTCCGGGCCGTTGATCGCGCGCACGCTCGGGAAGAGCGAGGGGTACGTCAACAACCTGGTCCGCGTGGTCGAGCGTGCGGCCCCGACGTTGCTACTGCGCTGGAAGGAAGAGCAGGCGGGGCAGGTGGAGCACGTGTGCGCGACCGACTGGCTGGTCCAGGTCTGCTTGCTGCCGCACGAGCTGCAGGAGGCGGAGCTCGCGCACCGGATCCAGACGACCGCCCGGTGACGCGCTAGCGCGCGACCTTGGCCGCGGCTGGGGCGAGCTTCTCGGGCTCGGTCCACGGATAGCGCCGCGCCAGCATGCGCGCGCGCTCGAGCAGCTCGGGTGGGAGCGCGTTGTCATCGGCCTCGGCATAGTGGCGCACGAGATCGTCGGCGGTCTGGAACCGTGCGTCGCGCGACTTCGCGAGCGCGAGTGCGAGGAACGCCTCCACCTGAGGTGTCACCGGCCCGAACGCGGAGGGACGGAGCGGCATCACGTGGACGACGGCGTAGAGGAGAGCCGGGGTGTCCTTCGCGACGAACGGAACCCGGCCCGTGAGGCAGCGATAGATCACGGCGGCGAGCGCATAGACATCGGCACGATGATCGACGGTCTCACCGCGTGCTTGCTCGGGCGCCATGTACGCGGGCGTCCCGATCACGGCTCCCTGCGTGAGCGTGCCGGAGGTGTCCGCGAGCAGCGCGACGCCGAAATCGAGGACCTTCCACACGCCGTCCTCGGTGAGGAACAGGTTGTGCGGCTTGAGATCGCGGTGGACGATCCCCGCGGCGCGGGCCAGCTCGAGTACGCCGCCGATCTGCGTGATCATGCCGGCGAGGCGGGCGCCGGTCAGCGGGCCGGCACGCAGCACCTCGCCGAGCGTGTGACCGCGGAGCAGCTCCATCGCGAGGAACGGGATCTGATCGCTCGGGGACGAGGCCTCGAGCACGCGGACGACGTTGGGCGAATCGATCTGGCTGGCGATCCGGACCTCGCGGAAGAACCTCTCGACGTGGTGAGGATCCGAGAGCAGCTCGCGCCGGAGCAGCTTCACCGCGCCGACCTGCTGGGTCTTCGTATGCGTGGCCTCGTAGACCTCGCCCATCGCACCACGGCCCAGTACCGTCCCCAGCTCCCACGAGCCGATGCGGTGACCCGTGAACCGACCGGGCCCGCCGATCTTGAGGGCGCGATCGAGATCCTGACGCAGCTCGGCCACCTGCGCATCCCGCTGCGCGGCGAGACGAGTGGCCTTCTGGAGCTGATCGATCGCCTTCAGCGACGTCTTGCGCGTGATCCGCGCGAGGAAGAAGCAGCCGGCATACAGCTGCTGGAGGATCAGCTGCCCTGCGATCTGCGCCTCCACGGAGCAATCGGCGCGCACGGGCGAGAACCCGGGATCGGGGATCAGGCCCGAGATCACGAGCGTGGAGTGCACCGCGTGCGACAGCGCGGCCAGCGCATAGACGCCGATCGCGCTCGCGCGATGTTCGGTCCGACAGAAGAAGAACACCCCGAGCGCCACGATCAACGGCGCGGCCGAGAAGATGCCGACGTAGAGGATCCCGAGCTCGCCGGAGACGATCGCAGCGAACGCGAGGACGTTGAGCTGGCGCGCGTCGTAGTTCGAGGGGATCCGGAGCTGGCCATACGACCAGAAGCTACCGAGCACGGTGATGGCGACGATCGCGAGCAGCGCGCGGCCGATCCGAGGATCTCCGGGCAGCGCGAGGACGGCGCCGACGACGACCACGGCGATGATCCAGCCGACCTGGAGGAACAGCCGCGTGCGCGCGATCTCCTCGCCATGCAGTGCATCGGCCGCGGTGGTCAGCGTGGTCTGGACCTGCGCGCGGATCGTGGTCATGCGGCGCCGAGGTACCCGCGCGCGTCGCGGTAGCCGAGGTGGAACAGCTCGCGCCGGCGCTCCGAGGGCAGCACCGTGAAGCGTTGCACGAAGCCGATCGGCCGCGACGGCGTGATGTGATCGGGCTTGGTGCGCGGGATCCGCGGACCCACCCCGACGCGCACGGTCTCGATCCCCGGGCGGTCGTCATCGGGTACCTCGGGGCCACCGTCGAGGCACCAGCCGTGGGTCTCGAGCTTGTGCGCGAACGTGACGGTCACACCCGGGATCGCGATCGAGGCTCCGAGGGCGTCGAGCAGGCCCTGGCGCGAGCGGAACTGCGAGACCAGGATCCGCTGCATCCGGGGGACGCGCGTGACGCGGATGAACAGGCGATCCGTCGCCCGGTGGTGCGCGTCCTCGGGGAGCGTGGCGCCAAAGATCGAGAAGTACGTCGGCAGGACCTTGGTCGGCCGGAAGAACGGGTGCTTCCGCTCGGGCTCGATCGCGCGGAGGTTCGCCTCCATCCCGGCATCGAGGCCGACGCGCGTGATGTCCACACCGCACGCCAGCATGACGGCGACCACGGCCCCCGACGAGGTCCCGTAGATCCGGCTGCGCGCATCGAGCACCCCGCGGTCCTGGACGAAGGCCGCGACCCCGGCCTGGTAGGGCCAGGCGAAGAACGCGCCGTTGAACGCGATCGACAGGCCCACGCTCTCCCAGTGTACAGGAAGCGCCCCGTGCGCACCTCGTCGTCAGTCCCAGGGATGCTTGCGGATCAGGGCGTCCGCGCGCTTCCGCAGCTTCGGCTCGAGCTCTCCCGCGAGCGCGCTCACCAGGCGTTCAGCGGCCTCGGCGCCGGTCGGAAATCGGTCATCGGGGGACTTCGCGAGGGCGAGCGCGAACCAGCGGTCGACGTCGGGGTCGATCTCGACGTGCTCGCCCGGCCGCGACGGCATCTTGTGGACCACTGCGTAGAGCAGGGCGGGGGTGTCGGGGGCGTTGAAGGGATGTCGGCCGGTGAGGGCGCGGTACGCCACCGCCGCCACCGCGTACACATCGGCACGGCCGTCGACCTGCTTGCCCTGTGCCTGTTCGGGGGCCATGTAGTTGGGAGTCCCGACGATGCCTCCCTGGGTGAGGGTCCCGGAGCTCTCCTCGGTGAGGGTCGCCACCCCGAAATCGAGGATCTTCCACACCGGCACCGGGCCATCCGTGAGGAACAGGTTCTGCGGCTTGAGATCACGGTGGACGATGCCGGCGGCCGTGGCGGCGTCGATGCCGGCGCCGACCTGACGGACCAGCACGGCGACCGAGGAGCCAGAGAGTTTCGGATCCTTGCGGAGCAGCTCGGCGAGCGTGGCGCCACGCAGCCGCTCCATCGCGAGGAACGGCGTGGTCGCATTGTCGGCGCTGGCGTCGAGGATCTTGATCGTGTACGGCGAATCGAGCGACCCACTGGCGCGGACCTCGCGGAGGAACCGGGCGACGTGCGTGGGATCCGAGAGCAGCTCGCGCCGGAGCAGCTTCACCGCCGCCGCCTCGCCGGTCGCGGTGTGGGTGGCCTCGTAGACCTCACCCATGGCGCCACGGCCGAGAACGGCGCCCAGCTTGAACTCGCCGACGACCTGATCCGTGTAGCGTCCCGCGCCCCCGACGCGGAGTGCGCGCTCGAGATCCGCACGCAGCTCCTCCATCAAGGCCTCGCGCTGGGACGCGAGGCGCGTGGCCTTCTGGAGATCCTCGATCGAGGCGAGCGAGGCGCGGCGGAAGGCGCGCGCCGTGTAGTACGCCAGCGCGTAGGTGCCGAGCACGAAGCCCGCGCCGATCAGCTGCGAGCTGATCGCGAGCTTCACGCCGGTGGCGAACACGCCAGGGTCCGCGAACACGCGCGCGACGATCAAGGTGGCGAGCGCGGAGTAGCAGACGACGGCGGTGGCGAAGATGTATCTGGCAGCGCGGACCGCCTCGGTGCGGGCGACGAAGTGGATGCCGATCACGATGATCACGGGTGTGACGGTGAACGTGCCGAAGTACGCGACCGCGACGTGGGCGTTGACCACGCACATCACCGAGAGGCCGAGCAACGAGTTCTCTGTGTACTTCGCGGGATCGGCGAACCGCTGGTGGAACACGAGGCTCACGCCGATCCCGATCAGCATCGCGGCGATGAAGGCGATCGACATGACGCGCGGCGCGTTGAGGAACGGCACGGTCCCGATCGAGACCACGCTGATCGCCCAGCCCATGCGGATGAACAGGCGCGTGCGCTCGATCTCTTCGTCGCGCATCGCATCCGCCGCCGTGGTCATCAACGTCCCGGGGAGCGGCGTGCCGCGCGTCAGCGAGGGCGTGCTACCCGACACCGTCGGCGTGGGTGCGGGTGGCGGCAAGGGGGTGGCCCGCGAGGCCGGGAGCTCGACGGTGGCCTCGGCGCTGGCGCTGGACTGGTCGCTCGGTGCGGCCGTGCCGATCACGGAGGGACGCTCCGCGACGGTGGCGCCGCTCGCGGTGTCGTCCTCACCGGTGGCCATCACCTCAGTCTAGCTCGGGTCCGGCGATCGGGTGCCGGTCAGGCGAGCATCACTGCGTGCGGATCGTGCTCGTCCCCGCCGTCGGCGTGGCGAGGCCGTTCTGCATCAGCATGCCCGGCGAGCTGCGGAGATAGATCGTCCCGATCCCGCCGCCGCCGCCGCCGCCATTGCCGATGTTGCTCAGTGCCCCGGCGGTCGGGGCCGTGGCGCCCGCCGCGCCCGCACCGCCACCGCCACCCGTGCCAACCGCGGCGCCGCCGATCGCAGGAGTCGTGGTGAGGCCGCCCGATCCCCCGCGGTTTCCGGCGATGGTCGCCGCGGCACCACTGCCGCCACCGCCTGCGTTCGCCGCCAGGACCGCGCTCGCGCCGATCTTCACGCTGGGAGCCTCGACGAGGAGTGTGCCACCCGCACCACCGCCGCACCCCGCCGCGGCATTGCCCGTGTTCGCATCCGGCGGGCCACCTTCACCTCCGCCGCCGCCCATCGTGATCGTTCCGGTGATCGAGATCTCGTCGAGCGCGGTGAGCTGGAGTGCGCCGCCGCCGCCGCCGCCCTTGCACTTCGTCAGGGCGGCGCCCTGAGCGCCGACCCCTCCTCCGGACCCACCGACCAACGGCTCGGCGATCATCGCCACGCAGGCTGCGCCGGCGAGTCCGCCGGTGCCGTCCGAGCCACCGAGGCCACCCGCGGCACCCGCACCTCGACCACCACCACCGCCGCCACCACCGTCACCACCTTGGGCGCTCGCGGAGCTTCCGGGGCCTCCTGGGCCGCAGCCCGTGGCCGCGTTGGTGGCGCCACCGACGCCGCCGCCGGGTCCTGCGCACGCGGGATCGCCGCCGTAGCACCCACCCGAGCCATCGATCGTCCCGCCGACGTTGAGGTCGGTCCCCGAGACGAACACCGCCGAACGCGCACCGGTGAACCGGATCGACGCGCCGCCGTTGACGCTGAGGCGATGGAACGTCCACACGCCGATCGGCTGCGTGCCGGTGGTGCGGAGCTCGAACGCGATGTTCGCGAGCACGCCCGAGCCGGCGGCCCGCGTGATCACGCCCGAGATCGCGCCGGTGTCCGTGTTGAACGTCGCGATGCCGCCGTTGACCGTGATGTCGGTGGTCAACGTGCTGGCCGCGGTGATCCCGACGCCGTTACTGGGATCGACCTCGATGCAGCGCGCACCGGGAGACAGCGACATGCAGCCGAGCATGCAGACCGTCTCCATCCCGGTGCCGCATACGATCTTCGAGCCCGAGCACGAGCACGAGAGGTCGGCATCGATCGAGACGTCGGGAGGTGCATCGGTGCCGATCGAGGCATCGCCAGGCGTCCGGACGCAGATGCCGAGGTCGCAGACCAGCGGGCTCGGGCACTCCAGGCCCGCACCGCACGCTCCACCTTCTTGCGGGTTCGGGTGGAAGCACCCAGCGACCAGCAACAGTGACCACCACATCCTCACGGACCCAGTATCGCCCGGATCGGGTCGCCGTGGGCCCACCTCGACATCGGGCCCGGGTGTGCCTGGACCCGCATCCTCGGCCAACTGCGCGGACCCCAAGGGCCCTCGGAGTGGCCCATCGGCTGCACGAGCGCTCGGCCTCTTCCAAGAAAGGCACACGGTCATGAAGGCAAGCAAGTTCCTCGTTCTCGCCGGCGGCATCCTCGGCATCCTCGCGTTCTTCCTCCCGATGGTGACGATCCACCGGGCCGACTACACAGGCTCGGCGAGCGCGTTCCAGATCATCAGGGGGCTCTCGGTCGCCTCGGACGCCGTCGGCACCGAGGAGGTCCGCGCGGCGGCGATGAACAGCGAGGCGGTGTCGTCGGCGAAGGAGGGCCTCGATGCGATGAAGGGCATCGTGATGGCGATCTTCGTCCCGGCGATCCTGCTGGCCGCGATCGGCGCGCTCGGCGTCAGCAAGCGGAAGTTCGGCCGCGTCGCGGGCGTGTTCTCGCTGCTGTTCGGCTTGATCGGCCTGGGCATCGGCGCCCTGCTCAAGAGCGCAGCCGGCCCCGACGCAGGCATCGGCCTGTCGCTGCTCCTGGCGACCGGCGTGCTCGGCACCCTTGGCGGCCTGTTCGCCCTGGTCAAGCCGGAGCGCGCCCCGGCCCCGACCCAGCTGCCTCGCATGGTGGCCGCGGCGGCCTGAACTACGCGAGATGATTGGATCGATGGGCTGGGTGCGTCCCGGCCCTTAGATCGTCCGGACCGCTGGTGCGTTCGAGCGGCATGCACAGGGGCAAGCCGTCGAAGCTATTCGAGCTGCTGGTGATCATGGCGCTGGTCCTCGGGATCCGCGCCCTCTCGAGCGCGGATGCGCTGGGCACCATCGAGGGCACGATCCGCACGGGTGGTGCGCCGGCCTCGGTGACCGTGGTGTGCGGGACGGTGTCGCGGTCCGCGCGCACGGATAGCTCGGGGCACTTCTCGATCGGTGGCCTCCCAGCGGGCAGCTGCACACTCACCGCGAGCGCCTCGGGGTTCACCGCGCAGGCGAGCCGGGTCACGATCACCGCGGGTGGCGCGGCCACGATCTCGATGGCGCTCTCGGCGTCGGCGCCGGTCACCAAGGATCCGGTGAAGGCCGAGCCCAAGGCCGACAAGCCCGGGAACACTCGCGTGATGTCACCGTCCCCGGCGATGGCGCCGCCGCCGCCGGTCGGCCGGATGGCGAAGCAGGCGCTGATCATGGACGGCGATCCGGCGCACAACACCGAGGCGTACGCGCGGATCGACGACAACCCGTTCCACCGTGTCGCGACCGCGCCGCTGTCGACGTTCTCCGCCGATGTCGACACCGCCTCGTACTCGAACACGCGCCGGTTCCTGCGCGACGGCAAGCTGCCCCCCAAGGACGCCGTCCGCATCGAGGAGCTGATCAACTACTTCACGTACGACTATCCGCAGCCCGCGAAGGGCGAGCCGTTCTCGATCACCACCGAGGTCACCGCGAGCCCGTGGAACGCGAAGCTGCAGCTGGTGCGCATCGGCCTCAAGGCGCCCGCGATCGACGACGCACAGGTCCCGGCCCGCAATCTGGTGTTCCTCCTCGATGTCTCGGGCTCGATGTCTGACGCGAACAAGCTGCCGCTCCTCAAGCAGGCGATGAACCTGCTCGTCAACCAGCTCCGCCCGCAGGACAAGATCGCGATCGTCACCTACGCCGGCAACGCCGGGCTCGCGCTCCCCGCCACCTCCGGCAGGGAGAAGGACACGATCCGCAACGCCATCTTCCGCCTCGAGCCCGGCGGCTCGACGAACGGCGCGGCGGGCATCCAGCTCGCGTACGATCTCGCCGAGAAGAACTCGACCAAGGGCGCGATCAACCGCGTGATCCTCGCGACCGATGGAGACTTCAACGTCGGCACCACCAGCGAGGGCGATCTCAGCCGCCTGATCGAGAAGGAGCGCGAGCGTGGCGTGTTCCTCACCGTCCTCGGCTTCGGCATGGGCAACACCAAGGACTCGACGATGGAGAAGCTCGCCGATCGCGGCAACGGCAACTACGCGTACATCGACACCATCGACGAGGCACGCAAGGTGCTCGTCAAGGAAGCCGGCGCGACGCTCGTCACCGTCGCCAAGGACGTCAAGCTGCAGGTCGAGTTCAACCCGGCGCTGGTGGCCGGCTATCGCCTGCTCGGCTACGAGAATCGCCTCCTCAAGGACGAGGACTTCAACGACGACAAGAAGGACGCCGGCGAGATCGGCGCCGGCCACGCGGTGACCGCGCTCTACGAGATCGTGCCCGCGGGCGTGCCCGTCCCCGCGGCCAAGGTCGACGACCTCAAGTACCAGACCAAGCCCGCGCCGAATGCCAGCGCGGGCAGCGGCGAGCTGCTCACGGTCAAGGTCCGGTACAAGGCCCCCGACGGCAAGACCTCGAAGCTGCTCTCGCGCCCGCTCGCGAATCAGCCGACCGAGCTCGCGAAGGCCTCGGCAGATCTGCGCTGGGCCGCCGCGATCGCCGGCTTCGGCATGATGCTGCGCGAATCGCCGCACCGCGGGAACCTCACGTGGAAGCAGGTCGAGGTGATGGCGCAGGGCGCGCTCGGCAAGGACACCGAGGGCTATCGCGCCGAGGCGGTGAAGATGATCACCGCCGCGAGCAAGGCCACGCGCTGAAGCGTCAGCTACGTCGCGCTACTTGGTTCAGCTCTGGGGTTGTCAAAGATCGGTGCGCCAGTCCCCGCGGGGACTGATCGCCGTTCAGTCCCTGCGGTGCGCGACAGGCAGCTCGAACACCAGCTGATCGGGTGCGGCGCCGCGAATCGCGATCACGCCCTCGTGGAGCTGAAGATGATGAGCGTCACACAGCAATGTGAGGATCGATAGCTTGTGACCGGGGGGGGGGGGCGGGGCGGGGGGGGGGGGCCCCCGGGGGGGGGGGGGGGGGGCCGGTTTCCCCCCGGGCCCGGGGCCCGCGGGGGGCGGTTCCCCCGGCCCCCCGGGGGGTTTCCGGGGGGGGGGCGGCGGGGCGGCGGGGTTGGGGGGGGGGGGCGGGTGGGGGGCCGGGGGGGGGGGGGGGGGGGGGGGCGGGGGGCGGGGGGGGCGGGGGGGGCCGGGGGCCGGGGGGGGGGGGGGGGGGGGGCCCCCGCCCCGGCCGGGGGGGCCGGAGCTTCTTCGAGCGCCACGCGCTCAGGTCCGGAGGCTCCGCGCGTGCACTGCGGCGCACACGCGCCGCTCACGAGATTCGGTGGACGCATGGATCAGGCGGCCGAGCTGGAGGCGCGCCCGCCCAGCGGATCGCTCCCACGGGGCGACCGACCGGGAGTCGACTTCGCGTTGTGGCCTCAGCCACCGCCAGTCCCCGCGGGGCTTGAATCGCGATCATCGCCGGGTCGCGTAGCCGGCCGCGCGTTTCGTTGCGCCGAGATTCCGCGACGAAGCACTCGTGCACGAGCTCCTCCGTCCGGAGCTTCTTCGAGCGCCACGCGCTCAGGTCCGGAGGCTCCGCGCGTGCACAGCGGCGCACACGCGAGAGAATCAGATGCTCTGGCGAACGCCGAGCATTCGCGTAAGCTCGTGGATCTGTCCCGTCGCTGGGTCAGCGAACTCGCTGCCGAGCAGACCTCTCCGATGTGGTACCGACTCACGTTCGCGTCATCGATGAGTGGCGACGCGCTGCACCAGCTGCTCGGCGAGATTCAGCGCGTCTTGCCCTTCACCGACGTTCTCGTGTCGGCAGCCAGCGGAGCGGGTGTGGGCCTACAGGGCGTCCCGCTCCTGGACTTCCACGGTGCGTCGCGGTTCTCGTACCAGGAGCTCCTCGGCTGGATCCCGCTCGTCACGCAGTTCGACTGGGGTGACTTCTTTCTCACCGATGACCCATCCGTGGGGGCGCTGGTTGGCTACACCATGGAGCAGCTGTTCGCCGCTGCCAAGGCCGCTCTCGTGACGGTGCGTGCGCTGGATTCATCCGAGTGGGATGTCCTCAGCATGCATCCCGACGTCATCCGCGCAGCGCACGAGAGGTTCGGTGGTCGCATGGACCAGGCGGCCGAGCTGGAGGCCTTCACGCACCTCACGGGCTAGCCATGACGGGTGGTAGCCTGCGGAGGTGAGGTGGCTCGTCGGGTGGACGATCGCGTGCGCGGCCTGTCACGCGGCAGCTCGCCCGGAAGACCTGCCGCCGGTTCCCCGGCTGCAAGCGCCCGAGGATGCCGGCATCATCCTCGTGATGCCGGATGCGGAGGCCCCGGATGCCGCGATGCCCGACGCCGCGATGCGGACCTGCAACGACTGCGATCCGCCGCTGCGGCCGGTCACCGGCCGCGTGATCAAGGTCCAGATCGACGGCTCTCGGACCATCCTGTGGGTCGGAATCGGTGAAGCCGCCGGCATCTCGAAGTCCTGGCGCGGCGTGATGGTGCGCGCCGATGGCGTGGCGGTTCCCGGCGGCGACGTGATCACGCTCCGCGTAGCGAAGACCGTCACGATCGTCGAGAGCACGCTGACGACGGGGCAGATCATCGCCGGCCTCTCCGTGCGGTTCGATCCGCCGAGGTGACCGACTACTTCGGCGTCGCCGCTGGCGAGATCAGCGTGCCGGTGACGGTGCCGTGCGTCCAGATCACGCCCACGCTGCCGCCACCACCGCCGCCGCCACCGACCGACGCCGGTGCGTTCTCGCCCGTGGGATCGGCCAGCGCACCGCCGCGCCCACCGGGCGTGTTCTGCGCCGGCACCTGCGTGCCGCCCGTGCCGGCCGCGGCGCGCTGGTTGTACGCAGCGCCGGTGGTCGCATCACCGCCGTCTCCGCCGCGCGTGTTGCCGCCGCCGCCACCACCACCACCACCGTTCGCGGTGATCGCGCCGCTGATCACGAGCGCGGGTGCGTCGAGGCCGATCATGCCGCCGGAGCCGCCACCGCCACCGCCGGAGCCGTTGTCGGAGCTGTTGCCGCCGCCACCACCGGCGTTGATCGAACCGGTCGCGGCGATGGTGATCGAGGTCCCGGCGATCAGGTAGACCGCGCCACCGCCGTTGCTGCCTTGCCCGCCGGCGTTGGCACCGCTGCCATTGCCGCCCTTGCCGCCCTTGCAGCCGCCGCGCACGAAGGTCGAGAGCAGCGCGGAGCCCCCGGCGCCGCCGTTGGAATCACCGTCGCCGCCGGCGCTGTCGTTGGTGTCGGCCTTGCCGGCGCTGCCACCAACTGCAGCGAAGCCGCCGCCGCCGCCGCCGGCTCCACCACCGGCATCGTTCTCGCCGTTGCCCGCGGCGACGCAGACGGCTGCATTCGCGCCCGCGCCCGCAGTGCCCGCACGTCCGCTCGACACATCGAGTGCGCCGGAGATCGTGATCGTGCTGGTGGCGACGATCACGAGCGGGCGAGCGCCGGTGGCGCGCACCGCGCCGATCGTGATGGTCTCGCCGCGCACGATGCACAGCTCGGGGCCGCCGGCCTGCAGCTGGGTCTGATCGCAACCCGAGTCGGTGTTGATCGTGCCGGTGAGGTTGCGCGGCCCGGTGGGAAGCACGGTCAGACACACGTTCACCGGCGTGCCGAAGCACTGACGCGCATCCGCGATGTAGCCATCGGGCGTATCGATCGTGCCGTCGAGCGCCGCGTCGAGCGGTGGTTCGTCACCGACGCACACGCCCGAGAGCGATCCGGAGGACGAGCCATAGCGCTGGCCGGAGACGCAATCGAGATCGGTGAAGCTGCACAGCCCGGTCAGCAGCTCGCAGCGGCCCGCGCCCGGACCACCAGTGCACTGCGCGTCATTCTCGCAGTGATACGCGGCGCCACCAGACCACGGCGAGCACGCCGCGATCCCGAGGGCCAACGCACATGCAGCGAGCCTCATCCCGCCCATTGTAGAGCAAACCGCAGGGATCCCGCGAGGATGACCGGGGTAGGATCTTTCCTCCCACTCCCGACGCTCCCGCAATAGAATCAGAGTCATACGAGCTTATCGCCACGCTCTCACCGCGTCGCGCCAGCGCGGGTTGCCGTCGATCGGTCTGGAGATGACCGCGCCGGGCGGGGTGGAGCTCACCCCGGTGCAGAGTGGTACCGCGGTGGTCCGGTGCTGCGAGCGTCGCGAGGATGGCAAGACGGTGGGCGAGCTCGAGGTCTCGATGTTCTCCGCGGCGCTGATCATCGATCGCGATGGGATCCTGGAGGAGAAGGCGCGCGAGGTGGCCGCGCACAGTGCGCACGCCGTGCGGATCGCAGGCACGGTGGCCGTGTCACTCCCCGGCGCGAGCGGCTATCGCGCGGATGTCGAGCCGGTGCGCACGGCGCTGCCGTACGTCCACGTGTTCGCGATGGCGCCGCACGATCTCGGCGTCGATGGCGGCATCGTCGTCACGGTGCGAAGTGCGCAGCCAGACTGGCCGGCGGCGGAGCAGATCCTCAGCTCGCTGCGCTTCCTCACGCGCCACGGCACCGCGCGGCCGGCCAACGACGAGACCGAACTTCACGAGCCGATGTTGCCGGTCGTGCCGAAGTAGTCAGCGCTTCTTCCAGCGCTTGTCGGCCGGGTTCGTGAACGCACCGTAGACCTGGCGGACCTCGCGCTTCTGGACGCCGGCATAGGCGGTCGCGGCGTCGAGGCGGATCTTCGCGTAGGTCCCGCCGCTCGCGAACGCGAGCACGGTGGCCTCGAGAGGCGCGGCGTTCGCGAACAGGAAGTCGCGCGTCATCAGCAGCGGTACGCGCGTGGCGGCGGGGACGTCCTCCTCCATGTACGCGGCGGTGTGGCAGGCGATCGCGATCGCGCCCTTGGTCATCGTCGCCGGCGTGGGCCACTGGAAGCTCTCGAGATCCATCAGCCGGTTGTGGCCGACCCACGCCACGATCTGCGCGGCGCCGCCGGCGGCGAGCGTGGTGCCGTCGTCGAGCTTGATCGTCCGAGGCGTGGATCCGGACACGTCGGCGGCATAGGCAGCGAGAGCGCGATCGATCGCCTTGCCGCGCCACCCGTGCACCACGATGTCGAGCTCCAGCTTCGCGGGTGCACCGCGCTTCTTCCACGCAGCGGGCGTGGCGAGCGTGCGGCGATAGACGTGGACTGCGAGCACGTCCGCATCGCCGGTGTCTGCGGCCGTCTGCTTGAGCATCCGCTTCCAGCCGCTGCCGCGCCGCGCGAACCACTCGCCGAACCCCGGCGTGGTCGCCCAGTAGAGGTTGGTCTCGGGGTTATCACCGTCACCGAGCTTCTTGTTTCCGCACGCGATGATCGTGCTCTCGCACAACGGCACGTGGACCTCGACGACGAGCGGCCTACCGGCGGTGAGGTCCGCGACCACGCGATCGGTGAGGCCGGCGAGCCACTGGTCCTCGGTGGATGGGGCTGCCTGCGCAGGTCCCATCAGTACGAGCACGGCGAACAGGGTGAGGGCGGGCCGCATCGGCGAGAAGACACGCCGTCCTCGCCAGGATTGCGGAACGAATCACGAAATATCCCGCCGGGCCCAGGCGTTCGGGCGCGTCACGACGGGAGCTTGCTGCGTGCCTCGTCGATCGCCGTGCGCGCCGTGATCCGGAGGCGCATCAGCCGCGCGAGCTCGTCGGGGGAGGGCGTCGGCTTCTTCAGGTAGATCGCGTCGAGCCAGCGCAGCGCCGCGAACGGCGAGGTCACGGCGATCGCGGCCGCGGCGAACGACAGCGGTGGCGGCAGGAGCACCATCGAGCCCGTCACCAGACCCGCGGCCCACAGCGGATACACCACCATCGCGGCCCCGAACTTGATCGTCGATGTGGCATCGGGATCCGCCTTGCGCGCGATCCACCGCGGCAGGAAGTACGGGATCGCGTACAGCGCGAAGCCCGAAGCCGCGAGTGGCGCGAGGGCGGCGCGGCGGAGCGGGGACATCGGCGCCGGCGCGGGCGGAGGCGGGCCACCCGCGATCTGCGTATCGTCGAGGCCGAGACGCTCGAGCTCGCCATAGTAGGCGTCGACGTGCTGGGCGATCCGCGCGATCAGGGTCGCGTCCACGCTGCGCAACGTCTGACTCGCGAGCTCGACCTGGCGCCCGATGCCGCTCCATCCGCCCATCGTTCGATCTCCGGCGTCGGTCGCGAGCAGCTCGGCCACGCGCGCGATCCGCATCCGATCCTGGTGGGTCTCGCCTTCGACGAGCAGCTCCTTGAGATCGGCCTCCATCTGCAGCGTGGCCGCGCGGATCTTGTCCTCGCCATCGCCGGGGAGATCGGCGAACGCGCGGACCGGCCCCCACAGCACCAGGCAGCGCGAGCGGAAATCGCTCGGAGCATCGAACTCGAGCGCCACGGCCTGGAACGTCGGAGGCACGCCGCCTCGCTCGGCGGCGGCCTGCAGCATGCGCGCGGCACCCGACTTGAGCGGCGCGAGCTTCGAATCCGAGTGGCTGGTGCCCTCGGGGAAGATCAGGATGTTTCCGCCGCCCGCGAGGTGCCCGGCGATCTTGTCGAACACGGCCGCGTTCTGCGACGCATCCTTGTCGGGGTTGTCCTTCTTGCGGATGATCGGCACCGCCCCCGCGCGATCGAGCAGCCACTTGAGACCCGGGATGTCCCACAGGGTCGACTTCGCCACCGGCGAGATCTCGCACGGCGCATCGGTCATCACGAGGACGGGATCGAGGAGCGCGTTCGAGTGGTTGGAGACGAACACGCGGCCGCGGGTCGCCACGGCGGGAGCCTCGCCGTACCGCTCGATGTCGCGGAAGTACAGCCGCATCAGCCGGCGGAACGTGCCGATCAGCGCGCCGCGGAGCGTCGGCGGATCACGAAGCTCGTCGGCCAGCGGGAGTTGCACCCGGCGATGATGCCATGGTCGGCGCGGCGAGCGTGCGGGCTCCAAGGCGCCACCGAGGGCCAGCCCCCGGCTGAAGGGCCTCCAGGTGCGGCCACCAGGTACGGTGGGGGTAGCGGTGGGCGTCGGCGAACGGGTGTCAGCGCTCCCCCCGTTGAGTGATCGATGTCGGTCGTGCCAGAGTCGCGCTCGTGCCGCCGGCCCGGGACCGAGACTCGATCGAGCTGCGCGGTGTCGCGCCGCTCGTGGTCACGGCCACCCGCGAGCTGATCGCACCGGTGCTGCTGGTCACCAATGGCCAGAAGACCATCGGCATGACGAGCGCGGAGCTCCTGCGCCCGTGGGAGCCGCAGCAGATGTCCGTGCTGCTGATGCTCGACGGCTCGATCGCGGTCCCGGTCGCGAACTGGGGGATGGGTCGCTACTCGGGCGTCGGGATGATCGATCTCACCGGTCCGGTGCCGGCGACGGCGGACGTCCGCCCGCTCCCGATCTCGAGCGTGTGCGCGAGCCAGGATACGCGCAGTGCACCGTCGGCGATCGCCACGATCATGGTCGCGAACGGGCGAATCGTCCGCGAGCTGATCGGCGTCCACGTCGATCTCGCCGACCTCGGTGGCATGAGTGATGACCTCGGTCGCCTCGCCAGCCCCCTCGATGCGAACCATGCCGGTGCACCCGTTGAAGGTGCCGTGCTGTTCACGTGGTTCCCGCCAGATCCGGTGCTGGGCCGGAAGAGCGAGGTCCTCGCGATGGCGATGACCTATCCGTATCGCGCCGGGACGTTCCAGCCGCGCGCGACCCCCGCGATCGCCGAGATGATCGGCCTCGATGATCTCGGTCGCGCCCTGATCCAGGCCACCCCGGCGCCCGAGCGCCCCGAGCTCAGCCAAGTCACCGGCGAGATCGCGCAGGTCAAGGCCGACAAGGCTCCCGTGCTCGATGGCGTCGACGAGTACCGGCAGAAGCGCGAGCGGACGTAAGCCACCTCGCGCGGGTTACCCCCTCGAGGTCGTGTCCTGACAGGCGTCGGGTACGGGTGGGGATGTGCCGACAGGTTTTGCTAGCTGTGGTCCGGCCACCTCCAGTAAGGAGGTTCACCGTGCGCAGACAAGCAGATCGCTACACGATGGATCTCCCGGTCGATGTCACCGCTCAGGGCATGACCCAGCGGCTCTCGCTCCAGGACCTGTCCCGTACCGGGATGTTCCTGCAGATGACCGCGCCGTTCCCCGTCGGGACCGAGCTGCAGGTCGCGATCATTCATGAGGGCCGGCGGCTCTATGCGCTCGCCAACGTCATGTACAGCCTGCCCGCGGCGGAGGCTCACTCGCTCGGCCGCGTGGCCGGCGTGGGCATCGCGTTCCAGCAGGCGATCACGCCGATGGATCACCTGTTCTCGATCGCGATCGAGCGCACCGTGCGCGAGCGCCGCACGAGTGCACGCTCGCTCGGTCTGCACGTGGTGATCGCGGATCGCTCGGTGCGCGTGCTCGAGCGGATGTCCACTGCGCTCGACGAAGCCGGCTGCACGGTCGCGATCGCGACCACGGGCATGGAGGTCCTCGCGGCCTGCCTGCGGAAGACTCCGGATGTCGTGCTCGTCGAGCGCGACCTCCCCGTGATGGATGGCCTGCGCGTGATCGCCGAGCTCGCCAACGATCCGAGCCTCTGCATGGTGCCCGTGATCATCACGTCGGAGCAGCCGTCGGATATCGATCTCGCGTTCGAGGCCGGCGCGATGGACTTCATCGCGAAGCCGTTCACCGCCGTCGAGGTGGTGGCGCGCGCACGTCGCCTGCCGACCGCCCAGCCCGTGGCCTCGGATCGCGTGGTGCTCCGCGGCTCGCTCGCCGAGCTCGGCCTGCCCGCGTTGCTCACGATGCTCGAGATCGAGCGCAAGACTGGCCGGCTCGTCCTGTTCGGCGCGCAGACCGCGTGGATCGATGTCGTCGACGGCCGCATCATCGGCGCGGGCGCCTCGGGCCTCAGCGCTCCGGCGCGCGCGGTGATGATGTCCCTGCTCGATTGGACGCACGGCACGTTCGAGCTGCTCGTCACGGTGCCCGATCACGCGGACACCGACGTGGTCTATCCGATCACGCACCTCCTCCTCGAGCACGCCCGGATCCGCGACGAGCAGCAAGCCCGCACGGATCAGCTGCTGCCACGCATCCAGCAGCGTCGCGAACTCGCGTTCGCCTGAACTGCGGCGGCCTCCCGTGCGCTCCGCGCTCCGCTCCGCGAGCGGCAGTTGTGTGGCCGGAGCCCGGAGTTCAAAGCCAGGAA
The DNA here is from genome assembly GCA_016720595.1 of Myxococcales bacterium. Taxonomy (GTDB): domain Bacteria; phylum Myxococcota_A; class Polyangia; order Haliangiales; family Haliangiaceae; genus JABFXX01. Next base: position 263,665 of record JADKKI010000009.1, read on the forward strand.
ACCAGGAAGCCAGGAAGAGGATTTCTCCACCCGACTCGTGGCGCCGGAGTGAACGCGCAACAGCGCTTGCACGGTGATGGAGACGTGTGACTGGAACCTCTTCCTCAGTGCTCTGCGCTCTCTGCGCTCTCTGCGGCTTCCCCGACCTCTCGACGAGCTCTCGCCACCTGACCCCGTCCACCGAATCGGGGCCAGGCCAGCTCCGACACAAAGATCTTCCGACCTTGGTTCCTAGCTTCCGTGGTTTGATCTTCGGCAACGAAGGATCGCCGGGACGGTCGCGTCCGTTTGCCCTGCGGCGGCCCCCCGGGGGGCCCGGGGGCGGGGGGGGGGGGGGGGGGGGGGGGGGGGGGGGGGGGGGGGGGGGACCGGACTTGTGGCGCGACCGGTGAAAGAGGAACAGGGCGCAGGCAGGTGATGGATCTCGTGGCGCCGGAGTGAACGCACAACAGCGCTTGCACGGTGATGGCTCTCTCCTGCCCAAAGGCTCTACGACCCGGGGTCCGGGCCCCCCGGCCTGGGCCGGGAGAAACGCGGGTGGCATCACTGGGCCTGGTCAGACGGGCGCCCGCGCTTCAGCGCGTCGGATCGCGCGGTGCTGGGTCCGAGACATCGGGGCGGCCATCGCCGTCGAAGTCGGCCACCGGGGCCTTGGTCATCCGCACGCGTGGCGCCTCGCCCGCCTGGTGCGTGTCGAGGATCTCGAGCACCTGCTCGAGCGTCTCGTAGATCGGATTCTCGATCGTGATCGGATCCGCGAGCAGCCGGAACGGAACGTCGCCCGTGGGGTCAGGTTCGGGTTCGTAGCGGAGCGTGCCGTGCTCGCTGCTCCAGTTCGCCCCATGCGTGGCGGGCGCGTACTGGACGAGCACGGCGGTCTGGCCCGCGCGGTTGGCCGCGGCGGGTGAGGCGATCGTCGCGAGGCCGGGCGGCGGTTCGAGGTGGGGTGCGAGGAGGTCGAGGCCGAACGCCTGCGCGAGGGCCGTGGTCCCGACGTTGGACAGGACCTGATCGCCGACGACCTCGATCGCGACCACGCTGCGTGGTCCGAGCACGGAGCCCGCGATCTCGAATCGATCGTGCAGCACGTGCGGCGCATAGGTCAGAGGATCCGCGCCGTCGATCACGGACTGCATGAGACCGATCAGCGGGCTCCAGCGATCGAGCTTCTGCTTCGGGCTGTAGATGGTCTCGATGAACGGCAGCGCGAGGGCGCCGATCTCGGCGCTCGAGGTCAGGAGCTTGTCGAGGATGCCGCCGCCCGGCACATCGAGGACGTAGAGATCGATCTGCGGCTCGAGCGCAGCGAACACGGTCCCCACCACCGTGCCGAACGATTCGCCGAGATATGCGACGTGCGTGACATCGAGCTTCGGGATCCCACCTGGGCCAGCGAGCGCGGAGAGATCGAGATCCGTGCGATGCAGGAGCTGCGAGACCCGACACAGATCGAGCGCGGACTGCCGGATGCCATCGCGGACCGCGGCGATGCCGAGGAAGCCTTCGAAGAAGTCGAACGTCGAGCCGAGCCCGGTGCGATCGCCGAACCCATCGGGCCCGGTCGCCACGCCAGAGAACGCCGTCAGCTGCGCCGCCATGTTCGCGACGTTGTCCTCGGGGTTGTAGCGAGAGCCGTGACCGACCATGTCGATGCCAACGATCGCGAAGCCCCGCGCGGTCAGTGGCTCGGCGAACGACAGCAGCTGATCGCGGCCGGCGCCCAGGCCGTGGCCGTAGATCACCACGGGATAGCCGGTCTCGGGAGGTGGCGCCGCGGGCAGGATGAACGTGATCGGGATCCGCTCGACGGCGCGGATCCGGGCGTCGGGGGCAAACGTCTCGTCCTCGGGGCCATCGGTGTGCGTATCGTCGTTGCGGAACCGCACCACCGAGATCGTGCCGGTGCCGACGACCCCGACGTGATCGTGGGCGATGCCGGTGGGGTTGTCGTTGCCCCAGCGCTCGAGGCCGGCGCGTGGGCCGCTGGTGGCACGCGTCGCCTGGCCGAGGACGCGATCGAGCGCCGTGGTGCCGGCGAAGATGATCTCCGGGCGCTCGAACGCGAGCTCGGGTGGCGCGGCGGCTGACTGGAGAGCGGCGGCGGTCAAGAGCGGCGCGCTCGCGTGCTCGGTGGTGAACACGGCGAGCCCCGCGAGATCCGTGCGGTGAAGCTCGGTGACCGCATCGGCGGTGGTCTGCCAGCGCGCGGGGACCGCATCGAGATCGCGAAGCGGCGCCGCGCCGATCTCGGTGGTGACGTAGGCGGCGTAGCGCGTGCCTTCGCGCAGCGGCACACCGGTGGCGAGCGATCCGGCGAGCACGTGCCTGTCCGCGTCGTAGCGCCAGTCCATGGCCACGGTGCGTCCGCGCTCGGGCGAGGCCGGATCCACGTCGACGAGGCCGGCGGCCTCGGCGGGGACGTCGTCGAGGGAGAGCTCCCCGTCGATGAAGAACTCGACCAGGGGCCGCACGCCGAAGCCATCGAGCGTAGCCAGGTGCGTGGCGACCAGATCGGCGTGATGCGCGACGATCGCATCCAGCCCCTCGATCACACCGAGGTGATCGCCGTCGCGGACGGCGTCCGTCGGGAACGGTGCGGAGCCGTACGCGGGTGCGGCACCGGTGATGGTCATGGTCACCGTCACGGGCTGCGCATCGCCGCACGCGCCGAGGAGCAGGAGGGCACAGACACTGGCTCGCTTCATGGTGTCCCCGTTCGCGGGAGGATGGCGCGCGCCACCGAGATCAGCTGCGCGCGCAGGGTTGGGAGATCGATCTCGTTCCACACGGCCCAGCGCACGATCTGGATCTCGAGGGCGCCGATCAGCGCCCACGCGAGCGCCTGCGGGTCCGCGATCTTGAGCTTCTTGAGCGCGCCGATCCGCATCGCGAGGAACGCGGCGAGCAGGTGGTACTCGATCTGGCGCGCCTCCATCGCCGCCGGGGCGCCCCCTGCCTCCGCGAGGATCAGGCGGACGAGCGGCTTGCGTCGCGCGAACCGCTCGCACAGCAGATCTACGCCGCGCTCGATGCCGGTCTCGAGATCCCGTGCCCCATCGAGCACGCTCGGCGCGCCCTGGTGCAGTTCGGCGAACAGCCGCGCGGTCAGGGCCGCGACCACCGCCTCCTTCGAATCGAACCGCGCGTAGAACGCGGTGGTCGAGACCTGCGCCGCGGACATCAGCGTGCGCAGCGAGACGTCGGCATACGGCTGCTCGGCGAGCACGCGCTCCGCGGCATCGAGGATCCCGTCCGCGCTCGGCTTGGTGGCTCGCTTCGTCACGCCTGCAGAGATATCAGCGCCACCAAAAGAAAACAAACGTTTGTTTTTATTCTCGGAGAACGCCCTGGAAAACCAAGTAGTTCAGCCAACACGCGTGGTATCAGGAGGTGCCGTGAAGGTCGCGACCTGGAACGTCAACGGGATCCGCGCTCGGTCGTCGCAGCTCCTTCACTGGATCGACCGCGAGGAGCCAGACGTGATCTGCCTCCAGGAGATCAAGGCAGGCCCGGAGCAGGTCCCCGAGCCGATCGCGCAGCTCGCCGGCTATCACGTGCACTTCCACGGCGCGGGTGGCTACTCGGGGGTGGCGTTACTCCTGCGGACCAAGGTGTTCGCGGCCGCACCGGTGTTCACGTCTCCGCCCTTCGATCTCGAGCATCGGATCGTGGTGGCCGAGGTCGGGACCCTCGTGTTCGCCAGTGTCTACGTCCCGAACGGCGGCAAGGACTTCGCCGTGAAGATGACGTTTCTGCGCGAGCTCGTGGCGTGGGCGGGCGAGCTCGCCGCGGAGGGCAAGCACCTCGTGTTGTGCGGCGACTACAACGTCGCGCGCACGTTCGTCGACGTTCACCCGGTGCTGCGCAAGCAGGTGATCGGCCAGTTGCCCGAGGAGCGCGAGCTGATCGAGCAGCTGCTCGCGCACGAACTCGTCGACGTCGGGCGGCACGTCGAGCCCGACAACGATCGCCTGTTCACGTGGTGGGCGCCATGGCGCAACATGCGCGAGCGCAACATCGGCTGGCGCCTCGATTACATCGCCGCGCACCGCGCGCTCGTCGACGAGACCGTCACCGCCAAGCACTATCGCGATGTCGGGACGAGCGACCACGGTCCGGTGATCGCTCATCTCCGCGCGACACCGGCCGCGTAGCGACAGCGCGCCGCTGGGTCACGCGCGGCTCGGCGACAGCGCGCCGCTGACGGTCACGAGCTGATAACCACGCGCACGCAGCGCCGGGATCAGCCGGCGCACCGCCTCGATCGTGACCTCACCGCCCTCGCGTGCCTCGTGCATCAAGATGATGCTGCCCGGGCGGGTCCGCTCGAGGACACGCGCGACGACCTCGTCGGCGGGCTTGCCCTTCCAGTCATAGCTGTTGACGTCCCACAGCACGAGCCGCTTCGCGAGCCGGGCAAAGGCGCGGACCGTCCACGGCGAGCGGCCACCCCACGGCGGGCGCGCCACCATCGGGACCTGTCCCGTCGCCTGGGTGATCGCGGCATCGGTCCTCGCGAGCTCGCGCTCCACGCTCCGCGAGCGCGCGAGCGGGAGGTAGCGATGGCAGTACGTGTGGTTGCCGAGCTCGTGCCCTTCGGCCGCCATCCGCGTGACCACGTCGGGGTGCATCTCGACCGCATCACCGAGCAGGAAGAACGTCGCTGGTGCGTTCGCCTCGGCGAGGACGTCGAGCAGGGCCGGCGTCCGCACCGGATCTGGACCATCGTCGAACGTCAGCGCCACGACCTTGCGATCGCGGCGGAGGTGGCGCTGCGTCCGCATCAGCCAGTCGACCGGGCCGCTGAAGCCGCCGTAGAACAGCAGGTAGACCAGCACCAGGAGCGGGATCACGGCGAGGAGCGCGAGCACCATGCTGCCGGAAGATGCGAGCGGGATGCCGGGGTGTGCCTCGTGTCGCCATGCACCCTTACGGGCTGGACTGGTGGTTCAGCGATGGAGGTCCACCAGGTGGCACGAGGTGGCAACCGCTCCGCGTCGTCGCTGCGGGCGCCGCTACTCGAGGCGGCCGGCCGTGCTGACCTTGCCGCGCTCGCGATACATCCGCTCGATCGTGGCGCGCAGGAGCGTGTCGTCGATCTCCACGTTGTTCGCTCCGGCCACGTACGCCGCACGCTCGCACGCGACCTTGATGAAGCCGCCGGAGAGCTCGTAGTTCTCCGACAGCGCCTCGTAGTTGATCTCGGCCGACCGTGCGCGCTCGGGCAGCGTGCGCCGCCACAGCTCGGCGCGCATCTCGGGGCTCGGGAAGCTGAAGAACACGTCGTACGTGAACCGGCGCTTGAACGCCTGATCGATCGCCGAGGTCAGGTTCGTGGTCAGGATCGCGAGCCCGCCAAACCTCTCCAGCCGAGCGAGCAAGTAGTTGGTCTCGAGGTTGGCGTAGCGATCGTTGCTGCTCTTGACGTCACTCGTGCGCTTGCCGAACAGCGAGTCCGCCTCGTTGAACAGGAGCACCACGTGACCGGGCTCCGCGGCATCGAACACGTCGCTGAGGTTCTTCTCGGTCTCACCGAGCCACTTCGACACGACCTGCGAGAGATCGATCTCGTAGATATCGAGACCGAGCCGCTTCGCGAGCACGGTGCCCGACATCGTCTTGCCCACGCCCGGGTGCCCCGAGAACAGCACGCTGATTCCCTGCGCCCCGCGCAGCTTGAACTGATCGCGGATCCTGCGGCGCTGGCTGGCGGCCGCCGTGATCTCGAGCAGCGCGGCGCGGGTGTCGTCGTCGACGATCAGATCGTCCAGATCGAACGGCGCGGGCAGCTTCTTGCCGAGGCGCGAGATCCGCTGGTGGAGCTGCCCGGCCACGGCGCGCGCGAGATCCTCGCCCTCCGGCGGTCCAGAATCGGGCATCCGGCCCGCGGTGGCGGCCTGAGCTGCGGCGACGATGATGCCGCCGGGGATCGCGAATCGCCCCGACAGGCTCTCCGCCTCGATGGCGGTCAGCGAGGGCACCACCTGCTGCCACATCGTGGTGCGCACCTGGAGCGCCGGGACCTCGAGCGTGAGGTGCACGATCGGCCGCTGGTGGATCCGCGGCATCCGCTCTCGGTTGATCGTGATCGCCACCGGGCCGCCCCACTCGTCGACGAGCGTCTGGAAGTACCCGGGCAGCTCGTCCTTGTCGGCCTCGAGGTTCACGGCGTCGTCGATATCGACGAACACGGGCAGCGCATCGAGCAGGCGGAGCTCGCGGATCAGCGCGCGGATCAACCCGAGCTGCGAGGACAGCGGCACCTGCTGCAGGCGCCGTGCATCGATCAGCAGCATGCGCTTGTTCCAGTGCGCCGAGGCCTGCTGCAGGAGCAGCTTCTTGCCGAGCCCGCGCTGGCCCTGCACGCACAGCACGACCTCGTTCGAGTGCATCGCGGAGGTGGCGCGATCGATCGTCACGGCGGGGAACGCGCCGGCGACGGCGCCGCTCCGCAGCTCCGCGATCTCCGCGAGATCGGGATCGAGCGCGACGCGCGTGCCATCGAGGAGATAGACCAGCCGGGTCGCCGCCCGCATCCGCCGGTACATCACCGATTCGGCGGGCGCGAACTCGAGCAGCTGGAACCGGATGAGCGGCGAGCTCGGTGAGAGATCGCGCGCCATCAGCGAGCGAGAATCGGGCGTGTCGTACACCAGCTGCGCGAGCAGGCGGCCATCGAGACCGCGGCAGCTCGGATCGCGGGCGAGGTAGCGATAGCCCTGCACGAGGTTCGGATCGGCCTCGGGCAGGAGGGCGTACATGAGCGTGGCCCACTGGCGCGGCGTCAGCTCGAACACGCGGATCATGTCGACGAGCGGAGAGCGCAGGCCCGCGCGGATCGTGGCCTGGATTCGCGCTTCGGTCTCGCGGTGCGCGGTCAGGTAGCGCTCGAGCACGATCGACGCGCCTGCCTCGTCGCCCGAGGTGAGCTCGCCGCGTGCCGCCGCGAACAACCGCCCCATGTCCGAGGGCGCGACGACGTCATCCGTGGGGAGCGGCTGCGCTCCGGGCGTCCGCGTCCAGCCCAGTCGGATCTGATACTCGACCCGAAGCCAGGCACGGCGAAGCTCGTCGCGCAGATGGGACGCGACGTCGATGTACGGCTCGGCCTCGGCCATGCCGCAACTATCGCACGGCTACGCGCGCTGGAGGTCTTCGCGCCCGAACCCGAGCTCTTGCTTGTTCGCGAGGTCGTTGTCCTGGTCGTGCTTCGAATCGTGCTTGGCCTGGGCGTTCTTGCCCGGGCGTGCCTTCTTCTCTTCGCTCGGAGGGGTGGCCGCCCGCGGGGTCTCGGCGTCGGGCCGGTTGATCTTGTCGTCGTCGCGGTTGGCCACGGCCTTCATCTGATCGATGAACGGCGTGGTGTACATGGCGGCGGAGATCTGGAGGCGCTGACCACCGGGGATCAGCTTGTCCTGCGCTGCGTTCTCCGAGCCGAACAGCTCGTCGAACTTGGAATCGCCGAGATCGTCGCGCAGCTCGTCGAGCTGCTCCGCGACGGCGATCGTGCGGAAGTCGGCGATCGTGGGGCCACGGAACCAGGCCTTCAACGCCTCCGACGCGCTGTGACCCTTCTTGAGATCGAACTTCATGCCCGTCTTGGGGGAGTGCGACCACGCATCGGCCTTGGTGTGGCCGTTGCGGTACATCTCCTTCCACTTGGCGTCCTGGCCGGCCGCCTCGCACGCGTGCTTGTACTCCTCGGGCTGGAACACGCCGTGATCGATCGAGCTCGAGTCCGACTTCCCGCCCTCGAACGCGAGCTGCGAGGCCGTGGCAGTGGCCGGCGTTCCACCACCTCGGTGCACGGCGGGGACCTCGCCTTCGGACTGGATCTGTCCCGCGCCCAGCTCGTGGCTCTCCGGAGCCACGGCCGCGGGTGCCCGCAGCTCGTGCTCGTCCTCGGCGCGGTCTTTGGCGGGCATGTGTGAATGATACGGGTGAACGGGGCGGATCTCCCTATGGAACTTCGCCTAACAATTCACGAAGATTCGGGTCGTGGGCTTCGGGCTATCCCGGCGAGCGCGGTCACGGAAGGCCAAGGGAGGGCTGCGGGCGCTGATCGGCCGCGCTCCGGATGCCCGCGAGGTCGGTGACCGGCTCGGCCGGATCGCCCGGCGGATGCTCGGGGATGCGGTCCGCGATACGTCGGCCAAGCGGGTGACCCTCGACCTTCATCCGGCGGCGGGACCTGTACGGATCGTCGTGCTGCCGGATGGGGATCTCGAGGTCAGCGGCGAGACCAGCGCGGTCGGGCCTGGCTATCACGCCGACATCCTGGCGCGCCTCGCCCCGGTGCTGGAGGAGCTCGACTTCACGTGGGCCGATGACCAACCGGATCCGCGGACGGCGATGGCGGCATGGCTCGCGGCCGAGCTCGCGGCGGGCGTCACACGGATCGGCCTTCCCGCGGAGCTCCAGTTCAAGATCGATGCGGCCGTCCTGACCTCGATGGGGCCGCGCGATGCGGCGTGGCGCGATGCGGTGATCGCGGATCCCGCACGAGGCGCCGATGCGTTCGCGTGGTGGGATGATGGGCCGGGACAGCACGAACGCTCGTGTGCGTTGCTCGCGATGTCGCTCGAGGTGCCGTGGCGCGAGCCGCTCGATGCCGAGGAGCGCGCGCTGATGACCGGGGTCGATCGGAACCTCAAGGCCGCGCGCAAGGCGAACCGGGAGCTCGAGCTGCCGGTGGCCGAGTGGGTGGAGCTCCTCGAGTGCCTCGGCGAGGAGGCACGCGCCGCGGACCTGCGCGAGCGCGCGGGCCCTCTCCGATCCGTGCTCGGCTATCGCCGCCATCCCATCGAGGTCGCGCTCGACTCCGGCTGGATGTTCGAGCTGCCAGGCGCGTTCGTGGGATCGTGGGAGGACGAGCGGTACTGGGCCACCGATGGTGATCGCATGGTCGAGCTGACCTGCCTGACCACTGCGGGCGAGCAAGACTCCGAAGCGCTGCTCGCGATCGCGCCTGCACAGCATCCCGTGATCGAGCGGATCGCCGATCCGGAGCGGCACGGGCGCGCCGAGGCCTACGACGAGGGTGACGTGCACATCATCCACGGCCTGATGGCCGCGACGCCGGAGATCGCGATCCTGACCTGCAAAGGCGCGCGCACCGACGAGCCGTGGGCGCTCGCCACCTGGCGCAGCCTGCGCCGCACCTGACAATGCTCTGGCAGTCGTGCGTTGGTGATCAGGACTCGCGACGCTCGATGACCCGGGGGGGCCCCGGGGGGGGGGAAAAAAAAAAGGGGGGGGGGGGGGGGGGAGGGACTCTTAGGAAAAGCCTTCCGACCTAGGTTCCTGGCTTCCTTGCTTTGAACTCCGAGAACGTACGGATGGGTCAGCGACGATCTGCAACGAGCCCGCACCCTTCCACGTCAACGGGACGCGGGGAGCGCGGGCAGCGCGACGTCGTAGGTGTGGTGGGGCACGACCTGCGTCAGCATCGGGGTCGCGTCCCACAGCGCATCCTCCACGCACTGTTGCTGCTGGCGAGCGAGCGAGGGCGAGACGTCGGCAGGCCGGCTGATCAACACCGTCACGTTGACGATCTCGACGAGGGTCATCTCGAGGGTCGCGTTGATGCTGGTGGTCTCGACGTGACACGCGGCGAGGAGGGGCCGGAGCTGAGCTGCGAGATCGGGCGGGATCCAGACGCTGGCGGTGTGGGTGCCGCGGCCGATGTCGCCGATCCCGCAGCAGCAGCAGCCGCTGCCACCGCCGGCCAGCCCGAACCCGAACCCCGCCGAGTACAGCCCTCCGCCACCCCACTGCGCGTACAGCGACCACTTCGCGTTCACCGCACGGGCAAGCATGTTGACGCGCTCGAGCATGGGTTCGTCGAGAGTCCCCAGCGCGGAGAGCTCGCGCGCGAGCTCACGCGCGCGGCTGGAATCCGGGCGGAGCATGCGCTGCGTCCGCTTCCCCCACAGTAGCCCCTCGACGACGATCGGCCCCGCGGAGGCATCGCCCTCACCCCACCACGTGCACGAGCTGCCCTCCGCGAGGAGCTTGTCGACCTCGTCACCACATGCAGGCTGTTGCGTGGGCGCGATCTGGGTCCAGCCCGGTGCCTTGACCGTGATGTGATCGAGCGAGATCGGTCGCACCAGCAGCGTCGCGTCGATCAGCTCCGGGGCCTTGACCGCACCGGTGCGCACCGCCATGCCGTCCGTCGATGCGGCGAGCGGTGCGAGCAGCGCGTCCTCGTCACGCGCGGGCTGGCCGAGGCCGCCGAGGGCCACCACGTGCACCAAGGTCTGGCTGGGGAGCAAGCGGCGCAGGTTCACCGGCGAGGTCTCCGACAGGCGCTCCGCCATCCGCTCGTCGGTGACGAGGACGACCCGCTTGGTGCCCTCGATCCGATCGAGCCAGGTCGCCGCCTCGGCGAGCCCGGCATCGAAGTTCGAGCCGTTGCGCTGTGCGAGGCTGCGCAGCTCGCGATCGACGCGGCCCGCGGCCTGTGACGCCGTGGTCCAGCCCGGCAGCAGGGCGCGAGCGCGCCGCGCGTACGCCACCACCTGCACGCGGCTCTCCGGGGCTTTGCGCAGATAGGAGGCCACGAGCTGGCGCTGTGCTTCGAGGTCGTCGGTGCTCATCGAGCGCGAGCCATCGACGAGGATCACGGTGACCAGATCGCGTGGGACCTCACTCAGCACGCCGGCGAGATCGATCTCGACCCGCGTGAGGTGCTCTTCGCCGAGAGCGATCCGCCCGGCGAACGCACCGATCCGCCCGCCGGGGGGGCGCTTGGCGAGCTCCGGGGCGGGGAAGCCGATCCACGCCACCGCTCCATCGTGACCATCCGCCGGCAGAGCGCCGCACTCGGCGTCGAGCTCCTCGGTCTTCGGCGTGGGCCGGCGCAGCGAGAAGTCGGCGACCTTGAGCCACGTCGCGGGCACCTGGAGGTAGCGCGCATCGCGGTAGAAGCAGGTCGGCGCCGCGATCGTGAGCTCGATCGTCACCACACCGGAGTGCGGCGAGGCGAGGCTGACCTGCGCACCACCGGGGCCACCGCTGATCATCACGGCAGAGGCCAGCGAGACACCTGGCTTGGCCTCGTCGGTGTCGGCGGCGAGGGCGCCGAACCGGGTCTCCGCCTCCTCCGCCGCGAGCATGGAGAGAGGGAGGGTCACGCCCTTGGCGGTCACCATGGCGGCGGTCACCAGCCCCATCCGCGGGAGCTCGATGCCCGCATAGTGCGACCCGTACATCTGCTTCTCGACGGGGATCACGAACCGCGCGGTGAGCGTGGCGATCGATCCTTCGAGCTTGGCGTGGATCACCGCCGGCGCGATCTCCATGTTCGCGGTCGTGCGCGTCCAGGCGTGCGCCGCGCCGCCGATCAGCAAGGCAGCGGCCACGAGCCAGGGACGCATGGGAGGTGAGACATGCGCCGCGGCGGATCGGTTCCCGAGATCAGCGCCGGGGCGAATACCCGGCGGAGACCAGGGCCTTGGTCCAGGTCTCCGGGGTCACGTACGGCCGCATCATCATCGCGAACAGGTCCATCCCGAAGGTCCGGTCTCCATCGGACGGTGGCCGGACCTTGGCCCCGCCGAGCGCGGCCACCAGCACCTCGAGGACCTTGATCCGGGTCTGGTAGTTCCCGTCCCGCGCGCCCTCCGGGGTCAGGCGCGTGGTGCCGGCGATCGCCTTGAGTGGTCCGTTCGCGAGGTTGACGAAGCGGGCGGCACCGGCGAGGTCGTTCGCCAGCAGGCGCCGCGCGACCACGTGCGGTGCGAGGTCGATCGCGAACCTCCGCACGAGCTCGGCAGGAACGACGGTGGTCTTGCCGGCAGGGCCCTGCGCGAACTTCGCGACGATCGTCGGGAGCGCGGCCTCGATCTCCCCGGCGAGCTTGTCGTCGCTGGCCATCATGATCGCCGCGGCCAGGATCTCGCTCCACGCCTGCTGCCACTGCTGCGGTGTCTGGTAGCTGTTGCCGGGCAAGGTCCACGCGAAGGCCCGTGCGTCGGCGAGCGTCCAGCCCGGGACCGCATCCGCCTGCTCGAACAACAGCGCCAGCGCGGTGCCCGCGTTGATCGGCAGGTGCCCCGACGTGGCGTGCGCCTTCAACGCCGCGATCATCCCGGGCACGTCTCGCTGCGCCGCGATGTCGAGCTTGGTGGCCACGCCGACGAACGTGATCGCCGAGCTGTTGAAGTTGAGGTGCGGAGGGGTGAACACCACGCCGGTAGCGCCGTTCGTGCCGTTCCGGCTTCGCGAGACGAACCGGAGCTTCGCTCCGATGCCCACGGGTCGGGTCACCGTGAGCGCCATCACCGAATCGGTTCCCCCGCCCGTGACGAGGACGAGCTTGCCGCGGACCCCGACCACGAACTGATCGAACGCCGCGAACGCGCCCGTGAAGCCCGCCTCCACCTTGGCGGCGAACAACGGCTCCTTCGCGCGCAGCAGATCGCGCACGGTGCCGGCATCGATCTCGTGCGGACCACCAAACGGTCCGCGCATCTCCTCGCGGGACGGGCCACAGTGATGGCGCATCATCCCGAAGTCTGGGTCCACGTCGGCGGGAAACCGCGGCGTGAAGCCGCCGAGCAGCAGATCATCGATCACGGTGATCGGCTCGCGCTTGCTCGCCCAGGCCGCGGCGAGCTCGGGCAGAAAGTCGGTCCAGTCGGACTTGGACTTCTCGGGAGCCAGCGCGGCAAGGGCGGGCAGTCCGCCATCTCGAAACGTCGCGAGGCGATCGAGGCGCGCCCCGGTCAGGTCACGCAGCGCGATACTGCCGAGCAAGGTCTGCGCGCGCGCACCCTTCGCCGCATACAGCATCCCCTGCGCCGCGAGACCGAGCTCGTCGCGCCTGGCGGGATCCTGACGGAGCACATCGACCTTCGCCTCCGCCGCGGGGAACGCGGGCGCGAGCAGCCCGAGCGCGAACGGGTCCGAGATCCGCGCGATCGTGGCCGGCATCTCGGCCTTGGGGCCACGGGGGCGGAAGCTCTCGAACCAGCCGCTCGTGGTCTCCTTCTGTGCCTTCTGCACGCGTGCGCGCACCGTCAGCGTGCCGGCGGTCCCGATCGGAAGCGACGTGGGCAACTTGCGGAGCGCCGCGGGCTTCTCCGGCCAGCCTTCGTGGTCGACCGGGCCGACGATCACGCCGGAGCGGGCATCGACGTAGTACGAGGCGTGGTGCCCGAGCAGGTCCTCGTAGGTCCCGAGCAGCACCACGTCCCGCTGGAACGAATCCACGCGGAGCTCGACCATCATGCAGTCCGCGGCGGCGAGGCGCAGCGACCCGAGCGACACGGCGACGACCACGGCGGGCAGGAGCTTCATGGGGTTCCCAGATCCTACGCGCGACGGTGTGGAAAGCGCTGCGGGAAACCGCGTACCGTGACGGCATGGACGACTTCGACTCCGGGTTCTTCATGCTCCGTGCACTCGCCGGTCCGATGATGGCGATCGTGACCATGCTGATCACCCTCACGATCTTCGTGCCGATCGTGCTGTACGTCATCGCACGCTGGCGTGCGCACAAGGATCCCGACGTCGATCGTCACCTCGGCCTCAAGGTCGCGCTCCACTACTTCGCGATCAGCGCGTTCCAGCTCGGGCTCGCCGGCGTGGCGATCCTGGTGTGGGCGATGATCTCGAGCGCACCCTCGGAGATGAAGAGCGTGTTCTATCGCGTCGCCATGGGCATGATCGTGCCCGCCGCGCTCGTGCAGGCCGCGCACCTCTCGCTGCTCCGCCGCACGAACGACGCGCAGGTCTCGGGCGTGAAGCGCCTGTTCGCCGGCTACAACCTGATCGTCACCGGGCTGCTCGGGTTCATCGCGCTCGTGCTCGCGTTCCAGGCGATGTTCGCGAAGGGCAGCTCGGGTGAGGTGGGTCGCGTGGCTGGTGCGATGGTGCTGGTCTATGGCACCGCATGGGCGGTGATCGGCTGGCGGTTCGGGAAGTTCATCCTGCCCGGCGGCGATACCGGGACCGGGACCGGGACGGGCGTCGCCGCCACGTCCACGGCCACCGCAGCACCGGCTGCTGCTGCTGCAGCCCCGACCACAACGACCACCTCGGGCTCCGGCGGTGGCGGACTGCCCTCGCTCGGTGGTGGCGCCTATCCGCCGATCGAGCCGAAGCCCTGATCAGTTCGCGGTGATCTTCGCCGCGTCGATGTGATCGGGGATGAAGCGGCGATCGACGAGATCGCTGATGTCGATCTCGCGCTTCAAGATCCCAGCCTTGATCGCGTACTTCATGATCTGCTTCATGTCGTCGTCGGTCGGCGTCAGCATCCGATAGCTCACGCGATCGGTGGGCTGGGTCAGCACGAACTCGAGGAGCTTCTGGTCCTGCCGGAAGTACGGGGCGGCGACCTTCGCGGCCTCCATCCGGTGCTGCTCGGCCCACTCGCCGCTCTCGGCGATCCCGCGCACCAGATCGCGCACGATCTCCGGGTGCTCCTGGATCAGCTCGTCGCGCACGACGAGGACGCACGACACGAAGTGCGGCCAGATGTCCTTCGCGAAGTACAGCACGCGACCGGTGCCGTTGAGCTGCGCCTTCGCGGCGTGGGGCTCGCCCACGAAGTACGCATCGATCGCGCCGGCGGCGAGCGCGGACGGCATGTCGGGCGGCGGCAGATCGACGAAGTTGATGTCGCCGGGCTGCATGCCCTCGTCCTCCATCAGCTTGGTGATCACGAGGTACTGGTTCGAGTACTTGCTCGGGCGGGCGAACGTCTTCCCTCGGAGATCGCGGATCGACTTCGCAGGCGAGTCCTTCGCGACGATCACGGTGGACCCATCGCGATGCCCGAGATAGACGATGTGGATCGGCACGCCTTGCTCGCGCAGCACCATGGCGAGGGGCGCGAGCAGGAACGTCGCCTCGATCTTCCGCGCCTTCAGCGCCTCGACGACGGTGGGGAACTCGGTGAACCGCTGCGACTGGAACCGCGTGCCGGTGGTGGTGGACTTGGTGGCGAAGTCCGTGACCGGGCAGGTCAGGTGACAGGTGACCGGCAGAAAGCCCACCGCGAGCTCGGCGGCGGCCGCCTCGTTGGTGCCCTGCCATGGCTTCTTGTGCAGCACCGTCAAGGCGACGAGGGCGACCACGGTCACGAGGCTGATGCGGAGCTTGTACGTCATGACAATCCGAGCTCGTCCATGATGGCCTGCTCCGCCTCCGCCACGCCAGGAGAAGCGGGTGTGCGCGAGCGCCCGGCCGGTAGCTCGAGGACGCGGCGCACGTGCGTGGGGCGGCTCCCGAGGACGAGCACGCGATCCGCGATCTGAACGGCCTCCTCGATGTCGTGGGTGACGAACACCACGGTGCGCGGGCGATCCGCCAGTGTGGACACCAGCTCGCGCCGCATCCGGGTGCGCGATTGATAGTCGAGTGCGCTGAACGGCTCGTCGAGCAACAGGATGTCGGTCTCCGCGGCGAGGGCGCGCGCGAGCTCCACGCGCTGCCGCATGCCGCCCGAGAGCTGGTGGGGATAGCTGCCCGAGAACTCGGCGAGCCGCGTGATCTCGAGCCACTCCGCGATCTTCTTGTCACGCGCGTCGGGCGCGGTGTCGCGGGGGAGGCCGCCCGCGATGTTCTCGCGCACGGTGAGCCACGGGAACAGGCCGCCGTCCTGGTAGATCGTCCGGCTCTGACCGTTGCGGACCACGGTGCCGCGCGTGGGCACGAGGTGCCCGCCGAGCAGCGACAGCAACGTCGATTTCCCGCAGCCCGAAGGGCCCACGCAGACCACGAGCTCGTGCTTGGCCACCTTCAGGTCGAGCCCGTCGATCACCGTCAGCTTGGGATAGTCGAAGCCCACACCGTCGAGCGCGAGGATCGGCTCGTCCGTGATCGGCGACTCGCGGTAGGCGCTCATCGCTCGAAGCCCCAGCGCACGCTCGGGATCTTGGTCAGCCGCGCGAACAGCACGTCGAGGCCGATGCCGATCGCGCCGATCGTGATCATCCCGCACACCACGAGATCCATCCGGAGACCGTTGCGGGCGTCGACGATCAAGAAGCCGAGGCCGCTGCGCACCGCGATCATCTCCGCGGCGACGACGACCATCCAAGCGACGCCGATCGCCACGCGCAGCGCGGTCACCAGCTGCGGCATGATCGCCGGCAGCGTGATCCGGAACAGGAGGTCCGCGTCGGACAACCCCATGTCCTCGGCCACCCGGTAGTAGATCTTCGGCACGGTGGCCACGGCCGCGGAGGTCGCGAGGGTGATCTGGAAGAACACCGCGATGAACAGGATGAAGATCGCGGGCGGATCACCCACGCCGAACCACACGATCGCGAACGGGATCCACGCGATCGGTGACAGCGACCGGAAGAAGTTGATCCACGGGAGCAGCGCCGCGCGCGTGGCGACCGAGCGCCCGATCACGAGCCCGAGTGGCACGGCGGCGAGGACCCCGGCGGTGAAGCCCCAGGCCACGCGGTACAGTGACGCGATCACGTCATCGAGCAGCCGCCCCGACGCGATCTCCTGGCCGAACGCCGTGCCGACCTCGGGCGGGGACGGCACCGTGCCGATCGGGAAGGCGCCGGTCGCCGACGCGATCCACCAGATCGCGAGGATCACGGCACCGGTCAACGTCGGGAACACAAACCGCTTCACGGCCGCGACATCCTGACACGTCCGCGAGGACACCCGCCATCACCTGGTCAAAGTTGACAGAAGGCTGACACGGAGGGGGCGTAACACGGGAGCATGCCAGCCACCCTGACCCCGACCCAGCCGTTCTCGTTCGACCAGACCCTGACCTTCATCAAGCGGTTTCCGCCGTGCCAGGGCGAGTACATCGTCGAGGACGATGCGGTGACCGCCGCGGTGGCGATCGGAGGGCGCGCGGTGCCGCTGACGATCCGGCGGCGTGGTCCCGCACTCGAGGTCCAGACG
Organism: Myxococcales bacterium; assembly: GCA_016720595.1. Classification (GTDB taxonomy): domain Bacteria; phylum Myxococcota_A; class Polyangia; order Haliangiales; family Haliangiaceae; genus JABFXX01. The sequence goes on from JADKKI010000009.1 coordinate 280,555, forward strand.
CCACGCGCCGCAGATGCGAGCGCAGCGGCGGCGCATGCCGCTCACTGGATCGGCGCAGACGATGACGTGAGCGCGCTGTACGCGGCCGCCCGCGGTGACGCACCGTTCACGCGCTTGATCGAGCGGCTCCACGGGCTGCATCACGTGCGGTTCCTGACGCTCGAGGAGATCAGCGTCTACTGCGTGATGATGCAGCGCTCGCCGATCACCCGCGCGAGCCGGATGAAGCGCCTGTTCCTCGATCGCTTCGGCGTACCGGTGGAGGTCGGCGGCCGCACGCTGCGCGCGATGCCGGAGCTCGCCGCGCTCGCGGAGCTCGATGGCGAGGAGATCGGCCGCGCGATCCGTCACGCACCGAAAGGGCAGACGATCGCGAACGTCGTGCGCGGTGTCGCGGCGATCGGCCTCGCCACGTTGCGCGAGGCACCCTATGCGGAGGCCCGCGACGCCTTGCTCTCGATCAAGGGCATCGGTCCGTTCTCGGCCGGCGCGATCCTGTTGCGCGGGCTCGGCCGGATGGACGAGGTGCCTTCGGTGACGATGTTCGCCGAGGACGCCGCGATGATCTACGGCCGCGCCATCGACGAGGCGGCGATCGCTCGGCGCTATGGGCGCCAGATCGGCTACTGGGGCTTCTACGTCAAGACCGGCGCGGCGCGTCTCAGGGATTGAAGAACATCATCATGCTCGGCGTGCTCGTCACGGTGGCGAGCCGGGGCAGGCCGAGCAGATCCTCGATCGTCGCGAGGTAGCTCGAGTGAGTGAGCGCGACGTCCACCGTCATGCCCGCCTGCTTGACGCGCGGCGAGAGGATGATCATCGGGATCTTCTCGTTGTTCGCGCCTTCATCCTCGTCCCACGTGATGAACAGGATCCCGTTGGCCTTGAACCCATCGCTCGCGAGGATCTTCGGCACTTCGTGCGACATCCACGTGTCGGCGTTGCGCAAGCCGAGCGCCGGATCGTTGGCCGGATCGTGGCCATCGTTGTCGAGGTTCGGCGTGATCCACATGTAGCGGTATGCGTTCGAGGCGAGGTCCGCCGCGAACATCGAGTAATCGACATCGACGGTGGCGCACAGGTTGTTCGGCGCGTCCTGGATGTCCGTGAAGTAGATGAACGGGTTGTGCTTCGGTGCGTACTTGCCGGCGGTGCTCAGGTTGCACGGCGTGCCCATGCTCTCCTGATAGGCGCGCCACGGGATGTTCGCCGCGACGAGCTGCGAGCCGAGGTGCTGCTCGCTCGAGGGGAAGTACGGGAACTGCTCGGGGCCGATGTCGACCACGCCGGGGTACTGGTTCGCGCCGCTGACCATGTTGAGGTAGTTGCCGAGCGACGGATGGATCGTGTCCTTGTAGTTGGTCGCGAGGCCGCCCTGCGCGATCAGCGAGTTGAGGTACGGCGCATTCGCAGAGCCGATGATGCTCTCGTCGTTCTTGTTCTCGAGGACGATCGTGAAGATGATCGGCTTCGCATTCGCGACCGCGCCGTCACCGCCCGACGAGCCGTCGGTCGACGCATCCGGACCCGCCGTGTCATCGCCTCCACCGCCGCCATTCGCCCCGGTGTTCGCGCACGCTGCTGCGCAGATCAACGTCCCGATCGAAATCACTCGCTTGATCATCTCGGCCTCCCTCGCGCGCAGTCGTAGCGAATTCCGCGCGCCGCCGAAACCTGAAACCGTGGAGCTTCGCGAAAACGTTACGTGTTGTGCAGCGTTCGTACAGTCGCGCGAGCTGTGCGATCGTTGCACGCATGACGAAGATCGCGATTCTCGGTTCAGGTCAGGTTGGTGAGGCGCTCGCCAAGGGCTTCCTCCACTACGGTCACGCCGTGATGCGCGCCTCGCGCGATCCGGACAAGCTCGCAGCATGGAAGGCGGGCGTGCAGGGTGACGCCCAGATCGGCTCGTATGCCGAGGCGGCGAGCTGGGGCGAGGTGATCGTCCTCGCCGTGAAAGGCTCCGGCGCCGAGGCAACCCTCGAGCAGGCGGGGCTCGCGAACCTCGCCGGCAAGCTCGTTCTCGACGCCACCAACCCGATCGCCGAGGGCAAGCCCGACAACGGCGTGATCCGCTACTTCACGAACGCGAACGAATCGCTCATGGAGCGGCTGCAGGCGAAGGCGCCACAGGCGAGGTTCGTGAAGGCGTTCAACAGCGTCGGCAACATGTTCATGGTCAACCCGCCGTTCAAGCCGATGGCCACGATGTTCATCTGCGGCAACGACCCCGCCGCGAAGGCCGAGGCTACGAAGCTCCTGGAGCAGTTCGGCTGGGAGGCCGCCGACATGGGTGGCGTCGAGAGCGCGCGTCCGATCGAGGCGCTGTGCCAGCTGTGGTGTGCGCCGGGCCTGCTCCGCAACGAGTGGGCGCATGCCTTCAAGCTGTTGAAGCTCAGTTGACCCGCTAAGAACCCGCAGAAGCAGCTGACAGGCCCGACCGTTTTCGACCGCAGGCACCGCGACTCGGTCTAAGCTTCGGCGTGCTTCGCCTCCCGGTGCTCGTGCTGACGATCGGCGTGGCGTGCTCGTCTCCGCCTTCGCCGCCCGATGCGCCAGCGGTGCCGTGGCGAGAAGGTCCCGCAATGCCGGGTCCGCGGCTCGAGCCGGGGGTGGCGGCGATCGGGCAGCGCCTCGTGGTGCTCGGCGGGTTCGATCAGAACGTGGTGCAGGGGCTCCGGATCACGAACGAGGTGATCCTGTTCGATCCCGTGATGGGGACCTGGTCGCCCCTTCACCCGGCGCCCGTCGCGTGGACCCACGTCAACCTCGCCGCCGCCTCGGCCACGCTGTACCTGCTCGGCGGAGAAGACACCGCGCAGTTCATCGCGAAGGGCGAGACCTACGCGCTCGATACCGATCAGGTCAATGCTCAGTGGCGTCAGCTGCGCGCGATGCCGGCGGGCGAGGAGCGCGGTGCGGCGGGCGTGGTGGTGGCGCCTCCCCACATCTACCTGCTCGGCGGTGCCTCCTCGACGGGCGCGCTCGCGACGTGCCTCGACTATGACTTCTCCACCGATACCTGGGCGATGCTGCCGGCGCTGCCCGCGCCGCGCTCGCACCCCGCGGCGATGCGCATGGCCGATGGCACGCTGATCGTCGCCGGTGGGCTCGCCGGTCTCGATGCGTTCAGCGCGGCGACCGAGGTCTGGGCGCTGCCCGTGGGAGCCAGCGCGTGGCAGCCGCGGTCCCCGATGCCGTCGAGGCACGGGGGCTGTGCCTCCGGGGTGCAGTACGGTCAGCTCGTGTGCGCCGGTGGTGACGTGGATGCCGCGGCGCTGATGACCGTCGATCGATATGATCCCGTGCGCGATACCTGGGCCACGCTGCCGAGCATGCCCGATGCGCGGGCAGGCACGCAGGCCGCGGTGATCGCGAACGAGCTGTACCTGCCAGGCGGCTCGCGCACGCTCGCCTTCAATCCCGAGTCGACGCTGTACGTGTTCTCGCTGCTGGACACGTTCTAACGCCGCGTGCTTGGGTGATCTCGTAGATCGAACGCGCACGTCGTGCGTTCGGGAAGGACCACGGGGAGATCTCACATGCGAGCTCGGATGATCGCGCTCGGCGTTGCCGCGGTGCTCGGCAGCACCGTCACCGCCCATGCGTTCTGCGGCTTCTATGTCGGCGGTGCCGGCGCCCAGATGTTCAACAACGCGACGGAGGTGGTGCTCGTCCGGCACGGCACGACCACGGTCCTGTCGATGCAGAACAACTACCAGGGCCCGCCCGAGAAGTTCGCGCTCGTGGTGCCCGTGCCCGTCGTGGTGCGGGAGCCGCAGGTCAAGACGCTGCCGCGCGAGGTGTTCGCGAAGGTCGATGTTCTCGGTGCGCCCCGGCTCGTTGAATACTGGGAGGCCGACCCGTGTGCGGCGGATTACGACGACGGTGACGACTGGTCGAACGTCAAGAAGTCGGCGGACATGGGGGAGGACGAGGACGAGGCGGACTCCTCCGAGAAGGACTACAAGGTCAAGATCGAGGCGAAGTTCTCCGTCGGCGAGTACAACATCGTCGTGCTCTCCGCGCAGGAGTCCACCGGCCTCGAGCGCTGGCTGCACGCGAACAAGTACGAGATCCCCACGGGGGCCGCGCCGCTGCTCCGCCCGTACATCGAGCTGGGCATGAAGTTCTTCGTCGCGAAGGTCGATCCGAAGAAGGTCGTATTCACGAATGGCCAGGCGACACTCTCGCCGCTGCGCTTCTACTACGACAGCGCCGACTTCACGCTGCCGATCCGCCTCGGTCTCGCGAACTCGAGTGGCACCCAGGACCTGATCGTGAACATCCTCGCGCCGAACCAGCGCTACGAGGCCGCGAATCATCCGAACGTCACGATCCCGACCAACCTCCCCGTCCACGATGTGGTGCGCACGCGGTTCGGCGAGTTCTATGCGGCGCTGTTCGATCACACCCTCGAGGAGGTCCCGAACGCGGTGGTCACCGAATACGCATGGGACTCGGGGAGCTGCGATCCCTGCCCGGGCCCGGTTCTCGACGCCAACGATCTCGCCACCCTCGGCGCGGACATCATCGGTGCGACGTACAAGGACGCGAGCCCGTACTACACGCTCACGCGCCTGCATGCGCGCTATGGCAAGGACCTGAAGGACGATCTCGTGTTCCGCGCGGTCGAGCCGATCGTCGGCGGGCGCGGCGTGCCCGATGCGAACGGCGCCCTCGACACCAACGTGTCGACGACGGGCTCGAACAACTTCCAGGGCCGCTACGTGATCATGCATCCGTGGTCCGGTGCGGTCGCGTGCGCGAGCCCGAACCGCGGCCGCTGGGGCGGACCACCGAACGGCCAGCAGATCGCCACGCCCGCCACGAACACGGCGTTCGCGCCACGCGGCAAGCTCGAGCTGGCGTCGATGGTCGCCGCCACGCCCCAGATCGGTACGCTCGCGAGCAAGGGCTCGATGCTCCCCATGCCGGTGCGGCAGCCGCGCGCGAACGGCTGTGGCTGCCAGGCGGCAGGGAGCGGTGCCGCCGCCGGCGCAGGAGCGCTCGGTGTGGGCCTCCTGCTGCTCCGCAAGCGCCGCCGCCGGTCCGCGTGACCTGATCTCCCTCGGTTTAACCTCCGGCGGGGCGCCTGGGTCACGACCACCATGCGCAACCCCTGGAAGCTCACCTCGTTCGCCCTCGCCGCCATGCTCGCCACCTCGATCGGGCACGGCGCGCTCAACACAGCCGCCGCCGACGCGCAGCCCAAGATGCACGCCGCGCTCGACAGCCTCAAGTCCGCGGTGTCCTCTCTCGAGGGCGCCACCGCCGACAAGGGTGGTCACCGCGTGAAGGCGATCAGCCTCGCGAAGCAGGCGATCAGCGAGGTCGAGCAGGGCATCAAGTTCGACAACAAGAACTGACGACCTAGGGCTTGGCCGGCAGCACGAGCCCGAAGCTCTGCGCGAGCGCGAGCAGCTGCGTGAACGCGGCGGGCACGGCGCCGAGCGGACCGGCCGCCGGATCTCCACCGAGCTGCGTGTAGTGCAGCGTCCCCACGTTCTGCTGCAGCGCCGCGGCGATCTGCGGCAGGCCGATGGTGACGAGCTCGCGGAGTGCGCGGCCGGAGGCGAGCAGCTGCTCGATCTCGCCGAGGCGGCGTTGGTGCGCGGCCTCGAGCTGGTTGTCCACATCGCGCTGCTCACCGTCGCGCCGCTTCAGCTCGAGCTCGACCTCGGCGAGCGCGCGCCGCAGCTCGAGCTCCCCGGACTGGCGCTGCCACGCGAGCGCACGATGGTGCTCGACGTCGAGCTGCGAGGTGCGCTGCGTCGCCTCTGCGCGCGCGACCTCGGCCTCGAGAGCCGCGACCTCGGCCGCGGCCTTCGCGCGCCGCTGCTCCTCGGCGATCTGGATGTGGTGCAGCATGCGATCGCGCTCGAGCTCCGCGGTGCGCCGGGCCGCGGACGCGCGCATCTCCGCCTGTCGCATGGCCTCGCGCGTCTCGACATCGGTCGCCTCCGCTTCGGTCTTCGCCTTCTGTGCACGCGTGGCGCGTACGGTCTCGAGCTGCGCTTCCTGGCTCAGGCGCTCCGTCTCGGCGCGGCGCTCGGCGACCTGGCGCGCACGGTCGAGCTCGGCGAGCTCGGCGCGGGTGGCGATCTCGGCGCGAAACGGCGCCTGGAGGTGCGCGAACACCTCACTGCTCTGGATCCGGACCTGCTGGATCTCGATCGTATCGATCACCACGCCCCAGCCACGGGTGGTGGAGTCCTCCGGTGAGCCCTCGCCGCTGACCACCGGCGCGATCTCCTCCATCAGAAACGTCGCGATCGTCTCCTTGCGACGCGTGAGGCACTCGTCGAGAGAGAGGCTCGCTACCAGCCTTCGCGCGGCGCCCACGAACATCTCGCGCAGCGTCGCAGCCAGCTTCTCGCTCGCGGCCTCGCCGTAGGTGAAGTTGAGCACGCGGAACGCGAGCTCCGGCTCGGCGATCCGGTACACGGCGATCCCCGAGATCTCCACGCCGATCCGCTCGCGCGTGATCTGGTCGACGGTGAACTCGATGCGTTGCAGCGTGGTCGGGACGATCGCGACCGACTCCGAAGGCCACTTGAAGATCCGCACGCCCTGACCCGAGCGCTTCCGGACGATCTCGCCCTTGCGCGTGCACACCAGGTACTCGCTCGGCTTCGCGCCGATATACCCCCAGCGTTTGAGCTTCTCGGGATCCTCGACGGGCTTGCCGCTGCGCCAGCCGTGCTGGTAGCGCTCCACGGGCAGCGATTCCGAGGGCCGGGTGTCATCGCGGACGACGTGCATCTTCGGTTGCGCCATGACCGCGGGATGTTGCAGCGCACGTGCCGCGGCAACTCCGCGGTGGTGCGCCGGTGCGTCGGAGGTGTGCTGCACCACGGTGGAGCAGGTGCTTCGCATCGGAACAACCCCTGCTACGCTGCAGCTCATGGCGTGTACGCGCTGTCACGTGGAGGCACCGGCCAGTAAGCAAGGCTGGTGCGTCGAGTGCGAGCGCGCGTACGACAGCTGGATCCGAGGCTATGCGGGCGACATCGTGGTGCCGGTGCTTGCAGGGATGGGGATCCTCACCACGATCGCGATGCTGCTCCCGTTCCTGGGCGTCGGCCCGCTGATCGGGACGGTCGGTGTGTTCGCCGGGTTCGGCACCCTCGCGGGCATGTTCCGGCTGCGTCGTCGCAAGCGGCGGCAGCAGTTCCTCGCCGGGGCGCTGCCGCGCGCGTACCTGCCGAGCAAGACGTAGGAGCGCCCCGCGCTAGGGCTTGCTCGTCGGCGTCATCACCGTCTGCGAGATCGCGACCTCTGAGGTCGCGTGCTCCGGGCGCTGATCCGTGCGGACCGGCATGATCACCTGGACCTCGCTCGGCGAGACCTGCGGTGCAGGCTTCGCCGGCTTGTAGGCCGCCCACCACGCGAGCGCCTTCGCTTCGGTCCAGGCGTGCTCGGGCGGGATCACGATCGCGCGGAGCATCGCGGCGAGCTGGCGTGCATCGGCCGGCCGCTTGTCGGCCTCCTTCGCGAGGCACGCCTCGATCACCGTCTGGAGGGCGTGCGGGCACCAGCCGCGCATCTTCGCGTCGAGCGCCGGGATCTGCTCGTAGATGTGCTTGTGGAGGATCTTCGCGTCCGCACCTTCGCGGGGAAACACCTCCTTGCCCGTGAGCAGCCACCACGCCACGCAGCCGAGGGCGTAGAGATCCGCGCGCCCATCGAGCGGCATCCCGAGGATCTGCTCGGGCGCCATGAACCCCGGCGTCCCGAGCATCGCGCCGAGCTGCGTGAGCTTCGGCGTCTCCGGAATGTCCTTGGGAGGCACGTACTGCCGTGTCGCCGCCTGCGGCGTGTCGTTCGCCGTCTGGACGATGCCGAAATCGAGGAGCTTGAGGATGTCGAGCTCGTCGGCGGCGCGGCACAGGAACAGGTTCGGTGGCTTGATATCGCGGTGGAGCAGGCCGCCCTCGTGGGCCTCTGCGAGCGAGGAGCACGCCTGGATCATCATCGCGATCACCCGGGCGGCGGGCTGCGCGCCCTCGCGCACTACGAGCGATTCGAGATCGAGCCCGTCGAGCAACTCCATCACGTAGTAGAAGACGCCCTCGTCGGTGACGCCGTAGTCGTAGAGGTCGATCGTGTGGCGCGAGCGCATCGAGGCGAGCACCTGTGCTTCGCGCCGGAACCGCTCGCGGATCTCCGGTGCCCCCACAGGATCCGCGAGCGCCTCCGAGCGGATCAGCTTGATCGCCGCGGAGCGTGCGAGCAGCCGGTGCTCCGCGCGCCAGACCTCGCCCATCCCACCCGCGCCGAGCCGCGCCACCAGGCGATACGCTCCGAGCTCGCGTGCCCGCGCTTCGGCCGATCGCGCCTGTGCGCGTGACGCGGCGACCTGGCGGCGCATCCGCACCAGGTTCCACGCCAGGATCAGCGCGATGCCCACGGCGAACGCCATCGCCCCACCGCTCGCGATCATGCTCGAGCGCTCGAGCGCGTGGGTCGGGCCGAGGAGCGTGCGGGCGGGGACGATCGTCGCGACGTACCAATCGAGCGGGACGGTGACCCCGGCGCGCGTGCCTCCGATCGGAGCGATCGAAGCCAGGTACGCGCCGTCGCTGGTCTCGAGATCGACGATCGCGAGCGCCGCACCGAGTGCCGGCTTCGCGAGCTCCCGGAACAGCGCATCGAGGGAGGGATCCCTCAGGTCCGCATAGCGGAGCAGCTTGTCGTTCGCGGGGAGCGCGAGCTTGTCGGCGGCGGGATAGGCCAGGATGACCCCGTCGCGCGTCGTCACCAGGGTCCGCGCTTCGTCGAGCGCGGGTCGCGCGACGAACGTCGACAGGGCGCCCACATCGAAGTCCACCGTCAGCACCGCGACCAGCTGGTTGGTGGCGTCGTAGACCGGCTCCGTGCAGGTGATGCCGGTCTCGTGGCTGCGGAAGAACGTGTACGGCTCGGTCCACGCGCGTGCGCGCGTGCGCTCGGCGAGCTGATAGAACCCGCGGCGCCTCGGATCGTAGTCGGTGACCTCCTCGCGGAGCTTCTCGAGCGCGCCGCCCTTCACGGTGAACCGCACGACCTCGGTGCCACGCGTTCCGATCCGGCTCTCCTGGACCTCGACCCGGCGGCCTTCGCCGAGGTACGCGCCGCGGAAGGTGCCGTCGGAGAAGCTGATGCTCGCGTACGACACGCCCGGGCGTCCGACGATCAGGTCGTGCACGCGCACCAGCACGTCCTCGAGTGGGCGCGCCGGATCTGCGAGCACGCGCAAGCGCTCGAGGATCGGGCTCGCCTGGTCGAGGGCGAAGGCGACGTCGCCCTGGATCGAGCTGGCCTGCTCGGTGAGCTGCTTCTCGGCCATCGTCCGCGACGACGATCGCGTGGCCTCGCGGCCGAGGAGCATGACCCCGACGCCGACGACGACGACCAGCAGCGGGATCGTGATCAGCACCCCGACGGGTGAGGCGAGGGCACGCCCGAGCTTGACGGCGGGACGCCCGGGGAGCGAGCCCGCGCGCGTCTCAGTCACGGGTTTCGTAGACCAGGCGCCCTGGCAGCTCGAAGCCGGTCAGGAAGCCGCCTTTCCCGCACGCGGTGTCGAGCCCGACGCAGGCGGGCCCGGCCCACATGTCCGTCGGATCGTCGGGCGTGTGCGTGGAGAGCTCGTTCGGGAGCGTGCGGGTCGTCGTGTGACCGAACACCACGAGCTTGCCGCGATAGTTCTCGAAGAAATCGCGATCCCGGAGCCAGAGCAGCGCGCGGGGCGGCACGACCTCCGAGGGATGCGGGAAGAAGTCATCGTGCATCCGCTTGATGCCGGCGTGCACGTAGATCGCGTGCTCGTCCTCGTACCAGTGGGGCAGGGTCTTGAACCACTCGATGACATCCGCCGGAAGGAACGATCCCTCGAGCATCGCCTCGAGCTCCGCGGCCTCCGGCATCTCGTCCTCGCCCGGCACCGAGAGACCCGCGAACGATCGGTAGCACTCGTAGCAACCGTTGCCGCGCGGCAGCAGGAACTCGGGCCAGCCGTTCGCCACGACCTGCAGCCAGGCATCCTCGTGGTTGCCGCGGAGAGCGATGACCTTGGCGGGCCCATCGGTCATCAGCTGCCGGACCCGGGCCACCACGCCGGCGGAGTCGGGACCCCGGTCGATGTAGTCGCCAAGGAACACGATCGTGTCCTCGGCATCGAGCTCCGGGAGACGGGTGAACAGCTTGTCCAAGGCCGCGAGATCGCCATGGATGTCGCCGATCGCGAAGGTCCGACCTGCCACGTGGCCATCGTAGTGTAGGAATCGCCCACGATCACGGTGTCGGGTGTCGGTTCTCGCCACGAACCGGGACGAACCGGATCGTGCAGTTTCCTCTCGTTACGCTGGCACGGACCGTGGAATCATGTTGGCCATGTCCCCCCGGCTGGTCCTCGCGCTCGCTCTCACCCCCGTGTTCGCCGCTGCCTCCGCCCACGCGCAAGCGCCCGGCGATGGTGGCGGTGACTACTACGGACCGTCCGCGACACCGCCCCAGCAGAACCTGGTCGCCCCGGTCGTCGCCGCCCCCATGTTCGTGCCGCGCTGGTCGATCGCCGCGTCCGTGGGATCGATCAGCCTGGCCAACGATGCCACCCCGGATGCGCCGACGACCGACTTCTCGATCGGCCAGCTCGCCGTGCGCTATCGCGGCTGGAATCACCTCGAGCTCGAGCTCTCGCTCGCAGGCGGCAACCAGCAGCTCCCCGACAACCAGGGTGAGGGCGAGCTCAAGATCGCACACGTCACGTTCGCCGCGCGCTACCGGTTCAACGCCCTGCAGCACTTCAACTGGTGGCTGATGGCCGGCATCGGTGGCACCACCGTGGCGCCCAAGAACGCGAGCGACGAGCAGGTGAAGATGGCGCAGCGTGGCCACGGGCTCCTCGGCATCGGCGCCGAGTACCGCTGGACGAAGTTCGCGCTCCAGGCCGAGGCCAAGGGCATCGCGATCGGCGCGACCGACGACGAGCAGGCCCTCGCCGATCAGACCGGGATGGACGCACCGAGCATCTCTGCCGGCTCGTTCACGCTGGGCGCCGCGTACTACTTCTGAGTCAGGGCGCGTCGACGGTCGCCTGCACGGCGGCCTCGGCGATGGCACCGAACCGGCTGCGTGCCGCGTCGTCGAACGCGGTGGTGTACGGCAGGTGGATGAAGCCAGCGCGGCCGTGCCCGGTCATCGCGCCGATGTCCGCGAACATGACGTTGTTGCAGATGTAGCGGCCCGGATCGGTGCTCGCTGCCGGCGTCTCGCCGATCGCGACCAGCGCGCTCTCGATCGCGTCGAGCGGGAGCAGGGTGTCCCGGGTGCTGGGCGCCTCCACGTTGATCTGCTGAGCGGCGCGGATGATGCCGCGATTGTCGGGAGCCCCGCCGGAGAGCTCGCCCGTGTCCTGGAGGTTGTAGGCGGTGTGCTCGAGCGCGATCTCGCCGCCACCCTGGCCGAAGCTGATCACGTGCTGCGGCTTGCAGCGCTCGATCACCTCGGTGACCAGCGACGCAGCACGATCATATTCGACGGGGAGGATCAGCTTCATCACGGCCGTGTGGCTCAGCGCCGAGGGCCGCAGCGACGTGACCGCGACGGCCGAGACGTTCTCGTGCGAGCCGTCGGCCGGGAACGGCTGGAACCCGGTGATCAGGACCTTGGTGCCGTTCGGATCGCCCTCGAAGTTGCAGGCCGCGGGGCTCTTACGGATCTGCATGCGCGACGTATCGCCGCTCGAGTGAATCCGCAGGTCGACCACGTCGGCGCGGTCCGGCATCAGGGCGCCGACCTTGAACGAGATCAGGCTGCGGAACGCCGTCGTCGTGCGGGTGACGGTCCGCGGGTCGGCGGCGTCGAGCCGCGCGCGGAGATCCACGCCGTTGGCCTCGAACCTCTCGAGCTTCTTGCCGCGCGGTAGCTCGATCGTGATGACGTCGGAGTCCTTGAACACGCCCGAGCCGGGCGACACGATCACGCCGAGGTCTTTCGGGAACACCTCGACGTACTGCAGATCGACGATCGCACCAGCGGTGACATCGAGCGAGACCTTCGCGACATGCACCACGTTCTGGATCTTGATCGGCAGATCGACCCAGCGGTCGCGACCGCGGAGGCGCGACACGGTCAAGGTCTCGGTGCCGAGGACGCGGCCATCGGCGTCCTTCGCGGTCAGCTTGACGATCGTGCCCGACGAGGGGTGCTGGCGGACGCGCAGGCGAGCGTTGACGGTCAGGCCACCAACCTCGGCCCCCATCGGGAGGAGCACATCGCAGCTCGAGGTCAGCTCCAGCGCACCATCGGAGCGCACACCTTCGCAGGTGATCCGGTCGCCCTCGAGCACCTTGGCGTTCAGCGGGTGGCCGGCATCGTCGAACTTGCCATCGAGGAAGTCGCGGAGCAGGCCCTCGTTCGGATCGACCGCGGGTTCGGTTCCAGGCGTTTCGGCGCAGCCCGCTGCGGCGAGGCCGGCGAGGGCGAGGGCGGTGAGGACAGGGCGCAGGAGCACGAGCCAGTCCAGAGCAGTGGTCGTGCCAGATCGAGGATCAGGATCCGCCGCTAGTTGCGCGGATCACTAGCGGCTACTCGACTTGCCACGGCAGGGACGTTCGAACCCAGTCGGGCCAGTCGGCTCGGTCAGCCCCGCGGCTCAGCCGGGCTCGGCCCGCTACAGATCGACGGTTCCCCGGCCGAGCTCGATGACCGCGCCCGTCACGAAGATCCCTCCCTCCGCATCCACGTGGAGGCCGAGCCGAGAGGGGCGCCCCACCGCCTCTCCCTGGCGGAGGGTCACGGTCGTCGGGAGCGGCTGACGCGTGGCGACCATCCAGCCGCCCAGGTTCGCGCACGCCGAGCCGGTCGCCGGATCCTCCACCACACCGCCGTTGAGCGTGAAGAAGAACCGCACCAGGTGATGTTCTCCGGGCGCGCCCTTCGCCCACAGGTACGCCATCGCCTCCTCGCGGGTGGGCGAGGTGCCGTATCGATCGAGCAGCTCGAAGCTCGGGGCCGCGGCGCGGACGAGCTCCGGCGTGGCGATCGGGATCACGAGCTGCTCGGAGCCCGTGTTGACCCACAGCGGCGTCTCGCTGACCGCGCCAGCCGGGAGCCCGAGCATGTGGGCGAGCTCGTCGCGGGTGGCGAGCACCTCGCGGGTCTGGGGTGGGCGTGCGGTCTTCAGCGTCCAGGTCGCACCGTCGGTGGTCACCCGGACCAGGCCCGCGATCATCTGGAGCGTCAGCTCCGTGCGGCCGTTCGCGATCACCGACGTGGTGCCGAGGGTGGGATGGCCGGCGAACGGCATCTCGAACCCGGGCGTGAAGATCCGGACGTGGGCATCGGCGCCGTCCTGCGTGGGAGGCAACACGAACGTGGTCTCGGACAGGTTGAACTGGCGCGCGAGCGCCTGCATCTGCGCGGAGGACATCCCACGCGCGTCCTCGAACACGCACAGCGGGTTTCCAGACAGTCGATCACCGTCGACGGTGAACACGTTGACGATGCGGAACGCGTGGGCCATGCGTCGATGTACGCCTGCCACCGACCGCCGGCAAGACACAGGCATGGGCGCCTGGCAGCAGCACACCGACGACTACCTCAACAAACTCCCAACGAGGACGATGTCCCTTCGTACATGCCCCGCGCCCTCCTCGTGGTCCTTCTCGTCGCGGCCTGTCATCCCCGGCTCTCCGCGGGCTATGACACCTCGGCATACGTTCGCGGACCGCTCGCCAGCCTCCAGAGCATCCCGCGCGTCGCGGCGTTCTCGGGGATCGAGGGCACCACGCCGGCCGCCGAAGGCCGCACCGTCAACGCGGGCCTGTCGTTCGGTGATCGCGTGTTCCAGCTCGGGATCGGCATGCGCGCGAACAACATCGCGAAGTCGACGCTCGATGTCACCAACGGCCCGCAGTATGTCTCCGCCGCGGCCTCCCTCGACTTCCGCTACACCTGGGTGCGGATCAAGAACTTCTCCACCAACGTCGTCCTCGCGCCCACGCGCACGTTGCTCGTCGATAGCGCGAACGCGAGCTACACGTGGGGCAGTGGCGTTCGCTACGGCGCCGGTGTGGTGTTCGCGCTGAGTGCGTTCGGCATCTACGCCGACGCGTATCAGGAGAAGATCGTGTTCGGCGAGGGGCCTGCATACGGCAACAGCACGCGGACCGGGCTCTCCGTCGGCCTCGCGTTCCAGCCGTAGTCACGAGTGATAGCGGCTGGCATCGTCGCGCTGAGTCACTCGGCCCGGGTGAAGATGTCCGAGGGGATCTCGGCCTCGAGCCGCGCGTTGTTGCCACTGCTCGTCACCTTGAACCACGCGTCGTCGACGGTGATGCCCTTCTGAGCGGCACCTTCCTTGAAGCCCTTGACGATGTCCTGGGTCCACGGCAGTGCGATGCCGGGCTCCGCGGCCTCGGCAGTGACGACCAGGTTCCAGTGCCCGGGCGCCGTCTTGATCCACGCGACCGAGCTCGTGATCTTGAACTTGGGGAACCCACCGGAGACCACCCAGCCCTCGGCATCCTTCGGGACCTGCGCCACGAGGCCGCGCATCCGGGCGCTCGGTGCGGCTCCCTTCACGGGGCGCGCCTCATCGTAGATCTCCACGGTGCCGTCCTTCTGCCAGGTCAGCCGATACTTGTCCCCGCCCGCGATCAGGCGAAACCCGCTCCCCATCGGCTCGGTCTTCGCACCGAGCATCGGGGCGAGGGCATCGATGCACTTTCGCGTGGCCTCCTCGGGCATCCCCGTGACGTGGCCCTGCCAGGCGGCTCCGGCGCCGATCACCACCACGCCCACTTTGCCGAGCAGGTCGCGCACGCAGCCGAGCTCGTCGGGGACCAGCGCCGAGAACCGGGCGAGCTCGAACTTGCCGAGATCCACGGCCATGATCACGTTCGCGTCGCCGAGCTGATGCGCGATCGGATCGGGGATGAACGGGAACCCGAGCTTCTCGGCGTCCGAGCTGCCCGCTGCGGGCGCCTCCGACTTCCCGGAGCAACCCGCACACACGAGGGACAAGGCGAAGACGACGAGGAGGCGTGCCAGCACGTGCCCGCATACCACGAGGCTGCGCTACGCTGGCGGGGTGCCGGCCACGGTCGTCGATGCGGTCGAGTCACCGTTCCCCTGCCCGTGTCAGTGTCACGAGCGGCTGACGCTCGACGAGCGCGCCGCGGGCATCACCGCTCTGTATCGATTCGATGATGCGATGCGTGGCTGGGGGCAGACGGTGATCTGGGATCTCGCGGCGCCGACCTTGTGGCGCTTGCAGCAGCAGCTCGGCCAGGTGACGTGGGTCGCGGTCCGCGATGGCGCGTGCATCCACGCCCGCCTGCTCGGGTTCTGCGTCCACGAGACGATCCACGCGATGTGCGGTGACCCCACGCAGCCGAACTACGGCACGCCCGTGGGGCTGCCCTACGGGGTCCCCGAGGCGATCCCCCAGATCGAGGAGGCGGCGTACCTCCATCCGTTCAACCAGAACGAGGCGCGGGCGTGGGTGGGGATCGAGGCGGTCGCATACAAGCTGTTCGGCATCGAGTGGACGCTGCTCCCGGCGCGCGATGTCGGCACCTACGGGTTCGCGGGCGGCACCGCGCTGTGCGATGTGCCGCCGGGCTATCGCCGCGTGCCGCACTACGATCACGCGCAGCACACCCGGCGGTATCTCGCCCTGGCGCGCAAGCTCGAGGACGAGGCGCGCTCGTGGTTCACGGCGGAGCGGCTCGACGAGATCCACGCGAAGTTCACCGCCGCCGAGGCCGTGGGCCGAGCGCAGCGCCCGACGGCATATCCCTCGCCGCGCGAGGCCGCGCGGATCAAGCCGAAGAAGCCCGGTCGCAACGACCTCTGCGTGTGCGGCTCGATGCGCAAGTGGAAGCAGTGCTGCGGCGCGCAGATCGCCGATTGACGTGTCAGAGTCTCCAGATGCGGCACCTCGGGTGGTTCGTGGTCGTGATCTGCGCGTGTGGCAACACGCCGTCCGAGTCCGAGCGCGACGCTACCCGGATGAAGGAAGCGCGCGAGGCGCTCGCGCGTGACCCCGCCTGGGTGGCGCGCCAGGCTCGAGAGGAGACCGAGCGCCTGGTGAAGGCGTCGAGCGATGCGCGGGAGAAGGTCGGTCGGCTCGCGGCCGAGCTCGCGGCACTCGATGTCCAGGTCGGTGCGGCGGTCGATCTCGTGGTCGAGGCGCGGACCGACAACGATCGGCGAGCTGCCAGGGATGGTCTCGAGCGCTTGCGCCGCCAGAAGAGTGAGCTCGAGACGCGCCTCGCCCAGGCCCAGGCCGCCGCCGAGCGCGCCGATCATGCGGCAGACCCACGATGTCGCACCGACCCGAAGACGTTCGGCTGCACGTAGCCGTGCAACTCCGCGCGCGTCGCGCTGTCTCGTGCAGCGATGGTGCGGTTCGGCTGGATGCTCTGGTTGTTCGCCGCATGTAGCGCCACTCCGCCGCGCTCTCAGCGCGAGGCACCGCGGGAACGTGCATCTCAGGCCGCAGCGCTACGGTTCGTCGACCACGCGCGTGTGGCGATCGATGCGAATCGCTTGGTCGTCAGTCTCGCCGCGATCAACGAACAGATCGACCGAGCCTACGTGCCACCTCCCCTGGTGAATCCCAGGAAGCGCCTCGCCGAGCTCGAAGCGCAGCGGCGCGAGCTGCTGGAGAGGATCCGGGTGGTTCGAGCGAACCGCGAGGTCCTGCTGAAGACGCCGCGCGGTCCGGGGGGCGTGCGGATCAGCCGTGCGTGCCTGGTCAATCCACTCGCGAAGGATTGCGACTAGATCGGCGGCAGGATCTCCGCGACCTCGACGGTGACGTCGGGGAACGCGAGCATGCGGATCGTGTCGCCGCGACGATACGTGGTGATCGAACGCCAGAGGCCACCGTCGCGATCTCGCCGGACCTCGACCAGCCCATTGGCGAGGTCGACGATCCAGTACTCCTCGACGTCGGCGAGACCGTAGAGCAACGCCTTCTCGCCACGATCGTAGGCGAGCGAGCTCCGGGCGACCTCGACCACGAGGTGTGCGCGTGATGCGTGCGCTTGCCAGTAGTCGCCGAGCGGCGTGACATAGACATCGGGTTCGGGCTCGGAGTCATCGGTCGCCGCGATCGGTGCCTGGCAACGAACGCGGGCGCGCTCGCCGAGCGCCCGGAGCATCCGCTCGTGAATCCGCGCCGTCGATTCGACGTGACTCGGGTCGATCGGGCTCATCTCGACGACCATCCCGAACACGAGCTCGACGCGCTCGGTGCCGAACACGCCCTGCTCGACGAGCTGGTCATACTCGACGCGCTTGAGGCGTCGGAGCGGCTGGTTCTTGATCTCGACGGACCGCACGGACATCGCGCTACTCGAGATCGGAGACCGCGGCCTTGAAGCGCCGCGTGCGGATCTTCGGCACCGTGACCTTCGGCGCCTTCGCGACCTTCGCCTCGAGCTTCGCGATCCGATCGCCCGCCTTCGGGTGCGTGGCGGAGAACCCGCCCGAGCCCGTGGCCTGGTGCGCGGACAGCTTCTTCAGATACGCGACGAACGCGCTCGGGTCGTACCCGGCCTTGATCATGATCTCGAGACCCACAGAGTCAGCCTCGAACTCGGTGTCGCGCGAGTAGCCTTTGACGAGCAGCGAATCGGTCATGTCGTCCATCGCGCCGTCGAACACCTGGGTCAGGTTGCCGAGCGCTTGCGCGTCGAGCTCGACGGAGCTGTCGAGCATCTCCTTCATCACGCCCGCGAACCGGGACTTCTTGATCGAGCCGAGAGCGTGGCCGCGGCGAACGTGCGCCACCTCGTGCGAGAGGATCGCCGCGAGCTCGTCCTCGCTGCTCGCCTGCTCCACCGCGCCCATCGTGACGAAGATGTACCCGCCCGGTGCAGCGAACGCGTTGATCGTGGAGTCCTCGAGGATCACGAAGTGCCAGCCCGCGAGGGGCGTGGGGCGATCGGAGTCGTGGTGGATGTCGAGCGAGGCCATCGCGACGACATTGCCAACCGCGTTGATGTACGCGGTCATGCCCTCGAGCTTGCCGGAGTCGAAGCCCTTCGCATCGCGGTACTTGTAGTCGGACTTCGCGAGGATGTTGGTCGCGACGGCGCGGCCCACGTAGTACTCGTTCTCCGGCGTGAGGTCTTTTCGTGCCTCCTTGATGCCGTGATAGGCCTTCGCCATGCCCTCGGGGGTGAGGTTGACCTTGCAGGACATCGACCCGAGAGCGCCGACGAGGAGGGCACCCGGCAGCAGGTGACGCATCCGGCCCATCATCCGGCGCATCATTCGGCCCATCATTCGGCACCTCCGGCGAGCTTGCCTTCGGCGACGAACGCCTCGAGCTCACCCGGATCGATCGAGGTCTTCTCGATCTTGTCGACGTGCGAGAAGTCGAGGTTCGGATTCTTGTTGCGGTACTCGCCCTCGACTTGCGGCGTGAAGCCACGGCCTGCGAGCTCGACCTCGTCACGCGATGCGTTCCCCGCGCCCTCGCCGCCGGGCTTGCTCGACAGCGTGACCTGTCGCTCGGTCAGGTTGGTCTTGTGGATCCACCCCGTGACGGTGCCAGACACGCGGTACCAGTCGCCCTTGGCCTCCTCGAACTTCAGCTGGGCGCCGCGGGACACATCTCCGGCGGCGGGGCCGATGAACTTCGGGTTCTTCATCACCTTCGCGGTGAGGACCCGCACCGTGACGATCGAACCGGCCTTCGGCGCAGCGACCGCGAGGCCCGCAACGAACAGGATGCTGCAGATCAAGAAGCGAGGTCTCATCGTCATTTCTCCTTCATGTGCCAGACGCCGTCCCACCCATCCGCGGGCGGCTCGGTCTCGAAGTACGTGCAGCGCTCGACATAGAGCTTGCTCGGTGGATCGTCACCAAGCTCGGAAAACATCGCCTTGGCTTCGGTGAACTTACGGGCGCGGTAGAGGGCGAGGGCCTCCTCGAACTTGCGCGCGGTCGCGACCAGCGCCGGGTCCGCCTGGCCCTTGAGGTCGAGCACCTCGAACACGCGCACGGCCTTGTCCTTGCCCTTCACGGCCACCAGGTCGAGCTCGCGGACCTCGACGGCACCGCCCAGCTCCGCGAGCGTGGTCTCGCTGATCATGAGGTACGTGCCGTATGGCTTGTTCGCACCCTCGAGCCGGGCGGCGAGGTTCACCATGTCTCCCATCACCGTGTAGTTGTACTTGTGTTTCGAGCCCATGTTGCCGACGATCGATCCGCCGGAGTTGACGCCGGCGCGTGCGTGAAGCGCGTGACCGAAGCGCGCTTGCCACCCGGCGCGGAGCTCGTCACATCGCTTGCGCATCGCGATCGCGCAGGACACGGCGTGGAGCGCGTGCTGCTTGTCACGCAGTGGCGCGCCCCAGAACGCCATCACCGCATCCCCGATGTACTTGTCGACGATCCCGCCGTGCGCGAGCACGAGATCGGTCATCTCCGTCAGGTACTCGTTGAGCAGGGTGACGAGGTCCTTCGCCGACAGGTGCTCGCTGATCGTGGTGAAGCCGGCGAGATCGGAGAAGTACACGCTCATCTCGCGCTCTTCACCCCACTCGAGCGAGAGGTGCTCGGGGTGTTCGATCAGCTCGCGCACCAGCGCGGGTGAGGTGTACCGGCCGAGCGCCTCCTGCACGAACCGACGGTTCTGGCGCTCCACGGCAGACAGGACGATCACGGTCACGAACGACGCGAGCGCGCTCGAGATCGCCGGCGTCGCTACCGCGAGCCACAGATCGCGACTCGACAGCGCCCACCCGGCGATCATGACGTACCCACCGCTGATCACGACCGTCGCCAGCAGCACCAGCGGGAACGCCACGATCACGCGCTTGAACGCGCGCGACAGCGCCGTCATGGTGACTGCAGCGAGAAGGCACAGCAGCAGCGTGATGATCCCATCGACGGCGGGAGACGCGCGGTGGATGAACTTTCCCTCCTCGAGGTTATCGAGGACGTTCGCGTTGATCTCCGCACCGAGCTGCGCCTCGGACATCGGCGTGGGGCGGAGGTCGCGCAGCCCGTGAGCCGTGGCCGCGACGATGACGTAGGCACCCTTCAGCTCCTCGTCCTTGATGATCGGCGGCTTGCCTTCATCGAGCAGAGCCTGCGAGCGGAGGATGTCGTACGCGCTGATCTGCCGGTAGCTCCCGGCGGTGACGAACCGGATCACGAAGCGGCCGCTGGCGTCGAGCTCGAACGTCTTGTCGCCGACGTGGAGCGTGTGACCTTCGAGAGAGAACTTCTCGGTGGGATGCGCCACGAGGTACGACGCGAGCGGGAGCGATGGGAACAGGCGGCCGTCGTGCTCGGCGAGCGGCGCGTGCTCGCGCATCACGCTGTCGATGTCGTTGGTCTGGTGAACGTGGCCGAGCCGTGCGGGGGCGAACGCCAGCACGCCGAGCGGCGGATCGATGCCCTCGCGTTTCGGCACGGGCCCGGTCCCGAGGGTGCCCTCGCGCTCGGCGACCAGCGCTGCGACGTTGACCTCGGTCGCGAGCTCGGCCTCGGTGAGCTGGCGCATCGTGGGCGGCGGCTTGACGGGAGCTGGTGGCTTGTCGGGTGCCGCCGAGCCAGCCGCCGAACCTGCGGCGCACGGCGCGGGCTCGGGCTCCGGCTCGGGCTCGGCATCGGGTGCGAGCACATCGCCGGCGTTCTCCGGACGCAGCAGCCGGGTCCACATCGCGGTCAAGTCCGCCGCGCTCGTGAGCCCGCCGTACCACACGGTGAACGGACCCTTGCCGATCAGGAACGTGCGCGTGTTGAACGCCTGCAACTTGAGCGCGGCCGCGACGGCCTCGTCCTTGGTGGGAAACGTGCCGAGTTCGGCGGCCCAGGCGCCGGGCTTGCGCTCCTGGAGGATCGAGCTGGAGGTCAGGGCGAGGCCGATCACCGTGTTGCCCGCTTCGTGCAGCGCGGTGGCGAGCTCCTCGGCATCACCGACCGAGAACTGACCGCGCTCCTGGAACAACCAGTCGTAGGTGATCACGCGGGCGCCGGCGCGCTTGGCATAGGTGGCGATGTAGCCGAACAACGCGCGTGGCCAGGGCCAGCTGATCGAGAGGTTGTCCTCGACGTTCGTGATGTCCTGCTCGGAGACCTTGATGAGGACGATGTCGGTCCGCGCCTGGCGATCCGCGGCGGCGCTACGGATCCGCAGATCGTAGCTCCACAGCTCGCTGCGCTCGAGCGCCGAGGGTCGGAGCACCGCGAGCACGAGCCCGAGCAACCCCACAGAGAGCCCTGAGACCAGACCTGCGATCCAGGGCCGCGCCTTCGGTGACACGGTCGGAAACATCCCCGCGGCCAGGCTAACATGCAGCCGAGGGCGCTGGGCCGTTCAGCCAGGGGACGCACCTTGCTATAAGCAACGTGATGTCGAACGCCAGTCCTCGTGGCGGAGCACCCGGGGAGCGCCTCGGCTCCTATGAACTGGTGAGGAAGCTCGGGCGCGGTGGCATGGGCGAGGTCTGGCTCGCCGAGCACGTGACGATCAAGAGCCAGGTGGCGATCAAGCTGGTCCTGGCGGCTCCGGAGGACCAGGAGGCGGCGTCCCGGTTCTTGCGTGAGGCCAAGGCGACGGCGCGGATCCGCCACCCGGGCGTGGTGACGGTCTCCGACTACGGACCGCGGCCGAGCGGTGGCGCGTTCCTCGTCATGGAGCTGCTCGACGGCGAGAGCCTCGCGGACCGGCTCGACCGAGGTCCGTTGTCGAGCGAGCGGGCGATCGATCTCGGTGTGCAGATCGCCGAGGCACTGGTCGCGGCGCACGCGGTCGGGGTGGTTCATCGCGACCTCAAGCCCGCCAACGTGTTCCTGGTTCCCGATGCCGCGGTCCGCGAGGGGACGCGGGTCAAGCTGGTGGACTTCGGTGTGGCGAAGGCGACCGGCAAGGTCACCGACGAGCTCGGAATGACCGTGACGGGCGCGCTCGTCGGGACACCGATCTACATGGCGCCCGAGCAG
This sequence comes from Myxococcales bacterium, assembly GCA_016720595.1. Classification (GTDB taxonomy): domain Bacteria; phylum Myxococcota_A; class Polyangia; order Haliangiales; family Haliangiaceae; genus JABFXX01. The sequence goes on from JADKKI010000009.1 coordinate 302,515, forward strand.
TGCTCCTCGCGGAAGGGGCCGGTGGACCACCGTGCGGATCTCTACGCGCTGGGCGTCGTCCTCTATCAGATGGTGACCGGCAATCCACCCTTCCGCGGCCCGACGCTTGGAGATCTGATCGATCAGCACCTCAACCAGATCCCCGTGCCGCCGCGAACTCAGGTGCCCACGGTCTCGGCGAAGCTCGATCATCTGATCGTCACGCTGCTGGCGAAGGACCGCGAGGATCGCCCGGCGACGGCGAACGAGGTCGCCGGCGTCCTGCACGAGCTGCGCGGGACCTCCGCACCCGCGGCGAAGCTCGAGCTCGAAGCCACGCACCATTCCGGAGGCCGGCCGTTCGACCCGGCCAGCGTGGGCGCCACGCTCGATTCAGGCGACGTGCGATCGGCATCACCGGTCGCGAGCCATGCGGTAACTCAGGCGACCAGCTCGGATGCGCGGCCTCCGGTGTCCGTGGCTGCCCACCGACCGGGCGTCGCCGTCACGGGCCCCGCGCGACGAGTGCCGCGCGGGTTGATCTATGGGGTGATCGGCGGCTTCGTCGTGAGCACGCTGATCATCGTCGGGCTCCTCGTCGGACGGGAGCGAACGTCGCCGACGGCGAGCCTGCCGGCGGCCGAGGTCGAGCGACGATGCTCGGAAGGCGACGCTGCGAACTGCCGCGAGCTGGCTCTCCGCGAGCTCGGGCATTCGCAGCCGCCCCCCGACTTCACGAAGGTCGCGGGAGCGCTGGTTCGCGCATGCGATGGCCACGACCAGATCGCTTGTGCACATCTCGGGCGGCTCCATCTCAGTGGTCGCGGCGTTCACCACGACTATGCGCGGGCGCGCACGCTCGCGACCACGAGCTGCGATGCAGGTGTGGCGCTTGGTTGCGAACTGATCGGCGAGATCCTTGCGACCGGGATCGGCGGCGAGGTGGATGGCCCGGGTGGGCTCGCGCGGCGCACGCGGGCGTGCGAGCTGGGGAGTGCCTACGCGTGTCACGAAGCGTCTCGGTCGCTGCGGTTCGGGCTCGGGATGGAGATCGATGTCGCGGCCGCCGATCGGCTCCTTGCGACGGCGATCTCCACCGCCGATGCGAGCTGCACCCGCGGAGATCTGGAGGCGTGTCGAACGCGTGCGTTGATCTATGCGCTGGGCGACGGCCACACAGAAGATCCCGTACGCGCTGCGCCGCTGCTCGATCGAGCGTGTCGAGGGGGCGTGGCCGCCGCATGCGGTGATCTCGGAAACCTCTACTTCGCGGGGATGGGCGTCAGTCGTGACGTCGGTCGCGGATTGGTGTTGATCGAGCAGGGCTGCGAGGCCGGGGATGACAACTCGTGCACCGGTTGGGTCGGGGTGGTGGCGCACGGCATGGCGGGCACCGCGGATCCGGTCAAGGCGTTCAACCTCGCGGACGTCGCATGTCGCGACCGCGGTGATCGGAACTGCGGCATGCTGGCGGACCTCTACCAGAGCGGGATCGGTGCCACTGCTGACAAGCTCCGAGCTTCCGAGCTCTACATGCGCGCGTGTCGCGGCGGGATCGGCGACAGCTGCATGCTCGCCGCCCTCCTGCCTCCGATCACCGGAGCACGCTCTCCCGAGGAGATCGAGCAGCTGCGGACGCGAGGGTGCTTCCTGGGCTCGTTCCTGTCGTGCGGCGCCCTCGGGAGGGCGCTCCAGCCGAAGGACCCAGCGAAGGCGCTCGCGCTGTTTCAGCGGGCGTGCGGCCTGTCGGCAAACTCGTGGGGGTGCGAGGACGTCGCAACGGCATACCTCGACGGTGTTGGCGTCGCGGCGGATCCGAAGCGCGGTCGTGACATCCTCGAGCGTGGATGTGCGATCGGGACGACGATCGCGTGCCGGCATCTAGGGCGCCGGCTTCGCGACGGACGCGTCCTGGCGAAGGATCCCGCTCGTGCGATCGAGCTGCTCGAGAAGTCATGCGCGGCGGCAGATCCGTACGGTTGCCGGGAGGCGGCCACGATGCTGCGGACCGGCGACGGGATCGCGGCCGATGTGAAGCGTGCAGCAGTCCTCGAGGATCGGCAGTGTATGCTCGAGCCGTCGTTGTGCCCGAACCCAGCAAGCTCGGGCTCGGGTTCGGCAGGCTCCGGCCGCTGAACCCCGTGTAAGATGCCGAGCATGGCGCGCAGCGTGCTCGTGTCGGTCGTCCGGATCCGCAGGTCGTAGCAGCCCGACAGCGAGGCCTGCGCCGAGCTCCGAGCGTTGACCCGCGATCGAGGAGCGTGCGCGTGTAGGATGCCTCATGCCTCGCTCGCTGCTGGCGCTCTTCGCGGGTCTCGCCTTTGTTGCGGGATGTCCCCAGCGTCGGCTCGCAGGCCCCGAGGTCGTCCCGGCCAAGCCGGTGGCGCCCGTCCACACCGACGGCGCTGCCGAGCCAGCGACACCAGGCCTGCGCTTGCCGAAGGACTTCGTGCCCACGGCATATGCCGTGCGCCTCGACGTCGATCCGGCGAAGACCGGGTTCGATGGCTCGATCGCGATCACCGGCACGGTTGCGCGACCGACCTCGGTGATCTGGCTGCACGGGTATCACCTCGCCGTGCGCCAGGCGACCGCCACGATGGCGAGCTCCGAGATCTCGATCACGGTCACGCCGAGGGGAACGGATCTGCTCGAGCTCCGCGCGGCGGCGCCGCTCGCCCCCGGCGAGTGGACGTTGATGATCGACTATGCCGGCGAGCTCGATCTCTCCAGCACTGCGGGTGCGTTCAAGCAGACGGTGGACGGCGCCTCGTACATCTACACGCAGCTCGAGGCGATCTACGCGCGCCGCGTGTTCCCGTGCGTGGACGAGCCCGACAACAAGGTGCCGTGGAAGCTCACGCTCGACGTGCCGGGCAAGCTGGTGGCGGTCTCGAACACACCGATCACGAGCGAGGCACCGCTCGCGGGTGGCAAGCGTCGCGTCGAGTTCGCGCAGACCAAGCCGTTGCCGAGCTACCTCGTCGCGTTCGGGGTGGGGCCGTTCGAGATCGTCGACGCGGGCAAGACGAAGCGCGGGATCCCGGTCCGCGTGCTCACCCTCGCCAAGCGAGCGGCTGACGGCGCCTACGCGGCCCGGACCGCGGCGAAGCTCGTCGAGATCACCGAGGACTGGTTCGGCATCCCGTATCCGTACGAGAAGCTCGATCTCCTGACCATCCCGCTGACCGTGGGGTTCGGTGCGATGGAGAATGCAGGCCTCATCACGTTCGTCGAGAGCTTGATCCTCATCGATCCGAAGTCTGGATCGAAGGCCCGGCAGCACCGGTGGATCTCGGTCGCGTCGCACGAGATCGCGCACCAGTGGTTCGGCGATCTGGTCACCATGGCCTACTGGGATGACATCTGGCTCAACGAGGGCTTCGCGAACTGGATGGAGACCAAGACCTCCTCCACCTTCGATCCATCGCTCCACGACGAATACGAGGCGCTCGATCAACGCAACGGCGCCCTCAACGCCGACAGCCTCGTCACGGCCCGGCAGATCCGGCAGCCCATCGTGGTCACCGATGACATCCTCAATGCGTTCGACGGCATCACGTACAACAAGGGTGCCTCGGTGCTCCGGATGTTCGAGCGCTACGTCGGTGCAGACGTGTTCCAGCGCGGCGTCCGCGAGCACCTGGCCGCGAAGGCGCATGGCAACGCCACCTCCGGAGACTTCGTGGCGACGATCAGCAAGGTCTCCGGCAAGGACGTCACGGCCGCGTTCGCGACGTTCCTCGATCAGGCAGGTGCGCCCGAGATCGTGGTGGGACAGACCTGCACCGGCACCCCGGCCGTAACCCTCGAGCAGCATCGCTATCTCCCTGCGGGCGCGAGCGCGGCGGCGGCGACGCAGCCCTGGCTCCTGCCGGTCTGTGTGGTCTACGAGAACAAGGGCAAGCGCGCCGAGGCGTGCACGCTTCTCGGCGAGGCAACCGGCAAGCTCACGATCAACCAGAGCGCGTGTCCGCGCTGGGTGATGCCCAACGCGAACGCCACGGGCTACTACCGTGTCGCCTACACGGCCGCCCAGCTGACGTCGCTGCGCGACGAGGCGTGGCCCGAGCTGACCTGGAACGAGCGTCGCGCGATCTTCAACGAGGTCGCCGTTGCTGCGGGGCAGGGCAAGGTCCCGCTGATGCTCGCGCTGTCGTTCGTGCCCAAGCTCCTGGTCGGCAATGATCGGTTCACGCTCGGGGCGGCACTCGGGCTCCCCACCGGGTTCAACCGTTGGGTGCCAGCAGACCTCCGGCCGAAGTACGAGTTCTGGCTGCGGTCGACCTTCGGACCGGGTGCGCTCGCTGCCGGGCTCTCGCCGAAGGATACGGATTCCCTGGATGTGGAGGAGACCCGCAACGACCTGGTCGACGCCGTGGCGTGGACGGCGCGCGAACCGAAGCTCGTCGAGCAGGCGGTAGCGCTGGCGGACGGGTGGCGCGACCTTCCTCAAGCGGTGCGAGGGCTCGTGTTGACGATCGCCGTCGACGCGAAGCCCGAGCTGTTCGCGAAGATCTTGAGGGACGTACGCACCGAACCCGATCGTGTGCGGCGAGGCGAGATGTTCGGCGCGATCGCGCAGACCCGCGATGTGAAGCGTCAGGCCGCGGCCCTCGCGCTCATCCTGGACCCCACCCTGGATGTTCGCGAGACCATCAACATGATCTGGTCCGGGTCCGAGGAGGACAACTCCGCGGTGGCGCGCCGGTTCTTCAAGGACCACAAGGCCGAGATCCTCGCGCGCCTGCCGCAGGCCGGGTCCACCAATCCCGTGGCCAACTATGCAGACCTGTTCACGGGGACCTGCCAGGCCGCGCAGCGCGACGAGGTCATCGCCTATGTGCGGAAGGAGTTCTCGCAGCTGCCGGGCGGCGTGCGCGTCGTCGACCAGGCGATCGAGGAGATGAACCAGTGCATCGCGATGCGCGCGGTGATCGAGCCCGAGCTCCGTGGTTGGCTGACGGGGGTGAAGATTCCCAAGCCCGGCAAGACCGGCGACAAGCCCGAGACCAAGACCAAGGGCAAGGGCAAGGGCAAGGGCGACGGCAAGGGGAAGGGCGAGGGCAAGGGCCCCGGCAAGAAGGCCGGGAAGTCCCGGAACAACTGAGGCGGAGTGTGCTCTCGACGAGTGGCGCGCCGGGCGCTCCGTCGAAGCTGTTCGACCGCGGGTAGTTACGTCGCATGTAACCTGCGGTGGGCTCCCTGGCACCGTGTGTTCGACGGTCGAAGTTCGGCCGCGAGAGGACCGCTATGCCACGCCTGGCTCATGGGATCCGTTTGTTCGCAGTGCTCGCCGCGATCGTCGCCAGCACGAGGCCCGTCCACGCGCAGCCCGCGGGGAACCTTCCGATCGATACGTTCCGGCCCGCGATCGACTCGCGCGGCTATCTGACGATCAATGCGTCGCAGCCGCTCGGGCACAAGGAGCTGTCGTTCGGGCTCGGCTCGCTGTCGTGGGGGCATCGCCTGCTCGCGTTCGAGAACGGCGCGGCCACGTACTCGGTCGACAACGTGATCACCGCGACGTTGATCGCGGCGTTCGGCCTCAAGGCCGGGCCTCTCGAGCTCGAGCTCGGCGCGTCGTTACCGCTGGCGATCCTCTCGGGGGATCGCGGCCCCGACAACCTCGGCGTCGCGAGCGATCCCAACGACGACCTTCGTTACAAGGTCGACGGCCAGGGCCTCGGCAATGCCGGCATCCACCTGAAGACCCGCTTCCTCAAGACCAGCCGCCCTCCCCACGTGGGCCTCGGCCTGATCGCGAGCCTGTACCTACCCACCGCGACCAAGGATCGCTTCCTCGGCGAGGCGAAGCTGACCCCGCAGCTGATGGGCATCCTCGACAAGGAGTTCGGTCGGCGCGGCCGGCTGCGGATCGCGCTCAACGCCGGCATCCGGGTGAGGTCGACCAGCTCGTTCACCGATCTCGGCGCCGGCGGCGCGATGCCGACCAACGGCACGATCACCGCATCGGCCGAGCTCCCGGTGGGGCTTGGGATCGCGTATGCGATCTCGCCGCAGAAGTTCGATGTGGTCGGCGAGGTGTTCGGCGTGGTGCTGCTCGGCTCTCACGAGAACTACCAGCCCACCAAGGCGATCAGTGGCATCAAGCTGTACCTCGCACGCAACTCGTTCCTCTCCCTCGGCGGAGGGCGCGGGCTGATGCCCTCGAAGGGCGGCAACCCGGATGTCCGCGCGTTCATCGGCATCGTGTTCGAGCCGAGCCTCGGCGACAAGGATGGCGACGGGCTCAAGGACGATGTGGACAAGTGCCCGCTCGAGCCCGAGGACTTCGATGCCTTCGAGGACGAGGATGGCTGCCCCGAGCCCGACAACGATCGCGATCAGATCCTCGACGAGGACGACAAGTGCCCCAACATTCCGGAGAACCGCGATGGGTTCCAGGACGAGGATGGCTGCCCCGACGATCACGTCAACGATCGCGATGGCGATCGGATCAACGACAACGTCGACAAGTGCCCTGACGATCCCGAGGACTACGATTCGTTCGAGGACGAGGACGGCTGCCCCGATCCGGACAACGACCACGACAAGATCCTCGATGTCGACGATCTGTGCCCGAACGATCCGAGGACTACGACGGGTTCGAGGACGAGGACGGCTGCCCCCGATCTGGACAACGACAAGGACCGCATCCTCGACAAGGACGACAAGTGCCCGAACGAGCCCGAGACCTACAACAACGTCGATGATCAGGACGGCTGCCCGGACCGCGGGATCACGGAGCTCACCGGCAGCGTCATCGTCACGCTCGATCCGATCCAGTTCGAGTTCAACCGGGCCGTGATCCGCCCGCCAGCTATCCGGTGCTCGATGCGGTGATCGCGACGATGAACGGCAACCCCGACATCGCGTTGATCGAGGTCCAGGGTCACACCGACGAGCGTGGCGATGATGCGTACAACCTCGAGCTGTCCGACAAGCGCGCCGCCGCGGTGGTCGCGTACCTGACCACGCACGGGACCAAGCTCGAGCCGAACAAGCCGGTCGCGGAGAGCCGCCTGACCTCGCAGGGCTACGGCGAGACCCAGCCGGTCGACAAGCGTCACAACGAGGCGGCGTGGGCACTCAACCGTCGGGTGGCGTTCGTCATCCTCAAGCGCGACACGGACTGAGCTAAGATGGCCGCCTCATGCGGCTCGCCACGATGGTGACGGTCACCGTCACCTTGCTCACCCACACCGCTTCGGCGTCGCCGAAGGCGGAGGTCGTCCCGGCCGCCTCGTTCGAGGAGCCAAAGGCGCTCGAGGCGTTTCGCACCGCGCTCGCGGCGCAGCAGGCGGGAAACGCGGCGCACCCGCTGCGGATCTCGTACTTCGGCGATTCGCTGACCGCCGACGATCAGATCACCCACGCGCTGCGCGAGAAGCTCGATGCGTTACTCGGCGATGGCGGCCCGGGCTTCGTGTGGGCGGTCCCGCCGCACCCGTACTGCCAGCACCGTGCGATCGCCCGCATGAGCAGCGGCACCTGGCGCGTGCACGGCGTGTCCACCGTGCAGCCCACCGATCACTTGCTGGGCCTGGGCGGGAGCGCGGAGACCGACGGCGGCGGCTCGATCCGGCTGGTCGCGAAGGCCAACGTCACCAGCATCGATCTCCACTATCTCGCGCAGCCGCGCGGCGCGCGAGCTCGCGGTGTTCGCCGACGGTAAAGAGGTCGCGACCGTCCAGACCGCCGCCGAGAAGAAGCAGGCTGCGTTCGCCCAGCTCGCGATCCCCGACGGCGCGCGCAAGTTCGAGCTCATGCCGGAGCACTGGCAGAAGCACCTCGCGCACTGGGGCCTCGATCTCGACGTGATCATGCTCGGCACCAACGAGGCCGAGTGGCTCCCAGCGCGGGGCAGTGCGATGGCAGAGCACGAGAAGCTGTTCGGCGATCTGCTGACCAGCGTGCGCACCGCCAACCCGAACGCCTCGTGCCTCGTGGTCTCGCCGCTCGATCAGCTCGACTACCGGGTCGAAGCGATGCCGCCGCGTGACTCGATCCCGGCGATGGTGGCCGCTCAGCACCGCGCGGCGACGGCGGCCGGCTGTGCGTTCTGGGACACCTACGCGTGGATGGGCGGCAAGGGCGCCTCGCGCAGCTGGTACAAGCGCGGGCTCGTGGTGAAGGACTACCAGCACCCGACGACGAACGGCGCGAACCGGATCGCGAGCGCGCTGTACGCCGGCCTCGTCGGCCTCTGACGGCCTGCATACCTTGCCGGTCTCGCTGGCGCGTTGCGCGCAACGAATGGCGCGTTCGACGCGGGCGCGCGAGCGATTGCGACTGTTCGCGGTTCCGGCTCGTCTGCTATGGACTGCCCATGAACACCACCCTGATCGCGACAAGTGTTGTTCTCGCCACCGCCTCGTGTGCTGCGATGATCCCTTCGGCCACCAGCAACGGCGAAGCTGGAGGGAAGCAGGTGCGCCTGGTCGTGTCGAAGACGGAGCTCGACGTCACCGACAACAAGCTCCGCTTCAATGCGTGGGTGATCGGCGATTCGTACGCGAAGGGGCGCGCCGCACTTCGAAGCCCGAGCGGAACCGAGGCGAGCTTCGACTTCGAGGGCGACTGCACCGGCGTCGTCGGTGGTCTGCGCACGCTCTACCGCACCACGAACGACTGCGGCTTCGACCTCGAAGGGGATGGGCCGGGCAAATACCTGCTCACGGTCTCGGTCGCCGGCGCGCAGCCTGCACAGCTCGAGTTTCAGCTCCACGCGGTGGCACTGCGCCCGGGTGCCAAGCAGAGCCTCGTCCTCGACGAGCGCGGCTACGCCGGCACGCTGCACCACAACGGCATGAGCATGATGTACCGCCACCCGATGTCGCCGACCGATCCGGTCAGCCAGCTCCAGTTCGTGTGGTTCCGCGGCGACACGATGGTGGGCGTCGAGCAAGCGGTCGCGAAGGGTCCCGAGCTCCAGTACCGGCCGCTGCCATCGACGACCGTCGGTGTGATCACCGGTGGCGTCCCGCGTGAGCCGGCGGAGACGACCGAGCACATCGTGCTGGTGTTTCGTGACGGGCGGGAGCTCCTCGGCACGTTCCGCGTCCCGGGCGGCGTCTACTTCCATGTCGACTTGCTGCCCACGCAGGCGCCGCCGAAGGAGCTCGTGACGGCGGCGCGGTTGAAGGCACTCGCCCGGCACCTCGATGGGATCAAGCCGCAGTTCCTCGAACGGACGTATCCCGAACCGGTCGCCTGCGCCGTGCTCACGGACGACAAGGCGTTCTCGGCGTTCGGCGAGATGCTCCGCGATGGCAACGCTGCCCACTGGGCGTGGTTCGACGCGGCGGTCGCGCACGACGCCGCTCTCGACGAGAACCTCAGCGCGGAGCGGCGCTCGGCCCTGAAGCAGCGCATGGTGAGCAAGGCGAAGCAGCGGTCTGCAGACCTCGAGAGCGAGAAGGGCAACAGCGGGATCGTGCAGCGCGTGGCAGCGAAGTACCCAGTTGGCTGCCTGCGCAAGCTCGCCGGCGCCTACGTGCAGTAGGACCACCCGCGGCGACCGGGCACTCCTGTTTGCAAACGACGCGTTCGTGATGCTCGCTCCTGAACCCTACTTGTCGGCCTGTCTCGAGGTGCTTCGGCAGGCCACGATCCGCGCAAGGTTCATCGCGTATGGCGGCCACCAAGAGGGACTGACCTCCGAGCAAGCCGACTGCCTTGCCGATCTCATGGATGCCGTCCACAACATTCCGGAATTGCTGACGCGCTGGGAAGACTGCAACGAGGCGTTGCTTCAGGGAATGCTCGAAGACTTCGACCGTAAGTGGCAAGGACATCCAAGCGCCCAGCTCGTGTCCGCATATCTGCGTATCGTGGCTCTCTGACCGCGGTCTCACGTCATCGCCGGATCGGCTCGGCGACTGGGTACGAGGCTGCCAGCATGGCGCGCGGAACGCCCGACGTGCTGGCCCACGGACGACATCACCCGTCAGCCATCGTGACCGATCGCGACCGGATCCTCGAGTGCGTATCGATGCGCGGCTAGCAAGGTCACCAAGGCCGACAGGGCTGGTCCGGATCCAGCTCGCAGCCACAGCACAACTGCGACGACCAGGACCACCCAGGCCACGCGGATCCAGCGCTCGCGTCGAATGCTGGTGCGCTGGTAGGCCTCGAATTGTGCGACTTCCTCGGAACCCTCGGTCGGACGCCACGGTTCTCTCGCCCAGCTCGCCAGGTCCCACAGCGTGCTGACCATGCTCTCGAGAGTCGGCTCGGCGTTGCAGCTCGCGAACAAGATGCCGCGACGACATCCCGTGAACAGGAAGCCGGCCTTCAGACGGGGTAGCACGTGCTCACCTTCGAGCCGCCAGTCTTGCCCCTCCTCCTTAGCGAACAACGGATCGAGCTCGCGCGTGAACGGCGTGAACACCGCGAGATCGTAGGTGACGGTACCGTCGTTCGTGGTGCGGGAGACGATGAAGGCCCGTAGGCCGCCGACGTGCGTGTCGAGCCATCGGCGGTCGCCGACTTCACGGATGGATCCGCTGAAGACTCTAGTTAGATCCTCCAGGCCCAGCACCTCGTAAGAGCGTAGCACCGCGAAACCTCGGTCGAGTTGTTCATCGTTGACCTCCGGCGATCGTCCAGACCCGAAGCGAGGCCAACGGCCCGGCCCAGCGGATGGCCTCGCAATCGAGCTGGTGCAGCGGTGGGCGGCTCGCGAGAGCCGAGAGACGCGAGATGAGGTACCAAGGTGTTCCGATGACGAAGCCCACGACGCCTGCGCGAGCAAAGGCACTCGAGCAAATCAAGCGCAACATCCCGAGGAAGCCCGGGGTTTCACATCTAGGCCGGCGACGGGCGGTCCCATCCGCCAGCTGGCTCGCGAACACCATCGGGCTTCGCCGCGAATCCGTCGGGTGGTCGCCGAGCTGGTACTCGCCAGGTCGCCCTGTTCATCGAGGACAACTGGACGGCGTTCAGCTTGGCGATCCTTGCATTCACTTCGCAGAACAGCTTCCGCGAAGCCGGAAACCTCGCCAGGCTCGGTCCATCGTGGCGGTCCAAGTTCTTGGTTCGCGGCCGGCCGGTGTCGTTCACCACGCCTCGTCGAAAGACTCACGCGTCACTGGACGCCTGCGCTCCGCTCGGTCGCCCTGGGCTACTACGCAATCAGAGGACCTGGATCGCGTACCAGATCGTCCCGTGAAGTCGACCTGCATCGAACGATCGACCTTCCGAACCTGGCGAAGGAACGAGGAGCGGTACAGTCGCGAGCCTCGTGTGGCAGTCTCGGTTGCACGGGAGCTCCTGGCCGTGATCCCGTCTCGAAGGACTCGGCGGTCATGACAAATCTCGGCGCGCTTCGCGGTGGTCCGATCACCGAAGTGTGCCGATGGGAGGACGACTACTGGGAGATGTTCGCGGGACCGGGCCCCGATGTGCCGGAAGGTGAGGGGAGACTTGTTCCGCTTGGCTGTGTCCTGGCGGCTGACCCGTCGTTGGCTCCCGTCGTCGAGCTCGCGGTTGGGGAGGGACTGTGGCGTGACGGCGAAGGCGGCGGGTGGAATCGTTGGGAGCGCCAAGCGACACCGGGTTGATCACGACCGCAACCGCGCACGCGCGTCCGTGTCTTCGGGGTGTGATCCGACCCGGCCTGATCGTCGCGTGCGTGCTCGCCGCGACCTCGGCCGCCCGCGCCGCGCCGGCGCCCAGCGAGGAGGAGCTGATCGGCGTGATCACGATCCAGCCCCGCGCGCGCCAGGCCGAGGCGTATGCCGAAGCGCTGCTCGACAAGCTGCGCCGCGAAGGGCGGAGCGACGAGCTGCGGGCGTGGGTGGATCGCATGCTCGCCATGCCTCGCCTACTCGCCGGGCGGGAGGCGCTGATCCTCCGGCTCCAGAACCAGCAGGTCCAGATGCGCTTCCTCGACGCAAGGATCCTGTTGAGGCAGGCCCGGCGGAATCAAAGCGTGGAGGGCCTCCGCGCGGCGGGCGCGCTTCTCGAGGAGACGGCGCGGCTATCGCGGATGTGGGCGGTCTCGGTCATGGTGCGGGACGGCTTCCACGTCACCAGCATCGCGGACGAGGCGACGGCCCTCGCCGCGATGGCCTTCGACGACGCCGGCGATGTCGGTCAGGCGCTGCGCCTGCTCGGGCAGATCACCACCGCCTCGTTCGTGGAGCTGGCGGGACAGCGGATGGTCTCGCTCGCGGTCCGCGCGCCCGTGGTGCTTCACGCACGCGCGTTCGCGTGGATCGCTCGGTGAGCCTCGGCCGCTCCGACGGTGCGACGCGCTCGACCGGCAGCCTGCAAGGTTTCTTCACGATCACGAAACGCTTCTCGACGGACCGCCGCCGGGGCGAGCGCTACAAGAGATCCATGCCCGACACGCTCCTCGCAGACCGCCGCGACCACGTCATCCATCAGCTCTCGGCGGGCTTCGCCGGTGATCACTTCGAGGTCGACGAGCTCGAGCGCCGGCTGGCGCTGGCGCACGCCGCCGAGTCTCCACGCGAGCTCGACGCGCTGGTCGCGGATCTGGTGCCGACCAGTACGGCACTCGTGACCGCGCGACCGTTGCGCGTGGTCCTGGGCTCCATCGAACGCCGCGGACCGTGGGCCGTGCCGCCGCACCTCGAGACGCGCGTGGTGTGCGGCAACGTCGTCCTCGATCTCCGCGAGGCGCGGCTCGCTCCCGGAGTCACCACGATCGACGTTCGAGTCACGATGGGCAGCGTCGAGATCATCGTGCCGCCGGGGATGGCGGTGGAGATCGAGGCGTCGTCGACGCTCGGCAACATCGAGCAGCGAACGGAGCCGTCGCCGTTCACCACGGGTTCTGTCTTGCGCATCACTGGGCGCGTCAAGCTCGGGAACCTCGAGGTCGGGATGCTGCGCGTCGGCGAATCGCACCGCGATGCGCGCCGCCGCCACCGCTGGGAGCGCCGGATGGCGCGGCGGAGGATGCGGCACGGGCACCGCCTGCCGGCGCCATCGGACTGGTAGCGCTCAGGGATTGACGGCGCGCATGTTCTCGTTCGACTGCGCGGTGGCGAGCTGGATCCGTACGCGCACCGGCCGATTGCTGCTGTCGAGATCGAGGTAGATCGGGTACACGCCGTCGCCCCAGCTCGTGAAGAACAGCAGCATGCGCGAGCTGCCGAGATCGATCTCGCCGGCGCCCTTGGGGTTTGCGCGGGCAGCCGCGAGCGCGTGGAAGTGGTGCGAGTGCGGGCGGAAGTCGGTGGCAAGCAGCAGCTTGTGCTGCGCCTTGAGGCGCTCGGCCTCGAGCAGCTTGGCCTCCGCGTCATCCACGGTCAGGTTCGACCAGCCATAGCCCTCGCGTGTCCGCGGCGCGCGCATCGCCTTCGCGAGCTTGGCTTCGTCGCGGCCCCAGAACATGACGTCGGCGAGGCCATCGAGGCTGTCGTCGTGCTGCCATTGATCGAGCGAGGCATGGTCGACGCAGACCAGGCGCGCGAAGTCCACGCCCGCCTCGCCGAGCTTCTTCGACGTGTGGATCGCGCCGTCGCCGAGCTGGATCGAGACGTGATCCCAGCAGTCCCCGAACCGCCCGCGACCGACGCGCGTTCCGATCACGGAGAGCTCGCGATCCGCCGGGACGTCGGCCTTGACGATCGCGGGCTCGAGCGCCGGGCGGGGCAGGTAGCCGAACAGCCCGATGTCGAAGATGCCGACCTTGCCCGACGGGCAGGTGATCACGCCGAGCACCTCGTTCGCCGGTGCGGCCGCGATCTCCGCGGCCCTTGGCTTCGCGTTCGCCGCGGCCTTCGGCTTCGCCTTGACGGCAGCCTTCTCGACCGACTTGGTCCTCGCGACAACCTTGGCCTTCGCCTTTGCGACGGGCTTGGTCTTCGCCTTGGCCTTCGCGACGGCCTTGGCCTTCGGCTTGGGCTTCGCGGGCTTCGCGCCCGGCTTGCTCCGAAACGCAGAACGCGGCGCTTTCGCACCGCGTCCAGCTGCCTGCTTTGTCTTCCCCTTGTTCCCGGCGGCCATGCCCCCGAGCTTACGCCTACTGCAGATCGCCCTTCAGCATCACGAAGCCGTCATCGGAGTCGATCGACATGTTCCGCATCTGGATGCCGGCGACCGCGGGGAGCGGGATGTTGACGAGGAGCTTCGAGACCGCCTCGATCTGAGCGCCGAGGCAGGCCGCGGTGGCCGACTCGAGGTCCTTGTTCTCGAGCCGGGTCGCGTTCCCGATGTCGTCCATCATGGTGACCTTCGCGGTCGGCTTGCCGAGCTGGAGCGCCACGCCGAAGCCGTTGGAGGCGGGGACGACCTTGAGCTCGATCGAGGCGTTGATGGCGGCCTTCGCGACCGGCGTGCCGTGGTCGGTGAACGTGGCGATCATGTCACCGAGGATGACCTTGAGCTGACCATCGGCCGGGTCCGCGCTGATCATCGGCGGGAGGCTCATCGAGATCGCGGTGTTGTCGAACGTGCCGCCGACGGCCGGCATGTTGAGGTTCATGAGGCCGGTCTCCTTGAGCTCGGCCATCATCTCGTTCGCGAGGTCATCGGCGAGGCCGAGCTGGAAGCCGTTGCCGGGGTTCATGCTCGGGATGCCGTTGTCGGTGTAGATGAAGCCGGGGCTGGTCTGCGTGCCCGAGATCAGCATCTTGGTGTTGAGGGTGATCAGCGCGCCGCTGGCGTCGATGTCGATGGTCGACGGGTCGACCTCCATCGTCAGCGTCTTGCCCATCATGTCGACCGACTGCGGGCCGGCGAGGCCGCCGAGCGCGCTGTTCATCATCGGCTCCATCGCGAGCGGCGCGGCCTTCGAGATGATGTAGCCGGCGAGCGTATCGAGGGAGAGGAGGTTGATGATCGAGCCCGGGATGCCCGAGGCCGCGATGTTGAGGCCGGTGACCTGCACCGTCTCGTTGGTGAGCGTGGTCTTGAAGCCCTGGTTGCCGGTCGGCGTGACCACGAGGGTGCCGGAGACCACCACGCGCTGCGCCTTGACGCGCACCGTGTTGCTGCCGTTGACGCAGGCCACCGCGTAGTTGGCGTGGCCCGGAACATCGAGGCCGTCGATCTGGGCGCGGAACGAGAGGCCCGCGTTGGTCGGGACGATCGAGATGTCTGCGTTGGTCAGGCTCGCACCGTCGACGTACATGCGGGCGTAGAGGCAGTCGGGACCGGCCTCGTCACCCGAGTGCACCATCGGCTGCATCGGCGCGAGGATGGTCATCATGTCGAGCTGCTCGATCATCGGGCCGGCCGCGGCCGAGATCTTCGCGAACGCGGCCTTCGACATCGAGGCGGTGATCGCGTTGTCGATGTTGGCGCCTACGGGGCGAAGCTCGCCGGCCTGCAGTGCGCGGGTGTCCTCGGCGACCTGACCTGCGGCATCGCGCGCCGACGTCGTGATCAGCGTGGCGCCCGGCTTGACGACGATGCTCGCGTTGAACGTGCCGTCGGCGTTGAGCGTCGCCTGGACGCCGTTGACCAGCACCTTCTCCACCGGCTCACCGGAGACCTCGTTGGCGGTGACCGTGCCGGTCACGACCACCTGGCCTGCGTGGTTCTGGATCGTGCTGCGCTTGGGCGACGTCACCTTCAAGACCGGCGGGTCCTTGATCTCCGGCGGGGTGTCGTTGCAGGCAGCAGCGGCCAGAAGGCTCGAGGCGATGAGGAGGTTGCGCATGGCTGCTCCGGTCATGAGCAAGGGCGAGGCCACCTGCAGACCCGCGACACCTCCCCCATTTCCCTCCATCAAGGTGTGTGGATCGGGGTGGTTAGCGCCAGACAGCAACGACGCGCTGCGTCGAAGTCCGCGTACCGCCTACTGGATCTTCCAGGCCAGCGGAACCCACCTACCTGCGGATCGGCAGGTCGACTAGCCACTGCCCACGATTATCCCACCGTGACCTTGGTGACCCCGCGGGCGGTCAGGACAGCCGGGAGTCGAGGGCGCAGATCCCCCTGGAGCACGATGGTGTCTCCGTCGACGACGCCGCCACAACCGAGCGCTTGCTTGAGCTCCTTGCACCACAGCTCGAGCTGCGCGGGAGCCAGCCCGAGCTTCTCGATCACGGTGGCCTCCTTGCCGCCGCGACCCTTGCGCTCCATCCGCACCACCGCCCAGGCCGGTGGCTTCGGCGCGACCTTCTCGATCGGCTTGGCTGGCTGTCCTACAGGTAGCTGTGCGCGGAGCTTGTCGAGCGCGGCAAACGGCGAGTCAGGTGCTTTAGGTTTCGTCATCGCACACGCGGAGCATACGCGACTCCATGGCCTACATCGTCGTCGGAAAACGACAGTTGGAATCGTAGAAAGCCCTCTTGATCAAGCCACGTAGAACCGGATGATGGTTTCTACGATGGGAAATTCGTCAACTCGAGACACTGCGGTGAAGACTGGTGATGTGGTGGAGGGTCGGTACCGCATCATCAAGACGCTTGGTGAAGGTGGAATGGGGACCGTGTTTCTCGCAGAGCACACGCTGATCAAGCGTCGCGTCGCGATGAAGCTGTTGCACCCGGAGCTCGCCACCGACGCCGACGTCATCGAGCGGTTCATGAACGAGGCGCGTGCCGCAGGCACCCTCGGTCACCCGAACATCGTCGAGTCCACCGACATGGGGTTCACCTCGAACCATGTCCCGTACATCGTCTTCGAGTACCTCGAGGGCACGCTCCTCACCGACGAGGTCTATCGCGTCGGTGGCTTGCCGGTCCGGCGCGCGGTGCGGATCGCACAGCAGATCGCCTCGGCTCTCCACGCCGCGCACAACGCGGGCATCGTCCACCGCGATCTGAAGAGCGACAACGTGTTCTTGACCGACAAGGACGACGCGCTCGACCACGTGAAGGTCCTGGACTTCGGCATCTCACGCTTCCTCGAGGCCGACGACGAGCAGACGCGTCGCGGCATGGTGATGGGCACGCCGGAGTTCATGGCGCCCGAGCAGATCACCGCGCCGAGCTCCGTCGATCGTCGCGCCGACATCTACGCGCTCGGCGTGATCCTGTACGAGATGCTGACCGCGCGGCGCCCGTTCTCGAACGACGAGGATCCGCGCGCGCTGATGCACCGCATCGTCAACAACCCGCCGCCGCCGCTGCAGCGCAACGAAGTGCCGCACGCGATGGCGGAGATGATCCTCAACAAGCTGCTCGCGAAGGATCCCGCCCAGCGCTACCAGTCGATGATGGATGTCGAGGCCGCCCTCGATTCCTTCGTCACGCAGGACGGCGTCAAGTACCGCCGGAGCCGGCCGATCCCTGTCCAGACCGCCGACGACACCGACGTGGCGCGCAACTCCGATCTGATCCCGCGCCCGTCGAAGATGCTCGATACGCCGTGGCCCCCAGGCCACGTGGACACGCTCGACAAGCCGATGCAGAACGTGATGCTGCCGGCGACCCCTCCGCAGAAGAAGCCGTGGGTGCTGTACGGGATGGCCGCGTTCGGTCTGCTCGTCGGCGGCACCGGTCTCGCGATCGGTCTCCGCGGCGGCAGCTCGTCTGACACCACGGCGGCGAACACGCCTCCGGCGCAGCCGCAGACCACGGCGCTGCCGGGTGCCGCCACGCCCGCACCGCGCGAGGCCGCAGCACCGCAGAAGGTGCAGGTCGATCTCCAGGCCAACGTGCCGAATGCGCGCGTGACGTTCCGCCGCCGCGTCTCGGCGGCACCGTCGACGATGCAGATCTCGGCGAGTGACATCGTCGAGCTCGTCGAGGTCTCGGCGCCGGGCTACAAGACCACGCGCTACTGGCTGACGTTCGATCGGCCCACCAAGCTGACCGCCAAGCTGACCAAGGGCACCGGGCTCGAGGAGGCCTCCGAGGAGGCCACGCTCGTCGCGCTCGGCGAGCTCGCCGCTCCTGGGAACGCTCAGGTCGCAGCGGCGGCACCGGCGGCAACGGCTGCTGCCGCGACGCCCGTCGTGACAGCGCCTGCGGTCGCGGCCGTGGCAGCGACCACCGTCGCACCCAAGGCGGCCGAGCCGACCAAGGCTCCCGAGCCGACCAAGGCTCCCGAGCCGACCAAGGTCGCGACGACCGCAGCGAAGACCGTCGAGACCCCGAAGGCCGCGCCGACCAAGGCTCCCGAGCCGACCAAGGTCGCGGCCGTGGTGCCCGAGGCGAAGACGGTCCCGGCGCCGCGCAAGATCGGTCGTGGCGCGGCCGAGGAGACCAAGCTCGAGAACACCGTCACTGCGGCCACGCTGCCCGAGCCGACCAAGGCCGAGCCGGCGAAGCCGGAGGCGCTGCCGGAGCCCGCGAAGGCCGAGCCCGTCAAGGCCGAGCCGATGCCTGCGAAGGCCGAGCCGGTGGCAGAGCCCGCGGTGGCGAAGCCTGCGATCGATCGGGCGACCTTGTCCTCAGTCGTCGGGCAGCACCGCCCGGAGATCTTGAAGTGCTTCGCCGAGGGCAAGAAGAAGATGGCCGGGATGAAGGGCACCGTCACGCTCCAGCTCCAGGTCGATGCCTCGGGCAAGGTCCGCGCGCAGGTGCAGTCCACGCTCAACAACCCGCTGGTCGCGGCCTGCGTGATCAAGTCGGCGAACAGCTGGAAGTTCCCGTCGCGCAGCGGCGGCGAGATGGCCTCGCTCGCGTATCCCTTCACGATCAACTGAATCAGTCGCGAACGACGCGTGCCGCGGGAAACTCGGGGTCACTGGCCTCGAGTTTCTTGCGTTCCTGCACGCGGACCACGAGCTCGATGATCATCGCGATCAGGCCGAGGGGCGCGAGCCCGAGCATCACCCCCGCCGCGATCCCACCGGCAGCGTTGTGCTCGGTGTGGTTGATGAGGTGGACGATGACCAGCGCCCCGAGGTTCACGATCGCACCGATCGTGGTCACCATGCCGGCCACGACGCCGGTGATCACGCTCGACGCGCGCACGGCCAGGCCGAGCAGCCCCAGCATCGCGGCGCTGACGAGCAGCGGGACCCCGCTGGTCTCGCCGAACGTGCTGTGCCACTCGCTGTAGTCGGTGCGGTGGCGCTCTCCGAGCAGGGCGACCGCGCCGACCACTGCGAGCACGAGCAGGCCCATGAACGTCACGCGGCGGACGGTCGCGCGCTTTCCCGTCAGCTCGACGTCGACGAGGCTCCGTCGCATACCGGCCGGAACATACCACCGGCCCGGACGAGCTTTGTGGTGTCTCTCGGCCGAGCCTGGGCTAGATTCCCGCCGGTGAGGCCGACCGTCGCTGCGCTGCTGCTCCTGCTCACCGCATGCGGCGGGGATGATGGCGCGCCACCCGAGCTGCCCGAGGTGGAGGACACCGTGGCCCTGGTCGATCCCACGATCGGCACCGGTGGTCTCGGCTTCGCGCACGGCAGCTGCTTCGTCGGCGCCGTGGTGCCGCACGGGCTGGTCAAGCTCGGCCCCGACACCAGCGGACCGTTCGGCACGGTCAACTTCCTCCACTACTCCGGCTACTGGAGCGGCGACGACAAGATCCGCGGCTTCTCGCACCTGCACCTCCACGGCACGGGCGCCACCGACTATGGCGTGCTCTCGGTGATGCCGATCAAGGCGTTCGATCCGGTGAAGCTCACCGTCACCGACTACGAGGCGCGGTTCACCAAGGGCAACGAGCACGCGGCGGCGGGCCTCTATCACGTGTCGCTGTCCAACGGCATCGAGGTCGCGCTCACCGCGACCCAGCGCGTGGGCGTGCACCGCTATGCGGGCGCGGGCGGCGTGCTGATCGATCTCGGCAAGACGCTCGAGGGCGGCAGCGTCGATGATGCGGCGATCTCCGTCGACGACACGGCGCAGGAGATCACCGGGCAGCTGCACACCAAGGGCGGCATGTCGGGCGGGTTCGGCGGCTACACCGTGTACTTCGTCGCGCGCGCGGCCACGCCGTGGACCGCGCACCAGGTGTGGGCCACCGGCACCGCACCCTCGGCGGCGATGACCGCGCAGGGCACCGGCGTGGGCGCGGTGCTCACGGTCCCGGGCAACTTCGAGATGGCGGTCGGAATCTCGCTGGTCTCCGTCGCGGGTGCGCGGGCCAACCTCGCGCGTGAAGTGCCGGCGATCTCCGTCGAGACCGTGGCCACTCAGGCGCGCGCGACCTGGGCCAAGCTCCTCGATCGCGTGCTGCTCACCGGTGGCACCGAGGCCTCGCGGCGCGTGTTCTACACGAGCCTGTATCACGCGTTCCTGATGCCGAGCGTGATCGGCGATGTCGATGGGCAGTTCCAGCTCGCGGGTCAGCCGGTGCAGATGGCCGCGTGGGATCAGATGTCGGATCTGTCGCTGTGGGACACCTATCGCACCGTCAGCTCGCTGTACGCGTGGCTCGCGCCGGAGAGCGCACATCACCAGGCGCGCTCGCTCGTCGGCTTCGGCGAGGGGCTGGGCGCGTATCCGAAGTGGCCGATCGCGATCGGCGAGAGCGGGACGATGCTCGGTGCGAGCTCGGAGATCGTGATCGCCGACGCGGTCCTGCGCGGCGTCGCGGACACCGGAGCCGACGTCGCGTGGCCACGGCTGCGCGCCGCCGCGATGGACGTGGCCACACCTCCAGGTGGCCGCGGCGGGCGCGGGGACATCGTGGATTACATGCAGCTCGGCTACGTGCCTGCCACCGGTGGCCGCAGCGTCTCCACGACCACGGAGTACGCCAACGATGACTTCGCGCTCGCGCAGCTCGCCGGCGCGCTCGGTCACACCGCGGATCGGGACACGCTCCTCGCGCGGAGCCATGGCTGGCGCAAGCTCTACGATCCCGCGGTCGGCTTCCTGCGCCGCCGCAACGCCGATGGCTCGTTCCCCTCGTCGGCAGACTTCGATCCGCTCGACATGAGCTCCGAGTACGCCGAGGCCAACGCCTGGCACTCGCTGTGGATGGCCGCGATCCACGATCCCGAAGGGCTCGCCGAGATCTTCGGCGGCACCGAGGCCGCCGTGGCGAAGCTCGAGGAGTTCTTCACCCTCGCGAAGGATGACTGGGACCACGCCGACGAATCCGCGGCGAACTTTCCGCGCCCGTACTACTGGCACGGCAACGAGCCCGACATCAACGCACCCTTCGTGTTCACCCAGCTCGGGCGCCGTGATCTCACGAGCAAGTGGGCGAAGTGGGTCGGCGACGTGATGTACACGGACCAGCCCGAGGGCGTGGCCGGCAACGACGATGGCGGCACGCTCGGCTCCTGGTACGTGCTCGCCTCTCTCGGCGTGTACCCGATCGCAGGCAGCGATCGCTGGATCATCGCGGCGCCGCGCTATCCGCAGGCGCGCGTGCGGATCGGCGGCAAGGAGCTCGTGATCACCGCGGATGGCCTGACCGACAAGGCGATCTACGTGCAGTCCGTCGAGCTCGATGGCGTGACCGTGGACGGTCCCGAGCTCACCCACGCCCAGCTCGCGAACGCGAGCACGCTGCGGTTCGTGATGGGCACGTCCCCCAGGCCCTGACGTGCGCGCCATCCTCGCGTTCGTGCGTCTCGGGCGCCCGCTGTTCCTCGGCGGTGGCCTCGTGCTGTACGCCCTCGGGGCGCTGATCGCGGCGTCCTGCGGCCACCCGCTGGATGCACGGCGCTATCTGCTGGGGCAGGGCGCCGTCACCGCGTTCCAGTGGATGACCCACTACGCGAACGAGTACTTCGACTACGACGCCGACGTGGCGAACCAGACCGCGACGGCCTGGTCCGGTGGCAGCCGCGTGCTCCCGAACGGCGAGCTGCCGCGCAAGGTCGCGCTGATCGCCGCCCTCGTCCTCCTCGCGATCGGCGCGGGCGTGTCCGCGCTCGTGGTCCACGAGGATCTCGCCACGCTCCCCACGCTGCTCGCGATGGCCGGGCTCGCGTGGGCGTACAGCGCACCACCTCTCCGGCTGTGCGCGCGCGGGCTCGGCGAGCTGACCACCGCGATCGTGATGACCGGCCTCGTGCCGTTCCTCGCCTTCTCGCTCCAGGCACCGGACCTCACCGGCGCGGGCGTGCTCGCACTCGCGCTCGCGCCACTCGTGCTGCTCCAGCTCGCGATGCTGCTCGCGATCGAGCTGCCCGATGCAGTCGGCGATGAAGCCACGGGCAAGCGGACCCTCGTCGTGCGCTGGGGCACCGAGCGCGCCGCCCAGCTCTACGTGGTGATCACCACGCTCGCCTATCTCGCGCTCCCGCTGGCCTCGCTGCTCGGCCTCCCCACGCGCGTCGTGATCGCCGCAACGCTCCCGGTGCCGGTGGCGGCGTGGCGCCTCTCGCGGATCGCCGAGGACAAGAAGGCGGGCCTCGAGCAGCTCACCCTGTTCGGCGTGATGCTCCTGATGGGGACCGCAGTTGCCGAGGTAGCCGCGTTCGCCAGCATGGTAAGCTGGTGACACCACGGCGGTTTCTCCTGCGTCGTTCCACCGCAGGAGTCGCGCTCGGCGATCAGGCATCACAGGTCAATGGCGCGATCACCGTTCCAGAGTGACTTCGTCATCCAGCGTGACGAACCGCCTCCGCCTGTCACGCTGCCCGAAGGCGCCGATGCGGTCGCGCTGCCCACGGCCACGCTGCGATCGCCCGAGGCGAGTGCGCGCGCGACGCGATGGGTGCTGATCCTGACGTTCGTCGTGCTCGCGGCGCTGGTGGTGCTGTGCGCGGTCGGCCCGCACATCCCCGGCGGCGGCTAAGCGCAGGAGGTGGTGTGCGGCCCGGTGCGGGGGGGGGGGGGGGGGGGGGGGGGGGGGGGGGGGGGGGGGGGGGGGGGGGGGGGGGGGGGGGGGGGGGGGGGGGGGGGGGGGGGGGGGGGGGGGGGGTGGGGGGGGGGGGGGGGGGGGCGGGGGTGGGGGGGGGGGGGAGCAGCCACCCCACCACAGGGGGGGGGGGGGGGGGGGGGGGGGGGCCAGGGTACCCCTACGCAGCCGCGGGGGGGGGGGGGGGGGGGGGGGGGGGGGGGGGGGGGGGGGGGGGGGGGGGGGGGGGGGGGGGGGGGGGGGGGGGGGGGGGGGGGGGGGGGGGGGGGGGGGGGGGGGGGGGGGGGGGGGCCAAGCCGGGTCCGCCAGCGAAGATCGGGGGGGGGGGGGGGGGGGGGGGGGGCGGCAAGCCGGGCGGGGGGGTTGTGAGAGCGCCCCGCAAGAGAATGACTACCGCGCTGACCGTCGCAGCCCCGTAGCAGCGATCCGAGGAAGTTCGGCTACCATCTCCCGGATGCGGAGTCTTGCGGGCACCGCGATGGTGCTTGCCCTCGTCAGCTGCGGAAGCCGGCGCGAGATGCCTCGCTCGACGGAAGGATCCGCTGCGCACGCTGCGACCGAAGCGCAACACCTCGAGCCCCCACAGCCGACGCAAGATGCTGCTGCGCCGCTGAGCGTGGCGGCAGAGCAGGATGCGGCGAGATCGCCAGTCCAGGTGCCGGGCGGCACACCAGCCCCAACGTCGTCGCCGAAGCCAACCAAGTCGGCGGCTAGTTCCGCGATGCGCTGCACGCTTCGGGTCTCGGCTACGGGCCTCTACGTGGATGGCGATCCCAAGTCGCAATCGGAGGCGGTTGCGATCTGTAAGAGCCGGGCGGCGGCGATGGTTGTTCTCGAAGATGGCGTAGCGAAAGACGAGTGGAAGAAGGTCGAGACCGCACTTCGGCGCGAGGGCATCGAGATCCTGATGCGAGGGCCGCTCGGTCACGCGGAGTGCCTCGACAATCCGCTAGCCAAGGGCTGCCTGTAGGGTCGATGCCGCCGAGGAAGCGCTACGCCCTTAACGTCGTTGGGCCGTTCTATGTGGAGGACGGTTGCTGCACCTCATGTGGAGTTCCCCAGTCGATTGCGCCAGCGCTGTTCACGGAGAACGAGCACGAGCACTGTTACGTGCGGAGTCAACCTGGGGACGAAGCCGAGACCGACGCCATGCTCAGGGTCATCGCAACACAGGAATTCGGATGCATCCGGTACGGCGGTTCGGATCCGGCCATTCTCCGCCGTCTCGTCGAAGGTGGTGGGAGTGACCAATGCGACCAGCCTGCTCCGCGCGGCGTAGTTCCTATCCGGCGGGACCACGTGAAGTTTGCGGCCAAGCCGCGCGCCACTCCGTGGACAGCGAGGGAACTCCTTGAACGAATGGTCGATTTCCACGCTCGATGGCGAACCACGTCGTTGCACGAGGACTCCAGCACTTCGGCGTCGGTCTCGGTGTCATGGTTCGAGGACAACTACCACCGCATCGACGCGTTCGCCTCGATGGAACACGGCGTCTGGACCGTCTGTCACCACGGTCCGCCGCGCCTGTCCGATTCGATCCACGACTGGCTCGTGCAGGATGCAGCATTCGAGTCCGTTCGATGGCAAACGCGAGCGCAGTCCGAAGCCGACGGCCCATCGACAAAAACTCCCTGGTGACGCTGCTCGCCGTTTCGCGACACGGAACGAGCCGACGGCCAGCGTCCGGCACGACCCTTCGGCAGATGGCGAAGCGTCCTCGTGCTCCGCAGGCAGCTCGACGTCACCGCGACGGCGAGCCGAGCGGGTACGCGCTCTGGCAAGACGCGGAGCCCATCGCACACGATCTGGCGCGGCCTGCCGCGGTTTTGTCGTCGCTCGTGGCTGAGCGTTCGCCTATCACCGCGGCATGGTGATCCGTCGTGTTGCGATCATGGCGCTGGTGGCGGTGGGCTGCTCGTCACCCACGCCCACGATCACGATCCACGCACCGGCCGAGCTCGCGCCCGGCACGGTGATGGCCGTCGACGATCTGCGGCAGGATCTCCGGCGGTTCGCCGGCCGCGAGGTCCTCGATGCAACCACCACGGTCTCGCACTGCGTGGACGGCGAGACGCACCTCGTGGTGCTCGGGCACGAGCATGGGCGTGACGGCGCACCGGCGGTCACCGAGCTCGACCCGCAGGCCTACACCATCGACGAGACCCGCTGCGACGACGATGGGCACCTCGTGATCCTGCGTGGCGGCTCGCTGCTCGCGGCGCAGTGGGCGATCTACGATCTGCTCGAGCACCTCGGCGTGCGCTACTTCCACCCCGAGCAGACGCTCTACCCGGAGTCGCTCGTGTGGCCCGCGGCGCCGCTCGCGATCCACGAGCAGCCGGCGTTCGCCCACCGCTCGCTGCACCTCCATCGCGTGCATCCGATCGAGCTATCCCCGCCGCTCGATGCGAGCCCCGCCGAGTCCGCGGCGTATCAGCGCCGGTGGATCGCGTGGAACGTCAAGCTGCGCCACTCCGATGTCGATGGCTTCGACGACAGCCTGGTCGGCAGCTATCCCTACGACCGTGGGTTTCCGCGCCAGACCGGGCTGAACCTGCTCGAGACCCAGCAGGGCGGGCGCCCCGTGATCGATCCCGATGATCCGCGACCGGAGTCCGTGCAGATCGCCCTCGCGATCGACGCCGCGATGGCACCGGTGCCGGGTCTGCCACCGGTGACGATCTTCATCGTGCTGTTCAATCCCAGCGAGTTCACGGTGGCGCCCGAGCAGGCCACGATCGATCGCCTGACCTTCGTCACCACGTACATCCACGATCGCTGGCCCGGCGTCGACATCCGCACGATCAACCACGGCACCGCCGAGTCACCAGGACCTGAGTTCGGCGTCCGGTTCTTCGATCTGCCGCAGTTCGCGCCTCGCGAGCTCGGCGTCGAGGTTCATCCGCTGATGTTCTACGATCTCGATCGCCCCGCGCCGGTCTACGGCAACCAGGACTTCCACGGGCTGCGGGACTGGATCCTCTCGGAGCAGGCCGCGCGTCCGATCATCTACTACCCCGAGTCCTCGTGGTGGCTGACGTTCGACCTGCCCGTGCCGCTGTTCCTCGCGCCGGTGAGCCTCGAGGCGCGCGATCACGATCTGCGCCTCCTCGCACCATACGTGGTGGGGGAGCAGCACGCACCGCACGGCGTGGTCGGCCACAAGGCGTTCTCGAGCGGGCAGGAGTGGGGCTACTGGCTGATCGACTACTGCACCGCGCGGATGACGTGGAGCCTCGAGGAGGGGTGGGTCGGCTGCGTCGAGCACGTGGCGAGCGCGTTCACGGGCAGCGCCGAGCTCTCCGCACTCCTCGTCGAAGTGGGCCGCGCGCAGGTGGAGCCGATGCGAGATCCGGATCTGCTCGCGATGCTCGTGGGCTCCGATGACAGCACGGAGACCGCCGAGCTCGCGGGCGTGCACTTCCATCCGCTGCCGCCGACGCCGAGCGCGGTGCTCGGTTGGGACGAGACCCGTGCCGCCACGTTCCGCGCGCGCAGCCTCGAGCCGCTGGTGCCGATGGCGGCGCAGTATCGCGGATGGGCCGATCGCGCCGATGCGCTGGTCACCGCACAGTCCGACGTGCACGCCTCGTGGGTCCGCGAGCTCGCCGATGGCCTGCGCATCACGGGCCTCCGCGCGGAGCACGCGCACGCCACGTACGCGACGGCGCTCGCGCTGCGCACCGCGATCGCCGCGCGCGACTTCGCCGGCGTCGATGCGGCAGGAGAGCGGGTCGCGGACGTCCAGGCGATCACCACCGCGGCGCGCGCGATCGTCACGGCGCGCGAGGCGGCCTATCGATATCCGCTCGCCCTCTCGATCGCGGGCGACGAGCCGGGCACTTCGACGGCGGTCCCCAACGCCACGATCTATCCGTACCGCTATCTCTCGCGCACGCACCGGATGTTCTACTGGACGCGCCCCGATACGCAGACCTCCGCGATGTTCGGGTTCGACGTGGTCAAGGTCAACGATCGGCTGCTGCTCGACGGGACCGCGCTCGACGTGCAGCTCCTCGCCACGGGCGTCTCCGAGCTGACGGTGGCCTGGGGCGACGGCGACACCGCCACGACCTTGTCTCCGCATCACTACCTCGGGCAGGGCGTCTACGACTGGCGGCTCGATGCGCTGCACTCCCTGGGCGCGGTCAGCCACCCGGATCGCGTCGCGATCGTGGGCCGGCTGTTCACGTTCGCGAAGGGCTCCCTCGCGATCTCCGAGCCGCACGGCGCGTCGATCCTCGAGGGCCTGCTGCCGGGCTTCGAGATCGGTCTCGGTGCCGACGGGGCAGGCGAGTTCCTCGCGCTCGGCCAGCTCGATCAGCAACCGCCGGTGGAGCTCGGCAGCGTGCAACGCCGTGCGCGTGTGGGCGCGAGCACGGTGCCCTCGGATCTGTCCTTGAACCTCAAGACGGTGGGCGCGATCACCGTGTTCGGGGCCGTGTTCACCATCGACGACGGCACCGGTCTCGCCGATCGCCAGCTCTCGATCACCGGCGAGCTGTCCACCGAGGAGGTCGTGCAGCTCGTGGCGCGCTCCGGTGGCTTCGACGAGGCGGGGGCGCGTGACATCGTCGCCTCGACGCTCGGTTACACGGCGGTAACGCTGCCGACTCGACTGCCGTTCCGGATCGCGGCGACCGGCAGCGAGCAGCTGCCCTGACAACCCAGGTGTCCCGCGCGTCGACGCCGACCCGGCGAACACCTGGCTGCGCCGACTCGTTGCCACAGTCGCGCGCGCCGTGCCCAAGATGTAGATGGAGCGAAAGGAACCCCCATGGACATCTCGATCATCGGTAGCGGACACATCGGCGCGGGCCTCGCTCGTGCCTGGCGCGCGAAGGGTCACGCGGTCACGTTCGGCGCGCGCGATCCGCGCGACGCAGAGCTCGTCGCGTTGTGTACGAGCATCGGCGCGACGGCCACGACCGTCGCCGCCGCCGTCGCCCCTGCGCGCGTCGTGGTGTTCGCGATGCCCTACGGTGCGCTCGACGACGTGCTCACCGCCAGTGGTGACCTCGCAGGGAAGGTCGTGATCGATTGCACCAACGCCGTCGAGCGTGGGGCCGGCCTCAAGTACGGCCACACCACCTCGTCAGCGGAGGAGCTCCAGCGTCGAATTCCCACGGCGCACGTCGTCAAGTCGTTCAACGCGCAGGGCGCGGAGAACCTCGCGAAGCCGATCTATGGCGACCTCGCGGCCTCGAACTTCTACTGCGGTGACGATGCGGCGGCCAAGCAGATCGTTCGTCAGCTCGTCGAGGATGTCGGCTTCGATGCGATCGACGCGGGCCCGCTCGCGAGTGCTCGGCTGATCGAGCCGCTGATGATGCTGTGGATGGCGTCGTCGCGCGCCGTCGGCTCGCGCGACATCGCGTTCCGCGTCCTCCGACGGTGATCCGCGGTCAGCTCGGCGGCGGCGGAGTCGGGAACATGATGCAGTTGCTGGGCTCGGCGACCAGCGTGTACGCCTTGGTGACCGGCCACGCGTAGCCGAACACCATGCACATCTCGTTGTCGCCGACACCCTCGACGATCGTCTTGTCGAACGTGTTCTGCCACGTGCACTCGAACCGGACACCATCAACGTTGGTCAGGTCCACCGGCGGCTCGTACTGCACGAGGACGCCGTCGTCGGGGTTGTAGCCCTGGGAGTCGAGGAAGCGCTGCCCGTCGAGCGGCCCGCCGATGTAGCTGCCAGTGAGCGCCCGCCCGAGAGCGTGCATGTGGGGAAGCATCGTGACGATGTGCGACGGATGATCGTTGGGCAGGAAGCAGTCCGCGCTCACGGTCTGCGTCGCCCGTGGTGGGATCTGGAACTTGTTGTACATCCACAAGAACGGGCCGAGCTCGTGGACCAGCGTCGCCTCGTCGATGGTGAACCACTCGTAGGTCGGCGAGACGGTGAGCGGCAGGTCGGTCGGGTTCAGGTAGTGCATCCGGGCGACGATCTCGAAGCCGTCCTGGATCCGGTACCCCTCGCCGTCGGGGAACCGGTACCACTCCTCGCCCGACTTCTGGGTCGACGATCCGAACAGGACCATGCCGCCGTTGATGACGTCGGTACCCTCGTTGCCGGCGCCGGCCTCACAGTGGCGGATGCCCTCGCCGGTCTTGGGCCGGCTCGTGATGTTCCCGTGGTGCAAGCCCGGCGCGGTGCGCAGCACGGCACCTCCGACGATCCTCGACGGCCCGGTGACATCGAGAGGGAACACCCAACATGGATAGGTCTCGGCACCCGGCGCGAGCTGCTCCGGGAGGGACCGCGATCGAGAACCCACCGACGGTGTGCGCAGGCGGCTCGCCCGGCGGCGGCATCCCGACGGGCGTGACCGGCGGGTCAGCGCTCTCGCCGCACGCCGCCAGGAAGCCGAGGAGCAAGACACCGCGCACCTCCGGATCTAACCACGCTGCTGAGGGCGATACCAGTGGCGCTTCGCGTGGGTCGTCCGACCTGTAGGCCC
>JADKKI010000010.1 GCA_016720595.1 Myxococcales bacterium
AACGTCCTCGCCTCCGATACGATCCCGTTCGCGGTGTGGTGCGACGCGACCCGGCTCGGTGACTATGCAGGCGCGCTGGGACTGCGGGAGCGTGGGTGGGAACATCGGTACGACCTGCGCGATCGTCGGTGGGATCATCGTCACGGCGCCGTCGGGATCGAGGGCATCCCGCCAGCCTGGCGTGCCTCGCGCGACCCGCTCCCCGCCACCTGATCGTGCGATGCTCTCCGCGTGCGTTGGCTGCTGGTCGTGATGCTGATGAGCGCGTGCCGGCACGGCAGCGCGCCGCCATCCCCGCCCTTATGTACGCAAGCCGCGGACCACGTGCTGTCCCTGCTCGAGCCCAAGGATGATCACGCGCGCGACGTGCGGGGCGTGTTCGAGACCCGCTGCACCGAGGATCGCTGGCCGGTAAGCGTCCGGACCTGCATCGTCGGGACGACCTCGCTGAAGGATCCGAAGCACTGCAAGGCGCGGCTGCCGATCACCGTGCGCTCCCACCTAAAGACCGATCTGGCCACCGCCGGGGCACGGGCGAAGAGAGCGCCAAGTTCAGGTCGTGCCCGCGCGCGTATGCGCAGACGGTGGATCAGATCATGACGTGGCGAGCAGATGCCACAGGCCGCGCCGGGATGCGAAGCACCAGGGCTACGGGCGCTGCGCGCGGGCTGGGCCAACCTCGAGGGGATGCACGTGCCGCCGCCGATGCAGGCTGCAAGGCGGCGACCGAGGCGATACGCCAGGCAGCGTCGGCGATGGGCTGCGCGCTGCTTTAGTTTGATCCGGCACGCGCAATTGCGATGATCGCGGCGTGCGTCGGGCGATTCTCCTTCTCCTCGTGCTGGCGGCTGGCTGCCAAGCTAAACCCACGGCGCCGACCTGCGAGGTCGCGGCGGACCACGTCCTCAGCTTGTTCTCGCCTCCCCGGTGCGTTCTCGCGCGAGGTTCGCAATGCGTTCGCGCTCCGGTGCAACGAGGACCACTGGGTCCGAGGAGATGCGGCTATGCGTGGGCTGCGGCGGCATCCCGTGGTGGAACCGAAGAACTACAACCAGAAGCTCGCCCGCGGAGCAGGCCGCGAAGCTCGAATCGGCACTCAAGGCCGTGGAGATCCGCGAGGTCCAAGCGCCCCTGATCCCCGCAGGCTGCGGGCGCTACGAGCAGGTTCTCGCCAAGGCGCTCGCGTGCGACAAGATCCCGCAGGACGTTCGCGATGGCCTCGCCAAGCGATTCGCGGACCAACAAGTTTAACTGGGCCAACATGGACGACAAGGCTCGATCGATCCGGATCTGCACCGCCGCCGTCGCGGCCCTCAAGCAGGCCTCGCTCGAGTGCCCTGGCGCCGCGAAGTGGTAACCGGGCCGTGTTCGAAAACCGATCGAAGTTCGCGGTGGTGGCGCTGTCCGCCGTGTTCTTCATGATCGATCCGCTCGCCAATGTCCCGGTGTTCCTCTCAATCACCCTCGGAGATTCGGCGGCCCAGCGTAAGCGCACCGCGTTTCGCGCGGCGCTCGCCACCTGGGTCACGCTCTCGATCTTCGCGTTCGCCGGCGCGCTGATCTTCAAGGCGTTTGGCATCTCGCTCGGCGCGTTCCAGATCGCCGGCGGGATCATGCTGCTCCTGATGTCGATCGACATGGTGGCGCGCAGCCCTCGCCCACGCGGACCACCGCCGAGGGAGCAGGACGCGGGACGCGAGCGCGATGACGTGGCGATCTTCCCCTCGCGGTGCCGATGCTCGCCGGCCCGGGTGCGATCGCCACGGTGATGGTGCTGATATCGCGCGCGGCGTGGCGCGTCGTCCCTACGCTCGCCCGGTGTTCCTCGCGGTGACGATCACCTGCGTCGTCGCGTGGCTCCTGATGCGTGGCGCAGGCGGCGCCGACAAGTACCTGCCGAAACCGGTGTTCCGCGCGTTCGCAGGCGGATCACGGGCCTCCTGCTCGCGGCCGTGGCGGTCGAGTTCATCGCGGGCGGAGTCCGCGACTCGATCCTCCACCCGTGACGTTGCCAGGATAGCCCCATGGTCGTGTCGGTCGTGAAGCGCCTCTGGATCGCCACGCTCCTCGTCGCCTGCGGTGGCGGAACCGCCAAGCCTCCCCGCGAAGCCTGCGGCGCCCGCGTTATCGGCCGCGAAGGCCGCCGACGGCATGGTCCAACCTCCTCGTCGCCAGCAAGGACCCGAAGCCGCCCGACGGGGCCACCGACAAGCTGCGCAAGCTGATCCGCGAGCGGTGCGAGCAGGACGCCTGGAGCTTCCGAAGCGCAGCGCTGCTTCGGCGACATGAAGACGATCGACGACGCCACGTCTGCCGGGACCCTGATCAGCGGTGACCCAGCAGGCCGCGCTGATCAAGGCACAGGACGCCGCGACCGGCGCCAAGCCTCAGTAAGAACAACGTTTTCTCCGGGCAACCGCGTACTACCCGTACAGCCCCGTACTCGCCCGCCCAAGCAGCTGTTCTCGCATCGCCCGTACTGGGCGAAGCAGTTCGGCGTGGCGCCGTATCCGCCTCACGAGCCGCGCCGAGATGGACGAGCTCGGCTGGGATAGCTGCGACATCATCCTCGTCACCGGCGACGCGTGCATCGATCACCCGAGCTTCGGCATGGCGCTCGTCGGCCCGGCTGCTCCGAATCGCACGGGTTTCGTGTCCCGGCAGTCCTCGATCAGCCCGACTGGCGCAGCGCCGGAGCCATTCCGCGTGCTCGGCCGCCGGAGCCTAATCTGGGGCGTCACTGCCGGCAACATGGATTCGATGGTCAACCGTTACACGAGCGATCGGAAGGTGCGCAGCGACGATGCGTACTCCCCCGATGGCGCCGCCGGCCCCTGCGCCCCGATCGCTCCGGTGATCGTCTACGCGCAGCACTGCCGCAGGCGTTCGCAGACGTGCCGCTCGTCGTCCGGTAGGATCGAGGCGAGCCTGCGCAGGATCCGCACTACCGACTACTGGTCCGACAAGGTCCGGCGCTCCGTGCTCGTGGATTCGCACGCCCGGATCTGCTGGTCTACGGCAACGCCCCGAGCGCGCGATCGTGGAAGGCTCGCGCATCGCCTCGCCGCCGACGAGCCGATCTCCGGATCACGCGATCTCCGCGGCACCGCCTTCGCTCATGCGCGGCGGCGCGACCGATCGATCCGAGCTGGAGCGAGGTCGATTCACCACCGTCGATGCGCCGGGGACCCTCCCCGATCCACCAAGGGGATCCGTACGCGACCGAGGAGGAGCGCGCCGCCGCTCCGTGCTCCGGAGGTAAGAAGCCCCGCCACCGAGCTGATCCGGCTGAAGCCGCGCCGCGTGGATCGCGCGGCAGGTGCTCCGGCTGCCCGAGCTTCGAGCAGGTCACCGCCGATCCGTGCTCTATGCCCCGCTTCGCGCGTGCTCCACCTCGAAGCAGAATCCGGGCAACGCGCGTGCGCTCGTGCAGCGCCACGGCGAGAGGCGCGAAGGCCGCGGACGTCTGGATCAATCCGCCGCCGGTGCCGCTGACCACCGCCGAGATGGATGCGCTGTACGAGCTGCCGTACTCGCGCCTGCCGCATCGAAGCACCAGCCCGCAAGCTGCCCGCGTACGAGATGATCAAGTTCAGCGTCACGATCCTCCGCGGCTGCTTCGGCGGCTGCAGCTGCTCGATCACCGAGCACGAGGGCCGGATCATCCAGAGCCGCTCGGAGAAGTCGATCCTCGGCGAGATCGAGAAGATCCGCGATCAGACGCCCGGCTTCACCGGCAACATCTCGGACCTCGGCGGCCCCACCGCGAACATGTACCGGATGGCATGCAAGACCCGCGAGATCGAGAGCGCGTGTCGCAAGCCCTCATGCGTGTTCCCCGACATCTGCGACAACCTCGGCACCGTCACGGCCCGTTGGTGACGCTGTACAGAGAAAGCGCGCGCGCTCCGCGGCGTGAAGCGGATCTTCATCGCCTCCGGCGTGCGCTACGACCTTGCCGTCCGCTCGCCAGAGTGGATCCGCGAGCTCGCGCAGCTTCCACACCGGCGGCTATCTCAAGATCGCCCCCGAGCACACCGAGGACGGGCCGCTCAAGCACATGATGAAGCCGGGCATCGGCCCTCCGATCGGTTCAAGGAGCTGTTCGATCGGTACGGCAGGGAGGCGGGCAGGAGCGGTACCCTGATCCCGTACTTCATCGCGGCGCATCCCAGGCACCACCGACGAGGACATGCTGAACCTCGCGCTCTGGCTCAAGCGCAACGGGTTCCGGCCCGATCAGGTGCAGGCGTTCCTGCCGTCGCCGATGGCAGGCGCGACCGCGATGCATCACAGCGGGTACAACCCGCTCCGCTCGCTCAAAGGCGCGCGAGCGCGTGCGCACGTGGTCAGGACGTGCAGCAGCGCCGCCTCCACAGGCGTTGCTGCGCTATCTGATACGAACAACTGGCCGATGATCCGCGAGGCGCCTCTCAAGCGCATGGGCCGCGCGGATCTGATCGGCGGCGGAAAGCAGCACCTCGTCCCGCCATGGCGGCCGTGAGGCACCGGCACGCAGCACGAGGGCTACCGCGGTGGTCGTCCTCGCCCCGGCACCGCACTGACCCAGCACACGGGGCTCCCGCCGCGCGCTGGCGCACGGTCCCGCGCCCAAAGCGTCGCCGCGGTAGGGCAGCTGTCACGGCTGCACACACCGGTACCTTTGTGGTCCCGAGTCGTCGGGGTACTGTTTCGGGAGCGTCATGTCGGCGTCGCCCTCTCCATCTCCCGAGCTCGAGATCTCGATCGGCAGCGTCCTCGATGGGCGCTACCGCATCGATGCGATCCTCGGCGCCGGCGGCATGGGGCGGGTCTATCGTGCCGAACACACCGGCATCGGCCGGCCGGTGGCGATCAAGGTCCTGCACGCCGATCTCAACCGGAACCGCGAGGCCGCCCAGCGGTTTCAGCGCGAGGCGATCGCGTCGGGAGCCGGCTCGATCATCAAACATCGTCAACGTCAGCGATTTCGGCATCGTCGACGATGGCCCTGCTACCTCGTCATGGAGGTGCTCGAGGGCAGATCGCTCGGCGCCCGGCTCCGAGCGCGAGCGGCGGGTGCCGTGGCGCGAGGCGATCCGAGATCCTCCGCGGCGTGCTGCTCGGGCTCCGCCACGCACGAGCGCGGTGTGGTGCATCGGGACATCAAGCCCGACAACGTGTTCCTGACGCGCAAGGACGGGGACCTGGTCGTCAAGATCCTCGATTTCGGCATCGCGAAGCTGTTCGCGGGCAACGCCGACGATCCGGCCTCGACGCGCGCGGGGATCACGGTCGGCACGCCCGCCTATCTCTCCCCCGAGCAGGCCGTGGGCGGCGAGATCAAGCCGGCCTCGGATCTGTACTCGGCGACGATCCCTCCTGTTCGAGATGATCTCCGGGTCGCGCGCCGTTCGAGGACAAGGATCCGCTCGCCATGCTCGGCGCACGTCAGCCGTGAACCACCTCGGATCGGCGAGGTCGCGCCCGACATCGCGGTCCCAGGGGCGCTCGAAGAGGTGATCCAGCGCGGGCTGATCAAGACCTCGGCCGATCGGATCGGCACCGCCGATGCGTACCTCGCCGAGCTCGATGCGGTGCTCGCGAGCACGCCAGCTCGGGGCGCACCGTACATCTCGCAGCACATCCCGGAGGCCCTCGGCAGCGCGCCCACCGCGATGCTCTCCACCACCACGCCGGCGCCCGGGACCCTGTCGCCGTTGACGCCGATGCCGGGTGGGAACGACACGATGATCCTCCTCACGGATCGCAAGGACGGCCCTGCGCTGCCTGCCGTCACCCGGGCGATCTCGCTGTCCGATGCGCCACCGATCCCGCGCAACTGGATCCGGATCGGCGCCATCGTGGTGGCGCTCGCGGCGGTGATCGCTCTGGTCGCCGCGATCGCGACGAGCGGCAGCAAAACGGAAGTCCTCGCCGGGCGAGCACACCCGGGACCGAGCCGGCGAAGCCAGGCCCGCGCCCGCTCCCAGACCTGCTCCCGCGAAGCCCGCGCCAGCCCGCGCCCGCGTGCGCGCTGCCGTCCCGCTCCGGCGCGAGCTCACCGTCGATCCCGACGCCAAGCTGAAGGCGCTGCTCCACGATCTCGACGCCGGTAAGACCTGTGCGGACCGCAAGGCCGCGATCGCGGAGCTGGTGGAGCTCGGCGATGCACGGGCCGGTAAGCCGTTGAAGCGGCGCGCTACCGGATGCGCGGCGGCGTGCTCGGGTTCCGCCAGAGCAACTCGAACGCGTGCCTCAAGGCCGATGCCGAGGCCGCGATCAAGACGCTCGGCGCGAAGTAAGCGCGCTCGGTCCCGCTCAAGCTCGGCTCGCGTCACGCAGCAGGTCCGGCCGATTCCGGACCGCTCAGCTCTTCGACTTCCAGTCCTTCTGGCTGAACACCTCGAAGTCGACGACCAGGCACACCGGCTTGTCGTTCGCATCGATCGCCCAGTACGCGGCGAGCTCACCCGCGCCACAGGGCAGCGCTAGCGCCCGCCGGCCATCGGTCAGCGGGATCTCCGAGCGGCTGGATCCCCGTCGGTGGAGGCACGCTGATCACGCCCGGCGAGCCCGCGCCCCATCGAGCAGGACGAGCCAGCCGCTGGTCACGGTGATGCGCGGCAGCTCGTCGGCGGACTTCGGCTTCTTCTGGCCCTTGAAGTGAGCGACCGTCCACTTCTCGATCGGCGGCCGCCCGACGTGGATCACGATCGCGGCGAGCCGCTCCTTGTCGCCGGAGCGCGCGACGCTCAGCATCACGCGGAACTGGCCACCGGGCACGGGACGATCGAACGCGCGCCAGCTCTTGGGCACCGACGGATCGGCGAAGGCGAGCCCGCCCGAGGCCGCCGGCAGCTGCAGCGGGAGCATGCGCACATCGATCTTGTGCGGACCGAACTGCTCGCCGTAGCGGAGAAGGCGACCGATGTCGCGGGGAGCGATCATCTCGTCGCGGTGGGCCGGTGGCGGCGGTGGGGGCGGCGGCAACGGCAGCGACGGACGCCCGGGGCGCTTCGGCTTGACCGCCACGGACGGCAGTTTCGGCCTTGGAGGGCCGCGGCGGGCTTCGCAGCAGCCTTCGCAGCGCGCTTCACCGTCTTCGTCGGCTTCTTCACTGCACCCTTGGTCTTCGCCACGGCGCTCACGGTAACATCAGCGCATGCGCCGCGTGTGTTCGAGTGCAAGGCCGTCAATCGGATCCCCCGTGCGCCACCTGGCCGATACTGGGAAGTGCGGCAAGTGCAGCCACGTCCTCGCGCCGCATGGCGCGCCGATCGAGGTGACGTCCGAGACCCAGTTCGACGAGATCGTCGCCGGGGCACGGGTGCCAGTGCTCGTGGACTTCTGGGCCACGTGGTGTGGTCCGTGCCGAACCGTCGCGCCCGAGGTCAAGAAGGCCGCGCACAACCTCGCGGGCAAGGCGCTCGTGCTCAAGGTCGATACCGACGTCCAGACCGAGCTCGCACAGCGCTACCAGATCTCGAGCATCCCGAACTTCGCGGTGTTCTCCGGAGGTCGGCTCGTGCGCCAGCGTGCGGGCGCGATCGATCATCGACAGCTCGAGCGCCTCGCGGTCACCCCGCAGTAAGTGGATCGGGAGCCTCAAGGCTTCGCTTGACTGGTCGAATCAGCCCGGTGGGACACACAGCAAAAGGCTGAGTGCCGCGGGTAAGATCTCACCCGGCTGAGTAAGAAATTACCCAGGACAAATCAAGTAAGTCAGCGTACTTGGCGATCGGAATTGATGGCCTGCGGGTTGCGATAGCTCCCCAGCGTGCAGCCCACCACGACCTCCACGGCCACGCGAGATAAGTTGATCGTCGAGCACGCGGAGATCGCCCGCCGGATCGCGCTGAAGATGGCGCGACGATGCCCCGACTGGGTGGCACGCGAGGACATCGTGGCCGCGGGCATGCTGGGCCTGACCGAGGCGGCCGCGCGCTACGACGATTCGCGCAAGGAGCCGTTCCTGTCGTTTGCCGAGCACCGGATCCGCGGCGCGATCCTCGACGAGCTGCGCCGCGGTGATCTGCTGCCTCGCCGCGTTCGTCAGGTGGCGCGCAAGATCGGCAATGCGATCCGCGAGCTCGAGAACGCGGGCGAGCAAGCCAGCGACGCGCGCGTGGCGATGAAGCTCGGCGTCTCGGTCGAGCGCTACCGCAACGGCCTCTCCCACCTCGTCCATGTGGACGTCGAGCCGCTCGACGAGAAGTCTCTGACGATGCGCACGGGCCTCGAGATCGCTCCCGACGAGGCCGCCTCGCGGACCGAGGAGATCACGCGGGTCAAGGCCGCCCTACAGCTGCTCGAAGAGCGCGACGTGACGATCCTCGGTCTCCACTACATCGAGGATCTGACCTACCAGGATATCGCCCGGACCCTCGGCATCACCCCCTCGCGCGTGTGCCAGCTGCTGTGGCGCGCCATCGAGCGGCTGCGGGCACACCTCGGCGTCACCGAGGTTGCGACGGAGGCCGATGTCCGGCCGCTCCGCGCCCATGCTGCCTGATCCGGTGGGCTGGTGTTCGCACGCCGAGCATGACAGCCTGTGGCCTCACTCCATGGGCGAGGATCCCGTACGCATCAGGGTGATGGTGGTCGAGGACGATGTGGAGGTGGGCAAGCTCCTCGCGCGGAAGCTCAGCGCCGACGGTCACGACCACGAGATCCTCGAAGATCCGCGACCCGTGCTCGAGCGTCTCGACGCCGGCGAGGATGGCTGGGACGTCGTGATCCTCGATGTCGGCCTGCCAGGGATGAGCGGGATCGACGTGCTACGGCGGTTTCGCGAGGCCGGATCCAGCGCCTCCATCATCATGCTCACGGGCGACAACAGCGCCCAGACCGCCACCACGTGCATGCGCGCTGGCGCGTTCTACTACCTGACCAAGCCGTTCCGCCCGTACGAGCTCGGCGCCATGGTCGAGTCCGCGGCGCGGTACTCCACGATGCGCCGCCAGCTCGCGGCCGCGCGCGCACCGCAGCCGAGCGGGGTGGATCACTCCGCCGACCGCCTGCTCGTCGGCACCTCGACGGCGATGCGGCGGCTCCGCTCCGCGCTCGACCGCCTCGCCGGCCAGGACGTCTCGATCCTGATCCAGGGCGAGAGCGGCACGGGCAAGGAGCTCGTCGCCCGCGCACTCCACTACCGCGGCATGCGGCGCGCGAAAGCGCTTCGTCGCCCTCAACTGCGGCGCGATCCCCGAGTCCTTGATCGACAGCGAGCTGTTCCGGCCACACGCGGGGCGCCTTCACCGGCGCCACCAGCGATCGTCCGGGCGTGTTCGTCGAGGCCGATGGCGGCACCCTGTTCCTCGACGAGATCGGCGACATGCCGCTCGCCGTGCAAGCGCGGCTGTTGCGCGTGCTGCAGGAGAGCGAGGTCCGCCCGGTCGGCGGCAGCATCGAGCGCAAGATCGATGTTCGCGTGATCGCGGCGACCCACGTCGATCTCGCGAGCGCGGTCGACGTCCAGAAGTTCCGCCAGGATCTGTTCTATCGGCTCAACGTCGTCGTGCTCCAGGTCCCGCCGCTGCGCGACCGCCTCGACGATCTGCCGCTCCTCGCCGCGCACTTCCTCGGGAAGCACGGCGGGGCCACGCCTCCGAGCCTCTCCCCCGACGCCCTCGAGGCCATGACCGGCT
Organism: Myxococcales bacterium; assembly: GCA_016720595.1. Lineage (GTDB taxonomy): Bacteria > Myxococcota_A > Polyangia > Haliangiales > Haliangiaceae > JABFXX01. The sequence continues at coordinate 9,630 of JADKKI010000010.1, forward strand.
ACGCCTGGCCCGGCAACGTGCGCGAGCTCGAGAACGCGATCATGCACGCCATCGCGCTGCACCACACCGACGTGATCGGTCCCGAGTCACTGCCCGCATCGATCAGCCATCGCTCCGCTCCACCCGGCACGCCGGTGGCGCGCGAGGACGGCGAGCTCGAGCCACTGACCGAGGCGAAGCGGCGCGCGAGCGGCGCGTTCGAGAAGCGCTACCTGATCGCAGCCCTCGAGAAGGCCAAGGGCTCGGTGTCCGAGGCCGCACGGCTCGCGGGCCTCGATCGCACGAACTTCCGCCGGCTGCTCCAGCGCCACGGGCTCGACGCGACCACGTTCAAGGCGTGACGCGCGAGCGGCTGCGCGGTCCGTCGGGCGACCGACCATGCCGGCCTGACGGCGTCGCCGTGCCTGCGCACGCCGCGGTCGGGGGCCGACGCCGACGGCCGCGTCACTCTGCTTCGTTCAGCTCTGAAGTTGTCAGAGATCGTCGCGCCAGTCCCTGCAGGGACTGATCGCGGTTCAGTCACCGACGTGCGTGAGCGGGAGCTCGAACACCAGGTTGTCGGGCGCGGTGCCGCGGATCGAGATCACGCCCTCGTGCAGCTGGAGATGATGCGCGTCGCACAACAGACAGAGGTTTCGGAGCTCGTGACGTCCGCCTTCGGAGCGCGGCCTGATGTGGTGCGCCTCGAGGAACCGCGTGGAGCGACAACTAGGCACCACGCACCGGTGCTTGTCCCGGACGAACACCTTGCGGCGTGTTCCCTCCGGGATCGACTTCTGCAACTTGCGCCCAGGCTCCTCCCGTTCGAGATCGCCGATGTCCTCCGAGTCGCATCGCACGCGCTCGAGATCCTGCGGTGAGATCACGATCTCCATCCCGGCGCCCACGCGGTGCGCCTGCTTGCACTCGCGGCAGGTCGTCGTGGCGAGCTGATGCCGGGGCTTTCCGGGCGCATCACCCGCCGGCTCGAGCATCGCCGCAGCGAGCGCGCGTACCAGCTCGTCATCGGTGCAGCTCGCGCCCTTCGCATCCGACGCGGCGTTGCGCGCGTGCTTGAACAGCATCATGGTCTCCGCCGAAAGGTTCTCGAGAACGATCCGATGCCGGATCTTCTTCGGATCCACCGGATCCGTGGGCAGGTCGCCCTTGGACTTGCCGCGCACCAGCTGCTGGATCTCCGTCGAGATCTTGCCCTCGGCGGCATCCAGCCACGCATCTTCGGTCTTGCGCGTCGCTACGCGCGTCAGCTCCCGAACGCTGGTCCAGGCCAGGTCGCCCGCGCGGAACTCGTCAGCGATCCCCGGCAGCTCGAGCAGCTCGTGTGCCACGCGCATCCGCTCCGTGGCCACGTGATGCGAGTGCTGCAGCACGGCCTCGATGTACGCGTAGATCGTCGGGAACCCCATGCGCCGATAGAGCTTGGTCTCCTCGGCCTCGAGCAGCAGATCGATCTCTCGCGCCTCGAGGCAGACGATCTGCTTGCCGACCGAGATGATCTCCTCGTGGAGCCTGATCCAGTCCCGCTCGCGGCACGTGACCGCATAGGCATCCGCGAGCTGCGTCTGAAGCTCCTGCGTGGCAGCGCTGTCGAACACGACGACCTCCTACACGCGTGGGATGTCACGCGCACGATCACTTCTACCACTGGGTTTTCGGAGGCCCGGTTCTGCGCTGTGCGCGCGCCTGCGACCCGAATCCCGACGAAGATCGATCGACGTCGTCATCTTCGCGCAGCGCGCACGGAGGCGCATCCTCGAGCTCGAAGTGGTGCGGTTCGCGAGCGCGGGCTCGGCGTGTCCTGAAAATCGGTCAAGCACTTTCGAACGAAGAAACGACCTCAAGCGACGATTCCTCGTCGAGAACCGTGATCGATACACTCAACAGTCCCTGCAGGGACTGAATGGACATCAAGCCGGCCTACTCTGTCCGGTTGTCGGACATGAGGTAACCGTCCGACCAGCGCTGTGGGCTACACCGTCGGCGCGACGGCGCCCACCGTTGTGCTGGTCGTGAGCGCGGTGCCTCGCGTCGCGATGTGAACCTGGCTACCGGCTACTGCGCGTGCTAGCTCTCCTGGGTGCTCGAGGAGAACGACGAAACACGCACGTATTGCGTCGCGAAAGACGTCGAGGTCGACGGCGCGTTGTATTTGTGCCGAGCAGACGATGGGGTCCCGGATGGCTTCAGTTTGCTTTGGACCGGAACGAAGGCCGAATGCGAGAAGTACATTCGCTCGGCTCAGCCGGATTGGTCCGGTCGGCCCAGCTCGGCCGCGGCCATCGCGAGCCTCGCGATAACGGCGGCGATCGTCGCGCAGGTCTCGTCGTTCGACAGTAACCGTGCTCGCCGGTGAACACTGCACAGCTCGCGCGCGATCTTCGATGTCGGGCGCCACATCGCGGTGGGCCAACATCGGAGCTCTGTGCGGACGCCTGCGAGGCGAACGAAGTCCGCGCTCCTTGCGATCACTGCCGCGCCAACTCTCCTACGTCGAGTCAGCACCCCGGCCGCTCGGTCTACCTCGGCGCCGCTCTGTCTCCCACCCAGTCCGGAGCTTCTTCGAGCGCGACAGGCTCAGGTCCGGAGGCTTCGCGCGTGCGTCGGTGCTAGGCATCTCTGGTGTCGTCGTTGTCGCCGATGTGGTACCGGCTCGAGTTCGCGTCATCGATGAATGGCGAGGCGCTGTGCGATCTGCTCGACAGGATTCACCGCACCTTGCCGTTCGCCTATGTTGTGGTCTCGTCGCGTGGCGGCTCATTCGTTCCGCACCACAGCGCCATGTTGCCCTCCTCGTACCGCAGCTCGATCTCGACGAAGCCCGCGCGCTCGAGCGCGAGCGGCTGCTCGTCACGCGCAGGTGCGAGGGCCGGCAGCTTCGTCTCGGGCGTCAGGTAGTGATCAGCGTAGAGCAGCACGCCGCCGGGGGCGACCACGCTGCGTGCGCGCTCGAGTAGCGGCACCAGGTGACGCTTGTGGCGGGTCTCGTGCGCGGCCTGCAACGTGACGACCGCGTCGAACATGCCGAGGTCGTTCGCCCAGTCGGGTTCACGAAAGTCGCGCGTCACGAACGTCACGCGACTCGCGAGCTCGCCGAGATGCTCGGCGGCGATCTCGTGCATTGCCGGCGAGAAGTCGAGGGCGACGTACGTGTGAACGTCGCAGTGCACGAGGATCTCGCGGGCGAGCTGGCCCGGCCCGGAGCCGAGCTCGAGGATGCGGAGCTTCGGGCGAGAGGCCAAGACCGCGCAGAACGCGGCGAAGAACCGCGGGCGATACGGCCGCTTGATGCGGGTCTCCTCGATCCAGGTGCGCGCGGTCGCGAGGTCGCGAAAGTCGACGCGGATCGGCAGGTCGTCGTCGTCGCTCGTCACGCCCGAGCTCGTCGCCGCCGCAACAGCGCGAGCACGATCAACCCCGCGCCGCCCCCCGCGTCTCCCGCGCCGCAGCCGCCGCAGCCCGTGTCGGCGTGATCCACCGTCGCGTAGATGTGGCTGGTCACCACGATCCGCTGGTTGGCATCGTTGATCAGCTCGACGCGATAGCGGTGCGCGCCGTTCGCGGTGTCCTCGTACTTGAACGTGGCGTCGTCGCTCGTGACCTCGAGCTGCGCGATCTGCACGCCATCGCGCCAGATCTGGGCGAAGTTCCCCGCGCCGCCGGCGACGTGGATCGTCAGCGCTGCGGTATCGACGGCGTGGTCCTCGTCGCCGATCTCGAACACGTCGGCGCCGTCGTGCAGCGTGAACTCGACGAGCGGATCGTCCGGGCCGCGGAGCTGGACGATCGTGCGCCCGTGTTTGATCGCGTCGACGATCGCGGCCTCGGATAGCCCGTCGGAGAGCACCAGCGTGGTCGGGCTCCCGAGCGGCGTATCCGTCGCGCCGATGCCCATGCCCGCGCGGTGATCGTCGCTGCCGCCGATCGCCGCGATGTGATGCCCGGCGGCGAGCTGGGTGTCCCACAGGGCGATCGCGGACGGGGTGAACGCGCGCTCGACGAACTCCCACTTGCCGGTGATCACCTCGAGGCCGTTGACCTTGCTCCAGTCGGTGTCCGGGTGGCGCCACGCGCAGCCGATGCACGCGCCGCCGAGATCGAGCGTGGGATGGTTGACGATGAACGCCCCGCCCTGGGCCTGCACCTCGGCGAGCACGGCGCCGATCGCGCGCGCCTGATGACCGATCCGGTGATCGATATACGCGCTGGTACCCACCGAGTTGCCGTGCCCGGCGTAGGTCGTGATCTCGGCGCCGCGCAGGAACAGGAAGTTCGGGAACATCGGCTGCAGCGCGGCGATCAGCGCGTGCTGCGAGCTGGTGTTGTGATCGCTGAGGTTGACGAAGTCGAGCCCGCGGCTGCGCGCGAGGGCCGAGATCGCCAGGAGCTTTGCGTCAGCATCGCCGCTCTGCTCGGAGTGGACGTGGAAGTCGCCCTTGTACCAGCGGCGCTCCGTGGACAGCACGGTGGGGGCGAACGGCGCCTTCGCGAGCACGGGGAGCGTGGCGTTGTCGCGGCAGGTCACGTCGATCACGTAGTGGCCGCCCGTCGTGGGATCGAGCTTGGCCTTGCCGACTGACACTGTCCACGTGCCGGGCGTGATCGGGCCGGGGAGGTAGCTGCGCGAGGATTGCTCGACGCCGATGATCGCATCGTCGGTGTTGCCTCCACCCCAGCCGCGGAAGCCCTCGGGGCTCCACACGCCCCAATCGAGGATCACGAACTCGGAGTTGTCGGCGTGCGAGACCTGGATCTCGACGGTGCCGGCGGGCACGTCGAACGCGACATCGGCGTAGTCACCACCCGCGGCGGAGACATCGCCCTCGTAGTGCATCTGGGACAGCACCGCGAGGAAGGGGAGCACCATCCCCCGAGGGTACGCTCAGGCGGAAAGCCCCGTCCACTCCGCGCTCTTCGACCACAGGGTCTTCGCGAGCTCGGCGTCATCGGCGGCCTTGCTCGGCCGCTTCTCCTTGCCGCCGGTGGTGTAGTAGCGCCCGCTCTGTGCGGCGAGCTCGGGTGACGTCGCGCACACGAGGCTCGATTGCGCGCCCTGCTCGGGGGTGATCATGAACTGCTTGATCACCCAGCGGATCGGGTTCGGGAACCGGCGCCAGGCATCGGTGGCGACCACGCCGGGGTGCACCGCATAGGTGGTGACGCCGCTGCCTTCGAGTTGGCGGGCGAGCTCCTTGGTGAACAGCACGTTCGCGAGCTTGCTGACCTCGTACTCCTTGAGGCCGACCACCGTCTTGGTCGGCTTCTGCACCGCGCTCCAGTCGATGTCCTTCGCGCGGTAGTGCGAAGCGCTCGAGACATTGACGATGCGCGCGCCGCCGGTCTGCTTGAGGCGATCGGTCAACAGGCGGGTCAGCAGGTAGTGGCCGAGGTGGTTGGTGCCGAACGTCATCTCGTAGCCGTCCTTGGTGGTGCTCCCGCGCTTGGCCACCACGCCGGCGTTGTTGATCAGGCCGTGGATCTTGGGCGCCTTCGCGAGCAGCGCCTCGGCGCACGCGCGGACCGAGGCGAGGTCCGAGAGATCGAGCGCGATGAACTCCACCTGCTCGTTGCCGGTCTCGCGCTTGATCTCCTCGATCACGGGATCCGTCTTGCTCTGCGACCGGCAGGCGAGGATCACCCGGGCACCCTGGCGCGCCAGCTCCTTCGCCGTGATCTTGCCGATGCCGGTGTTCGCACCGGTGATGATGAAGGTCTTGCCCGCGAGGTCCTGCGCCATCCGCGCACCATCGGTACGGATGCAGGATGACGCAAGGGGGCGACCCAAGATCGTTGACCGCGGCGGTCAGCGTGCGCTACGCGTGGCGCCAAACAATGCGTCAACGTCTTGGTCTAACTGTCGTTCTCGTGGCTATCGGGCTGGCGGTGTTCGCCACGCGGTCTCGCGCGGATGATCCGCCGCACGCCGATCCGGGCTCCGCCGAGCACCACGAAGACGGCTCAGCTACGCCGACCACGCCGGCCGACCATCACGAGGGCTCCGCAGTCGAGGAGCACCACGAGGGCTCCGCGGCCGAGCACCACGAAGGCTCGGGATCTGCGGAGGAGCACCACGACGGCTCCGGCTCCGGCTCCGCGGAGGAGCACCACGACGGTTCGGGCTCCGGCTCTGGCTCCGCCGAAGATCATCACGAGGGCTCGGGCTCTGCGGACGACCACCACGAAGGCTCCGCGGCTCCCGCCATGGAGCACCACGCGACCGTGGGTGACGCCGACGGCGATGGCATCCCGGATGCGACCGAGGACAAGGACCACGACGGCGTGCCCGACAGCAAGGAGGACTCCGACGGCGATGGCGTCTCCGACATGGACGAGCAGGTCATGGAGGCCGATGTCGATGTCAACGCGCCCGATGCGGACGGCGATGGCGTCCCCGATGCGCAGGAGGATGGCGACATCGACAACGACGGCGTGCCGGATGCCGAGCAGGAGGATCCGCCGACGTCCCCGTTCGACGAGGACGGCGATGGCAAGATGAGCCCCGAGGAGATCGCCGATCGCAAGGAGTTCGGCGAGTTCTTCGACGACATCCCGAACCAGCCCGACGCGAAGGCGCTCGAGTCGCGGCCGAACGACTCCGAGCTCAAGCCCTCGATCTCCGTCGACATGTTCCGCAAGGGCGTGCGGCTCGTGAAGAAGATCGTCCTCGCGAAGATGGAGAAGAAGATCGCGAAGAGCTCCGACAAGAAGATGAAGAAGATCTCGCTGATCATCTCGGGTGTCTCGCTGCTCGGTCTGCTGCTCCTGTTCATGCCGCTCGTGCTCGCGAAGAAGTACCCGGGGCAGGGCAAGAACCTCGTCAAGTACTCCGCGCTCGCCGCGGTCACGTTCGTGGTCACGGTCAACCTGTTCGGCGGCGTGCTCTATGGTTTGCGCGTCGTGCAGGGCGCGCTGTCGAGCTACACCAACCCGAGCATCGCGATCGCCGCCGGCACGTTCGACGCGCTCGATGACAACGCGGAGCACTTCCTGTCCACCGGCAAGGAGCTGTTCATGCCCACGGTGGAGCAGATCCGCAACTCGCCCGACGAGCAGCCGAGCGTGGCGCTGCTCGGGAACGGCCTCAAGATCGTCAAGGACGCGAAGGTGTTCCTGAGCATCGCGAAGATGTTCAAGAAGGTCGACTTCGTGTTCAAGGTGCTGCCGATCATCCTGACGTTCGTGGCGCTGCTGCTGTTCGTGCTCGCGATCAGACCCACACTCACGGAGATCATCAAGCTCCCTGCGCGTGCGGCCTCGGGCGAGGCGGGCGTGGGGCGTGAGGTCGTGGCGAACAGCATGCGGCGCGTGAAGGGCGAGCTGATCGCCTCGCTGGGGACGATCGGCGTGCTCGTGGTGCTCACCGTGGTCTCCGGCCTGGTGCTCAGCCAGGTGGTCAAGCCGGCGCTGTTCGCGTTCCTCGATTACTTCAGCCTGACCGTGCAGTACCTGCAGTTCGCGGAGGGTGCGTCGTCGGGCCTCGTGTTCATGACGCTGTTCTCGGTGATCCTGTTCCTCGTCTTCAACCTGGCGACCTTGATCCTGTCCACCGCGTTCTTCCTCGGGAAGTCGCAGAAGATCTTCCAGCAGCGGTTCAACGAGGGCACGCCCTTGTCCACCCACGCGCGGTTCTTCAAGTGGGGCACGCCTTCGGTGCTGCTCGTCCAGGTGTTCCCGCTGATCTTCATCTTGATCGCCGGCAAGGCGCTCGCGGCGATCGAGAACAGCGTGAAGGGCACCGAGCTCAACGCCGAGTCGATCTCGTGGGGCAAGATGCTGATGGCCGGCCCGGGGTTCCTGGTGGTCGGGTTCGTGGTGCTGTTCTGGGCCGTCCGTGGCATGAAGGCGCTGAAGTTCCTCGCCACCTACAAGGTGAAGCCGAAGGCGCCCAAGGCCGCGAAGGCGCCCGAAGCTGCGTAGCCACGTCGCTTCGTGGCCGCGTCGGCCCGCGTTTTTTGCGCCATCGTCACTTCGGGCGTAAGGAATCGCGGTACCAACCGATCCTGTAGTGGGGATGGTTCGTAGGGGCTCGGTTCGCTTACCCGGAGGATTTGATCAATGCGTACTCGGATGTTCGTGATGGCCGCCCTGGCGGCGGTTTCCCTGATGGCGTGCGGCGGCAAGGGCAAGGGCGGCGGCGGCGGTGGCGGCTCGGCGATGGCCGAGAAGTCGCTGTACGACCGGCTCGGCGGCAAGGATGCGATCACCGCGGTGGTCGAGGACTTCGTCGGGAACGTCGCGGCTGACAAGCGGATCAACACGTTCTTCGCGAACGCAGACATCCCGGGCCTCAAGCAGAAGCTGGTCGATCAGATCTGCGAGGCCACTGGTGGCCCGTGCAAGTACGCGGGCAAGGACATGAAGACCGCCCACGCCGGCATGGGCGTCAAGGACGCGGACTTCGCCGCGATCGTCGAGGATCTCGTGAAGTCGCTCGACAAGTTCAAGGTGCCGCAGAAGGAGAAGGACGAGCTGCTCGGCGCTCTCGGCGGGATGAAGGGCGACATCGTCACGGCGCAGTGACGCTCAGTACGGCTTCCCGCCGGAGTTTCCGCCGGGGCCGTAGTCACACACGATCGTGCTCCGGTACGTGAGGCCGGGGCAGTCACCGAGCGCGCACCCGACCTCGAGCGTGGCTCGCCAGACCACCTGCGTGTAGTGGCCGCACGTGCCAGCGCACGTGTTGGTGGCGTAGTTGTAGTTGGCGCCCTCGGAGGCCCACGAGGTCACGGCCCCTTGACCGGTGGCCGATCCACTCGACGCATAGATGTTCTCACCGACGTAATACGGGTGGCCGGTCGAGCGCCCGGCGTTGTGATCGACGAGCCCCATCGGCGCGTCGACGTCCTTACACTGGGCGACCCACGCCGCGGCGGTGGCGGCGAGCGCCGGGCTCCAGGTCAGCGCAGGGAGCGGGGTGCCGGTCTGCACCATCGCGCGGATCTGGTTGTGCGCGAGCGTGATCCCGACGAGGTTCGAGGGCTCGCCGACGCCGCCGGGGACATCGGGCATCGCACCATCGGTGCCGCTGCCACTTCCGCCGCCCGGCGCATCGGCGATCGCCGCGCCGCCATCATCGCCGCAGGCGGCGCACGCGAGGATCAGGAGCAAGCCCCATCGCTGCATGGATCCAGGATCGGGGATGGCCGGGCCCGGGTCAACCATTGACTTCCCGAGGTGGTCACGAGTACTACGACAGGTAGAGGCTCTATCGAGTTACGCGCTTAACGACCACCACCGACGGATGCAGGGAAGCCAGTGAAACGCTGGCACAGCCCCCGCTACTGTGACCGGGGACGACGCGGCACGATGCCACTGGGAAACTGGGAAGGCGCCGCTTAGGACGAACCGGGAGTCAGGACACCTCTCCGACGGAACTTCGGGTGTGAAGGACGCGATGGTCGCGTTGGTCACACCACGTCACGTGGGGTGACCTATGAACCGACTCTCTCGATCGTTCTGTGCGGTGTTCGTGCTGGCTACGGCCAGCGCGAGGGCGTACGCCGATCCGGAGCCGGTGCGGTCGGTGGAGTCCGAGACGATCTTCGTGATCGATCGCGGCCCGGATGTTGGCGCACCCGACCGCGAGCGCGCGCTCGGCGAGGCCCCGTTCGTCACGGTGTTGCACCCCGCGGATCATCCGGCCACGACATCCGTGGCGGATGCGATCGCCACCAGCGCGGGCGCGCTGACCACGAGCCTCGGCGGGCTCGGCGCCTATCAGGCCGTCAGCGTCCGCGGCGCGGCTCCGGGACACACCAGCGTGCTGATCGATGGCGTGCCGCTCGCCAAGCTCGCCGCGGTGACCGCGGATCTCGGCCGTTATCCGCTCGATGCCTTCGGCGAGGTCAGGTTCTATCGCGGCGCGGTGCCGGTGGAGCTCGGCGGCGCAGGCGTGGGAGGCGCGATCGATCTGATCACGCGGCTCGGCCGTGGCCCGCACGGCGAGCGCCTCACGGTCTCGGTCGGCGGCGGATCGTACGGTGCGCGGCACTTCCGCGCGCACCTCGGCGATGCGCATGGCGAGTACGGCGCGGTGCTGTCGTCGACGACGATCGGCTATCAGGGCGCGACAGGCGATTACTCGTACTTCGACGACAACGGCACGCTGCTCAACCAGCGCGACGACGGCTATCGCGTGCGCGAGAACAACGGCTTCGATCAGGTCGATGCCGCCACCCGGTTCGCCCTGCGCGATCGGCCGCTCGGCGTGGGGCTGCGGCTGGCGTGGAAGCGTCAGGGTCTCCCGGGCAGCACCGCGCAGCCTGCGCACACCGCGAAGCTGACCACGCTCGACGGGATCCTCGATGCCGGCGGCGAGACCCGGCTTGCAGGCTGGACGGGCCATCAACTCGGCTACGCGTTGCTCGAGCTCCAGGCGCTGCGCGATCCGATGGGCGAGCTCGGCCTCGGCGATGCGGAGCGCTCGTACACCACGCTCGCGCTCGGCGTCAGCTCGACGTGGCGGCACGCCCTGGGGCCCCATCGGGTGACGGCGGGCGGCGAGCTCCGCGGCGATGCGTTCAGCGATCACGACGATCACGCGGGCACCGATGCGGTGGCCGGGACGCGGACCGGTGGTGCAATCACGGGCGCGCTCGATCTGTCGCTCGCCCCCGAGCTGGTGGTGACCCCGGCCGTTCGCCTCGAGGCGCTGTACTCCCAGCCCACGCCCGTCAGCGTCGGTCCGATGGCCGGCATCGGCGTCCCCGCGCGCTGGGATCTCGTCGCGAGCCCGCGGTTCACCGCGCTGTTCGCCGTCAACCCCAGCGTCTCGATCAAGGGGAGCATCGGCCGCTATGCGCGGCTGCCCACGCTGCTCGAGGTGTTCGGCAACCGTGGGTTCATCCTCGGCTCGCCGGATCTGAAGCCGGAGCGTGGGCCCTCGAGCGATCTCGGCTTCGTCTGGGCGCCGGAGCGTGCGCAGGCGGGCGGCGAGATCGATCGCGTGCTCGTGCAGGGCGATGTGTTCGCGAGTCGCGCGCACGACACGATCGCGCTCGTCACGTATGCCGGGTACGTCACGCGCGCCGCGAACATCGGCAATACGCAGGCGTACGGCGCGGAGCTGATCGCCTCGGCGCGCATCGCGCGCATGCTCAGCGTGACCGCGAGCTACACGCGCCTGGTCACGGAGCAGATGTCGAACGATGTGAACCTCGATGGCAAGCCGGTGCCGCGCCGCCCGGGCCACGTCCTGTATGTGCGCGGCGAAGTCGAGCGACGCGTGATGAATCACTCGACGTCGGTGTGGTTCGATGGCGCCTGGCAGGCCGCGAGCTACCTCGATCCCGCCAGCCTCGGCACCACGCCGGCCCGCCTCTTGATCGGCACGGGCGCGCGTCTCGAGCTGGTGCCGCACCTGGGTGTCTCGCTGTCCGTCGCGAACCTCGCCGATGCGCGCGTGGCGCACCTGCCGCTCGATCCCGCGCCGTCGGCTGCGCTGACCGAGACCCCGACGCCGTTGACCGATGTCTCGGGGTTCCCGCTCCCCGGCCGCAGCTTCTATCTCTCGCTCGACTGGACCCACTAGACGATGAGGAAGTCATGACCAAGACGCTCGCCCTGCTCCTGTTCGTTGCCGCTTGCGGTGACAACAACTCGCTGCCCGATGCGGCTCCCGCGGACTCCGGCATCGATGCCGCGCCGTCGCCGCCGCGCGCCGTGGTGGTGGCAGGTGACTTCGTCCCGGGTCACCCGGGCGTGCTGTCCGTGCTCGATATCAACGCGCGCACGATCAGGACGAACGTCGCTCCGGCGCTCGCGATCGGTGAGGACCCGATCCTGCGCAAGAAGGGTGACGAGCTGTTCGTGGTCAATCGCGCGAGCGGCAACAACGTGACGATCCTCGATGCGGACACCTATGCGCTCGTCGAGCAGCTCGGCACCGGCGCGGGGACCAACCCGCAGGACGTGGCCACGATCGGCGAGAAGCTGTTCGTCGCGACGCTCGGCAACAAGGGTGCGGTGGTGCTGACGCGCGGCTCGAGCGTGGTGCAGGAGATCGATCTCTCCGTCGACGATCCAGATGGCAAGCCGAACTGCAGCTCGGTGTTCTACGCGAACAACAACCTGTACTTCGCGTGTGGCCTGCTCGACGACACCAACGTCAACCTGCCGCCGCGCGGCCCGGGCAAGATCTACGTCGTCAACCCGACGACGAATACGATCAAGCAGACGCTGACCCTCACGACCAACAACCCGATCGCCCTGTTCGAGCAGATCCCGCTGACGGCGCCGCACGGCGGCGACCTGATGCTGCCGACGATGGATTTCGGCACCGGCGCGGGGTGCGTCGAGCGGATCGTGACCTCCGGAACGATCGGAGCGATCGGCTGCGTGGTGAACAACTCCGCGCTCGGCACGTTCGCCTTCGCCGGTCGCGTGGCGTTCTATGCCCCGGAGTTCACGGGCCCGGTGGCGCCGATCGTCCCCACGCCACTGATGTTCCTCGGCGTCTCGAGCTATCCCAAGGGCTACGTGCGCAACTTCGATCTGTCGGCGGGCACGCTGTTCCCCGATCAGCTGACCGCGACGACGCAGGTCGTGAGCGATGTCGCGATCTGTCCCAACGGCGAGCTCGTGATCTCCGACAACCCGCCGCCGCCGAGCACGGCCGCGACCGGGCTGCGCGTGTATCAGGGCTCGAACGAGAAGACGACGGCACCGCTCGCGGTCGGCCTCAAGCCGGCGTCGTCGCACGGCATCGTCTGCTACTGAGCAGGTGCTACTCGCGCGGGCGAACGCAGTAGACCTCGGCCACCACCTCGATCGTCGACGAGGGTGAGGTGTTGCGATAGTCGCAGCGCCAGCCCGAGGCCGTGCTGACGTCGCTCATCGCGAGCGGCCGCGCGGCCACCAGCTGCGCCATCCACTGCGGATCGGCGTAGCAGCCGCCGGTGACCAGGAGATCGACGGCGCGATCGCAGGTCGCGACGGCGGTGGCGACGAGGCCGGCCCCGACGGAGATCCGCGCCTCCTTGCGCTGGATGTCGCCCTTCGCGCCGTACGCCGCCGCGGGACCGGGCGGCCCCTTCGCACCCTGCGGGCCCTGCGGACCCTGCAAGCCTTGTGGCCCTTGCAGGCCCTGCACGCCCTGGCCGCCCTCGGGGCCAGGTGGACCGGGGTTGCCCTGCGCGCCGCGGGCGCCTTCGGGACCGGCCGGTCCGAGGCCGAACGGACCCGCGGGACCCGGCGGACCGAGCGGACCGGGAGGCCCGACGGGGCCGGGTGGTCCGGACAGGCCGGAGGCCTTGCCCCGGGCGAGCAGCTCGTCGGCGACCTTCTTCGCGTCGACGGGACCTTTGCGCTCGAGCTCACCGACCCGGCGGTCGTGCTCGTCGACCCGGGCCATGGTCTCGTCCAGGCGCTTGTCCGTATCGCTCGCGCGGCACGCGGCCAGCGCGATCAACAACACGGACATTCGCATGGTTGGGATCCTACCGAAGGCCGGTTTTTTGCGCTCGTCGATCGGGAGGAGTACGACCGAAGGCGATGATGATCGAGCTGGTCGATGTACGACTCGACCACCCCCGCGGTGGCTCGCCGCCGCTGGTGACGAACGCCAACCTCGGCGTCCCGGGTGGACAGGTCGTGGTGATCGTCGGGGCTGCCGGCGTGGGAACGTCCCGCCTGGTCGCCGCGATGCTGGGCGAGGCCGCCTGCGCCGAGGGGCGGATCGACGTGTTCGGTCGCGATGTCGGCAAGCTGCGGCGCTCGTCGCTGCGCTTGCTCCGTCGGCGGATCGGCATCGTCCCGCAGGACCTGTGCCTGCTCGAGGATCGCAGCGCGCAGCTCAACGTGGTGCTGCCGCTCGAGATCGATGGCATCCCGCGTGCGGTCTCGGTCGCGCGCGCGGCGGAGTGCCTCGCCCGGATGGGGCTCGAAGACGAGGCCTCGCTGCCGGTCGATTGCCTGTCGAGCTCGGCGCGCCAGCGTGTGGCCGTGGCCCGCGCGATGATCCGCGAGCCCGAGCTGATCCTCGCGGATCACCCCACGAGCGCGCAGGACGCCGAGGGTGCGGAGCGGATCTGCGAGGCGTTCTACGAGGCCGCGAGCCGCGGCGCGAGCGTGGTGGTGTTCGCCCGCGATCCGCAGATGCGCGAGATCGCCGAGCGCAATCACTGGCGCCAGCTCGCGTTGATCGAGGGTCGCTTGTTGCCGCTCGGCGAGGTCGAGCTCGAGGGTCGCTCGATCGAGGAGGTCCTCGTCGGGTTCGAGAGCGCGCCGACGCCGCTCCACCCCGTGGCCGACGATCAGATCCCGAACCTGGTCCCGTTCCCGATCACCGCACGCACGGCAGGTGCCCGATGAAGATGCGCACGCTCCGCAAGATCCGCGCGTTGGCGCCCCGCATGTTGAGGCGGCGTGACTTCGATCTCTCCGATGCGACGGTGGAGGCCGATCCCGGTCCGGCGCCCGAGGCCGTGTTCGATCGCCTGACCGGGCCCTACGATCATCGCCGCGGCTACTCGAACGGCCCGGGCACGGTGGACGAGGAGACGTGATCCCACGCCTGTTCTCCGCGCTGCGACGGACCGGACGGATCGCCTTCGAGCGCCCACGCGCGGCGCTGTGGACCCTGCTGGCGCTGACCTGCGCGATGTTCGCTGTCGGGGTCGCGGCCGTCGCCGCGGACAACGTCGATCGGTGGGCCGAGCGCCCCGGTGATGGCGCGAGCATGGTGGTGTATCTCGGCGAGGGCGTGGCCGAGGCCCGCGCACAGGAGCTGCTGATCGAGCTGCGCGGACTGCCCGGGGTCGAGCACGCCGAGCTGGTACCGCCGGCCGAGTCCGCGCGCCGGCTGCAGCAGGCCCTCGGCGCCGACAACTCGCTGCTCGAGGGTGTGGAGCTCGGCAGCCTGCCGGCCTCCGTGGAGGTGATGCTGTCGCCCGGCGTGCGTGACGTGGTGGCGATCAGCCCCACCGTGCGCGCGCTGCGCGGTGCGGCGGGCGTGGACGGCGTGATCGTCGAAGATGGTGGAGATGATCGGATGGCGAGTGCGCTGGCCACGATCCGCCTCGTCGGGTGGGCGGCGGCGGCGATGTTCGCCGGCCTGGCGCTGATCACGGTGCTCGCGGCGATCCGCGTGCGCCTCGATCGCTCGCGCGACGAGTTCGCGGTGGCCCACCTGCTCGGTGCGGGGCCCGGCTTCCACGTGATCCCGACCGCCCTCGCCGGCGCGCTGCAGGGCGCGGTGGCCGCTGTGCTCGCGGCCCTCGCGGTGTGGGGCGGGGCGCGGTTGTACGGCGAGTCGATCACGGACGCACTCGCGGGGTCACTCGGGTCGGTGGAGCTCGTCATCCCGACGGGCATCGAGCTCGTGCTGTTCATCGCCGCGGGTGCTGCGCTCGGCCTCGTCGGCGGTGCGCTCGCCGGAGCGTCGCGTGTCGCGCGCTAGCGCCAGCGCCGTCGTCGTGTTGCTCGGGCTGTCGATCACGGCGCGCGCCGAGGATCGCGAGCCCAGCGCCAGTGCCCCTGCCGCGATCGTTCCGCAGAGCGCCCCCACGTCTGGACGGGCGCCGCTCGGCCCGCTCGGCCCCGTCGTCCAGCTCGATCCGCGCGCGCAGCTCGCGGCACAGCTCGCCGACGAGGCGCAGACGATCGACAAGACGATCGCCACCGTCGCCGACAAGCTGTCCGAGGCCGATCGCGTGCGGCTCGAGCGCCTGCGCGCGGCCTATCGCCTGCTCCGCGCGCCGGTCCGTGCGAGCGCGTCGGCAGGAGAGCGGATGGCTGCCGCACGACGCCGCGCTGCCGCCCGCCTGCTCGTCGATCGCGATGCGGCCGAGCGGAGCCTGCTCACCGATGAGACCGCACACCTCAAGGCTGCCCAGGCGCGGACCGCGACCGATGTGCAGACGGTCACCACCATCACCTTGCCGGTCGATCTCGCGCGGCCCGCCAAGGGAACGATCGCGCGCGCGTTCGGCACGCTCGAGCACGAGCGCTCGAAGGCGGTGCTGTCACGCCGCGGGATCGATCTCGAGGTGGAGACCCGGGCGAACGTCATCGCACCCGCCGATGGCACCGTGCGCTATGCGGGGCCGATCCGCGGGCTCGACGCCGGCGTGGTGATCGATCACGGCGACTACCTGACCGTGATCGCCAAGCTCGACGAGCTGGTGGTCCCGGTCGGTGCACCGATCCATCGCGGCGACCGGATCGGTCATGCCGCGCGCTATCGCGTCTACTTCGAGGTCCGCGTGAAGCTCGGCGCGGGCGGATTGCCGATCGATCCCGTGCCTTTGTTCGAGAAGCCGGGCAAGAAGCCGCGCCAGTCGCGCTAAGCTTCTCGCGTGTCTCGCGCCACCCACTTCGCCGCGTTCGCCGCGGGAGCGGTGATCGCCACGGCGTTCACCGCCACGGCGCTGCCGCGCGACGTGGCGCGGTTCAAGGCGCTCGATGCGTTCGCGCAGGCGCTGTCGACGGTGCAGACCAGCTACGTCGATCCGGTGGACGAGAAGAAGCTGCTCTATGACGCCGCGCGCGGCATGCTGCACAACCTCGATCCGCACTCGACGTTCCTGCCTCCCACGCGCTACCAGCACCTGCGGCAGGACACCGAAGGCGAGTTCGGGGGCGTGGGTGTCACGCTGTTGCCGGGCGAGCTCGACGAGGCGCGCCCACGCGTACCGCCGTACCCGACGATCGACGAGATCGCCCCCGGCTCGCCGGCCGAGGTCGCGGGGCTGCAGCTCGACGACGCGGTCACCTCGATCGATAACCAGGCGACGGCGGAGACCGGACACGAGATCAAGGAAGCGGGCGCGTGGGAGACCAAGCTCCGCGGCGCCTCGGGCACCCGCGTGACGGTGGGCATCCTGCGCACCGGCTGGAAGGATCCCAAGCCGTTCATCCTGATCCGCGCGCAGGTCAAGCAGCCGTCGGTGAAGCACAAGGTGCTCGAGAAGGGCATCGGCTACCTCGCGATCACCCGGTTCTCCGAGGCCACGTCCTCGGATGCCGCGGCGGCGCTCGCGTCGCTCCGGCAGCAGGCGGCGCTCGAGGTGCTCGTGCTCGATCTCCGCAACGATCCCGGTGGGCTCGTCGATCAATCGATCATGGTGGCGGATCAGTTCCTCGATGCCGGGACGATCGTCTCGATCCGAGGTCGCGCCGGCACCGAGAACCAGACCGCCCACAAGGGTGGCCTCGCGGTCGGCGTGCCGGTGATCGTGCTCGTCGATCAAGGCACAGCGTCGGCGGCGGAGATTCTCGCCGCGGCGCTGCGGGACAATGGACGCGCCAAGCTGGTGGGCTGGCCGACGTATGGAAAGGGCACCGTGCAGACGTTCTTCGATCTCGAGGACGGCGCAGGGCTCAAGCTCACCACGGCGCGTTACTTCACCCCGAAGGGCAACTCACTGGAATCAAAGGGCTTGATTCCGGACGTCAAGGTCGAGGCCTTCACTCCCGACGAGATCGTCGCGGGTGGTGGAAGCGGCAGTGGCGCGCCCCCAGGGAACGGTGCAACAATCACGGAGTCGGGGAACGACGATCCTCAGCTCACCACTGCCGTAAAGCTTGCTCGCCAAGCTCTCCGGGGTGGAAGCAAGTAGTCGGCCTCACGGTTGTTTTAGCGGAGCTTGGACTGGTACAACCAATCGAACGTTGGCCTCGTTTCCGAGGGTAACGTCTACACGCGGGGACTCAACCGACGATGTTCAAGCTGGTGATCCAGGACGACGAGGGAAAGACGACAGTCGTCCCTCTGATCCGTGACGAGATCACGATCGGGCGCAAGGAGGGCAACACGATCCGGCTCACCGAGCGGAATGTGTCCCGTCGTCACGCTCGTATCCTCCGGAACAACGGCGAGGTCCACATCGAGGATCTCGGCAGCTACAACGGGATCCGCGTCAACAACGCGCGGATCGCCGAGCGCGTGAACCTCCGGGTCAGCGACCAGGTCCAGATCGGCGACTACAAGCTCTACCTCAAGGCCGAGGGCGTCGAGCAGGTCGACGATGCGCGGACGATGCCGATCGAGCGGGTCGATACCGCCACGGCCACTGACGTGATCGCCGCGGTCGCGCCGCCGGCGTCGCCGACCCAGCCGCTCGGCATCCCGCAGACGCCCAGCCCCGCCACCGCGGTCTCGGGCCTCGCGGCGAACTCGCTGGTCGGCAATCCGAACCGCACGCTCGTCGCGATCGCCGATACCGATCCTGCGGGCCGCCCGGTCGCCACCGCCGCCGCCGTCGCCGCGCTCACCGCGCCGGTCGGGTACGGCAAGCTCGTCGTCCTGTCGTCGAACTTCGCCGGCAAGGAGTTCGAGCTCTCGCGGCCCCAGATGATCATCGGGCGCACCGACGAGAACGATCTCGTCATCAACCACCGATCGATCAGCCGGAACCACGCGAAGCTCGTCCGCGAGCCAGATACCGGTCGATACACGATCAGTGATCTCCAGTCCTCCAACGGCGTTCGCGTCAACGGGCAGGACTACGGCAAGGTCGAGCTCCGCCGCGGCGACGTGGTCGATCTCGGGCACGTGCGGCTGCGGTTCGTGGAGCCGGGCGAAGACTTCGTGTTCGCGCGCGATGCGGTGATCACCGACGTCCCCGATGCGGGTGGCAAGCGTGGCCTCCTCGTCGCGATCGTGCTCGGCGTGATCCTGCTGGGCGGTATCGGCGTGTTCTTCGCGATGAAGGGCGGCGGTGGTGGCGGCAAGGAGACCGTGAACAACGGCTCTGGCTCCGGCACCAACGGCGCCATCGACAAGACCGGCTCCAACAACGGCTCCGACCAGGTCGCCGTCAACGACGGTAGTGACGGCAGCGCCACCAAGGTCGAGAACCCGGCCGTCGGGAGCAATGGTAGCGGCACGCAGGTCGCCGTCGTCGAGATCGACGCAGGCACGGCCACCGTCCCGACCAACCCCGTCGCCAACGCCGCCGACATCAAGATGGACTGCGTGAAGCTCGCGGCCGACAAGAACTGGAAGGATCTCCTCGACTGCACCGAGCGGCTGTCGAAGGGCGATCCGGACACGGCGAAGTCGCTCCGCGAGAAAGCCGTGATGGAGAACAAGGCCGATCTCGCCCAGGGCAAGCTGACCGACGCCCTGCGCAGCAAGGACCTCAAGACCGCGAAGGCGGAGCTCGCGAAGATCCCGGCGGAGTCGGTCTATCGCAAGGACGCAAAGGCGGCGTTCGACAGCGCGCTGTCCGACGAGGCGACCGACGTGGCAGATCAGGCGCGGGCGCTGGCCGCGGATCACAAGTGCACCGAGTTCGACCGCCTGGTGGCCAAGGCCGACCGCGATGGCACGGGCGCGAAGCTGGGCGGCGTGCGCTGCAAGGCCGAGGTGATCGCCAAGAACCCGAACATCACCACGAACCCGAACCCGAACCCGAACACCGGCTCGGGCACCACCACCCCGCCGCCCAAGACCTGCGACGCCGATGCGCTGCGCCAGAAGGGTGAGGACCACCTCCAGACGGGCATGGATGCCGCCGCCCTGGCCGCATTCGAGGCCTCGATGAGCTGCCGCGCGGATGGCGCCCTGATGCGGTTCGCGTTCATGGCCGCCTGCCGGTCCAAGAACGCCGCGAAGGCCAAGTACTACTATCCGAAGCTGCCGGCAGCGACCACGACCGGCATCGTCCAGATCTGCGTCCGCAACGGCATCACGCTGCCCTGAGCCGCACCGGGCTTGCCGGGGCTGTGGCGGCCAGCTGACGACCTCCGAACGGCCGGGGGGCGTTCTGCTGAGGTCCAAGGATCTCTAATGTTGCCGCTTGTTTGACCGGGCTAGCTGTCCTGGTGTAACGAGGGGACTACCTCCCGGAGGCGACATGTTCGTCCGATTTGCCCGCGCTTGGTCTGTGTGTCTGCTTGGCTTGGCGATCGTTGGTGCGAGCACGCACCCAGCGAGCGCAGATCCTGCGGGCAATATCGAGCTCAGTGGGTTCAAGCCCGCGATGGATTCGCGTGGCTACCTGACGGTCAACGCATCGCAGGTCCTCGGGAACAAGGAGTTCTCGTTCGGCCTCGGCTCGCTCGACTGGGGCTACAAGCTGCTCACGTTCGAGAACGGCGCGAATACTTACAAGGTCAACAACATCATCACCGCGACCTTGATCGGTGCGTTCGGCGTCAAGGCCGGCCCGATCGAGCTCGAGTTCGGTGTGTCCGCGCCGCTGCGGATCATGAACGGCGACCGCAACCCCGACAACCTCGGCGGCCCAGGCCCCAACGACGATCAGGCCTTCAAGATCGACGGCCAGGGTCTCGGCAACATCGGCCTCCACTTCAAGACTCGGTTCATCAAGACCAGCCGCCCACCGCACGTCGGGTTCGGCGTGATCGCCAGCGTCTACCTGCCCACGATCAGCGACAGCAAGAAGAAGTGGCTCGGCGACGACAAGGCCGTGCCGCAGATCATCGGCATCCTCGACAAGGAGTTCGGTCGCACCGGCCGGCTCCGCATGGCGCTCAACGGCGGCATCCGGATCCGCCAGACCGAGACGTTCACGAACGACGACGCGAGCCACCCGAGTGGTCTCCCGGCGCCGGTCACCGGCCAGACGATCAAGGCGAGCGCCGAGATCCCGTTCGGGTTCGGCATCGCCTACGCGATCGCGAAGCAGAAGTTCGACATCGTCGGCGAGGTGTTCGGCGCGGTCCCGCTGGGGGATCACGAGAACTACCAGCCGATGGAAGCGCTCGGCGGCGTGAAGCTGTACCTCGCGCGCAACTCGTTCCTCTCGCTCGGCGCCGGCTCCGGCCTGCAGCCGAAGAAGGGCGCGAACCCGGACTTCCGCGCGATGATCGGCATCGTCTTCGAGCCGAACATCGGTGACCGCGATGGTGACGGCCTCAAGGACGACGTCGACAAGTGCCCGGATGACCCGGAGGACTTCGATGGCTTCGAGGACGAGGATGGCTGCCCCGAGCCCGACAACGATCGCGACGGCATCCTCGACGAGGACGACAAGTGCCCGCTGATCCCCGAGGACAAGGACGGCTTCCAGGACGAGGACGGCTGCCCCGAGGGTGACAAGAACGATCGCGATGGCGACGGCATCCTCGACAACGTCGACAAGTGCCCGGACGATCCCGAGGACTTCGATCAGTTCGAGGACGAGGATGGCTGCCCGGATCCGGACAACGATCAGGACGGCATCCTCGATGTCGACGATCTGTGCCCGAACGACCCCGAGGACAAGGACGGCTTCGAGGACGAGGACGGCTGCCCCGATCTCGACAACGACAAGGACCGCATCCTCGACAAGGACGACAAGTGCCCGAACGAGCCGGAGACCTACAACGGCTTCGAGGATGAGGATGGCTGCCCCGATCGCGGCCGCGTGGTCGTGACCGACACCGCGATCGAGATCCTCGACATGGTCTACTTCGAGTACAACAAGGCGATCATCAAGTCGCAGTCGTTCCCGATCCTCGACGCGGTCGCGGCGACGCTCCAGGGCAACCCGAGCATCGCGCTGATCGAGGTCCAGGGTCACACCGACGAGCGCGGCGATGACGCGTACAACCTCGATCTCTCCGATCGCCGCGCTCACGCCGTCGAGAAGTACCTCGCCGACAAGGGCGTGGATGCCAAGCGCCTCTCGGCGCAGGGCTATGGCG
Source organism: Myxococcales bacterium (assembly GCA_016720595.1). Lineage (GTDB taxonomy): Bacteria > Myxococcota_A > Polyangia > Haliangiales > Haliangiaceae > JABFXX01. The sequence goes on from JADKKI010000010.1 coordinate 31,221, forward strand.
AGACGCAGCCGGTCGATCGGCTGCACAACGAGGCCGCCTGGGCGAAGAACCGGCGCGTCGCGTTCCTCATCCTGAAGCGCGCCTCGGACTGACCAGTAGCTGGATCACCGACACGGAGTTCGAGTTCGGTCTTCCGAGCGCCTGGGCTACAATGGGTCGATGTCCTCCGATCGCCGCACCCCGCACGTGATCCGCCGGGAGCGGCCCGCGCGTGCGACCACGCCGATCGCCGCGCCGCAGCTCGAGGAGCTCGTCGAGGAGCTGCGCGGTACGGGAGAGCCAGCGTTCGAGCTGCCGGACGCCGACCCAGACGTGGATGTTTCGGTGACCCCGCAGGACCCAGCGGTGCCCCCGCAGCGGTTCGCGCATCTCGTACGACGGTCGACGAAGTAGGCCGGCTCTCGGTCGGTTCCGCTTGCTGCTAAGTGGCGCTACGACCGTCCGCTGGTAGGCTTTCCCGGTGATCAAGCTGCTGATCTACCTCGCCCTCGCCGGAGGCCTCGCGTACTGCGGGGCCACGGTGAAGCTCGGCAAGCGCACGTTCTTCGGCCACGTTCGGGCGATCTGGGCGACCGAGGAGGTCCAGGACCTCAAGAACGGTGTGCAGGAGAAGGCGGGGCCGGCAGCGCGAGATCTCAAGAACAAGGTCCACGAGTTGACCTCCGATGATCCGGCGCCCGCGGGCTCCGGCTCGGGCTCGGCGGGCTCGGGCTCGGCGGGTTCCGCAGCGCCGGCGCACCCGTGAGGTTCCCGCTGACCGAGCAGCTGATCGAGGAGGCGAAGCGCTTCGAGCTGCGCTCTGCGTGTCAGGACTGCTTCTTCTGGATCGCGCGGGAGGGCCGCTGCGCCCACGACTGGCCCGACGAGGGGCAGCGGCGATGGCCGATCGACGCACCGGATCCGGTGACCGGCGAGCGCCCGACCGAGGTCGCGTTCTGCAAAGAGTTCGAGCTCGCCTGAACGAATGCGGGAACGAGCGCGGGAACGTGCGGGCCCTCAGGGCGTGTAGTTGGCGGTCAGCGTCGCGGTGCCGAGGTTGGTGGCGACGGCGGTGACGATCTGCTCCTTGGTCGTGGCCATCGTGGTGCCCGGGAGCTTGTCGACGCCCAGCGCGTAGACCTTGAACTGGTAGTTGTGCACCGCGGGCGGGCACGGCCCGGCGTAGCCGCGCATGCCGGTATAGGCGTTGGTCTGGTGGGCGCCCGGGACGTCGGGAGGCAGATAGAACTTGTCGACGTCGGCGATCAGGCCCGTGAGGCCGCCCGGGACGTCGTAGATCGCGCAGTGGACGAGGTTGTTGGTCAGGTCCGTGAGCACGACCGCGTAGCTCAGCGTGCCGGCGGGCGGGTTCGTGAACACGAGCTGCGGCGACAGGTTCGAGCCGCCTTGCTGCCCGCAGGCGTTGAGCCGCGGGATCGTGCCGGCCTCCATGATCGTCGGGCTGGTCAGCGTGAACGTGCCGGTCGAGGGCGCGTCGATCGCGCTGTCGATCGAGCTGTCGACGCCACCATCGCCGACGTCGTTCGCGTCGGGTGTGCTGCCGCCACCGCCATCATCGCCACAGCCGACCAGGCCGCCGAGGCCGCCGAGTCCGATGACGAGTCCGAGAGAGGGGAGGAGGACGACCGACCTGCGCATGCGCGGAGCGTATCAGGCCGACTCGCGCTGGAACGTGCGATTCGCGACCCACAAGCCGAGCACGGCCAGGAGGGCGGCGGCGACCAGGCCGATCACCAGCGAGCTGTCACCGAGGTCACCGCGGAACGCGGCGCGTGCGCCATCGACGACGTGCGAGAACGGGTTGGCCTGCGCGAGCCGCCGCAACCAGGTGGGCGCCAGGGTCATCGGCAGCAGGATCCCCGAGAGCAGGAGCACGGGCACCGAGACCATGTTGAGGAGCGGTGCGAGTGCATCCTCGCTCTTGAGCCACAGCCCGGCCGCGTATGACAGCGACGACAGCGAGATGCCGAGGAGACCGACGATGCCGACGGTGATCGCGGCCCCGGCGAGGGGCACCCGGAGCCCGAACACCACCGCGATCACGGTGAGGAGCGCGGCCTGGATCAGCAGGACCACGGTGTCGCGCATGATCCGGCCGAGCAGCAGGCCGAGCCGGCTCGCGGGTGTGACGCGCATGCGCTCGACTGTTCCGTAGCGGATCTCGGCGATGATCCCGAACCCGACGAACATGCTGCCGAAGATGCCGAGCTGGATCAGCAGGCCGGGCACGAACACCTGCCACGCATCACCGGGCGGGAACCCGGAGCGGTTCGCGAGGGGCTCGAGGAGCGGCGCGAACAACGCGAGGTAGAGCAGGGGCTGGACCATCACGATGATGATCCAGATCGGCTCGCGCAGGAGCAGCCGCATCTGGTAGCGGAAGATGATCAACGCGGTGCGGAGCATGGGCGGGTGTCCTGGAGCGAGCGGTGGCCGAGCGGGCCGGGGAGCGGGAAGATCAGCGCGCGCGGTGCGCTCAGGCAGCCGGTTCGTCTCGCAGCGAGCGGCCGGTGAGGGTGAGGAACACGTCGTCGAGAGAGGGGTGCGCGATGTTGAGCGAGCTGACGTGGACGCCGCCCTCCTCGAGCACGCGCATCAGCGGCAGTGCCTGCGATTCGCCCTTGTCCACGGTGACGCGCAGGCCGCGATCGACGGCGGTGACGTCCCGCGCCTCGGGCCGCGCGCGGAGCAGCTCGGTGGCGTGCGCGATGTCATCGACCTCGAACGTGACAAGGTCGCCGGAGATCTGCCGCTTGAGCTCGGCGGGCGTGCCGGTGGCGACGATCTTGCCGTGATCGATGATCATGATCCGATCGCACAGCGCATCGGCCTCGTCGAGGTAGTGGGTGGTGAGGAGGATGGTCGTCTGATGCCGATCGCGCAGCGCGCGGATATGTGTCCACAGGTTCGCGCGGCTCGTCGGATCGAGGCCCGTCGATGGCTCGTCGAGGAACACCAGCCGAGGTTCGTGGATGAGGCCGAGCGCGATGTCGAGCCGGCGCCGCTGACCGCCGGACAGCGTCCTGATCAGGCGGTCGCCGAGGTCGGAGAGATCCAGGGTCTCGCGCAGGGCCCGGGCCCGGTCCCGCGCGGTCGCGAGAGTCAGGCCGTACAGCTCGCCCTGCGTGATCAACTCCTCGTCGACCTTCGCGGCCGGATTGGTCCCGCCGCTCTGGGACACGTAGCCGAGCTGGCGGCGGACCCCGACGGGATCGCGCCGCAGATCACAGCCCGCCACCGTGGCCTCGCCCGCCGTGGGCTCGAGCAGGGTCGCGAGCATGCGCTGCGTGGTGGTCTTGCCGGCGCCGTTGGGGCCGAGCAGACCGACGATCTCGCCGGCGGTGACCTCGAGATCGATGCCGCGCACGGCCTCGACGGGTGGCGCCTTGCCGCGGGCCTTGAAGGTGCGGGCCAGGCCACGCGCGTGGATCATCGAGGTCGACACGGCTAACGGGTAGCACGAGCGCGTTGCACAAGTTGTGCATCCGCGGTGCACGATTTGTCGTTGTGATTTTCGGCGAGAGGGTGTGTCGTCGCGGTCAGGAGGAAGGCATGCGCACGATCCCGGCGATCGCGATGTTGATGATTGCGTGCGGCCCACCGGCGAAGGGTGGCGGCGGCGACGATTCGCCAGGAACGGATGCCAACACGCACGGCAACGTCGATGCGGACGAGACGCCGATCGACATGGGCACGTGCGGCGCGCAGAGCCAGAACATCGGCGTGGTCAATCTCGGTGACCCGCCCGATCTGCTCGTGGTGCTCGATCGCTCCGGCTCGATGAGCTCGCCACCGTCGACGTTCCCACCGGTGTTCACGTCGAAGTGGTCGACGATGAAGACCTCGCTGACCGGCGTGGTCACCGCGAAGCAGCAGCAGATCAAGTTCGGTCTGCTCGAGTTCCCGAGCGATGACGATCCGGGCTGCTCGGCCACGGCCACGCCGAAGGTCAACATCGGCCTCGGTGCCGGCCCCGGCTTCACCGGGTACTTCAACGGGCGCTCGCCGGGTGGCAACACACCCGCGCACGTCGGCCTGACCTCGGCGCTGACGTACTTCAACTCGCTGCCCGTCAACACCGCGGGCCGCTACGTGCTGTTCGCCACCGACGGGCTCCCGAACTGCCTCAACGGCGATCCGAACACCGGCAGCGATGCCGCGACCGTGGCGGCCGTCACCGCGCTGTTCAACGCGGGCGTCAAGACCTACGTCCTCGGGTTCGGCGGCGCGTTCGGCCAGACGCCGGCCGTCCTGAACGATGCGGCGGTCGCGGGCGGCAAGCCCAAGGCCGGCAGCACCAAGTTCTACGAGGCGTCCAACCAGGCCGAGCTCGACATGGCGCTGCAGGCGATCGCGGGCGGCATCATCGTTCCGTCGTGCAGCTTCCAGCTGCAGAGCGCACCGCCCGATCCGAACAACGTCACGGTGACGATCAACGGCACGCCCGTGCCGCGCTCGCCCTCGCACGGCAACGGCTGGGACTACAGCCCCAACGCGATGACGATCACGTTCTTCGGCACGTACTGCTCCACGATCATGGGTGGAGCGATGACGAACGTCGCGTTCTCGTACGGCTGCCCGGGCCCGATCATCAACTGATCGTCCGGTACATGACGTCGGAGCGCATCGCGTACTTGGTGCCCGACGTGACCACGCACCCCTCGTGGAGCAGCAGGTGCTGGAACAGCAGTGCCGTGCCGCGCTGTGGTCGCACGCGGACGATGAAGTCGTGGAATGCCGTCGAGCCGCCGACGTAGTCGTCGTTGAGATAGACGATCAGCGTCAACAGGCTCCGCTCGCGCTCGGAGCGCACGAACGCGCCGTCGTAGTGGGGAGCGAAGCGCTGCCCGGGATCGTACTTGTAGCAACGGAACCGCTCGTTCGTGCCGATCGCCTGCATGCCCGCGAGCTGCGCGGGCACGTGGGGCCTCACGCGCGAGAACAGCTCGGCCGCGAGCGGGGCATCGTCGAACACCACGCGCGTGTTGTTGCGGATCTCCGGCAACATCTCGAAGCCGCGCCCGGTGGTGACGGGAGCGGCGGTCGGTCCCAGGGCCTCGATCCGGGCGATCGCCGCCTCGCACTCCGCTGCAGACAGCACGTCCGGAATCGTCCAGATCAGCGGCGCCGTGTGATCGAGGCTATCCCCCTCCAGATAGGGGCGCCCGGCCCCCGGAACCACGACGTCAGGCATGCGGTTAGTGTAACAACGACACGAACAATTGCAAGGGGGGCCCGCATCGCCGATAACCTCGTCGTGGACCTCGTCATCTCCCCCGACGTCGCTGCGGCCAAGTCCTCCGGGAAGCCGATCGTGGCGCTCGAATCGACGATCGTCGCACATGGGCTCCCATGGCCCGACAACCTGCCGATCGCGCGCGAGCTCGAGGATGCCGTGCGCGCGGCGGGAGCGGTCCCGGCCACGATCGCGATCATCGATGGCAAGCCGTGCGTGGGCCTCGATGCCGAGACCCTGGAGTTGCTCGCGCGCGACGGCGCCAAGCTCTCGAAGGCGGGGGCGATCGACATCGCCGTCCACATGGCGCGCAAGACCTCCGCGGCGACCACGGTGAGCGCGACCTCGGCGCTGGCGAACCGCTACGGGATCCGCGTGTTCGCCACCGGCGGCATCGGCGGCGTCCACCGCGGTGATGCGGGCGACGTGTCCCACGATCTCGTCGCGCTCGCACGGACTCCGATCGCGGTGGTCTCGGCGGGCGCGAAGTCGATCCTCGATCTCGGTCGCACGCTCGAGATGCTCGAGACGCTCGGCGTGCTGGTGATCGGGTACCGCACCAACGAGTTCCCCGCGTTCTACACGGCGACCTCCGGGCTCCAGCTCGATCACCGCGTCGACTCCGCCGCCGAGCTCGCCACGATCATCCGCACGCACTGGTCGCTCGGCGGCGGTGGCGTGCTGGTCGCCAACCCGATCCCCGACGAGGCCGCTCTCGACGGCGACATGATCGCCGCGGCGATCGAGTCCGCGGTGGCCGAGGCCTCGGCGCGCGATGTCCACGGCAAGCGCCTGACCCCGTTCTTGCTCGCACGCCTCGCCGAGGTCACCGGTGGCGCGTCGATCCGCGCGAACCGCGCGCTCGCGATCAACGATGCGACCGTCGCGGGCGAGCTCGCCGTCGCGCTGCGCGCGTCTGATCGGCTGTAGGCGCGGCTACCCCGCGTCGCTCCGCCACGCGACGACCTTGCCGACGCCGGAGCCGAGCGAGGGATCGATGACGACGCGGATCTTCGCATCGCGACCGAACAGCTCGCGAAGCGTGTACTCGAAGTCCTCGAGCGGGATCGGGACGCCCGGCAGCGGCCGCAGCCGGAGCTCGAGCGATCGATCGGCGCGCTGGTGGAGCGCGTGCTGGACGAACGGCGCCAGGGGGCGGATGCGCCGCGCCACGTCGACCGAGGTGACGCGCCCGCCGTCGGTGGCGCGGAACGCGACGGACGCGCGGCCCTCGAGATCGAGGATGGCGCGCGCGGGGCGACCATCGGCCAGCGTCACGGTGGCGAGCCGGCCGTAGTCGCCCGTCCGGTAGCGCACGAGCGGCAGGTACGGGTTGCGGCCGCCGGTCAGGGTGATCTCGCCGCGCACGCCGTCGCGCAAGCGCTCGCCGCTGGGGCCGAGCACCTCGACGAACAGATCGGTCATCAGGATCACGTGTCCCTCGACACCCGGCACGCTCGCGGCGACCGGCCCGGTCTCGGTCGTCGAGTAGAGGTCGATCACGACCGAGCCCCACGCGGCGCGGAGCTGATCGGCGAGCTCGGGGCGCAGGCTCACCGCGCTCGAGATCACGACCGTGGGCCGGAGCGGGATCTCGAGCCGCAGGGCCTCGGCGAGCGCGACCGGCTCGGAGGACACGAACATCGGCGCGTAGTCGCGCAGGAAGCGATCGCGCGAGGCGGCACCACCGGCCCAGTCGTGAGGCTCGAAGTTGAGCTTCGTGAACACGGCTCCCGCCCACGCGCTCATCGTCGTCGCGAACACATAGGTCTGCCGCTGCATCGATGCGTTCACGGCGAGAGGCACGCCCTCGCGCGGCTCGAGGCGGGCGCCGTTCAAGCGGATGGCGCACTCGAGGTGCGCGAGGCTCTGGACCACGGTGGTGGGGTGGCTCGGGATGATGACCGCGTGCCCGGTCGTCGCGGAGGTCGAATAGACGATGGCGTTGTCGATCGAGAGATCACGCGGGACGAGATCCTCGAGACGATGGGCGACCGCATCGCGATCGGTGGTCGGCAGCGCCTCGAAGTCGCGAGCGACATCGAAGCCTTCGGGCAGGTCGTCGAGCAAGAACAGCCGGGAGCGCAGCGCCTCGACGAAGTCGATCGTGGCCGACGACGGCGTCGCAGCAGCCTCGCGCGGGCGCGACACCAGCGCGGCACGGCAGGTCTCGAGCGCCGCGAGCTCGGCGGGCCCGACGCGATCGCCGAGCGTGCGGTTGTAGCGCGGGGCGTCGGGGTGCTGGAGGATTCGCTCGAGGCCCTGCCACGCTCGCTCGGTCATCGCGGGCGCTCGCGCCTGCCAGTCCTCGGGGATCGGGCTCATGCTCAGTCCTCGTGCGTGGTCCGGGCGGCCTGGCGCTGCGCTTCCTCTTCCTCCAGGCGCAAGCGCTCGAGCTCGGCTTTGCGTTTCTGCCGCTCGGCCTCTCGGGCGTCTTCGCGCGCGCGGGCATCCCGGAGCAGGGCCTTGCGCCGCACCGAATCGAGCACCGCGAGGCGATCTTCGGCCTGGACCTGCGTCTCTCCCTCGGGCACGCGGTCGAGAGCGGCGAGGCAGGTGCGAACGAGCTCCTCGCGCCGCTCGGCGTCTTCGACGAACAGGCGGGGGACCACGAGGTTGGCGAGCTCGGCGAGACGGCCGTCGAGGAGCGCGAGCAGTGCGTCGGTCGGCGCACCGGCGAACGCCTCGTCGTGGAGGAGCCAGCTGGCCACGAGCACGAGCTCGAGGTGACGGTTCCGTGCGGGCGTGGCGTCATTGGCGAGGAAGCGTGCGACCTCCTCGGGCTCCAGCCTGCGCGTCCCCCGATCTCGCACCAGATCCGCGACCACGGCGTCGATCCGAACAGCGTCTTCGCCCGACGCGCGCCCACGGAACACGATCGGCGTGTTCGCGAGCCGGTTCGTCAGGCGCTCGACGTTCGCGCTCATGGTGACCCGAAGGTACGCCTGGCGAAGGCGCGCGCAAAGGCGACGAGCTCGAGCTCGTTCGCGACCAGGTACGGCGTGAAGCCCGCATCACGCAGCTGCTGGAGCTGAGGTGCATAGAGGTCGCCGCGGCCGAGGCGGAGGACCGCGCTCGCGCCGCCTCCGGCCTGCTCCACGGCCCGCCTGGCCAGCGCCCAGCCATCCGTGGTGCCGTCGATCTCGCCGAACAGATCCGAGTCGCTGACCACGAGGATGTGCACGGGCCGCGGGGGCTTGGGAGCATCGACGAAGGTCTTCACGAGGCGGGGCAACCCGAACGAGCAGCCGGTGCCGAGATAGTCGGTGAGGACGCCGAGCACGGCGCCCTCGTCGCGGACGAAGCCGGGGGTCTGGGTGAACTGGCCCTCGCCGTGCCACTCGCCGGACAGGCACGCCATGACCCGGGCGCCGGCGCGGAGCGCGCTGAGCGTGAGCACCACCCCTGCGACCACGGGGTACGCGATCTGATGCGCCGGGTTGCCCATCGATCCCGAGCAGTCGATCCCGACGTAGAGATCCGGCGGACGGCGCTCGGGCTCGCCGCCCTCGGTGACACCGTAGACGCGCTGTACGGTGGTGAGGCCGGGCACGACGACCGGACTCCGCGCGAGCGTCTGGAACCAGTCGATCGCCTCGAGCGAGCCCCCCGCCTCCCAGAGATCGAGGCCTTCGGGCAGCGGATCTCCGGCGCGCTCGATCCGCTGCGACGGAAACGGGATGACGTTCGGCATCGCCAGCTCGCGGTAGTACCGCGCGACGAGCTCGCGCGGCTCGCGCTTCACGCCGACCGCGCGCAGGAGATCCAGCCACTCCTTGGGCCCACGGACGACCTTGCGACGATCGGGGCGACCGTCGCTGCCTCGCGCGCGCCCTGGCACGTAGCGCTTGGTCGGCGCATCCGGATCCGGGGCCTCGGCTGCGGCCTCCTCGTCGTCCCCGAGCGCAGGATCGACGGCGGGGTGGCGCACCTTGGCCGGATCGAAGTCGTCGTCGGTGAGCCCGTCCGGAACACCGTCGCCCATCGACGCGCCGGCCGTGTCCATCCACGGGGCGAGCCCGCTGCGCTCCTTCGGCAGGCTCTCGAGGTAGGGCGCGATCAGGAGCGCGAACGAAGGCGCGCCGTCGAGCCAACGATCGCGGAACGTGCGAACGATGCGCGCGACGAGATCCGCGTCGCCCTCGATCTCGCCGGTCGGGGTGGTGGTCAGCGTGCCCGGCGCGAGTAACCACAGGCGCTCGTACGCGCGCATGTACACGGTCCACAGCTCGCTGGTGTCGGGACCACGCAGCGCGACGTAGACCGCGGCGATGTCGGCCGTCTTCGACCGCTGCAGCCGGTCGTTGAGCAGGAGGTCGGTATAGAGATTTGCGACGAGGCCTGCGTGGCTCGCGAGCTCGGTGGGCAGCGTGCGCCGGATCCGATCGTGGAGCCGGACGTGCTCGAGCAGCGTGCCAGGTGCGTGCACGTAGTGGCCGACCTCGTGCGACAGGATCGCGTGGGCGTGGTCGGCGAGCGAGCGCTCGACGATCTGAGAGAGTCCGATCACGATGCGCTCGTCACGCATGCGGATCATCGCGAACGAGCCCGAGAGTCCTTCGCGCTGCTCGTCGTCGCGCGTGTGACACAGGATCGGCGCGGCGAGCCGGGTGTACGGGCTGAAGGCGACGAGCGCGTCCGGCCACGCATCGCGAAAGCACTTCGCCGCGTGGTCGATCGACGCCGCGTCGGTCACGGAGCTGCCTCACGGCGACCCAGGACGAGCACCTGGTGGCTGTCACCCAGCGCGACGGCGATCATGCCGCTGCATGCCGCGGCAGCGACGGCTCCACGAAGCTCGCCGGAGGCGATCGCCGACATGACGATCGCGTCGGGCGCGTGGAGCGCGCCGTTCGAATCGAGGTACGCACCGCCGGTGTCCGCGGAGGTGATCGCCTCGGCGTGCGCCCAGACCGCCGGGCGAAACCGGGTGCCGAACACGTCGGCGAACAGCTCGAACGTGGCGGTGCCGTCGGTGCAGACCAGCTTGCCTGCGACCACGCGCGGGAGCGGAGGCCGCCGGAACGGTCCCCCGAAACCGACGAACCCGCCCGCGGTCGCGACGAGCTCGAGCGGCCCGAGCGCGGCGCCCGAGCCGGGGCGGCAGAAGCGCCGCGCGGGATCTCCGTCGAGCAACGTGGCGCCGAACAGCGCGCGGAGCAGCGCCGGGTCGAGGTGCGCTGCGTGATCGAGCGCGACCTCGCGGGCCTCGGCGAGGCCAGCGCGCCACCCGAGCACCACGCCGAGCCCGAGCAGGGCAGCTCGATCAGCGCAGGCCGCAGCACCGGACGCGAGGGCGTCGAGCCAGAGCTGCGCCGCTTCGGGGCCGCGCTCGCGGAGCACGTGCAGGTAGCCGTTGCCAAGCGCCCGCAGCACCACGCCGGGCGCAGCCTCCACATGCGCGCGCAGGAGCGGCATGCGCTCGCGAAGGGTCCGCTCGAACGCCGTCGCGTCGCTCTCTCCCACGAGGCCCACGCGCAGGCCGACGAGGCCGAGATCGAACAGCGCGAACAGCACCGCTGCGGCCGGCTCGCCCTCCCACGCGTCGAGGATCGGGACCACGGTCCTGCGGAGGTAGGCGAGCACGAGGTCAGGAGACAGGTCCCCCGCGTCACGCGCGAAGCGAGCGTTGAGCTCGTCGCGACGCGCCTCGAGCAGGGATGCGGCCCGCAGCGTCATTGAGGCGCGCCGCGGGCCCGCAGCCAGGTGCGGTAGTTGGTGTAGCGCTGGTGCAGATACTTCAGCGCGAGCACGTCGTCGAACAGGTGACCGTAGAGCTTGCCGCCCTTCTCGATCTCGACCAGCTGCCGCTCGAGATCCGCGAGCCGCACGTCGACGGTCGGCTCGTCGAGACCTTCTAGCCCTCGGTCGAACGTCTCGAGGGCCTCGCGCACCGGATCGGTCTTGTCACGACCGAGGCGGTCGTACTCCTGGCAGGCGCGATCGAACAGCACGCGGATCCAGCCGACGAGATCCGAGCGATATGGAGCGTTCTCGGGCACGTCGAAGAACGCCGCGTCCCGGAACTGCACGAGCTTGTCGTGGAGGACGAACGGCAGGATCTGGCGCACGTCCTCGAACCCGACCTCCTGGCTGCCGCGGAACCACGCGAGCGCCTTGGCGAACACCAGGCACGTGGTGAGCGCGCGGACCGAGAGGCCGTTCTTGGTCTGCGCACCGAGATCGTCGGCGCTTCCGGCGACCTTGAAGGTCTCGAACGGGACGGCCGCGACCTTCACCGTGTCCTTGGTCTGGTACTCGATGGTGCGTCCGGCCTGCTCGAAGAACTCGAACTCGGACGCGAAGAACTCGATCCGCCGGAGCAGCGGCTGCGGCAGGTGAACCGCGCGGACTTCACGCTCCATGCGATCGAGCTCGGCCTGGGTGAACACGATCTCGGGAGGCACCAGATCCTCGGGCTTCTGCCCGGACTCGACGCGATCGAGCAGCTCGCCGAGGAAGCGCGTGTTGAAGTGGAGCGCCTTGACCACCACGTCGATCCGATCCCGCAGCGCCTCGATGACCTGGTACGTGCCGCCGCCAGCGTCGTCGTTGGCCGTGAGGTACCACGCGGCCGGCGGGCACTCGTACACCTGGTCGTAGAGCTCGGCGTAGTCGTCGGCCATCACGGTCAGGAGCGCCGACTGCGTGCGCGTGGGGATGCGGTTGTACTCGTCGATGATCTTCACGCGCATGCCGAGCCACTTGCGCCACGCGATCTTGATCTCCTCCATGGTCGCGGCGCTGACGAGGCTCGACGGCAGTGGGTTGCCGAGAAGATCCGCGATCGTCATCTGGGGCTGCCCGTGCTGGATCCCCTGCTTCATCTCCCGCGGGCTGTAGCCGGCGAGCAGCCCGAGCAAGGTCGCGATCACCGTCTTGCCGCGCCCCGGTCCGCCCACCAGCAAGCAGCGGCGGCGCACCGCGAGGTTCAGGAGCGGCAGGAGGACGTAGCTCGAGTAGCTCTGCGCCGTGGGGAGCACCACGCGCGTCTTCTGCTCGCCGAGCGTGAACGTCGCGGGCGGCGCGTCGACGAACTCGAGATCGTAGAACGGGCTGATGATCGCGTGATTGACGATCCAGAAGTACGCCTGGCGCAGCTTCTCGTCAGGCGGCAAGGCCTCCGGCGGCCGCGGATCGACGTCGCCGAGTGGCCCGCGATAGAGGTCGGCCACGTCGAAGCGCGCCGGCGCACTCGTGGGCCGCGGATTCGTCGGTGCCTGGCTCACCTGAGCGCGCCGGTTCTTCATCGTGACCGTAGGGTACCCGTTGCGGGGCGGTCGTTGGCGCTCCCCGGACGGAGGAAAAGAAAAAGGCGGGGGCCCCCGCGCCCCCCCCCGCGGGGGGGGGGGGGGGGGGGGGGGGGGGGGGGGGGGGGGGGGGGCCGGGGGGGCGGGGGGGGGGGGGGGCCCCCGCCGGGCCGCCGCGGGGCCCCCCGGGGGGGGGGGGGGGGGGGGGGGGGGGCGCCCGGGGGGGGGGGGGGGGGGGGGGGGGGGGGGGGGGGGGGGGGCGGGGGGGGGGGGGGGGGGGGGGCGGGCCGGCACCGGGGGGGGGGGGGGGGGGGGGGGGGGGGGGGGCGGGGGGGGGGGCGGGGCCCGGGGCCCGCCCGGGGGGGGGGGGGGGGGGGGGGGGGGGCCGGGGGGGGGGGGGGCGGCGGGGGGGGGGCGGCGGGGCCCCCGGGGCCGGGGCCCCGGGGCCCCCCGCGGGGGGCGGGGGGGGCGGGGGGGCGCCGGGGGGGCGCCGGGCCGCGGGGGGGGGGGGGGGGGGCGGGGGGGGGGGGGGGGCGCGCCCCCGGCCGCGCGCGCGGGGGGGGGGGGGGGGGGGCGGCGCCCCCCGGGCGGGGGGGGGGAACCCCCCCCCCGGGGGGGGGGGGGGGCGGGGGGGGGGGGGGGGGGGGGGGGGGGGGCCCCCCGGGGGGCCGGCGGGGGCCGGGCGGGGGGGGGGGCGCGCGGGGGGGGGGGGGGGGCGGGGGCTGGGGGGGGCGGCGGGGGGGGGGGGGGGGCGGGGGGCGGCGGGCGCGGGGGGGGGGGGGGGGGGGGGCGGGGGGGCGTGGCGGGGGGGGGGGGGGGGGGGGGGGGGGGGCGCGGGGGGCCGGGGGGGCCCCCGGGGGGGGGGGGGGGGGGGCCGGGGGGGGGGGGTGGCGGGGGTGGGGGGGGGGGCCTGGGGGGGGGGGGGGGCGGCGGGGGGGGGGGGGGGGGGGGGGGGGGGGGGGGGGCCGGGGGGGGGGGGGGGGCGGGGGGGGGGGCGGGGGGGGGGGGGGGGGCGGGGGGGGGGGGGGGGGGGGGGGGGGGGGGGGGGGGGGGGGGGGGGGGGCCCGGGGGGGGGGGGGGCAGGGGGGGGCGGGGGGGGGGGGGGGGGGGGGGGGGGGGGGGGGGGGGGGGGGGGGGGGGGGGGCCGGCCGGGGGCTCAGCCGAGCGGCGGTGCGAAGTTCCAACCGGCCGCGAGGAGCGCGTCGATCGCGTTCAGGGCCCGTGCCGTACGCGCGTCACGTTCGCCGCGGAGCCACTGCCAGCGGCGACCGTCCGCGTCGAGCCTCTGGGCGAAGCGGTCGGTCATCCAGGCGCGCAGATGCTCCCCGTCGCGGAGCCCATCCTGCTCGAACGGCACGTCATCGTGGTGCGTCAGCAGATACAGGTGGAACGGAGCCGCGAGGCCGAGTGCGTCCACCTCGCGCGAAGGCTCGCCGCGATACCGCTCGTGCCAGATCCCGGTCGCGAACGCATCGGTGTCGCAGACGAGGACGGGCGCACTCGCGCGCGCTGCCGCAGCCTCGCGCCGTGCCTGCTCGCGCGCGATGTCGACGAAGTCGTCGGTGCCCCACGCGATCTCGGTCATCGCGGCAGCGGTCCCGAGCGCGGCGAGCTTGTGCTCGGTCACCTCGCGTCCTGCCTCGGGTACCCACGACGCGTTGGCGAAGGCGCCACCGCGCGCTCGCAGCCGCGCCGCGATCGCCTCGGCCACCGTGGTCTTGCCCGTGGACTCGGCACCGACGAGGACCACCCGCAAGGCGAGGTGACCGCGCACGCACGGCGCGAGTGCGGCCCAGTGCGCGACGGGATCCGCGCGCACGGCGGTTCCGGACACGCGATGCTCCGCGCGCGCTTGGTCCACCGAGATGTGGCGCGCCCCGAGCCGACGCGCGAGCTCGTCACCGTAGGGCTCGGAGGTGAACACCGCGTCGACGGGATCGTCGGTCACGCTGCGCGCGGCCTCCTGCATCAAGCCGACGTGCGCGCGCCAGATCTCGTCGCTCTCGAGATCGACGGGGTGGTCATCGCGGATGCCCGCGATCGTCACGTTCCGGTCCACGGCGTGCACCTCGCGCATCCACGCGACGCGGTCCGCGAGCGAGAGGCTCTCGACGGTGGCGGCCATGACGACGACCGTCACCCGCTCGGCTCCGCGCGAGGCTGCGCGCACCAGGTGGTGGTGTCCCGCGTGCGGCGGATAGAACTTCCCGATCACCAGGCCGTGGCGCGGCTTCATCGCGACGCCGCCGCCGCGCGGAGCGTGCGCGACCAGCCGCGCAGGCCGAACACGCACAGGATGCCGAAGATCACGTAGAGGCCGGCGGTGGGATACAGCGAGCGGCTCACGTAGAGCGGCACGCTGATCACATCGACGGCGATCCAGATCCACCACGACTCGACGAGCTTCTCGGCTTGTCCCCACGTCGCCGCCAGGCTCAGCGACAGCACGGTCGCGTCCGCGAGCGGCGCAGGAGAATCGGTGGCGTGCGCGAGCCACGCCGCGAGCGCCGCCGTGGCGACCACCACCAGCGCCGCGAGGACCTTCCACTCGATCGCGCGCGTCCGGCGCACCACGAGTGGCGCGCCTGTCGTCTTGCGCTGCCAGCGCCACCACCCGTAGCAGCCGAGGATGAAGAAGATCCCCTGGAGCGAGCTGTCGCTGTAGAGCTTCGCGCGCCAGAACAGCAGCGCCCAGAACACGTTGTTCAGAAGGCCCAGCGGCCAGTTCCAGACGTGCTGCCTCGCGACGAGCACGACGCACGCGGCCCCCGTCGCGTCTCCGAGCACCTCGGACCACGCGACGGGCACGCCCGCGATCACGAACGCCGCGCTGTCCAGCCAGCTCAGGATCGCCGTCATCGGCTGCCGGCGGGTGTCATTGCCGCCGACTCTACTCGGCCAGCGTCGTGGTCGCGACCGGTCGAGCTATGCCAGTGCACCACGCGCCGGAACTCGGCTGCGTGCCCGTGGGTGCGGCGTGCTTGAACTCGCGCGCCATTCGCGGTAACCGGCAGACATGAACGTGCGCTCCGTCTTGTTCGTGCTGCTGGCCGCCGCTGGCTGCGCTCCTTCGGGCCCCTTCGTCAGGGTGAAGCCGATCAACTCGTACCGCGCGTACGGCGAATATCACGCGCAGGCCCAGGACGATGCGCTCGTGGCGAAGGCGGCATCGGCCGATGTCAGTGGTCACGAGATCCATGTCTTCCAGGAGGCGTTGCCACCCGGCATCGAGATGAAGGACGGCACGTTCGGAGTTGCGGCCGGCTACACGCACCGCCTCCTCGGCAAGTACGCCTATTCGTCGGGGAAGGAAGTGTTGAAGGACGAGCTCGTCGCGACAGTCAAGAAGATGTGCGTGACGGCAGGCGCGAATGCGGCGATCATCATCTTCCAGCTGGTGCCGAACGATCATCAGGATCGCGCGCAAGCGATCGAGGCGGTCCTCGTCGATCTCCACGACAAGGCACCGAGCGAGAGCGTCGGAGCCGCCACACCGTAGTCCGATAGCCGCACCGCGCGCATGAGGATCTCGCGACTGATC
The DNA here is from genome assembly GCA_016720595.1 of Myxococcales bacterium. Classification (GTDB taxonomy): domain Bacteria; phylum Myxococcota_A; class Polyangia; order Haliangiales; family Haliangiaceae; genus JABFXX01. The sequence continues at coordinate 47,248 of JADKKI010000010.1, forward strand.
GTCGCGCGGAACACGCGCCGTGCAAGGATCCTCGCATGCTTCGCACCCTCACACTGATCGCACTCGTCAGCTGCAGCAAGGGCAGCGATCCTCCTGCTCCGACGAAGACCGTGCCCGCCGCGTCCACGCCCGCGAAGAAGAAGCCGATGCGCGCGATGCGGATGCATTCGACCGGCTTTCTCGAGATCAAGAACGGGGATGACCGGCGCGAGGAACAGCTTCCCGAGTCACCGCTCAAGCACGGCGAGTACCCGGAGGGCTGCTGGGTCGCGCCCGACGGCACGCTCTACGCCGTCGGCAAGCAATACACCGGCGTCCCCGGGCCCGACTTCGGCGTGGTGTGGAAACGCACGCCGAAGGGCGAGTGGTCCACTGCGTTTCGCCTGAAGGATCTGACCTTTCATTCGATCGCGGGTCGCGCCGCGACCGACATCGTCGTCGGCGGCTTGCGGACATACGTGACCTTCGACGGCACCTCGTGGACGCCGCACGAGTTCGGGACCAGCGTCAACTACGTGTGGACCGACGGCAAGCGGCTCCTCGCGCAGGACCAGGACGACACCGAGCTGTTCGAGCTCGGGAAGTCTGCGCCGAAGCGCGTCACGCTCGTCAAGCACGACTCGTTCGCAGACAAGTATGGGTGTGCGCACGACGGCTTCGCCTATCGCGTGTTCGAGAAGGACAAGGAGATCGGCGAGGCCGATCTGTCGCCGGAGGAAGAAGCCGAGATCAATGGCGAGCTGAAAGAGATCCAGGAGCATCCGGAGCGCATTCACACGGTGAAGTAGCGACCAAGCCGGTGAACATCACGCGGGCATGGCGCGACACGCGGCGGGCGAAAGACATCGTAATCGCGGCGGAATCTCACGGAGGATTGCGGAGGGGCATCCATGCGCATAACATGCGCATGTGAGCGGCAGCTTCTATGACGTCAACGCTCCCAAGCGCGCGGTCAACATGACGTTGAACGAGGACCTCGTGAGGTGTGCGCGCGAGTATGCGGCCAACCTCTCCGAGCAGGTGGAGAAGCTACTGGCCGACTACGTCGGTGCGGAGAGAAAGCGGCGCGCGGAGGAAGATGGCCGTTTGGACGCGGCGATCACGGCGTGGAACGACTTCGATGAGAAGTACGGATCATTTGCGGACGAGCACTCGGACCTCTGATGGCCCAACTTCGACGTTCACGGGCTGAAGAACGATGGTGATCGCGTCATCGCGGCGCTCGACCTACTGATCACGCGCGCCTGGGACTGAACGAGCTCGCCCCCGCGCAGTCGAGGGACGCCGACGCATGGGGCGATCTGGAATCGCCAGCCGAATCGGCACGTTGGAAGGTTCCGTGCGACCTGCGAGGCCGGACGTCCTCGATCGAGCATGGGTGAACTCCAGCAGGAGCGCGATCGGCAGTCGGATCCTGCTGCGCACGGGCATGCCGCACCTCAGGCCGCGGAGGTCGGTGGCGAGCTCGCGACCCGGCGACTGCTCGCGTTCGGTCATCCGCAGCCACGGCAGGTCGCACGGATCCTGCTGCAGTTTCCAGACGACCGGCTCGCGATCATCGCCCTGTTGCACCGCACTCTCGGCAACGGGTTTGCTACCGAGGTGCTGTCGATCCTGCCGGAGCTCGAAGCCGGCGCCGATGCCGGCAAGGCACCCGATCCGCTGGTGACGATGGCCGAGACTCCGATCTCGTCGGCACCACCACAAGGTGTAGCGCCGGTCGCGGCCCCCGATCAGGACGTCGCAGACCTCCGGGCGTGGAAGCCGACGCAGACGGGTGGCGATCGTGGGTACGCGGCCTGGCTCCTACGAGCGCGCCAGCTCGGCTTCCTGTCGGCGACCGGGCGTTCGCTCCCGGAGCTCGGTGACTTCGTCGCCGGGCGGATGATCCACTCTCCGAACGAACAGCCCTTGACCCAGGAGGACGAGGACGCCGGGCGCAAGGCGGGCGGTCACAAGCTCGACAAGGTCCATCGGACGCCGACGGGATACGACGTCGATCTGAAGGAGGCCCCGATCCTCGCGACGATCGTCACGATCCTGTCGGCGCGGATCGGCGAGTGGGCGACGAACGGCGGCGGCAAGCGCCGGCCGCTGCTCAGGCTCGGCGACTTCGTGCGCGGTGACGTCGGGTTCGGCGCGAAGAGCCCGCACAACGAAGGCGCCGCGATCGATCTCGACTTCGTCGGCCAGAAGAACAGCGCGCAGGACGTCATCGATATTCTCCGCGTGCTTCCGCCGGGCCGGCTCGAGGTGTTCTCCGACAACAACGACGCGCTTCACCTCGATCGACGCCCCGGTGGATTCGGGCTCGGCCTTCCCTCGAAGGGCGACTACCTCTCGCCGCGGCACGCGATCAATCCCGACCGGCCGTGGCGCAACGCAGAGCAAGATCGGGTCGAGCGGGAGGCCGGGGATGACCACGGGAAGACCCTGCACGCCAACGGTCTCGTGCTCTACAAGGGCACGGCGACGGCGAGTGCGACCTGGGACGCCAGCAGATCGCGGTGGGAATGGTCCAAGTGGGTCCTCACCGGGGCCAGCGTCGAGCCCTACCTCGCGAGCCCGGCACTGCATGCAGCGATCGCCGACTACCGCGCACGCTCGGCCGCAGCGCGAAAGCCGTGATCGTGCCGCGCGCCTTGGCGTAGATCGCGTCGTGGAGCGAGGACGACTGGAGTTACAATCCATGAATGAGCGAATCCTACGAGCAGCTGTGCGCAGGCTTGCGCGATCGCACCGCCTTCGTCCATATCGACGTTGAGCCGCCGCGTGACGCGCCGACCAAGCAGTTCGTGGCGTACTTGTTCGAGCTCGCACCCGGCGACCAGCGCCCGGCGCGCCCCCAAGGGCAGGCCATGAGCGTCGCGGTCACGCCCGAGCAGGCGCGCGCGCTGCTTGCTGCCGGCGCCGAGTGGAAGGGCCCGTCGCACATGCGCGCGGAGGTCCTGCCGGACACCTGAGAGCCTGAGCGCTGGCCTGCGCGCAGGGCAGGAGCCCTTCACCAGCGGTAGTAGGCCGGATGGTCGGGCTTCACGGCGATGAACGTTCCGCTGCCCTGCGCGGTGACCTTGCCGTCCGCAGTCATCGTCGCTTCGATGATCGCGCGATCATCCGTCGAAGAGACCACGTGGGCGTCTACGTGGATGGGACCCATTCGAGTGGGACGCCGCAGCACGACCTTGAACTCCGCGGTGACACAGGACGGAGCGTGATCGAGTCCTTGCTTGCGCATGAGGTGATAGATCGTGGTCCAGTTCATGTGGCAGTCGAGGACCGTGCCGATGATCCCGCCGTTCAGGACGTTCTCGAACGCCTCGTGGTGGTTCTCGGGAGTGAAGTCGCACACGACGTGCGCGGCCGCAGTGTCGTCGAGTGCGAAGCTGCGGATGCGCAAGCCCAGAGGGTTGGCCGGGCCACAGCCGAAGCAGCGAGCATGGGCGGCGTACGTCTCCTGCAATGATCTTGTCGCGGACACGCCGAGACTCTAACGCCGGCCTCCGACGATGTCAGAGGCACCGACCGTGAATGCCGCATCGTGCGGGGAGAGCCCGTCGTGGGCGCGGCCTCAGGGTCGCGGAAGTCACGGTCGCATCGTGAATGGGTAGTTCACCTGTGCGCCCCCGCCGCCCTTGGGCTTCGGGAAGGTGAGTGCCTTGACCACGCCCCCAACGCACTCGGCGACGGACGGGTCGACGCCGACCGCGGAAGCATTTGCGACGTCACCGCTCGGCATGATGAAGAACTGGACCACGACGGTGCCGTAGAGCCCTGGGTTGTCGACGAGCGCCTTCGCATAGCACGCCCGGATCTTCCAGATGCCTGACTTCAACGCTCTGCGGATCGACACCTTGTCGAGGTCGCCCTGCACATTCGGCTGACCGAAGCTGACCTTCGGCACGCGATGGCCGCGGCGCGCGAGCTCCTCGGTGCTTGGCGCAGCGCCCATGCCGATGACGCGAACGCCCGCGAGGTCGAGCGCGACGACCACATCGATCAGACGTTGCACATCGACATCGGCGTCGACCAGCACGTCGACCGGAGCGAACGGATCCGCGTCTCGCGCGGAGCGCGCCCGGTCGAGCGCCTCGGCGAGCTGCGTCCCGTCGAGCGTCGCGACCTCGATCGCCGCATCCGGCACCGCTTCGATCACGACGGCCTGCGTCGACACGCGGGCTTCGAGCCACTCCACCGGCGCGGTGTCGTCGCGCACCCCGAACTGGAGATGCAGCGGTCGGATCTTGCCCTCGTGCGAGACCGCGATCGCTCCGTCGGTCTCGCGTACGAGGTCGATCAGCGAGGTCGCCTTCGCCGACGCCGCGATCAGGATCATCGAGCGCAACCCGAGGAGCTTGCCGTCGACCGCGACCGAGGCGGCGACCTCTGCGACACGCGTCGGCGAGCCGTCCGCGTTCGGGAGCGGCTTGTCGCGGGCCGCGTACGGCAGGAGCGCATCGCTGCCGCGGATGGCGGTGCTCCGCGCCCACTCGAGCGCCTGCTGGCGAGCGAGCTGCGGATCGTCGCTGTCCTTGAGCATCTTGTACTGGCCCTCCGCGCGATCGGAGTCCTTCTTCCCCATCTTTCCCTCGTCGAGCGTGACCATCGTGCCCGTGCCGCCGCTCTCCTCCTCTCCGTCGTCGGGCGTCTCCTCCTCCTCGGGCGGCGGCGGATCGTCCAGGGCCATGGACGGCCGGGTGTCCTCGAGGGAGGCGAGATCGATGTCGAGGTCCGAGAGCTCGTCCCAGGACGTGACGGACTCGAGCGGAGCCTTCCCGAAGGCGTACTGCTCTCGGACGAAGCGATCGACCAGCTCGATCGGCGTCGTCTTGCTCGCGACCCGGAGCGTGCGCGCGTCGAGATCGGCCCAGCTCGTCGCCGCGGCGAGCCGGATCGTGCCGGTGGCATCGACGAGGTAGAGAACCGGCGGGTGGCCATCTTCGTTCGCGAGGACCGTCGCCGTGGAGACCTTCGGAGCCATCGCGGCGACCGTCGCGGGGTCGGGCGCAGCACCTTTGACCCTGTCCTTGCCCTTGCAGGCCCCTGACACCAAGACTGCTGCGACGACGACCCATGCCCACATGGGAGCGCGGTACCACGCGGCCTACGGTGGCGTGAAGACGACGACGTGGCCCTCGTTGCGCGGGGCCGGGAAGGTCGTGCTGCGCACCGTCCAGGTCACCGCGTCCGGAGACGTCCAGACGCCGCCTCCGTCGGTCCCCCCGATCGACCAGTACTGCCGGTCGAACTCGACGTAGCCCGAGTAGTAGCGAGCGACCGGGAGCGTGCCGACCTGGGTCCACGTGATCCCATCGGGGCTGCTGACGATCTCGTCGAGGTCAGGGCCCGTCGACACGCCCCCGAGCGTGACGAACGTGTTGTTGACGACGAACACACCCACCAGCTCGCGTTCGGTCGCGAAGCTCCCTGCGGTGTTCCAGGTGACGCCGTCGGTCGTCCACCAGGTGGTGGGGTAGTAGCTGCCGAGCACCCCATCGTGGCCCCCGAGGTACCAGAGCTTGCCGTCCTTGACCGCGAGGCCCCCGCCGTGGAGCGGCAGCGGCAGGTGCCCGATCTTGTCCCACGCACTGCCGTCGGTGGAGACCAGCACCTCGCCGGGAAGCCCCCAGCCTCCGATCGACCACAGCTTCTCGCGATAGGCGATCCCCGCCGGATACCAGTTCCCGGTGGAGAAGTCCGCCGCGACGGTCCACGTCACGCCGTCCGCTGACACGAGGACATCGGCGAAGTCCCCCGTGTTCCCCCGACCATTGATCAACCACATCCGGTCATCGAACACGACGAGCGCGCCACCATGCCGGGCCGCGGGCAGGTTGCCGACCTGGGTCCACTGCAGGCCATCGAAGCTGCGCCACACCTGCGAGGTGGGAACATCACCGGTCGCGACGCCGCCGACGTACCAGAGCTGATCTCCACCGACCTGGAGCTCCGCGCTCGCGGTGCAGCTGTTCGCGTCGGTCACGGTCACCGTCGCGGTCCCGGCCGTCGACTCCGAGAAGTACATCCCCTGCGGCGTCACGGTGCCGACGCCGCTGCGCGTGAACGTATACGGGGGAAGGCCGCCGGTGCCCGTGAACTGCAGGTGGCTGTCGAAGTTCGGATGCGCCGCGGCGGGCGTGATCGCGATCTGGGAGCAGTCGACGTCGAGGGGATCGAATGCGACCCGCCCGCAGCTCGCGACGAGGAGAACCCCGACAATCGGTCGCACGAACACGAACCATCATCGTACGCGAGAATCGACCCGGGTCGTGACGCACCGCCCGGGATGCGGTCGACAGTCTCCAGCCCGAACACGGCGTCCGAGGGGCGGACAAGACGCGCACCACGCGCGCGTGAAAGCGGCGATGACAGCGCGATCTGCGCCGTGCTCGCGCGGCAGCGCCGCGACCGCGAGGCTATGCTGCGCCGATGATCCGGCTCGAGTGCAAGGACGGCACGCACTTCAAGTTCTGGGAGGCGGCTGTGAAAGGTGCGTCGCTCACCGTGCACTTCGGGCGGATCGGCACCGAGGGGCAGGTGAAGGCGAAGCAGCTCGCGAACCCGGCCGCAGCGCAGGCCGAGCTCGCGAGGCTCGTTCGCGAGAAGCTCGCCAAGGGATATACGAAGCGGGGCGGCAAGGTCGCGAAGGTCGCGAAGGTCGCGAAGGTCGCGAAGGTCGCGAAGGTCGCGAAGGTCGCTGTGCCGAAGGCGAGAGGCGATGCCAGAGCCGCAGCGCTCCTCGCACTCGCCGAGCTCCTTGCCCCGAAGCACGCGGAGACCAAGCGGCGCGTGACGCTCGCGCTGACCGATCCCGCGGCGTACGCGAAGAGATATGCGCAGGAGCTCGAAGACCGATCGGCGGAGGACGATCCGGTCGATCCTTGGCTCGCGCTCGTCACCGCGATCACGAACGACGACATCGAGCTCGGGACGAGCCTCGATTGGAAGTCCCCGGCGGAGGAGATCCAGGCCGGCCTCGCGAAGGTGATCGCGAACAAGAAGCTCGACGAGCCCGATCTGTTCGCGTTCTACGACGAGGACGCTCACCTCAAGACCAAGACGACCGACTTCATCGAGCTCTGTGGTCGCGCGGTCTCGGCGCACGGGCTCGCGGTCGTGGAGCTCGACCTCTCGAGCGACAGCCACGAGCTCACGGTCATGCCGTGGAAGCAGGTCGCTCGCGCGAGGGAGCTCGCGAAGCAGGCCGGCGGCGCACTGATCTTGCACGGACCGAAGAAGCCGCTCGCCAAGCCGCTCGCCGCACCCGCGCCCAAGCCCGGACCGACCACGAAGATCGAGAAGAAGAAGTTCGGGTGGCGCATCGATCACGACGAGGCCTTCACGCGGCTCCCCGGCGTGCTCCGGATCATCGGCGAGGCGAAGCGGAAGACGTTCCTCCTCGATTGCCGCGTCTGGCCGCCGAAGGAGAAGCTCGTCGCGCCGGGCCAGTTCGATCTGACGATGGATCCCGCCGATGACGCGAAGCGCATCCTCTACGCCGTCTATCACACGCACGAGGACGAGGAGTTCGATCCGCGGCCGAAGGGCCTGCTCCGCGTCGAACAGCCAGGCCGAGCGCCGGTCGATCTCCTCGATCGACTGCCCGACCACTACGGCGTCGACCTCGCGGTGTGGATCGGAGACCTCGTGGTGTTGTTTCCCGACGAGCCCACCGCCGCGAGCAAGCACGGGAAGAAGCCGCTCGTCTGGAACGGCAAGACGCTCGCTCCCGGCAAGGGGCTCCCGAACGCGAAGCTCGAGAGCGGCTTCTTGCGTGGTGTTGGCGTCGCGCGGACGGGCAGGGGCGAGGACGTGCTCCTCTGGGGAGGCATGGGCTTCGTCGCGAAGGGCGACTCGTTCAAGAAGGCATGGCAGCTCGTCGCCGACCTTCAGGTCTACGACAAGGTCATCGGTGCTCCCGCTCCGGGCGGCGGCTTCTTCTACCTGCACACGCGGACCGCGCGGAGCGGCCCGAGAGCAGTCCTCCGCGAGGCGACGAACGGGAAGTGCATCGAACGCGCGCGTCTCGATCTCACGCCCCACGGTCAGCCGATCGCGGCACCCGATGGCTCCATCGTGTTCAGCGTGAATCGCTCGGGCGCGCCGAAGGAGCCCGTCCTCTGCGTGTTTCATCCCGCGACGAGCGAGCTCACGTTCGTGCCGCCGAATGTCGTCGGCTTCCGCAAGGACGACATCGCCGACGGCTACGGCGTGAACCAAGGCAAGGGCAAGGACGGGCCGTTCTTGTGGGTCCTCGACGACGAGGAGTTCCGCCGCGTGGCGTGGTCTGCGATCCTCGCGCTTCCGCGCGTCAAGGCCGTCGCCAGATAGCGGCGGCTTCGACGACGCAAGACCTGGGGGATCGTCGAGCAGCGAGTGCGCACGCCTCGCGAGGTTCCGCGCAACTCCTGCACGCGCTGAAGGCTCATGAACATCTCGTTCGTGTTCGCGGCCCGCCGTTCGGTCTGTGGGGTGGCACGCCAGATGCTGGCAGGATCATTGCACTCACAGGAGGTCACCATGTCTCTCCATCCAAACCACGCATCGTCGTCGCCGGATCATCACTTCTTCGAAGAGCAGCTCGACGCCATCAAGGACGGCGTCAAGAAGCTGGCGGCGCAGGTCTCCCACGCGGTCAAGCCCGAACCGTCGCGCATCCGCAGCTTCGCCGACAAGGCGACGGAGCTCGTCCGCGAGCACCCGATCGCGGTCGCAGGCATCGCGCTCGGCGTTGGCTATCTCGCCGTCCGCATCGCGCGGAGGTGACGCCATGCAGCTCGCCTCTCTCCGCGCCGCGATCGTGGACCGCCCATGGCGATCGGTCGGCATCGCGTTGCTCGCGGGCGCGTGCATCGGGCTACTCGACTCGCACCGTGCTGACGACAAGCCGTCTTTGCTCGGGATCCTTCTCGCCTCGCTCGTCCGTGACGTCGCGAAGGGCGAGACGCGCTCGTGGCTCGACGCCCATACGCGGCCGTTCGCGCAGGCCTGAGCCCCTGCGGGGTTACCGGAGCAACGGGTGTCGGCTCGGCGCTGCGGCCTGCGCGGCGTGTGGCAACGGCGTGACCGCGGACGTCTCGTCAAACCAGATGTACTCGTCGAATTGCGACGGCAGCACGGCCTGGAAGTAGTGACTCGCGAGCTCCGTGTCGGGCCGGTAGATCACACCGATCGCTCGTTCGAGGCGTGGCTCCGAGAGCTCGTCGCCGAGCGTGTCGCGCACCGGGTCGCGCAGGTGCAGGAGGAACGCGGGCACGTTGGTCATGTGGCATAGCCGCTCGTAGCTGTCCGCGCGGGCCGGGCGAACCTGCATGCACTCCATGGGTTCGTCCCACGCGTGTGCGGCCGCCACTGTGCCGTGGTCGGTGCCGAAGCCGACGACGAACACGTCGTCGCCGTAGGCCTCACGACACAAGTGTCCGACGTTGTGCTCGCCGCGCGCAGCCATCTCGGTCGCCGCTGCGTCACCGACGTGCGAGTTGTGCTCCCAGACGATCAGCTTGCTGTCGGCGCCCCGATGGCTGGCGATCGCGCGCAGCGTGTCGAACATGTGCTGATCGCGGAGGTTCCACGATTCGACCGAGCCGTAGTACATCGCGCGGTAGTACTGCTCGGCGCCGGCGACGACGCGTGCGTTCTGCGCGGCGTCGAAGAACTCGTCCCCGTCCTGTGCGGAGTACTGGATCCGCTTCGCGAGCAGCTCGCGGAGCATCGCCACCACGTCGTGCTCGCACGACGCCATGCGACTGAGGAGCGCGGCGCGGCCGTACGCTGCCGGATCGTGCTCCCACGGGGTCAACCGACCGTATCGCTCCCGGGCCGCTCGAGCCGCGAGCGGGTCCACACGCTCGAGGTAGCGCACCACCTCGAAGGCCGAGGTGTACATGCTGTACAGGTCCAGGCCCGAGAAGCTGACGTTCGCACCGGTTTCGCGGTTGTGCGCACGTAGCCACTCCACGAGCTGATGGGTCTCGGCGTTGCGCCACATCCAGGTCGGGAACCGCGTGAATGGAACCCACGCACGCTCGACCGGTCGGTCGCCGCGGATGTACCGATCGACTGCGGCGGCGTCGGGCCAATCGGCCTCGACCGCGATCGACGTGAACCCCTTGCGCCGGATCAGCTCCTGCGTGATCCGCGTGCGCATCCGATAGAACTCCGACGTGCCGTGTGTGGCCTCGCCCAGGAGGACGACCTTGGCATCACCGATCCTGTCGAGCAGGGCGTCGAGCGGCGCGTCCTCGATGCGCGCGATCGGCTCGGCACACTCGGCGATCAGCTTGGCCACGGTGCCAGTCCGGGTCACCGGGCTCGGTGACACGAGCGTGCCGACCGAGCGCCGCGGGATCGTCCCGCGCGGGGCGCGAGGCACCGCCTCATCATCCGCCCAGCCTTGCTCGCCGATCAGGGGCACGAACTGCACGGCCCCCAGCTCGTCGCGGCGATACTCGTCGCTACCGACGCGAGTCACGCGAACCAGCTCTTGTGCACGCCCGTCGCCGACGGGCATGACGAGCCGACCGCCGACGATCAGCTGATCGAGTAGCGCGCGCGGCAGTTCGGGGCCGCCGGCGGCGACGACGATGGCATCGTAGGGCGCGTGCTCGCGCCATCCCAGCGTCCCGTCCCCGAGATGCACGTCGACATTCCTGTAACCGAGCGCGACGAGACGGCTGCGCGCGAGCGTCGCGAGCTCCTCGATCCGCTCGACGGTGTAGACCCGCCCTGCCACCTGGGCGAGCACGGCCGCCGCGTAGCCCGAGCCTGTCCCGATCTCGAGGACGCGCTCGTCAGGGCGCAGGGCAAGCGCCTCGGCCATCACGGCCACGATGTACGGCTGCGAGATCGTCTGCCCGCTGGAGATCGGGAGCGGCCGATCGTCGTAGGCGTACTCGGCGAGCTCCGGGGGAAGAAACGCCTCGCGGGGCACGGTCCCCATCGCGGCGAGGACGCGAGGATCGCGAACTCCGCGCGCACGAACGTGGCGGTCGACCATCGTCTTGCGAGCTTTCAGCGAGTCCATGACCTTCGTCCCAGCAAGGCTCGCGCCACAGGTCCCGGGATGCCGGCACGCACGCCTTGCGTTACCACCGCGGCGACGCGCAGGCCCGGCGCGCCCCTACGCCGCGGTTCGGCCGTCTCCTGGACCTTCGCGCGACGCTGCTCCGCGATGTCACCGCGCGAGTTGCAGCGACTGCAACGTCGCCCGGAACACCGCGGCCTGCGCGTCGACGGTTGCCTTCGGGCCCAGGAGCTTGAAGAAGTACGGGCCGTGCGGGCTCATGACGATCGCGGCGAGCAGTGCTTGATCGGGCTTGTCGACCATCTCGTCGCTGCCGGGCATCGCCTCGGCACGATAGTGACCGGAGACCGACACGAGCGTCAGGTCTTGTCCCGCGACCTTCGAGTGCTCGATCGTCGCGACGTCACGCGTCGGACGTCCATCCGGTTGGGTGAGCTGACCGAACCAACGCTCGAGGTTCGCATCGGTGCTGCCGGCGCCGCCCTCGCCGAAGTAGTAGACGACGAGCTCGGCCTCTCCAATCGTGAAGCTCGTCACGCGCATCTTCGACGTCGTCGGCTTGGTCACCCACGCCTTCGGCTTTGCCATCGTGAAATCGGCGCCGAGGGGGATGCGCTCCTCGGCGACCGACGTCGTCGGAAGGTGAGTCGTCGGTGGTGACGCGCTGCTACACGCAACGAGGATCAACGCGAGAACTGCGATCCGCTGCATCTGGGGAGGCTCTCACGAGTCTCGCTCGGCGGTACGTCGAAGAGCGCGCGAACAAGCGGTGACCGACGGCTGCACGACACGCGCGATGATACGTTTGCGCGCGGACCACCCATGCCGCTCACCACCATCGATCAGATCCCGTGGAGCAAGCTCGAGACCGTCGACGGCAAGGCCACCAAGGCGCCCGCGATCCTGCGAGGCCTGGCAACCGGCGATCCGGCGAAGGCCAAGAAGGGCGTCGCATGGCTGTTCGAGCAGGTCCTTCACCAGAGCACGCCGGCGCCGAGCGCCGCGGCGTTCGTCCCGTGCTTGATCGAGCTCGTCGCTCTCCCGAAGCAGGCAGCGCGCTGGGAGCTGCTCGCGCTTCTCGGCGATCTGGCCTGCGGGGGCGATCACGTGCCGTACCTCATGACCGGCTACACCGGAGCCGATCCGCTGCAGACCGCGGTCGCCGCCGGGCGTGACACCTTCGCGAAGGCGCTCGCGGATCGCGATCCGTCGGCGCGCGCGGCCGCCGCCTTCGTGCTGGCCTGGCTGCCGGCGCACGCCGCGCGGTCACGCAAGGACCTCACCGCCCGGCTCGCCAAGGAGAAGCATCCCACCGCGCGGGCGAGCATGGTGATGGCGCTCGCCGTCCTCGGCGCGCCCGCCGCGAAGCTCGCGGCGACCGCGCTCACCGCCGACGCCGCCGTGGTCCAGGGAGCAGGCGTGTTCGCGCTCGCGCGGGCGGGGGCACTGCCGGCCAAGGCGAAGCGCGGGCTGACAGCCCTGGTCACCGCCGGCGGCGTCGATGCGCTGTGCTGGCACCACGGCAAGCTCGGCGCCCTCGTGCTGCGCGCGGTGCTGCACGCGGCGGCCCGCGACCGCGACGTCGCGCTACTGCTCTCGCTGCTCGACTCGGACGTCGGTCACCTCGTCGCGCCGCGGGTGGTCGAGCTGATGTTCCCTGGCTCGATCGACGCGGATGCCCTGACCGCTTCGCAGCGCGAGATCCTCGACCTGTTGACCGCGTCTCCCGCCCGGTACGGCGCGCTCGCACCGGCGTGGAAGGCTCGCGGCCTCCCGGTGATGGCGACGGAGGCGCGCGCGGCGCTCGGCCTGCCGCCGATCCAGAGCCGGATGGACACCGAGCTGACCGTCGCAGGTGTGAAGCGAGCGTTCGCGGCGCACCTGCGCGACGCGTGCGCCAAGCCGGCGAACCGCGCCGCGCTCGGGGCGGCGCTCGCGAGGGGGCGCACCGCCGAGGAGGTCGTCGCGTTCTGCGTGGAGAGCTATGGCCTCGAGCTGCCGGGCGACTGGGCCGCGGCGGTCGCCGAGATCTTCGACGCGTGCGGCGACGAGATCGTCCCGGTGCTTCGCACGCTCGACCTCTACCAGGAGGTGCAGCGGTCCAACGGCGACTCGATCACCACGGAGGCGATCGCGGCGCCCGCGCTGCTGGTGCTCGCGAAGCGTGACCCGAAGCTGCCGGGCGCGCGCGTCAAGGCGATGATCAACACGATCTCGTTCACCCGCGAGGTCGACGTCGCGCGCGAAGCCCCGATGCTCGTCGCCATCCTGCGGGCCCTGCCGCTCGCGCACCGCGTCGCGATGCTCGCGCACCTGCACCGCAACACGCCCCCGTGGGTGACGAGTGGCAAGCGGCTGCTGGAGGAGCTCATGGTCGAGAGCCCGGCCGCCGAGCTGACGGCGTGCGTCGTGGCCCGCGTCGAAGAGCTGACCGACGCCTACCGCTATGGTCGCAAGTACGACAACTCGCTGTTCTCCGACAGGCACTCCCCGGCCAAGCTCGCGAAGCTCTCTCCGGGCGCGCATCCGCTGACCCCGGTCCTCACCGAGCACCTGCGTGCGTACGCGGCGGTGGCGAAGGCGCCGAAGCTGGACAAGGCGCTCGCGAAGTTCCTCGCGCTGTAGCGGCTCGTCCAGGAGCGGAGCTCGGCCGAGCAGCCAGTGTTGTCGCCGGTCTCGTCGGAGTTGATCTGGTTCCATCTTGCGTTCTACTGTTGAGAATGTCGTGTCGTGAAGGCGGCTGCCATCCACGGTTCGCCTCGCGCGTCGCACGAGCCGTCGCCATCCTCGGGATCGTCGCGATCACCGGCTGCCGTCTGCACTTCGACGACGTGACCGACGACGCGGGCGACGCGGGCGACGCGGGTTCGGACGTCGCGATGCTCGATGCCAGCTTCGTCGCGCACGCCGAGACCTACTTCAAGGCCTCGAACACCGACGCGCTCGACTCGTACGGTGAGAGTCTCGCGCTGTCCGCCGATGGCAACACCCTTGCGGTCGGGGCGATCCACGAGGCCAGCGACGCGGTCGGGGTCAACAGCAACCAGGCGAGCAACACCGTGACCCACGCCGGCGCCGTCTACGTGTACCGGCGCGCAGGCGCGACCTGGGTCCAGGAGGCCTACGTCAAGGCGTCCAACACCGACATCAACGACGATTTTGGCTGGACGGTCGCGCTGTCGGCCGACGGCAACACGCTCGCGGTCGGTGCGTTTCAGGAAGGCAGCGCGTCGACGGGCATCAACCAGGAGCAGACCAACAACGCCGCCGGCGCGAGCGGGGCGGCCTATGTCTTCACCCGCACGACCGGCACCTGGACGCAGCAGGCGTACGTCAAGGCGTCGAACACCGGTGCCGGGGACTTCTACGGCTGGAGCCTCGCGCTGTCGGGCGACGGCAACACGCTCGCCGTCGGCGCCGTGCTCGAGGCCAGCAGCGCGATCGGCATCAACGGCACGCAGGCCGACAACACCGCTCCGGGAGCGGGGGCGGTCTACGTCTACACGCGCGCGGGGACGACGTGGTCCCAGCAGGCGTACGTCAAGGCCTCCAATACCAACGCGAACGACTACTTCGGCTGGGCAGTCGCGGTGTCGAACGATGGCAACACGCTCGCGGTGTCCGCGAAGGAGGAGACGAGCGCCGCGACCGGAGTTGGCGGTGCCCAGGGCGACAACACCGCCATGAGCGCCGGCGCGGTCTACGTCTACACGCGAGCGGGGACGACGTGGTCTCAGCAGGCGTACGTCAAGGCCTCCAACACGGGCGTGGGCGACACGTTCGGTTCGAGCGTGGCGATCTCTGGTGACGGCAATACGCTAGCGGTCGGTGCGGTCGGCGAGGACGCCGCCACGACCGGGGTCAACAACCCGCCAGACGAAGGAGCGCTCGATAGCGGCGCGACCTACGTCTACACGCGCGCGGGGACGACGTGGTCCCAGCGGGCGTACCTCAAGGCGTCCAACACCGGCGCGGGCGATGCCTTCGGCTACAGCGTCGCGCTCTCGGCGGATGGGTCGACGTTGGCCGTGAGCGGGCTCCTCGAGGACAGCGCGGCGGTCGGGATCAACGGGACGCAGGCGGACGAGGCGGGGCCCGACAGCGGCGCGGTCTACGTGTTCGTCGGTGTGGGCACGATGCCCGTGCAGACCACCTACCTCAAGGGGGCCAACAGCGAGGGCGGTGACGGCTTCGGGCGGGGCCTCGGGCTGTCGTCCAGCGGGCTCACCCTCGCGGTGAGCGCACGCGACGAGGATGGTGCCGCGCTCGGTGTCGGCGGCAACCAGGCCGATAACTCCGCCTCGAACAGCGGCGCGGCCTACGTGACGGAATAGGGGCGACGATGCCCCGGATGCGCTGACCGGAAAATCCTTCGCCCTCGTCGGTCGTCGACGCAAAGGGTGCGGCGGTGTCGCGGGCTTCGCGACTGGACCTTGCCCCAGCGCACCCGCTGCGCATCGGCACGGTCGGTGCAGCCTCGGCGTCCGTACGTCGCCTCCGAGGCGACGAGGAGGTCCTGATGTTGCGCCTTCGCCTCTCGTTGATCTCCGCGGCGATCCTCACGGCCGCGCTCTCCACCTTCGCCCCGAATCGTGCCCACGCCCAGCTGTGGACCGCCGTCGGCGATATCGCCGACATCATCAAGTCCGACGGCCAACGCTTCAACAGCGACCTCGCCAAGATCAAGTCGGACTACCAGAAGTTCATGAAGGCGCGGGACCTGATCGACGCGCAGAGCGCGCGCACGGCCGATCTCCACGGCCAGACCCTGGCGTTGATCGCGAACCTCGAGACCGAGGTGACCGCGTTCGACAACAAGCGGAAGGGCCTCAAGCCGGAGGGAGTGGGGGGAAGGACGACGACGCGATCCGGGATCGAGGCGCTATGCGGCGCTGAAGAAGCAGATCGAGGGCTTGAAGGCGTTCTCGACCAAGAGCTGGTGAACTGTATCGAGGCGGTGAAGGACGCGAAGAAATACACCGGCACTGTCGGGCTCTCTCGCGACGTCGGCACCACGAGCGGAGTCTGATCAGGGCTGGAACCGCGTCAGACAAGGTGTTCACCACGATCGCGCGCTGCAACAGGGCCGCCCGCGCGGGTCAGGTTCTCGAAGCCGAGAACAAGCAGGTCATCCTGGCCACGCCCGCGGGCCATCAAGATCGAGAACACCTCCGACAAGATGGTGTTCTTCGTGATGAACGGCAACGCCGACGGAGCGAGGATCGATCCGAAGTCCAAGGTGACGGTGCCGATGCCAGCGGATCGTGTCGTGCGCCTGCGCGCGGAGGCGCAGACGCCGATGCGAGAGAAGATCCTGATGCTCGGCAAGCGCGGCGGGAAGACCATCACCGTCCAGACGGCGACCCAGCACGAGCTGACCACACCGCGGCCGCCGGTGCGTCTCAGCCGGACCAGCACCCGCGTGACCCGCGAGCTGTGCACCTGGACGGTCGAACCCAAGAACAAGGTCCCTCCGATGACCGCCACCCCGATGCCGTCCAAGCGCTACGCGAGCCTCAAGAACGACACCCTCGCGTGGACGATTCCGCCGATCACGGCCGCGACGTTCCAAGGGATCCAGGAGGCCGCTGACCACCACGGTGACGTGCGACCTCGCGTGGACGTACGAGCGAACCGGGTCGGGGGAGTTCGGTAGCAAGACCGAGGACACCAAGGAGAGTCAGTACGGTGTCGTCAAGATCTGGGTGATGCCGCAGTGATCGCTAACGCGCGCCGTCCGACGTGTTTCGCCTCCGGCGCCGCGCTTTGAGGGCGGTCTGACGTAAGCTCGTCGGTTCGTGGCGGAACCTGTTCCTGATCGCATTGGCGACTACCTCATCGAGCGCCTGCTTGGGGAAGGGGGGATGGCGAAGGTCTATCTCGCGCGCCATTCGATCCTCGAAACGAGACACGCGATCAAGGTGCTCGATCCGCCTATCGCGCCGAGCCCGAGGTGCGCCAGCGGTTTCTCGACGAGGCGCGAATCCAGGCCAGTCAGCTCGACCACCCCAACATCGTGGAAGGTGGTGAACATCGTCGCGACGCCAGACCGCGGCGGCACTCGTGCCACGAGCTAGTCGACGGCGGCAACCTCGACTGGCGGGATCGCGACGCTCAAGCAGAACCCGCGGAGATCGCCGCGTCTGCTCGCCGTGCTCGACGCCGTCGCTACGCGCGCACTCAGGCATCATCCATCGCGACCTCAAGCCGGGCAACGTGCTCCTCGCCGGCTCCGCGCGGACGCCAAGGTGACCGACCTTCGGGATCGCGAGCAATGGGCAGCAGCACCCTAGAAAGTCCGCACGCCGATACGCGGATGGGCACGCTGACGTACTCGAGCCCGAGCAGTTCCGCCGCGCCAGGATGTCACCCCGCGATCGGACTGTTCTCGCTCGGCGCGATGCTCCACGAGATAGCGACGGGCGGGCCGCGTTCGCCGGCCAGGCGGCTGACGGCGATGGACGCGATCGTCAAGGGGACTTACGTGCCACCCGAGGAGCACTATCCCGCGATCGATCCGATCGCGGGCGTCATCCACAAGGCGATCGATCCGATCCGGCCAAACGGTTCGCGAGCTGCGAGAGATGGCGCAGCACTGCGCGGCACGCCCGCGGTCCACGAGACGAGGACGGCGCCGCGGTGACCAGCAGCACCACCGTCATCAGCACCGCCGCCGCCATCCGCGCCGGTGCCAGCGCCAGCGGCCCGGGCAACAACGGCGCCATCCGCGCCGGTGCCACAGGAATCGTCGAGACCCGTGCCGGCGGAGCCGCCGGCGTCATCGCCGTCGCGCGGCAGGATGTCGTGGACCTCGGCCAGTTCGTCATCATGGCGGTCGGCGCCCTCATCGCGCTCGTCGCAACGCTGGCGTGGAGATAACATGGCAGCCGCCCGCTGCGTGATGCCGCTCCGGCGCTTTGCCCGGTCGCCATCGATGCACCGGTCGATGCGCCCCTCGATGCCGGGCATCGACGCTCCGCCCGACGCGCGGGTCGGCGCGCCGTGCACGGG
>JADKKI010000011.1 GCA_016720595.1 Myxococcales bacterium
GCGCATCGATTGCGACGGCGCGAATCCGCCCCGAACGCATCAATATCGTGAGCAGCCCGGGCTCGTAGAGCCTCGCCGCGAGGAGTCGTGCCTCGCCGAGCTCGATCGCGGCGCGCGTCGCCCACTGCGCCTCCGCCGGAGCGACCACGATGACGCCGTTCAACGGGATGCCCGCCACCGGGCCGGTGCGGATGACGTCACTGGGAGCTTCTCCCAGAGGTCGAGGCTACCAACCCCGACTTGTTCCGACGACAACCGCGCGAAGCTGGATGGCATCTCACCACCGAAGCCGTGATAGGTGACGACACGAGCGCCGGGACGCAGGCTCGCAAGCTTGGCTTCGGCACCGGCGACCTCGCCGACATACTGCGTCCACGCCGTGAGGTGGGCGGTCCGTTCTCCGACGAGTGCAGCCTCGAACGGGTTAAACAGGTACACGCTGTCGAACTCGTCCCAATCGACGGCGGCGACATTGGCGGACCGAAACTGAGCACACGCTGAGACGTCCAGTGCCTCCGCGGATTCTGCCGCCGTCTCGACAAGGGAGAGATCGCGCTCCACGCCATACCAGCTCGCGTTGGTGACGAGTGCGCCGATACAACAAAGCTTCCCTGGCCCCGCGCCCGCGTCGAGCACACGCATTCCGGCTCTGGGGGCGAGCAAGACTGCCGCGCGCACCGCGACGGACACCGGAGTCCAATGAGTGTGCGACCGCCGCCGAACCTGCTCCGGGTACAGCGTGTCGAACAGCTCGTCAGGAACCGGAATCCGATCACGAAGTGACGATCGGATCGCGGCAGCAATGTGCGGATGCACGAGAGCTGTTCAAGCATGTCGCGCGCCATCGCTCACCACCAACAAGAACAGGCAGATGGCGGCGTGCAAGACTCGAACGGATCGACCTCGCCCGCGTAGCGACATGATGTCGTAGAAGACGCGGTGGTCGAGTCGAGGAACCGACACCTCTCTGCCGTACTGCGGACCGCTTGAACAACGAGCGGGACACGCTGGCACGACTGCGGGGGCCAGTTCGCAATAGCCATCCCATCACTCCGTATGCGATCGCCGCGCGTGGTAGGGGCATCTCGGTGCCCACGACCAACCCGGCACGTGTCCTGGCCGCGTTGCGATGGCGTATCGCGGTGCACGATCGTTTGTTCGATCGCCTCTACCCGGAGCGTCTGCGCCGACTCTCCTCCGTGCATTGGACACCTGTATCGGTTGCCCTTCGCGCCGCAGCATGGCTCGCCCCCGAGGCGGGCGCGCGCGTGCTGGACATCGGCTGCGGAGCGGGAAAGCTGTGTTGTATCGGTGCCGCCTCGCGGGGCGGAACCTGGCACGGCGTGGACCGAGATCCCGCGCTCGTACAGGCTGCGATCGCGGCAGCGACCCTTCTCGACCTCCAGGCGTCCACGACGTTCACTACGGGCGAGATGGAGGTCGTTGACTGGAGCTCGTTCGACAGCCTCTACTTCTACAATCCTTTCGCGGCGATCCTGTTCGGCCCGGCGCCGTTCCCGAAGTCCGTTCGCTGGACGATGCTCACCGAACAGATCGCCCGGACCGAAGCTCACCTCGCAGAGCTCGCCATCGGCACGCGCGTGGTGACCTATGAGGGGTTCGGTGGCGACATGCCGGACGGTTACGTGTTGACTCAGGTCGAGTTGATCCGAGATGGCCAACTCGCCCTTTGGGTGAAGCAACGTTCGAGGCGTCGTGTGCGCAGCTCATCAGGCTCTGGCCAAACTGCCGCTGGCGCCGGTCAACGCGTGACCTGCTCGGCGAGCTCGACGTCGTAGCTCTTCGGCAGCGCCGATAGCGCGCGGGTCGCCGCCGGATCACAGCGCAAGGTCTCCTCGAGCACGCCTGCGGTGACCGCGCGGATCACGGGCGCGGTGGTCGCGAACGGCGCATCCGTCGGCCGGCATCCATCCATCGCGAGCGTGGCGAGGATCTCCGGAATCTCCACGCCGTGCGCGCGTGCGATCGCGAGCGCACCGCCACGGTCGGCGCCGAGCGTGCACAGATCGGTGAACGCGAGGTGCCCTGCTTTGTGGACCACCATCATCCGCGTCGGGGCGGGAGCGCCCGCGAGCCGATCACGCAGCTCGCCGGGTGGGGCGATCGCATCG
The DNA here is from genome assembly GCA_016720595.1 of Myxococcales bacterium. Classification (GTDB taxonomy): domain Bacteria; phylum Myxococcota_A; class Polyangia; order Haliangiales; family Haliangiaceae; genus JABFXX01. The sequence goes on from JADKKI010000011.1 coordinate 2,133, forward strand.
TGATCGCCGCCGAGGATCAAGGTCGAGCCGCTGCCATCGAGCGTGAGAAAGCCCGCCATCGCGATCCGCACCTCGAGCTGGGGACGATCGACGAGCGTGCCGGCGAGCATCGAGCCGAGGGAGTGCCCGACCACGGCGATGTGCGGGGACAGCCGCGCACGGACGAACGCGAGAGGATCGTCGACGGCGGGCGGTTGCGTGATCGCATCCACGAGCTGCGCCGGTGCTCCCAGCGGGAGGCCCTGCCCCTGGCCGAGCAGCGCCGCGAGCCCGATGCCCGGGAGATCGGGCGCGAGCACCACGAAGCCGCGACTCGCCCAGTGGGTGGCGAGGAACGCGCTCTGCGCCCGAAACGATGCGGCACCGTGCAGGAACACGACGGCGGGATACGGGCCGTGCTCGTCGTCGAGCGGGAGGTCGCGCGCGCAATCGCACGGCAGCCACGCGTTGTCGGCGTCGGGGATCTTGGCCGCCTCGGGGGCCGGCAACGAAGCGCGGAGGTCGTAGCGCGCCGGCACCGTGCCGCGATCACTGCCGGGGCGCGCCGGATACCAGACCTCGACGGTGAGGCCCTCGACCTCGAGCGTCCGCACGCCGACCGGCCACGGACCGTGCTGCGCGAGATCACCCGGGTTCGCGAGCAGCTTCGCCGCACCGCAGGAAGCGCCGAGCGCGACGCCTGGAGGTACGTCGCCGGTCCGCGCTTCGTTCGGGGGCGGCCGCCGTCCGCACGCGGCCAGCGCGAGAACGACGACGGGCGCGACGAGCCCGACGAATGCGACCGCGACGGGTGAGCGCATTCAGCGACGCAAGACGGTGGCCGTGGCGGCGGCGACCTCGGGAGGTGCGTCGAGCCAGGTGTCCATCGTGGTGTCGGCGAACAGCTGGCGACGCAGCCACGCGACATCGAGGCGCCGAGAGGCCGCACGTGCGCGCTCGTTCGGGGCCGCGCCTGCGGTGCACACCGTGCAGAACGTGCAGGTGGGGTCATCGACCCAGTCCATGTGATCGGCGCCGTTGATCGTCATCGCCAGCGCGGGGCTCGGTGCCGCCGCATAGAACGTCTGGAAGTTGTCGGCGGTCGGCGCGCACGGCATGAAGCCGCCGGTCCCATTGGTGGTCTCGCCGACCACGGCGATCGCGGCGGTCAAGCTCGACATCTTCTCGGGCGCGACCGAGGGGCTATTCGAATCGACCGGATCCCACGCGACGACGGCCTTGATGCGCGGATCGAGCGAGGCCGCGTACACACTGATCTTGCCGCCGAGCGAGTGGCCCGTGACGGCGATCTTCTGCGCATCGACCGCGAGCGGGGTCTGCGCGAGCGCCCAGGTGATCACGGCGGGCACGTCCTGTGCGAGCTTGTTGTGATCGGCGGTGAACCCGGTGTCCGCATAATCGGTGAGCACCACCGCGAAGCCCCAGGTGGCGAGGTGCTTCGCATACGACGTGTACTGGGTGCGCTGCATCTGGAAGCCCGGCGACACCACGACGAGCGGACGTGGACCGGCCGACGACGGCGTGAACACGGTGGCCGGCAAGGTGCGCCCTGCGGTGGCGCCGGGGATCGAGGCGGTCGCCGTCGTCACGGTCGCCGGCCCGTCGTTCGCGGGATCGCCTGCAGCCATCGGAGCGTCGGTGGTCGACGAGCCGTCCGGCCCACGACCATCACCACCGCCGGGCGTTGCGTCAACGGAGTTGCTTGAGCTTTCGCCGCACGCGACGACGAGGCACAGGAACGGGAACAGCAGATGGGTCTTCAGCACGGGCTTCCTCCTCGATCAGGCGCTGCAACGTGGGCAGCAAGAGCTTGCGACGTACGAGCACGACGAGACGCTCGGACAGGCGGGTGGCGGCGGTGGTCAACCTCACGAGGTCCCCCGGCTTCGCGCGGCGAATCACGCCCTCACGGAACAGCCGGAGCTCGACCGCGGTCAGCGCCCGGAGCGCCGCCAGGTAGTCGTTGATGATCTCGAACGGCAGCATCTCCGCCGAGATCCCTGCGCGGCGAGCGGCGCCTAGCGTGGACAGCACCGCGAGATCGTCGCCGCGGTACTTGTCATCGATCGGGCTCTTCACCGCCAGCCCCATGGCGGCGAGGACGTCGAGCTCGCGCTCCGACGCGCCACGAGCCACCAGCTCCTCGCGGCTCCGCGCGCGGCGGCCGCCATGACGGGCGAGGACGCGGGCGATGGCATCGGCAGCGGCGAGATCGTCCGGGGCCTCGAGATCCCGGTCCATGGACTCGCGGATGACGTCCAGGGGGAGGTACTGGCGCTTCTGGAGCTCCTTGATCGTCTTGATCTTGGTGGCCAGCGCCGGGTCGTACCAGGACATCGTCCGCCCCGACCGCCGCGACGGTGCGATCAGCCCTTCTCGGAGATAGTGCTTCAGCGTCGCGATCGGGACCCCCGAACGCTTCGCCAGCTCTCCGATCCTGACCAGATTCACGCGCTGGATAGTAGAGAGTTCTAGTTCCTAGTCAAGCCGCTGTACGAACGATGCACAGCCCCCTCCACAACGGACCACAACGAGGCGGGGCGGCGCGGCCAAACGTCGGCTAGAATATCGACGTGTCCACGATCGGGGATGCTGGCCGCTTCACATCTGCGTCCGGTGCAAATTCGAGCGTCTCGTTTGACGTCGTGATCGACGCGCCGAGACGACTCGACGAGCTTTCCACCGCACGCGTGATCTGCGAGGCCGCGGATGCGGTCCACAAGGCTCAGAAGGGCGGTCAGCCCGTCGGGACGGTGTCGCCCCGGATGATCCTCGTGAACCGCGATGGGATCGCGCTCGATCTCATGGCCGCGGCCGCCACGGCGTACAGCTCGCCGGAGAAGCTGAAGGGCCAGCCGCAGGACCGCCGCTCCGACGTGTTCGCGCTCGGCGTGGTGCTGTGGGAAGCCCTGACTCACTCGCGCCTGTTCGAGGGCGGATCCGAGGACGCGATCAAGCAGGCGGTCCTCGAGAAGGAGATCCAGCCTGCGTCGGAGCTCAACGCGAACATCCCCTCCGAGCTCGACGCGATCTGCAAGAAGGCGCTGTCCCGCGATCCCGCCGAGCGGTATCCGAGCGCCAAGGTCATGGCGGCGGAGCTGTCGACCATCCTCGACGACGCTGGCTATCCCGATGACCACAGCGAGATCGAGAAGTACCTGACCGCCGAGTTCCCCGCGGGTGCGACGCTCGCGAGCAAGCTCGCCGCGGCGCCGTCGGGCGCCGGCCCTGCGAAGGCGACCGCAACCGCGCGCGGGCCACTCAACCAGACCGTCCTCGGGATGGCGCCGGTGAAGGATCCCGTGATCGAGGCCAAGGCCGCCGCCGACGCCAAGGCCGCCGCCGACGCCAAGGCTGCCGCCGACGCCAAGGCTGCCGCCGACGCCAAGGCTGCCGCCGACAAGAAGGCCGAGGCCGACAAGAAGGCCGAAGCGGACAAGAAGGCCGCCGAGGCCAAGGCCGCCGCCGATGCCAAGGCCGCCGCCGACAAGAAGGCCGCTGAAGCCAAGGCCGCTGACGACAAGAAGGCCGCCGAGGCCAAGGCCGCCGCCGACAAGAAGGCCGAGGCCGACAAGAAGGCCGCCGAGGCCAAGGCCGCCGCCGACAAGAGGGCCGAGGCCGACAAGAAGGCCGCCGAGGCCAAGGCCGCCGTCGACAAGAAGGCTGCCGACGCACGGGCCGAGGCCGACAAGAAAGCCGCCGAGGCGAAGGCCGCCGTCGAGAAGGCGGCGCAGGCCAAGGCTGCGGCAGAGACCAAGGCCGCCGAGGCCAAGGCTGCCGTCGAGAAAGCCGCCGACAAGGCCGCCGCCGACAAGGCCGCCGCCGACAAGGCCGCCGCCGACAAGGCTGCTGCCGACAAGGCTGCTGCCGACAAGGCTACCGCGCCGGCGTTCGACGGTACCAAGACCGCAGTCCTCGGCTCGCTGAGTCAGTCGTCCACGCCCGCGCCGCCGGTGGTCGCGGAGCCGAAGGCCGTGATTCCCAGCTCGATCTCCAGTGCGGAGACCATCGCCACACCGTCGCTGCTCACCACGTCTCCTGGCGTCGCTGTGGCGACCTCGCCATCAGGCATCATCGGTCTGCCGGCGATGCCGCCGGGTGCGTCGATCCCGGCGTTCGCCGACGACGACTTCGCCACCAACAGCGGCGCCAAGGCGTATCCATCGATCGGCGATGCCGCCGCAGCAGCAGCCGCAGCTCCGGTGGTTTCTCCGCCGGCACCAGCGGCCGCCCCGACCGGTGCGCCTGGCACGCCTGCACCGCCGACCTTGCCCGAGGCCGCACAGGTGGTGTCGCTGCCGCGCCCGCGGTCGGCGACGCAGCCCGGAGAGAAGAGCCGCGACGTGCTCGCCGGCTGGGGCTGGGGCACCGATTCGCACGCGGCGATCGACGACGGTCACTACGAGGAAGACGATCCGAAGAAGGTCCGGCGCAAGCGGATGCTGATCGGCATCGGTAGCGGCGTCGGCGCGCTCCTCCTGATCGCGATCATCGCGATGGCCGCGGGTGGCGGCGGGAAGAAGAAGGAGAAGGCAGAGGAGCCCAAGGACGAGGTTGCCAGTGGCACCTCGCGGACGGCGCCGGATCCGGTCGCCAAGACTTCCGACCCGCAGCCCGATCCCGGCACCGGCTCTGCCGCCGTGACCAACCCCGGCCAGGGCTCAGCCGCGGTCGCCGACCCGGGTGCGGGCTCGGCTGTCGGCTCGGCGGCAGTGGTCGACCCGGTGACGGACCCCAAGGTCACCGAGGCCGCGAAGGCCGAGCAGGCGCGGCTCGAGGCCGAGGCTGCCAAGGCCGAGGCTGCCAAGGCCGATGCCGCCAAGCTCGAGCAGGCCCGGATCGACGCCGAGGCAGCGAAGTCCGAGGCCGCACGGATCGAGGCACAGAAGAAGTCCGCGGCCGAGAGCGCCAAGTCGGAGGCCGAGAGGGCCAAGCAGGCCAAGCTCGATCAACAGAAGGCCGATGCCGAGGCGGCAAAGCAGGCGAAGATCGCCGCGCAGCAGGCAGCGGCGGAGAAGGCCGAGATCGCGAAGGCCGATGCGGCGAAGGCCAAGCAGGCCAAGCTCGAGGCGCAGAAGCTCGCAGCGGAGAAGGCGGCTGCCGAGAAGGCGGCTCGGCTCGCGGCGCAGAAGAAGGATCCCCAGAAGGACTTGGCGAAGAAGGATCCCCCAAAGAAGGATCCGCCGAAGAAGAAGGACCCGAAGGTCGCGACCAATGTGGCCGCACCGGTCGATCCGTATGCGGCGCAGAAGACCGATCCCGCGGCCGCCTACAAGGCGGGGTTCCAGCAGTACGTGCGCGGTGACACCTCTGCTGCGCTCGCGACGTTCAAGGGCGCACAGTCGGCGAGCCCAGGCTACGCTCCGACCTACCGCGGCCTCGGGCTCGTCTACGAGAAGATGGGCAACAAGACGGCGGCGAAGCTCGCGTTCAAGCGCTACCTGCAGCTCTCGCCCAGTGCGAGTGACGCCGAGCAGATCAAAGACCGGATGGAGAAGCTCGGATCATGAAGCGCAGAAGCTCGCTGGTTGCCGCACTGATGATCGTCGCCACGTCCACGGCGTCCGCGGACACGCGCAAGGTCCTCGTCCTCCAGAGCGAAGGTCGTGTCGATGGCGCCCTCCGCACCCGGATCGACGCTGCCGTCCTCAAGCTCGCGAAGACGCTCCCCGCCTCGGACGTCTCACCGGGTGATTCGACGCTCTCGGATGCCGCCGCTGCCGTTGGTTGCAAGCCGGAGGCGGCGACGTGCCGCGACGAGATCCTCGGCATGCTCTCGGTCGACGAGCTGATCTACACGAGCCTCACGCCCAAGCCGGGCGGGACCGAGATCGAGGTCCACCGCGTGTCCAAGGGCGGCACCAGCAACGATGCGAAGATGCTGCTCGCGATCGGCGGCTCGGGTGACAAGCTCGACGGCATCGCCCCGCTGTTCTTCAGCAACAAACCTGCCGAGCCGGTGACGACGCCGGTGACCACGCCGGTCACCACGCCGACCGAGCCCGTCACCACGCCGATCACCACGCCGACCGAGCCCGTCACCGGCCCGACCGACCCCGTGACCGGCCCGATCATCCAGCCCACGCCAGGTGGGCCGTCGCCCACGCCCGGGCAGCCGTCCGATGGACCGAGCAATAGCCGCCGGCGTCTCGAGCTGGCCGGCATGATCGGCGGCGGTGCGTTCGTGCTGATCGGCTTCATGTGCTGGGGCTCCGCCAGCGACATCCAGGGCCAGATCGACGATTCGCCCACCCAGACCAAGCCCCAGCTCGACGCCCTGGCGGATCTCGAGGCACGGGGCGATTCCTACGCCGCGTGGGGCAACGTGCTGTTTCTCGGCGGCGCGGTGCTGGGTGGCATCAGCACGTACTTCTTCGTCAAGGACCGGCGTGCGCACCGTCACGCGACCTCCGCACGGATCACGCCTACCGTGTTCGATCACGGGGCGGGTCTCGCCCTGACCTTTGGAGCACCATGAAGCTCGTCCTCGCCTGGCTCACCGTGCTTGGTCTCACCGCGATCACCGCGAGCAGTTGCTCGATCAATCACCGCACCGGCGAGTTCGAGTGCACCAAGCAAGCGGACTGCAGTGGCGGCCGCACCTGCACGGGAGGCTATTGCGTGCTCCCCGGCGGCACCGTCGATGCCCCCAAGGGCGACGGTCCCACGACCGATGGTCAGATCGATGGCAACAACAACGTCTGCCCGCAGCAGTGCACGACGTGCGACTTCGGCAGCCACACCTGCAAGATCGATTGCGCGGTGACCAGCTGCAACGCCCAGGTGGTGTGTCCCGTCGGCTGGAACTGCGACGTCGCGTGCAGCGTCACCAACTCGTGCCGCAACGGCGTGACCTGCAACGGCCCCAACGCCTGCACGATCACCTGCTCGGGCGCGAACTCGTGCCGCACGCTCGAGTGCGGTACCGGCAAGTGCGACGTGGTCTGCAGTGGCTCGATGTCGTGCCGCGGTGTGGCCTGTGGCAACTCGTGCGGCTGTGATGTGAAGTGTGGCGGTACCGCCGCGTGCGAAGGCGTGGCCTGCACGTCGTTCCAGTGCGACACCGGTCTCGGATGCTCGTCGACGCTCAATGCGTCGTGCGACACCTGCCCGTAGTCAGCGGTACGTCGACGAGTTGAACCACCACTCGGCCTGCAGGCCGATGAAGTGGACCCACGCGTGGTTGTGGCGCGGATCGTCCGGCACGTACTCGTCGAGCGCCGCGCCGTTGCGATGCGCCGCGCGATACACCAGGCGCAGCTGCGGACGATCGTAGGCCGACGGCCCCATCGGCGAGTACACGAGCATGGGCGCGAGCTGGAACACCGCCGGATCCTCGGCGCGCTGGGTGGTGGGGTTCAAGCCCCGCGGAAACCGCGCCTGGTACGAGAGGTCCATCCCGACGAACACGTCGGGCACGACGCGCGCCAGCGGGCGAACGTCGACGGCGTACTCCCAGCCATCGTCATGATCGACCGAGTCGGCGTCGGCATCGACGAACCGCCGGGACAGGACACCGAGCATGACGTTGCCGAGCGGATGATCCCAGGTGCCCGCGAGGCCGAACGTCAGCTCGCTCGCGTGGTTCGTCTTCAGATCGGTGCCGAAGCTCGTGGGCGGCGCGAGCTCGTCAAAGGCCGCGAGGCCCTTCGCATAGCGCACGTAGCCATTGAGGTGGCGATGGAGCGCCGGGTCCGAGGACAGCCCGAACGCGCTGACCTCGGCGCCGATCAAGAAGCCGTTGTCTGCCGGCAGCGCCTCGAGCGTGCCGTCGTCGCGCTTGCGCGTCCCGGAGCCGAGCGCGTGGACCTCGGCGTGGAGCTTGGCCTTGAGGCTCAGCGCGCCGGGCCCACCGTCGAGGAGGTACGCGGCGCTGCCCGACAGGACCATCCGCTGCCGGTTGAGCTGCACCACGGTGGTCGCGCCCTGCTGCGGGTTCGCGACCTCGATCTCCTGGTACTGGAACGGGTGATCGAGGCGATTGACGCCCGCCTGCGCGGCGAGCTCGATCGCATCCCCGCGCAGGCGGGCGTCGCCCTCGGCCTTGCGGAACTGCAGCCCACCACCGACGGTGTTGAGATCGTCCACGGGCCAGTAGTCGAACAGGTAGATGTCATCACCGCGGTACATCCGCGAACCGACCCACGCCGACAGGTGCTTGGTCACCTGCGCATCGAGGTACATGTTGCGGAGCGCCGGCTGCGCATCGAACTTGCCGGTGTCGTGGAACAGCGTGCCGTTGAAGGCGAGCGTGACCACGGGCCGCAGCTCGAGGCCGCGCTTGCCGACGAAGCCATACGAGAAATCGAGCTCGAGATAGCTCGGCTCGACGATCCGCGGTCCGTGCGCCACCACGTTGGCCGACTCGGGCTTGCCGCCGCGCAGGTCGGTCCCGGCGATCAGCCGACCGTAGGAGCCGAACCGAAACCCCTGCCCCACCGGCGCCGCGACGGGGGCCGCCACGGGCGCAGGGGCCACCAGGACCACGGGGGGCGGCGTGACCGGCGGCGGTGTCACCGGCGGCGTGACCGGCGGCTGCTGCTCGAGCGGCTGCGCCGAGCCCGAGCCGTCACCGGGGGTTGGTGGAACGGCGTCCGGCTGCGCTGACGCAAGGCGCCCCGCGGCGAACACGGTCAGGGCACAGACGAACAGCCGCATCCGCGCGGACACGAGCATGATCCATGCCCGCGTCGCAACACGTGATGTTCGTGATCTGGGACGCGCGGCCTGCGGGCTCGTTGCCTTCGGCAACGACGACGGCCACTAAGGCATCGGGCGACGCGGCTCGGACTTCTCGACCTTGGCGGACTTCCGCCGCTTCTTCTTCGCGGGCTTGCGCTTGGGGCGCTTGGCCTTCTTCGCCACGGTCTTCTTCGCCTTCTTGACGGGCTTCTTGACCCGCTTCTTGGACGGCGCGCGACGCGCCTCGGAGGCCTGCGCTGGACGAGCCTCGGCCGGAGGAACGCTGGTCGCGAGGAACAGCGAGACCACGGCGAGGATCACGACCCGAAGCACGTCCCTAGGTAACCTCATCCTGTCGCAACGAACAACGGGTTATCTCGTTGCCATTCGCAACGGCGTGACCCAGGTCCCGGGTCCAACTGTCGAATGTCCTGGACGCCAGGCCCGGTCGGCGAGAGGGTCCCCTGGCATGCCCCTTGATGCCGGCTCACCTATGCGTCTGGTTGTAGCGTCGCTGGTGATCCTGCTGGGTGGCTGCCCCGGCTCGCAGCACCCGGGGAGCGGCGATGACGCCACCACCGATGGCGGCACCGATGGCGGGCAGAACAGCTGCGAGGCGGTGCCAGCGTGCACCACGACGATCACCTACAAGGGGCCCGCGACCTCCGTGATCCTGCGCGGCGACTTCGCCGCCGATGGCTGGACCACCGGCGTGGCGATGCAGAAGACGGCGAGCGGGTTCGAGGTCACGATCCCTGCGAACGATCAGCAGGTGATCGTCTACAAGTTCGTGGTCGACGGAACCTGGATGTCCGATCCCGACAACGCCCGGCGCTCGCCGGATGGCTTCGGCTCGTTCAACTCGGTGACGCGCGTCGACTGCGATCACTGCCCTGCCCGCGCGCCGATCGATTGGCGCGACGCGGTGATGTACTTCGTGATGATCGACAGGTTCGCGAACGGTGATCCCGCGAACGATGCGCCGGTGGGCGGCGTGGAGCAGCCCGGCAACTACCTCGGCGGCGACTTCGCCGGCGTCACGAAGAAGATCGAGGAGGGGTACTTCACCGATCTCGGCATCAACACGCTGTGGATCACCTCGCCGATCGACAACGCCGACAACGCGAACCCTGGCTCCGATGGCCACGCGTACTCCGGCTATCACGGCTACTGGCCGAAGGACCTCACGCAGCCCGAATCCAAGCTCGGCACCGAGGCCGAGCTCGAGAAGCTGGTGGCCACCGCGCACGCGCATGGCCTCCAGGTGCTGATCGACTACGTGATGAACCACGTGCACTCGGCCAGCCCGATCTACGCGCAACACCCCGACTGGTTCTGGCCCAACGACAACGGCTTCGGCGGGAACTGCGTGTGCGGCAGTGGCTGCAGCTGGGACAACGATCGCCTCAAGTGCTGGTTCGATCCGTTCCTGCCGGACTTCAACTTCCAGAACTCAGATGCCCGGCGCTACTCCGTGGAGAACGCCATCTCGTGGGCGAAGCGGATCGGGATCGATGGCTTCCGCCTCGATGCGGTCAAGCACATCGAGACCTCGTGGCTCACCGACCTGCGCGCGCGGATCTCCGCCGAGGTGGCCTGGGACCAGAAGTTCTACATGGTCGGCGAGACCTTCGACGGCAGCCGGGACCTCATCAAGTCCTACGTCAACCCCGACACCATGCTCGACGGGCAGTTCGATTTTCCGCTGCGCGGATCGGTGCTCTCGAACATCCTGCGACGCGATGGCTCGATGACGGATCTCGCGGGCTTCCTCGCGAGCAACGCGGGCTTCTATGGGACGGGCTCCGTGATGTCGACGTTCCTCGGCAACCACGACGTGCCGCGCACGATCGGGATCGCCGATGACTCGCCGATGTTCGGCGCGTGGGACGGCGGCAAGGATCGCGCGTGGACCAACCAGCCGAGCGCGCCGGGGAACAAGAGCCCGTACGAGCGGCTGACCGTGGCGTACGCGCTGCTGTACACGCTCCCCGGGATCCCGATGATCTACTACGGCGACGAGGTCGGCATGCCCGGCGCTGGCGATCCGGACAACCGCCGCTTCATGCAGTGGACCGGGTACACGGCGAACCAGACCTTCCTGAAGGACCGCCTCGCCGGCCTCGCCAAGGCGCGCGCGCAGCACCCGGCCCTCCGCCGCGGCTCGTACGCACAGCTCGGCGCCGGCACCGACGTCCTCGTCTATACGATGAGCACCCCGGGCGACACCGTGTTCGTCGCCCTCAACCGTGGGGATGCGCCGCAGAGTGCGATCAACCTGCCGGCCGGCAACTACACGGATGCGGTGACCGGCGAGGCCGTCCATGCGCCCCTGACCCTGCCGGCGCGGACCGGGCTCGTCCTCGTCGCGAACTGACACTGGCTGGGCGCCCGCAACCGTGGCAAGGTCCGCGGCGATGTTGCGCATGACGCTGTTCGCAGTTGCCCTGGCAGTGGCAGGTCTCGGCGGCTGTCACCACGATCCGAAGCCGATGACGCCGAAGGATGGCGAGCTGCCTCCCCTGCCGCCCGCCTCGGGCACGCCGGTGGGCTACCTGATCGACAACGCCTCCCAGCTGGCGCTCGATGGCACGCAGATCGCCCGGCTGAAGGAGATCGACGACAGCCTGGCCGCGCGCAACGATGGCATCGAGACCCAGCTGCGCGAGATCGAGAAGCCCGAGGAGGAGGAGCCGCTGGCGAAGAACGCGCCGCCGCGCCCGCCGCGCAACATGGCGCCCGGCGCCACGCCGATCCACACCACCGCAGACGCCGGCAAGCTGCACGCCGCCAAGGACGCGAACAACCAGGACGCGCTGACCAAGGCGTTCGCCGTGCTCGATGCGAAGCAGCAGGCCACGGCGCGCAAGCTGCTCGACGATCGCGGCGTCAAGGCACCCGGCACCGGTGCCGGGAAGCAGCCGCCGCCGCCCGCGGACGACGACGCCGGTGGCGTTCCGCTCGAGCCGTAAGCTCGGCAACTGCGACCCTTGACGTCGCGCGCATGCCCCGGCGTAGAGTCCCGCCGTGCGCATCTCTACCCTGCTGCTCCCCATCCCGCTGGTCCTCCTCGGCGCCTGTTGCTCGCCGAAGCCGGCGACCTCGCCAAAGAATCCAGCTCTCGCCGCCGAGGCGACGAAGTTCGTGGCCGATGTGGACAAGGAGCTCCGCCGGGTCCTGGTGGGGGCTGCCGAGGCGCAGTGGACCAACGCCACGGACATCACCGATGCGCACGAGGCCGCCGAGTCCGCCGCCAACAGCATCCAGAACGACACGATCGCGAAGCTGATCAAGCAAGCGCGCAAGTACGAGCCGATCCTCGATCAGCTCGATCCTTCGACGCGCCGCCAGCTCCAGGTGCTGATCTACGTCACCACGGTCGCCACGCCCGTCGCGCCGTCGCCCGATGATCCCGCGCTGGCCGCCGAGCTCGCGAAGACCGCGACCGAGATGGGCAGCATCTACGGCAAGGGCAAGGTCTGCGAGGGCACCGACTGCAAGTCGCTCGACGAGCTCTCGAAGGTGCTCCAGACCACGCGTGATCCGAACGCGGCGCTGACCGCGTGGAAAGGCTGGCACGACACGGTCGGTCACCAGGAGCGCGATCTGTTCGTGAAGTACGTCGGGCTCGCGAACGCGGGCGCCAAGGCGATCGGCTTCACCGACGTCGCGTCGATGTGGAAGTCCGCGTACGACATGCCCCCCGATGCGTTCGAGGCCGAGACCGATCGCCTGTTCAACCAGCTGAAGCCGCTGTACTCGCAGCTCCACTGCTACGCGCGCAAGAAGCTCAACGGGATCTACGGCGACGCCGTGGTGCCGAAGACCGGGCCGATGCCGGCGCACCTCCTCGGCAACATGTGGGCGCAGTCGTGGGACTGGATGTACAAGGACTTCGAGCCGTACCCGGGTGAGGCGACGATCGACGTCACGCCGACGATCGAGGCCAAGCTCGACGACAAGGGGATGGTCCGCCTCGGCGAGGCGTTCTACACCTCGCTCGGCATGCCGCCGCTGCCCCAGACGTTCTGGGAGCGGTCGATGTTCCAGAAGCCGGCGGGCAAGGAGGCCGTGTGCCACGCCTCGGCGTGGGACGTGCAGTTCAACAACGACCTGCGCATCAAGATGTGCATCGAGAAGACGCAGGAGGATCTCGTCACGATCCACCACGAGCTCGGGCACGACTACTACTTCGCCGCGTACTACCAGCTCCCGATCGTCCTCCAGCAGGGCGCGAACGATGGCTTCCACGAGGCGATCGGAGACACCGTCGCGCTCTCGATGACGCCGCAGTACCTGAAGACGAAGGGGCTGCTCGACGAGGTCAAGACCAACGACCACATCACGATCAACCTGCAGATGCACAAGGCGCTCGAGAAGATCGCGTTCCTGCCGTTCGGCCTCGTGGTCGACAAGTGGCGCTGGGACGTGTTCTCCGGGAAGGTCGGCCCCGATCAGTACAACCAGCGCTGGTGGGATCTCCGCAAGCAGTACCAGGGCATCGTGCCGCCAGTGACGCGCGGCCCGCAGGACTTCGATCCGGGTGCGAAGTACCACGTGCCCGCGAACGTCCCGTACATGCGGTACTTCCTCGCCGCGGTCCTCCAGTTCCAGTTCCACCGCGCGCTGTGCAAGAAGGCCGGCTTCACCGGGCCGCTCAACGAGTGCTCGATCTTCAACAACAAGGCCGCAGGCGACGCGTACTGGAACATGCTCAAGCTCGGTGCGTCGAAGCCGTGGCAGGAGGCGCTGTTCGAGCTGACCGGCGAGAAGCAGATGGACGCGACCGCGATCCTCGAGTACTTCGCGCCGCTGCAGAAGTGGCTCGAGGAGCAGAACAAGGGTCAGACCTGCGGCTGGTGACCTGGCACCGGCAGCTCGGCCTCCTGCTGGCCCTGCTCGCCGGCTGCGGCCGGTACGGCTTCGACGCGCAGATCACGGCCGACGTCGCCGTGGATCTCCCCGGCGATGCGGTGGACGCGACCGGGCTCGTGGCGCGCTACGCGATGGACAACGATCCATCGGCGGGGAGCGTCCCGGGCTCGCCCGCGACCTACAGCGCCGCGTGCGCGCCCTGCCCCGTCGCCACCACCGGCCGGATCGGCGGTGGATATCAGTTCGATCAGGATCTCCGGATCACGCTGCCGACATCGAACCTCGTCGGCCTCGCGCCGTTCACGGTGATGGTGTGGATCAAGCCAACGGCGGGCAGCACGCTCTACTCGATCGTGAACAAGCCGCTCGATCTGGTCACGGTCCGCAACGTGTTCTCGCTGACCCTCGATTCGAACAACGGCCAGGTCGGCTTCGAGACCTCGATTGGCGGGAACATCGTGAGCTTCCCGGCGACGTCGCCCGATCTCCGCGGCACCTGGCACCACGTGGCCGCGAGCTGGGATGGGAGCGTCCGCAGGCTCTACGTCGATGGCGCCCTGATCGGCATGGACCCCGGGGCGTTCGAGGACGGCAGCCTCGAGCTCGGCTTCGGCGCGGATCTCGACGGCAACGCGCCGTCGATCTTCTACCGCGGTGCGCTCGACGAGCTGCGGTTCTACGACCGCGCGCTGACCGATGCCGAGATCGCGCTCCTCGCGGTCTAGGCGTCCCCTACCTCTTGGCCGCCAGGCTCGCCAGGAACGCCGCGATCGCCACCGGCGCGAGGCCCCACAGGGGCGTCCCGAACATGGCGGCCAGGAGCGCGATCGCCACGAGCAGGCCGCCGAGGATGTACGCGCGGTGGCGCACGCTCAGGCTCATCACGGCCTGCGCCTTCTCCAGAGCGTGGAAGCCGTCGTCGTGCGCCTCCTGCTTCATCCGGATCTCGGCGAGGCGCTGGGCCTCGGCGTCGAGCTGAGCCTTGGCCTTGGCCAGGCGCTCGGCCTTCTGGCGCTCGACATCGCGGGCGTCGTCATCGGCGACCTCGAGAGGGACGTCGCCATCCTCGGGCGGGGGCGAGAACGGATCATGTGGCTTGGCGGCGGGCGCCTCCTTGCGCGCCTCGATCTTGCCGAACCGGAGCGAGCTCTGCGGTGGCGGCTCCTCCGGAGCGTTGGGGCGCGCGCGCTCGAGCTTCTTGAACCGATCGAACGCCATCAGGTGTCATCCGCCGGCGAGGCGAGCCGGGCGCGCGTGGAGGCCCACTCGCGGAGCGCGGTGATGTTCTCCTCCATCGTGGTGGACAGCGGCCGGGTCTCGGTCAGCGCGCGCTCGATGTGCGCCTGATCGAGGGCGGTCCGCTCCTCGAAGGCCTGGTACAGGCCCGCGACGATCGCCTGCTCGATCTCGGCGCCCGAGAAGCCCCGGGCGAGGGTGGCGAGCTGCCCGACATCGAACGCGGCAGGCTCGCGGTTCCGGCGCCGCAGGTGGATGCCGAAGATCTCCTCGCGCTCGGCCTGCGAGGGCAGATCGATGAAGAAGATCTCGTCGAACCGGCCCTTGCGCAGGAGCTCCGGTGGCAGGTCCTTGATCGAGTTCGCGGTGGCGACCACGAACACCGGGGCGGCCTTCTCCTGCATCCAGGTCAGGAGCGAGGAGAACACGCGGGCGCCGGTGCCGCCGTCGGTCTCCCCGGACGAGCCCGCACCGGCGAGGCCCTTCTCGATCTCGTCGATCCACAGCACGACGGGGGCCACGCCCTCGGCGGTCTTGATCGCGCGCCGCATGTTGTCCTCAGACGAGCCGATCAGGCTGCCGAAGATCCGCCCCATGTCGAGACGGAGGAGCGGCATCCGCCAGTGCGAGGCGATCGCCTTCGCGGTCAGGCTCTTGCCGCAGCCCTGCACGCCGAGCAGGAGCAGGCCCTTGGGCTCGGGCAGGCCGAACTGCCGCGCCTCGTCACTGAACGCCGAGCTCCGGCGATCGAGCCAGGTCTTCAGGTACTCGAGCCCACCCACGCCGCCGAGGTCCTCATCGGTGGGGAAGTACTCGAGCAGCCCGCTCTTGCGGATGACCTGGCGCTTCTCTTCGAGGACGAGCTGGATGTCGTCGGCATCGAGCTTGTCATCGATCGCGATCGCACGGGCGAACGCGTTCTCGGCCTCGTTGAGCGTCAGGCCGAGCGCCGCACGCACGAGGCGCTCCACGTCGGCGCGTTCGAGGTTGACCTCCGCCCTGCCCTCCTGCTTGAGCACGCGGGCGATGCCACGCAGCAGCTCCAGCAGCTCGCCGAAGTCCGGCAGCGGCACATCGAGCACGGTGACGTCCTTCTCCAGCTCGACCGGGATCTTGAGCACGGGCGAGAGCAGGATCACGGTGGAGTAGCTGTTCTCCAGATCGTGCGACAGCTCGCGGAGCGCGCGCACCACGATCGGCTCGTCCAGATAAGGATGGAAGTCCTTCAGGACCACGAGCGAAGGATCGGTGAGCTTGCCGATCGCCTGCAGGGTCTCCACGGGCTTGGACACCGGCTCGATCTGATAGGTGGCCCGTGCACCACCCGTCCGCCGCAGGCCCCGGGTCACGGACCATTCGACGAGCTGCTTGGAGTGCCGCCGCGCGAGCTCGCCCAGGATCGAATCGACGCGCTGCTCCTCCCACGACACGAGGTACACGAACGGATACCGCGCACGGACCAGGGTATCGAGGCTCGCCGCGAAGCCCAATCGCGCGGACATTCTCCGCAGTATACCTGGCCCCTGGAGCTGCCGGCCGTGGGGAGCCGCCGGTGGAGCTACCGATCGGGGCCTTGGCGTCCCGTGCGAGGCCACATCCTCGTCGGAGATCGCGATTCTCCTGTGAGCACGATCGGTTGCACGACGCAGTGCAGTGGCTAGGTCACTTGGCCCTGGGAAACACGAGTGACCTGGCCAGCGGATCGGCCACCCCCCGCGCAACTATGCGACCTCACGTGGATCTGCCCCCCTGGATCGGTGGCACATGCGCTGCACAAAGGTTCGGTCACCAACAGCAATCCTCGCCGGGAGATACAGCCATGATGACCTCTGCCAAGAACCTCACCGTCCTTCTCGCCCTCGCCCTCGGAACTGCAGCCACTGGTTGCGCCGCTGACTCGCCCACCGATCAGGGTGATGACGGTGGTGGCGGCGGCGGTGGTGGCGGCGGCGGTGACCCGGTCGTCCCGACCGACCCGACTGGCACCTTCACCATGCGCTCGAACTTCGACCTGGCGACCAACATGCCCGGCAAGGTCGGCGAGGTCTCCAACACGATCATCGCGATGACCGACGATGCGACGGACCCGGCCAACTGGATCCTCGAGCAGGTGATCGCGAAGCTTCCGAGCGGCGTCGTCAAGACCGCCCTCAACGGCGTCCGCCCGTTCGTCGCCGGCTACCTCAATGACCGCCTCCTGTCGTTCGCGCCCGACTTCGTCACCACGATGGTGCAGATGGGCCACGACTTCGGCGCCATCGCGAAGAACTTCGGCACCAACGAGCAGCTCATGGTGTCGGGCTCGGTCGATGCGTACACGTCGACCCACTCGGTGCTCGGCGCTCACTTCAAGATCGATGCGGTCGAGTCTGACCTCGCGTTCGCCGACTACCAGGTCGCCAACGTGGTCGTGCAGGGCGTCGGCATCACCCTCGACAGCACCGGCAAGCTCGGCATCGCGGACCACAAGATGCCGCTCAGCTACGGCAAGGTCCTCAAGATCGGCCTCGACGGCATGATCATCCCGATGCTCGACCCGACCGCGCACAACCTCGGTGAGCTCCTGCAGCACCAGGTCGACTGCGTCGCCGTCGGCAACATGATCGCGAGCCAGATCGGCGGCTTCGGCGCCGGCGCGCTCACCACGGCCTGCAACGCGGGCCTCGTCGCCGGCGCGGGCGTCGTGTACTCGAAGATCGACGCCATCGACGGCTCGGTGCTCGAGTTCGGCCTCACGGGCAGCGCCAAGGCGCTCGACAAGAACGGCGACAAGAAGATCGACACGATCCAGACCGGCCAGTGGGCTGGCAACCTGTCCTACGCGGGCACCCCCGCTCCGCTCGCCGCCGCGACGTTCTTCGGCGCGCGCATGTAAACAAGGTTTTGGTTCGACGAGACGGGTGGTGAGCCCGCGACGTCGAGGATGGCTGGCCGGCCGGGGCAATTCTGCTCCGGCCGGTTTTATTTTCGGCGTCTGTACCAGGACGGCGCGGTTCCCGACGAGGAATCGCGCCGTTCGTGCGTCCGGACCGCCCTCCCTGGCTACGGGGCGTGGCGAGGCGAGGCCTGTTGGGGCGGCCGCACCGAGCTCGGCGAGGCGCCTGCCGAGTAACTGATCGAAATCAGGGTCTTCCGACACCACGGATTCTACTGGCCTGACCAGTGGAGTTGCCGCTTCGGCCGAAACCACCGTGCAAGTGACTGATCGATCTGCGCAGAACACGTGGCACACGCGCTGCACATAGGTTGGTCACCAATCCTCGACGGAGAAATGAAAATGATGACGCGCAACCTGTCCATGTCTCTCCTCCTCGCCCTGGGCGCCACCGTCGCTGGTTGCGCCGCCGACGCGCCCGGCATGTCCGGTGACGACGACACCAACCCGCCGCCGCCGGATAGCCAGCCCGTCCCGCTGACCCCCGAAGGTCGGTTCTCGGTGCAGAGCGATTTCGACCTCGCCACCAACCTGCCCGGCACCGCCGGCACGGTGGTCAACTACTTCATCCAGGCGACCGACGACCCGGATGACCCGACCCGCTTCATCGTGGAGAAGCTCGTCGCGGCCCTGCCGAACGGCAGCGTCAAGAACACCCTGAACGGCGCCATCCCGTTCGTCGCCGGGTACCTCAACGACCGCCTCCTGCAGGTCGCCCCGGACTTCGTCGGCAAGATCGTCGAAGTCGGTGACGCCTTCGGTCAGGTCGCCCACCACTTCGGCACCATCGAGGTCCTCGACATCCAGGCGAACGGCGCCGCCGTCAAGACCGTCCAGGGTCTCCACTTCAAGGTCGATAACGTCGACCTCGACTTCAACTTCAAGGACTACGGGATGCAGGACGTGAAGGTCGAAGGCCTCACGGTCCAGCTCGAGCCCAGCGGCAAGCTGAACTTCAGCCAGCACAAGGTCGGCCTGAAGTACGGCCAGATCCTCAAGCTCGCTCTCGACCAGGCGATCATCCCGATGATCGACCCGAGCGCGCAGAACCTCGGCGATCTGCTGAAGAACCTCGTCAACTGCCAGGCCGTCGGCACGTACGTCTACCAGGCGGTCGGCATCGGCTCGGCGAGCACGTTCGAGAGCGCGTGCAACGCGGGTCTCGCGGCGGCAGGCCCGGCGCTCTACAACCAGCTCGACAACATCGATGGCTCGGCCCTCGAGTTCGGCCTGGCCGGCACCGCCCGCGGCATCGACAAGAACAAGGACGGCAAGATGGACGACATCGCGACCGGCACCTGGACTGGCGAGCTGAAGTACGCCGGCACCCCCGCCCCGCTCGCGGCCGCCAAGTTCTTCGGCACCAAGATGTAAGCGAGAGACCTGACCCCTTTCGGAACTTCCTCGAGGTTCCGGAACGCCGCCCCGGTTCCCCCGGCCGCGGCGTTTCTTATTTTCGGCGTCGTCGGCGCTCAGTACATCGAACGGTCGGGTGCGGGTGCGCCGGCATGACGCTCGAGCTCGGCATTGACGAAGCCGCCGAGGACGAGCGCGATCACGGACAGGTAGAACCACAGGAGAACGACCACGACGCTGCCGAACGTCCCGTAGATCACGTCATACGAGGCGACCTTGGTGACCCACTGCGAGAGCCCGAGCGAGACCGCGACCAGGACCACGGTCCCGAGCAGCGCGCCCGGCCACAGGTGACGCTCGGTGCCGAGGGGCCGCGGCGAAGGCGCATAGCGATACAGCGCGAGCAAGGTCCCGAACAGCACGGCCATCAGGATCGGCCAGCGCACCCACTCGGCCACCGCGTAGCCATTCATCCCGGCGACCGCGAAGATCCCCGGCAGCGCGACGACCACCACGAACACCACGAGGAGCCCGACCATCGTGCCGGCAGCCATCAGCAAGGTCAGCGCAAACTTGTGCAACTTGCCGCGCCGCTCGCGCACCCGGTACGCGCGGTTGAGCGAATCGATCAGGGCACGGGCGGCGCCGCGCGAGGAGAACACCGCGACGACCACGCTGAACGCGAGCGCGATCCCGATCGTCCCGTGGGAGCGCTGGGCCTGACGCTGGAGCTGCTCGCGCAGAAAGTCGATCACCCCGGGCGGGAGCACGGTGGCGAGGCCCCCGAGGTGGGACTGGATCCGGACCGGGTCGGCGACCACGCCATAGATCGAGACCACGGCCGCGAGCAGGGGGAGCGTGGAGATGATCGCGAACAGCGCGGTGCCCGCCGCCAGGATCGGCATCTCGCCCAGCAGGGCCTCCCTGGCCGCTCGCAGCCAGTGAGCCACGATCGCATCGCTGGTGTCGACCCACGACTTCCAGCGGTGGAGGAACTTCACCATGAGGATCCTACGCTACGATCTCGCCGGGTGATCGATACGCACTGCCACCTCGATGTCGAGGCGTTCGACCGCGACCGGGACCAGGTGGTCGCCCGGGCCACGGCCGCGGGGGTGCGTGGCTTCCTGGTGCCCGCGATCCGGCCCCGGACCTGGCCCGCGCTCATCGCGCTCGCGGCACGTCACGGCTCCGCCGGGATGCGGTGCGCGCTCGGGATCCATCCGCAGATCGTGCCCGCGCTCGCAGCCGACGAGCTCGGCCGGGCGCTCACCCAGGACCTCGCGGAGCAGATCGCGCGCGCGGTGACGGAGGCCGGCGCGATCGCCGTCGGCGAGTGCGGGCTCGATGGCGGGACCGGCGAGCTGCCGCGGCAGGAGCTGATCTTCCGCGCGCACCTCCGCGCCGCGCGCATGCTCGGGTTACCGGCCGTGATCCACGTGCTCCGCGCGCACGATCGTGCGCCGCAGATCCTCCGCGAGGAGGGCCCGCTGACGGGCGTGCTCCACAGCTACTCGGGTGGAGCCGCGCTGGTGCCCGTGTACCAGGAGCTCGGCCTCGCATTCTCGTTCGCGGGACCTATCAGCTATCCGAACGCCCGTCGCCCCGTCGAGGCCGCACGCCTGATCCCTGCGGACTTGCTGCTGGTGGAGACCGATGCGCCTGACCAGGCGCCCGAGGGTCATCGCGGCGGGCGGTCCGAGCCGGCACTGCTCCCAGCAGTGCTCGCCGGGCTCGCCGCGGCACGGGGCGAGGATCCTGCCGCGCTCGCTGCACTGACCGCAAGAAATGCGCGCCGCATCTTCGCGTCCTGGTAAGCGTGCTGGTGACCAGCCAGGTGAGCGTTGTGGTCGGCCTCGGCGCGAGGAGTTAGACTGCAGCAGGTGAGCGACGCGCATCCAGAGGCCAGTGCCCTCTATCACGCGCTCGACCACGTCGATAACCCGACGTACGTCCTCTCGGACCAGCTCCGGATCGTGCGTGTCAACGATGGCTGGCGCCGGTTCGCACTGGCCAATAACGGCGCCAGCATGCTCGATCGCTGGGGGCGCGGATCGTTCGTGCTCGACGCGATCTCGGGAGATCTCCGCGAGTTCTACCGCGCGATGTACGAGGACGCACGCACCACCGGCGAGCGGCGAGAGCACGACTACGAGTGCAGCTCGGTTGAGGTCGAGCGGCGGTTCCGGATGCTGATGTATCCGACGGTGGAGGGCTTCCTCGTGGTCACCCACTCGCTCCGGATCGAGAGGCCGCACGAACGGGTGGCGATGCTGGTGGACGAGACGACGTACAGCCGTGACGGGACGATCGTGATGTGCGCGAGCTGCCGGAGAGTGAAGGTCGCCCAGGCGCCCCACGAGCGGGAGCGCTGGGACTGGGTGCCGAGCTTCGTCGACGCGATGCCTGCCAACGTCAGCCATGGGCTGTGCGCTGCGTGTGTCGAGCTGGACTTTCCCAGCCTGCGCCACTGACCAGCCCTGCCGCAAAACGCGACAGGAACATGGCCACAGACCTGACGTAGTATCTTTGCAGAACTGACCGTCGGCCTTGGGGGGGTGTGTGCGAGAGCGACAGGAAGAGCTGCGTGATGCGGTGGAGGCGGCGCTCGCGGTGCGAGAGCGCGAGATCTCTCGCTTGTCGCGGTTGTACGCCGCGCTCAGTCGGATCAATCAGGCGATCGTCGCCACGCCGAGGCGAGACGAGCTGTTCCACGAGATCTGTCGTGCCCTGTGCGAACACGGCGGCTTCCGGATGAGCTGGATCGGGTGGCACCTGCCCGACACCAATCAGATCGTCCCGCTCGCCTCCGCCGGCGATGATCAGGGCTACCTCCGCTCGATCGTGATCTACGCCGATGAAGCACGGCCCGAGGGTCGCGGCCCCACGGGCGTCGCCTTCCGTGAAGGCCGCCCCTATATCAGCAACCACCTGCTCGACGATCCAGCCTCGCTGCCGTGGCGCGACGAGATCGTGCGGCGCGGCTTTGCAGCCTCCGCCGTGTTTCCGATCCGCGAGGCGGGCCAGGTGTGCGGCGCGCTCTCGGTCTATGCCGAGGAGGTCGGCTACTTTCAGGATCGTGAGATCGGCCTGCTCACGAGTGCGGCGAACGATCTCTCGTTCGCCCTCGACAGCCTCGCGCGCGAACAGGCCCGGCGCCACGCCGAGGTGGTGGTGCGTCACGAGCGGGACTTCTCGGCCGCCGTACTCGATGCGCTGCCCGGGATCCTCTACCTGTACGATCAGCGTGGTCGCTTCCTGCGCTGGAACCGGAACTTCGAGCAGGCGAGCGGATACACGGCCGCGGAGATCGCGGCGATGCATCCGCTGCAGTTCTTCGCCGGTGATCGCGAGCTGGTGGCCACGCGGATCGACGAGGTGTTCGAGCGAGGGGACTCCAGCGTCGAGGCCGGCTTCGTGTCCAAGGACGGACGCGTGACGCCGTACTACTTCACCGGGGTCAAGACCGTGATTGGTGGGCAGACCTGTCTGGTCGGCGTGGGGATCGACGTGTCCGAGCGAACCCGCACGGAGGCCGCGCGCCAGGCCAGCGATGCGCGCTATCGCGCGCTGTTCGACTACGCCCCCGACGGGATCCTCGTCGCCGACGCGCGGAGCTACTACCTCGATGCGAACGCCAGCATGTGCCGGATGCTCGGCTACCGGCGCGAGGACCTGATCGGGAAGCACGCCGCGGACATCGTGGTGCAGACGGAGATCCCCGAGATCTCCGTGGCGCTGCGCGAGATCCAGTCCGCGGCGGACTACCACCGCGAGTGGGAGTTCCGACGCAAGGATGGATCCACGTTCCCCGCCGACGTGATCGCCACGCCAATGCCCGACGGCAACATCCTCGCGATGGTCCGGGACATCTCGGCGCGCAAGCAGGCCGAGCGCGCGCTCCACGAGCTCAACGGGGGGGGCGGGGGGGGTGGGGGCCGGGGGCGTCCCGCGCGGCGCGCCCGGCGGGTCACTGGCGCGAGGCCCCCAGCTCGGCTGCAGCGAGCCTGACCAAGCTCGAGGAAGCGCTCCAGCTCGAGCTGAGCAACCAGCAGCTCCAGGAGGACATCGCCGCACGGACCCACGCCGAGGAGGCGCTCCGCGAGCGCGAGAACCGCCTCCAGATGCTGCTCGATCTCGGCGAGGCCCTACGCTCGCCGGGGAACCCCGATCGCATGATGCCGGAGGCGCTGCGGATCGTGGGCGCGCACCTCGACATCACGCACTGCGCGTACGCCGACCTCGACGCCACCGGCGAGCAGCTGACGATCCGCGCCGAGTTCATCGTGGGTGGTGCGAGCCTGCTCGGGCGCCAGCCGATGGCGATCTTCGGCGAGCGCGCCGCGGAGGCCCTCCGGCACACCGCCGGCGCCCTCGTGATCCACGACGTCAACGCGGCGCTCGAACCGGAGGCGGCGAGCAAGATCCGCGCGCTCGGGATCCAGGCGTTCGTCTGCTACCCCGTGCTCCGGGACGGCAAGCTGTGCGCCCTGCTCGGGGGCGGCCACGCAGAGCCACGCACCTGGACCCCGGCCGAGGTCGCGATCCTGACCGATGCGTTCGATCGCTGCGCCACCACGCTCGAGCAGCGCGCCAACGAGGCGCGGCTGCGCCAGAACGAAGCGCTGCTCCAGATCGCAGGCCGCGCGGCGCGCCTCGGCGGGTGGTCGGTCGATCTCGCCGATGCGCGGATCACCTGGTCCGACGAGCTGTGTGCGATCCATGAGGTGCCGGCGGGCACCGCGCCCACCGCCTGGCAGGCTCTCGCCTTCTATGCGCCGGAGTTCCGCGAGCTGGTCAGCCAGCACGTCCAACGGTGCGCGCGTGACGGCACGCCGTTCGATCACGAGGTCCAGGTGATCACCGCGACCCAGCGGCGCGTGTGGGTGCGCACGATCGGGCAGGCCGAGCGCGGGCCCGATGGCGCCGTGACGAGGATCCAGGGCGCGATGCAGGACATCGATGAGCGCCGCAAGCTCGAGGAGCAGTTCCGGCAGGCACAGAAGATGGAAGCCGTGGGCCGGCTCGCCGGAGGCGTGGCCCACGACTTCAACAACCTGCTGTCGGTGGTCCTCAGCTACGCCGATTTCATCATCGAGGAGCTGAAGCCCGGGGACCCGATCCGCGATGACGTCATGGAGATCCGCAACGCCGGGCTCCGCGCCGCAGATCTGACGCGCCAGCTCCTCGCGTTCAGCCGCCAGCAGGTGCTCCAACCGATCGTCCTCGACATCACGCAGGTCGTTCACGGGATGGAGAAGATGCTGCGCCGGCTGCTCGGCGAGGACATCGAGCTCTCACTCCTGACCTCGCGACAGCTCGGAAAGGTCCACGCCGATCCGAGCCAGATCGAGCAGATCGTGATGAACCTCGCGATCAACGCGCGCGATGCGATGCCACGCGGCGGCAAGCTCAGCATCGAGACCGGCAACGTCGAGATCGACGCGAGCTACGCGATCGACCACCACGACGTGATCCCCGGAGCGTACGTGCTCCTCGCGATCTCGGACACTGGTGTGGGGATGGACGCGAGGACGCGCGAGCGGGTGTTCGAGCCGTTCTTCACCACCAAGGAACAGGGGAAGGGCACCGGCCTCGGCCTGTCCACGGTGTTCGGCATCGTGAAGCAGAGCCACGGGCACGTGTGGGTCTACAGCGAGGTCGGGCGCGGGAGCACGTTCAAGGTCTATCTCCCGCGCACCGACAAGGCGGCCGAGGAGGCTCCCCTCCCCCTGCCGACGCCGCTCACCTTGCGCGGCACCGAGACCATCCTGATCGTCGAGGACGAGGAGGCGGTGCGGAACATGACCCGTACCCTGCTGCGGCGGCAGGGCTACAACGTGCTGGACGCCGCGAACGGGGGCGAGGCGTTCCTGATCTGCGAGCAGTACGCAGCGAAGATCCACCTGCTGCTCACGGATGTGGTCATGCCGCGGATGAGTGGCCGCGAGCTGGCCGAGCGGCTTGCGCCGATGCGGCCCGAGATGCGGGTGCTGTATTTCTCCGGCTATACCGAGGACGCGATCGTGCACCACGGGGTGCTCGACGCAGGGATCTCCTTCCTCCAGAAGCCGATCACCTCGGATTCGCTCCTGAGGAAGGTCCGCGAGCTGCTCGACAGCGCGACGTAGACGACGCGACGTGAAGTGAGCGCATCCGCACGGTCGAGTTTGCGACCGACCTGCCGGGCGATCGCTGGCGTGCGTGGTAGACCGGTTGACCGACTGATCGGGCGGAGGGATGGATGGCAGGGAAATCGAGCACTGCGAGTAACCGGATCCCCACGCGGATCTCGGGCTTTGACCAGATCGCCGACGGTGGCCTCCCGCGGAACGGGCTCACGCTGGTCGTCGGCGAGGTCGGCACCGGCAAGACGATCTTCGGGATGCAGGTGCTCTGCTGCGGCGCGCGCGAGGATGGCGAGCCGGGGATCCTGGTCGCCTTCGAGGAGAGCCCAGGGCGGGTCAGGGCGAACACGGCGAACTTCTCCTGGGGAAACCCGGACGCAGGCCAGGTCGAGATCATCGACGCGCAGCTCTCGCAATCGATCGAACAGGCCGGGGACTTCGATCTCCTCGGCTTGCTGTCGATCGTCGGGGCTCGCGCGACTGCTCTCGGCGCGCGGCGCGTGGTGTTCGATGGCATCGACGTGCTCCTTAACCACCTCCGAGACCGGACCCTCATTCGCCGCGAAGCGTTCCGCCTGCGCGACTGGGTCCACGCGAGCGGCCTGGCCGCGATCGTCACGGCGAAGGCGCACGCGTCGGACTCCGCCGAGCCACGCGAGTACGATTTCCTCGCGTTCATCGCGGACTGCGTGGTGACCCTCGACCACCGGGTCGTCCAGGGCACCGCCCTGCGCCACATCCGCGTCGCCAAGTATCGCGGCGCTCCGCACTCCGCGAACGAGTATCCGCTCGCGATCACCCCGGCGGGGATCGAGGTCGCGGTCAACACGACGGTCGAGCTCGGATACGCGGTCTCCACCGAGCGGGTCTCCTCTGGCATCGAGCGGCTCGACGCGATGCTGTCCGGAGGGTACTACCGGGGCAGCTCGGTGCTGATCTCGGGCATGCCGGGCACCGCCAAGACCAGCCTCGCCGCGTCGTTCGCCAACGCCGCCGCCGCCCGCGGAGAGCGCACCGTGTACGTCAGCTTCGACGAATCACCGGATCAGATCGTGCGGAACGTCGCATCGATCGGGCTGAAGTTCGTACCCCACATCGCCGCTGGGACCTTGCACATCCACGCGATGCGCGGACGCTCCGAGAGTCCAGAAGCTCAGGTCGCACGGATCCGCGGATGGATCCGCGACGTCGCACCGCGCAACCTGGTCATCGATCCGCTGTCCGCGCTCGCACAGCACGGCGAGGAGGCCAACCGCGAGAATGCCGCGCTGCAGATCCTCGACCTCTGCAAGCACGCCGGTATCACCGTGTTCTGCACGTCGCTGCTCGGCAACCCTCTGCCGCACACCGAGCACGCCTTGCTCAATGTCTCGACGATCGCGGACATCTGGATGCACGTCTCGTACATGAGCCACGGCGGCGAGCGCAACCGCGCGCTCACGATCATCAAGGCCCGCGGCACCGGCCACTCGAACCAGGTCCGCGAGCTCGTACTGACCGACGCCGGGGTCACGCTCGCGAACGTCTACGCCGTGGATGGCGAGGTGCTGATGGGAACGCTGCGCTGGGAGAAGGAGAACGATGCGCGGAGGACACGCACCGCCTCCAAGCACGCGGCGATCCTGCGAGAGCAGAAGGCGGAGCTCGCACTCGCCGAGACCCAGGCGCACCTCATGACGCTGTCGCGCGCACGAGCGATCCAGGAGGCCGAGCTCGCGCAGCTCCGAGCCGTGGCGGTGACCGAGGCGGGAGATCGCGCCGGTGAGGCGGACGAGCTGCTCCTCCGCCGGCGCGCGGACACGGAAGAGGCCGAGCTCGGACCCGGGCAGAACAAGGACAGCGCGACACCGTGACCAGCCCTACCTCGCCCCTCGCACCGTTGAAGATCCGCCTGTACATCGCCGGCGACGGACCGAACTCGCTCGCGGCCACGCGCAACCTCGAGAGCGTCCTCGAGCGGACCACCGGTCGCACGATCGATCTGGAGGTCATCGACGTGGTGGCGAACCCCGAGCGCGGCATCGCGGCGGGGATCTTCGTGACTCCGATGCTCGTGAAGCTCGAGCCCGCACCGGAGCGACGCATCCTCGGCAACCTCCAGGACCGAGTGACCCTCCTCACCGCCCTCGGCCTCACCGAGGTACCGGTTGAGTGACCTCCTGAGCTCACAGCGTGAGAACGCGGAGCTCCGCGCCCGGAACCTGGCTCTCGAGCGTCGGGTGTCGGATACCGAGGCGGCGCTCGCGGCGGTTGCGCGTGGCGAGGTCGATGCGGTCGCGATCGCTGCCTCGGCGAGTCCGATCCTGCTTCACGCAGCCCAAGCGCGGTTGCGGAGCAGCCAGCAGCTGCTCCGGGCCGTGTTCGATAGCTCGACGGACGCCATCATGCTCGCCGACGATCACGGCGTCTACATCGACGCTAACCCGGCCGCGCTCTCGTTGCTCGCCCTGGCGCGCGACGAGGTCATCGGCCAGCGGTTCACGGCGTTCGTGGTCACTGAGGCTGACAGCGAGGCCGGGCTGAAGCACTTCCTCCCGCACGGCAGCCTGGCTGGGCAGCTGACCATCAGGCGCTCCGATGGAACGCTCCGGATCGTGGACTACAGCGCGGTCGCGAACGTGACCCCTGGTGTGCACCTATCGGTCCTCCGCGACGTCACAGAGCGCGAGCTGGCCGAGGAGGCGCTGCGCGCGAGCCGCGATCAGCTCGAGGAGGCGCAGGCGATCGCTCATGTCGGGAGCTGGACCTCCGACGTCTCGCCCGACGGGAAGATCGAGTGGTCGTCCGAGTGCTACCGGATCTACGGGATCCCCGAGGGGACCCCGATGACGGTGGCCGCCTTCTTCGCGCACGTCCATCCCGACGATCGCGAGCGCATGCACCTCACCACCCGCGCCGCCCTCGATCAGGGCGCGCCGGCGGAGATCGAGCACCGGATCGTACGCTGCGATGGTCAGGTGCGCCGGGTCCAGCAGCGCGGCGTCGTGGAGCGCGATGCGACGGGGTTGGCGATCCGGATGTTCGGGACGCTGCAGGACGTCACGGATCGGGTCGCGGCCCCGAGGGGAGGGAGAGGAAGAAAGGGCCGGGGGGCCCCGGGGGGGGGCGGCGCCGGCGGGCGGCCGGGGGCGGACCGACGGAGCGCCCGGGAACCCCCCCGGGGGGGGGCGGGGGGGGGGCGGCGGGGGGCGCCCGGGCGCCCCGCGGGGGGGGGGGGGGGGGGGGGGGGGCGGGGGGGGGGGGGGGGGGGGCGGGCGGGGGGGGCGGGGGCCGGGGGGGGGGGGGGGGCGGGCCCGGGGGCCGCGCGCGGAGGCAGCGACCGGCGCGGGCGCGGGGGCGCAGGGGGGGCGACCCGCCCCGGCCGGGCAGGGCGGGGGCGCGGGGCCGGCCCCCCGCGCCGCCGGCGGCGCTGGACGAAAAAAAAGGCAGAAGACAGACCAAGCGAGAAGAGAGGAAAACAGGGGGGGAGGGGGGGGGCCGGGGCGGGGCGGCGCGGCGGGCGGGGCCCGGGGGCGGGGGGGGGGGGGGGGGGGCCGCCGGGGGCCGGAAAAAAAGGGAGGATCTCCGGGCCCACCTCGCCGCGATCGTGGAGTCCTCCGACGATGCGATCACGAGCGCCACCCTCGACGGCACGATCACGAGCTGGAACCGCGGTGCCGCGGACCTCTATCTGTATCCCGCGGCCGAGATGATCGGGACCTCGATGCACCGCCTGATCCCGCACGATGCTCTCGACACCGAGCGTGAGATCCTGAGCCGCGCCGACCGCGGCGAGAGCATCCGCCAGTACGAGTGCGTGCGCCTTCGCAAGGATGGCACGCTGATCGACGTCGCCGTCACGCTCTCTCCGGTTCGGGGCGTGGATGGCAAGGTGATCGGTGTGTCCTCGATCGCTCGCGACCTCACGCCGCGCCGAACCGCCGAGGCTGCGCACCGCCAGACCGAGGAGAAGCTCCGGCAGGCGCAGAAGATGGAGGCCGTGGGACGGCTCGCCGGCGGCGTGGCGCACGACTTCAACAACCTGCTCACCGTGGTCCTCAGCTACAGCGAGTTCGCGATCGAGGACCTCAAGCCTGGTGACCCCCTGCGCGAGGACATGATCCAGATCAAGCAGGCCGCGATGCGCGGGACCGATCTGACCCGTCAGCTCCTCGCGTTCAGCCGGCAGCAGGTGCGCCAGCCGCACGTCATCAACCTCCACGAGATCGTCGCCGGGATGCGGGTCATGCTCAAGCGTCTACTGGGCGAGGACGTCGAGCTCCAGCTCGACGCGCGGACGGTGAGCGGACGCGTCCTCGCGGATCCGGGGCAGATCGAGCAGGTGGTGATGAACCTCGCGGTCAACGCGCGCGATGCGATGCCCGACGGAGGGAACGTCACCATCGGGATCAGCGACGTGCACGTCGACGCCGCGTACCTCGGCGGGGGCTCGGGGGTTCCTGCCGGTGACTACGTCTTGCTGTCCGTGAGGGACAACGGTGGTGGGATGGATGCGGCCACCCGCTCGCGGATCTTCGAGCCGTTCTTCACCACCAAGGACGCGGGTAAGGGCACCGGGCTCGGGCTGTCGACGGTGTTCGGCATCGTGCAGCAGAGCGGGGGACACTTGCGGGTCCTCAGCGAACGGGGCGCCGGCAGCACGTTCGAGGCGTACTTCCCGCAGACCGATCAGGTCGAGGCGGAGATCAGCGCGTCGCGCCAGCTGCCGGTGATCGGCGGTGGAGAGACGATCCTGCTCGTCGAGGACGAGGATCAGGTCCGAGCCGTGGCCAGCGCGATCCTCCGGCGCAGCGGCTATCACGTGATCGACACCGCGAACGGCGGAGAGGCGTTCCTGATCTCGGGCGACTACGTCGGCAGGATCCACCTGCTGCTGACCGATGTGGTGATGCCGCGGATGAGCGGGCGGAGGCTGGCGGAGGAGCTGGCGCCGCTCCGGCCCGAGATGAAGGTGCTGTTCGCCTCGGGGTATACGGACGACGCGATCGTCCATCACGGCGTGCTCGAGAAGGGTGTCGCCTTCCTCCAGAAGCCGTTCACCCCCAGCACCCTCCTCCAGCGGGTCCGCGAGGTGCTCGATGCGCCGGCGCAGCCGCGGTTCGACCACCCGGCCGCTGCGATTTCCTGATTGACACTGGGGCCATTCCATCAATGATCGCGCGATGACCACCCACCGCCGCTTCGACCGGACCGCACGCCTCCTGGGGGATGCGGGGCTCGCGAAGCTCGGCGCATCGACCATGACCGTGTTCGGCGTGGGCGGGGTTGGCTCGTACGCGGCGGAGGCGCTCGTGCGCAGTGGTGTGGGGCGCGTGATCCTGGTCGACTACGATCGGATCTGCGTGACCAACGTGAACCGCCAGCTCCACGCGATGAAGGGCACGCTCGGCAAGTCCAAGGTCGACGTGATGGCGGAGCGGCTGCGCCAGATCAACCCCGATGCCACGATCGAGGCCCGCTCCGAGTTCTACAGCGCGGAGACCTCGGCACGCCTGCTGGTGCCCGAGCCCGACGTGGTGATCGACGCGATCGACAACATCGCCGCCAAGATGCACCTGATCGCCACCTGCGTGAAGGACAAGCTCCGCCTCGTGTCCTCGATGGGCGCGGCCGCGCGACTCGATCCCACGATGGTGCGGGTCTCCGATCTCTCGGAGACGCGCGTGGATCCGTTCGCGCGCGAGCTGCGTCGCAACCTCCGTCGCAAGCACGAGCTCGATTGCACGCAGAACCTCGGCGTGTGGGCCGTGTACTCCGAGGAGCCCCCGATCCCGCCCCACGAGCTCGCGTACGACAGCGGTGGCTTCCGCTGCGTGTGCCCGGGCGGAGAGAACGGTCTGAACGACTGCGAGCACCGCAATCGCGTGGAGGGCTCGGTGGCGTTCGTGCCGTCAGTGTTCGGTGCCACCGCCGCCTCGGTCGCGATCAAGCTGCTGCTCGGGATGCCGTTGCCGAAGCCGCTGTCCGATCCGGATGCGCCGCGCCCGGTGCGCCCCACGCGCCACGCCACGCTGCCGCCGAGCTGATGCGGGCGCTCGTCCTCGCGGCCCTCGCCGTGACGGCGTGTCGCGAGGCCGCGCCTCCCGCCGGGCTCGACGGCTATCTCGGCGCGCTCGCCGGCGCTGATGAGGCCTCGCGGACGGCGGCGGTCGCCGGATGGAAGCTCGATGCGGCCGGCTGGGCGCGCGTGACCACCGATCCGTATCGCGCGGTGTACGCGGACTACGCGCGGGCGTTCGATGCCGCGGCCCCGGCGCTGGTTACACGGCTCGCCCACGGCGGAGCGGTCCAGGTGCGGCCGCACTTCGCAGGAGATCCGAAGCTGACCGTGGGCCAGGCGCGCGCGAGGTGGGCGCAGCCGGTGCAGGCGCCCAGTGAAGTCGCGGATCTCGACGACGGTCCCCTCGATGCGGTGTTCGTCCGGGACGAGGGTTCCTGGCGAATCATCGTGGGAATCGACGTGATCGTGCGCGCGCGCGCTGCGAGGTGGGATCCGGACTGTGGAGCGTTGCTTGGCCAGCAGATCGCGGGGCGCTGCGCGGATGCGGCCTGGGTGATCGCCGAAGCGGCGCTCCGTGAGGACCGAGGAAGGTTCGATCACGCGTGCACGCTCGCGAGGAGCCTGTGCCCGTTCCATGCTACCCCTCCGCCATGATCACCACCGGCCAGAAGGTTCCATCCATCACCATCAAGCAGGCGACCCCCGAGGGCGGCGCTGACGTCGACCCGTCGGTGCTGTTCGCCGGCAAGAAGGTCGTCATGTTCTCGCTGCCCGGCGCGTTCACGCCGACCTGCTCGGCGAAGCACCTCCCCGGCTACCTGGCCAAGCTCCCCGAGCTCAAGGCGCAGGGCGTGGACATCGTCGCCTGCCTCTCGGTCAACGATGCCTGGGTGATGAAGGCGTGGGCGGAGCAGCACGACGCGCTGGGGAAGATCGTGATGCTCGCCGATGGCAGCGGTCACTTCTCCAAGGCGCTCGGGATCGAGGCTGATCTCGACAAGGCTCAGATGGGATTGCGCTGCCGGCGCGGCGTGCTGACGTTCGCCGACGGCGCCCTGACCTCGATCGCGATGGAGGCCCCGGGCAAGTTCGACGTGTCGAGCGCCGAGGCCTGTCTCCTCGATCTCAAGAAGTGATAGCGTCCGGCGCGTGGCGCCGCCGCTGTTCCATCGCATCCTGATCGCCAACCGCGGCGAGGTCGCCGTCCGCGTCGCGCGTGCGTGCGACACGCTGGGCATCACGCCCGTGTTCGCGGTCAGCGAGGCGGATCGCGCCGCGCCGTACACGCGGGATCGCGAGATCGTCGTGCTCGGCCCCGGCCGCGCCGCGCACAGCTACCTCGATGTCGAGCGCGTGGTCCAGGCGGCCGTGCAGAGCCGGTGCTCGGCGCTCCACCCGGGCTGGGGCTTCCTGTCGGAGAACCCGCTGCTGGCCACGCTGTGTGCCCAGCACGGCGTGACGTTCATCGGGCCGCCGCCGCAGGTCACGCAGCTGATGGGCAGCAAGACCCGCGCGAAGGCGGCGATGCGTGCCGCCGGGATGAACGTGATCCCGGGCTCGCTCGGCGTGTTGAGCGGCATCGAGGACGCGAAGCGGGTCGCTGCGGAGATCGGCTTCCCGGTGCTGTTCAAGGCCGAGAACGGCGGCGGAGGGCGCGGCATGCGGATCGCCCGTGCGGCCGATCAGGTGGAGACCGCGTACACGGAGGCCCAGGCCGAGGCGCGAGCCGCGTTTGGCGGAGATCGCGTGTTCCTCGAGCGCTTGATCGAGGACGGCCGCCACGTGGAGATCCAGATCTTCGCGGACCGGTATGGCCACGCCGTGCACCTGGGCGAGCGTGACTGCACCGTCCAGCGCAACCACCAGAAGCTGATCGAAGAGAGCCCCTCCCCGGCGATCGACAACGATCTCCGCGTGGCCACCTGCACCGCCGCGGCGCGTGCCGCCGCTCGGGTCGGCTACGTGGGCGCCGGCACCATGGAGCTGCTGCTCGATCCCGATCCTTCGGGCCACGTGCTGCGGTTCATGGAGCTCAACTGCCGCCTGCAGGTCGAGCACACCGTCAGCGAAGAGCGCACCGGCAAGGATCTCGTGATCGCACAGATCGAGGTCGCCGCCGGCCGCCCGCTCGCGTGGACGCAGGACACGATCACGATGAGCGGCCACGTGATCGAGTGCCGGATCAACGCGGAAGATCCGAGCGCGAACTTCGCCCCCGCCCCCGGGACCGTCACCGCCTGGCAGCCCCCGAGCGGCCCGGGGATCCGCGTCGACACGCACGTCGAGGCCGGCTACGTCGTCCCGCCGTTCTACGACTCCCTGCTCGCCAAGGTGATCGTCAAGGGCGCCGATCGCGCCGACGCGATCGAGCGCATGCTCGGCGCGCTGGGCGCGTTCCACGTCGCGGGCGTGCCGACGACGATCCCGATGCACCTCGCCATCCTGCGCAGCGAGGCGTTCCGGACCGGGCGGTACGACACGCGCTCGATCCCCGGGTGGGGGTTTCAGCGCCCGCACGGCGGCGAGCGCGCGCTTCCCCGCAAGGCTCGGGACCGTCCCCTCGCGGTATTCGCGCTTCGCGGGCAGGTTCCCAAGTTGAAACCGTCCCCTAGTGCTCGGACAGGTACTGCTTACACAGCGCGAGCAGCTCGGTGTCGGCCGGATCGTTGAGCTCGGCGATCAGGACCTCCAGCCGTGCGCTCGCGCGACGATACGCGTGGAGCACCGCCTCGGTCGCGGGGGGCGGGTTCTTCGAGGTCGCCATCAGCTTCACGACCTGGCGCTGATCCTGCGACCGCTGCAGCGCGAAGCCGCTGTCGTCGAACAGCGCGGCGTACGCGGCGTACGCGTCCGCCGTCTTGCCCTCGCGCGCTGCGCCGACGATGCGCTTGACGGTGGTGGCCAGGGTCTCCTTGCTGTTGGCCTCGATCGGGATCGGAATCGGGATCGGTTGCGACGTTGCCTGGGCGACGGGCGGGCGCGGGCTCCACGATCACGCTCGACGATGACGACGACGCGGGCATCGACGACGACGACGACGCGGACATCGCCGCGGCGAGGGCATCCTCGATCGAGGACGTGGCCGCTACGCTGACCTTCGGCGCAGCGGGCGGGGCTGCCTCGGGGGCAGGCGCCACGACGACCGGCACGGCCTCGGGGATCGGCTCGGGCGCCGCCGGATCCTTCCGGTACAGGGCCGGCTCGACATAGATCTCGCCGGGGACCGGAGTCCGCGCGCGCTGCCACTCGAGGCCGAGCGGCTCGAACCGCGGGCGCAGGTGACGCGGCAGGCGCCCCACCTTCTCGAGCAGCGACGTGGTGGAGACGAAGATCTCCTCGCGTCGATCGTTGCCGAGGAGCCGCCGGATCACGAGCTCGCTGGGCGACAGCGAGTGGTTGCGAATCTGCTGCACGATCGGCGCCGCGGCTTCGATCACGCGCTTCGCCACGGCACCGAGATCGTCGCCGTCGGCCATCGGTGCATTGTCGAGCGTGGCGATCACCACGCGCCGGGCGACCGCCGCGTGCGTGGTGAGCAGATCGAGCGCGCGGTCCTTCAGGGTCAGGAGGCGCTGCCGATCATCCTCTCCGACATCGACGGTGCTGACCTCGCGGCCGCCGACGAGCGTGACGTTGACCTCGTTGTCCCGGATCTCCACATCGAGCCCCGTGGCCGCGTGTGGCGTGGTGCGGATCGCGATGTGATAGCCGTTCGCGTCGGTGGAGAACGCATCGATGCTGTACTGATCGATCCGCTGCGGACGGGTCTTCGTGGCCTTCTTCAGCCAGCCACTCGCCTCCGGGATCGCGAGCTCGATCTGGGTCACCAGGTCGCCGACCTTCAGCCCGTTGGCGGCTGGATGGGTGGCTTGCAGCTCGATCGCGCACTTCCAGGCCAGCCCGAACGGGGCGCTGCCGGTGATCTCGCCGGTGTAGCGCCCGTTGCTGTCGAGGTGCGCGCTGAGCCCCCAGGTGCCCTCGTGCAGGCCGTGGATCGAGACCCACTTCGCGAACGATTCGAGGCAGCCATCCCGCTCCTCGCGATCCCGAGCGGCCATCGCGGCACCATCCGCCGACAGCTTGGCCTCGAGCTCCGCGAGCGTGGTGGAGATCGCGTGTTCGGCGGCCGACATCACGCGCTTGACCGCGCGCATCGAGATCGACTCCGGTCCGTCGGTGTTCGCGCCCTCGGCAGCGTCGATCACCAGCGCCTTGAGCCCGGCGATCCTCACCCGCTCCGTCTCGGCGTGCTCGATCACCGCCTTGTGGTCACGCCGGAGCGCGTTGATCCGCTCCTGCGCGAGCAGCAAGTGCACGCAGAACTCGAGCGCATCGCGCAGGTACGCGAGGAAGTTCGATTGCAGTGGAGAGGGCGTCGAATCGCCGTAGAGGTACTTCACGCGCCTCCCTCCGGCTCACACCCACGAATCTCGACGCTCGGACCGGCCCCGTGCCTTCGTTCGCACATCGGATCCAGTGTACCCGGCAGCCGGCCCCGCTCGCGCGCCCGGGACGTGGGAACTGTCGCCAGAGCTGTTCAGCGGCCCATGGCGCGGGTGGGCTCGTGTGGCTTGTCGCCCCGCAGCTCGCCCAGCGCCTCGCTCGGGAGCGGGAACCAGCGCAGCTGCTCGAAGTCCGCGTTGTGCGGCGGCTCGGGCAGCTGCAGCGCACCGAACTTCTCCGCGCTCGCGGCGATGATGCGGCGGGCCTCGTCGAGGTAGCTCGGCAGCACCCACTCCGGCTCACTCGCGTGACGCGAGCGGTACGCCAGATCACCCGTGCGGTAGGACAGCTCGCTGAGCCGCATCGCCGGCGTGGCGATCGCGTTGCGGTGAGCCCACGAGCCGGTGTCCGGATCGAAGGTGTAGTCGGGGAGCAGCCGCCAGCCATCGTTCGCGATCAGGTGGATCGCATCGAGCAGGAACTGGAACTGGGTCTCCGACAGGAAGTAGTTGAAGTTGACGCGGATCCAGCCCGGCTTGATGCCCTCGCAGCCGCGCACGATCTCGCGCTCGAACTCCTTACTGGTCTCGAGATCGATCCCGAGCAGCCGGTGCCCGTACGGCCCCGCGCAGCCGCAGCCGCCGCGCGATTGGATGCCGAACAGATCGTTCAGCAGCGCCACGATGAAGTTGTGGTGGAGGTAGCCCTTGCTGTGCCGGACCACGAACGAGACGATCGAGAGCCGCCACGCGGACTGGTTCCCGAGGATGTACAGGTTCGGGTTGGCCGACCACGAGGCGATCGCGCGATCGATGAAGTCCACCTCGCGCTCGCGGATGGCCTCGGCGCCCACGGCCTCCTTGAGCTGGAACACGAGCCCCGCTCGGATCGACTCGATGATCGCGGGGGTCCCGCCCTCTTCCCGGTGCACCGGATCGGTGACGTACAGGTGCTCGCTCATGTTGACGTAGGCGACCGTGCCGCCACCTGGGCATGCAGGCACCGTGTTGCGCAGCAGGTGGCGCTTGACCACCAGCACGCCCGGCGTCTGCGGGCCGCCGA
Source organism: Myxococcales bacterium (assembly GCA_016720595.1). Taxonomy (GTDB): domain Bacteria; phylum Myxococcota_A; class Polyangia; order Haliangiales; family Haliangiaceae; genus JABFXX01. The sequence continues at coordinate 38,851 of JADKKI010000011.1, forward strand.
TGAACTTGTGCGGCGAGATGAACACCGCGTCCTTGGCCGCGAGCGGATCGTCCTCGGCGTTCATCGCGATCTGGACGTACGGCCCCGCGGCCGCGTAGTCCCAGAACGAGTGCGCACCGTGCTGGTGCAAGAGCCGCGAGATCGCGTTGGTGTCCGAGGCGATCCCCGTGACGTTCGAGGCGGCCGAGAAGCTGCCGATCTTGAGCGGCCGCGCAGCGAACCGCACGAGCTCCTTCTCGAGGTGCGCGAGATCCACGTGCCCATCGGCATCCTCCTGGATCACCACCACATCCGCGATCGATTCGCGCCACGGCAGCTCGTTGGAGTGGTGCTCGAACGGACCGATGAACACGACCGGGCGCTCGGCCTCGGGGATCTTGTCGGAGAACCCGTAGCGCGCATCGAGATCCGCCGGGACCCGCAGGTTCATGCAATCGATCAGCTTGTTGATCGCACCGGTGGCGCCCGAGCCCGTGAAGATCACCAGATCGTCCGCGCCGCCGCCGACCGCCCGGTGGATGACCTGCCGCGCGTCATCGCGGAACTGCGTGGTCTGCCGGCCGGTGCCCGAGCTCTCGGTGTGCGTGTTCGCGTAGAGCGGCATCACCTCGTCGCGGATGAAGTCCTCGATGAACGACAGCGAGCGCCCCGAGGCCGTGTAGTCCGCGTAGGTCACGCGCCGGACCCCGTACGGGCCTTCGAGGGCGCAATCGTCGCCGATGATCGAGGTGCGGATCGTCTCGATCAGCCGAGCGCTCGCCGGGTGCATCCACCTCCGATAGCACGACGGCGGGCGCCCTGGGACGCCATCGTCGGCCCTCGTCGGCCCTCGGCGTGACGCACCGGGACGAGGGGCCCCCGCCGGTGCCGCGGATCCGTCTCGAGCACCCGCCCAGGGGATCCACCGATGGTGTAGCGTCGCCTCCCCATGGCGTTCGTCCCGCTCGTTCCGATCGGCGATCCGCTCTCCAAGCTCGTCGACGAGCGCACCGCTGCGGACCAGCGCGCGGCCCTCGGCGTCCTCGAGGACCGCCTCCGCGCCCGCCGGCTCGAGGTCGAGGGGGGCTGGGGCCCGTCCTACGTCGAGCGGGTGCACAAGAAGGGCAAGCTGACCGCCAGGGAGCGGCTCGAGCAGCTCAAGGATCCGGGCACCCGCACGTTCGAGGTGGGGACGTTCGTCAACTACGGCGAGGTGTTCCCGGGCGACCAGAAGTCCCCCGCCGCCGGCGTGGTCACGGCGTTCGCTCGCGTCGAGGGGCGCTGGGTGATGGTGATCGCGAACGACAACACCGTGGCCTCGGGGGCCTGGTGGCCGCGCACCCCCGAGAAGATCCAGCGCGCGCAGATGATGGCGCTGCGCCTTCGCCTGCCCACGGTCTACCTGGTCGATTGCAGCGGCCTGTTCCTGCCCGAGCAGAGCAAGAGCTTCCCGGGCGCGCGCGGCGCGGGCCACATCTTCAAGATGAACTCGCTGCTCTCGGCGCACGGCGTGCCGCAGATCGCGGGGGTGTTCGGCGATTGCATCGCGGGCGGCGGCTACATGCCGATGATCTCCGATCGCGTGTACATGACCGAGCAGGCGTACATGGTGATCGCCGGTGCCGCGCTGATCAAAGGCGCGAAGAGCCAGAAGATCACGTCGCTCGACATCGGCGGCCCCGAGGTCCACGTCCACCAGTCTGGCTGTGCCGACGTCCGCGTGCCCGATGACGTCACGCTCCTCGCGTGCATCCGCCGCGACATCGCGCGCCTGCCGTCGAGCGGCGCGGACTTCTACCGCGGTGATCTCGCGACTCTCGATCCGCGCTTCGCCGCCGCCGAGCTCACTGGGCTGCTGCCCGTCGATCACCGCGAGGCCTACGACGCGAACCAGGTGCTCGCACGCCTCGTCGATCAATCGCTGTTCTGGGAGGTCATGCCCGAGGTCGGCGAGGAGATGATCTGCGGCATCGGGCGGATCGGCGGCCTGTACGCGGGCTTCGTGATCAACCGCCAGGGCCTGGTCGGCGATCCCGAGCACCCCGGCCGCCAGCGCCCTGCCGGCATCCTCTATCGCGGCGGCATCGCGAAGATCAGCGCGTTCTCGCGCGCGTGCAACGACGACGGCATCCCGCTGATCTGGCTGCAGGACATCTCGGGCTTCGACATCGGTCTCGAGGCCGAGGCCCACGGCCTCCTCGCGTACGGCAGCTCGCTGATCTACACGAACTCCACGAACACCACGCCGATGTTCACGGTGCTCCTCCGCAAGGCCTCGGGCGCCGGCTACTACGCGATGAGCGGCCTGCCCTACGATCCGATCGTACAGCTCTCCACGAGCCTCGCGCGCCTGTCCGTGATGGAGGGCCGCACCCTCGCGATCGCCGCGTACAACACCAAGCTCGACGACGACTTCCAGATCATGGCCACCGATCCCGCGGAGCGCGCGAAGATCGAGGCCGGCATGCGCGAGACCGAGGCGCGGATCGAGGGCGACATGGATCCGTTCGTGTCGGCGCGTCAGCTCGACACCGACGAGATCGTCGAGCTCGGCGAGCTGCGCGCGTACCTGGCCGCCCTGGTGGAGATGACCTACCAGAACACCGGGTACCGCCGCGTCAAGAACCCGCGGATCTGGTCGATGCACGATCTCCGCGAGCTGGTGGGAGGCGTGCGATGACCACCGGCCGCATGCATGCGCGCTCGCTCGTGACCGCCTCGCGCCCCGCGGCCCAGACCGATCAGCTCGAGCTCGAGCTGCTCGCTCCGGCCCCTGGCATGTTCCGCACCGCCGTCCACGTCGGTGACGTGGTGCGACCCGGCGAGGTGCTCGGCGCACTCGAGGTGCTCGGTCAGGTGATCGAGCTGGTGGCGCCGCAGGTGGGCGGGGCCGTGGTCGCGCTCCGCGAGCCGCACCTGGCGCGCACCGCCGTCGAGCACGGCGCGGTGCTCGTGACGCTGGATCCTCGCGCCTCCGCGAGCACCGCCGCAGCCGTGACCACAGAGGCGGCGTCGCTTGCACTGGGCCTGGTGTTCCGCGCCCCGACCAGCGGCAGGTTCTATGGCCGCTCCGCCCCCGACAAGCCGGTGTTCGTGACGGTCGGCGACGAGCTCGTCCCCGGAGCCACGGTGTGCCTGCTCGAGGTGATGAAGACGTTCCACCGCGTGACCTATGGCGGTGCGAACCTGCCCGAGCGAGCCCGCGTGCGCGAGCTCCTGGTCTCCGATGGTGCCGACGTCACGGCCGGCGATCCGCTGCTCGCGCTCGAGCCCGCGTGATCGTCAGTACGTGATGTAAGGGCCGCTGCCCTCGACTTCCTCGTCCTCGCCCTCGGGCTCGTCGTCGATCACGCCCGCGGCGACGTTCGCGCCTTGCAGCACGAAGATCTTCACCGCCGATTGCGGGATCCGCGCATTGGGCGCCACGCGCCGGAGGATCGAGAGGATGTTGCGCTGGATGTCGTCGATCTCGGTGACCGCCGGGCCCGGCTTGATCACCTTCCCGATCCAGCGCTCCTTGTCCTTCTCGTCCCCGATCTCGAGCACGCGGAGGAAGTCCTCCGAGCTGCCATCGAAGTACTTCTTGTCACCTGGCTTCGACAGCGCGAGCCCCTCGCGGAGCTTGCTGTCGATCTTGGTGGCGAAGAACAGCGAGCAGGTCTTATCAAGCTTCATGGTTGTCCCGTCCCATTCGTTCGGGGACAAGGATTCGAACCTTGATGGGCAGCTCCAAAGGCTCCTGTCCTGCCATTAGACGATCCCCGAGCATGCGGCACGATAGCCCATCCTCGTCGGTGTCGCCACCCATGTTACTGATTTCCTTGGGAGGTTGGCTACTTCGACGCACGAGCGCCGTGCCAGAACGAGCACGACCACCCTTGCCTGCTTGGTGCGAACCCATTAGGTTCTCGCCCCACTCGGCGCGGTAGCTCAGTGGTAGAGCAGGGGTCTCATAAGCCCTTGGTCGGCAGTTCAACTCTGCCTCGCGCCACCACTTCCTGAACTCCCAACCCCCCTGCTCGACGAGCCCTGCTCGCTTGTGGTGGAGGGGGCTACACGGCCCCACCGGGCGGGCTGTGGGGCTGGGTGATACGATATTCCAATGGGAAGACTCGCCCTCGTGGGGCTGGTCGTGGTCGCGCTTGGCTGCGGCAATCACGGCTCGTATGTCTGTTCGTCGTCCACGCAGTGCGTGCTCGAATCCGTCAACGGAACCTGCGAGGCCCAGGGCTACTGCAGCTTCCCGGATACCGAGTGCCCGAGCGGCTCGCGGTTCGAGAGCAACGCCGGTGACAGCCTTGGTGGAACGTGTGTCCCCGAGGGCAACATGCCCGACGGCGGCGAGGCCACCACGTGTGGCGCCGTGGGTCAGGCGTGCTGCGCTGCGAGCGAGGCGAGCTCGCCGTGTCTCGACAATGGGTTCTGCTCGAGCGGCACGTGCGCCCAGTGCGTCACCGATATGGCCACCGGCCTGCGCCACAATTGCTACCTGAAGGCCGACCACACGATCTGGTGCTCCGGCGAGAACAACTCCGGGCAGCTCGGCAACGGTGGCACCTCGGCGATCCCGACGCCGACGCCAGTGCAGGTCCGCGACATGACGAACGCCCCGGTCACCGATGCGGTAGCGCTCGGGATGGGCGGCGTGCACTCGTGCGCGATCCGCGCGGGCGGCGCGGTGTGGTGCTGGGGCGAGAACGACACCTGCGCCAATGGCGGCCAGCTCGGCGATGGCACCACCACCAGCCGCAATCGCGCGGTGCCGGTGATCAAGACCGATAACTCACCGCTGACCAACGTCGTCGAGGTCTCCGCCTCGTACTGCAACACGTGCGCGCGCGACAGCAGCGGAGGCGTGTGGTGCTGGGGTGACAACGGCAACAACCGCCTCGGCGATGGCACGCTGGTCTCGCGCACCCGTGCGGCACCAGTGCTCGTTGCCGCGGGTGGGGCCGCGTTCGCCGGCGCCGCGTCGATCAGCGTGGGCGATCAGCACAGCTGCGTGCGCAAGACCAACGGCGAGGTGTGGTGCTGGGGCTCGAACTTTGCCGGGCAGGTCGGTGACACCACCACCACCAACGCGCCCGTGCCGACCAAGGTGTTGGATGGAGCGATCTCGGCATCTGCCGGCCGCTATCACTCGTGCGCGGTCAAGGCCGACAACTCGGTGTGGTGCTGGGGCCAGGGCTTCCAGGGCCGCCTCGGCAACGGCACGGGAGATCGAGATCGGGGCACGGCCCTCGACGTGCTCGTCCCCGCCCCGGTGCTGACCAGCCTCGGGGGTGCGCCGTTCGGCGGCGCGGCGTCGGTGGCCGCTGGGTCGGTGAGCTGCGCGCTCGGCATCTCGAAGGCTGCGTCGTGCTGGGGCGTCAGCAACTACGGGCAGACCGGGACCGGCGGCGGCACGTTCGTGCCCGCGCCCGTGATCGGTCTCGATGGCAAGGCGCTGACCTCGGTGGAGCGGCTCGTCACCGGGTTCACGCGCGTGTGCGCGTTCCTGACCAACGGCAAGCTCGTGTGCTGGGGCCGCAACAGCGAGGGCGAGTTCGGCGATGGGACGCTCGTCAATCACGGGCTCGCGAGCCCGATCAAGTTGAGCTGCCCCTGATGATCCCAGCCACCGAGATCCAGCACGGAACCACGCTCGGCAAGTACGAGATCCTCCGCAAGCTCGCGACCGGTGGCATGGCCGAGATCTATCTGGCGCGCGTGCGTGGCACCGCCGGGTTCGAGAAGATGGTGGTGCTCAAGCGGATCCTCCCCAGCGTGGCGAACGATCCGAAGTTCGTGCAGATGTTCCTCGACGAGGCCCGCCTCGCCGCCACGCTGCAGCACCCGAACATCGCGGACGTCTATGACGTGGGCGAGGTGGCCGGGCAGTACTTCTTCACGATGGAGTACATCCACGGCGACGATGCCCGCTCGATCCGGATCGCGAGCCACCAGCGGCAAGTCGCGATCCCGCTGCCGATCGGCCTGGCGATCGCACATGGCACCGCCTCGGCGCTCGACTACGCCCACGAGAAGACCGGCCCCGATGGCCGTCCGCTCGGCATCGTCCATCGCGATGTCTCTTCGAGCAACATCCTCGTCAGCTTCGACGGCGCGGTGAAGCTCGTGGACTTCGGGATCGCGCGCGCCACGGCGAGCCAGCACAAGACCCAGACCGGCACGCTCAAGGGAAAGATCCCGTACATGTCCCCGGAGCAGTGCCGCGGCGGGAACCTCGATCGCCGCAGCGATCTGTTCTCCCTCGGCGTGGTGCTCTACGAGCTGACCACCAATCGCCGGCCGTTCCGCGGCAACGGCGACTTCGAGATCATGGAGCAGATCGTCCACGGTGCCGCGCCGCCGCCCACCTCGTTCGCGGCCAGCTATCCGATGGACCTCGAGGCGATCGTGATGAAGCTGCTCGCGCGCGATCCGGCCGCCCGTTACCAGTCTGCGGACGAGGTGATCCACGCCCTCGAATCGATGATGTCGGCGCGTGGCCTGTTCGGCTCCGCCAAGCAGGTCAGCCGGTTCATGCGCGATCTGTTCAAGGACAAGCTCGCGAAGTGGGAGCAGGCCGAGACCGCCGGCGTGTCGCTCGGCCAGTTCGTGGCGGAGACGATCACGTCCGAGAGCAAGCGCTCCGAGCTGATCACGCCGGTGTCGTCGTTCCCCGCGGTGATGCCCGACGAGGAGACCGAGATGCTCCTCGGCGGCGCAGCCGAGAGCACACCGGCTCCGATGCCTGCACCCGCGCGTCGCTCCGCGCCGATGGCGGCACCGCGCCCCGCAAGCGAGCCGAGCGCCGCCGTGCTGCCCGAATATCCGGCCCGCCGGAGTCGCCGCTGGATGGTGATCGCTGGTGCCGCCGTCGTCACGGTGGTCGTCGCAGTCCTGCTGTGGCCGAGGTCCAACGGCGGGACGCCTGAGGCCGCACCGACCACCACCGCGCCGACGACCACCACCGCGCCGACGACCACCGCGCCGACGACGACCACCACCGCGCCGACGACCACCACCGCGCCGACGACCACCGCGCCCACGACCACCGCGCCCACGACCACCGCGCCGACGACCACCGCGCCACGACCACCACCACCGCGCCGACCACCACCGACGACCGCCAAGCCGACGACCACCAAGCCGACCAAGCCGACCAACACCACCAAGCCGACGAACACCACGAAGCCGGTCAAGCCGACCAAGCCCGGGAAGCCCAAGGAGCCAACATGGGATCCAAACTCGCCATTCTTGCCGCCGGGCTGACGCTGTCGATCAGCACGCCGCGCCTCGCGAACGCGGAGCCCTCGGCCGACGAGCTGGCCAAGCAGGGGATCGAGGCCTACAAGACGGCCAACTACGCGCTGGCGACCAAGCTGCTCACGCGGTCGTACGAGCTTTCGAAGAAGCCCGACACGCTGTTCGCCCTCGCGCAGGCCGAGCGGCTCGATGGCAACTGCACGCTCGCCGTGGAGCACTACAAGAAGCTCCTCGCGCAGACCTCCGAGATCAACGCCGCCAAGCTGATCCAGACCAACCTCGCCCTGTGCGAGAAGCACGAGCCCGTGGTCGTCCCACCGTCACCGCCGCCGGAGACCGTGAAGCCGGCGCCCGCCCCTGCCCCGGCCCCCGTCGCCACCACCACGAAGACGATCGTGCGCGGACCCGATCACCTCGCGATCGCGGTGTTCGCGGGCGGTGCCCTCGGCCTCGGCGTGGGCACCGGCCTCTACATCGCGGCCAATGGCGCCGCGGACGATGCGAAGCACGCCGGCACGCTCGATGCCTTCCACGAGGCGAACGATCGCTCGGACCGCGATCGCGCCCTGTCGTACGTCGCGTTCGGTGTGGGCGCGGGCCTCGTCGGCTACGCGATCTTCCGCTGGGTCAGCGCACCCACGCCGCGCTCGACCGAGGTCGCGCTGACGCCGACCGAGGGCGGCAGCACGGTGTGGGTCCGCGGCAGCTGGTAGCCGCGGTCCATAACCTCAGGTCGCGTCGGGCACGTCTCGCCGACCGATCACGTGCAGCACCTCGAACCTCTCGATCGAGATCTGTGCGCTGTCATCGAACGCGAGGCCGAGCTTCTCGCCCTCGCGCGAGAAGTACGCGGTGTGGCCACAGCGCCAGTCCTCGTAGCTGAGATCGCCTTCGCCCTCGCCGGCGGCATCCGCGGCGGTGACCTCGTCGAACCGCATGACGCGCACCTCGGCGGAGCGCACGCACACGCGTGGATAGCCGAAGCCGTCGGTGACGATGCTGACCCCGCCTTCATGGGCGAGCGGCGTACCGTCACGCTCGGCGGCCGCGACCCAGCCCATCGTCACGCGCTTCGCGCCACATGCGACGAGGTGCACGAGCTTCGCCGCCATCTCCGGCGTGTTGCCGAAGTACCAGACGTCGAGTGCGCGGGTCGGCGGGGCGTAGCCGCCGAGGACGAGCTCCACATAGAGCTGCCAGAGCGTGTCGTCGGTCGCGACCTCGCGCAGTGGACGCCAGGTCATGCCGGCGGGAGCGTCGACGCGATCGATCAGGAACGCGAAGTCCCGGCCGCCGTCGGCGCGCGCGCGCGAGCCGGCCGGTGCCGGCAGGGCGAGGCCACGCGTGGCGAACGCGGTCTCCACGGTGTGCATCGGGCGCCCGCCGGTGAGCGGCACGTCGGGAAGGCGGTCGCCATCGAGTAGCACGGCGTGCGTGGGATCGAGGATGAGCACGAGCATCGCCGCATCGTACGCCGCGCGTGCGGCCGGCGCGCTGCTGCGATACCTTCCGCGCATGCAAAGCCATCCGAACGCGCAGCTGCTCGAGACGTTCTATGCGGCGTTTCAGAAGCGCGAGCCCGAGGCGATGGTGAGCTGCTACCACGCGAACATCTGGTTCTCCGATCCGGTGTTCCACGATCTGCGTGGCCCGCGCGCCGGTGCGATGTGGCGGATGCTGTGCGAGCGCGCGACCACGCTGCAGGTCGAGTACTCCGGGATCTCCGCCGATGACACCCGCGGGCGCGCGCACTGGGAAGCCCGCTACGACTTCTCGGCGACCGGCCGCAAGGTCCACAACGTGATCGACGCGACGTTCGAGTTCGCGGACGGCAAGATCATTCGCCACGCCGACACGTTCGATCTGTGGCGGTGGTCCGGCATGGCACTCGGGGCCAAGGGCAAGCTGCTCGGCTGGCTGCCGCCGATCAAGAACGCGATCCACAAGACGGCCATGAAGGGTCTCGTCGCGTACGAGGCCAAGCACCCGTCCTGACGGCCGGCCCCGCCCGCAGCGTCGGGCCGCCCCCGCGCGGTTTGGGCCCCCGCCTAGCGCGATTTAACGGCGCTGGTACTTCGTGCCGCCGAACTCCGCGGTACGACTCGGCCCATGGACTTCGCGCTCGACGCCGAGCAGGATCTGATCGTCCAGACGGTGCGCAAGCTCTCCGACCGCGACCTTCGCGGCTGGGCGGCTGACGCGGACCGCGCTGGTGCCCCGCCCGATCGCTTGACCGCCCTGGGCGGAGAGCTGGGCTTCTTCCTCGATGCGGTGCCCGCCGAGGCCGACGGCCTCCTCGATGGCGCGTACTCGCACCTCACGCGCGCCCTGCGCGGGTTCGAGCTCGGCCGCGGCTGCGCCGCCCTCGCCGCCCTGCTCGAGACCAACGTCGAGCCCGCCCTCGCCGTGGGCACCTGGGGCTCGGCCGCCGCAAAGCAGGCCCTGTTCGGCTCGCTGGCCAAGGGTGGCCTCGCCACGCTCGCCCACGATAGCCGCGGCACCCTCGAGATCTCCGCCGAGGGCGAGGACCTCCGGGTCACCGGCAAGCTCGGTCCCCTCCCCGCGCTCGGGGTGGCCTCACACGTGCTCGTGGTTGCCAAGGACCTCCTGTTCCTCGCGCCGGTTGAAGGCATGAAGCGCGAGGCGATCACGCCGTCGGGCTGGCGCGCCGCGAAGTGGGGCACCGCGCAGCTCGAGGCGCAGAAGATCCCCGCCGCCTTCGTGCTCGCACGCGGGCCGGCCGCGCATGGGGCGAGCACCCAGGTCCTGTCGTGGGCGCGCGCCTCCCTCGCCGCCCGGGCCGCCGGTGTGGCGACCGCCGCGATGGAGTACGCGGACCACTATGCGAAGGAGCGGATCCAGTTCGGGCGGCCGATCGGCCAGTTCGAGGCGCTGATCCGCCTGCGCGATGATGCGATGACGAGCTCGCAGGCCGCGCGCCTGTGCGCCCTCCACGCCGCGTGGGCGATCGACAAGGGCCTGCCAACCGCGGGCGATCTCGCGAGCCGCGCCCGCGTGCTCGCCGGCGATACCGTCGCGAAGTCGACGATCGATGCGGTGCAGATCTTCGGCGGCTATGGCTTCGTCAACGACTATCCCGTCGAGAAGCTGATGCGTGACGCCCGCGCCTTCGAGGCGCTGTACGGCGACGAGCGCCTCGGCCGGGTCCTCGCGCTGAAGGGCAAGGAGTAACCACCATGGACCTGTTCCACGACAACCCCCTGTTCACCGGCATCCGCCAGATGCTCGGCGCGTTCGCCAAGCAGCAGATGCGCACGATCGCGATGAAGCACGATGCCGAGGAGTCGATGCCGTGGGGGCTGATGAAGTCCGCCCAGGCGCTCGGCCTCACGCAGAGCGCGCTGCTCGATGGCCGCAAGAAGCTGACCGGCGTCGACGAGGATCCCGATCCGAAGAAGCCCAAGAGCCAGGCGCGCCTCGCGGTGGCCGCCTCCGAGGAGCTCGCCTGGGGCTGCGCCGGCATCGCCCTCGCGCTCGGCGGCTCCGGCCTCGCTTGCTCGCCCGTGGCCCGGATGGGCACCGACGAGCAGAAGGCCGAGTTCAAGAAGCTGCTCTCGGGCACCGACGAGCACGGCCACATCCGGGTGGCCGCGATGGCGCTCTCCGAGCCCGCCACCGGCTCGGACATCTCTGGCCTCAAGACCACCGCGCGCCCCGATGGCGATCACTGGATCATCCGCGGCAGCAAGCAGTGGATCACCAACGGCCAGTCCGCGAACGTCTACGTGGTGTGGGCGCAGACCGAGGCCTCGGCGGGCCGCGCCGGTGTGCGCGGGTTCATCGTGGCGCGCGGCACCCCCGGCCTGATCCCCGGGAAGAAGGAGACCAAGCTCGGCATCCGCGCCTCGGAGACCGCGCAGGTCCACTTCGAGGACGTGCGCGTGCACAAGGACATGATGCTCGGTGCCGCCGCTGCGGCCGCGGGTGACGCCACCTCGGGTGGCCTCGCCGACACCAAGAAGATGCTCGATTCCACGCGCCCGGTCGTCGGCTCGCAGGCGGTGGGCATCGCGCGCGCCGCGTACGAGTTCCTGCTCGAGCGTGTGCAGAGCACGTCGCTGCACGGCACGCCGATGGCCAGCCACCAGCACATCATGTTCGAGCTCGCCGAGATGAACATGGAGATCGCCGCCTCGCGCCTGCTCGCGCACAAGGCCGCGTGGATGGCGGATCACCACATGGAGAACGTCCTCGAGTCCTCCGCGGCCAAGGCGCACGGCGCGCGCACCGCCCAGTACGTGACCACCCGCGCGATGGTCCTCCTCGGTGAGGAGGCGCTCGAGCCCGGTCACCCCGTGGAGAAGTGGTACCGCGACGCGAAGATCTACGACATCTTCGAGGGCACCGGGCAGATCCAGCGCCGCATCATCGCGAAGCACCTGACCGGCCAGAACCCCACCTGATCAGCGCGGCAGGTCCGCGATCTGGATCGCGATCGGGACGTGCTTCGGGCGCAGCACGTCACCATCGCGGAGCGTGGTCATCGTGGCGTAGCCCTGCGGCGTGGGATCCGTGTAGACCTCGACGACGGGCACGCCCTTCGTGATGTCGATGAGCCAGTACTCGGGCACGCCGATCTCGGCGTAGAGCAGCTCCTTCACCTTGCGATCCTTGCGGATCGACGAGCTCGAGACCTCGACGAGCAGCACGGCCTCGCTCGGGTGCATCTTGCGCCCCGCGCGCGCCGGCGGGCCGACGAACACATCGGGCTCGGGCTCAGAGTCGTCGTTCGCAACGAACGGCGACGTGTGCCGCAGCTCGAACTCGTGGTCACCGAAGGTGCGAACCAGGAGGCGAAACAACCACAGCCCGACATCGGCGTGCTGGACACCTTCGGGGCTCATGGTGACGAGCTGCCCGCGCAGGAGCTCGATCGGCTCGCCCTCGAACGCTCCACGCTCCACCAGCTCGTCGTACTCCACGCGCTTGAGCGGGCGGAAGCCGCACGGCTTGATGTCGTCAGTATCCAGCATCGATGTGAGCATAGCATTTTGATCCTCGCAGCTCGCCACTGCGATCGGCGTGCCACCGCAACCTCTCGAGATCGCGACGCCCACGTGTCCGGTCCGGCCGAACGCCGGCCACCTCGTCCGAGGTGCGGACGTCAGGACGCGGGTTCGGCTTTGCGCGACTAGCGTGGCCGAAACGACGACGCGCCGTCGAGGGTTGGCCCCGACGGCGCATGGATCGAACGATCTATCGGTGAGCGATCGGTGGGCTACTGCGCCGCGCCGGTCTGCTGGGCGGAGGCCCCGATGGCCTCCACGCTGGTCGTCGGGTAGTCACAGCCGAGGACCGCGCTCACGGGGAGCGCCGCGATCTTCTGCGGGTAGCAGCAGATCGGCCGCGCCGCCGTGTAGACCGCATCCATCATCTGCACGAACGCCGGGTCCGGCGCCACGAGCGCCGGGACGCAGCCGTTGCTGCCGCCGTGGAAGTTCGGGCAGCTCACCGTGATCGTCACCGTGGTCGGCGCCGAGACCGTGGTCTGGTCCGCCGTGGTGTAGGTGAACGAGTCATTGCCCGTGAAGTCGACCTCCGGCACGTAGATGAACGAGCCATCCGGGTTGAGCACGAAGCTCTGCGCGTGCTGCGGCAGCGTCGCGAGCTGCGCCGTGATCGGCTGCGGATCCGGATCGAAGTCGTTGTCCAGCACGCCGAAGCTGAGCGGGCTCAGGCTCGGCACGGTGAGCGTGACGTTCTGATCGGTGGTGTAGTAGTCCGGGTTCGCCACCGGCGTGTGGTTGATCGTCAGCGTCACGGTCGCGATGTTCGAGAGCGTGAGGCCGTCGCTCACCTGGTAGGTGAAGAACTCGTCGAAGCTGCAGGTGTCCGGCTCGTAGGTGAAGCTGCCGTCCGCGTTGAGCACGAGGATGCCACTCGACGGCGCCTGGACCAGCACCGCGGTGAGCGGCGCGCTGTCCACGTCGCTGTCGTTGATCAACACGCCGGGCGCGCTGATCGCGGCGATGTCGTTGACCACGTAGAGGTCATCCACCGCGACCGGCGCATCGTTGACCGGGCCGACGACGATCGAGACCATCGCGCTGCCCGTGCCGCCGTGACCGTCGGTGACGGTGTACGTGAAGGCATCCGGACCGTTGTAGTTGAGGGCCGGGGTGTAGAGCACCTGGCCGTTGATGACCTGGGTGGTGCCGTGGGCGGGCTGGCTCGCGGTGGCCACGGCGAGCGTGTCGCCATCGGCGTCGGTGTCGTTGACCACGGCGTCGATCGTGATCGCCGTGTCCTCGGGCGTGCCGACCATGTCGTTGACGCCGAGCGGCGGGTCATTGGCGGACACCACCGTGATCGTCACGAGTGCCGTGGACGTCAGGCCACCATCGGTGGCGACGTACGTGAACGAGTCCGGGCCGAAGTAGTTCGCGGCCGGGGTGTAGAGCGCCTGGTTGTTGACCACGACGACCGTGCCGTGCGCCGGCTGCGTGGTGCTGAGGATCGTGAGCGCCGGGCCGTCGATGTCGAGATCGTTGACGAGGACGTTGATCGAGATCGCGACGTCCTCGGGCGTGGAGGCCACGTCGTCGATCGCGTTCGGGGCATCGTTGACTGCGGTCACGGTCACGGTGACCGTGCCGGTGTCGGTGAGCGCGCCGTCCGACACGGTGTAGTCGAACGTGGCGGTGCCATTGAAGTTCGCGGGCGGGGTGAACGAGACCATGCCGCCAGCGAGCGTCACGGTGCCCGTGGACGGGTTGGACACGGCGGTGATCGAGAGCACGTCGGCGTCGGCGTCGGTGTCGTTGGCGAGCAGCGCCGCGGTGCCGACGGAGATCACGCTGTCCTCGGGGCCCGTCATCGTGTCGTCGACCGCGACGGGGGCATCGTTGACCGCGCCGACCGTCACGGAGACGGTGCCGGTGCCGGTGGTGGTGCCGTCCGACACGGTGTACGTGAACGAGGCGGCGCCGTTGAAGTTCGGGGTGGGCGTGAACAGCACCGTGTCACCCACGGCCGCGGCCGGGAGCGAGACCGTGCAGCCGGTGACCGCGGCGACCGAGACGATCCGCAGCGTGTCGTTGTCGATGTCGCTGTCGTTGCCGAGGAGCTGGCCGGCGGTGAACGTCAGCTGGGCGTCCTCGGTGGTGGTGAAGCCCGAGTCGTTGACGATAACCGGGGCATCGTTGACCGGAGCGACGTTGATCGTCACGGTGGCGTCGATGTTCGCGGCGCCGTCGGTGACGGTGTACTTGAACGTGGCGGGACCGTTGTAGTTCGCGTCGGGCACGAACGTGATCGCGTTGCCGGTCTTGGTCACGGTGCCGTGCGTCGGCGTGTGGACGGCCGAGACGGACAGCGTCTGCTGGTCGCCGTCGGTGTCGTTGGCGAGGAGCGTGGCGGCCTGGACCACCGCGTTGGTGTCCTCGGTGCCGGCCACCGTGTCGTTGCCGGCGACGGGTGCGTTGTTGGTGCCGACGGTGACGAGCACGTTGCCGAGCGAGCTCAGCGTGCCGTCCGAGAGGCGATACGCATAGCCTGCGGCGCCCTGATAGTTGGGCTCGGGGACGAACGTGACGTTGCCGCCGTTGAGCGTGACCGTGCCGTGCGAGGCCGCGGAGACCTCGGTGACCGTCAGCGGATCCTGCTCGATGTCGGTGTCGTTCGCGAGCAGCGTGGCGACCGGCGTCACCAGCGTGGCGGAGAAGCCCGCGGCGAAGCTATCGGCGCCGGCGACCGGGACGTCGTCGACGGGCGTCACGGTGATGTGCGCGGTGCCGACCACCGTCGTGGTGCCGTTGTTGAACGTGATCGCGATGGTGTCCGGACCGTTGTAGTCCTTCGCCGGCGTGTAGCTGTACGTGGACGAGCCGAGATCGGTGATCACACCGTGCGCGGGCTGCGTGGTGACGCTGGCCTGCACCGGGCGATTGCTATCGACCGGGACCTGCACCACGAACGCGGTGTCCTCTGGCGTCGAGACGTTGACGTCTTGCACGTCGAGCCGGACCGCCACTGGGTCATCGGCGCACGCCCCGACCATCGCTACAGCTGCCACCCAAAAATACGTATGCTTCATCGCTTATCCCCCAGCGGGGGATATTGCATTTAACGAAGTGGGGAGTGCAACCCCGAGATCCCCTCGGGATCCTCACTTCGCTGGGGTAGCGGGAGTAGCTGGGGTAGCGACCTTGGGGGCGGTATCCGGCGGAGCGGGAGTCGCGGGCGCAGCGGGCGCGGGTACCCACTGCTCCGGGGAGGAGCTCGCCCCGGGTGGATAGGCGGCGCAGCTCCGGCGGAGCACCAGGCCGAGCGAGGTCATCGCCTCGGCGAGCGGGACCAGTTTCGGCTTGGTGACGTCGCGGGCGTCCACGAACCACGGGGCCCCGTCGAGCACCACCTCGGCCCACTGCAGCACGCCGGAGGTCTTCGCTCCCGCGGCCGTGAACGCGATCGATCCGGACACCAGCCGCACCGGGTGGCCCTGGGCCAGGAGCGCGCTGGCGAGCACCAGGCTCGCCTCGTCCGGATCGGCGACCCCACGGTAGAGGATCTGATCGGCGTGCAGGAGCTCCGGGCTCCTGCCCCCTGCCCCCAGCCGCGAGCTTGGCCCCGAGCTGGATCGTGCGATCGGCGCCGATCACGAGGCCCGCCGGGTCCTTCGCCAGTGCGGCGATCCCGGGCGAGGTCGCAGTGATCCAGCTGCCGCAATCTCCCCGCGTGGTGAGCTCCGAGGCGCCCCGCACCACCTGCGAGGTCGGGCCGAGCACCGTGAGGTTCTCGAGCGGCCCCATCAGCATCACGATGCCGGCCTGGTCGATCGTGACGTCGATCCGCTGCGGGCCGAACACGCGCACCGGCACATCGACGAGCTTGCTCTCCGCCTGGAGCTGCACGGCGGTCACGTCGGCCGGCGTGCGGCCGTGCTGGATCCGCTTGGGGTCGATCGTGATCGCGAGCTGGCTCGGCGCCACGAGCTTGACCGTCGGCGGGCCAACCTCGACGACCGCGACCACCTCGTAGTGCGCGCGATCATCATCGTGTACCGCCGTGCCAGCTCGGGCAGGTCGCCCGCCGGCTTCACCGCCACCGTCAGACCAACCGGGACATCGACGTCCTTGGGGATCGTCAGCACCGCGCCGCCGCTGCCGACGGCGGTGCCGCCGGTACCACCACCGCCATCACCGCGCTTGCCGCACGCGGCGGCGACGAGGAACACGCAGAGCACGAGCCGTCGTTCCAACACGGCGCGGTTCTACCACGGCTCCCCCCCCCCCCCCCCCCCCCCCCCCCCCCCCCGGAACGACAAAACCCCTCCCGCTCTCGCGGAAGGGGCGCGAGCTCCGTGAGGAGCTCGACTAGTGGTTCAACCGATCAGGGGTTGAACGTGGTGAACACCGTGCTGTACGCGGTGGCACCAGACGTGCCGTACGGCGGGCTCGTGAGGTTCACCTTCGTGCGGACGCCCAGCGTGCCACCCGTCGCCCCACCCAGGCCATCCGGGATGTAGCGGACGACCACCGTACAGTTGCCACCAGCCGGGATGATCGTACCGACGCAGTTGTCGGTGATGATCGAGACCTGCGTTCCCAGGAACGTGCTGAGCAGCTCGGCCGGGAGGGTCGGGATGCTCGCGTTGTTCGTGTACGTCAGGGTGGTGTTGGTGTTCGCCGTCAGCGCCTGCGGGTTGGTCGGCCCGGTGAGCTGCTCGGTGCCCGTGCCGGTGACCGAGCCCGTGACGGTGTCCGTCGGAGAACCCGGAACCGTCGTTCTCGGATGCGGTCAGGTTGAGCCCGTGCGGACCCACCGCGGCCGGGTGGTACAGGAACGCGATCTGGCAGGTCTGAGTGGCCTGCAGCACCGTCGAGCCGGTGATGCACGGATTGGCAAGACCGGCCGTGGTGCTCACGAAGTTCGCGGTGTCGCCAGTGACGGACCAGGAGATCGGGCCAGTCGAGGCCGAGCCAGCTGCGTTGGTGATCGTGAACACCGTCGCCGCCATGTCCTGCTGACCGACGGCACGGTTGCCCTCGGCCTGCGCCGCGGGTCCGGGCGTGATCGTGATGTCGGCCGTGTTGGCGCCAACACCGGAGACCGCGAACGGCACCGAGATGCCGGAGTTCGCCGGCAGACCACCCGCGCCGACCGCGTCGGACACGAGGGTGATGACGGCGCTCTTCGGACCGAAGCCGCTCGCCGGGCTGCGGTGCGAACCGCGCGGTGAACGAGCAAGTCCCTCCGGGCGCGAGGCCGCCAATCGTCGGCGTGCAGGTGTCACCAACAATGGTGAACTGCGCCGCCCCGGTGCCGGTGATCGTGAAGCTCAGCGGCCCCGTGGTGCCCACGTTGCCGTTGGTCACGATGTACGAGCGATCCCGGAATCCGCCAACCGTGACGGTTCCGAAGTCGTTATCCGCGAGTCCACCGATGTTCGGGTTCGAGATGCCGATGCCCTGGACCGCGGCGTAGCTGCCCGCGGTGAACGCGAACTGGCGGGTCTTGACGCCCGCGCTGCCCGGCGCGAACCGGACACCGATGTTGCAGGTCGCGGCAGGCGCCAGCGACGCGGTGCAGAGCGGCGCCGCGACACCGGTGTTGTCGACGACGAAGTCCGCCGGCGGGGTCAGGCTGAGCGCAGCCGCCGCGCCCGCGTTGGTGTTCGCGAGCACGAACACCTGCTGCGCAGACTGCTCCGTGAGCGCCGCGCTGCCGAAGTTCGCGAGCGCCGGAGCAACCGTCACCGCGCCGTTCGAGATGCCGCTGCCGGTGAGCGCCGCCGTCGGCGCGCCGCCGAGCGTGGAGCCCACGGTGAGGGTCGCCGTCAGCGTGCCAGTGTTGGCAAGCGGGGGCGCGAAGGTCACCGTGATGGCGCAGCTCGCGTTCTGCGCGAGGGTGGCTCCACAGCCAGGTGTTGAGCTGGCTGTAGTTGCCGTTCGCGTTCGGGATCGAGATCGCGATGCCCGTGGCGGTCTGGAAGCCGGTGTTGGTCAGCGTGAAGTTCAGCGCCGAAGCTGCCGAGCCGGAGAGCACCGAGCCGAAGTCCGCCGTGGCGGGCGTCAGCACCAAGTTCGCCACCGACTGGGCCGTGCCGAAGATTCCGCCGAGCGTGGCCGTGCCATTGGTCGCGTTCATGGTCAGCGTGACCGGGCCGCGGGTGACACCCGGGCTGCCGACCGGCGCGAACCGCACCGTGAAGTCACACGCCGCAGCCGGCGCGAGGTTCGCGCAGTTCGAGAGCGGCAGAGCCACGGTGTTGACCACCGTGAACTCGCCGTTCGACAGCGTGCCCGAGAGGAAGCTCACGGGCTGGTTGCTGTTGTTCGTCATGCGGAACAGCTCGTCGTGGACCTGGCCGATGATCACGTTGCCGTAGTTCAGCGACCCAATGGGCTGGACCAGGCCGATCGTCGACGACGAGTCGCCGACGAGGTTGTTCGTGATCGTCGTGGACGGCGCCGTGCCACCGGGGGTGCCGGAGACCGTGAGCGTGGCGCGCAGGGTCTGGACGTTCGCGTGGATCACCGTGGGGGCGAACTTGACGCGGACGTTGCAGTTCGAGACCACGCCCGGACCGGCGACCGGACCAACGATAGTGGTACCGCTGACGCAGTCACCGGCCGCGCCGGTGAGGAGGACGTACGCCGAGGCCCCCGTTAGCGAGACGCTGATGGGGCCGCTGTTCACGCCACCACTGTTGGTGATGTTGAACGACTGACCGGCGGCCGACGACTGCTCGCCGATGTAGACCTGGCCGGTGGGAGTGCCGACGGCGGTTGGCGTGTAGTCGAAGCTCGCTGGGGTCATCACGAGGGTCGCCGGAACCCGGCCCGTGCCCGCGAGATCACGAGCAGCCTGGCTGCTCGTGGTCGAGATGATGTCGCGGATCAGCAGCTGGCCGCCGGCGAAGCCGCCGGCACCCGTGGGCTGGAAGATGATCGTGACAGTGCAAGTCGCGTTGACCGCGAGCGTGGTGCCCGAACAGTTGTCGCTGATGACGTGGAACGCCTCGGCAGCGCCGTTCGCGACCTGGGCCTGCAGCGTGCCCGTGGTGGCCATGGTCTGGTTCAGCAGGGTGAACACCTGCGTCACCGTGGTGCCGACGTTGACGTTCACGAAGTCGAACGACGGGGTCGCGGCGGCAGTGCAGTTACCACCGGTGCAGGGCGAGATCACGAGCGAGTTCGTGAAGCCGACCGCGTTGAAGGTCTCGGTCGAGACGTCGGGACCCGTGGTCGCCGCGCCGATGCCGAAGCGGATGAACGCCGTGACCGCGCCGGGGGCGTCGGGCGAGGCGGTGACCCACATCGAGCAGGTCTGACCCGCCTGGAGGATCAGGCCCTGCGTGCACTCCGGGCCAACGGCCGGGAGCGGACCGCCGCAGATGAAGCCGGCGTCGGAGCCGCTGCCGAAGTCGAAGTCCTCGGGCGCGCCGGTGACGCCGTCGAACGTGGCGTTCGTCGGGACCGCGATGCCGAGCGTGACCTGCGACGCCGTGTTGTTGCGGACCTGGATCGCCTGGCACGGACTGAAGCTGTAGCCCGAGATCGTCGACGTTGCCGAAGTCGAACGGGTTGATGTTCGGGACCAGGATCTCGAGCTTGCGCTGGCCGGTACCGGACACCGCGACGCCCACGGAGTTCGTACCCTCGGTGACGGTCACCGTGGCGACGCGCGCGCCGGCCGCGGTCGGCGTGAAGGTCACGGTGACCTGGCACGTCGCGTTCGCGATCAGCGTGGTGCAGTTGTTGGTCTGCGAGTAGTCACCGGCGTTGACGCCACCGATGGTCACCGCGATGGTGCCCGTGGTGGTCGAGCCGTTGTTCGTCACCGTGAACGACTGGACCAGCGACGAGGTGCCGATCAGCGTGTTGCCGGCGAACGTGAGGCTCGTCGGGTTCGCGGTGATCTGCGACGGGCTGATGCCTGCGCCGCTGAGCGGGGCCGAGGCGCCGGTCACGCTGACCGCGGCGACCTTCGCGCCGGAGGTGGTCGGCTTGAAGAACACGAGCACGTCACACGAGGCGGCCGGCGCGAGGCCCGCGGCGCACGTGGTGTTCATGATCGAGAACTCGGCGGCGTTCGCGCCGGTGAGGGCCGGCGTCACCGCGCCGGAGGTCTGGCCACCGATGTTGGTGATGGTGAACGTCTGGGTCGCGCTCTGCGTACCGTTGGTCACCGAGCCGAAGTCCTTCGACAGCGGGTTGAACTGGAGCTGCGCGGCGATGATGCCGTCGCCCGAGAGCGAGGTGATCGCGGTGCCGCCCGGGGCGCCGATGACGGTCATCGTCGCGGCCTTGGCGTTACCCGCGGTCGCCGGCGAGAACCGGACCGAGATCTGGCAGGTGCCGGCCGGCGCGAGGGTCGCGCCCTGGCACGAGTTGCCGCCCGCGATGACGTTGAAGTCACCGGCGTTGGCGCCGCCAAGCGCGGTGGTGAGCGCGCCAGTGGTGGCGCCGCCGGTGTTGCTGATCGTGATGGTCTGCGCGCCGCTGTTCTGGCCGACCGTGATCGGGCCGAACGCGATGGTGCCGGGGCTCGGAATGATCGAGCCCGGGTCCACCACATTGCCCGTGAGGAGCGAGCTGTCGGTGCCGCCGGGGGTGCCGGTGACGTCGAGCTGCGCGTTCTTGGTGCCGGCCGTGGTGCCGTTGAGGCGGACGGTGATGTTGCAGGTGTTGCCGGGGGTCAGCGTCGCGCCGGTGCACGAGCTGTTGGCGATCGAGAACGAGGCCGCGCCCGCGCCCGAGAGCGTGTTCGCGATCGCGCCCGAGGTCACGCCACCGGTGTTGGTGACGGTGAACACGATCGGGGTGTTGCCACCGACGACGACCGTGCCGAAGTCCTGGACGCTCGGGGTGACGCTGAGCGCCGCGCCGGTCACAGCGTTGCCGCTGACGGCCGCGTGGAGGGTGCCGCCCGGGTTACCGACGATGTCGAACGAGGCCGACTTCGATCCGGAGGAGAGCGGAGCGAAGCGGATGGTGATCGAGCAGGTGGCCGCGGCAGCGATCATCTGGCCGGAGCAGGTGTCGGCGGTCTTCGTGAACTCGCCGGGGTCAGAGCCCGCCGCCGTGACGGTGAGCGCGCCCGAAGCGGTGCCACCACCGTTGGTGACGACGAAGATCTTGTCGTTGGTCGTGACCGCGACGTTGACGGTCTGGGTGCCGAACGACTGCGAGCCGGGGGCGAGGGTCAGGCTGCCAACGGCAACGCCCGAGCCATCGAGGTTCGCCATGACGCTGCCGCCGGGGCTGCCGGAGACAACGAGGGCCGCGGTCTTGCCGCCAGCCGCGGTGGGCTTGAAGCTCGCCGTGATGGTGCACGTGCCGCCCGGAGCGAGCGTCGAGCAACCGTTCTGGAAGGCGAACTCACCCGCGCCCGTCCCTGTGAGGATCGGGGTGATGGTGCCGCTGGTGCTTCCACCGGTGTTCGACACCGTGAAGCTCGCAGCTGCGCTGGTCGCGCCGACCGTGACCGAGCCGAAGCTGTTGGTCATCGGGGTCATCGCGAGCACCGCCGGTGCGGGCGGAGCGTCCGGCGCCGCGTCGGGCGGCGTTACGCCGTTATCACCGCATGCGGCGGTTACGGCCGCGATGCCGAAGAGGAGCGCACTTGCGCGCCCAATATTCCTAGTTCCCAGCTTGATCACAGTCGCCTCCTCAAAAAAGACATACCCGTCAGTAACGACGGACCCTCGTCCAGTAGATCGGCCATAGGCATCACACGACTCACAAGTGAGCGAAAGAGCAGCGCGCATGATTTTTCGGGTAGCGGTGGGGAAAGCACCGACGCGCTTTCGATAAGCGCGCACCGACGGTGAGTACCCGAGATCTCCTGCGCAAATTATTCCGGAGTGGTGCGCGAAATGTCACGCCGCTGGGCACCAGCTCGCTGTACGTCACCACGCCCTGCTCACCCGTGATCGGCCAGCGGCCGCGTGGCTGCCATCCCAGGAGGGTGCCGCGAAATGCGGCATACCCGTGGTCGATCGGATCGTCGCGAGCATCGTGACCACGGCATCCGCGAGCAGCGCGTTGACGTCTGGGAGCGGCAGCACGGGCAAGGTCAGCACGCCGGCCGCGCCGCGCGGGCCGAGCACGTGCCAGGTCAGGCCGTTCTGCAGCCGGAGGTCCGCGATCACGGCCTCGGGGACCAGCGCCCCCACGCCCTCGCGCCAGATCAATGAATGGGTGACCACTCCATAGAAGGCGTCGTCAAAGATCGGTGGCAGCTGGAGGGCGCCCAGGCCCACGCTGGTCTCGGCGGCGCTGGGCGCCCACGTCACGACGTGGCTGAGGTTGTTCCCCGAGCTCCCCGCATCATCGAGGTAGGTCACGAGCCGGGTGCCCTGGGTCAGCGGCATCGTCAGCGTGGTGGCCATCCCCGCCCCCGTATCGATCACGTTCTGGCCGAACGTCGACGAATCATAGAGGAGGCCGTGGGACCCGACGATCTCCTGGTGGGTATAGAGGAAGCCGATCGAGTCGGGGACATCGGTCACCCGGACGGTCGAGGTCGCGGGCGGCAAGTACGGCCCATCGAACTGGACGAGCGGCGCGGCGCCCTCGGTGCCGACCTCGACATCGAGCTTCGCCTGATAATGAGCGACGACCGAGAACCCGACCTTGCGCGTGATCAGGAGGAGATCGGTCCGCGCGTCGCACTCGCCGAGCGTGACGTCCCGGGGCTTGATCTGAGTGCCGGTCACTTCGAGGAACGAGGCGCATGGCGAGTGGATCCAGTACGACGCGGCATCGGGATCCGGTGGCACCTGGAGCTGGATCGCCGACTCCTGGCTGCCGAACCTCTCGCCGAGCACGAGCTCGTCGCCCGGCTCCACCCCGGCATAGGTCCACATCCCATCGATCGTGATCACGGTGACGAACCCACCGCGCGGCATGTACGCGTTCGCGGTGCCATCGCCGAGCGTGCGCGTGGAGAGCACGAGCGTGGAGTCCGGGTTCTGGAACAGCACGCGCGCCTCGAACGACGACATGCCCTGGATCCGCACGCGCACGAGTGAGGTCAGCGTTGCGTCGTCGCCGCCCGCATCCGCCGCGACGTGGATCCCGTCACCGCATCCGAACAGCGCGCACGCTGCACAGGCGCCGAGCAGTCCCGCCGTCAGCCCCGCGGTCATCCCCAACATTGCGCCATGCTAACGCGCCTTAGAACGCGCCCGCCAAGCTGACCCCGTTGGGCGCGGGCACCACGACGACGCTCGGGCACAGCATCAGCCGCGGGATCGTGAGCCCGCTGACCACGCCGACCACCGAGCCGACGACGACATCGGTGAAGTAGTGCTTGTCGCCGGCGATCCGGAGATAGGCCGTGGTCGCCGCGAGCGGGAGCCCCACGCCCCAGATCAGCGGCTCGAGCTTCGAGTGCCGCCGGTGCGCGACGAAGCCCGCGCTGGTGACGGCGCCGAACGCGAGCGCGCTGTGACCGGACCAGAACGAGAGGTTGTCATCCGCCGTCGGTGCTGGACTGCCGTAGTGGACGAACGGTCGCTCGCGCGCCACCGTGAACTTCACAGCCTGGGTGACCGCCTGGCTGATCGCGAGGGTCTCGAGCACCGGGAACGTGTCGTCGATCAGCTGGGCCCAGCTCGCATCGTCTCTGCTGAGCACCGTGAGCACGGTCACGCCGATCCCCAGGCCCGGTGCACCGAGGTATCCCGTGAGGTCCGACAGCGTTCGGGCTGTGCCGACCTTGTCCCACACCAGCGCATCACGCACCGACACGTCGACCCCGGTGGGATCGCACCACCGGCAGTGATCCGAGGCCAGCGTCTTCTTGATCAGGCCCTCGGAGATCAGGAAGCCGGCGCCGAGAGCCACGGTCAGCGAGACGTGGAACACGCGGTGGTTGCCGTCCGGCCCGCGGTACCAGTGCTCCGCGGAGGCGTGGGTCGTCGCCACACACAGGATCGTGGCGATCAGGGCGGTGCGCATGGTCTGCACAGTAGCCGGAGGGTCGCTGAACGGCGCGCGGCAACGGCCGCAAAAGCTCGACACCTACCGGCATCCCAGCGTAAATCAAAGGAGGATGTCTGTCGCGCTCGGCATCGACTTGGGCACAACCAACTCGTGTGCGGCGATCGCCACGCCGACCGGCGTCGAGTTCATCCTCGGGCCGCGGGGTGAGCGGGTCCATCCTTCGGTCGTCGCGTTTCCTTCGAGCGGCGGCGTCGTCGTCGGGCAGGATGCGAAGCGCTACAAGCTGACCGAGCCGCATCACGTCATCCACTCCGGCAAGCGGTTCATCGGCCAGAACATCCGCGCGCCGCTCGTGCAGCTCGCGCTGACCGGCGTGCGGTACCGGGTCGAGGAAGGGCCGAACCAGCAGCCGATCGTCGTCGTCCGCGATCGCCGGATGACGATGCCCGAGGTCTCGTCGAACATCCTCCTGCACCTCAAGCGGTGCGCGGAGCGCCAGCTCGGCACGCCGATCAAAGACGCCGTGGTCACGGTGCCGGCGAACTTCACGGATGGTCAGCGCCAGGCGACCAAGGAGGCCGGCCGGCTCGCCGGGCTCGAGATCATGCGCCTGATCAACGAGCCGACGGCAGCCGCCCTCGCCTACGGGTTCGGCCGTGATCGGCAACAGGTGATCTGCGTGTTCGATTTCGGCGGCGGCACGTTCGATGTCTCGCTGCTCCGCCTGAACGGCGAGGTGTTCGAGGTGCTCGCCTCCGAGGGCGATTTCTTCCTCGGCGGTGACGATCTCGATCGCGCGCTCGGCGAGGTGCTCGCGGCCGAGTGCAACCGGATGCTCCGCATCGATCCGCGTCCGAACGCGGCGCTGATGATGAAGCTGATGATGGGCGCCGAGGCGATCAAGTGTCACCTCTCCGACAACGATTCAGCCGAGGGCGAGATCGATGGGCTCGAGATGCCGGGCAAGGCGCAGGCACGCCTGCCGTTCCAGATCACGCGCAAGCAGTTCGAGGCGCTGATCTCGGGCTACGTCAACCGGACCATCGAGGTCACGCAGCAGGTGCTCGCCGGTGCGGGCATCGATGCGCGCTCGGTGTCCGAGGTGCTGTGCGTCGGTGGCTCCACCCGGATCCCGCTGGTGCGCCAGCGGCTCGCGGAGCTGTTCCGCCGCCCGCCGAACACGGCGATCAACCCTGACGAGGTGGTCTCGCAAGGCGCCGCGATCCAGGCCGGTAGCCTCGTCGGCAACCTGACCGCGGGCAGCGGCATGGGCGCGCGCGATGCGGTGGCCACGAGTGGTCACTCGCTGTTGGGGGCCAACGGCAACCTCGTGCTGCCCACGGGGCAGGCCAAGCGGCCGATCCTCATGGACGTCAATCCGGCCACGCTCGCGATCCACACCGCGGGTGGCTTCACCGAGCGCCTGCTCGACAAGAACTCGCCGATCCCGATCGAGCGCACCCGCGTGTTCACCACCTCGCGCGACAACCAGACCCGCGTCGAGATCGATTGCTGCCGCGGCGAGGAGCGGCGGTACACCGAGAACGAGCCGCTCGGCACGCTCGTGCTCGAAGAGCTCCCGCCCAAGCCGCGCGGCGAGCTGAAGATCGAGGTGATGTTCCGCGTCGATGCCGACGGCATCCTCCACGTCCGCGCGAGCGATCAGACCTCGGGCGCCCGCCAGGAAGCCCACCTCCAGGTGCTCGGCGCTCCGGTCCACGAGGATCCGAATCCGTGAGCGTCCGCAGCGATGTCCTGCTGTGGGCGCAACGCATCCTCTCTAAGCCCGATGCGTCCCCGCACCAGCTGCTCGAGGTGCGCCCCGATGCGCCGGCGGACGTGGTCTCCGATGCGTTCCAGCGCGTGGCGCGGATGGCTCACCCCGATCTCCACCGCAGCAACCTCGAGGCCGCCGACTTCGAGATGGTGACCGCGGCGTACTCGCGCGTCGCCGGCGCCTATCAGGAGATGCGCACCCGGCGACCCGGGGCCAGGCCGCCGGCCAAGGACGAGCCGCAGTCGGTGATCGCGCAGCGGATGTCGAGCCAGATCAAGGCGCAGACCCCGAGCTCCGGGCTGCCCACGGCCGGAGCGCCAAGCTCCGCGCAGTCGATGAACTCGAAGGCGCTGATCTACTATCGCAAGGCCGAGCTCGCGCTCCGTCGCGGTGAGCTGCGCCCCGCCGTCATGCAGATCAAGATGGCGATCGCGGCGGACCCAGCGTCGACGTTTCTGCGCAGCGCGCTCGGCGAGATCGAGAAAGAGCTCGCGAAAAAGCCCTGAGATCTCGCGCATCCCGGCACCCGTGGCCGGGAGGTAGCCGAGCTGTAGACAGAGGCTCCGGCGTGTGCGAGGAACCGGTCATCATGGCCACGCGGCAGACGACGGGCACCTCGATCACCGGCCACGGTCTGTGGCATCCGGACAACGTCCTCGAGAACTCCGAGCTGTGCACGGCGTTCAACGAGTTCGTGCAGCGTGACAACGCGAAGCACGCGGACGAGATCGCCGCCGGCAAGCGCGAGCCGCTCAAGGAATCCACGCCGGAGTTCGTGGTCAAAGCCTCGGGCATCCTGCGCCGCTACGTCCACGACAAGACCGGCCTCATGGATCCCGAGCGGATGTGCCCGAACATCCCGGACCGTCCCGAGGATCAGCTCAGCGTGCAGGCCGAGTACGCGGTGAACGCCGCGAAGCGCGCGCTCGCGCGAGCCGGCAAGACCGGCGAGGACGTGGATCTCGTGGTGCTCGGCTGCTCGAACCTCCAGCGCCTGTACCCGGCGCTCGCGATCGAGGTGCAGAACGCGATCGGCGCGCGCGGCTACGGCTTCGACATCTCGCTCGGCTGCTCGGCGGCCACTGGCGCGGCCCAGCTCGCGAGCCAGGCGGTGCGCCTCGGGCAGGCGCAGTGCGCGCTCGTGGTGGTTCCCGAGCTGACCACCGGTCACATGAACTGGCGCGAGCGCGACAGCCACTTCATCTTCGGCGACGCCTCGGTCGCACTCGTGATCGAGCCCTCGGCCCGAGCCAAGCCGGGCGCGTGGGAGATCCTGTCCACGCAGATGCTCTCGAAGTGGTCAGCGTCGACGATCCGCAACAACCGCGGATACCTCGATCGCTGCGATCCGAGCACCGAGCACGACGAGACCAGCAAGCTGTTCCACCAGCAGGGCCGCCGCGTGTTCAAGGACGTGGTGCCGCTCGCGGAGAAGTTCATCAAGGACCACGTGGCGCAGCACGATCTGCAGCCGTCGCAGATCACGCGGTACTGGCTGCACCAGGCCAACCAGAGCATGAACGAGCTGATCGCGAAGCGCGTGCTCGGCCGCGAGGCCACGCGCACCGAGGCGCCGATCATCCTCGACGAGTTCGGCAACACGGCCTCGGCCGGCTCGCTGCTGGCGTTCTCGCGCCACAACGAGGACCTGCCCGCGGGGAGCTACGGGGTGATGGCGTCGTTCGGGGCGGGGTACTCGCTCGGCTCGCTGCTGCTGCAGCGGCACTGAGCGAATAAACGGGTCAGACCCCTTTTCCGAGCGTCCTCAAAGCGCTCGCCGCGTACTCACGTGCGCGCGACGGCGCACCGTTCGCCATCGCGCGGAGTCCAGGCACGGCCACCTTGCCGAGCAAGACGAGCCCATGCACAGCGGCGCTGCTCGCACGCCAGCACTCATCGGACACGTCACCCGCATCATCCGTCAGGTCAACCGCTGCCATCTGCTCCAGCACACCAAGCAGCGCATTCACGGCTGCATCGCTACCCAGACGCGCGATCGCCTCTGCGTGGTGCCGCGCGCCAGCCTCGTTCTCCCAGGCCGCGTCGCGGAGGAGCGCGCCGAGCAGCTGGGATAGTTGGCTTGGCTCGGTCACGAGGACAGTGTTAGCGCAACAAGGGGACGTGCATCGACCGTTGATGCATCGAACGTCGTCGAGAACGGACGCACGCGTTCGAGAACCGACAGACACCCGCGCACCCGAATCAGACACCGGTGCCACGCCCCCTCGACCTGACGTAGAGCGCGCGACGCCAGCAGAAGCTCCGGACGATGAGGGACCCGCGCGCGGTGATCCGAACGCAGACACGCGGTGCGGTCGTCGACGACCGGCGCGGACGGATGGGATGACGCTACTTGTCTCGACCGCCGATGCGGCATCACCCGGAGCGGCGTCACCCGGAGGGGCGTCACCCACAACATCGCCGCCCCAGGCATCGACCCTTGATGCATCAACCGCCATCGCGAACCGACGAACGCCATCGCGAACCGACGGACACCCGCGCACCTGAATCAGACACCGGTGCCACGCCCCATCGACCTGACGTAGAGCGCGCGGCGCCGGCAGAAGCTCTGGACGATGAGGGACCCGCGCACGGTGATCCGAACGCAGACACGCAGTGCGGTCGTCGACGACCGGCGCGCACGGATGGGATTTCGCTACTTGTCTCGACCGCCGATGCGGCGTCACCCGGAGCGGCGTCACCCGGAGCGGCGTCACCCACAACATCGCCGCCCCAGGCATCGACC
Source organism: Myxococcales bacterium (assembly GCA_016720595.1). Lineage (GTDB taxonomy): Bacteria > Myxococcota_A > Polyangia > Haliangiales > Haliangiaceae > JABFXX01. The sequence continues at coordinate 67,520 of JADKKI010000011.1, forward strand.
CTTGATGCATCAACCGCCATCGCGAACCGACGAACGCCATCAAGAACCGACAGATACCCGCGCACCTGAAGCAGACACCTGTGCCACGCCCCATCGACCTGACGTAGAGCGCGCGGCGCCAGCAGAAGCTCTGGACGATGAGGGACCCGCGCGCGGTGATCCGAACGCAGACACGCGGTGCGGTCGTCGACGACCGGCGCGCACGGATGGGATTAAGCTACTTGTCTCGACCGCCGATGCGGCATCACCCGGAGCGGCGTCACCCGGAGCGGCGTCACCCGGAGCGGCGTCACCCACACATCCGCCCCAGGCATCGCCCGAGCATCAACCGCCACGAACCGACGAACGCCACGAACCGACGGACACCCGCGCACCTGAATCAGACACCGGTGCCACGCCCCATCGACCTGACGTAGAACGCGCGGCGCCGGCAGAAGCTCCGGACGATGAGGGACCGCGCACGGTGATCCGAACGCAGACACGCGGTGCGGTCGTCGACGACCGGCGCGCACGGATCAGGCCGCGCGCCTTGGATCGTTGTCCGGGATCGTTGTCCAGATCGTTGCCCAGATCCCCAGCCCCGGGCCCAGGGCCCAGCCCTCGCCCACGGGTCGCGGGTTGTCCGGTCGCCGGACAGTCAGATCTCGAGCCATGTCGATTTCCGAAGATATTCCTTGACGGCTCCGCGGAGAGCGCGCGACGCGAGTCTGCGAGAACGGCGATTTCCTCGTCGAGGATTCGCTGGATCGCGCCGTGCGCGAGCCCGGCCGGCGCGATCGATCTGCGACGGGTCGACGCGCTCAGGCGCGCACCACGCGCAGCGGAGCGACACCGAAACCCCAGTGGTAGAACGGATCGTGCGCGTGACCACCCACGCGTGTAGGAGGTCGTCGTGTTCGACAGCGCTGCCACGCAGGAGTTTCAGACGCAGCTCGCAGATGCGTACGCGGCCACGTGCCGCGAGCGGGACTGGCTCGAGTTGCACGAGGAGATCACGTCGGTCGGCAAGCAGATCGTCTGCCTCGAGGCCCGCGAGGTGGATCTGCTGCTCGAAGCCGAGGAGACCAAGCTCTACCGGCGGATGGGGTTCCCCACGATCTATGCGTACATCGAGGCGGTGCTCCATCGCACGCACCACGTGGCGACCGAGCGGATGCGTGTGGCGCACGAGCTGCTCGAGCTGCCAGGGATCGCTGCGCAATTCCGCGCCGGCGACCTGCCGTGGACGAGCGTGCGCGAGCTGACCCGCGTGGCGACGACGAGCACCGAGAACGCGTGGCTCGATGCGGCGGAGGGCCAGACCTCCACCGGTGTTCAGCAGCTGGTGCGCGGCAAGGCCAAGGGCGATCTGCCCGGGGACCCGGTGGACCCGAGCAAGATCAAACACCGGATCGTGCTGGAGAACCTGTCCGAGGAGACGATGATGCTGTTCAAGCAGGCGTGCAACGCCGCGGCGGATGCGAAGGGCGCGACGTGTACGGATGACGAGCTGGTGCGTGCGCTGGCCGCCGCGATGCTCGAGCCGGCATCGGAGAGCTCGCCGAGCAAGCCGCGGCACCAGCTCGCGACGACGACGTGCCGCGCGTGCAAGCAAGCGCACCGCGTGGGCGCCGGGATGGAGATCGCCGTGTCGGCGCACGAGCTCGAGCGGGTGCGATGCGACTCGGAGAACATCGGCGACCTCGAGCGCGAGGAGCCCAAGCGGAGGCTACAGAAGTCGATCCCCGAGGCGACGCGACGGAAGGTCTTCGTACGCGACAAGCACCGCTGCACGGTGCCTGGCTGTCGCTCCACCAGGTTCCTGGAGGCGCATCACATCAGGCCGCGGTCCGAGGGTGGAGGTCACGAGCTGTCGGGGCTCACGGTCCTGTGCGACGCGCACCACGTCCTGCTTCACGAGGGCGTGATCGCGATCCGCGGCACGGCGCCAGACCACCTGGTGTTCGAGCTCCCGCTCGATCCGGTTGGGGACTGAGTCGGGATCAGTCCCGGCGGGGACTGAAGGAGGATCAGGCCCCGCAGGGAGTGCGAGCGTGATCGTTGACAGTCGAATAGTTGAACGAAGCCAGCGAGGAACAGCTGGGCCGATCGAACTCGGTGCACGAGTTCGCACCGCACCCGAGGGGCCTAGCGCGGACCGCGGTGCACGAGATCGCACCGCGCCCGAGGGGCCTAGCGCGGACCGCGATGCACGAGATCGCACCGCAGCCGAGGGGGAGCCGCTGACGGCCACCGTCGCTCAGAGCGGCGTACCGCGGCACGACGACGGATCACATCTCGGATCGGGAAACCACAGAGCCTGGGGAGATCACGGAGGAACGTGTTGCGGACTTTTGGTCCCGAGCGCTCGCGATCTTGGACGCAACTTCGTGACGCGTGGTCAGAACCTCTGCTCTGCGCTCTCTGCGCTCTCTGTGGCTGCCGCCGGGGTGGTCTTCAGGCCGTTGCGGACTTCCAGTGATCGCGCGCGAACCGTGCGCGATCCGGCGGGGCGGCAGTTGGTATCCGCAATGCAACCGGGAGGGGCATGCGGTCTCTGCCAATCTTGCTGTCCCTCGGAACCCTCACGGCGTGCGCCAGTGGCCCTCAGCGCGTGGAGCCCGACGGGCCCCGCAGCTATCGCGAGCGCATGGCTGAGGCGGACAAGCACGATCACGACGCCCAGGTTCACGAGCGCCAGGCGGCCGAGGCGCGCGGACGGATCGATCCGACGGGTGTCACCTGCGGGCACCCCGTCGTCGGGGCGGTCGCGGACCAGTCCACCTCCGGTGGTGAGCGCCTGAGCACATGGGTGCCGTGCTGGAGCGTCGAGCGGGATGCGGCCAAGTATCACCAGGCCGAGGCGGATCGGCTCCACCGCGAGGCGAGGTTCGATCGCGGCGTGGCGCGGAACCTCCTCGAGGTCGAGCACGAGTTCTGCAGCCAGATGCCGGACTCCGAGCTGACGCACACGCCGTTCTATCACCGCGAAGATGTCGCGGCCGTCGAGCCCTATGTCGAGGGAGGCGCGGTCAAGGGCGCGCGGATCCACTTCAAGCCGATCCGCGGGCTCGATGCGGGCTGGATGCGGCAGGCGTTGCTGTGTCATCGCGCCCGTGCGGCCACCATCGGCTACGATCCCAAGTACATGGCGTACGATCCGAGCATGATCTCCGACGTCAACGTCGCGGTCACCGACCGCGGGGGCGCGGTCACCGTGCTGGTGCGTAGCGACAGCGACCCCACGACAGCGGTGGTGGTGTCCCGGGCGAACGCGCTCCTCGAGCGCAGCTCGCCCACGGAATAGCGCGCAAGTTCGGCGCGGAGCCTGCCGAGCCACGCAGGTTCAGCGCCGGACCGCGAACGTGAGCATGGCGGTGTGGCGCGACGCCGCATCCTCGACGGTGCCCACGCGACCGTCGCGGCGATGGAGGCGGCCGTCGAGCATGAGGGACCAGCTGTCGTGGCTGTAGCCGGCGGCCAGCTCGGCGTTGGCGTCGCGATCGGTGAAGTGGAGCTTGTTCGACAGCATCTCCTGATCGCGGTCCGCGCTGTCGAGTGAGCCGAACCGCGTGCCCGACAGCCGAGCACCGGCGAAGTAGCCGCCGTACGCGATGTTGACGCGCGGATCCATCGAGGCGCCGAGCCCGAAGTAGTACGGGTGCTCGCGACCTTCCATCACGTTGCGCATCCGCTCGTCCGGGTGCTCGGCGCGCCAGGCCTCGAACGCCTGGGCCTTCAGCATCCCGAAGTCGACGTAGAGGTCCGCGCCGAGGGCGAGCGTGAGGCCGCTCGGGTGGCGCACCTGGTAGTCGATCGAGGGGCCGAACGCCACGGCGGTCCACAGATCCCAGTCGCGGCTCGTGCGCTCCTCGTCCTTGCGATAGTCGAACTCGGCGCTCACACCCGCGACCAGGCGGCTGTCGTCCGTGTTGCGGTAGTAGCCCGCCACCGTGGACTTCGCACCGCCTTCGTACGAGCGCACGCCGAGTTCGTCGGTGGGGAGCTCGGCGGCGAAGCTGACGTGCCGACCACCGCGGAACGTGCCGCGGCCCTGCGAGGGGATGCGATCGAGCTCGCCACGCACGCCCACGATCCCGAACGCATCGCCGTTCTCGAGGCCCATGCCGCCGCGCAGCTCGAGGTGCGTCTCGCTGGCGTGGTGGATCATCTGATAGGCGGTCTCGCCGAGCGGCAGGCCCGCGGTCGAGGTGACCGCCATGTCGTTGAGGCTGCCGTACTCGCGGAGCTCGAGGAACACCTCCCAGGTGCCGGAGGCGAGCGTGGAGATCGCGAAGGCCTCCCCGAGGCCGTAGCCGTTCTCGCGCGCGAGGAAGTGCGTCAGCATGCCGAAGCCCGGGTGGCCGAGCGCGTTGATGTCGTACGGGTTGCCATCGAACCGCCACGCATCGAGGCCGCCGAGCTTGGCCTGCAAGGCGGCGTCGCCGCGGAGCTGCCAGTCCACCTCGTTCGGCTTGCCGTTGTCGCGCCAGTACCAGCGATTGCCGACGGCGAACACCGCGGCGAGCTCGATCGCCATGCGCTTGTGATGGGCCCGCGGTGCCCGCTGCTCGAGACCCTTGGTGAGCTTGTCGCTCGATTCGGCGTGCGCCGAGGTCGCGACGAAGGAGAGGAGCGAGGCAGCGAAAGAGAGCGTCGTCGCGGTGGTCATGAAGCGACGATGCGGCGATCGCGCGTGAGACCAACATCGCAGAGCTGTTGTGCACACGTGAACCGGCGCGTGACGAACACGTGAGCCTTCCCCCAAGAGACGTGAAGATCGCGTGCGATCTCGACGACGACGCCAGAAACCGTACGGCGCGATACCTCTGCGCACCCGGCCGATCTGTGCGGGATCCTTGGGCCTACACCGTCGGTGTGCGCGCGGGCTCGGTGCCGGCGACTGCGATGTCGGTGAGTTGGGAGGTCTCGTGCGCAGCGCGTTGTCAGCGAGCCCACCAACATCCAGTCCGTGGAGGATGACCGCGGCGGTGTGAACTTAGCGCGACCTTGTTACCGACAGCCTTCGTTTGAAACAGTGGCCGTCATGGGCAGTCACGTTTCACGCGCAGCGGTTCCTTTCGTCCTCGTGTTCGCGCTCGGCTGCTCGACGCAGTTCGATCCGCAGCCGTGCTCGCTCGACGGAGATTGCGGCTCGGGGCTGGTCTGCGAGGTCCGCGAGCAAGCGCCGGTCTGCGTTCACGCGGAGGATGCGCCGCTGATCATCGGCCAGAGCGCACCGGTCTCGGGCACCAATCAGGCGCTCGGCACGGGCATGAAGCTCGGCATCGAGCTCGCGTTCAAGGAGAAGAACGAGATGGGTGGCGTGCGAGGGCGGCAGCTGGTGCTCGAGTTCCGTGACGATGCGTATCAGCCCGATCTCGCCGAGGCGGCCGCGCGCTCACTCGTCGATGTCCAGCCGATGCAGGCGGCGCCGCGGTGCCCCACCACGTCGACGCCGGCCGTCGCGGGGCAGGCGCCGATCTCGACCACGGCGCTCGCGCGTGGTCCGAACGCGGTGCTCGCATTCCTCGGGAACGTGGGCACGCCGACGATGGTCCGCTCGGCGCCGGTCGCGATCGAGACCGGCACGATCTTCTTCGGTGCGTTCACTGGCGCCGCCACGATCCTGCGCGATGACAAGGCCGCCGGCTGCAGGCCATACATCTTCAACGTCCGCGCGAGCTATGCGCAGGAGGCCCGGGCGACCACCGAGTACTTCAAGAAGAAGGGCGTCGGCGACTACAAGCACTTCATCAGCTTCGACCAGAACGACTCGTTCGGTCAGGCGGGCTACGACGGGCTCGTCGATGCCTACCGCAACGTGCTCGGCATGTTCCCGGGCTCGGCGGATCCCACCAACCCGATCATCCGGTTTCGCTACGTGCGCAACGATGACGCGAGCGTGCCGGCGCAGGCGGCGGCGGCGGAGAGCTACCTGGCGACGATGCTCGGCGCCGATAGCGCGAACCACACCGTCGGCGTGTTCATGACGGACACCTACGGAGCCGGCGCGCAGTTCATCGAGGAGCTCCGGCGCTGGCAGTTCGCGAGCGATAGCCAGCAGACCTCGCTGAACAAGGCCACGCGCCTCAAGCTGTACTTCTCGAACGTCTCGTTCGTCGGGCCCAACGCGCTGTCCGATCGGCTGGTCGCGGCGGGCACCGTGACCACGCCCACGGGCGCGATGCCCTTGACCGAGGGCGTGGTGGTCTCCCAGGTCGTGCCCAACTATCAGAGCGACTCGAGCGATGTGGTGACGGCGTACAACCGGCTGATCGCGGCGAGCGGTGCGCAGCCCGGGTTCACCTCGCTCGAGGGCTATGTCGCGGCGCGCGTGTTCATCGCGGGGCTCGAGGCGCACAAGGGGCCGTTCTCGCCGGAGGCGATGATCAAGACGTTCGAGAGCCTGCCAGACCTGAGCCTCGGCCTCGGCGCGTCCTCGGGGTTCTCCGAGGCAAACCACCAGTACTCCAACTCGGTGTGGGGCACGAGCATCCAGCCCAACGGCACGTTCCGGAACCTCTACTTCTGGAGCTCGGGCCAGGCCATCCAGTTCTTCGAGTGAGGACGCCCACCATGAGCAGTGATCCCGAATACACGGCGCTCGCGGGCCAGCTCGCGCAGACCGCGACGGTGGGCCGCTACATCCTGCATCGCCAGATCGCGCGCGGGGGCATGGCCACGATCCACATCGCGCGCCTGATGGGCGATGAAGGGTTCTCGCGGATCGTCGCCGCCAAGCGGCTGCACCCGGAGTTCGCGGAGGATTCGGAGTTCGTCGCGATGTTCCTCGACGAGGCGCGGATCGCATCGAAGGTTCATCACCGGAACGTGGTGCCGGTGCTCGACGTCGTGACCACGCAGGATGAGGTGCTACTGGTCCAGGAGCTCGTCCACGGCGCACCGCTGCACTGGCTGCTCAACAAGACCCGCCAGCTCCAGGAGCGGATCCCGATCGACATCGCGGTCTCGATCGCCACGCAGGTGCTCGCGGGCCTGCACGCGGCTCACGAGCTGGTGGACGAGATGGGGATGGCGCTCAACGTGGTGCACCGGGATGTCTCGCCCCAGAACGTGATGGTCGCGACGGATGGCACCGCACGTCTCCTCGATTTTGGCGTGGCCAAGGCCTCGATGGCGGCGCACACCACGCGCGAGGGCACGTACAAGGGCAAGCTGGCGTACTCGGCGCCGGAGCAGCTGCGCGGGCAGGCGACGAAGCAGAGTGATCTGTACGCGCTCGCGGTGGTGCTGTGGGAGCTGATCGTCGGGCACCGCATGCACGGCGCGCAATCGGAGGTCGAGCTGGTCGCCACGATCATGAACGGCCGGCTGCCGACGCTCGCCGAGACCTTGACGCCCGAGCGCGAGTGGCAAGCGATCGGCGATGACTCGTGGAGTCAGGTCGTGGCCGTGGACGCGATCATCTCCCGTGGCCTCGCGGTGGATGCCGCCGATCGCTGGACCACCGCGGTGGAGATGGAGGAGGCGCTGTGCCGCGCCGTGCCCCCCGCGGCCACGAGTGCCGTCGCCGCGTGGCTCCGGCGCGTGGGCAAGGAGTACCTCGACAAGCACGATCGCTTGATCGCGGAAGAAGAGGCGAGCTGGCGCCGTACTGGAGGAGGCGCGAGCACCACCAGCCGGCGTTCGTCACCGGCGGGCACGCGGCTGCGGACGTCGGTGGGCGTGGATCGGCCGATGTCCGCAGCGCCGCTCGCTCCGCGGCCGCAGCGCTCGCGCACGATGGTGGCGCTGCTCGGTGCGCTGGTCGCCGGCGTGGCGATCGGCGTGGTGATGCTGCTCAAGAGCCCGAGCGCCGCCTCGCGAGCACCCGAGCCGCAACCGCTGCTCGAGCCCGCACCACCGCCGGCGGCGGCCACCGTCCGCGAGGAGGTTCCGCCTCCGCTGCGGTCGTCGTCCAGCACCGAGCCGACCGAACAAGCACGAACCGTCGAGCCCACACGGCCCGAGCCGCGAACGCCGCCGACGCGAACGCCGCCGACGCGAGCCGCACCTTCGCGCCCTGCGGTCAGGCAGGCGCCCCGCGCCGTCGCGCGCACCGTCGAGGCCCGACCCGACGTGATCGCGCCGCCCGGCACGCCTGCCGTACCCGAAGCCAAGATCGACGCCAAGATCGAGGCCAAGACCGACGGCAAGCCCGACAAGCCCGACTGCACCCCGCCCTACTACTTCGACGGCGCCAAGAAGATCTTCAAGCCCGCATGCCTGTGACCCAGGCCCAGCCAAGGAGCACGTTGATGTCTGTACGTCGCCACATTCCCGCGGTCACCCTCGCGATCGCCCTCGTGATCGCCACCGGCAGCGCCCCCGCGTTCGCCGACGACCTCTCCAAGGAGGCCTGCATCGATGCGCACAGCCGCGGTCAGGACGCGAAGGAGCAAGGCAAGCTCTCGCTCGCCCGCAAGCTGTTCCTGTCGTGTGCGCAGTCCACCTGCCCTGCCCTCGTCCAGGGTGACTGCGCCCGGTTCGCGGATGACCTCACGCGCATGCAGCCGACGCTGAGCTTCGTCGCGCGTGATGCTGCGGGCGCGGATCTGCCCGACACCACCGTGTACATCGACGGCGTCCTCGTGGTGACGCGGCTCGATGATGGCAAGGCCCACGACGTGGATCCCGGCCCGCACACGATCAAGTTCATCCACGGCAGCAAGGACCAGACGATGACGCTCGTGGTCGGTGCCGGCGAGAAGGGGCGGACGGTCGCCGCGACCTTCGGTGAGCGTGCGATCGCCGCGCTGGCTCCAAAGCCGGCCAAGACCCACCTCCCGCGGGCCACGCACCCGCTGGGCGCGAAGCTCCTGATCGGGCTCGGCGGGGCGATGGTGCTCGGCGGGGGTGGGCTCGGTCTCGTGGGCATGCTGCGGGTGCCCGACAACTGCTCGATCTCCTCGCACCAGTGTGCGGCTCCACCCGGCGATCCTTCGTTCGACAAGGCCAGCGCGGCGCTCCGCCTGAGCAACCTCGGGTTCGTGGTCGGTGCCGCGGGCGTGGTGACGTTGGCCGGTGGTGTGATCTGGTACTTCGGCGGGAAGCACACCTCCAAGGAGACCGACGTGGTGGCGGCGCCGTGGTTCACGCACGAGGCGGCCGGGTTCGCGGTCATGGGTCACCTGTGAGCGGTGCATATCCGGTGCGGGCGATCCCGCCGGTGGTCTCGCGGACGCGCTCGGCCACGATGAGCGGCGTGGCGCCACGCGTGGGCACGCTGGTGGTCCAGGCGCCCCACGAGAAGGGCATCGTCTCCACGGTGCAGCAGGTGCTCGCGCGGCACGGGGTGACCGTCCTCGATTCCGCGCACTACTCCGATGCGCCCTCGCGGACCCTGTTCCAGCGGCTGCAGTTCGATCTCTCCGGGCTGGCGGGGCTCTCCGATCGGGTGACCCTCGAGCGTTCGCTCCGCGAGCTCGGGGAGCGCTGCGCCCTGCAGTGGCGCATGTGGTACGGCGATCGGAAGCGCCGGATCGCGATCCTCGTCTCCAAGCAGGAGCACTGCCTCTACGATCTGCTGATCCGCCACCGCGCCGGCGAGCTCGATTGCGAGATCGCGATGCTGATCTCGAACCACCCGGATGCGGCCCCGATCGCACGTCACTTCGGCGTGCCGTTCCACTACCTCCCCGTGACCGTGGAGCTGCGCGCGTCACAGGAGGCGGCGGTGCGCGAGCTGATCGATCGCGCCGGCGTGGACCTCGTGGTGCTCGCCCGCTACATGCAGATCCTGTCGCCGGCGTTCGTGGCGGCCTATCCGCACCGGATCATCAACGTGCACCACTCGTTCCTGCCCGCGTTCATCGGGGCCAATCCCTACCGGCAGGCCCACGAGCGAGGCGTCAAGATGATCGGCGCGACCAGCCACTACGTGACCGCCGAGCTCGATCAGGGCCCGATCATCGAGCAGGCCACGGTGCGCTGCGAGCACCGCGACGCCGTCGACGATCTGGTGCGCAAGGGCCGCGAGCTCGAGAAGCACGTGCTCGCGGCGGCGGTGCGCTGGCACCTCGAGGACCGCGTGGTGGCCTACGACAACAAGACCGTGGTGTTCGCCGGCCCCAGGCGGGGCGCCGGGGGCCGCGGCCGGGGGGGGGGGGGGGGAGGCCACCTACGGTGCAGGAGGGGCTCTCAGGGGGGGGGGGGGGGGCAGCGGAACCCGTTCGACGACTCGAGCGTGTTGATCGCGGCGCGCGTGGTGCGGAAGTCGCACGTGGCGCCCACCTTGGGTGTCTCGTAGGACCCACCGCGGAGCACCGCGATGTTGGTCCCGCCCGAGGTGGTACCCGTGATGTCGTCCGTCCACTCCTTGAGGTTGCCGGAGAGGTCGCGCACGCCCGGGGACGAGACGCACGCCGCCGCGGCGCCGGTGTTGATCATCACGTCGTTGTCGGGCGCGCCGGCGATGCCATCGTAGCTCTCGGTGTTGCACGCGTTCGGATCGAACGGGTTGCCGTACGGATAGGTGGTGTTGAGCGTGCCCTCGCAGGCGGTCTGCCAGCGCTGCCCGGTGCACAGCACCTTGCCGGCGGCGGCGCAGGCGGCGACGGCGGAGGTCCACGTGACGTTGCGCCACGGCGGCACGCCACTCTTCGAGCACGCCCGCGAGCTCGAGGAGTTCGTCGTCGCCGCATCCGGGCGCGAGGCCTCGTAGGTGTCGATGTAGTAGTCGAGCCCGGCCACGGTGACGTGCGTCATCGCATCGATCACGCGGTTCGCGCCCACCGAGTTGTCGACGATGCCGTCGCAGTCGTTGTCCTTGTCGTCGCACAGCTCGGGGCCGGCCGTGGCGCCCGGCATGGAGATGATGCAGACCGCGGGGTTGTTGAGGTTCATCGCATCGCACTTGTACGTGCCGGTGCCCTGGCACTCGCCGATGCCGGTGTCCGCGCACGCCTGGTTGAGGTTCGGCTGGCCCTCGTCGATCGCGCCGTCGCAATCGTTGTCCTTGGTGTCGCAGCGCGTCTCGCTCAGGATCGCCCCTGTCATCGGATCGGTCTGCACCGTGCCGGGATAGGTGCAGCGCCAGCCCATCGCGCCCATGCACATCGCCGTGGGCGCCGGCGAGCCGCACTCGCCACCGCTCTTGCAGATGTTCGGCGGCGTGCCCAGGTGGTCGTCGGCCACGCCGCTGCAATCGTCGTCGAGCCCGTTGCAGACCTCGTTGCCGGTGATGATGCAGAACCCGGCCTCGCAGCCGTTCGCGGGGTTGCCATCGTTGTCGTGATAGCCGACCTCGCAGGCGACCACGGTGCAGGCACCGTTCGAGCAGCCCTCGAACGCGTGCGGCAGGTTGCACGCCGTCCCGCACGCACCGCAGTTCTGCGGATCGCCGTTCGTGATGTTGTACCCGTTGTGCGGCAGGCCATCGCAGTCCTGATCGAGCTCGGCGACATCGCACTGCTCGAACGTGGGAAACACGGCGCCCTGGCACACGGTCGTGCCGCCGATGCAGGTCCGCATCCCGAGGTTGCACTCGCCGGTGTTGCCCTGGCTCGGACCATCCACGCCCGGGACGCATGGCCCCGCGGGAGTGCTTCGTCGAACAGGCCATCGCAGTCGTCATCGCGGTTGTTGCAGACCTCGGTCTGGCCACCGACCGTGCCGATCGCGCCCTGGCACTCGACCAGGTGGGTGGTCAGGCTGCAGTGGAAGGTGCCGGCCACGCACTCGCCGACGTCGGTGCCGCACTTGGCGCCACCGCCTGGATCGCCCTCGTCGGTCAGCCCGTTGCAGTCGTTGTCCTTGTTGTCGCACTGCTCGGGCGTGGGCGGCTTGCTGCACACCACCGCGCCGTTCGTGCACACGTTGATGCCGCCCGCGCACTCGCCCACCGCGGCACCCGCGACGCCGCCGATGTCCGTGCAGGGGAGCCCCACCGGCGCAGGCAGCGAGCCCTCGTCGATCAGGCCATCGCAGTCGTCGTCGAGCTTGTTGCAGACCTCCACGCCGGTGGGCACGCAGGTGCTCGCATCGGGCGCGTCGATCGCATCATCTCCACCATCGTTCGCATCGCCGTCGGGCCCGCCATCGCCGTTGAGCTTGTTGCAGTTGAGGCAGTAGTCGTTGACGTTGCACGACAGGGACAGCGAGGTCCCCGCCACCAGCGCCGCGATCAGCAGCGCGCGGATCACGAGCGACCTCCCTGGCGGCGGCGCCGCATCAGGAGGAGCGCGAGGCCGAGCAGCACCCCGCCATCGCCGCCGGTGGTGCTACAGCCACCACCGCCGCCCGTGGTCACGCGATCCTCGACGCCGGCATCCGGCAGGAACGAGTTCGGGTCGTAGCAGGTGCCGCCCTTGCAGACCTCGCCCGGGTTGGGGCACTTCACGCTGAACACGTCGCACGGGTCGGTCTCGCACATGCCGCCGTTGTTCTCGTTGCAGAACTGGCTCGGCGGGCAGGTCACGAACTGACACGGGTTGTCCACGCACTTGCCGGTGTCGTCGTGGCAGACCTGACCGAACGGGCACGGCTTACCGCACGGATCGGCCTCGCAGGTGCCGAGGCGGCAGCGCTGGCCGGTGGGGCACTCGACGTCGGCGCAGCTGCCGTAGCAGGTGTTGTTCACGCAGTACTGATCCGCGGCGCACATCACGCCCGCGCACGGGTTGGTCGTGCACTGCCCCACGCCGTTGGGATCGACGATGCAGTTCTGGTTGGCGGTGCAGCGCTCGGGGAACGTGGTGCAGTCGTTCGGCTTGCACTCGCCCGTGGCATCGATGCACACCTGCGAGCCCGAGCACGTGACCTGGCTGCACGCCGAGACGCACAGGTGGTTGTTCGCCTGGTTCGGATCCTCGATGCACTGCTGCTTGGTGCCGGGCACCGCGGGGCAGGTCACGCCGAAGCACGGATCGGCCACGCAGAAGTCGTTCGGCGCCATGCCCTTGCACTTCTTGCCGAGCGGACACGGGAACTCGCCGGGGCTGCAGCGGAACGCGCACTGACACGACGTACACGCCGCGCCCGCCGGGCACAGTGTGCCTTCATCGACCTGGCCGTTGCAGTTGTCGTCCTGGCAGTTGCAGGTCTCCTGCGCCGTGGGCATGCCCTGGCAGATCGGCGCGCCGTTCTGGCAGGACTGGGTGGCGTTGCACTGGCCGGCGATCGAGCACGGACAATCGTCCGCGTTGCCGGCGATGTTGTCGGGGCCGTCCGGATCCGCGCACCTCCAGTCCTCGTCGATGTTGCCGTCGCAGTCATCGTCGTTGCCGTCGCACGTGTCGTCGTTCGGCGCCTGCGTGGCGTTGCACACCTGCACGCCGTTCGTGCAGATCAGCGCGCCCACGCCGCAGTTGGTGGAGCAATCGGCCGGCACGCAAGTGCCCAGGTTGGGCAGCCCGCTCGGGTTGGAACAGGTCGGCGTCATCGGCGTGGCGCCGCACTGGGCGCTCGTGGTGCAGGTCACCGGCGGGGTCTCGTCGATGCGGCCGTCGCAGTCGTCGTCGATGCCGTTGCAGATCTCGGTCTGCGGTGTGACCTCACCCGTACACGAGCCGAACACGCCGCCGCCGTTGAGCGGACAGGTGCGCGTGCCCGGGTGACACCCGCACTTGCCGGGCATCGCCGCGTTGAGCGTCTCGCAGCCGGTGTTCGGCGTGTGATCGGCACCGGGGTTGTTGAGGGGATCGAGCGCGGGGAAGCCGCCGCTCAGGTTCGAGCAATCGCGGGTGAAGCCGTCCGCGTTGCCATCGCAGTCGTCATCGAGCCCGTTGCAGGTCTCGGCGATCGGCGTGGTCGCCGTGCATGCTCCGTAACAGCAGTTGGCGCCGGTACACGAGCTGCTCGGATCGCACCCGGCGACGAAGCTGCAGTGGCGCACGCCCTGGCACACGCCGGTGCCGCACGGGATGTCGGTGTCCTCGTCCACGGTGCCGTCGCAGTCGTCATCCTCGCCGTCGCACTGCTCGGCGCCTTGCACCACGCAGACGCACCCGGTCAGGCCCTCGTCGATCTTTCCATCGCAGTCGTCATCGAGCATGTTGCAGATCTCGGTACACGGACCGAGATCGGTGCCGTTGCTGTCCACGAGCCGGTTGCTCGCGTTGCAGGTCACGTTCGGCGCGGTGCACACCAGGCCCTGGCCGTTGCTCGCGCAGGCGAGCACGCCCTGACGGAAGCACGCTCCGTTCTTGTTGTTGTCGCAGCCCAGGCCCTTGCCCGGGAAGTCCTCGTCGATCCGGCCATCGCAATCGTCGTCGAGGTTGTTGCAGGTCTCGAACACGATCGAGCCCGACACGATGGTCGCCAGCGCGTTCGCGAGCGCGTTCTCATCGCCCACGAGGAACGCCGAGCCCGTGCCGCCCGCCGCAGCGATCGCGTTGAGCTGGCCGGTCTCGGACGGCAGGGTCGAGAAGCCAACGACGTACGTGTTGATGCCCTTCGCGCGCAGCGCCACGGCCGCCGCCACCGGATCGTCCTGGCAGCTCTCGGCGCCGTCGGTCAGGAGGATCACGCCGTAGCTCCGGCAGCCGCCGGTGGAGGCGAGGTCGCACGCCTTGATCGGTGTCAGGTAGTCCTCCACCGCCTTGAGCGAGTTCGCGAGCGGCGTGCCGCCGGTGCCACGGATCTCGCAATCGCCGCCGCCGCCGAAGTTGCAGAAGTCCCCGGGGGTCTGCGTGTTGTTGAAGTTGCCCTCCGCCCCGTCGATCCACATCAGGTACTGGTTGATGTCCTTGCCGAAACCCACGAGCACATCGGCGCCGCGGCGAGGCGGACCGCAGTTGCCCGCGTAGTTGATGCACTCGTCGCCCGGCGAATCCTTGAGCACGGTGACGTTGCCACCGGTGCCGCCGTTGACCGCGCAGGCAGGCGTGGGCGCCGGGCCGCTGTTGTTGCCGGGGTTGTCGTAGGTGCAGCAGATCGCGTTGCACTCGAACGTGTGCGCGAGCTGACAGCTGCGGTTCACCGATTGATCCTGGTGATACCGCGCGAGAGCGAAGTCGATGTCCGGATACGCGGAGATCACGTCGGTGAGCGCGGTCTTGGCCTTGAACAGGCGCGAGTCATCCGCGAGGCCATTCGCGTTCTGATCGCGGCCCGGGTGATCGATCGAGCCGTCGCCGAACGTGGGCACGCCGGGCAACGTGGTGAGCATCGAGCCGGAGCTGTCGAGGATCAGCGTGAACCGCGCACGGCTGTCGGTCACGGGGCCCTGGCACGCGGGCACCTGCGGCGGGCACTCCTGCGGCACGCCGTTCATGCACGAGGGCACCGAGCTCGAGCCGCAATTGAGGACCGGCGCGCCTTCGTCGATCAGATCGTCGAAGTCGTTGTCGAAGCCGTCGCAGAACTCACCGACGTAGCCGCCGGAGATCTGCAGCTCGCCCACGCCGCCGCCTGCCTCGCCGTTGCAGATCGGGCAGACGCCGCCGAGCGCGCCGTTGACGTTGAACACGGCGCGGTCGTTGATGTTCGCGCTCACGGCCGAGAGCACCGAGATGATGCCGCCGCCGCCGCCGCCGCCGCAGTCATCGCAGGTGCCGTTCTGCTGGAACGGCGCCGGGCACTCGCCCGTCGGATCCGTCATCAGGCCCTGGGTGTCACCACCGAGGCCACCCGCGGCGGTGATCAGCGCGGTCGCGCCGATCGTGACGTTGTCGCCGACGACGAACACCGTGCCGCCTGCGCCGCCGCCACCGGAGTCGTTGCCGATGCCGCAGCCCCGCTTGCCCGGCGCCTCGAGCGTGCCGTTGATGGTCACCAGGCCACCACCGACGTTGAGCCCCGCGAGGACGATCCGCCCACCGCCGCCGCCGGCCGACCATCATCCCGGGGGAGGTCCCGCCCGCCGCGGTGCCGTCGCCATCGCGGCAGCCCTTGTCACCACCCGAAGCGCCGAACTCGGGCGCATAGATCGAGTGGAAGTAGCCGGCACCGGCGACGGTCGGCAGCGCATCATCGTTGCGGCAGTTCGCCGTGCTCGCGGGCGCGCCGATCGCGTTGCAGGCCGGGACCCCAGCGGCATACGTGACGGTGTTCCCGCAGTCCTCCTCGAAGTCGGCCGGGAAGGTCTGGACGCCAGCGATGTCGTTGGTGCCACGGCCACCGCGCCCGAAGTGCGCGCCGCCGCCGCCGGAGTCGCGCACCGAGCAGCCACCCTGGCCCGCCGCGCCATCGTCCACGATCCAGTTCCCGGGGAACGCCGGCGCCACGCCACCTGGATGCCGGTACTGCACCTGCGTGGCCGAGGGGACCGCGGTGATCGTGAAGATTCCGTTGTTCGCGGCGGTGAACCCGGCGCCACCCGCGATCGTGATCGTCCTGCCGACCTGCGAGGCCTGGAAGCCGCCCGCGGCATCGGTCAGCGTCATCGTGTTGCCGGCCTTGGTGAAGGCATCGCCAACACCCGTCGCGCTGAGCGGACCTGTTCCATCGCCGCAGATCGGCGTCTGATAGCCCGCGCCCCTTCGCCGAGATCTTCGAGGTCGCATCGATCGTGATCGTGTGCGCCCTCAGCTCGAGGTTGCCGGTGGTGACGTGGTTGGTCCCATCGAACGCGTTGACCTGGATCGTGCTGTTGGTCAGCGTGATCGAGGTGAACGTGAACACGCCCGACATCTGACAGGTCGTATTGGTCAGGGTCAGGTTGGGGCCCGCGGTGGGGCATGGTGCGGCAGCGACGGGAGCTGCGAGCGCACCAAGGGCCATCATCGCGACCCGAAATCGGCGAAGCATGCGCCATCTTACGGGACTGGGGCTGCGGTCTCCAACCGCCCTGGGGTAGCGGCCGGGCCGCTGGGCGCGCGTCCGAAATTCGGACGTGAAATCGAGTGCTTCGTGATGTCGGACCCCTCTGTTAGGGTGCCCTCCATGCTGGCCACCGGTGCACGCGAGAACGGCGATGGCAGCGCCGTGCTGACGCGCGCGCTCGCGCTGTTCGGCCACACCTCGATGCGGCCCGGCCAGGCGGACGTGATCGCGGACATCTTCGCGGGCCGCCCGGTGATCGCCGTGATGCCCACGGGTGCCGGCAAGTCGCTGTGCTACCAGCTGCCCGCGGTGGTCCTCGCCGAGCGCGGAGGCGTCACCCTCGTGGTGTCGCCGCTGATCGCGCTGATGAAGGATCAGGTCGATGTGCTCAATGCGCGCGGCGTCCCGTCCGTCGCGCTGACCTCGGCCTCGGGCGCGGATGAGAAGAGCCAGATGCTCGAGGGCATCCGCGCCGGGATGTACACGATGGTGTACGTCGCGCCGGAGCGGTTCCGCAGCCCGCGGTTCGTCGAGGTGTTGCAGTCGATCGCCCCGAAGATCGCGTTGATCGCGATCGACGAGGCGCACTGCATCTCCGAGTGGGGGCATGACTTCCGCCCGGACTACCGCCGGCTTGGCGAGCTGGTCCGCAGCCTCGGCGCGCCGCGGATCGCCGCGTTCACCGCCACCGCCACGCCCGAGGTCCGCGCGGACATCGCGGCCCAGCTCGGCCTCACCGATCCACGCCTCCACGTCCGCGGCTTCGATCGTCCGAACCTGACGTACTCGGTGGTCAAGGCCGGCGGGCCGGACAACAAGGTCGAGCAGATGATCGAGCTGGTCCGCACGCGCGATGGCGGTGTGGCGCTGGTGTATGCGGCCACCCGCAAGAACGCGGAGAAGTACGCGATCGATCTCAAGGCCGCCGGGATGCGCGCGCGCGTGTATCACGCGGGCCTCGAGGGTGGCGTGCGCGAGAAGGCGCAGGACGTGTTCATGGCGGGGCAGCTCGATGTCATCGTCGCCACCAACGCGTTCGGGATGGGCATCGACAAGAGCGACATCCGCCTCGTCGTCCACGCGGACATCCCGCGCAGCCCCGAGGCGTACTACCAGGAGGCCGGCCGCGGCGGGCGCGATGGCAAGCCCACGCGCTGCGTGCTGCTGTTCAACCACGGGGACATCCGGCTCCAGGATTTCCTGATCGATGCGTCCTATCCGTCGCCGGAGATCCTGCGCGGCATGTGGAAGCTGCTGCGCGACAAGCCCGAGCTCGGCCTCCTGACCCCGTACGAAGACGAGCTCGAGGCCCGGCTCAAGAAGCACCTCGCGCCCGATGACAAGAACATGTCCGCCGCCACGATCGGCGCGGCCCTGCGCCTGCTCGAGCGCCACGGCATGGTCGGCCGCGATGACGAGCGCATCGTGGCCACGCGCCCCGCGCCTGGGGTGTTCCAGCCGCTCGATGTGGAGAGCCTGCAGCGCCGCGCGGAGGTCGAGCGCCGCAAGCTGCGGACGATGGTCGAGTACGCGTACTACCCGCGGTGCCGCCGGCAGTTCGTGCTCGAGTACTTCGGGGATCAGGATTGGGCGAGCCGCGATCGCACGTGCGGCGCCTGCGATAACTGCGAGGCCGTCGCGCACGGCACCGTCACCGGGCTCGCGGACTCCGAGGTCAAGGCGATCAAGGGTCTGCTCCTGCTGGTGGGCGCGCTCAACGGCCGCTATGGCCGCACGCGCGTGGCCAAGCTCGCCCTCGGCACCGACGAGGATCCGCGGTTCGAGGAGATGCCCGAGCGCGGCTGCCTGCGCGGCTGGCCCGAGCGCCAGATCCTGGATCTGCTGCGCGCCCTCGAGGGCGTGGGCCTGATCGAGGCCTCGCGCGGCGAGTACCCCACGATCTCGGCCACCCGGCGCGGCGATCAGGTGGCGGTCGGCCGGCTCGATGTGCGGGACCTCGGCATCCAGATGCCCGTGGTCACCAAGCGCTCACGCGGCAAGCCTCGCAAGCGCTGAGTACGGTCACGGAATTGAACTGCGCAACGCCTTCGCGTTGCTGCGCGTTTTACGTCGCTGGGGCTTAGTAATTGACCGACGCCGAGGAGATCGCTTGCGCTACACTAACTCCATGTCTCGCGTCTATTCGGCCCACGTTCGCGGCGGCGTCGTCGTGCCCGACGGCGTGACGCTGCCCGATGGCGCGTCAGTGACGATCGCATTGAACGACGCGCCGGACTCCGAGGTCGAGCTCTCCCCCGCTGAGCTGGGAGAACTCGATGAAGCCATCGCAGAGGCGGATCGATCGGAGTCAGTCTCCTCGGCCGTGGTTCTGGCCGAGCTCGATCAGATCGCCCATTCGGCCAAGCGCTGAGCGTTCACCGTGTCGTACGACGTTCGCTGGATGCCTCGCGCGCGCCGACATGCCGCCGCCACGCAAACGTGGTGGGTGGAGAATCGCAGCGCAGCGCCAACGATGTTCCGAGACGAGCTGGCGCGCGTGATTGCGTTGCTTCAAGCAAACCCCGACTTGGGCGTTAGGGTTCGAACACGTGACGTTCGACGACTCCTGCTGCCTGAGACAGAACGATTCGTCTACTACCGCGTGCGACCGCGTGCGCGCAGGATCGAAGTGCTAGCGCTCTGGGGCGCTGCTCGCGGAGTTGGTCCGCCTTTACCTCGATAGCGCGGACGGGTCTCGATTCGCTTCACGAACTTCTCGAATAGTGAGCGAAACGACTCGGCATCCGTGTTCATGCGGAAACCCCAGCGGGCTGCGAGGGGGAACTCGCGGAATGTCTCCCGGCGGGCAGGCGACTGATGGAAGAAGTCTCGCACGGAGGTCAGACGACGATCGCGAAAGCTCTCCGCGAGCCCAACCAGCCGCCGGTCACCACCGAGTTCTCCCGTCAGCTCGAGAAAGAATCCAACCGCGTGCTTGTCTTCGGGTGCCACGGCCTCCGCCTGGAGCGCCTGCAGGTCGAGTGAGTCGCGCAGCCTCCAGAAGCAGAGCGGCAAGGCCCTCGCGACGACGGCATCGCGTCGCGCGAGCGCGGCGCCGCGGACCAGCGTGGCCATCCACTTGGACGCGACGACCTCTGCGGGCTCGACACCGCGAAGCGGAGCCCCCAGCGACACCAGCTCACGCCTCAACAGCTCATCGGCGGCGGACGTGGGTGGCAGGCCCGATGTCCCCGCGACCAGCGCGCGTAACGTGGACGCGCCCGGGTGGTCGTTATTCGCGGCGAACACCTCCTTGCCGCCGACGCGCTCGGACACGACGAGCTGGGCACGCTGCATCGCCTTGAGCTCGGTGTGAGCACTGGCGAACGCGACACGCGCGAGGTCCGCGAGCTCAGCGACAGAACCTGCCTTCCGCTCCGTCCAGAGCAGCATCAGCAACCGACGTCGTACCTTCGACGTTACGAGGTACTGCAACATCTCTCGATGACGTCAGACATCCCGATAAATGTGATATATCCGATTTTACGATGTCAAACAATCGCAGACACTTGAATGGCTTTGGCACTCAGAACCGGCCCGAGAGCGAACCCAGAGTTGCCGTGGGGGGGCGGTGCCGTCGGAGACCTTCTCGCGATCCGGTGCGGTCACGTACAGCACGATGCCCGTGGCGATCGTCGCGAGCGAGAGCACACCGCCGAACCCGCCGATGTACCGGACCCGGTTCTTGATCAGGTCCTGCTGACGGGGGTCCATCTGCTGCTCCCACTGGTGCTTCTCGAACAGGGAGAACGTCACGGTCGCCGCGAGCAGCAGCGTCCCCGCCCACCACGCGCGGGGGATCAGGTAGATCGGATGCGCCGCCTCGGTCACCACCACGCGGCTGTCGGCGGCGACCTCAGCGTGACCTGGGCGGAACGCTTGCTGGGGCCCACCACCTGTGGACACCGGATCAGCTCGACGTTGCCGACTGACCGGCGTCGATCGCAGCCATCGATCTCGATCGGGCCGGCGGGCCTTCGACGGTCGCGCGAGCACCGGTGCTGGCGGATCGGGGCGCGCTGCTTGCCGTGCGATCTGCATCGCCAGGCCCGCCGGTCGCGGCCGCCTGCGCCTTGCGGAACCAGCGGATCGCGGTGGCGAGCTTGCCGCGCTCCTCGTTGCAGGTCCCGAGCTCGAGCATGGTCGGCACCGAGGTCGGTGAGGCGATGATCGCGGCCTCGAGCGCCTTGCAGTCCGCGGGCGGGCCCCCGGCCTCCGCACGCGGCGCCCACGCCATGACGCCGCACACGCCGCACACCACGATCGCGCACCACCACCCTGCTCGCTGGATCATGGAGAGATTCTATCTCCAGCGCGGCCGTGCTAACTGATGGCTGTGGCCTCCGACGACGATCCGCGCGATGTGCCGCGCGGCGACATCCACCTGACGGAGCTGCCTCGCGCCGCGGGCGGGCTCGCCGCGCTGTCATCGACGATGCGTCACCTGCATCGCGATGGCGCGGTGCGGCGAGGCAGCAAGGCGTTGCTCGCGATGAACCAGGCAGGCGGGTTCGATTGCCCCGGCTGCGCCTGGCCCGAGCCCGCGGCGAAGCACCGCTCGCGCTTCGAGTTCTGCGAGAACGGCGCGAAGGCGATGGCCGAGGAGACCACCACCACGCGCGCCACGCCCGAGGTGTTCGCGGCGGCCTCCGTCGACGAGCTGCGGCTGCTCAGCGACTTCGAGCTCGGTCAGCTCGGTCGGATCACGCATCCGCTGGTGCTCGAGGGTCGTCACTATCGCGAGATCAGCTGGGATGCCGCGTTCGAGCTGATCGCGCGCGAGCTCCGCGCGATCGGCCCCGACCACACGATGTTCTATACGTCGGGCCGCACCGGCAACGAGGCGGCGTTCCTGTACCAGCTCGTGGGCCGGATGTTCGGGACCAACAACTTCCCGGACTGCTCGAACATGTGCCACGACTCGAGCGGCGTCGCGCTCTCGGAGGTGGTGGGCATCGGCAAGGGCACCGTCTCTCTCGCGGACTTCGAGCACGCCGAGCTGATCTTCATCGTCGGGCAGAACCCGGGGACCAACCACCCGCGCATGCTGTCGACGCTGCGCGAGGCGGCGCTACGCGGTGCGACGATCGTCGCGATCAATCCGCTGCGCGAGGTCGGGTTGTCGAAGTTCAGCCACCCGCAGAAGCCGCTCGATCTGCTCGGGGGCGTCGAGCTCGCGAAGCAGTTCGTCCAGATCCAGATCGGCGGTGACCAGGCGCTGTTCCTCGGGATCGGAAAGGCCGTGCTCGAGCGAGACCTCGCCACCACCAAGCCCGGCGGCGAGGACACCTCCACGGTGGCCGAGCTCGGTGGCGTGCTCGATCCGCTGTTCATCGGAGATCACACCGATGGCTTCGCGCCGTGGCGCGCGCACGTGCTCGCCACGCCGTGGGAGCTGATCGTGGCGCGGTCCGGCATCGAGGAGGCGAGGATCCGCGAGCTCGCGGACCTCTACATCGGCGCGAAGTCCGTGATCGCGTGCTGGGCGATGGGCCTCACGCAGCACAAGCACGCGGTGGTCACGATCCAGGAGATCGTCAACCTGATGCTCCTCCGCGGCAACATCGGCCGCGAAGGCGCCGGGCTGTGCCCCGTGCGCGGCCACTCGAACGTGCAGGGCGACCGCACGATGGGCATCTATCACCTGCCCCGCCCGGCGTTCCTCGATGCGCTCGGCGAGGTGTTCGATTTCACGCCACCCCGCACCCCCGGCGTGGACACCGTGCGCGCGATCCACGGACTCGAGGATGGCGAGCTGCGCGCGTTCGTGGCGCTCGGCGGCAACTTCATCTCGGCGGTGCCCGATACCGAGCGCACGATGCGCGCCCTCGAGACCACCGCGCTGACCGTGAGCGTCTCGACCAAGGTCAACCGCACGCACCTGTACCCGGGCACCCAGGCGCTGATCCTGCCGTGCCTCGGCCGCTCGGAGATCGATGCGCAGGCGAGCGGGCCGCAGTTCGTGACCGTCGAGGATTCGATGTCGATGGTGCATCGCTCACAGGGCGTGCTGGCGCCGGCGAGTGAGGCGCTCCGCAGCGAGGTGGCGATCGTCGCCGGGCTCGGCGCCGCCCTGGTGGGGAGCGCCAAGGTCCCGTGGGCGCAGCTCGCGAGCGACTACGATCAGATCCGCGATCTGATCGCGCTGATCATCCCCGGGTTCGCGGAGTTCAACGAGCGCGTGCGCACCCCCGATGGCTTCCAGCTCCCGAACCCCGGACGCGATCGCTCGTTCTCCACGATCGGCGGCCGCGCGAAGTTCACGGTGGCCACGCCGCCCGATCTCACGCTACCGCCCGGCCGGCTGCGGATGATGACGATCCGCAGCCACGATCAGTACAACACCACGATCTACGGGCTCGACGATCGCTACCGCGGCATCCTTGGCGGGCGCCGCGTGGTGCTCGTCAACCACGCGGACATGGCCGAGCGGCACCTGATCGAGCGCCAGCTCGTGGATCTGGTGAGCGAGTGGTCCGATGGCGAGCGGGTGGCCGAGAGCTTCATCGTGGTGCCGTACGATCTCCCGCGCGGCAACTGCGCCACCTACTTCCCCGAGGCCAATGGCCTGGTCCCGCTCGACAGCGTGGCCGATCGGTCGGGGACGCCGACCTCGAAGTCGGTGGTGGTCCGGATCCGCCCGCGCTGAGCCGAGCCGAACCGAGCTACCAGGCGAACTGCACGAGCGCACCCTGCGTGTGCTCGGTGAACACGGGCGTGACCGCGAACTGCGTGCGGGAGGCCTTCTTCGACCGGGACGCGCTCCGGGTGCCTTCCTTCGGCGACCTGAAGAACGCCATGTACGCCGCGCCCACGGTGACGAGCCCCACCGCGCCGGCCGCGATGCCCGTCACGATGTTGATCTGCCGGGTGCTGCAGACGTCCGCGAGCGTCCCGCCGGTGTCGTCCACGTCGGCGCTGACACCGCTGCCCACGCAGTCACCATCGCCGACCTTGGCGGGCTTCCCATCCTTGCCGAGGCGACCGTCCGCGTAGGTCGCGCTGATCGAATCGACCTTGAAGAACTTCCAGCTGACGAACGTGCCGAACGAGATGCCGCCGAGGATCGCAGTGGCGGCGAGCGAGACGCCGAACACCGGCTTCCAGACGTTGCCGCTCGATCCACTCGATCGGCTGGATAGCTCGAAGCTCTCCGTGGACACCTCACCGGCAGTGATCATCACGACCTTCTCTTTGCGGCGCAGCCCAGGCGACTCCACGGCGATCCGGTAGCGCCCCTCGGAGAGCGTCAACCGTGACTTGCCATCGACCAGAGATTCCTTCTGATCGTCGTCCACGAACACGGTGCCGGTGTCGGCATTCGCCTCGACGACGAGGGTGCCGAGGCCCGCGCTGGTGCTACCGCCTCCGAGCAGATCGCCATACGCCTTCTTCGCGATCGCGCGAACCGCATCCGTGCTCGCGACCTTGGGGATCACGACATCGAGCTGCTTCTCGTGCTTCTTCTTGGCCACGTCGAGGACGTGCAGCTTCGCGATGTAGCCACCGTTGTCGGTCTTCTCGAGCTTTCCGTAGACCAGGATGTCCGTGACGATGTCCTTGCCGATATCGGACATGCACAGCGGGCCCTCGCTATCGCAGTTCTTCAGGACCTTCTCGTCGATCAGCTCGCGCTCCGAGCTCGGGGCGAGGAGATAGGGCCCGTTGCCCTGACGCGCGCGGCTGCGCAGCCCCTCGGTGAGATCGTGGGCCACGCCCGTCGACACCTGGTCGATCGTGCCGGTGACCTCGATCCCGAGGATCGCGACCTTGGGCTTGGCATCCGCACGGGCGGCGCCGAACAGCAGCACCAGCCCGAAGGCGATGATCGTGACGAGCCTCATGGTGACTCGCAATCCTAACTCCCGCGTCCAGGCGTCGCCTGGATTTTGCCTCTTCACCAATCGATGCGGAACGAGGCGCCACCGCCATCCGCCTGGACCACGGGGGTCACGGCGAACGTGGGCTTGTGGACGCGACGGCCGATCGGGCCAGTAGTCGTCTTCGGCGGGGCGGCTTCGTGGTCGCTGCGACCGAACGCCAGGTACCCGGTGATCGCCATGAGCGCGACGCCGACGCCGGTGCCGATGATCCCGTACGTCTTGCGATCGTGCCAGCTGCAGGCGCTCTTGAAGCTCGAGCTCACCTGATACTTGCTCTCGCCACAGTTCGAAGGCCCGAGCTCGGGGTGAGACACATTGGCGGTCTTCAGCTCACCAGAGACCTTGTCGCCCTCGCTGTTCTCCTTGTAGTAGGAGAAGCCCCAGAACCCGCCGGCACCGACGGCGATGATGGTCGAGGCCACGAACATCGGCTTCCAGATGTTCGACTTGCTGGACGACGTGGTGCCCGTGGTGGTGTGGATGAGCTCGTCGGGCTTCTTGTTGACCTTGGTCTCGACCAGCTGGACCGACTGGTTGGTGGTCTCCCCGCTGCGGAGCGTGACCTTGATCTCGGGGCTGCGCTCGAAGCCATCGGCCTCGACGTTGAGGCGATACGGCCCCTCGGGCAGGCTGAGCGTCAACGTGCCGGAGGCGAGGCTGCCCTTCGGCTCGTTGTCGAGGAGCACGGTGCCGTGGTCGGCGTTGCTGCGGATGACGAGCGTGCCGTTCGACACCACGCCGACGAGGTCGTTATAGGTCTTGCCGGCGGCCGTGCCGATCGCCGTGGGGTCCTTCGCCGAGCCGTGGGGGATGACCAGCGGGCTGCGCGCCTTCTCGAACTTCTTCTTGTTGACGTTCAGGAGGTTGATCAGCACCGAGTAGCCATCGGGCTTCTTCTCGAGGCGGCCATAGATCAGGAAGTCCGCGCCGAGATCCTTGCCGATCTGCGCCATGCAGGAGACGGCCTCGTTGTCGCAGTTCTTGATCAGCTTCTCGTCGATCAGTTCCTTCTCGCTGCCCGGCTGGAACTGGTACGGACCGCTCGGGATCTTCGCGCGCGAGCGCAGGGCATCGGTCAGATCTCGGGCAACCGCGGTGGTTGTCTGATCGATCTGGCCGGTGGGATCGACGACCTCGAGGCCGAGGACCGCCACGGTGGGCTTGCCCGCGAACGCCGGCGAGCTCACCAAACCGAGCATCAGGACGGCCAAGACGAAGATCGGACCGACCCGCCAACTAGAGGAAAGTGCTCGCATCGAGCCCCTAGTATACACGTCCAGGCGGGCGGCTGATCGCCAGGTGGCCCCCAGGAATGCGCCAGGTTACGGTGTAGGCGCCACCCCCCATGCGTACCCTCTCAGCGCGGATCCTCCTCGGCTTTGCCGCGCTCACCGTCACGTTCGGGGTGATCACCGCCACGGTGGTGTTCAACATGAGCCAGGTCGAGGACCAGGTCACGTTGATCGGCAAGGGCTACGTCCCGCTCGCCCTCGCCAGCAAGGACCTCGCCCGCCGGCAGGACGATCTCCGTAACTACCTCGAGGAGCGGCTACTCGACGAGTCCAACGCGCAGGTCGCGCGGCTCGCCTTGCGAAACTCGCGCGCCAACCGGGATCGCGCCCTCCAGACCCTCCGGCGCATCCTCGATACGGTCGAGCAGCTGGTCGAGGTCGATCCCAAGCAGTTCGCCGTGACCCGGCCCAAGATCGAGACCCTCGAGGCCGCGGTCGCTGCCCTGGATGCCTCGTACGCCCAGGTCAATGCCTCGATCATGATCGGCAAGCCCGAGACCTGGGACACGGCTCAGCAGGGAGCGTTCGACACCCTGCAGAAGCTCCGCGCCGAGGAGCGCAAGCTGATGCAGAAGGCCAATGGCCTGTCCGAGCAGCTCGACCGCAACGTCTCGCAGACCACGCACACCCTCGAGCAGAACGAACACACGCTGCGCCTGCGCACGATCTATCTCGGCCTCGCCGCGGTGCTGCTCGGCCTGTGCATCACGATCTGGGTCGTGATCACGCTGCGCCCGCTGTCGCGGCTGCGCGATGCCGCCCGCCGGATCGCCTCGGGTGACTACGCGAGCCGGATCCCCGAGAAGGGCCCCGCCGAGGTCGCCGATCTGGCGCGCGAATTCAACTCGATGGGGCGCGCGGTCGAGGAGCGCGAGCGCGAACGGGTCCGGGCGGAGCGGCTGGCCGCGGTCGGCAAGATGGCCGCGATGATCACCCACGAGGTGCGCAATCCACTGTCGTCGATCGGGCTCAACACCGAGCTGCTCGAGGAGGAGCTCGGTGCCGTGCCGAATGCCGAGGAGGCGCGGAGCCTGTGCCGATCGATCCACCGCGAGGTCGATCGGCTGACCGTGATCACCGAGGAGTACCTGGCGTTCGCGCGCCTGCCCAAGCCGAAGCTCGCCGCCGAGCCGATCAACGCCATGGTCTCCGCCCTCGCCGCGTTCGTGCGCGAGGATCTCGCAGCACGTCAGGTCGTCCTCACGACCGAGCTGTCGAGCGAGGAGCTGGTGGGGCAGATCGACGCCGGCCAGATCCGACAGTGCCTGATCAACCTCGTCCGCAACGCCGCCGATGCCGTCGCCGTCAAGGGCAAAGGCTGGGTGATCCTGCGGACGCGCCCCGACGGAGACCGCGTGATCATCGAGGTCGAGGACTCCGGCGTGGGGATCCCTTCGGACGTGCTGCCACGTCTGTTCGACCCGTTCTTCTCCACCAAGGACGGCGGAAATGGCCTGGGGCTGGCCCTGACGCAGCAGATCGTCCGGGATCATGGCGGAGACGTCGAGGTCGCGAGCACCGTCGGCAGAGGTACGACATTCACCGTGCGGGTCCCGGCCCAGCGTTCCGGCGCATGATCTTGCGATCGTGCGAGCGCCCTGAGATCATTAAACAAGCAGATGTCCGACGACGAGAAACGGCGCGATTCACGGGAGGCCGTGACGCTCTTCGTCGAGTACGAAGGTGCCGACGACCTCGTCGGTGACTTCACGGAGAACCTGTCGACCGGCGGCACGTTCGTCGCCACCAACCGCGCGTTGCCGATCGGCACGCGGGTCCAGCTCGTGCTGAGCTTCCCCGGGCTGCTCGAGCCGATCTCGATCGAGGGCGTGGTGCGGTGGAAGCGCGAGGATGGTCACGCCGAAGGTGATGCGGGCGCGGGGATCGAGTTCGAGCCCGGCCCTGCTCGCGATGCGCTCGCCGGCGTGATCGACAAGATCAAGAGCCGCGATCCCAAGACGGTGTCGCGTCTGTTCCGCGTGCTGGTGGTCGAGGACAACAAGCACGTCGCGCAGCTGATCACCGAAGGCCTGCGCGGCTCCGCACGGCGTGACTTCGGTGGTGTCTCCTTCGTGTTCCGCAACGCCGAGGACGGCCGCGCCGCCGTGGAGATCCTCCGCAAGGAGAAGTTCGACGCCCTGATCATCGACGTCTACCTGCCGATCCTCGATGGCCCCCGCGTGATCATGCAGGCGCGCACCGAGCTCGGCCTCACCGATCTGCCGATCATCGCGGTGTCCGCCGGTGGCGATGCCGCGCGCCGCTCGGCCCTCGACGCAGGCGCCAACATCTTCCTCGACAAGCCGATGCGGCTGCGCCAGGTGATCGACACCATGCAGCGGCTGCTCGCGGGCTGAGGTCGCCTCGCGCCGCGGACGGCGCGTTCAGCTCTTAGACTTTGACGATGGTCGCCCGGACGCGGGTGGCGGCGAGCAGCCTGGCGAGATCGTCGGGGTCCGACGTGAGAATCGTATCTCCATCGCGCGCGAGACAGACCACAAGAGCATCGACGACGTCACGGGCCCGCGTCTGCGAGAGCAACGCCCCCGCGCGGCGTGCGGCAGCCTCGTCCGGCGCGTCCACACGCGTTGCGGTGAGGAGCTTCGCGAGCAACGCCTGACGTCGCCCATCGCGCCAGACCTGGGCGACCACGGGCGAGGTGGTCACCAGCTCGTCCTCGAGTCGTCGTGCCGCCGCGAACCAAGCTCGGACCGCCACGTCCGCTCGCTCGAAGGCGACGAAGGCGCCAGCATCCAGGATCAGCTGGCTCATCGGCCGGGGCGGCGGCGGGACGGGCGTTTTTGCGCCGGAACGTGCCTCGTGGCGCGTAGCTCGCGCTCGGCGATCATGATGGTGTCCGGGGAAACTGCACCGTGGAGTCGATCGGCTTCGGCGAGCGCCAGATCCAGGGCGGCAAGCCGAACCCGATGTGCGATCGCCTCCGTGA
The DNA here is from genome assembly GCA_016720595.1 of Myxococcales bacterium. Lineage (GTDB taxonomy): Bacteria > Myxococcota_A > Polyangia > Haliangiales > Haliangiaceae > JABFXX01. The sequence goes on from JADKKI010000011.1 coordinate 96,328, forward strand.
CGATCATCGAGACCGTCTCCCCGCGCTGCTCGGCGAGGGATCGGAGGGCCGCTCCGAGCTCGCTCGGAACCGTCACGCTCAAGCGGTCCACTGCCATACACATCACGATATGGCATATGCACGTATTACGCAAAGGGTGATCCGCAGACCGACCGTTCAGAGCGGGCGCGTGGCCACGTAGACATCCGGCGCGCAGCAGCGCGCACGCGTGCGCAGATCAATCGCCCGTAGGACAATCAGCGACTTGGCGATCGCAAGTTGCTCAAGTTGAAACCGTCCCCTGGCGTCCCTACTTGAGCTTCGCCTTGAGCTCGATGACTTCCGCGTTCTCCGGCTCGGTCTTGATCGCGAGGGCCAGGGCCGCCTTGGCGTCGGCCTTCTTGTTCATCGCCATCAGCGCGCGCGTGCGGCCGAGATGGACGAGCGCCGGGCGGCGCGGCGCCGGGGTCATGAGGAGCATGGTGTCGTAGGCGAACAGGGCCTTCGTGCCGTCGCCGAGCTCGAGGCTCGAGCGACCGAGGCCCATGAGGACGTCCGGATCGGCCGGGGCGATGTACGTCGCCATCTCGGCGTACGTCTTGACCTTGGGCCAGTTCGCGAGCTTCGTGTACTCGAGGATCAGCTCCTTCAGCGGCGCGAGCTCCATCTGCTCGAGGAACGCATAGTGCTCGAGCTCGGTCAGGCTCCGCTGCATCTGACCGGCCTTCTTGTAGAGGCCCGCGAGCTCCTGATACGGGTAGCTGCGCTCCGGGTCGAGCTTCTTCGCGGCGCACAGCTGCTTCTCCACCTCGGTGGTGTCCTTGTCCTGCTGCGCGATCTGCGCGAGCCGCGTGCGCAGATCGTAGTTGTCGTGACCGTCGGCGATCAGGCTGACGAACATCTGCTTGGCCTTGTCGGCGTCGTTCTTGTGCAGCGCGACCTCGGCGAGGATGTAGCGCGCGTACGGCTGCTTGGGATCGAGGACGAGCGCGGCCGCGGCCTGGCTCGCGGCCTTGTCCGCTTCGCCGCCGTAGTAGTAGCCGAGCGCCACGATCGCGCGGGCCTTGCCGTCCTTCGGTGCGGCGTCGGCGGCGATCTCGAGCTTGGTCACGTCGTCGAAGCCGCGGGTCGGCAGCTTGAACGTGCCGGCATAGGGCTTGAGGCGGATGTCGAGATACGCCCGGAAGTCGGCGTCGAGCTGGGCGATCGACTTGCCGGTGATCTTCTGGAGCACCTCGGGGGTCTCCTTGCCCTTGCCGTAGAGCTTGAGCGCCTCGACGATCTTGCCGAAGCCATAGTTCTGGACGAGGAACTCGATCGTGACGGCGGACTGGTAGTACGCGACGACCACGGCGTTGGTGTCGGGCTGCATGAACTCGGAGTTCAGGGCGCCGATCGAGGGCAGCGTGTTGTTCGCGACCGCGCCGTAGAGGTCCGCATCGTTCTCGCGGCGCCATGACGGGTTGGCGACCAGGGTCTCGTACTCGCTGAGCCCCTCGGTGAACCACCGCGGCACGCGCGAGTTCGACAGCTGGATCGCGAACACGTGGCCGAGCTCGTGCCACAGCACCATGCCCCAGTTGATGTCACCGGTGGCCGGCGACATCGCCGTGATCACCTTGCCGAAGCACACGCCCAGCGCGCCGAGATCCGGCAGGCCGACGGTGCGGATCGCGTAGTCGGTGCGATCCGCGTAGAGCTCGAGGGTGGTGGGCAAGGTCGGCGTGAAGCCATAGCGCCGCACCATGTCCGCGAACGCGCGCTCCATCGTGGGCTCGAGGAACCGCGACAGCACGGGCCGCTCCTCGTTGGCGTACCGGATGCGGAAGCTCTTGGTCGTGGCGATCGAGTAGTCCTTCGGGATCGTGGTCTTGAACAGATCGCGCGTGTTGTACGTGCGGACGTTGTACTGGTCCCCGACCCACGACTTCTCGATCCACTCGAGGCCCTCCTTCTCCATCCCGAGGCGCAGATATCCGAGCCCGGCACCGGCCATCGCCTCGTAGAAGCTCGGCTTCAGCTTCACGGCTTCCTTCTCGAGCTCGATCGCCTCGACGTAGCGATGCTCGCGCACGGCCGACCGGGCGACGATCCGGTAGAGCTCGGCGTACGCAGGGTTGACCGCGAACGCCTTCTTGCGCTCGGCGTCGTAGGTGGCGGTGTCATCTCGCAGCCACGCGATCGTGGCCTTCATCGCGATCGCCTCGACGTCCTGCGGGTTGATCACGAGCACCCCGTCGAGCGTCTTCTTCGCGGCGTCCCACTGGTTCTGATCGATGCTGATCGAGGCCTGGACCTTGAGCGCGCGCGTGTTCTTGGGATTGACCGCGAGCGCGGCATCCACGTGATGGCGCACCGCCGCGAGGTCATAGCGCGTCTCGACGATCACCTCGGCCATCGCCGCGTGAGCCTCGGGGTGGTTCGGGTTGACCTTGAACACCTCCTCGAGCGTCTGCTCGGCCAGCGGCGCCGCGTACTTCTGGAGGAACAGATCCGCCCACTCCACGCCGGCATCGGTCAGCTGTGGGTTCAGCTTGAGCGCCTCGCGGAACGCATCGTTCGAGAGCTGGAACTGCGCGGTGTACCGCGCGGCGATCGCGAGCTGGAGCAGCGTCGGTGCGTCGTCGAGGTTCAGCTTCTGCGCATCGGATTCCTTGATCGTCTCGTCGAACAGGGCCTTCGCGGGGAGGGTCTCGCCCTGCCAGTACCGGACGAGGCCGAGCGCGGTCCGCACGCCGCGATCGTCTGGGCGCTCCTTGAACAGCGCCTCGAGATCCTTGCGCGCCTCCACGAGGTGCCCGGTCTTCACGCGGACATCGGCCAGATCCATCCGCGCCTCGGCGGCCGAGGCATCCTTGCCGGAGGTCAGCGGCGTGAGCGTCGCTTCGGCGGCGGCGTAGTCCCCCATCGCGGCCTGCGCCCGCGCGAGCAACAGGCGGGCGGCCGGTCGATCCTTGCCGACGACCTTGTTCAGCTCGGTGACCGCGGTCTTGTACTCACCCGCGACCAGCTTGTCGCGCCCCGTGGTGAGGTCTGCGTGCGCGGCCCGGCCGGCGCCAAGGATGCACGCGAACGCCAGGTACAGCGTCATCCGGGGGTGGTGCGCGACGGTCATGCCCTCGAATCTGTGCGACGCGGCTACCCCTGTCAAACGAAGCCTTGGTGGTATCCTTCCGGTGTGGCAGAACCGTCGAAGGCACCTGTCGAGGGCGCGCAGGGGCTGTACAGCTCGTTCGACGCGTTCCTGAAGCAGGCGATCAAGGAGTACTACGACCGGGGCTGGACCACCCGGAAGGGCAACTTCATCGCCCTCCTGATCGCGTCGGGAACCACCTCGTTCGCGATGGCCAAGGACTCGGTCGTCGACGGCACCGGTACCAAGAAGATGGCGATCGGCGCGGGCCTCGTGATCGCCCTCCGGATCGGCCTCCGGTACGCGATCGGCGGCCCGCTCGGGCTCGTTCTCACCGTCGCTGCGGGCGCCTCGATGATCAGCTACTTCATCCGCAACCAGAAGGACATCATCAAGAAGGTCGGCGTCTACAAGACGGGGATCGCCGACGTCCACAAGCGGTACGACGAGGTCCAGAGCGGCTGGCGGGACGGCAAGTACAAGGATCCGGACCGGAACCTCATGATCGATGGGCTGATGAAGCAGTTCGTCCTCCAAGTAGACGAGGCGTGACGCCCGTCCCGTCATCCCTGCGGGGCTGGTGGGTGGGGTTGGTGGTGGTGGGAGTCGCGCTCGGCGCAGCGCTTGGGACCGCGCACGCCAAGGGTCCAGACAAGAAGCGATCGCCTGAGGCCAAGAAGCCAGCCGAGCCCAAGGTCCCGGCGCCCGCGCCCGCCCCCGAGCCGCCCAAGGCCGAGCCGCCCAGGCCCGCACCGCCGAGGCCGGCGCCCGTCCCTGATCGGCCACCGCCCGAGTCTCGCCGGATGGTCGGCATCCTCGACGTCCGCGTCGATGGCGTGTCCGATGATCTCAAGGCCAAGTTCGAGCAGCAGCTCGAGCAGCAGCTCGATACCAACCAGTACTGGCTCTCGAACCGCGCCCAGATGCGCGACCGGATGAAGTTCTCCACCAAGTGGACGGAGGGCTGCCTGGTCGGGGACTGCCTCGTCGAGGTGCGCACGCAGACCCAGGCGCAGCTCGTGCTGCTCGCCGCGCTCAACGGCTCGGGGACGAGCTTTGGCTACGTGGTCACGCTGGTCCGCACCGACACCGGTCGCGTGCTCGCGCAGAAGTCCGAGCGCTGCGATGTCTGCACCGTCAACGAGGCGATGACCGAGGCGACCCTCGCCACGATCGCCCTGCTCAACGAGATCCCGGCCGCGCTCCCCGACGACGCGGCCCTCAAGGCCAGCGCCCTCAAGACCGTGGTGGGCATCAACAAGCGCGAGCTCGCCACCCAGCGACGATCTCGCCGGCGGATCGGCAAGGCGCTCACGATCACCGGGCTCGCGATCGGGCTCGGCGGGACCGCGGCGGCGCTGCTGATCATGGATCACCCGAACTGGGCGATCGCGACGGCGGGGGTCGGCGGCGGTCTCGCGGCGGGCGGTGTGGTCGTGCTCACCTTCTGACGGCGTGGTCGGTGCTACGGTCGCCGCCATGCTTCGTCAGGGTGTCGCCAACGTCGTGCCCCGGGTGCCCCGCGTGCTCGGGCTCCTCGGGCTCCTCGGCCTCGCGGCTTGCGATGACGGCAGCACGACGCAGGCGAAGTTCGCGGTGCCCGGCGCCTCGGCCGCGGACGACTTCTACGACCTGCCGTTCCCGAACGATCTGCGCCGCCACACCGATGGCACCCTCGATCTGTCGCTGTTCCCCACCAATGCGCTGCTGGTCGATCAGATCCGCGCCGCGGCGGAGAGCCTCGATGGCTTCAGCCTGAACGCCGCGATGTTCGCCCGGTTCACCGGGCCGCTCGATCCGGCGAGCCTCCCCGATCCGGCGGCCTCGCTCACGCCGGCGGCGTCGGTGTATCTGGTCAACGTCGATCCCGCGTCGCCCGATCGCGGCCAGCGTACGCCGATCGTCGTGACGTTCCGCGCCGTCGGCACCCAGACGATCGGCACCGACAACCTCGTGGTGCGGCCCTACCCCGGGTTCCCTCTCGACGAGGGCACCACCTACGCGCTCGTGATCACCACGCGCGTCACGAGCGCGGGCGGCGGAGCGATCGGCGCCGCACCGGAGATGACGAAGCTCGTGGGTAGTGACGCCACGGCGGAGATCGTGCACGCACGAGAGATCTATCAGCCACTGCTCGATCTCCTCGACGAGCCTGGCGATGACGAGCGCGCGGACGTGGCCACCGCGGCCGTGTTCACCACGCAGCACGCCACCGCGATCGCCGGGGCGCTGCGCAAGGGTGTGCTCGAGGCGCCCGCCCCCGTCGCCGCCGACGTCGTGGTGTTGAACGTGCTGACCGCGATGACGGTGTTCACCGGCACGTATTCCGCGCCGAACTTCCAGGCCGGCGATCCACCGTACAAGAACGCGCCGAGCGGCGAGGTCAAGGTCGGGGCGAGCGGCGCGGCCACACAGGTGCGCATGGAGACCCTGCGGTTCTCGCTCGCGGTCCCCGCGGGCCCGGTGCCTTCCGGCGGGTTCCCGATCGCGATCTACTCGCACGGCACCGGCGGCGACTACCTGTCGGGCGTCGACGACGGCACCGCGGAGCGGCTCGCGGTCGAGGGGATCGCGACGATCTCGATGGACCAGGTCCTCCACGGCCCGCGCAATCCCGGCGGGAACCCGGAGCTCGACTTCTTCAACTTCGGCAACGTGTTCGCCGCTCGCGACAACGCGCTCCAGGGCTACGCCGATGCGTTCTCGCAGCTCCGGCTCGCGGAGGGCATCTCGATCTCCGACGCGGGCCGCACGATCACGTTCGATCCCACCAAGGTGTTCTTCTTCGGGCACTCCCAGGGCGGGCTCACGGGCCCCGGCTTCGTCGCGTTCGAGCCGGCGTGCAAGGGCGCCGTGCTCTCGGGCACCGCCGGGCTCCTGTACCTGAACCTCCTCAACAAGACCAAGCCGCTCAACATCCCGGCGCTGGTCGAGACCTTCCTGCGTGACGAGCCCGTGGACGAGAACAACCCGTCCTTGGCCCTCGTGCAGATGTGGGTCGAGCGCTCGGATCCGGCGAACTACGCTCCGCTGATGGTGCGGCACCCGGTGCCCGGCATCACGCCGCGGAACATCTTCCAGACCGAGGGCTTCACGGACACCTATTCGCCGAACGTCGGGATCGAGGCGTTCGCCACCGCTCTCGGCGGAGACGTGGTCCAGGAGGCCGACCAGAAAGAGGTCCTCGGGCTCACGCTCCGCGGCCGGACGATCAAGACCGCCCCGATCACCGACAACCTCAACGGAGCGACTGCCGTGCTCGCCCAGTTCAAGCAGCGACCCGGCTCGGACGGGCACTTCGTGGTGTTCGACATTGCCGCCGCGAAGCAGCAAGCCGTGAAGTTCCTCGGTACGCTCGCCGCCACGGGCAAGGCGACGGTAGTGCCCGCCAACTGACCGGAGAGCCCATGGCGCGGAAGAAGCTCGGCGAGATGTTGATCGAAGCGGGCGTCCTCGACGAGGCACGCCTGCGCTCCGCGCTCGCGGACCAGCGGCGCTGGGGGCGGTCCCTCGGCAAGACGCTCGTCGAGATGAACCTGATCGCGGAGGAGGAGCTGCTGCAGGTCCTCGGCCGCCAGCTCGGGCTTCCGGCGGCGGATCTCGATCACCTCGAGATCCCGAACTCGGTGACCTCGCTGATCTCCGACGAGATGGCGCGCCAGCACCAGATCGTGGCGTTCGATGCGCAGGGGAAGTTCCTCGACGTGGCGATGGTCGATCCCACGAACATCGGCCTGACCGACGAGCTTCGGATCAGGACCCAGCGCAACATCCGCCCGTACGTCGCGGGGCCGCGCCAGATGCAGCGCGCGCTCGCGAAGTATCACGGCGGCACCCACCGCTCGGACGCCGGCATCGGCATCGCCTTCGATTCTCCGGACATGCTGGAGCTGCACAACCCCCCGCCTCCGGAGCGCCCCCGCCGGGCGACCCAGCAGCCCCCGAACGTCACCAACAACGAGCTGGGCAACGAGCTCCGGGGATACCCGCAGCGCACCGCCCCGCCGACGCTCTCCGGCAGCCAGCTCCGGGATGCCGAGATCGATGCCCTGCAGAACCGGATCTCGCGGCTCGAGGCGCTGGTGGCCCGTGACGAGGAGGTGCTGCGCAAATTACTGGCACTCCTGATCGACAAGGGCGTGGCCTCGCGCGACGAGATCATGGAGCGGCTGTCCTGACGAGCGCCCCAAGCGGACCTGTGCGCTACCCGATCGCTACCGGATCTCGTGAGGCCAAGCTCTCTACTGTGAGTGCATGCCCTCGAGACGGATCATCCTCGTCGAAGACGATCCCGACCTCCTCCGGGCGCTGACCAGGATCCTCCGCCGCGCGGGCCACGATGTGTTCGGGTGTGCGACCTCCCGCGATGCCCTGCACGAGCTGGAGCAGGCCGAACGGTTCGACCTGATGATCAGCGACCTCAACCTGGCCGAGGGCACCTGCGACGACCTGCTCGGCGAGGCCCGCCGCAGGAGCCCGAGCACCCGCCTGATGGTGCTGACCGCGGCGCTCGATCCGCCGGGGCTGGGCGAGGATGTCTCCGTGTACGCCAAGCCGATCGGTGCCGCGGAGCTCGTCCGCGTGGTGCACCAGCAGCTCGCGTAAGAGCTATCCGCAATTCTGCACGATGGTTGTGCAGGAACGTGACAGCGTTGACGATGAGGTTGACGTGGTCGTGGTCGTGGTCGTGTAGGTTGACGGCGACGGCGGCGTGGACTTCGGCTTCCCCGTGCAACGCCAGAGAATCGTCGGTTAGTGAAGCGGAACCTGAACGAGAACCGGATGTTCCGATTTTCGGCAACGGTTCTTGGTCAACGAGGATCGCCGAGGTCCACGACACCGTCGCCGTCAACCTCCACGACTACGTCAACCTCCACGACCACGACCACGTCACCTCTCCAAGCCCTGACGTAGGCCGCTACTCGACGTCGCCGCCCTTGAGGCCGTGACGCTTCAAGAGCTCGCGCAGGTGATAGCGCGTGAGGCCCGCTTCCTGCGCAGATCGCGTGATGTTGCCGTCGTTGCGGAGCATGAGCGCGCCGAGGTACGCGATCTCGAACGCATCGACCACCGTCTGCTTCGCCTGCTTGAAGCCGAGGCCGGCCTTGAGCAGCGCCGCATCGAAGATCGCCGGGCCTTGCTGAACCGGCAGATCCACGCCAGCGAGCTTCGCGGCGGCGCGCTGGGCGGCCTGCGCACCGGCCTGCGCGAGATCGTGGCTGACCATCAGCGACGGTCCCATCTCGCGGCCAAACACCAGATCCGCGCGCGTGATCACGGGGCCATCCGACAGGGCGGCCGCGCGCTCGACGACGTTGCGCATCTCGCGAACGTTGCCGGCCCACGAGTGATTCATCATCGCGGCCATCGCATCCTGCGACCACGACATGGTCATGCCGCGGCGCGAGGCGACCTCGCGGAGGAAGTGATTCGCGAGGCCCGGGATGTCCTCGCGACGCTCGCGCATCGGCGGCAGCTCGACGTGGACCACCGAGAGGCGGAAGTACAGATCCTCGCGGAACGTGCCCTTGTTGACCTCTTCGCGGAGGTCCCGGTTGGTCGCGGCCAGCACGCGGACATCGACCTTGTGGGTGCGATCGCCGCCGACCCGCTTGATCTCGCGCTGCTCGAGCACGCGCAGCAGCTTGGGCTGCAGCGTGATGTCGAGCTCGCCGATTTCGTCGAGGAAGATCGTGCCGCCGTTGGCCTGCATGAAGCAGCCATCGTGCTGGGCGTGGGCGCCGGTGAAGCTGCCCTTCTCGTGACCGAACAGCGTGGACTCGATCAGCTCGCGCGGGATCGAGCCGCAATCGAGCACGACGAACGGCTTGGACTTGCGGCCGGAGGCGTTGTGGAGCGCGCGCGCGACCATCTCCTTGCCGGTGCCGGTCTCGCCGGTGATCAGGCAGGTCAGCTCGCTGGGGGCCACCTTCTCGAGGTGCGCGAAGATCTCGCGCATCGCCGGCGAGGCGCCGAGCATCGCGTCGAAGCGATCCTTCTTCGAGAGCTCGATCTCGACGACATCCTGGAGCGTCTGGAACTGGATGTTGGTGTGGCCGATCCGGAAGATCGTGCCCGGGCGGAGGAACACCTCGCGGATCCGCAGCTCGCCGACGAAGATGCCGTTGCGCGAGTTGAGATCGCGCAGCCGGTATCCGTCATCGCGCGCGCTGACCTCGAAGTGCGAGCCCGAGACCGCTTTGTCCTGCACGACCAGGTCGCTGATGATGCTGCGACCGCCGGTGACGCGCGGCTTGTTGATCTCGACCTCTTTGCCCTGGTCGGGACCGTTGGTCACGACGAGCTTGCCCTTGCGAAGGCGGCGGACCGTGGCCCACTCGCCCTCGAACAGGGTGGTCAGCCCGGTACCGGACTCGAATGCGGACCCTTCCTCTGGCTCCATCACGAGCACCGTACCACTAGTTAGAGCTTGCCCGGGAGTTCGGGGGATCTTCGTCGGGGCTCAGCGGGGCCACGTGGTCGTGGGGCAAGTTCGAGTCAGTTCAGCCACTTCTGCTCGTCGCGCTTGGGCGGCTTCGGCGCGCCGCCCTGGAGGACGGTCAGCTTCGCCCGCGCCCGCTGGATCCGCCACCGCTTCCACACGAGGCCCGGGCTCCAGCGCTTCGAGACCATGACCGCCGCGGTGACCATCGCGCCCGCGAACGACGCGCCCTCCTGCCACTTCTGCTGGAGCAGGACGAACACCGCGAGGAACGCGATGAAGCCGTACATCATCTGCTTGCCGGTCAGCGGCAAGACCCCGAAGATCTGGACCGGTTGGCGCGCGTAGACGATGCCGTACGCGACCACGGTGCCCCAGGTGAACGGCCCCAGGCCGTGGATCGGGACATCCGTGCCGAGCAGCTGGCCGACCCCGACCCCGACGAGGAGCCCGATGATCGAGGTGGCCGCGACGAACCGGTAGAACCGCGCCGTGCCCCAGAACCGCTCGAGGGTCGGGACGAACATGAACATCATGAAGCCCTGGAGGAGGAGCTGGAAGAACTCGACCTCGAGGAACGGGCTGGTCAGGATCGTCCACACCCGCCCGCGCTCGAAGATCTGCGAGGGCGAGGCGACCACGTACTCGGTGAGCGTGGCCTTGGCGGCCGGCTCGCACATCATCCAGACCAGCGACAGGCCGACCGAGATCCCAAAGATGATCAGCGCGCCTCGCGTGATCCCGAGGCTGCTGAACTGGAACCGCCGACGCTGGCTCACGAGGTGACCTTAGCATCCTTCCGAAAACCACAACGCCCGCCACTTCCGAAGAAGCGCGGGCGCCGGGCGACTCAGCCGACGTCGGCCGGGTCCGATCAGGCGAGATCAGGCGAGATCAGTCGACCTTGACCACGACCGAGCCGAGCTCCGTGACCTTGTTCGGTCCGGCGATCGAAGCGCTCGGGATCGTCGTCATCGGGCCGAGGCCCTGCGCCGGGGTCGCCGTGTTGATCGCCTGGACATCGACGCGATAGGTGCCCTGGAGCAAGTTGCCCGACAGACCGTAGTGCTCGCCGCACTGGAACTGGTCGTCGAACGCCATCGACGTGCCCGAGAAGGTCGACACGAGACCGACCTTGGGCACCGCACCGGTGGTGCAGTCGAGCGCCGCGTTGGTCGCGGTGTCGCGGAGATCCCAGTCGAACTGGAAGTAACCCGCGTCGGAGTACAGCGTGGTCTTGAACGGCAGATCGGCGTCGAGCACGTTCAGGAAGTAGCCATCCGGGAACCGCTCGGTGGCGGCGGCTTCGTTACGCGACGTCGACGACGCGTAGACGTTGTTGCCGCTGTCGCCGGTCAGCTCGACCCAGACCTGGTAGACGCTCGGCGGCAGCGGATCGCTGACACCGACGCCATCGTCGCAGTTGTACAGGTCGATGAACGGGGTCCCGATCAGGCGGTAGCTGGTGTCTACCTCCTGGGCGTAGACCGCCGCGGTGGTCGTGCCTGGCGGGCACGGGATGCTCGTCCCCGCGTTGGACTTGAGGTCCCACGTGGCGTTGACGACCGCATATTCATCGTTGCTCGTGGTGATGATGCAGCCCGCAGCCTGCGAGACCATCACCGCCATCATGCTTCCTAGGACAAGGTTCTTCATTGAGCTCTTCCTTCCGGTACGTACGTTACTAGGCCACGTATCAGACGACGCGACCGTAGGTTGCTTCACTTGTCGACACTAAGGCAATCGCCGCGCCAGCATGGTGCCCGACCCTGTGATCTCTCGCAAACTACGTGCAGATACACGGCTGCTGACCACAGTAGGACACCTGCAGGATCAGCTCCACCGCGCCCAAGCTCACGGTATCACCCAGGATCACGCGACGCTGCTCTGGCGCAGGCGCGGTGTAGGTCTGTGGGTCAGCAGGGCCCTCCGCACACTCAGGTGTGACCGAAAGCAACGCCTCGCCCTCGGGTAGATCAAATCCGGTTACACCGTGGTTGTCGTCGCAGCGCCACGATGCGAACCCGCTACTCCGCCCTACCACCTCCCAATCCAGCCGAATCCGCGTCACCGGACTGGTGCCGTCCTGCCCCGAGTTGCAGTTGACGAACTTGTCTGGCAACGAGCTGCTGGCCGGGCGGAGCTTCCACGACAGCTCGACCGCACCGCCATCGACCTGCGTGCAGCCTGTGGCCGAGACCAGGGCGCACACGCCAGCGACGACCTGTGCGATCGCACTCATGGTGGACGTGGTGACGGCCTTCATCCGCTGCCCATCATGCCGTCTCGTCGATTTGACCGGCAGTCGGGACGCGTGTTATTGCCCAAAAACTCGATATGCCAGGGTTTTCGGCGACATCAGCGATCGGAGCGGGCCTGGACATCGTGCACCTGTTCAACCAGGCGCATTGGATCGTCAAGACCGTGATGATCATCCTGGCGATCATGTTTGTGATCGGCCTGTACATCATCATCTACAAGACGCTGTACTTGCGGCGGGCGTCGGAGGAGTCCAACCGGTTCCTGGACTCGTTCTGGAAGTCGCGGGACATCGAGCAGATCTACAAGCAAGCGCAGGCGCTGCGGAACAGCCCGATCTCGCAGATGTTCGTCGCCGGGTACACCGAGCTGGCGAAGCTCGCGAGCGACGATCAGCTCAAGGAGGATCGCGAGGGCAACCTGTCCAACATCGAGCGTGCGCTCCGGCGTGCGCAGACGGTGGAGACCGGCAAGCTCGAGTCGATGGTCGCGTTCCTCGCGACCACGGGCTCGGCTGGCCCCTTCATCGGGCTGTTCGGCACGGTGGTCGGCATCCTGTTCGCCTTCGTCGAGATCGGTGAGGCCTCCGGCGCTGCGACGCTCAAAGTCGTCGGCCCGCACATCGCCGAGGCGCTGTTCGCCACCGCGATCGGCCTGGTCGCCGCGATCCCCGCCGTCATGGCGTACAACTACTTCCAGCGGCGGATCCGGGGCCTGCGCTCCGAGATGGAGACCTTCGAGCAGGACTACCTCAACATCATCAAGCGGCACTTCCTGCGGTAGGAGCGGCCATGGGGATGAGCAGTGGTGGAGACGGAGAGCTGAACTCCGAGATCAACGTGACGCCGATGGTCGACGTCATGCTGGTGCTGTTGATCATCTTCATGATCACGGCGCCGATGATGAACACCGGTGTCGATCTCGATCTGCCCAAGGTCACCGCGAAGAACATCGAAGATCCCGAGGGCAAGCTGGTGCTCTCGATCGACAAGACCAACCGGATCTTTCTCGGCGGGACCCAGGTCACATGGCAGGATCTGAAGGTGAAGCTCGCGGCCAACGAGCGCGTCAAGAAGGAGAGCGAGCTCTACATCGAGGCGGATACCGCGTTGCCCTATGGCGTGGTCATCACCGCGATGGCGGTCGCAAAGGACGCTGGGGTCGAGAAAGTAATGATGCTCACAGAAGCCGAGGATAACCTCGCGACCCGGCTCGGCGAGCTGGATCAAATCAAGCCGAAGTGACGGACGTCTAAGTAGATATGCGCGAGAGCGAGATGCACATGTTCGCGGGCTTCGGCGCACTGGCGCTGTGCGCGGCCTTGATCGTCCCGACCGTGGTGTTCGCGGACTCGGCCCCCGAGGCCGGCCCGCCGCTCGACAACATGGAGGCCATCGAGGCGTCCTTGGCCTACAAGAAGCCGAACGCGCCGAAGCAGCCGCAGAAGCAGAAGGCGCCGCCGCCGCCCGAGGTCAAGCCCGACGGGATCTCGCACGACGAGAACAAGAAGCCCGACGAGAAGAAGCCCGACGACAAGAAGCCCGACAAGCCGCAGGACAAGGTCAGCAAGGACCCGCTGAAGGACTTCAAGCGCGTGGACTCCGACATGGAGACCGGCGAGCCGACCACCAACATCGGCGCGTTCGATGGCAGCGAGTTCGGCATCGGCGATGTCACCAAGGGCGATCCATACTTCCAGCGCCTCGTGGTGGATCTCGCCTGGTCCTCACCCGAGCTCGCAAAATCGGGCGCCACGCCCCCGGTGGGTTGCATCCACCTCACCGCAGACGGCAAGATCCCCGAGACCAAGTTTCAGATCAAAGGCGACGACGACATCGCGACCCTCGCGGAGTCGGCACTGAAGGACCTGAAGCAGAAGCGCAACGAGAAGCCTGAAGAGGTGCCTACGCACCTGCTCAAGCAGCTAACCACCAAGTGGATATGTTTCAAGTTCACCGTCAAGTCGTCCGAGTAGCACTCGCGCTGAGCCTCGTGCTCGCCGTGGGTGAAGTCCCCGCGCGCGCCGACGACGGCGTCGTGATCGATGTCAACGCCCAGAAGAAGGGCACCTACCCGCTCGCCTTGCCCACGGCTCCCGAGGGCGATGCGGTGTCGAAGGAGATCGCACAGGTCGAGACGTTCGACATGTCCGTCGCCGGTGTGTTCAAGGTTCTCGATCCTGCGTCGTTCCTCGCCGACCTCAAGACCGAGGGGCTGGGCATCGAGCAGCAGAAGTGGAAGGACGTGGGCGCGCTCGGCGTGATCAAGTTCAAGGCCACGGCGAGCGACATCGAGTTCCGCCTGTACGAGGTCTCGAAGGGCACCACCGCGGTGCTGACCAAGACGTACAAGCGCGCCGGCACCACGACGCGGACGATCACGCATCGTTGGTGCAACGAGGTGGTCAAGTACTACACCGGCGAGGCCGGCTTCTTCGGCTCGAAGATCGCGTTCACCGCGAAGGGCAAGAAGAGCAGCGCGATCTACGCGATGGACTTCGATGGCAACGGTGCGTTCGCGGTCTCGAACAACAGCTCCACGAACATGCTCCCCGCGTTCTCTCCGTCGGGCGGCCAGATCGCGTACACGAGCTTCATGCGCAACAACCCGGACCTCTACGTGGGCCCGGCCGGCGGTGGTCGCCCGAAGAAGATCTCGGCGTACCAGGGGATGAACACCGGCGCGGCGTGGTCGCCCGATGGCAGCAAGATCGCGCTGACGCTGTCCAAGGACGGCAGCCCCGACATCTACGTGATCAACGCGAGCGACGGCAGCGTGATCAAGCGCCTCACCAATGACAAGTCGATCGACACCTCGCCCGCATGGTCACCCGATGGCGGCTCGATCGCGTTCGTCTCCGATCGCAACGGCGGCCCGCAGATCTTCGTGGTCGGTGCCGGCGGTGGATCCGCGAAGCAGGTCTCGTTCAACGGCAGCTACAACACCACGCCGACGTGGTCGCCGAAGGCCGGCAAGCGGATCATCGCGTACACCACGCGTGATGGCGGCCACTACGACATCGTCACGCTCGATCTCGATAACAAGGCGATGACCCGCATCACGCAGAACGAGGGCAACAACGAGGAGCCCGCATTCTCGCCGAACGGCCGCGCGATCGCGTTCGCCCGCGCGGGCCAGGGGGTGTTCATCGCGAACGCCGATGGCACCGGCAAGGCGGTCAAGGTGTGGAGCGGCTCGGCGACCGGTGTCGACTGGGGCCCGGCGCCCAAGGACTGATCAGCGCGTCACTCGGCTTCCCACTTCTGGGCGAGCCGCAGGCTGCCGTAGAACACGCCTGACGCCATCGCGATGAAGCACACGAGCGCCAGGACGGTGCCGAAATCCACCCCTTGCGACGCGCCGATCATGAGACCGATCGCGGCGAGGGCGGGGAGAAAGATCAGGGCGAAGACAGCAGCCATGGGGGCCCGATCTTGCGGCCAGCGTGCCATCTCGCCCATCGGCGAATCCCGTAGCTCCGCCCGCTGAATGCGCAGGCATCGCGTCGGCGGGTTCGAGGTGCGCACGAATTGCCGGCTTCCCCGACGCCCGCGTGGAGGCTGACTTGCAGAGAGCCTGGGCATGCCCAAGTCGCGCGAGCTCCACTGCGATGACTACGTCGGTCAGCCGTACGAGGCAGTGCGCGACACCTTGCTCTCGGATCCCCGCGGGATCTTTCACCGCGCCACCGTGACGAGCGCGGCACACGCTGCCGGCAGCGAGCTCCGGGTCACGGTCGGTGCGATCGAGATCTCCGCCGAGATCGAGATCAAGGTCGTGTCGAACCAGCCGGCGCTCTCCCCCCTGCACCAGCCGGCTCACACGCTCACGCTGGCGTGGAGCTCGCCGCGACGGCCAGGCTGGTTCCCCACGATGGCTGCCACCTTGACCATGTACGCGCTGTCACCGACCCAGACCCAGCTCGACTTCGATGGAACCTACCAGCCGCCGCTGGGCGTGTTCGGCGCGGTGGTCGATGCGCTGGCGCTGCACCGGTTCGCCGAGGCCTCGGTCACCGGCTTTGTCCGCGAGGTCGCTGGCTTTCTCCGCAACGAGATCAGCCGGCGGCACGCTGCAGCAGATCCGACAGCGCGCGCAGGGCGTCCGTCGCCGTGAAGATGCCCTGCACCCCGTGGCCGCCGAGGACCACGACGCAATCGCACCGCTTCTCGGCCATCAACTCCGCGACCTCGTCGAGGGAGGCCGAGCCCCAGACCGTGACGGGCTTGGTCATCGCCGACGCGACCCCGAGCTTGCCAAGGTCCGCACCGGGCACCTTGCTCATCGCCTCGAGCTCCGCATCGCCGACCAGACCTACGAGCTCCGATCCGTCGACGATCGGCAGATGTCTCACGAGGTGACTCTGCATCACCGTGCGTGCAGCTGCGGCCGTGGCGCTCGCGGCGATCGTGTACGGCTCGCGCGTCATGTAGCGGGAGATGGCGGGCATCAGCATGCCCTGGGCCAGTGCACCCGACGTGCCGCGAGAACCGGGGCCGCCCGTTCGGGCCATGGCGTACCTCTTGCTGTGGTGGGGGGCATGCCCACCGAGCTGGCACGTCTTCGACTGCTGTCGTTCGCCGCGCTCGTCCTGGCAGGGCTGGTGGCGGTCGCGGCAGCGGGCGGGATCGCCCTCCCTTCGGTCTATGCGCAGGAGACCGCGACCTGGGCCGCGCAGGGGCTCGGTCAGGACTGGATCGATCTGGTGATCGTGGCGCCGGTCCTCGTGATCTGCGCGATCGCGATCACGCGCAGATCGCGCGCCGCGCTGTTCGTCCTCGGAGGGACCCTGCTCTATCTCGTGTACTCGTTCGTGCTCTATGCGTTCGCGATGCACTTCAACGTGCTGTTCCTGGTCTACGTCGCGGCGCTCGGGGTCTCGTTCTACTCACTCCTCGGCGTGGGGCGCCACCTCCAGCGCGAGCGCGCCGCGAGCTGGTTTCCCGACGACCTCCCCTTCCGACGGTTCGGCGCCTGGTTCCTGATCGTGGTCGCCGTCGCCTTCGCGGGGCTGTGGTTGTCCTCGGTGGTCCCCGCGCTCGTCCGCGGCACACCGCCGCCCGAGCTCGCAGAGGCCGGGTTGATCACGAACCCCGTGCACGTGCTCGACCTCGCGCTCCTCCTCCCTGCGCTGTTCGCCGGCGGCGTGCTGCTGCTCCGACGGCGCGGCCCGGGGCGGGTGCTCGCCCCGATCCTGTTGACGTTCAACACGCTGATGACCCTCGCCCTCGTCGGCATGATGGTCGCGATGTACCAGCGCGAACTCAGTGCTGATCTCACCGTGGCGGGAGCCATGGGCGTGCTCGCGGTGATCAGCGGCGGGCTCCTGATCGCGTTCCTTCGCCCGCTCCACCGCGTCGAACCGAGGCGCGCATGACAGCGGCTCGCCGTCCCGCGCCCCGGCATGGCCGCTGCAAGAACATTCGAGCATGCCGCGCACCGCAGCCACCCCTCATGAGGACTCTCTCTACACCTTCATGACCTCCGACCACGCTCGCCTGGAGACGGTATTCGAACGCCTCCTCGATGCGATGGAGCTAGGGGCGCCCGATGCGCGTGCGCTGTGGACCGAGCTCGACCGTGGCCTGCTGTCGCACCTGGAGGCCGAAGAACGCTACGTCCTCCCCGCGTTCGCCACGGTCGATCGCCTGGCGGCCCGCGAGATCCTCCGCGACCACGCACAGATCCGCGAGCAGCTGCTCGAGCTCGGCGTGGCAATGGACCTGCACATGCTCCGCTACGAGCACTCGCAGGAGTTCATCCGCGTGCTGCGCTCGCACGCCGCGCGCGAGGACAAGCTCCTCTACCAGTGGGCCGATACGCGGCTCGACGCGCACCTCCGCGCGGCCGCGCGCCAGCACGCCGTAGCGCACTGACGCACGACGTGCGAGCACGCACGCGCCCCGATGCAACAGATGCGCGCGTGACCGTGTTGGGTCGCGTCATGCGCCGGGCACGTACCTTGCTGCGCTCGTGAGTCACCATGAAAGCCCTCCGACTCACCCGCTGGAAGCACCCTGCAGAGCTCGTGGAGACCAAGGTGCCCACGCCGGGACCGGGGCAGGTCCTCCTCAAGATCGCGGGATCCGGAGCGTGTCACTCCGACCTCCACCTGATGGACTGGCCCGAAGGTCAGTTCCCTTGGCCGATGCCGTTCACCATCGGCCACGAGAACGCGGGCTGGGTCGAGCGCGTGGGTGACGGAGTGACCTCCGTCAAGCAAGGGGATCCGGTGCTGGTCTATGGCCCGTGGGGCTGCGGGATGTGTCACCCGTGCCGGCTCGGGCGCGAGAACTACTGCGATCGTGCGGGCGAGATCGGCGCGATGGGCGGTGGCCTCGGGATCGACGGCGGGATGGCGGAGTACATGCTCGTGCCCAGCGCACGCCTCCTGGTCCCGCTCGGCAACCTCGATCCGGTTCGTGCGGCGCCCCTGTCGGACGCCGGCCTCACGCCGTACCACGCGATCCGGAGCGCGCGTGCGCGCCTGACGCCGGGCGCGACCGCCGTCGTGATCGGAGCGGGCGGGCTCGGCCAGATGGCGATCCAGTTGTTGAAGGTCACGACGGGCGCGACCGTGATCGCGGTCGACACCGACGAGAACAAGCTCGAGCTCGCGCGAAGCTTCGGCGCCGACGCGGTGGTGCTCTCGAACGCAGGCGCCGCCGAGGCCGTGCGCCGCGAGGCGGGTGGACGAGCCGACGTGGTGTTCGACATGGTCGGCGCCGATGCGACCCTCGCCCTCGGCGCGAAGATCTTGCGGCCCGAGGGCCGGCTCGTGATCGTCGGGCTCGCGGGTGGGGCGATCCCGATCAGCTTCTTCGCGCTCCCGATGGGCGCCCAGGTCGCGACCAGCTACTGGGGCACGCTCCCCGAGTTGATGGAGCTCGTCGATCTCGCTCAACGGCGCAAGCTGCGGCTCGAGGTCGAGACGTTCCCGCTCGACCAGGCACCCGAGGTCTACGCGAAGCTGCGGCGCGGAGAGATCCGCGGGCGCGCCGTGATCGTCCCCGGCCGCTGACGTGAACCGCGGCCTGCTGGTGGACCGCCGCACCGGAGCGCCACCGATCGGCACGCCGCATGCTCCACCTCGGGCGTGCGTACCTCTCGCTCGCGGTTCGTGTCCTCCCCCCTCCTCGGCGTGCTCGTGCTCCTCGGGGCGTGCCACCACGAGACCGCGAGTGGTGGCCCACCGCCGCCCGGGAGCTCGGGGGGGCTCGGCGCACAGCTCCAGGCACTCGCGCAACGGATGCACGCGCGCTACGGCGGCGCGCAGCGTCTCGAGGAGGCGATCGCGCGGAGTGACCTGCCAAGGGCGCACACCGAGGCCCACACGGTGAGCCTGCTCGACGAGCCCGACGTGCTCCCGACCTGGCGGCCGTACTTCGAGGCGGTCGCCGAGACGGCGCGACAGCTCGAGACCTCGGGGGACATCACCGCCGCCGCGAAGCTGTTCGGGACGCTCGGCGTGCGCTGCGCTCACTGTCACGATGCCTCCGGTGCGAGGCTCGTGCTTCCCCCACCGTCCGTTCTCGCCGCCGGCTCCGCGACGATGGCAGAGCATCAGAAGGCGGCACTCGAGATGTGGGAGGGCCTCATGGCGCCGTCTGACGTGCACTGGCGCGCAGGCGCACTCGCGCTGACCACCGTGCCACTGACGATGGTGGCGCAGGCCGTGACGCCGTCCTCGGAGCAGGACGTCGACGATGTCGCGAAGGTTCGGCTCTACGCGCGACGCGCGCTCGATGCCGGCGACCACGAGGCGCGCGCCGAGGTCTTCGGATCCTTGCTCGCGACCTGCGCGCACTGCCACGCCCTCCTGCGTGACCGCTGAACTCAGACGTAGCTGGCGGTGTGCTGCACGCGAGGGCAGATCGCATCGATCGCCACGGCGAACGAGCGGACCGCCGCCCAGTCGGTGAAGTCGTGATCTCGGGAGGTGTCGGTCGAATGGCCGGCGCGCCGGCTGATCTGCTTCATCACGAACCGGGTGATCCAGTTGTACTGGCGGTACGGGAGGCCACCGCCGAACGCCGCACGGCGTGTGGGCGTCCACGCGAGCTGGTCGCACTGCTTCGCGAGGTAACCGGCTGGGTCCGCATGGGGAGGGGCGCCCGCCGCCGCCATGCTGACCGAGAACAGCGCGGTCGGCATCTCGGAGAGCTCCGCGCGATTCGCGCGCACGTACTCCGCGAGGGTCGGAGCGTGACGGCCCACCTCGACCCGAGATCCGAGGACGACCACGTCGTAGTCCTCCGGGGGCGGGATGTTGCGGAGGCCGTCATCGAGGCTGGCCAGCTCGGTGTGATGACCGAGCCCACGCAGGTGGTCGCCGATCCGGACCGCGATCTTCCGCGTATGGCCGTGGTGAGAGGCGAACGCGATCAGGATGCGGCTCACCGTGCACCTCCCGTGGGCGCGGCTCCACCCGATGGCGGCAGCGGCATCATCGCCGCGATCGAGCCAGCAGCCCACACCCCGACGAAGCTGAGCGCGAGCGGCAGCCACAGGCCGACGAAGCTCGCTCCGAGGGAGAAGCGAGGCGCCACGATCGGCGCGACGAGCGCGAGATCCAGCACGCCAGCGAGCCCGACCCAGGCGATCGCCGTGACGAAGGGCGTGCGCGCGCCATCCACGCCCTGATAGCGCACGGCCAGAGATGTGAACCACAGCGGCATCACCACCGCGTGCAGCGCGACGGCGAACCACAGGGGTGCGAAGCCGGCCGCGATCACCAGCGCCGCGGCCGCAAAGCCCCAGCCCACCACGCCGTACTCGACGAGACGCACCCCGGACCGCCCCTCGGGCGTGATCGGGAGCCGTGGCACCGCGCTCGGGAGATCGTCCGCGAGCTCGTTGGCCCACGCGCGAATCCTCGCGGGATTGCGCCAGTCCCCGGCGTGCTGCTTCGCCATCGCGGCGGCAGGGAAGCCCTGGACATCGGCCTCCAGGCGCCCGCCGAACATCTCGTGCCCGAGCGCACCGATCCGCGCCCCCAGGCCGCGCAGCCATCGCGGTGGTGAGAGTGGCTCGAGATCCGCCGAGTCATCGAGTGGACCGCTGGAGAACAGCCACGTCGGGATCCGCGACAGCTCGGGGGCCCAGTGCTCGACGTAGCGTCGCACCTCACGCGGCCAGCGGTTCGCGTAGAGCGCCCCACCGACGACGACCGCGTCGAACGAGGTGGGAGGCGGCGCCTCCGACGAGGCGACGGCCACGACGGAGTGGCCACGCGCGGTCAAGGTCTCGGCGACGATCGCCGCGATCCCTGCCGTGCCGCCGTGCTTCGAACCCCAGGTCACGAGGACACGCATGTGCAGCTCCTCTCAGCTGATCGGCCAATCGTTCGGGCGGGTGATCGCCTGGCGGTCGACGTAGGAGAACCGATGCGGCGGCGTATATGCCTTCCGATCGTGGTCGTAGCGGATCACCTTCATGAGATCGACGGGCTGATAGGTCTTGGTGCGCACGACCATCACGGGGCAGTGCGCCTCGCGGACGATCCGCTCGGACACCGAGCCCAGGACGAGCCGCTCGAACCCCTTCGCGCCGTGCGAGCCGACGAACACGAGATCCGCTGAGACCTCCCGTGCGAGCTCGAGGATCTCCTCGGCGGGCTTGCCGATCCGAGCGTGCACGAAGAACTGCACCTCGCTCACGGCCGGCCGGCCGGCGAACGCCTCCTTGACGTGCTCTGCGAGGAGCCCCTGGATCTTCTCTGCGTAGTCGTAGTCGACCTTCGGAGTGGCCAGGATCGAGAGGCCGTTACGCGCGTCGATCGCGGCGAGCACGTGCAACACGTGCTGAGGCGCACGGCAGGCTACCTCCACCGCTCGTTGCAACGCGTCCTCGGCGCTCGGCGAGAAGTCATAGGCGACGACGACCTGAATCAGGGGGGCTACGCTCACGGGATACCTCCACGCCCATGTAGTTGCATCGCGGGTGCCAGCCTCTGTACGCGACCGCCCACACGGAACGCGCACCCGGTGCACCTCCAGTGACGCCCGCGCACGGGTTGCGCAGGCTGCGCCAGGGTCCGAAGCTCACCGATTTGTCGCGAGGCGATCGAGGAGCACGCGCCACCACGGGCGGGGCCAGGTCACGTGGACCTTCGGGGCGTAGCCGAGCTGCTCCCGTGCTCGCACGCCATCGAGCACCCCTCCGAAGTGAAACCGGCGTGCATTCAGGTCGTAGCGAAACTCGAACCCCGCGAAGCGTCGTCGCAGCCGATACAGCGGGGACATCAGCGGACCGGGCACCGCCACATCGAACCGGAGGCTCTCGGCGATCGCCCGCGACAAGGGGAGCGTGTCTGCGCCGGGGATGTTGAACGCACCGACCGCGGAGCTCGTGGCAGCCAGGACGAACGCGGTGGCAGCGTCCTCCAGCGACAGCACGTTGATGATCGGATCGAAGCCGAGCGGCCGCAGGCACACCCGCGACCCGAGGTAGTCCCACAGCTGGCTGCCACTCTCCGGTGCGAGCAGCTCCGCGCAGCGAAGGACCGCGACCTGGAGCGCGGGAACCACGTGCGCCCCCGCCGTGAGATCGGCCTCGACCCGATCGCGGATCCACTGCGGCGTCGCCGGGGAGAACTCGAGCGGATCGTCCTCCGACAGCAGATGGGTGGTCGCGTGGGGCGTTGCATAGACCTCCGCGAAGCTGCGCAGCACGAACCGGCGGATCGTGGGATGGGTGTCGCACGCGACGAGGAGCGCTCGCGTGGACTCCACGTTCTGCCGGTGCACCCCGTGCCCCTGATCGCTGGCGCTGCGGTGCTGAGCGGCATGGATCACCGTATCGATCGCGTGCTGGCGCCCCTCTCCCCAGATCAGATCGTGCGCAGCACGCGCATGGGTCAGGTCGGCGCCCACGTAGCGCAGGCGGCGATCGTCGACGAGATGTGACGGTCGGCGATCTCTCCCGACCGCGAGCACGAACGAGACCTCGCGCAGCGCGTCGCGCGCGGCAAGCGCATCGATGATCGCGAGCCCCAGCGGGGTCGAGGCTCCTGTGACCATCACCCTCACAGGAACACTCCACGGCGCTCGTCGAGGGTCTCCGCGAGGAGCCGCGCCACGGCCGCGCGGGCGAGCTCCGCGGTGCGCGCTACGAGCTCGGGCTCCTCGGCATCGACGGCCTCGTGCCCCCGATCGGCATGGATCGGCTCGCCGTACCGGATCAGGAAGCGCGCCGGCAGCGGCAGCGGCGAGGCAGGGATGGGGAGGTAGGGCGCACCGAACATGCGCAGAGCGCGGATCCGCGCGATCACGGGCCAGCTCTCCTCCGCGCCGACGATCGCGACCGGGATGATCGGCGCACGGTGGCGGATCGCATGCTCGGCGAAGCCCACGCTCCAGTGCTGCAGCTCGTAGCGCAACCCGAACGGCTTGGCCGGGCCGCTCACGCCTTCGGGGAACACCGTGATCAGCTCGCCTCGCTCGAGCAGGCGCCGGACGTTCACCGAGGTCCCACTGACCATGCCGATGCGCGCGAACAACGTGCTGACCAGCGGCAGCCGCGGGACGAAGTGATCCGCGATCGCGCGCGGGATCCGCGGCGTGCGACGAAGCACGTCGAGGCACAGCATCGCCGCATCGATCGGCAAGGCGCCGCCGTGATTGGCGACGAGGATCGCCGGACCATCTGCCGGGATCCGCTCGGCGCCCCGGGAGTCGACGCGAAAGTAGCGCTCGTAGAGCGGCGCACCGAACGAGATCGCCCACTCGAGCGATGGGGGGTGCAGCCCGAACGCATCGAACCCGTAGCCTTCGTCATGGAACGAACCCGGCGCGCGCTGCATCTCGATCAAGCGAAGCAAACGCCATGCGCAGCCCGGGTGCGCGCGAACGCGCAGAGCGTGCGCGGTCGCCACCACCAGGGTGCCGGATCGACAGCGAACAGGGGTGGAACGAGCGATGCACATCTGACGGGTGTGCCCCAAGATCCACGGCCTCCTCGTGTTGGCCCTCGTCGGCTGTCAGGCCGCCAGCGCCGGGGAGCCGCCGCCGCCGCCGAGCGCGCGCTTCGAGCACGACATGATGGTGCGCTTCCACATGCACGAGAACTTCGATCTGCTGCGCGCGATCGAGAAGCTCCTGATCCGCGGCAAGCTCGACGAGGCCACGGCACTCGCCCGGGCGATCTCCGAGGCTCCCGACGAGCCAGGTCTCGGTCCATGGAGCGCCCACGCCACACGGGTGCGCGATCTCGCCGCGGCGCTGAGCCGCTCGCCCAGCGTCGACGAGGCCTGCCGGCGAAGTGCCCGGATGGCGGTCGCGTGCGCCGGTTGCCACGCGGAGACCGGGGTGGTGCCACAGCTCAGCTCGATCCCCACGATCCCGCCCGACAAGAGCACCGTGGAGGCCCGCATGGCGCGTCATGTGTGGGCGACGGACAGGCTCTGGGAAGCGGTCGTCGGTGGTGGCGACGAGCCATGGCTCAAGGGGCTCGACGTCCTGTCCGCCACGCCGCTCCCGTTCCGCACAGGTCTCGATGATCGGACGAAGCTCGCGAAGCAGCTCCAGCAGCTGGCCGACGGTGCGCGGAAGCGAAAGACGATGGACACCATCGCCGAACGCGGGCGGATCTACGGCGAGATCCTCGCGGCATGCGCCACGTGTCACACCGCCGCACCCGTGACCAGGCTGCCGAGTGAGAAGTGACCCATGCGGGCCGGAAGCCGTGGTTGCCTGATCTTCGGCGCCGTCGCGATCACCGCGCTGGCCGGCACGGCGGCGATCGGGTCGGCAGCCCAGGCCCAGCCGAAGATCGCCCCGGGCGGTGATCCCGATCTCGACCCCGATCTCGGCGAGAAGCCAGTCCTCCGACCGCACCGCTATCCGCTCGCCATCGTCGAGCACCTCTCGGTGGTCGTTCCGCCGATGATCTACTACTGGCTGACGACTCCCGTTCAGCGCGAGGACTTCGAGATCGGCTGGGACTGGGCGAGCTGGCGAACCAAGCTGACCTCGACCGACGCGTTCATCCTCGACACCAACGACTGGGTCTCGAACGCCGTGCGCCATCCTCTCGCGGGCTACCTCGGCTATCAGGTCGGACGTGCCAATGGCTTCGAACCGGCATCCTCGGTCGCCCTCACCGCGTTCGCCGCGGTGGCGTGGGAATACCTCGTGGAGTACCAGGAGCGGATCTCGCTCAACGACCTCGTCGTCAACTCGGTGTCCGCGTTCACGATCGGTGAGCCTCTGTTCCGGCTCGGGCGGCTCGCCGACGCGCCGGGCGCGAGCTGGCAGCGGGCGAGCCTGGGCCTCCTCGCCTCGCCGTTCGATCGCGTGCACGCGCTCGCGGGCGCGTCGTCGTGGCGGGCGCCAGGCCTCGGGTGGGCGCAGCTCGAGGCCTCGCTCGGCGCGGTCGCGGGCACCTACGATGGCGAGCAGCGCAACGCTGCGCGCGTCGCCCTCGACCTCGAGGTGATCCCCGATCGGCACTATGGCCGCACGGGCTCCGCCACCACGACGCTCGGCGCGGGCGGATGGAACCGCATCGACCTCGATCTCCGGATCGCGGGGGACGAGCTGTCGAGCGCGCGGTTCGCGACGCAGACCACGTACGCCGGCAGCTACCGCAGAGCCCTCGACGTCGACGGCAACGGCGACGATGCCTTCTTCGGGGCCGCGGCGGGTGTCGACTACGTCTCGCAGCGGCTGAGCCGCGAGTGGGATCACCTGTTCGTCATGCACCTGATCGGCCCGCGAGTGGCCCGGGGCGCGTGGCGAAACGGGCTACGGATGATCTGGGAGCTCGGTGCCTACGCAGACCTCGGGATGACGCAGGCCCACGTGTTCGGACCGGTGTCGCCGTTCGTGACGCGGCCGCAGACCTCCGTGATCCAGAGCCGCGGCTACTACTACGCGAGCGGCGTCTCGGTCGCCACCCGCGTGCGCATCGACACGCCGCGCTGGGTCGCCACGCTCGAAGGCCAGGCGTTCCAGCTGTGGTCGATCGACGGTCTCGATCGCGTCGAGAAGGACGCCTCCAGTGACGATCCGCACGACGTGCAGGATCAGCGCGTCCTGGGCCGGGGCGCGTTCGGAGTCAACGTCGGCGCTTCGGTCAGGCTCGAGCTCGGGCTCGAGGCCGCCCTGCGCCGAGGTACGTGGAAGGCACTCGAGCGAACGACCACCGATCTCGAGGGCCGGGTGGACGTGGTGGTTGGGTTCTGACCTGGAACCAGTTCTTGCAATTGGAGGAAGTCATGCACCGCACCTGTATCGCCATCATGGATGCTTCTCGCGCTCGTCTGTTCACCCTCGACCGCACCGCCGAGACCGGCACGGTCAGCGAATCGCTGGTCGAGGACACCGGCCTGGTCAACCCCGCCCGGAGGACGGAGGGCAGCGAGTGGGACTACGACGATCATCGCAACCACCGGATCGAGGAGCTCGAGCGCACGTTCGCGAAGCAGGTCGCGACCGAGGTGCGCCGGCTGACCGCCGATCCCAAGGTGCGCCGCCTGATCGTCTGCGCGAGCCCGAACATGCTGGGGGAGCTCCGGCAGGTGGCCTCGTTCGAGCGTCCGGGGCTCGAGATCGAGGAGACCGCGCGGGACCTGGTCAAGCTCACGCCGCACCAGATCCGAACGCAGCTCGGTGAGTACGGGCTGCTCCCCGCGTGACCTGCAGCCTCGCGGGCCTCAGCCCGCGGCGCGGGCGGACGAGCTCGAGAACGTGACGGTCACGTGGACGGGCACCGCCAGGGCGCGCGAGATGATGCACGCTCGCTCGGCATCGTGCACCACGCGCTCTGCGAGCGCCTCGTCCCCCGGCTCGACGGCGAGCTCGACGGCGAGGTCGATCGAGGAGAACACCGGGCCGCCGGTCGCCTTGACCAGCGTTCCCGTGCCGGTCCCCGACCAGCGCAGGACGCGCACCGGAGCGCGCTGCGCGAACGCGACGAACGTCGTCTGCAAGCACGACAGTGCTGCGCCGACGAGGAGGTCCTCGGGGCTCCACACCTTGTCGGTGCCGCCGAACTGAGGAGGTGCTCCGGTCGCGACGTTCGCCCGCGGCGGGGCAGCGAGCTCGCCATCGGCGAGGGTCACGACGTACTGATGAGGGAACGGTGCGATCGGCATGTGCCTTCCTGTTGCAACGCCTGCGCCGTCCCCGTTCAGGGCACGCGAGGGCGAGCGACCAGGACCGGGCACGGTGCGTGCCGAACAACCTTCTCTGCGACCGAGCCCAGGAACACCCGGCGGATCCCCGTCCGACCGTGGCTGCCCATGACGACCAGATCGTAGTGACCCTGATCCAGCACCCGCAGGACCTGGCCGCCCGCGCCGCCGCGACAGCTCTGCCCAGACACCGGCACCCGCACCTTCTCGCGCACCTGCCCGACCCACTTGTCGAGAACCTCGGCCGTCTGGCGATCGACCTCCTCGGCGAGATCCATCAGCGGCGGCTCCTGACCGTAGCTGGTGGGGAGCTCGATCGCATGGAGCAGCGTGATCCCCGTGCCACCAGGTTCGACGAGGGTCGCGGCAAGGTCGACTGCCTGCCGTGCCCGGTCCGAGAAGTCGATCGGGCACAGCACGTTCTTGAACGGTGCGTCCTCGAGCCGCGAGCGCGCGGCGAGGATCGAACATGGCGCATGACGCACCACGTACTCCGCCACCGAGCCGAGGAGCACGCGCGAGAGCCCGGTCCGACCGTGGGTCCCCACGACGACCAGATCGAACGCGGGATCGTCGGCGAGCGCCTTCACGATCTGCTCCCCCGGTGCACCGTTTCCGAGGACGGAGGTCACGCGTGGCGCTCCCAGCCGCACAGCCTCGGTGACCGCCATCGCCAGCCCCGCCTCATCCTGGTCGACCATCTGCTGGACGACGTCGCCGGCGAGCATCCACTCACCCGCGTAGGCGAGCGGCGGCACGAACCAGGTGTGAGAGATGACGAGCTCGGCGTTCGATCGAGTAGCGAGCTGTACGGCGAGCCGCAGGGCCTGGTCTGCGCCGGGCGAGAAGTCGATCGGACACAGGATCTTGCGGAAGCTCATATCGGGAGACGCTGCAACCTTCGCGCCGCGAGCCAGGAGACCGCGCAGCGTCAGCACGCCCCGCGCGGCTCGTGCACGAGGTGCGCGATCAGCGAAGGTCGTCGAGGCCGCCGCCGTTGACCACGCGCTGGTAGCCCGCCTCTTCGAGCACGCCCTTCGCCTTCGCGGCGCGTGATCCGGCGGCGCAGTAGACCACCACCGCTTTGGCCTTGTCGCCGCCGACGAGCTTGTCGACCTCTGCGAGATGTTCGCGGATCGATTCCACGGGGACGTTGATCGCCCCCGGGAGGTGCTCCTCCGCAAACTCTCCGGCGGTGCGCACATCGACGACCGCCGCACCTTCCGCGATCATCTTGCGCGCTGTCGCAGGGTCCTTCTTCGGCGAAGGAGCGGTGGGGGCAGCCCCAGGGGTGGGCTCGGAGCGGGAGCAGCCGGCGGCCGAGAGCAAGCTCACGAGCGCGGCGGCGAGGAGGACGGTACGCATGGCCTGGAAGAATTGCACCCTCTGGGCCAGCTGGCGTGGACCTTGCTCGGAATCTGTTCGTGGCCGCGCCCTGTTCTCCCCACCTCAAGATCCTGGTCGCCTACGTGACCCGGTCCGGGTACACCCGCCTCGTCGCGCGAGAGATCGCCACGCGGCTACGCCGCGGTGGGCACGACGTTGACCTCGCGGATCTCGAGCTGTGCATCCGCCATCCAGCGCAGTACGACGTGATCGTCCTCGGATCGGCGGTGCGGTTCCACCACCACGCTGAGGTGGTGGCCAACTTCATCGTCGAGAACCGCGAGATCCTGTCCGCCCGTCGCACCGCGTTCTTCTCCGTCGACCGGCGCGCGTTCCGGAGCCGCGATGCCGACCCGGGCGGTCACATGGAGCGGCTGTTCGAGCGCGTCGGCTGGAGGCCGCAGGTCGCCGTCGCCGTCGCCGGCAAGCTCGACTATCGCGAGCACACCTGGCCTCGTCGGATCTTCATGCGGGCCGCCAGCCGCCATCGCGGCGCTCCCACGGACACCTCGCGTGACCACGACCTGACCGACTGGGGCCGGGTCGCGTCGTTCACCGATGCACTGACGCAGAGCCCACCCACGACCGGGGCGTGACGCGCTACGAGTGAGGCTCGGCCTCGTGGTCGAACGGGCCGCGAGGCGTGTAGGCGTGCGCGACGGGATCGAACACCCACAGCGCGTCCCCGTGTCCTGGCGCGCGATAGATCAGGGCGCCGGGCAGGAACGTGATGCGGCCCGTGCGGACCACACCATCCTCACGCGTCTCGACCACCCCGGAGAACAAGGGATCCAGACCTCCGGCGGTGCCGACCCGGTAGACCCCGATCCAGACGGCTTGCTCGCGGCGCCCTCCGCTGGTGATCGCGAGCACGATCGTCCGCTCGCGGAACACCGTCCCGACGGCAAGGATCTCCAGTGCGTCCGCAGTGCCGACGCACGGCACTCCTGCGGACCGCGCCACCTCGAGTCCTTCTGCGCTGGTCACGCGCACGCCACCCGTCAGCGTGGCGACGACCGTCTCGGTCCCGGCCGACGGGGCGACCTCGGCGCGGACGCGGAGCGGAGGCTGCGCATCCGCGGCACACATCGGCTCGTCATCGGCCAGCCATCGCGGCCAGGTTGCGTCACCGGGCTCACTCGCCTCACCGGGCTCACTCGCCTCACCGGGCGCACCACCGTCGCTCACCGTGGCATCGGTGAAGTTGCCGAGCCACGGCAATGAGGCCACCGCCGGGGTCGCGGCGGCCGAGCCCGACAGCGGAAGCACCGCGATGCACGCGAGCAGCGCGGCCTTCATGGCTACGGCCCATCCGTCTGGAGCAGCCAGCCGACGATGTCGCGCGTGGAGACCACACCTACGAGCTGCTCGGTCGGCGAGACCACCATGACGTGGTGGGTGTCCTCGGCCATCATCATCTGCGCGGCGTGGGCGACCGTGGCGAACTCCGACAGCGTGAACGCGAGGGGCATCATGATCTCATCGGCGTTACGCGCCTGGAGATCCTCGGGGAGCGACGTCCCTTGCCGCGACGAGCTCATCGCCGCGTCGATCTGCTCGACGAGGTCGCTCTTCGTGATGATCCCGATCGGGCGCTGGCGCTCATCGAGCACGGGCAGGCACCCGATGTGGTGCTTCAACATGAGCTGGACGACCACACCGACGTCGAGATCCGGGCGCGCGCAGATCAGATCGCGGCTCATGATCTGCTTCAGCGGCACCCCGGAGGCAGAGGCGCGACGCGAGGGCAGCGGCTCCTCAGGAGGCGCCGGGATGAGGATCGTCTGCGGCGCTTCGCCGCGGCCTCGATAGACGTTGCAGGTGCGCATCCGGGGCTCGGCGTCCATGGTCACCTCCTCCCCTCATGACCGAGCAAGCCCCGCGCCACCCCCCCTGCTACCCCACGAAAGCAGAGCGCGCAAATCCGGCGTTGATGAGGACCGGGCGTACGCTGGTTGCGCGTTGATCAGAGGCGAATCCGGGCACCCGCGAGGGGGATGTCGACCAGCGGGAACTGCGCCGCCGCAAGCCGGGAGGCCAGGCCCGCACGCGCGGCATCCTCGCCGTGGACCAGGATCACCCGACGCAGGGGGCCACGAGCCCGCGCCGCCTCTGCATACTCGACCAGGCCGCGCTGGTCCGCATGCGCACTGAGCCCGCCGAGACTGACCACGTCCGCGTGACGCGGCCGCAGCACGCCGAAGATCTTGACGTCGCGGCGTTGCTCGACGAGCCGCCGTCCGAGGGTGTGCTCCGCCTGGAAGCCGACGATCAGCACGGTGGTGCGCGCATCCTCGATCGTCGCGCGGAGGTGGTGGAGCACGCGCCCTCCCTCACACATTCCGCTCCCCGCGATGATGATCGAGGGTTCACTCGAGAGATCGAGCTCCTTCGATGCCTCGACGTCGGTGACATAGGTCAGCCCTGGAAAGTCGAACGGAGAGCCGCTGCCCCGGAGCTGAGAGAACACCTCCCGACGCATGCACTCGGGGTGAAGACGAAACACGTCGGTGACCTTGATGGCCAGCGGCGAATCCACGTAGACGGGAACGCTCGGCACGCGCTTGGCCGTGCGCAGCTGCTGGAGCGTGTAGATCAACTCCTGCGCACGCTCGAGTGCGAACGCCGGGATGATGACCTTGCCTCCACGTGCGATCGTTCGACGGATCGTCGCCGCGAAGGTCTCGATCGTGTCGCCGAGCTCCGGATGCAGACGATCGCCGTAGGTGCTCTCCGTGATCAGGCAGTGCGCCCCCGTGACCACCTCGGGGTCGCGAAGGATCGGGAGGCCCGAGCGGCCGAGATCGCCTGTGAAGGCGAGCCGGGTGTGCGCCCCCTCATCGTCGAGATCGAGGACGACGATCGCGCTGCCGAGCACGTGACCGGCGTCGAGGAAGGTCAGCGTCACGCCCGGCGCGATCACCTGCGTGCGGTGATACGGGAGGCCGATCATCAGCTCGATCGCTCCCACCGCGTCGTCCGCCGTGTACAGCGGTGAGACCGGCTGGAGATCGACCCCGCGCGCGATCAGCTTGTCGATGTGGCGCGAGTCCGAGAGCTGGATGGCGGCGGAGTCCTCGAGCATCGGGACGCACAGCGCGCGCGTCGCCGGCGTCGCATAGATCGGCCCACGATACCCGCGCTGCCACAGCACCGGCAGCGCTCCCGAGTGATCGAGGTGCGCATGCGAGAGCACGACCGCATCCAGCGCGGCTGGATTCACCGGCAGCGCCCGGTTCTTCTCGAAGCTCTCCTTCCGGGGGCCCTGGAACAGGCCGCAGTCGAGCAACACGGTCGCGCGGTTCGTGCGGAGCACGTACTTCGAACCGGTGACGGTCCCCGCACCTCCGATCATCTCGAGCTCGATCATCGGCGTGTCCCTTCTTGCGGCATCAGCAAACCAGGGGTGCATCCGATGCGCCATTCCCAGCCCCGCGGCTCCGAGAAGGTCCGAGCGCGTCCGCGCAGATCGTGCGCAGCCGCCCGCGAGGGCGCCAGGCTTGCACCGAGCTCCCCTGGGACACCGCTTCGGTGCTGGCGCATTGCATGCACCGTTCAGAGGCATGACGCCGAAGACCATCCTCGTGCCGATCGACTTCAGCGAGTGCGCCGACCGTGCGCTCGACTACGCGTGCTCGCTCGCGGAGAAGCTCGGCGCCACCATCCACCTAGTCAACTCGCTCGGCGCCGGGCTACCCGAGCTGAGCGTGGCGCTGACCGACTCCATGATCGCCAGCTTGCGCGAGGGCGCCGCGAGCCAGCTCGAGAAGATCGCCAAGGAGCGCGCCCCGCTCGCGAAGTTCGGGCGCACGTTCGTGACCACCGGAGACGCCCGGGACGGCATCCTCGACGCGGCCAAGCAGTGCAGTGCCGACCTGATCGTGGTCGGCAGCCACGGCCGACGAGGCGTCAAGCGGCTCGTGCTCGGCAGCGTCGCAGAAGATGTGGTTCGCCGCGCGCCATGCCCGGTGCTGGTGGTGCGGCTCAAGGAGGCGTCATGAAGAGGATCCTCGTCGCGGTTGATTCGTCGACGCGTGCGCCGATCGTGCTCGCGACGGCGCTGCGCATGGCGGAGCTCGCGAACGCGAAGCTCGTCGTGTTCCGCGCGATCGGCGTGCCACCTGACATGCCCCGAGACCTGCTGAAGGTGACCGACCTTCGTCTCGAGGACGTCCTGCAGAGCAACGCGCACACCGACCTCGCGCGACTGCTCGAGCACGTCCCCCCGGAGCGGATCGAGAAGGTGCTCACCGCCTTCGCCACACCATGGGACGGCATCTGCACCGCTGCACGCGAGCAGGATGCCGACCTGATCGTCCTCGGCTCGCACGGCTACGGAGGTCTCGATAAGCTGCTCGGCACCAACGCCGGCAAGGTCGTCAACCACGCCGACCGCAACGTGCTGGTGGTGCGGACACCGCTATGACGTCGGCCTGCGGCTGCGAGCTCCAGCACGTTCCGCGTGTCGTCGTCCTGACCGGCGGCCCCGGCGCGGGCAAGACCGCCGTGCTCGAGGTGCTCCAGCAGCAGGTGTGCCGGCACGTCGCGATCCTGCCGGAGGTGGCGAGCATCCTGTGGAAGGGCGGCTTTCCACGACGCTCCACGACCTCGGGCCGGCGAGCCGCTCAGCGCGCGATCACGCGCGTCCAGATCGAGCTCCAGCGCATCGCGATCGAGGAGCCGACGACGGGCCTCGTGGTCTGCGATCGCGGGACGATCGACGGGCTCGCGTACTGGCCCGGGGAACCTGCGGAGTACTACGAGGAGCTCGACACCACCGAGGCGAAGGAGCTCGGCCGCTATGCGACCGTCATCCACATGGAGTCGGCGACGCGCGACGACGGCTACTTCGCCACCAGCACGCGCGTCGAGTCCGTCGACCAAGCGCAGGAGATCGACCGGCGCATCCTCGCCGCGTGGTCCAACCATCCCCACCGCGTGATCGTGCCGAGCAGTCGAAACTTCCTGCTCAAGCTCGATCAGGCGCTCGCGCTCGTGCGGGCGGAGATCCCGGTGTGCTGTCGGTGAGGCGCGGCTCGAACGCGGACGGATCAGCGAGGTACTCGCGGAACGCGGTCAGCAGCTGACTGACGTGCCAACCGTCGGCATAGCGATGATCGATCGTCGCCGTGAGCGGCAACATCTGCCTCGCGACGACCACGCCGTTCTCCACGACGGCGCGCGCCGTGATCTCCCCGACGAGGACGAGCAGGGGGACGTCGTACATCCACGCGAGTGGAGCGAAGCCCTGGGGAAGCCCGAACATCCCGACGCTGCTGACCATCGCGCTCCCGAACGGTGAGCGATGGAGGGCGAGCATCGGCACATCGAGCTGGAGCTGCTCGGTGAGGAAGGCCGTGGCACGCAGGGCCACGCGCAACAGGCGCGGAGGGAGGGCGTCCATCAGCCGCTTGCTCTTCGCGAAGTCGCGATCCCGGCCGGCCTTCATCGCGGCGGCCCGCTCGGAGAGCTCGATCGCGATCTCGGTGGCCGGCTTGTGGGGCACGTCCTCGATCTTCACTCCCGAGAGGTCCTTGCCATTCCCGACGGCGGTGATGAAGAACACGTCGATGGTTCGGCGTGGATAGGCTCGCCCGCCGCGGATCCGGACGTTGAGCTCTGGAACCTTCTGCAGTGCGTGCGACACGGCGCGACCGACCACGTGCGTCGGTGTGACGCGGCGCCCCGCAGCGCGCTCGTTCTCGAGAAACGCCAGCACGGGCCGGGCATCGAGCTCGAGGGCGCCGAAGATCTGCGGATCGTCGGGGGCCTTCCACATCGCACCGGCAACCCGTCGCCATCCCGTCACTCGCGTCGAAGGGCCCATGCCCTCCAGCCGAGCACACGGCGTGCCACGGCAGGCGCGCAACGGCGGGGGGGCGGGCCCCCCCCCCCCCCCCCCCCGCCCCCCCCCCCCCCCCCCCCCCGCCGCCCCCCGCGCCCCCCCCCGCGCCCCGCGCGCCCCGGCCCGGGCCGGCCGCCCGCCGGCCGCCCGGGCCCCCCCCCCCCCCCCCCGCCCCCCCCCCCCCCCGCCCCCCCGGCCGCGCCCCCCCCCCCCCCCGGCGGGCCCCCCGCGCGGCCCCCACGTAGCGACCTGTCGTGGCTGTCAGCGCGCCTCGATCTTGCGGTCCTCCGCGAGGTTGTCGCCCGGGTGCAGGACCACCTGGTCACCGGGGCTGAGCCCCGAGGCCACCTCGACGTCGAGTCGCCCCTGGTGCCCGAGAGTGAGCCTCTGCAGGTGGACCCGGTGCTCCCGGATCACCCACACGGCCCAGCTGCCGTGATCGCGGAACACCGCGCTGGCCGGGACCGTGAGGATGTCGTCGCCGTGCCAGGTCACGATCGTGGCGGCGACGCGGAAACCATCACCGAGTGAAGGTGGGGCCGCGTCGAGGTTCGCGACCACGTGCACGCGCTGCTCCTCGACGCCGAGCGCCGAGATCCGGGTGAACGCAGACGGCTCGACGCGACGGACCGTTCCCTTCAGGTTGGCGCCACCCCAGCGCTCGATCGTGACCGGCATCCCGGCGGTGACCTGCGCCGCATCGCTCGACATCACATCCACCACGACCTCGATCGCGCGAGGATCGCCGAGCTCGAACAACGGCGTCCCCGCCGCGATCGGGCCGGCGCTATCGCGCAGGACACGCAGGATCTTGCCACCCACCGGAGCGGCGATCTCGACCTCACGTGCGGCACGGTCTGGACCCGGTGCCTCCAGCATCGCCCGGGCGGCCTGGATCTCGGCGCTCGCCGCCGCGCGCTCCAGCTCGGCCGTGGACAGATCGCGGATCGCGAGCTGCTCGGCGAGCTCGGCACGCTCGCGCTCGGAGACCGTGATCGCACCGCTCGCGACAAGGCGCCGCGCCCGCTCGGCATCACGGACGGCGGCATCGCGCCCCATCGTCGCGCGCTCGATCGCGGTCTGCGCGGCACGCTGCCGGGTCACGGCGACCGCCACGCGTGCCACCGCCTCCTTGCGGCTCCGCGGATCGAGGAGTGCGGCGTGCGGCGGCGACACCCGTGCGAGCACGTCCCCGGCGGCGACGATCGCACCCGGCTCGAGCTCGATCCGCTGCAATTCACCCGAGGTGGAGACAGAGACCACGAAGCGATCCCGCACCCGCGTCTGGCCATCCTCCGAGATCTCGACATCGAGGGAGGCGCGTCGCGCCACGGCGAGATCGACCGCGACCGGTTTCGGCATCCAGGCGTAGGCGAGCCCGGCTGCGAGGCCGAGCCCCACGAGGCCGAGCCCCACTCGTTTGACCCAACGCATGACGACCCGGCGTCGAGCGTGATCGGGCCGCTTGGGGGAGGTGCTTGGTGTCAAGGTCGTCATGACTTCACTCCGAGGACTTGAGGACTCCGACGAGATCGAGGTGATCGAGTTTTCGGCGCACGAGCAACGCGCTGACGAGGCCAGAGACCAGCGCGATCACCGCGGCCGTGGCGTAGGTGGTCGTGGCGATGTGGAGCGGGAACCGGATCGCCTCCGGATCGATGCTCGCGGCGAACCGGGCCGCGAACCAACGACCGAGGATGAAGCCGAGGGGGATCCCGAGGAGGACCTGCGCACCGAGCTCGCCGAGGAGGATGCTGGAGATCTCGCGCCGGGTGAATCCGAGGACGCGCAAGCTGGCGAGATCTCGGCTCCGCATCGAGAGGGCGATGCGCGCGTTGTTGTAGACGACGCCCGTGGCGATCGCCGCGGCGCTGAGCGTCAGGATCAGCGTCATCACCAGCATCGATTGTCCGGTCTGATCCCGATAGGCGCGGATCACCCGCTCGGTGCTGGTCACGCCGAGCACGCCAGGCATCTCCTTGAGGCGTGCGCGGATCGCATCGAGGTCCGTGGCGTCGACGCGGAGGAGCGCCGCCGTGACGCGCGGCTCTTGCCGGAGGATGGTCGCGAGCCAGTCGGCGCGCGCATAGGCCTGGAGACCGAACGGCTCGTCGAGCACTGCCATCACCACGAGGGAGTGCGTCTTCCAATCACCTTCCAGGACATCGACGTCCACGCTCTCTCCGACGCGGACACCGAGGATCTCGGCGAGCTTGTCCGTCATCAGCAGACCCGTCGCAGGCAGCTCGACGGGCCTCTGCCCACCGGAGAGGAGGTGTCGGAGCACCGGCGTCTCGGGCATCCCGGTGATCACCGTGTCGCGCCAATGGGTGCCGACCCGGATCCTCACGGGCACCATGCGCTGACCTTCGGCGAGCTCCACCCCGGGCAGGTGCTCGAGATCGTGCAGCACCGATCCGGGCTGAGATCGCGAGAACATCACCGTCATGTCTTCCTGGTGCTCCCGAGGAAACACGTCGCCCATCAGGTGATCGAACGAATCCCACGAGAACCGCCCCATGATGAAGATCGCCAGCCCCATCGAGATGCCGAGCGTGGACATCACGAACCGCAGCGGTCGCCGCGTGATCTCCCGGACCACCATCATCGCCGAAGGCCCGAGCACGTGGCGCAGCCCGAGCCGCTCCAGCAGCGAACGACGATAGGCGAGCGGCGCCGGTGGGCGCATCGCCTCCGCCGGTGGCATGCGCGCGATCTTGCGCACGGCACCGAGGGCGCCGATCACCGCCGCGACGATGCCGACGCCGAGCGTGCTCAGGGCGAGGGAAGCCGAGAGGTGGTGGACCCGGGTCGGGAACCGATAGAAGTCCGAGTAGAGATTCGTCATCCAGCCCGCCGACCACGCACCGAGCGACACCCCCAGGGCGCCCGCGATCATCACGATCAGTCCGACCGTCAGCAGGTAGTGGAGGCCGATCCGTCGATCGGTGAACCCGAGCGCCTTGAGCACCGCGATCTGCGTCCTCTCGAGGAACACGAGCCTCGAGACGACGATGTTGACGAGGAACGCCGCGACGCCGAGGAACATCATCGGGATCACGAGCGCCAGCGTGCGCAACACCGAGAGCTCGTTGGTCAGGGCGTAGTTCGACATCTGCTTCGCCCGCGGCACGGCGTGGAGCCCGCCATACGGGGCGAGCTCCGCGTCCACCGCATCGAGCACAGCCGGCAACGAGGTGCCCGGCTCGAGCCGGAGGGCGACGTCATTGAACGCGCCCTCCATGCGATACGCCGGCGCGACCACGCCGCGAAGCATCCAGATCACGACGAAGCGGCGGTTGTCCGCGATCATCTCGCGGCCCGACATCGCCAGCACGTACTCGGGGGACAACGCGATCCCGACGATCGCCAGATCGCGCCGGCGGCCATTGATGATGACGGGCAGACGATCGCCGAGGGTGAGGTGCTGGGCGGTCGCGAACTGCTCCAGGATCGCTGCCTCGTCGGTCGCGCCCACTCCAGGCAGCCGGCCTGCCCGGAGATAGACATCGTCGAGCTGCGGCGCTCCATCGTCGGGGATCGAGACGATCCGGCCGGCGACCGGATCGGGCTCCCCCGGGAGCGGGACCATGACGTCTTCGACGACGCGCGTCTCGACGACCGCGACGCCAGGGATCCGCGCCAACCGACTCGCGACGCTCGCGGGCGCGCGCTCGAGCCGCGCGAACACGTCCGCGAGCCGATGGCTCGTGTAGTACTCGTCCCGCGCCGCGAGCAGTGACTGGAACGTACTGCGCAGCATGATCATCGACATGATCCCGCACGCGAGGACGAGCGCGATCGTCGCCACCTGGCCCTTGAGGCGCCAGAGGTCTCGGCGAGCTTTGCGGTCGAGGACGCTCACCAGCGCAGCTCCTCCGCAGAGACGCGCCGCCCCTCAGGGGCCTGCGTGCTCGCGATCTGTCCATCGGCGAGGGTGATCACCCGGTTCGCGATCGCCGCGATCGGTGCGTTGTGCGTGATGATCACGGTCGTCGTTCCGAGCTCGCGGTTCACTCGCTCGATCGCGGACAGCACGCGCACCCCGGTCTGAAAGTCCAGGGCACCGGTGGGCTCGTCACACAGCAGCAGATCGGGGCGCTTCGCGACCGCGCGGGCCACGGCCACGCGCTGCTGCTCGCCGCCCGACAGCTGCGCGGGAAAGTGATCGAGCCGCTCGCCGAGCCCGACGAGCTCCAGCGCCTCGGCTGGGTCCATGGGATCGTCGGCGATCTCGGTGACCAGCGCGACGTTCTCGCGCGCCGTCAAGCTCGGCAGCAGGTTGTAGAACTGGAACACGAACCCGACGTGACGCCGGCGGTACATCGTGAGGGCATCCTCGTCGGCATCCGTGAGATCGGTTCCTCGATAGTCGACGCGACCACTCGTGGGCACGTCGAGGCCGCCCAGGATGTTGAGCAGCGTGGACTTGCCGCTCCCGGAGGCGCCGAGCAGCACGACCAGCTCGCCCTCCACCAGGTCGAGGTCCACGCCACGCAGGGCGACGACCTCGACCTCGCCCATGCGGTACCGCTTGACGAGGCCGCGAGCGGAGAGCACCGGCTGCGGCATGTCTGCGAGAAGTGCACCCCCTGTGCCCCGGCCTAGACGACGGTGGTCGTACCGCCACCGGCAACCGTTGCGCCGTCGCGGTGTGCGGGTGCACCACGTGCGCGCATCGGCCACCACAGGACCGCGACGACGCCGAGCACCAGGAGCGCACCAACGAACACGGGCGGCTGTGCGAGCGTCAGCACCTGGAACACCACGAGGCTCGACGCGAAGCCCGCGAGCGGGCGCCGCCACTCGTCCTGAAACACGACCAGGAGCTTGGCGACCCCGATCAGCGCGAATGTGGTCATCCAGAGCAGGATCTGGAGGTCATCATCGAGCCCCGACGGAGGAGCCCCCTCCACGGTGCCTGCGAGGCCGGTCATCATGCGCCGCTCCATCGCGAAGTGAACCGGCTCGAAGATCGAGCGATCGAACGCGGTCCCGAGGAGCGAGCGGCCCTCGGCGCCACGACCGCGCACCAGGAGCCGCGTCGTCCCCGCATCGATCGGCACCAGCACGAACGCCCAGCTGCCATCTTCCGGATCGTCGCTCTCGGTCCCGAACATGCGGGTCCCGAACGCGAGGGCGCGGCCCGGAACCATGGCGCGCAGCGTCGCGAAGCCCTGCCCGCTCGCCTTTTCGGGCGGATACATCCACAGCTTGTCGCCGAGCTGCCAGTGCTGCTTCTCCGGGAGGAGCATGCCCGGATCGGGCATCTCGCATCCGACCAGGTTCTCGAGCCGGCGGTAGCTATAGAACCCACCGCGATCCTGGCCGAGCTGCGCGAGCCACGGCCAGATCTGATCCGCTGGCGCGTGGATCGTGATCGCGCGCGTGTTCTGCGCACCCGCGTCGCGAACGATCTCGTCCCCGGGTAGGGCGAGCTGCTGCTCGTCAGCCGTTGCTCCCCACGACAGGTACCAGGGGCGTACGAACCAGAGGAAGCCGACGAAGATCAACGCGAAGGTTCCGACGAGCATGCCGCAGCGCTGCAGGACCCTCATGCGAGTCGAGCCGTGCAAGGCACGCGCCCGTGACACGTCACGAACCGACGTGCAGCTCGTCGATGATCACGTCGACGCCGAGCGTCCCCCGCACGGTGCCGACGATCGCCCGGCGCTCCGACCACGAGTGCACGGTCCCGGTCAGCGTGACACTGCCGTCCCGGACAGCCACCTTGACGTGCTGTGCCTCGCGCTGTGCCTGACGCTGCAGTGCTGCGGAGATCACGGCCTGGAGCTCGTCCGCGACGAGCTCTCCCTTGCGCACGACGAGCCGATTGGTGAGCCCCTTGACGCCCGGGACGTTACGAATCGCCCGCGAGGCCTCCTCACGCTGGCCCGCAGAGTCGACCTCGCCCTCGAGCGTCACCACGCCGTGCGAGACCGTGGTCCGGATCCGACTGCCTGGGATCTGCTCGTCACCGCTCAGCGTCTCGCGGACCTCCTCTGCCAGCTCGCCGTCGGTGGGAACGCCGAGGCCGGGCAACCTGACGTCGAGCTCGTTGGCGACATCGAGCACGCCCTCGACGCGGTGCGCGGCCTCCTGCGCCGCCATCTTCATCGCCCACGAAGCGATGGTTCCGCGCAGGGTCACCACGGCGCGGACCACGGTCACCCCGACGTCGGTCTCGGTGACCCGAGGGTCGACGCGGAGCTCCTCGGCGACGTCATGCTGGATCTGTGGATCGGTCTTGTGGGCGCCCATACCCACGTCGATTGCATCGCGAGTGCCATCTCACTTCCCATCGCCGAACGGGTGGCAGCCCGCACAACGCACCGCCGTCGGCTCGTGATCCTTCTGCTTGGTATGGCAGGCCACGCACGTCGCACGGTCATCGCTGGGCTTGGTCTCGTGCCCGCCACGGTGACAGCTGTTGCAGGTGGCGTGACCCGGGACGCGGTGGAGCCCAGGGCGTTGAGCCGGCGTGTGGCAGGTCGTACACGCGGGTGTCGTTGCCACCCCGTTCGGCCCGTGCGGACGGTGGCAGGTCAGGCAGTCGAGGCGCTTGCCATGCCCGGTGCTGGCGCGATCGGCGTGACAGCTCGCGCACGTCGCGGCTGGCTTTCGAACACCGCTGTGCGGCTCGTGGCAATTCACGCACGCCTGGTGTCCACGCGGTGCAGTTGACGCCTCGGGCTTGTGGCAGGTCGCACAGGCGACCGGCGGCGACGCGGGTGCGTGCGGTCCGCCGGTGTGGCAGCCGATGCAGGCGCGGTGACCATCGCGCGTCTGCGTGGCCTTCGCGGTGTGGCAGGTGGCGCAGGCCGGAGGCGGCTTGCTCGGCTCGTGTGCGGCGCTCGCGTGGCACCCGATGCATGCGGCGTGACCGGTGGATGCCGTGGAGGCCACGGGCTTGGCGTGGCAGGTCACGCACATCGCGGCTGCGAGCACGGGCTTCTTGTCGTGCGGCTGATGGCAATCGAGGCACTTCGCCGTCGCGTGGCGAGACTTCGTGTGGCACGTCTCGCAGGCCACGGCCTTGAGACCGGCGGCGAGCGTGTGCGCCGGATGACACCCCACACACGCGTGCGCAGCACCGCCGCCGGGTGAGGGCGCTGGGTGGGCCACCTGCTTCGCGTGGCACGTGGTGCACGCCTTCGGTGCCGCACCTTCGTGCTGGGCGTGACAGGAGATGCAGGTGCCATGCTTCGCCGCCACGAGCACCGGCTTGTTCGCGTGGCAGGTGGTGCAGGCTGCGACCGCCTTGCTGCTGAACTCGTGCGGGGTGTGACAGCTCGTGCACTTCGCGTGACCGACGGTCAGCGCATGGGCATCGACCCGCGCGCGCCCCGGCTGCTTGGCGTGGCAGGTCGCGCAGCCCGCATCGGCGGCGAGCGTGGCCTCGTGCATCTGATGGCAATCGAGGCAGCCGCGCATCCCGGCGTGCTGGGTCTTCTGCGCGGCGTGACACTCGGTACACGGCCGCGGCGCGAGCGACGGCGTTCCGTGCGCGCGGTGGCAATCGCTGCAGTCCTGATCGGAGTGCGCACCGACCGCGGCGTGCTTGCCCTGGGGATCATCATGACAGCGCATGCAGTTCGTCGGCTTGATCGCGAGCTCGCGGCCGAAGCCATGACAGTCCTGGCAGCGTGGGGTCGAGGCAGGGCCGATCGGCCGGATCGGATCGATTGGGTGCAGCGTCGCCTGGACGTTCGCGTGGCACTTCTCGCACAGCTCGTCCGGAGGCGGGCCGAACCCATCACCGTGACACTCGCTGCAAGCCACGTGGTGCTTCCCGACGTGGACCGTGTGACCCGCACTCTCGCGCACCTCGCGCCACGTCGCCGGGACGTGCTGCAGCTCGTGCGACCGCTCTCCGCCGCAGGCGACGGTCAGCACCAGCCACGCACATGCGAGCCAGCGCGTCATCGGGCTCCGATCGGATGGCACATCCGGCACGGCATCGACGACAGCGGCTGTCGGCTCGAGTATCCCGGCGGGTGCGGATTGCCGCCGACGCCACCGACGGCGTGACA
Source organism: Myxococcales bacterium (assembly GCA_016720595.1). Taxonomy (GTDB): domain Bacteria; phylum Myxococcota_A; class Polyangia; order Haliangiales; family Haliangiaceae; genus JABFXX01. The sequence continues at coordinate 138,541 of JADKKI010000011.1, forward strand.
CGTCACGCACAGCTTCTCACCCGCTCCGCTGTGACACGACGCGCACGCCGCGGGGTCACGCCGGGCCTCGCGTCCGTGGCGGTTCTCGCTCGCCGTCAACCCGACCCAGCCTGCCGGGTGCGGGCTCCCGAGCTTGTCGCCCGCGACGTTGCGTGAGAGGTGGCAGCTCAGACATCGATCGGGCTGGTGGCAGGTGGTGCAGGCACCCGGCTGCGCGCGCGCCTCGAGGCTGTGGCGAGCGGTGAAGCCAGCGCGATGCACGCTCGGCGACATCGGATCCGCGAACCGGAGCTTGGCCGGGATCGCCGGCGCGGTGACGCCGTGGCACTCCGCGCAGAACGACTGCTTGTGGCAGGTCTCGCACAGATCGCCCGAGGACGCCGCGCGGGTGCCGTGCTCGCGCAGCCAGTCACCGTCGTGTGCGAGGTGACTCTGCGGCAGCACACGCTCCTCGGTCAGGTTCTTGTGGCAGGTCTCGCAGGTGCGAGCGTCACGCGCCGCATCGTGGGCGTGGCAGTTGAAGCAGACCGCCATCGGCGGAAGCATCGCGCGGTCGCCCTCGGCGACGCCGGTGTGACAGTGCATGCAGTTGCCCTTCGCCTCGCCGCCGAGGTGACGAGCATGCGCGAACTTCAGGTGATCGCGAGTCTCCACGAGCTTGGCGATCGCCTCGGCGGGTGCGTGACAGCCGAGGCAAGGGCGCGGATCGTGCGGCGGGTTGTGGCAGCTCGTGCACGTGGCGTCATCGGGGAGGTGCAGCGCAGCGGTCTCCTTCTCGATGTTCACGTGGCAGCGCGTACACGACACGCCCGCGACCACGTGCTTGCGATGTGGGAACACCTCCGTCGGGGCCTTCCGGAACCCGAGCACGCCCGCACACGCGACGAGCACGACCAGCGCACCGATCCACAGGTAGCGGCTCACCGGGCACTCCAGCGACGGGTGAGTTGCAAGAGACCGTCCACGCGATGGCGATACTCGGGGGAGGCGCTGGCCTCGACCGCGACGGCTGCCTCCCAGTCCCGATAGCTCCACGATGCGGCGACCAGCCCCCACGGCCAGACCACGCCCCGCCCGCGAGCCTGATCCGGGATCACGAGCTCGAGCTCGGTGGAGACCGCGATCGCATGCGCGACCGGGACCCGCGCCGCGAGGCGTGCTCCCGTCCAGGCCTCGTCCCCAATCCCGCTCCGACGCAGCTCGCCGGTCACGGCACCTGCGCCGCGGTCGTCGAGACGGAGCCGGGCCTTGCCGGAGAGCTCGGGCCCGAAGTCGCGATCGATGCGGAGCGCGGCGAGATCGCCGATCAGGTCGAGGCGTGGTGCGGCGCGCCAGGTGATGACGGCGCCTCCGCGCTGCGCGGGGACATCGCCGATCACCGAGAACAGCGAGGTCGCAGGCACCAGGTGAGAGGGCGAGCGATGGCTGGCATAGAGCTCGGTGCGCACGGCGCCATGCCGGCGGCTCGCCGTCAGGCCGACCTCCGCGATCCCCTCGCCCACCAGATCATAGGCGAGGCGCGCGCCGAGATCGGTCTTCGGCCCGAGGGCCGTACCGACATCGAACCCGAGCTCCTCGCTGGCGCGGACCCCGCGATCACGACGCTGCTCGTACGCCACACCCACTGCCCCGCTGTCGCCGAGTTGTCGCGCGAGCCGCGCTCCGGCCACCCAGTCCCACGCTCGGCCGGTGCCGAGCCCGAGGACCACGGGGATCCCCGCGACCGCCTCGGCGTCGATCCGGTGCGGCAGCCGCACCCGGGTCGATCCTCCGTCGATGTGGAGCGGGCGCAGGGCGCCGAGTGTCGAGACGAAGCGCCCCACGCGTCCCGCGATCTTGCCGTCGCGCGATCGCCCGTGGATCGCGATCACCAGGACGTCGCCTGACACCTCGTCACCCGGGGTGCGCGCCCCGGCCATCCACACCACGGCCTCGGCGGTGAACCGCTCGCGCAGTGCCCCATCGGCGTTGAGCACCAGGAGGCCGGCGGGCGACGCCGTCGTCGCGAGCGCATCCCCGCGCAGGCGGATCGGATCCGCCGACGCCGGCACGATGCCGACGAGGGTCGCGGCGAGGACGGCGAGCTTCATGCCGGATCCTTGCTGATCGGATCCTTCGCGATCGGTTCCTTCGTGACCGGATCGACCTTGATCCGGTCTGTCTTGAACGGCGGCAGGAGCGAATCGCGCTTCGCACGCATCGCGCGGCGCAGGTCCTTGATCACCACGAACACGTACGCGCCGAGAGCGAGCATCCCGAGGCCCTGCCCCACGGTCATCGCGAGCATCACCGGCAACGGCGTCGGCGCGAGCATCGACCACACCATCAACGCGAGCGCGAGGAGCGTGGCGACCGCAGAGACCTGAAGGAGCCGGATCACTTCACACCCGCCTTCGCCCGCTTCGCTTCCTTGCTGAACGGGTGCGCCGGGCCGTGACACCCCGCGCTCGCGCACGACAACGTGCCTGCGCGGAGCCGATCGATCGTACTCGTGTGGTCCCCGATCGCCGACCAGCCAGGGTTCTCCGTGGAGTGGCAGTGCATGCACGTCGAGTTCGGGAACGGCTCGCGGATCTCGATCTCCTCGAGGAACTGCTTGATCGGCGTATTTCGGTAGTTGAACGTGTACTCGTAGACGTGGCGTAGCCCGCCGATCTTCGTGAGGACCGTCCCGTACATCCCGTAGTTCGCGTGGCACGCGTAGCAGTTGGTGTCACCGAACAGCGTATTGCGCGCATGACGCGCGGCGAGCGTGGTGCTCTTTCGATCGTTCGAGTCGTCGCTGTACGGCGTCATCACGTGACACGAGCCGCAGAACTGCCGTTGTGTCGTGGCGTGATAGCCCGCGATGCTGCCGTTGGCCGCGGTCATCAGCGGCAGCACCCCGATCCCGAACAGCAGCACGATCTTCGTGGTGCGGTTGAGGATCGGCCGCCGGATCAGGAACCAGAGCAGGAGGATCGCTGCCAGGCCGGTGGTGATGAGCGCGAGGATGAGGAACGGATCAGAAGACATCGACGTCTCCATCGAGGTGCGCTGTCGTCCCGTTGACGAACAGGATCGACCCCTGTGGTGTGACCGAGCGAGGGTGGCAGGTGACGCACTCGGTGATCGGCATACCGGCGGTGTGACTCGCGGTGGCCGGGGGAACGCCGTGGCAGCTGCCACACGTCACCTGGCCACTCGACGTCCACACAGGACGCGCGGTGCCGTGACAGTACGCGGTGGTGCAGGTCTGGGTCGTGCGGTTCCAGCCGAGGCTCGGCTCGACCTCCGCGGGCAGCGCGGAGTCGAGGTGCCCAGGCGAGGTCAGCGACGCCGGCACCAGGTGGCAGGTCGCGCACGGGATCGGTCCGCGCAACCCCGATGCGTTGAGGTGCGCCTGATGCGCGCCCACGCCGATCGCGGTGGTGAACTCGTGCCCCGTGAGATCACGCGGTGGCGCGGGCGAGGCGGCGGAGCCGTGGCACCCATCGCATCCCGAGGTCGCGCCGATCTGCACCACGCCATCGACGTGGGGAGCGTTCGCCGGGTGACACGAGGCGCACGCGCTCTGTGCATGGCTCGGCGGCGGCGCGCCATGGCATCCGGTGCAACTGCCCGCCGGCGTCGCATCGTCCCAGCGTGGCGCCGTCATCGTGCCGCCTCCCGCGTGCAGCGCGGCGCCATGGCAGTACACGTTCGTACAGCGACCGTCGGCGAATTCCGCCGGGCCCGCGCGATCCGCCGGCACGAGCGCGCCGTTGGCGAGCGCACCGAACGTGACCTCCGCGGGGGCCGGGTCGGCGTGTCCATCCCGGAGGATGTGCCCCTCGGCGTCCCAGGTCGCGGGCACCGCGTGGCACTCCCTGCACTCGAGCTTCCCGGACACGCGGTGCACCAGGTGTGCGTTCGTCGTGGGTCCGTCGCGGTGACACGTGGTGCAGGCGGTCGGGCCCTGGCGATGACACGTGAGGCACGAGACCTTGGCCTTGCCGCCGTCGAGGTTGTCGCCATGGCACTTCGCGCACAGCTTGAAGCTCCAGTCATGGCGCTCGAGCTCCTTCCCGTGGAACAGCTCGCTCGCCGGATCGAGGATGCCGAGCGGGTGCACGCGCAGCTCGGTGGATCCGGCATCCGGACGGCTGCGCTCTTCGGCGCAACCGACCACGCCGAACACCACGACGACTGCTGCGCACCACCTCACGGCACGCCGTGGAACTTCGAGACGTCCCATTGCTTGCCATCGCCATGGCAGGTGGCGCAGGACTCGGCGCCGAGGACGGTGGTGTTGACGAGCGCATGCGCCGCCGTGTCGGGTGCATCGTGGCAGCTGGTGCACACGGAGGCCTGCGGTGCGATCTTGGTGGTGGCGGTGACGGTCCAGAACGGGGCATCGCAGTAGCTATTGGCATCAGCTCCGGCGGGCTCGCTGCAGGTCAGCTCGAGCGCCGTGCTCGGCCGATAGGCGCTGGACCGGTTCATCGGCAGCGTCCAGTTCTTCGACGTGTGACAGGCCGCGCAGTCCGTGCGAGTGCGCGGATACCGGGTCTCCCCGAAGTTGATCGGCGTGCCGGCGGGGTTGGCGGCGGTCGGCGCAGGAAACCCACCGAGCACGTAGGGCTGCGACAGCTCCTCGCCGCGGTGGATCTTGTGGATCATCACGCGGAAGTCGACCGACTCGGCTTGCACCGTCGAGCCCTCGAAGCGCGCGATCCGTTCATCGTTCGCCTTGTTCGGGTTGTGGCAGGTCACGCAGTACGCCGGGTTCTTGCGGGATCCGCCGTGACCGGCGAGGTCGAAGTGACAGCCATTGCACTTCATCGCATCGACGATCTGCCGGCGCGGCTGCGGTGTCGCATCGGTGACCGCGAACGGCAGGATGGGCGAGAACGCGGCGTAGCGGGGATCGGTGGCGAGCGGCTGAACATAGCCTTCGAGCCCGACCTCGTAGCTGCCGGTAGCGGTCGCGGGGATGATGGCGGTCGCGGGGAACGCGTAGTCGAACACGCCGTTGGCGGCATCGACCGCGGTCAGGACCCCGGTCGCGCCCGTGCCCTGGATCGTCGCCTGCCAGTAGCCGGCGAAGTCCGTCGTCGGGCCGGCGAGGGTCGCGGTCAGGCGGGTGAGCGGAGCGGTCGAGAGGTTGCGCGGCGCACCGTCGACGAGTGCGCGGAAGCGCAGCACGGGCTGCTGCCCAGGACCGGTCGACGTGATCGTCTGCAGCTCGAGTGCGACCGTGGTGGCGTTCGCCGCGAGGAGCCCGGTGTAGTGCGTGTCGCGGATGCCCGCGAGGCCGCCCGCCGATGGGTGGCAGACGTTGCATGGGGTCCCCGCGGTCTGCGCACCGCCGGAGTGCAGGACCTTGCCCACGGGAACCGGCTGCACGAACGAGGTGGTGTCATGGCAGGAGGTGCAGGTCTCGATCGACGGCGCGGTGCTCCAGCGATCCGCCTGCGTCCCGGCGTGACACGCCTCGCAGCGCCCGATGTTCTGCGGGAACCCGACGGTCGAGTAGTCGTGCACGCTGCCGCCGAAGCCGATCACCTGATACGGCGTGCCGGCGACCACGCTCGGCAGCTCGTCGCCCCGGTGGATCTTGTGGAGCATGATCTTGAAGTCGACCGTGTTGCCGGTGTCCGGATCGCTCGACTGAGGCTGGTGGCAGAGCACGCACTGCTTGGGGCTCGTCCAGCGTCCGCCGTGGGCGGCGAGCGACGTCCCATGGCAGGCACCGCAGGTCTGCTCCGTCACGATCTCTCGCGCGCCGACCGCGCCGCCATCCGGCCGTGCGGAGGCGACCTCGCGATCGAACGTCGTGACGCCGCCGAACGTGCGCGTCGCGAACGCGGCCACGGTCTGCGTCTTCGTCGGATCGAGGCCGGTCAGGGGCGCGGCGAGCTTGTAGCGATAGGTGCCCGCCGTGACGTCGACGACCTCGAAGTTCGCCTCGACCGTCTCGGTGGTCGCCTGCGTCGCGGTCAGGTTCGTGATCGTGCTCGTCACCTGTCGCGTCGTATAGGCGGTGTACTGGCCCGCCGATCCGTCGGCATTGTTGGCGAGCTGCGCGACCACGAAGCCGAGGTCGACCTTGCCGGCCGTGAGGTGGCCCGTACGGTCGAGTGCACCGCCTCCGGCGTCCTTCAGCGTGAACGAGACGGTCGCGCCGGTCGCATCGATCGCGAAGCTCGTGATCGCGAGATCGACACCAGCGCCTGCGACCCACGCGCCCGGTGGGGCGGGATCGCCCGGTAGTCCGGGAGTGCCGGGAACACCATCCGACCCTCCGCCAGCGGGCCCTGGGGGTCCTGGAGGACCTTCACAGGCTGCGAGAGCCAGACCCAGCAGGAGCAAGTGACGCATCGCTCCGCACCTACGCAATCTTCGGGCCTTTCTAACTGGTTAACGAAAGGCGGGCTACACGCAGCTCTTGCGCGGCCCCGGTGCAAGGCGTGCAACCCTTGCGCGCCTTGTTTCAGCCGGCGTGGGTCTTCACATCGCCGCGCTGGATCTCTGCGTGATCCTGCAGCTGACGACGGGCCGCGCGAAACGCATCGGCGATCGCCGCATAGACGTTCTCGTGGGCGTCCGCGTCACCGGGGTCGTGAGCCACCGTCACCACCCGATCCGGAACGACGAGCTCGAGCCGAACGTGAAACGCCTGGCCATGCCGCTGGCTCTGGTGCGGGCGCTCGACGACGGCGACACAGCGCTGGAGCCGATCGCTGACCTTGGCGAGACGATCGAGCGCATCGCGGATCGCGGTCGCGACGGCGTCACTCGGGGGCATATCGCGGAACGTGAGTTCGAGAGGAATGCTCATGTCCGATGACGGTGCATGTGTGACGCCAACATCACGCAGGTTCGGACCAGCCCTGCACACCGACCAGCGGGACGAACGCGACGGCGCCCAGGTCCGTGATGGTGTAGTCGTGCGCGCTGGTCTTGACCAGCAACGACAGGTACTGGGACTCGCGCGATCCCACCGGCATCACCAGGCGACCACCGATGGCGAGCTGGTCGACGAGGGCCTGTGGGATCGTCGGCCCACCTGCAGTGACGACGATCGCATCGTACGGTGCGTGCTCGGGCCAGCCGAGCGAGCCGTCACCGCACATCAGATCGATCCCGTCGTAGCCGAGCGCGGCGAGCCGGGCGCGGGCCGTGGTCGACAGCATCGGATCACGCTCGACCGTGTAGACGTGCGCCGCGAGCTGCGACAGCACGGCCGCCGAGTAGCCCGATCCCGTCCCGATCTCGAGGACGTGCTCGTTGCCCTGCAGCTCGAGCGCCTGCAGCATGAGCGCGACCACGTACGGCTGCGAGATCGTCTGCCCGTGGCCGATCGACAGTGCGTGATCCGCATACGCGTCGAGGATGTCGGACGTTTCGACGAACGGCTCGCGCGACACCACCGTCATCGCCGCGAGCACGCAGCGATCGTGAATGCCGCGGAGCTCGAGCAGCGCGAGCATCGCATCCAGCGAACGTTCCCGCGTGCTCCGGTAGGAGTGAGGCTGGGGGCGCATGGTCCTCGACGGTTTTGCCAGCGGCGTGCCAGCTAGCGCTCGAGCTGGAGGCCGAGTAGCGCGCGACGTGCGAGGTCGAGGTAGTCGGTCTGGGTGACGAGCCCGACCAGGGTGCCGTGGCCATCGACCACCGGCACCGAGCTGATCCGGTGGTCGAGCATCAGCGCCGCCGCTTCCGAGGCGGGCGACTCCGGGCGAACCGTGATCACGTCGCGACTCATCAGCTCTGCGACCTTGCGGTGCCGCTTCGAGGCGGAGAGCAGGTCTCGATCGGAGAGCACTCCGACGAGCTTGCCCCGATCATCGACCACGAGGAGGTGTCGGATCAAACCGAGCTCCATCTCGGCGTGTGCGTCGGTCACCGACTCGCTCGCCTTGACCGTCAACAGTGCCGTGGACATCAGGTCAGCAACCTTCAGGTCGTAAGCCTTCATGCCGCCACAGGTAGCGAACGCCGCGCCAAGCCGTTGGGTGCCAAGCCGGCCTCCGGAGCCCGAACGCGCGCAGATCTTACGTGGGGTGTGGGGACACGCGCAGAACTGGCGCGAACGTGCACGAACCTGCATCGATGATCGTCGCCACATCACGGGCAAGAGGGTGTCGGCGTCGCGCGACATCCGCAGGATCCGCTGGAACGCTGCCTGCAACGGACCTGTCGCATGTTCCGCAAGGTCCTCTGCCCGATCGATTTCTCTGCCGGCTCGCAGCAGGCCTTGCGCACGGCGGTCCGGCTCGCCAACGATGCGAATGCCGAGCTGGTCATCGCGCACTCCTGGTACGTGCCTCCGCTCGCGTTCGCCGGCGAGATGCCCTACGCCGCCGGCCTGATCGACGACATGGTCGGCGAGGAACAGAAGGCGCTGGCGGCGGCCCTGCATGATGCCAAGGAGCTCGGCGCCACACGGGTGTCGAGCCTGTTTCTCTCCGGTCGACCGGCGGACCAGATCTGCGAGACGGTCGCGCGAGACCCGGCCTACGACCTCGTCGTCATGGGCACCCATGGCCGTACCGGGCTGGGCCGGATCATCATGGGCTCGATCGCGGAGAAGGTGATCCGCCACGCGCCGTGCTCGGTGATGGCGGTGCGCGGGCGCAACGGCACGAACGTGTTTCGCCACATCCTGTGCCCGGTCGATCTCTCACCGGGCTCGCGATCTGCGCTCGACGCCGCCGCCTCCCTCGCGGCACGCGACGGCCTCGGCATCACGCTCTTGCACGTGCTCGAGCTTCCGGTCGCGTTCACCGGCGAGCCGGCCTCCCCCGGCGTCGCCGCTGACCTCGATCGCGAGGCCGCCCGTGTCCTCGCGGAGTGGGCTGCGAGCTTGAAGAAGCGAGTCTCCGTCCCGGTGACCACACGAACCCGCGTGGGCAGCCCTGCCGCTCAGGCACTGACCGTCCTCGAGGCCGAGAAGACCTTCGATCTGGTGATCGTCGGTAGCCACGAGCACAGCGCCCTCGGGCGCCTGATGATCGGCTCGGTGGCGGAGAAGATCGTGCGCCACTCCCCGTGCCCCGTGCTGGTCGCGCGCCCCCGCCAGGACAGCCCTTCACCGCGCCCCGCCACCTGAGCGCGGCACGCGCGCCCGCTCAGGCGGTGTGGGTGAGCAAGCGCAGCATGTCGACGTAGGACACGATCCCGATCAGCGCCCCGAACGGATCGACCACGGCGACCGCGCCGCTTCGATCATCGGCGAGACGTCGCGCGAGCTCGGCGACCGGCATGTCGAACGGGACCGCGGCACCGGGGCGAGACATCACATCACGCACCCGATGCTGAGCGAGGCCGCCGGTGTTGGTCTCGTAGGTCGTGGGCTCGCCTACGGCCGTGCGGACGTCACGATCGGACAGCATCCCCACGATCGTGCTCGAGCCGTCGACCACCGGAAGATGACGAACGTGGTGATCGACCATGATCACCACCGCGTCGGCCAGATAGGTCTCGGGGGCAACCGCGAACGGATACGATGTCATCACGTCGGCCGCGGTCGCGCCCGCACGCTTGGGAGGCCCCATCGCCGCACGAACCTCCGCGTCCAGGATGTCGGTCACCGTGGCGATCCCGATGAGCCTCCCCTTGTCGACGATCGGGAGCGCCCCGATCTTGGCGAACGCCATGCGGCCAGCCGCCTCGGTCAGCGAATCGTCAGGCCCGGCGGTCTGCGCAGGCATGTGCATCGCCTCGGACACGGGCACGTCCCACCACCCCTTCCCTGCGGCCCGCGCGCGCGCTCCGAGGACGTCGCGCTCCGACAGCATCCCGACCAGGTGATCTCCGTGCATCACGGGCAGGTGACGGATGTGGCTGCGGTTCATCGCCGCGTACGCGACACCGAGCGTGTCGGTGTCGGCGATGGTGAACGTCCCGGCGCGCATGATCTCGCGGAGCTTCATGCCTCAGAGCCAAGCATCCGCAGTGCCAGCGCGGCCCCCGCCCTTCCGCGCAGCTCCTGCACGTCCGCGCCCTCGATCACGAACCGGGGTGAGTGATCCCGTCACGCAACTTGCGCAGCGTCTCGGCGAGCGCAGAGATCTCCTGAGCGATCGCGTGACCGGCCTCCGAGCCTGCCTTCGCGATCTTGCGCTCGAGCTCCTCGACGCGCGGCTTGACGGCGCGCCAGCGATCGCGCGCTTCCATCCCGGCGAGGTGGAGCTCGAGCTCGAATTGATCAGCGACGCGCCGGAGCTCGTCCCAGCCGGAAGGTGGTGATGTCTGGGGATCGGAGGGAGGACGGGTGGTGGTCGGATTCGTCATGGTGTTCACGCTCCTTGTTCCTTGGAGACCCGTGGGCGATGGATGCTGGCGAGGGTGCGGGCGACCCGCCCCTCCTTGAGGTGCGAGGCTGGGCGCACGCACTCGAGTGCCAGGTCGGAGATCGAGACCAGGCCGATCGGCCGATGGTCGTCGTCGACGATGGGGATCCTGCGGACCTGATGCTCCGCCATCAGCCGTTCGAGGTCGTCCGCGCTCTGATCGGGGAGTCCACAGACGACATGCTTCGCCATGGCACTGTTGACCAGCATGTCCTCGAGTGGCTTGCCCTGGGTGTAGGCCGCCATGCAGAGATCGCGGTCGGTGATGATGCTGGCGAGCCTGCCCTCATCGTTGACCACAGCGACCGAGCCGCAGTCGTGTTGCCACATCAGGTGCGCCGCGGCGGCGAGGCTGTCGTTCACGTGGACCGTCAGTGCGGGATAGGTCATGAGCTCGCGTGCGCGCATCGAATCGCTCCTTCCAGGGTTGGTGACCACACCTACGTGCACATCACATTCCAGCGCACCCGACGAGCGGCTGTCCCAGCGGTACGGGTCATGCACCGCTCGGGACCATGTCGATCCCCGCCATCAGCCGTCACATGACGAAGGCTCCCATCACGATCGAACGCACTACCACCCTGGGCGATGCTCACCGGATGATGCGCGAGCACCGAGTCCGCCACCTCCCGGTGGTGTCCGACGGGAAGCTCGTCGGGCTGGTAAGTCAGCGCGATCTCTATCTCCTCGAGACCATCGCCGAGCTCGATCTCGAGGGGATCTCCGTCGAGGAGGCGATGACGGAGCGTCCGTACATCGTCACGGGTGACACCGCGCTCGACGAGGTCCTCGAGATCATGACCGAGCAGAAGTACGGGTCCTGCATCGTCGTGGGCCGCGGCGGGATCGAGGGCATCTTCACCACGACCGACGCGTGCCGCGTGCTCGCTGGGTTCCTGCAGCGCGCGGCCGCGGCCTGAGAGTGCGCGTCACGCGTGCGGCTTGGGTGGAATCACCAGCACCGCGCACGGCGAGTGACGCACGATCTTCTCCGCCACCGAGCCGAGCAACGCGTGCTTGAGCCCGGTGCGACCGTGGGTGCCCGTCACGATCAGGTCGATCGCGGGATCCCGCTTCGCCACGCCGATCACCTCGTGCCAAGGCGCGCCGGTGAGGAACACGGTGCTCACCCGCTTGGCGCCAAACGCCTCGGCCTCGTCCTTCCAGGCGGCCAGCTCGCGCTGCGCGGTGGCCACGATATCGGAGAGCAGGCTCGCGGGTAACCCGACGGTCTCCCCCATGAAGTAGACCGGTGGAGTCCACGCGTGGGCGATGATCAGCTCTCCATTGGAGGCGACCGCGGCCTCCGCGGCGACCTGGAGCGCGTCACGAGCGTTGGTGGAGAAATCGACGGCGCACAGGATCTTGTTCCAGGACATGACTGGCAGGGCTGCATCGCTCGTTCCAGGGACCACCCCGCAGCCACAGGGCGGGCTCGTGCGTGCCGCGCAGCTCCTGCCGGGGTTCTCGGCGGCGCCGCAAGGCGTGCGGAGGTTTCGGCGGCGTAGCCTCCGTGAGGGAGGACTGCCCCTTGCACGATCTGCCCGCGTGTATATCCCCGCCGCCGTCCTGCCGTTCGCGACGCTTCGACACAGCGCCGATTGGCGCCGCTGGAGCGAGCTCACCGCCCTCGCGCCGCCGTTCCTGACCCCCGAGTTCTTCGCCCTCAACATGCCGCTCACGCGCGGCGGCACGCCACTGGTCGCCGAGGCCTGGACGCCGTCGAAGATCGTCGGCGCGCTGCCGCTCGTGCGTGAGGGCACCGTGCTGCGCGCGCTGCGCAGCGATCATTCCCCGAGCTACGACTTCTGCGGCACCGCGCCCGGACTCGACGCGATCTGGAGCTGCCTTCGTGCCGATGATGGGTGGTCCGAGCTCGTGCTCGACAAGGTGCCCGCGGAGTCGCTGCTCGCGACCCGGCTCCTCGATCTCGCGCGGCGCGACGGGTTTCCGTTCGTGGTCCATGCGGACTCGCGCCACCGCTACTTCCCGCTCGCCGGGTTCGAGCACGCCCTGAACTCGAAGTTCCGCTCGAACCTCCTCCGCTGCGAACGCCGGGCGGGTCACGTGGTGCTCGAGAGGATCACGGTCCCGACCCGTGCGGACTTCGACGCCGCGCTCGCGATCGAGGCGATGGCGTGGAAGGGCGCGAGCGGCACCTCGATCGACGCCGATCCCCGCGTCTCGCACGTCTACGAGGCCCTGGGCAGACTGCTCGGGCCGCGGGGCCGCGCCGCGTTGTACTTCCTGCGCTCCGGCGGCAAGCGGATCGCGACGCTGTTCGCCGTCGAAGATCAGCACACCTTGTTCGCCCTCAAGATCGGCTTCGACCCCACCGCCGCGACCGTCAGCCCCGGCCACCTGATGATCCTCGCCGTTGCGCGCGATGCCGAGCAGCGTGGTCTCGCGGAGCTGAACTTCGTGGGGCGGGACGACGAGTGGAAGCGCAAGTGGACCGATCGGGTGCACGAGCTCGTCGCGCTCCGGATCTACGCGCGCAACGCACGCGGCCTCGTGCGCTACGGGCTGCGCGAGGTGATCAAGCCCCTGCTCCCGGAGCCCATCCGCTCGTCCCCGCGGAGCCCGTTTCCGCGCCACTGCCAGCGCGCAGATCGCGTCGGTGACCATACCCTGCGCGCACGCCTTGCCGGCCGCCTCGATAGCGGCCTCGGGATCAGGTCCGGGCTGCGGCGGCTGCTCGCCAAGACTCCTGCAGCTGCGCCCGCAAAGCAGCGCGGCGAACCGTCGCAGTTCGCGGTCGGCACCTGGGTGCGCGTGCTCGATCGCGCTGCGATCGAGGCCACGCTCGATTCCCACCAGCGCTTGCGCGGGCTCGAGTTCGTACCCACGCAGTGGGAGGCGTGCGGGCAACGCTTCCGCGTCCAGCGCCACGTGCAGCGCCTGCGCGACGACCATGGCAGGTTCCGGCCGGTGTCGCGCACCGTGCTCCTCGAAGGCTCCGATTGTACGGGGCATGGCACCGAGCCCGCGGGATGCGGTCGCCACTGCCCGCTGATGTACCGCGACGAGTGGCTGATCCCGGCGAGCGCACCGGAGGCCTCGCCCCAGGAGACCACGGAGGTCCGTCACGCCCGCGTGCGCGACGCCGCGGACATCATCGCCGGGCTCGACGCGTTCGGACGCCGTGACGGCGTGACGTTCATGCCCGAGATGGCCGCATACGCGGGGAAGCGGTTCGCCATCAAGGGCCAGCTCGGCAAGGTGTTCGAGTACGACCGCTGGGCCGCACCGACCCGACCGATCTACTTCCTCGCGGGGGTCGCGTGTGCCGGAGCCATCACCGGAGCCAAGGGCCCGTGCGACCGCGCGTGTGCGCTGATGTGGCACGAGGATTGGCTGATCCTCGAAGCGCCACCGCGCGACCGCGCACATCCCGCGCCGTGATCGGGGCGGAACGCGGGCCCTTCGCACCTGTCCACGTCCCAGCCCCAACCACGCCGGCACGCCTCCTGCTCTCCCCGAGGGTGATGTCCCCGACGAAGTACATCCTCGGCGAGATCGCCGGGGCGGGAGGAATGGGGGTCGTGCACCGCGCCGTGGCAGACGGGCAGCCCGGGAGCTTTGCGATCAAACAGCTCAGGCCGGAGCTCGTCAACGAGACCGCGATGGTGCGCAGGTTCGAGAACGAGCTCCGCGTCGGCCGGCTGCTCCAGCATCCGAACATCGTGCGTGTGGTCGACGATGGGGACACCGCCGCCGGTCCCCCGTTCTTCGCGATGGAGTGGGTGGAGGGAGAGCCGCTCGGGCGCCGGATCGCGCGAGGCGGCGCCAGCTCCACGCACGAGGCGATCGCGATCATCACCCGCCTCCTCGACGCGCTCGCGTATGCCCACGATCACGGCGTGGTCCACGGGGACGTCAAGGCCGACAACGTCCTGGTCGCCGGCCAGGGGGAAGACCTCCAGGTGACCTTGATCGACTGGGGCCTGGCGCGCTTCCTCGCCGAGCCCGTGACCATCGCGACCGACTTCGTCTCGGGCACACCGGGCTACATGTCCCCCGAGGTCCTGCACGGCGAGCCTCCGGGCATCCCCGCCGACCTCTACGCGGCTGGCGTGCTCCTCTACGAGCTGTTGACCGGCGTCTCGCCGTTTGGCCGCGGTGAACCCGCGGACATCGTGGAGCGCCAGCTCTATGGGGAGATCGAGCCACCCTCGACGCTCATCCCTGGCCGCACGCTCCACCACGGACTCGAGATGGCCATCCTGCACACGCTCGCGAAGGAGCCCGCGCAACGCCCCGCGAGTGCACGTGTGCTGGCAGACGCGATCGCCCTCCATGCGAACGCGCCGGAGGTCTGGTCCCCTCCATCGGAGGCCCCGAGCCTGGCCGTCGCCGAGTTCTCCGCGAGCGCCGCGACACGGGACTGGCGCCCGAACCCGAGCACCCGACGCCGGCTCGCGATCGGGACGAGCGATGCACGCCTTGCCGTCGAGGCCGCCCTGTCGCGGGACGACGGCAACGAGATCGCGGCCGCGTACCTGGCCCGAGCCTCGGAGCTCCTGTCCCGGCACCAGCTCCGGGAGTCCGCGCGGCAGCTCCAGCTCGCGGTCGACACGCTCGATCTGACGTCCGATCCCTCGGCGGCACTGTGGCCGGTGCTGCTGAGCCTCGCGGCGATCCACGGTGGGCTCGGTGACCGGCCGCATGCGCGACGGATCGCACAGGAAGCGCGCGGCCATGCCGAACGCGCGCATGCCGAGATCGGGGTGAGGCGCGCGGACGCGTTGTTGCGCCGGCTCGCCCACTGACGCGCAGCCCGTGCGTTCTTGAGACCCGAAAGGCTTGCGCGTGAGGTGGAACTGATTACCCTGACGGCACGATGGAGCTCGCGGCGAGTGTCCTGGTCGTCGACGATCACGCGGAGAACCGCGCGCTCGCCCAGGCCACCCTCGAGGACGAAGGATACGAGGTGACGCTCGCCCATGACGGCGCCGACGCGATCGCCGCGTTCGAGCGGGATCACCCCGCCTGCCTCGTGCTCGACGTCCAGATGCCCCGGATGGATGGCATCGCGGCGTGCGAGGCGATCCGCAAGCTCCCCGGCGGGGACCAAGTGGCGGTGGTGTTCGTGACGGCCCAGCGCGATCTCTCGACATTCGATCGCGCGCTCGCCGCCGGTGGCGATGACTTCTTGACCAAGCCGTACCGCCCCTCCGAGCTCGTCGTCCGCGTGCAGGCCGCCCTGCGGATCCGCAAGCTCGCGGGGGAGCGCACGGATCTGTTCGCGGAGATCAAGCGCCAGCGCGATGACCTCCAGCGGTTGCAGCTCCAGAAGGATCAGCTCTCGGCGTTCCTGATCCACGATCTCAAGAACCCGGTCAACTCGATCGAGCTCCAGGCGCAGCGGCTGTTCCGGGATCCGGACGTGTCGGAGCGCTCGCGCAGTGCGGCCACCGCGATCCGGGCCGAAGCGCGTTCGCTGCTCCGCATGATCCTGAACCTCCTCGATCTCAGCCGCGGCGACGAGGGCCGGCTGATGCCCGCCCGCGTGCCTCTCCAGATCTCGGCCGTCGCGGGCGCCGTGTTCGACGAGTTCCGGATCGCGGCGACGAGCGGGAATGTGACCCTGCTCGCCGAGGTTCCACCCGATCAGTGCGTACACGCGGATTCTGGGCTCCTCGAGCGCATCCTCGCCAACCTCGTCGAGAACGCGCTCCGGCACTCGCCCGAGGGCGGGACCGTACGGATCCGCGCGACCCGCGAGGACAACCGCGTCGTGATCTGCGTCGCCGACACCGGCACGGGGGTGCCCGCGGAGCTCCGCGCACGCGTGTTCGACAGGTTCGAGTCCACCGGAGGTGCGCGGAACCGGGGCCTCGGGCTGGCGTTCTGCAAGCTCGCCGTGGAAGCTCACGGCGGAGCGATCTGGATCGAGGACGGTGCTCCTGGCGCGGTGTTCTGTCTGAGCTTCCCCACATGACCCTCCCGTTCCGCGAGCTCGTCGATTCCGCCCCCGATGGCCTGATCGTCTGCGATCAGACGGGGACCATCCTGCTGGTCAACGCCGAGGCGCTGCGGATGTTCGGCTATGCGCGCGACGAGCTCGTCGGGAGTTCGATCGATGTCCTGGTGCCCGCCGGCATCCGGCCGCGGCATCACCAGCACGTCGCGAGCTTCGTGCGATCGTCACGCCTGCGCCCGATGGGCTCCGGCCTCGATCTCCACGGGTGCCGCAAGGATGGCACGGAGTTCCCGGTGGAGATCAGCCTGTCGCCGATCGAGAGCGCGACAGGCATGATGGTCACCGCAGGGATCCGGGACATCACCGAGCGGCGTGCGCTCGAGCGCGAGACGCGACGCGCCAACGCGTACCTGACCTCCGCCGTCGATGCCGTCCAGGAGGCGTTCGCACTGTTCGACGAGCAGGACCGCGTGGTCATGGTCAACAGCGCCGGCCGCCAGCTGCTCGGGAGCCGCCTGGGCGGCTCGATCATCGGGCAGACGTTCGCCACGGTGCTCGACGGTGCGCTCACCGCGGGGGCGTTCGACTTCAGCGATGAATCGCGCGAGGCCCTGCTCCGCCGATGGCTCGCATATCACGCGGCACCCAGCGGAACGCTCGATGTCCGGACCGGCACCGGGCGCTACCTGCGCGTCACCGAGCGCAAGACGGCCGAGCAAGGCACGGTCGCGATGATCGCGGACGTCACCGAGGACATCCAGCACGCCGCCGAGCTGTCGGCGGCACGGGTGGCGGCGGAGGCGGCGAGCGCGGCGAAGAGCGAGTTCCTGTCGTCGATGAGCCACGAGCTGCGCACGCCGCTCAACTCGATCCTGGGGTTCGCTCAGCTCCTCGAGCGCGACCGCAAGAACCCGCTCGATCCCCGTCAGATCGAGCGCCTCCAGTACGTCCTGCGCGGCGGCGAGCACCTGCTCAAGTTGATCGATGACGTGCTCGATCTGGCGAAGATCGAGGCCGGCGGGGTCACGATCTCGATCGAACCCGTGGGCCTCTCGGAGGTGCTCGGCGAGGTGGTGCACACCCTCGAGCCGCTGGCCGCACGGGCGCAGATCCGGATCGCCACGCAGCAACCCACCGCGCCACCTCAGATCACGGCGGACCGCACCCGGCTGGCGCAGATCCTGATGAACTTCGGCTCGAACGCGATCAAGTATGGGCGCCCGGGCGGCGCGCTGGTGTTCCGGGTGGAGCCGAAGCCACGCACCGTTCGGGTCACCGTGATCGACGATGGGATCGGGATCCCCGAGCACAAGCGAGACAAGATCTTCGAACCCTTCCAGCGCGCGGGCCAGGAGGCCGGGCCGATCGAGGGGACCGGGATCGGGCTCACGATCAGCAAGCGGCTCGCCGAGATGATGGAGGGCACCGTCGGCTTCAAGAGCAGCGAAGGCGTGGGCTCCGAGTTCTGGATCGAGATCCCCGTCCACCGCGATGAAACGAGCGAGCCGAGCGCCACCGTCGTCACCGACCGCGGCCCCTCGCTTCTCACCACCGGAGCTGCGCACCACCTCGTGATCTACGTCGAGGACAATCCATCGAACATCGCCTTCATGCGCGATCTGATGGAGGAGCTGCCCTCCGTGGAGCTCATGACCGCCCCGAACGCCGAGCTCGGCCTCGAGCTGATCCGTGCCCATCTCCCGAAGCTCGTGATCATGGACATCAACCTGCCCGGCATGAGCGGCTTCGAGGCGGTCGAGCGCCTGCGCACCTGGCCCGAGACCCGAGCGATCCCCGTGATCGGCCTCTCCGCCGCAGCGCTCCCGAAGGACTCGTTGCGTGCCAAGGAGGCCGGCTTCGAGCGCTACTTGACCAAGCCCGTCAAGGTGGCGGAGCTGACCCGAGCGCTCGAAGAGCTGCTCGAGACGCCGCCCCAGGCCTGATCACCACGCCACGTATCGCGCGAAGTCGAGTGCGGTGACGAGGCCCACGGGATCGCGATCGCTGCAGACGATCACGCGGCGAACGTCGAGCCGCGCGACCTGTCCTGCCGCGCGATAGAGCGGGGTCGCGGACGGCAGGCACACCATCGCAGGATCGAACAGCGCCTCGATCGGCGTGGACCGTGGGAGGTCGCGCGCCGCCAGCGCCTCGGTCTGCGTGAACACCCCGAGCGCGTGCCCATCGTCGAGCACGACCAGCGCGTTGACGCGGAGCCGGTCGAGGAGCTCGATCGCGCTCGCCAGCGGTGCGCGAGGCGAGACGCTCACGAGCGGCGTCGACATGATCGTCGACAGCGGGACGGAGATCTTCGCGTCGTGCACCACCGCGGCGATATCGACTGCGCCGACGACACCGATCAGCTTCGGACCCTCGGTCACGAACACGCGATGGATCGCATGGGTCGCCATGATCCGAGCCGCATCGCGCATCGTCGACCGGATCGAGATCGACTGCGGCTGGAGCGACATCACCTCGCGCGCGGTCCGGCGCGGGAGCGGCATCGCGGGGCTCAGCGCCCGGCGCCCGGCCTGCAACGCACCCAGGGCGATCAGATCCGTTCGCGTGACGACACCGGTGAGGAGCCCCGTCGCATCGACGACCGGCACTCCCGAGATCCGGCGCGCGTCCATCGCCGCGGCGATCTTCTCGATCGGCGTGTCGAGGTGCGCGATCTCGAGAGCCCGCGACATGTACGTCGCGACCGGCTGATCGAACGGTGCGGCACGCGGTGCGAGGTGAGCGATCATGACCCCAGATCCCAGCAAGCGACGTGCCTCACGCGCTCCGCGCGAGGACGTGCAGCGAGTCCGTCGCGCAGTCGATGCAGATCACCGTCTCGGGCAACGCCATCAGGCGCGCGGTGCCGATCGGCTGAGCACACTGCGCACAGCGGCCGTAGGTGCCTGCGTCGAGCCGAGCCAGCGCCTCCATCACCGCGACGATCGCGCGCAGGTCGGCGTCTCCAAGCTTGCTCAAGACCTCGGCATCCCACTGTTCGGAGGACTGTTCGACCGTCTCCGCCTGACGTGTCGCGAGCTCCTCCTCGATCCGTTCGAGCTCCCCGCGGTAGCGGGCCATGAGCTCGCGCCGCCGGGTGACCAGACGCTGCCGGATGGCTTCCTTGGTGGGCATGGAGGGGGGAGCTGCAGCCCTCGCGCCACGTCATCGTCGGCCTCAGGCCAGAATTTCGCGCAGAAACAGCGGTTTGTGGGGACGGGCCGCCGCACGGACTGCGCACCGCCGGCGCGCAGGGTTTGCGCACGGTTTGCGCCAACCCGGTCGGCGACGCAATTCGTGCAGGCAACCGCGCTGCCACGCGGGCTTTTCGCAGGCACGATCTTCGCTAGGTAGCTGCGCCATGAGGTCAGGTCGGATCTTGGTCGTGGATGACGAGGTCAACGCCCGCACGGCGTTGGCAGAGCTCCTCCGCGATGAGGGGTTCGATGTCGAAACCGCTGCGGATGCGTTCAAGGCGCTCGGCAAGTACGAGTCGTTTACCCCGCATGTGGTGGTCACGGATCTCAAGATGCCCGGGATGGACGGCATCGAGCTGGTGAAGAAGATCCGCGCCTTCGAGGACCCGGCCGCCGTGGTCGTGATGACCGCGTTTGGCGCCGTGTCTTCCGCGGTCGATGCGATGCGCGCGGGTGCCGCGGACTACCTCACCAAGCCGCTCAACTTCGAAGAGCTGCTCGTCGTTCTCGACAAGGTCCTCGACGATCAGGCGCTTCGCCGCGAGACGCGGCAGCTCCGCGTTCGGGTCCGCGATCGCGTGGCGCCCAACAACATCGTGGGCATGAGCCCGCCGATGCAGCGGGTGTTCGAGATCGTGGATCAGGTCGCCCCCAGTCGCGCCACGGTGTTGATCACCGGCGAGAGCGGCACCGGCAAGGAGCTGGTCGCCAACGCGCTGCACCAGCGATCCCCGCGCTCGGCCGGCCCCTTCATCAAGCTGCACTGCGCCGCGCTGGCGGAGTCCCTCCTCGAGAGCGAGCTGTTCGGTCACGAGAAGGGCTCGTTCACGGGCGCCTCCGCCCGCAAGGACGGTCGGTTCCAGCTCGCCGATGGCGGGACGTTGTTCCTCGACGAGATCGGCGAGATCTCGCCGTCGATCCAGGTCAAGCTCCTGCGGTTCCTCCAGGAGCACGAGTTCGAGCGCGTCGGTGGCAACCAGACGATCCGGGTCGACGTCCGCGTGATCGCGGCGACCAACCGCAACCTCCCCGAGGAGGTGGCGAAGGGCCGGTTCAGGGAGGATCTGTTCTATCGCCTGAACGTGGTGTCACTCGAGATCCCTCCGTTGCGGGACCGCCGCTCGGACATCGCCGCCCTCGCGAAGTTCTTCCTCGACCGATACTCGAAGGAGAACAACAAGCAGATCGACGGCTTCACGCCCGACACGATGGAGCTGCTGGCGGCGTACGACTGGCCCGGCAACGTCCGCGAGCTGGAGAACGCGATCGAGCGTGCCGTGGTGCTGTCGTCGAGCTCGCTGATCGAGGCGCGCTCGCTCCCCACCAACATCCGCCCGCGGCTCGCGCCCGCTGGGATGCCGATGATCCCGGGCGCCACGCTCGGGGACATCGAGAAGTACGCGATCCTGGAGACCCTGAAGTCGACGGGCGGGTCCACCTCGCGCGCCGCCGAGATCCTCGGGATCAGCGTCCGGACGATCCAGTACCGTCTGCATCAATACAACGAGGCGCCGAGATCTGACGTCGACGTGGTGCAGCGGCCCACTGCCGACGAAGCCACCAAGACGTGAGCTCGTTCCTCCACGAAGCGTTCCGATACGTCGGGATGACTCCCGACGATCTGGCGCGCCTGGCCGCCCTGCACCCCCTCCTCGCACCGCACTTCGCGGACGTGGCAGACCGGTTCTACGCGGCCGTGTGGGCGGATCCGAAGACCGCCGCGATCCTCTCGGGCCCCGAACAGGTCGAGCGCCTGCGGGCGACGCTGATCGACTGGATGTCGAGCGGGTTGCTCGGCCCGCACGACGAGAAGTTCTACGACAAGCGCTCCCGGATCGGCCGCCGTCACGTCCTGATCGGCCTCCCGCAGGAGTACATGTTCACCGCGATGAACGTGGTGCGCCTCGCCTACCAGCGCAGGATCCTCGACGCGGTCTCAGCGCCCGAGGCCGCCCTGATGCTGTCCGCGGTCAACAAGCTCCTCGACGTCGAGCTGGCGATCATGGTCCGGCACTACCAGCTCGATTCCGAGGCGCGCCTGGTGGTGCGCGAACGGCGCGCGCAGGCCGACCGGATCCTCGCGATCCAGACCCTGACCGCCGGCCTCGCTCACGAGGTGCGGAACCCGCTGAACGCGGCGAAGCTGCAGCTCGAGCTGCTCGATCGCCGGTTGCGGCGCGAGCATGACGATCCGCGCCTGACCCAGCCGAGCCGGCTGGCCGGTCAGGAGATCGAGCGCCTCACCCAGCTGCTCAACGACTTTCTCGCCTTCGCCCGACCCTCCGAGCTCAACCTCGAAGGCTGCGACATCGCGGAGCTCGTGCGCCACGTCTGCGAGGTCGAGCACGCCGGCGCGGACAAGCATGGCGCGCTCCTCGAGGTGAGGGGCGGTGAGGCGGCGGTCCCGGCGCTCGTGGATGCTCCCAAGATCCACCAGATCGTCGCGAACCTGGTCCGCAATGCCATCGAGGCCGTCCCCCGCGGCGGCCACGTCACGGTCGAGATCGCCGGGACCCACGAGACGTTCACGGTGCGGGTCGAGGACAATGGCCCGGGCATCCCGGAGGACGCGCGGGAGAGGATCTACGAGCCGTTCTTCTCGACGAAGGAGGGCGGTACCGGGCTCGGGATGTCGATCGTGTACTCGCTGATCTCGCTCCACAGCGGCACGATCAGCCTGCACACCGGCAAGGACGGGACTCGGTTCGAGGTCACGATCCCGCGACGTCAGTGACCGGTCGGGTCGGTGGATCCTCGAACAGCATCCGCCGCGGTGGCGTGTCGACGTCGTCGAGCTGACCGGAGCGCACGGTCCAGATGAACGCGGCCACCGCGAGGCCGCCGATCAGGAGGGCGAGTGGAAGGACGATGTAGAGGGCGATCATGAGCGCTCCCGGAAGGCGTGCGAGCGCAGCGAGCTGGCGAGGACGGTGAGCGAGCTCAGCGGCATCACGAGCGCAGCGATCAGCGGATGGATGACGCCAGCCACGGCGAGGGTCCCGGCGGTCAGGTTGTAGACAAGCGAGAGCCGGAGGTTGCGGCGGATGGTGGCCAGCGTCGCGCTTGCGCCGTCCACGGTCGCGGCGATGTCCTGGATCGCCGGGGATCGCAGGTAGACGTCGGCGACCTCGATCGCGATCTCCGCGGACCCCGCGACGGCGATCCCCGCCGTGGCACCGGCCATCGCGGCGGCGTCGTTGACGCCATCACCGACCATCACCACAGGGCCACCGACGCGCGCGGCGGTGACCCGCGCGGCCTTCGCCTCCGGCGTCGCTCCGCCATGGCAGCGATCCGCCGGGATGCCGAGGGCGGCACCGACCCGGCGCGCGACCCGAGGGTCGTCCCCGGAGAGCAGCTCGATGCGCCACCCGACGGCCGCGAGGCGATCGAGCGCGGCCCTCGCGTCGTCGCGGATCGGATCCGAGAGTCCCACCACGGCGACTGGACGATGGTCGACGGCGATCACGATCGGCGTCTCGCCCCGCTCTGCGAGCTCGGCGATCCAGCCCTCGATCACCGGATGGGGTGAGGTCCGGGCTCGCACCCACGGCGGCGCGCCGACCAGGACCTGGCGCCCGTCCACGACGCCGGCGATGCCTCGCCCGAGCTCCTCCTCGATCGCGGTCGCCACGCTGGTCGTCGTGGCGTGCTCGCGCAGCGCGCGAGCGATCGGATGATTGCTCCCCGCCTCGACGGCCACCGCGAGCGACGCGGCATCGAGATCGCCGCGCCACGACACCACGGAGAGCTTCCCCGCGGTCAAGGTGCCGGTCTTGTCGACGAACATCGTCCCCGGCGTGGCCAGCCGCTCGAGGGCATCGGCGCCCTTGATCAGCACGCCGCGCCGCGCTGCGCGGCCGAGCGCCACGGTGACGGCGAGGGGCGTCGCGAGCGCCAGCGCGCACGGACAGGTCACGATCAGCAGGGCCATCGCGTTCTCGGCACCGACCCCGAGAGACACCGCGGCGGTCCAGGCCACGAACGTCACGAAGGCGGCGAGCGTCACGACCTTGACGAACCGGCCCGCGATCCGATCGACGAGCCGCTCGATCGGGGCCTTGCGCGCGGACAGCGCTTCGATGTTCGCGACGAGCCGCCCCACCCGCGTGGTCTCGCCCACGGCCGTCGCTCGCACCAGGAGTGGGCCGGCGAGGTTCGCCGTGCCGGCATTGACGACCTCTCCCGCCGAGACCTCCACCGGGCGCGACTCGCCGGTCAGCAGCCCGACATCGAGCGCGGAGCGGCCTTCGACGATCATGCCGTCGACGGGGATCACGTCCCCGACCAGGACCTTGACCAGATCGCCGGCGACGATCGCCTCGATCGGCACTTCGACGATCGCGTCACCGTCCACGCGACGCGCGCGGCTCGGCGTGAGCGCGAGCAGCAGCTCGGCCCCGGTCGACGCACGGCGCTGGTGGCGCAGCACCACCCAGCGTGCGACGAGCAGCAGGAACACCAGCATCGCGAGGCTGTCGAAGTAGATCTCACCCGCACCGCGGAGGACGTTCAACGTGCCCCAGCCGAGCCCGGCGGCGATCCCGATCGAGAGCGGGAGGTCGAGGTGAAGGCGCCGCGCACGCAGCGCGCCGATCGCGGTGCGGAACATCGGCGTCGCGGCGAAGCCGAGCGCAGGCACGGCGACCAGCATCGACGCCCAGCGGAAGAACGTGGCATCGGCGCGCGCCATGCCTCCGAACAGACCCGCGTAGAGCGCGATCGCGAGCAGCATGAGGTTGCCCATCGCGGCACCGGCGACGCCGAGCTTGGTGAGCAGCGCCCGATCTTCGCGACGGCGGGCTTGATCCCGATCGAGCCCGCGATACGGATGGGGCACGTGGCCCACCGCATCGAGGAACCGCGCGATCGTCGACAGCTGCGTGGCGCCTGGATCCCAGGTGACATCTGCGCGGCTCCGCCCGAGGTCGACGCGCACCTCGACCGTCCCCGGCACGCAGCGCGGTGCACTCTCCACCAGCCAGACGCAGGCCGTGCAGCGCAGATCCTCGAGATAGAGGGCGGCCCGGGCGGTGCCATCGGCGGCGAGCTGCACGTGCACGCGCTGGAACGCCGGGTCATCGAGCTCGGTGTAGGCACGCCCCGTCGAGGTCGCGGGCGCAGCGGTGTCCCGCAGCGCATAGAACTCGGTGAGTCCGTTGGCGGCGATCGCGGAGGCCACGATCTCGCATCCGCTGCAGCAGTACGCGACGGCGCCCTCGGTGAGCCGGCCGACCGGGACCGGGAGCTGGCAGTGCGCGCACGGCACCGGAGCAGCCGCCGGGGCGTCGCGGAGGACCGCGGTCATTCGTGCATGTCTCCGTGCATGTGGCAGTGCGGTGCGGTCGCACCCACCGGCCCGGCGTCACGCCACCGCGAGGCGAGCGTCACCAGGCCGAGGGCGATCAGGACGCACGCGGTGATCACGGGGATGCGCGCGCGCAGCTTCGCGATCGCGGGACCGGCCACGGTGAGCACGCCGGTCATCGCGGGCACGGTCCCGAGCCAGAACAGCAGCATCACCAGCGCTCCCGAAGCCGCGTGGCCGGTGCCTGCCGCCGTGACCACGAAGGCCCACAGCCAGCCGCACGGCAACAGGCCCGTGAGGACACCGATCAACGCTGCACGGGTGACGGCGCGACGACCGCGCAGCTGCACGAGCCCGTGCTGGAACAGCGCGCCACCGTGGGAGGCCGCCTGGATCCAGCCGCGCGCCACGCCGATCGAGTAGACGCCCCAGCCGACGATCACGAGCCCGGCCACGATCGTCGCCGTGTGCTGGACCTGTGCGAGGTTCCCCGCGAGATCCACCGCGCCGCCGATCAGCCCGGCGATCGTTCCCAGCGTGACATACGTGACCATCCGGCCCAGCGCGTGCACCAGCGCGAGGCGGAGCGATCGCGCACCGCCATGGAGCCCGACGAGCGGCCCGCACATCGCCACGCAGTGCAGGCTCCCGGCGAGGCTCGACAGGAGGACGGTCGCCGCGAGTGCGCTCACGGCGCCTCGATCAACAGGTGTTGTAGGTAGTGCTGATCACCGCGCTCGACGGTGATCGCCAGATCGTGGAGGCCCGGCAGGCGGTCGGCGACGCCGAGATAGGTCCCGGCCCCCCGCGCGACGAGAGGCACGTCGAACCGCTCGTGGGCGTGCGCACGCGGGTATCCCGAGGCCCGCACCGTGGCACCGGCCAGCGGCGCCCCAGCACCATCGTGCACCGCGACCGAGAGGGAGCCGTCGACGAGCGTGGCCTCGACCCGCCAGCCCAGCGCCCGGCTCGCCGCGGCGGCGGCCATCGTGTCGTCGTAGCGCGTGGACTGGTCGTAGTAGTCGGGGATCACCTCGGAGTGCCCGACGTTGGCCACGGTGGCCAGGGTGGTCATCGCGAGCACGTTGCCCGCGAGCAGGCCGACGATGGCGAGGGTCCAGCGGGTCTTCGGTGTCATGGCGTTCCTCGCTCGGGGCCGAGGAGCGTGACGGCCACGATCCGGTCGAACCCGACACTGTCGTTGATCCTCAGGTGCACGAGGCGCTTTCCGCCCTTGAACGTCCCGGGCGCGAGATCGACGAACAGCGGCACGTCGATCGAGTGGCGCGGCTTGACGTGCCAGCTCGGCTGGACCGAGCGGAGGCTCGCATCGGGAGCGTCGACGAGAGAGATCGTGTATCCACGATCCTCGTCGGTCTCGTTCTCGATCTTGAGCTGAACGCGGGCCGCGACGCGGCCATCCGGGAGATCGATGAAGCTCGGTCCGGCCATGCGCTCGACGTACACCTCCGCGGTCGGCTTGGCGCCGACGCTCCAGACGAGCCCTCCCGCGGCGAGCAGGAGCAGCACGGGATACACGACCGTGCGCGCCCGCAGCAGACGTCCCGGCTTGCCCGCGAGCCGATCCTGCGAGGTGTAGCCGATCAGGTTGCGCGGCTGCCCGAGCTTGTCCATCACGGTGTCACACGCGTCCACGCACTGCGCGCAGCCGATGCACTCCATCTGGAGGCCGTTGCGGATGTCGATCCCGGTCGGGCACACGTCCACGCACGCCCCACAGTCGACGCAGCTCCCATGCTCGGAGACCACGGGGAGCTTGTGCTTCGGCTTGCCGCGGGGTTCGCCGCGCTTCGCGTCGTACCCGACGATCAGCGACTGCTTGTCGAGCAGCACGGTCTGGAGCCGGCCGTAGGGGCACGCCACGATGCAGGTCTGCTCGCGGAAGTACGCGAAGTCGAACAGCATCAGCACGGCCACGCCCATCACGAGCGAGAACCCGGCGAGGTGATTGAGCGGCGAATCGAACACCCAGTGCTCGAGCCGCTCGGTGCCGACGAAGTACGCCAGGAACACGTTCGAGAGCGCGAACGAGAGCGCCGCAAAGATCGCCCACTTGACCAGCCGTCGCCAGTGGAACCGAGGCAGCCGCTTCTGCTGCGCGGCGCTCCCCTCGAGCCAGCGCTCGATCGGACGGAACACCTGCTCGAGGTAGACGCTCTGCGGGCAGCCCCAGCCACACCACACGCGCCCGAACAGCGCGGTGACCAGGAACACGGTGAGCACCACGGTCAACCCGAGGAGCATCAGCACGAACCCATCGGACGGGCGGAACACCATGCCGAACAGCGACAGCTCGCGCGTCGAGAGATCGATCAACATCGCCGGGCGCCCGCCGATCCGGATCCGCGGCAACAACACGAACAGGAGGATCAAGCCGAACCCGACGATCCGTCGCCATTTCAGGAACCGGCCGTGCGCGAGGCGCGGCCGCAGCCAGTGGCGCGTGCCGTCCTGATTCAGCGTGGAGAGGACGCGCTGTTCGGTGATCGGGGGGCTCATGGCTGGAACGGTCCGACGGGTTCACCCTGTGGCGGTTTGCCACCGGCAAGGTTCTGCCCACGCAAGGTGGTCACGTAGCTCGCCACATCGAGGACGTCCGCGGCGGAGAGCTGGTCACCCCACGCGATCATCGCGGTGCCGCTCACGCCATCGTGCACGGTGTGGAAGATGTCCATCCGGGTCGTCCCATGGAGCTGATACGTATCGGTGAGGTTCGGGCCGATCATGCCTCGGCCCTGATCCGCATGACACCCGACACACTTCACCGCGAACACCGCGGCGCCATGCTCCACGAGCTTGCTGTCGGACGCGTTGCGCGCGAGCGCGGCCTCGTTGACGTGCGCGGCCTCGGCGCGATCTCGCATCACCTTCTTGTCGTTGAAGTCCGCCAGATCGGCCGCGTACCGCTGCCCGGGCGTCGAGCCCCAGTTGGCGATGTGGAAGTAGAAGCCATACATCGCTGCGAACACGATGCAGCCGATGAAGATCGCCTTCCACCAGCCAGGCAGTGGATTGTCGTACTCCTGGATCCCGTCGTACGCGTGGTCCATGAGGTTCGAAGGCTGCCCGGGCTCGGCGTCGTCGCCTGGATCGCGCGCTTCGGGCGCTTCGGGCGCTTCGGGCGCTTCGGGCGCTTCGGGCGCTGGACGGGCGCTCGACGGAGCGGCATGGGTGGCGCTCATCGGAAGTCTCCTGCGTCGTCGTTGAGCGGCAGCATGGCGGCTTCAGCATGCTCGACCGCGCGTCGCTTGCCACCGTGGCGGATCGCCACGCCGGCAAACACCATGAGGAACAGCACGAGCGCGAGCTCGGCGTATTGGGTCGGCGTCAATGCCGAGACCAGCTCGGAGAACCGGATCACTTGGCACCTCCCGTGGTGGCGCTCTGGCGGATGTCCACGCCGAGCCGTTGCAGGTACGCGATCAAGGCGAGGACCTCCTTGTTCTCCATCCCCTTCGGCCCGCCGAGCTTCTCGAGCTTCGCAGCGTACTCGCCGGCCTGCCGGTGCGCGGCATCGGAGGCGTTCGCGAGGATGTCCTTGCCGTAGGGGACGCCGAGCATCGCCATCGCATCCACGCGCGACTGGATGACGTCGAACGGGATGTCGTCGGTCAGCAGGTGCCCGTAGCTCGGCATCACCGAGCCCGGCGACGGCACGCGCGGATCTTCGAAGTGCCGCAGGTGCCACAGCTCGTCGCGCCGGCCACCCTCGCGTGCGAGATCGGGGCCCGTGCGCTTGCTGCCCCACTGGAACGGGTGGTCGTAGACGAACTCGCCCGCCTTGCTGAACTCGGCTGGCACCCCGCCCTGCCCGTAGCGCACCGTCTCGTCGATGAACGGACGGACCATCTGCGAGTGGCAGTTGTAGCAACCCTCGCGGATGTAGATGTCGCGGCCGTAGAGCTCGAGAGGCGTGTACGGCTTGACCGACGCGATCCGCGGCACGTTGTCACCGATCAGGAACGTGGGGATGATCTCGAATGCGGAGGCCACGAGGACCGCCACCACGGTGAGCGTGGTGAACAGCGCCGGCAGCCCCTCCCACTTGCGGTGCCAGTGGGCCTTCGGCTCGACACCACGCTCGAGAGCGCGCTTCTCCTTCGCCTCGACCTTGGCCGCGCGGATCATCGGAGGCACGTCGACCTCCGGCTCCTCGTAGCGACTCGGACGGCCCTGCCAGGTCTTGAACATGTTGTACGCGCCGATCAGGAGACCGGAGATGTAGAGCGCCCCACCGAGTGCGCGCACGAAGTACATCGGCATCAGGCGGGTGACCGTGTCGAGGAAGTCTGGGTACTGGAGGCGACCGGTCACGTCGAACGCGCGCCACATCAGGCCCTGGGTGATGCCCGCGGCCCACATCGAGACCACGTAGAGGATGATGCCGATCGTCGCCACCCAGAAGTGAAGGGTGGCGAGCCGCTTCGAGTAGAGCGGGGCCTGGTACAGCCGCGGGATCAGCCAGTAGATCATCCCGAACACCATGAAGCCGACCCAGCCGAGCGCTCCGCCGTGGACGTGCGCGATGTTCCAGTCCGTGTAGTGCGAGAGCGCATTGACGCTCTTGATCGAGAGCATCGGCCCCTCGAACGTCGACATCCCGTAGAACGTGATCGCGACGACGAAGAACTTGAGGACCGGCTCCTCCGCGACCTTGCCCCACGCGCCACGCAGCGTGAGCAGGCCGTTGATCATCCCGCCCCACGACGGCATCCACAGCATCACGCTGAAGATCATCCCGAGCGTCGACGCCCACTGCGGCAGCGCGGTGTAGTGGAGGTGGTGCGGCCCGGCCCAGATGTAGATGAACACCAGGGACCAGAAGTGGAGGATCGAGAGCCGGTAGCTGAACACCGGCCGCTCCGCTGCCTTCGGCAGGAAGTAGTACATGAGGCCGAGGAATGGCGTGGTCAGGAAGAACGCGACCGCGTTGTGCCCGTACCACCACTGCATGAAGGCGTCCTGGACGCCCGCGTAGATCGAGTAGCTCTTGAACAGGCCGGCCGGGACCACCAGGTTGTTGAAGATGTGGAGCACGGCGACGGTGACGATCGTCGCGATGTAGAACCACAGGGCGACATACATGTGCTTCTCGCGCCGGTTGCGGCACATCGCGAAGAAGTTCACCGCGAACGTCACCCAGACCACGGCGATCGCGATGTCGATCGGCCACTCGAGCTCGGCGTACTCCTTGGCCTGGGTGAAGCCCAGCGGGAGCGTGATCGCCGCGGCGGCGATGATCGTCTGCCAGCCCCAGAAGTGGATCTTGGACAGGGTCGCCAGCGGCCTCGCCTTGAGCAACCGCTGCGACGAGTAGTAGATCGCCGCGAACATGCCATTCCCGGCGAATGCGAAGATCACCGCATTGGTGTGCAGCGGTCGCAACCGGCCGAACGTGAAGTAGGGCCCGAAGTTGAGGCTCGGCATGGCCAGCTGGAGGGCGCACCACAGGCCCACCAGCATGCCCACGCCGCCCCACACCATCGTGGCCAGTACGAACTTGCGGACGATCGCGTCGTCGTAGCGAAGGGTCTCTCGGGACATTGCTGCGCAGGTCTCGCAACCCGCGTGCCCGCAAAATTCCGCCTGGGGACCTGCGTCCGCGCAAGGGTTGCGTTCACTGCGGACACCCGCGCAAGTCGCGCGCTATGCGGTGCTCGTCGTCGGAGCCTCACGCTTCGGCGTCACAGGACCTCATCCAGCCTGCCGCGCTCGATCCACTCCACCGTGGACCGCACGTGGTGAGCGGTCGCGCACACAGGCACGAGGCGCTCACGCGATTCAGCGCAGCGTCATCGCCGGACTTCGGCGGCGGGTTCGCGCAGAACCTTCGCGGTCAGCAGATAGCGCTCCTCGGCCTCGAGGTGTGCGCGCAAGGTCTCGATCACGTCGCGAAGCTCCGCCGTCACCGGGGAGGCGAGGCGCGTCCGCATCTCGGCGTGCTCGTTGAGGTGGTCCTCCACCATCCGCTCCACGCGCACGCTGCCGTGCGTGTCCTCGGCGAGCAGCACGGGGCGGAGCAGCCGCTCCTCGAAGGTGTTGTGCGTCTCGAACGACTCCCGCAGCCGTCCGAGCTCGCGGATCAGTGCGGCGGGATCACCCCGCCCCGCGTCGATCTCGTCCGCGAGCATTTCGCACCCGGTCATCAAGGCACGCAGGGCATCGTGCTGAGCCACCAGCTCCGCGAGCGCACTGGACCGACTGAGTGACATGCAACCTCCTAGATGGTCGACGAGAACTGGGGGCGCTCCGTGCCTGCATTGAAGTAGCGGTCGAACACCATACAGACGTTGCGGACCAGGAGCTTCCCCATCGGGGTCGTCGTGATCTGGTGGTTCACGCGGTCGTATGCCGCGAGCTCGCCGAGCGCCGTCAGGTTGTGCAGCTCGCCCGCGAAGTAGGTCTCGGTGTCCACGTCGTAGCGACGTCCGAGCGCGGTCAGGTCCACGGTACCGTCGCACATCAGCCGCTCGATCAGTTCGCGGCGCACACGATCGTCGCGGTCGAGGATGAAGCCGCGGCGGACCGGCAGGTGGCGGGCATCGATCGCCGCCTCCCACTGGGGCAACAGCGTGTGGTTCTGCCAGAACATGCGGGAGGTCGAAGAGATCGCGGAGGTGCCGATCCCGATCACGTTATCGGCGCGGTGCTCCACGTAACCTTGAAACGTTCGCGCCATCCGCTGCTCGGCGGCAGCGATCGCGAGGGCCGATCCGGGCCGGGCGAAGTGATCGAGGCCGAGGTGGAGGTAGCCGGCCTTGGTGAAGCGCTCGATCGCGAGGAGGAGCAGCGAGGCGCGCTCGAACCGATCGAGGACCCGCCCGGCCTTCTCGACGAGCCGCTGGTGGGGCAGCTTGTCGGGCAGGTGGGCATAGCCAAACAGCGCCACCCGATCCGGAGCCAGGTCGATCACGGCATCCAGCGTGGTGGTGAAGCTCGCCTCGGTCTGCAGCGGGAGCCCATAGACCATGTCGATGTTGACGTCCTCGATGCCCGCCGCACGGCACCGTTCGACCAGCCACCTGGTCTGGATCACGGACTGATGGCGCCGGATCGCGTCCTGGACGTTCTCGGCGAAGTCCTGGACGCCGAGGCTGATCGACGTGAAGTGGAGGTCTCCGAGGGTCTCGATCTGGGAGGAGGTGGTCCGGCGTGGATCGAGCTCGATCGAGCGGCGCGCATCGGGTGCGACGGCGAAGTAGCGTTCGATCGAACCCATCAGCGTGCGCAGCGTGCGCGGCGCGAGGAAGTTGGGAGACCCACCACCGAGCGCGATCTCGACGACCTTGGCGGCCAGGAGGTGACCTGCCACCAGCGTCATCTCGGTGGCGAGCTGGTCGGTATAGGCGACCCCGCGGTTCTCGTCCCGAGTGGGGATCACGTTGCAGCCGCAGTACGCACACAGCGACTTGCAGAACGGTACGTGGACGTAGAGCGAGACCGGCTCGTTGGCCCGTCCAATCCGGCGTAGCTCCTGCGAGACCCGGTCAGCGCTCAGCGGTCCAAACTCGGTCGCCGGCGGATAGCTCGTGTAGCGCGGACCTTGGCTGGCGTACTCGGCGAGGCAGCTCGCGGTCTCATCCGTGCGTGGGAGCATGGGCTGAGAGCATCCAAGCGGTGTGCCGCCAAGGGTGGGGGGAAATGCGCAAGGCTTGCGGACCCCGCAGGAGCCTCCGCCGGTCGACGCAGGAACTGCGGCGGAACGCTGTGCTGGGGCTGGCACGCGGGCTGCTCCGCCCGGGGTGTGGCCGCAAAACCTACCGACGAATCCTGGACGATGCCGATCCGGATCGGCATGTGGACGATGTTCGTATGCGCGATCGTGATGGTGATGGTCGTGATCATGCTGAATTGAGAGGCCACCCCGACACCTGTGGCCACCCCCATGGCTACCCCGGGGGAGGCTGCACGGATCGTGGTTTCGGTCGACCTTGCTTGGTGATGGCTGAGCCCGCTCTCACCTCACCACAAGAGTTCGAGTTCGAGCTCGACCCGGCCGAGACCGGCGTACACCCGGTGGTGATCGTGGATGCGCCGACAGGTCGTGACGCCGTTCGCGCGTCTCTGGTCTGCGTGAGCGGAGATGACCTCGGACGCTCCGTGCGTCTCGATGGCAAGTCGCTCGAGATCGGCCGCGCGCAGAGCGGGCTGTCGTTGACCTCCGCCGATGTGTCTCGGCGCCACGCGCGGATCCATCGCGAGCCCGACGGCTACGTTCTCGAAGATCTCGATAGTGCGAACGGCACGTACCTCAACGGCGAGCGCGTGACCGGCCCGGCACGCCTGCGGATCGGAGATCGCGTCCAGGTCGGCCGCACCGTGCTGGTGTTCTCGCACCACGACGAGCTCGAGGAGCGCATGGAGCGGCTCCAGCGCCTCGAGGCGATGGGCACGATGGCCGGCGGCATCGCGCACGACTTCAACAATGCACTCGCGGTGATCGTCGGCAACCTGGATCTCGTCGCCGAGGCCTTGCCCGCCGATGCGGAACTCGGGCTGGAGGCGCTCGACGCGATCCGGAAGGCGACCTCCTCGGCCACCAACCTGGCGAAGCGCCTGCTGCGCCTCGGCTCCAAGGATCCGCTGACGATCGGGATCGTCTCACTCGCACCGCTCATCGATCAGACGATGATGATGGCGAGGCGCCGCTCCACCGCGAAGCTCACCGTCGAGCTCGACGTCGAGCCCGATCTCCACGTGCTCGGCTCGTTCGACGAGCTCCAGCAGGTGCTGATCAACCTCTACTACAACTCCTGCGACGCGATGCCCAGCGGCGGGAAGCTATGCGTCTCAGCCCGTGCCATCGAGCTCGATCGCCGCGCCGCCGTCGAGCACCAGCTCGAGGTCGGCGGGCACTATGTCCTGCTCACCGTCCGCGATACGGGCTGCGGGATGGATGCCACGACCCGGGCGCGGTTGTTCGAGCCGTTCTTCACCACGAAGGGGCGCGGCAAGGGCACGGGCCTCGGGCTCGCGATGATCCACGGCGCGGTCCGGCGGCACGGCGGCGCGATCGAGGTCGAGTCCGCACCCGGCATGGGCGCGACGTTCCGGATCTACCTCCACCGCCGCGTGTGACGCGGATCGGGCGCCGCCGCTCACCGGCGCGGTGTCAGCGTCCACAGAGCCCTCCGAGATCGACCGAGGTGCAGCGCTTCAGCCCGTGAGGCGCGGTCATCGGGCCCAGGGTGCGCCCCTACAGCCTCGGAGGGGATGGAACGCTTCGTGCTCCATGTCCTCACATGCCCGCTCCGTTCCCCCACCACTTCAGCACCACCGTGAGCCGCACGTTCGCGGCGCGCGCGCGGGTCCAGGCGCAGCAGGGCCCCGCCACCCCCGAGCACCTGTTGCTGTCTTCGCTCGGACTGAGCTTGCTCACCACGTTCGAGGCGTTCGCTGCACGCGATGCCATCGAGATCCACGACTGGACCGCGACCCTCGGCGGCGACGTCGAGCGCACCCCCGACGGCCTGATGTTCACGTCGATCATCCTGTCTCTAGACATGGAGCTGAGCGGCAACGTCGGTCTGGTCGAGCAGACGCTCGAGGACGCGAAGCAGGGCTGCCTCGTGCTCAACTCGCTCCGCGTGCCGCTGGTCGTCGAGACGATGATCCGGCGGCCCGAGCAGCAGGTGCCCGAGCGCAGGGCGGGCTGACCCGAAGGGCTCTCCTACGAACACATCCGGTCCACGACCCTGGCAAGTGTGCTCATCCACCGGACATCAAAGCCAGGAAGCGAGGAACCAAGGTCGGAGACTTTCCAATCAGTCCGCTGCCTTGCTTCCTAGGTTCCTTGGTTTGAACTCTGTGCAACTACTTGGCAGGCGCCGTGCCATCCGCACACGCGATGCGGGGCAACCTTCAGCGTCGCGGTTTTGTCTTGGCGGCGCGCTTCGGCGCCGCCGCACGTTTCCCGGCCGGCAACTTGGCTGCGGGCTTCGCAGTCGCCGGTCGTTTTTTCGCCGCGGAGCCCGTCGCGGGCTTCGCGGCACTGGCCTTGGGCGGCAACGTGGATGCGAAGGCGTGTGCCTGATCGAGCCAGCCCGCGAGGCTCGCCTCGGTGGCGCAGCCCTTGGGCTCGACCTGAAGGAACCCCGCCATCGGCCGTGCCCAGGTCGGGAACGGCAGGATGTGCGGCTTGCCGATGTGGCCGGCGCCCGCAGGGCCGAGACGCAGGAGCAAGTTCCCGTCCTTCACCCCGCCGAGCATGTTGCCGCCGACGAGGTAACACAGGCCGCCGAACATCGGCTTGACCTCGATCTCCGGGTGCCTGTCGGCCCAGACCTTCACGCGTGCCGCTAGTCGCTGGTCGTATGCCATGACGCCCTCGATGCTACCGGATCGAGCGTGGTCAGGAAGTCGTAGCCGGTGCGTTCCTCGATGATCGAGACGCTGGAGCGGTAGGTCCACCACCGCTCGTCGAGGATCCCCGCGACGTTGGGCATCAGCACGCAGACGATCTCGGGCGCCGGTGCGGACAGGAGCGCGGTGCCGCGCGGCACCAGCACCACGATCTTGAACGTCGCCTCCGGCACCGCGATGTGCTGCATCGGATCGGTCCCGTGGCCCACGTCACGGCAGCCGTCCCCGGGCGCGCGCGGCACGTGGTGCGCGCACGCCGCTGGCCACACCGGCCCGGCGATCTGATACGCGTCCATCGGCTTCGTCCCGCTCTGCACCCGACGCTGCACGTACAGCTCGAAGTCAAACCAGGGTCCGCGATTGAGATCGGCCTCCTGCGGCAACACGTTCGACATCACGAACGTCGCGTAGTTCCGCGCGGAGGTCTCGGTGCGCTCCTCGGACCGCAGCATGTGGCCTCGATCGAAGCCCGAGCCGTACAGATCCGCATGCGCCGGATGGAACCACTCGGCGGGCAGCATCGGATCCGGATAGAACTCACCGGCGAACCGATCGACGCCACCAAAGTCCGGCCCGGTGGTTCGATAGCTGACCCAGTTGGGCGCGTTCAGGTAGTGGTTGTAGGACTCGGCGAGCTCCTCGTGCACCACCAGGCGGTCGTCCTCGGGAGTGCCATCGCTCGCGATCCCGAGCTGGAGGTGAACCGAGGCCTCGGGCGCGGCCGTGTCGGAAGGACTCGCGTCGACACCGCCGACGTCGGGATCCGCCCCGCTGGGAGCGACGGAGCAGGCGGAGAGCACGAGCAGGAGGGCGTGGCGCATGCCCGCATCCAACCGCTCCCCGCCCCATACGTCCAATGCATCATTTCCATACGAGGCATATCAACGCGGTATGGACCACGATGCACCGCCTGCGTGGCTCACCGGGCGTCGCGCACGCCGTGCGCGATCACCACATCAAGCTGCCGGAGCCGAGCGCCGTGGACGGCAACAGCGCCGTGAAGTGACGCTCTCCGGTGTGAGCCTCGCAGAACCAGCGCTCGCCGTCCGACTCCTCCCGGACCGCGACGCACTGGGCGCACTGCGCCTGTGCGTCGAACGTTCGCTCGGTGAGCCCGACGACCAGCGTGGGACAGGTGGCGTGCGCGAGGACGCGATCCGCGATCGACTTACCTCGGTCGTGCGTGCCGAACCGGCCGATCACGAGCAGATCCGCGCGCAGGTCGGCGGCCAGCGATGCGATCTCCTCCACCGGATCGCCATGGGTGACGTGCAGCCGCGAGCGCCAGTCGGAGCTCTTGAGCGCCGGGGTGTCGAGCGCCTGCAGGACCTCGGTCGCGAGCCGCACCTTGGCGTCCTCGAGCTCGGACTCCTTCGCGACGACCGTCAGGAAGTGGAGATCCGCGGTGGTATGACGCGCAGCCTGGTCGATCGCGTGCTCCAGCACGATCTCGGAGTACTCCGAATGGTCGAGGGGGACGACGATGCGGTACCGGTGTTGGGCGCTGGTCATGCCTGAACCATTTGCATCGCACGTGCCCACCGGCGTTTGAGGGCCGTAGCAAGTTGCGGCAGGGCGAGCGCATACGCACATACACCGCCGGGTTGGCCGAACGTCTGGCCCGACGTCGCCTCTGGCATCTACAATCGTGGTCTGGGCAGGGGACCATGAGCGACGCGAAACCTAAGACCAAGGCGCTGGTCGTGGCCACCCGTTGCCTGACGGTGGAGCAGTTCGTCGCGACCTTCCATCGGTTCTGCGACGACTCGACGTTCTTCGTGGCGACGCTCTCCACCCGGCCGGTCGGGCTCGAGACCGCATTCTCGATCCAGCTCGACGACAAGACGCCCGTCCTGCGCGGCCTGTGCAACGTGGTCGAGGCGTGGTCGACGCCGGCCAACCGCTACGGCCGCCCCGGCGTTCGGTTGTCGGTGAAGCGGCTGACCAACGACAGCCTGGTCGTGTTCAAGCAGCTCCAGACCGCGCGCAAGGCCGCCGAGCTGGCCGACGCGGCGAAGGCCGCATCCGCGCCGTCCGTGGCCGACGTCGCCCCGCCGATGGCCGACGTCGTTCCGCCAACAGCCGGCGTTGCCGGGTCGGTGGCTGCCATCACCCCGCCGAAGCTGCCACCGTTGCGTCCGATCCCACGGGCGACACCACCTTCCATCCCTGTCCCCGCCGTCCCCGTGCAGGTGATCACGGTGCCCCCGCTCGCGGCCGGCGCTCCACGCCGCGCGACCTCGGTGCCTGCCGCGATCGATCCGGTGGAGACCGAGCTCGAGCTCGAGCCGCAAGCCACGCCCGAGTTGCAAGACTCTCCGGAACCGCTCGACTACGTCCCGGAGCCGATCCCCGCGAGCGATGACCTCACCAACCCGGTCGCCGCCGAGACCCGAACGCCGGGCTCGAGCTTCATCCTGCCTGCGAATCCGCTGATGAACCTCACCGACTCCTCGCTCCAGGGGTTCGTCGATTGCGCGCTCTACGAGGAGACCGGCAACTTCTTCCGCGCGCCGGAGTACGAGGACTCCCTGGTCGACATCGACGACGTCGTCGCCGCGCCGCCCCAGCCGGCCCGCCCTGCTCCCCGCACGTTGACACCGGTCCCTGCCCTCCGCCCGAACGCGTTCGTCCCATCGTCTCAGTCATCTCATGACGAAGAGTTCGCGCCCGAGCTCACGCCGTTGCCGATGCTCGCGGGCCTGCCCGCCAGTAGATCATCGCGCGCCGCGACGCCGCTGCCGATGCCCGAGATGCCACGCGGCGGGCGCGCGCCGACGCCCCCGGTGTTCGATGACTCGCAGGGCCTGTTCGGGCAACAACAGCAACCGGGCCAAGGCCCGCCACCGCGCCCCACGCCCCCGGCCCCGCCGGTACACCCCGTGCCTCTCGACAACACGGCGACGTTGATCGCGATCAACCGCAAGCGCGAGCGTCAGCGGTGGCTCCTGATCGGTGGCGTCGCTGCGGGCGTGAGCTTGCTGCTGCTCGTGATCGTGGTCGCCAAGAGCGGCGCGGGTCCCGACACGACGGCGAACGCAGCTCCTTCGCCGCCGTCGGTGCCCCACCCGCCCGCGACCACGACGACGACTTCCACGGCCCCAACGACCACGACGACCACGACGACCGCCCCCCCGCAGAAGCCCGCGATCGCCGTCACGTCGAAGCCACCTGCGACGGAGACGCCCGCGACCACGGAGCGCACGGTGAGCGATCCCGTCGACGAGCCCCCCGGCGATCCGAACGCGCCACCCGTGGCCGGCACCGGCCCGTGCCGGGTCACGGTGACCAGCTCTCCGGCGGGATCGATCGTGCTGGTCGACGATCAGGCCTATGGTCCCTCGCCGATCACGATCGATGGTCCGTGCGCGAAGCGCCGGATCGACGTCAAGCACCCGCGCTATGCGCTCGGCACGAAGTGGGTCTCCCTCGCGGCGGGCCAACCGAAGACGATCGACATCCCGCTCGCACGCCCCACCCACACCGTGATGGTGCTGTCGTCCCCCTCGGGCGCGACAGTCTCGATCGCGGGTCGTCGCGCCGGCACCACACCGACCTCGGTGAAGGTCATGGGGTTCACGGGCGTCACGCTGACCATCGAGAAGAAGGGCTTCCGCACCGAGACGCAGAAGCTCTACAGCAAGGTCGATGGCGACAAGCTCAGCGTGAAGCTCGTCCGCGGCAAGTGAGCCGGCTCAGGCGGTGAGGCAGGCTCCGGCGATCCGCTCGAGCGATCTTCGCCGCTCCACCGGATCCGCCACCAGCGAGCTCAGCATGAGCTCGTCGGCTCCCACCGAGCCCGCGAGATCACGCAGCCCCGCGGCGACCCGATCGGTCCCGCCGATCACGGCACCATGGAGGAACTCGTCGGCGATCGCCTGCTCGTCCGGCGTGAACCGGCGCGCGAGCGCGTCCTCGATCGAGCAGATCGGCTGCCGCTTGCCGGTGCGGCTGTTGACGATCGCCACGCGCAGCGGGGCCGCGAGCCGTACAGCCTCGGCATCATCGCCACCGCACACCGTGGTGACGGCGAGCATCGCGTAAGGCTCGCGGAGCTGCGACGAAGGCTCGAAGTGTTCGCGGTAGTGCGCGATCGCCGCCTTCGCCTCGCGCATCGCGAAGTGCCCCGCGAACGCATAGCGGATGCCGAGCTGCGCGGCGATCGAGGCTCCCGCGAGCGTCGACCCGAGCATCCAGATCGACGGCAGCACCACATCGGACGGCATCGGTGTGATCGTCGCGAACGGGTGACCCGCCGGGAACCCGCCCTGCTCGAACGCGAGCAACTCGGCGAGCTGGCTGTTGACCTCGCGATCCGAGCGCTGGAGCGCGGCCGCGGTGACCCGATCCGTGCCCGGCGCCCGGCCGAGGCCGAGATCGATCCGGCCCGGGTGAAGTGCTTCGAGCGTGCGGAAGCTCTCCACCACGCTGAGCGGCGAGTGATTCGGGATCATGATCCCGCCCGCGCCGACCCGGATCCGCTTGGTCGTCGCGGCGATGTGCGCGATCAGCACCTGCGGGGACGACGTGGCGATGCTCGCCATGTTGTGGTGCTCGGCGACCCAGTACCGCGTGTACCCGAGCCGATCTGCGACCACGGCGAGCTCCACCGAGTCACGGATCGCCTGGCTCGGCAGCACACCGACACCGACGGGAGACAGATCGAGGATCGACAGGGGCAGTGGCACGCGCGCACCTTGCCACGCTGCCCGGCGAACGGCACTCGCCAGCTCGGGCCTCCCAGCCGCTCACGAGATCCGCGAGCGCACGGCCTCGGCGAGCGCGTCGGCGATGCAGATCTGGTTGGTCGCGTGTGGAACCGTGTCGCACGTGATGATCGCGCGAGCGCCCGCCGACATCAGCTCCGCCTCGAGTGCATCCGCGAACACGGCGTGGATGGCGATGCACAGGGGCGCCGAGCTGCCTGCCGCGCGCAGCTGGCGCGTGGCCTCGATCATCGTCTTGCCGGTCGAGACGATGTCGTCGATCACGACCGGGGTGTGGCCGTTCCACTTCCCATCGGGTGGAGTGATCGAGACGTCGCGATCACCGCGCCGGGTCTTCTCCAGGATCTGAAACGGCGCGCCGCAGCCCGCCGCCACCGCGGAGACCCATTGCACGCTCTCCGCATCCGGACCGATCAGCACCGGATGCTCGACCGACGCCGTGATGTAGCGGGCGATCGCCGGGGCCGCACGCGCGATCACCGTGGGGATCGAGTAGATGTGCTCGAGCGAATCGAGGCGGTGCAGGTGAGGATCGACGGTCACCAGCCAGTCCACGACCTGGGACATCAGCTTGCCGAAGTAGCGCGCGGTGACCCCCTCCCCCGGCCGGAACCGATCGTCCTGGCGCAGGTAGGCCAGGTAGGGCGCGACCAGGCCGACCCGCCTGGCCCCCAGCTCGCGCACGGTCCCGGCGAGGAACGCGATGCGGAGGAACGAGTCCCCGTTGCCGCGCAGGCTGCCGACGAGGATGACGTCGTGCCCCGAGAGCTCGCCCTCGACCCGCACGTACAGCTCGCCATCGGGGAACTGCCGGACCTCCGGGATCACCACCGGGGCATCGATCCGGGCCCCCAGCTCTCGCGCGTGCAGCTCGTTGCCCGGTACGGCGAGGACCACGGTCACGGCGCAATCGTAGCAAATCGCGGCGCCGATTCGCGCATCCCGGAGCGCCCGCCGGGCTACGATGGAGTGGGGTTCGAGGTGCGTCGCGCGATTGTGGTTGGATCGCTGGTGGTCGGGTACACGGCCGCGTTCGTCGTGCTCGAGCCGCGCGTGGGCGACTCGGTGATGTCACTCACGATCATCCCGATCGTCGTGATCGCCTGGCTGTTCGGGCTGCGCGGTGGGGTCATCGGCGGCGTCGGCCTGGTCGCGTTGAACATCACGCTGATGCAGACCGTCGGGCACCGCGATGGGTTCCGGCCGGCCCAGGCGCCGCGGATCCTGGTCGGGGTCGGGCTCGGGATGAGCGCCGGGTGGGTACGTGATCTGACACGCCGCCAGCACGCGCTCCTCGACGAGAACCAGCGCGTCAGCGAGGCCCTGCGGACCAGCAAGCTCGAGCTCGAGCAGATCGTCGGCGAGCGGACCGCCGAGCTGGTCCAGGCCAACCGAGACCTGACCGCCGAGCTCGCGAATCGCTCGGTGCTCCAGGCGCGCGCGGCGTCCGCCGATCGGATGGCGCAGATCGGTACGCTCACGGCGGGGATCGGCCACCAGATCAACAATCCCCTCGCGGCGGTGCTCGCGAACCTCGAGTTCATCGCGACGCACGTCCCCGCCGCGGACACCGCCCTCGCCGAGGCCACGCGCGATGCACGGGAGGCGGCCGCGCGGGTCGGGACCATCACGCGTGACCTGCAGCTGTTCACGCAACAGTCACGGACCGGCGCAGAGCCGGCCGTGGTGCGGCAGGCGATCGAGACCACCTTGCGCATGGTCGACAACGAGCTCCGCCAGCGAGCACGCCTCGAGCTCGACATCGCGGACACGCCGCCCGTCAGCGTTCCCGCGAGCCAGCTGTGTCAGGTGCTGCTCAACATGCTGGTCAATGCCTTCCAGGCGCTGCCCCCTCAAGGTGCTCACACGATCACGATCGAGGTCCGGGCCGCCGACGAGCGGGTGAAGCTCGCGATCGCCGATACCGGCGCGGGCATCGCGGCGGAGCACGTGCCCAGGATCTTCGATCCGTTCTTCACCACCAAGGCGGTGGGCGTCGGGACCGGGCTCGGGTTGTGGGTGTGCCACCAGATCGTCAGCACGGCGGGCGGCGAGATCACTGTCGAGTCCAAGGTCGGGAGCGGGACCCGGTTCGTGATCACGCTGCCGATCGCGGCCACGCCCTCGGCACCCACGGTCGTGGGCCCGATCGCGAGCCTCCCCCGGGCCCGGATCCTCGTGATCGACGACGATCCGATCGTAGGGCGTGCGGTCGAGAAGCTCGTCCGCGACCGTCACGACGTGACCGTGTCGGACGATCCGGTCGCGGCGCTGGCACGCCTCGAGGCAGGCGATCGCTTCGACGTGATCCTGTGCGACCTGATGATGCCCGGCCTCGACGGCGTGAGCCTGTACCACCGGGTCAACGAGCGCGATCCGGCGCAGGCCGCACGGATGGTGTTCATGAGCGGCGGCGCGTTCACCAGCCACGCGATCGCGTTCCTCGACGCCCCCGGCCGCAAGCGCATGGACAAGCCGTTCACGCGCAAGGATCTCGAGGCGGCGATCGTTCTCGCCCAGGGCGAGGCCACCATCTCCTGAACGCGACCAGGACGATTCGCGCCGACCCGAGGATCCGCGCGCTGCTCGCGCCTACAGCGCCTTGAGCGGCGTCACGCGGAGCAACATCGGGATCACCTTGCGGCTGGTCACGATCTGCATGTGCTCGTACTGAGAACGAACGTAGAGCAGCTTCGCGCCGCGCTCGCGCTTGGTGAAGCCACCGACGGAGTCCGGCATCTTCTCGCGTGCCACGGCGAACTTGTACTTGGTGGCGAACGCCTTCGATTCCTGCGCGGTGTTCGCGGCGACGACGATCAGCTTGTGATCCTCCGCGCGCTTGCCGCTCTTGATGAACTCGTCGAACGCGGACTCGCCGGCGTACAGGGCGTCGAGGAGGATGATCTGATCGACGACGCGGTTGTCGACCCACTGCATCACGGTCCGGAACGCGCCAGAGTGGCCCATCACGACGACGGGGCCGTCGGGGATCTTGATGTTGGCGCGCGAGACGGCACGGCGCAGATCGGAGAGCGCAGGCCACTGCACGCTCTCGTCGTTGTTCGAGGGCGCATCGGGCACCACGAACATCGCGTTCTGCTTGCTGGCCCGGAACTGCCTCGCGAGGCCGTAGTCCCGCCAGGCGCCGTCGGCGTCGGTCCAGTAGCCGTGGACGTACACCACCGTTCCCGCGGTCTCGCGGTCGTAGTTCTCGGGAAACCACACGTGCACCGCACCCTGCGCGGTCTTGATCCGAAAGTGGCGCCCACCCGCGA
This sequence comes from Myxococcales bacterium, assembly GCA_016720595.1. Classification (GTDB taxonomy): domain Bacteria; phylum Myxococcota_A; class Polyangia; order Haliangiales; family Haliangiaceae; genus JABFXX01. The sequence continues at coordinate 181,676 of JADKKI010000011.1, forward strand.
CCGTGTCCTCCTGCTTGTCGAGGCGGCTCTCGCCATCGTCCTTGATCCGGGGACGGATCGTGCGCGGCGTCGGGTTCGAGAGCCGTGCGCGTGGGCCTGGCACCGGCTTCTCGTTCGGCTTCTCGGGGGCCTTGTCGTTCGGCTTCTGGGCGCCGTTGTCGGCCGGCTTGTCGGGCGACTCCGCCGGCGCTGGCTCAGCGACAGGAGCGGGAGCCGGAGCTTCGCTCGCGGTGCTCGTCTCTTCGGCCGGCATCGGATCGTCGGCGTGCGCGATCCCGAGGCTGGCGGCGAGGACGATGCAGATCGCGAGCGAATGCTTCATTTGGTCTTGGGCTCCGCGGGCTGGGTGATCATCAGGTGGACGTGCTTTTCGAAGTCCGGATATCCATAGCGGAACGGCAGCTTCCGGCGGGGCTGTGACGCCCACAATTTTACGAAGGCGTCGCTGGTCCCTGGGTCCGCCTCCTCGAGGAAGGCGCCCGTGAACGTGCCGTAGGTGGTCTGGGAGAACCCGGCCTTCTTCGCGAACCGGGGCGGGATCCCGGTCGAATCCGAGGACATCCACACCATGTTGGCGAGCAGATAGTCCCGGATCCCCGAGAATCCATCGTTCCAGATCAGGTAGCTCGCCGCCTTGGTCAGCGCGGCGACCTTGCCCTTGGCGAGCAGGTGCTTCTCGAGCGGGCTGCCCTTGAACGCGTTGTTGGCGAGGTTCGCGGCGAAGTGCCGGTGCACGACGATCGGCGCCTTCGGATCGCCCGCCTTGCGGAACGACAGCTCCATGTTCGTGTAGGCCTCGGAGAAGTCCGTGTCGACCCAGCCCCCCTTGATCTTCCGCGCCTTCTTGGGCGCGAGGGCGTCGATCTCCGCCTGGGTCAGGTAGTGGATCGTGCCGGTGGGGTCGAGGTTGAAGAACTTGAGCGAGACCGGCTCGAACCCCAGGGCGGTCATGCCCGTGAGGTGGAACGAGAGCTGGCCGGGGATGCCGCCGGTCTCGAGCTTCCGCATGTTCTCGGTCGTCGAGTCGTTGAGCGAGAGCAGGCCCTCGATCGCGGCGCGATAGTTCGAGAGCGCCGTGCGGAGCTTGGCCTTGTCGAGCTTGGCGAGCCGCGTGGGATCGCCCGCATGCTCGAGGGAGATCGTGCTGACCTCGCGTGCGTCGGGGTAGGTGACCAGCGCGCTCGCGAGGTCGCCACCGCCGAACGGATAGACGATCGTGGTGGGCACCGTGGCCGGCCGCTTGTCGGCGAAGAACGCCCGTGCCGGGGTGATGTACTTCTCGGTGAACGAGGCGTAGCGCTTCGCCATCTCGGCGCAGTGCTTGTCGACGATCGCCTGGTCGATGCCGGCCGGGAGCGGCTCGGCGTTCCCGCAGGCGACCACCCGGTAGTAGAGCTTGGCGTCGGCGATGAAGTCGACGGCCTCGTCGGCGTGCGCCCGGAGCGGGCTCGCGAGGGCGAGCACGAACGCGGTGGCGGCAAGCGAGCTACGCATGAAGTCCTCCAAGAGAGATATGACGGCCAGTCCGACGACGCTATTTCTTTGCGCATTCACCCGGCCGCGCGCGCCGGCTGGTTGCAGGTCCCACCCGCGTCGGGCGTGGCGTTGCGCAGGTCAATTGACGTCGGTCCGGGCGCTATCGCCCGATCCGGGCTTGGGGCCGACCAGGCTGTGGAGCACCACTTTTGCGACGTCCTCCCCCGAGGCGTCGCGGAGCGTGACGGGGACCTCGAACTGGGCGCGCACCGAGCTCCGGGGCACCGGGGGCTCGCCGACGGCGGTGATCGTCCCGCGCGCCTTCTTCAAGTACTCGATCTCCATGCCACTCACGATGAAGCGGGCGTCGTCGGGGAGCGAGTAGGCGAGCGCGACGTTGCCTGCGAGCTCCGCCAGGTTGGCAAGGGCGATGGCGTGGACGCAGTCGAGGTGATTCCGGACGGCGCGTCGGTCGGCCATCTGGACCTCCGCATAGCCGGCTCGCAGCACGGTGACCGTGGCGTTGATCGTGCCGGTGTAGGGGGCCATCCGGCCCACCAGCTTCGAGAACACCGCCTTGCCGCCGGGCATGCCGGAGAGCATGTCCCACGCGAGCTTGATCACGTTGCGGCCGCCGTCGAGCTTGGGGAGCGGGAAGAGCCTTCCCAGCGGGCGGATCCGATCGGCGATGGCCATCGGCGGACCCTACCCCAACAGTCTCCGGATCTCCGCTGATTTCGTGCGCCTCCCCCGGTTGGGGTGCATGGTGACTGGGAGTAGGATGACGTCGTCCAGATGAGCTCGTTCGATCTCTCCCGGTGCCTGTGCGCTGCACTCGCGATCTGCGCGGCCTCGTGCAGCAGTCCGTCGAAGAAGCACCCGATGACCACGCAGGAGATGATCTCCGCGGATCCGCTGCCGCTCGCGAAGGGCGCGAAGTGGACGTACGCGGTCACCGTGAAGCGGTACGACAGCGAGGCCGACAAGGAGGTCACCAAGACCTTGTCGTGGACCACCGAGGTGATCGATGCGAAGGAAGCCAACGGCGTCGTCGCCTATCGCGTGAAGGGTTGGCCCACCGACCTCGCGGATTTTGAAGGCTCGGGTGCCAGCGGCACCCCGACTGCCAGCGAGAAGACGCTGCTCCGCTCGGGGAACAACTTCCTGTTCGGCGCGAGCAGCGAGCCAACCCTCGATGGCGCGGAGGGCTGGTTCTCGTGGCCCGTGCTCGATGGTCAGAAGATCTGCCCGTCGGCCGAGATGGTCTACTGCTGGCTCGTCAGCTCGGTCGAGACCGGGTACGCGCTGTCGTTTTACACCGGCCCCGACGAGCAGACCTTCGAGATCGAGCCCGGGACGGGCATCTCGCGGTACCACTATGCCCACCACGGCACGACCAACGAGGTCGAGGCCAAGCTCGTATCGTACTCGAAGGGCGGAAAGCGCTAGTTTCGGGTTCAGGGCCGACGTGTGGGCGCCTCCCTGATGGGGCAGCTACCGGCTCGATGCATTGCGCGCACCTCGGGGCGCTCGTAGAGTCGGGGAATGAAGCCGACGATGAGCTATTTGGTCCCGACGGTCATCGAGCAGACTCACCGCGGGGAGCGCGGTTGGGACATCTTCTCCCGGCTCCTCAAGGACCGGATCATCTTCCTCGGAACCGCGATCAACGATGACATCGCCAATGTCGTGATCGCGCAGCTGCTGTTCCTCGATTCGGAGGAGCCCGAGAAGGACATCATGCTGTACATCAACTCGCCCGGCGGTCACGTCTCGGCGGGCCTCGCGATCTACGACACGATGCAGTACCTGCACTGTGACGTCGCCACGATCTGCATGGGTCAGGCGGCCTCGATGGGCAGCTTCCTCCTCGCCGCCGGCACCAAGGGCAAGCGGTACGCCCTGCCCCACTCGCGCGTGATGATCCACCAGCCCCTCGCGGGCTTCCAGGGTCAGGCCACGGACATCGAGATCCACACCAAGGAGATCTTGAAGACCCGTGACACCCTGAACGAGCTGTACTCCAAGCACACCGGGCAGCCGGTCGACCGGATCAAGAACGACACCGACCGCGACAACTTCATGTCGGCACCCACGGCCAAGGAATACGGCCTGATCGACGAGGTCTTGATCACGGCCAAGAAGAAGCCCGACGAGAAGTCGGACAAGAAGTAGGCTAGGCTGGTCGGTACAGGATCCCGTTGATGCCCATCGAGAAACGTGACGGAGCTTCGCTGACTTGCTCGTTCTGCGGAAAAGCGCAGAAGGAGGTCAAGAAGCTGATCGCCGGACCCACCGTCTACATCTGCGACGAGTGCATCGGGCTCTGTAACGACATCATCGCGGAGGAGATCGAGAAGGAGGACCAGTCGTACGGGTCCACCGCGATCCCGAAGCCGGCCCAGATCAAGAAGGTGCTCGACGAGTACGTGATCGGGCAGGACCGCGCCAAGAAGATCCTCGCGGTCGCGGTCCACAACCACTACAAGCGCATCGATCACAAGCAACCGGCGCGAACAACGGCGACGACGACGTCGAGCTGCAGAAGTCGAACATCCTCCTGCTCGGGCCGACCGGCTCGGGCAAGACGCTGCTCGCCCAGACGCTGGCGCGCATCCTCAACGTCCCGTTCGCCATCGCCGACGCCACCAACCTCACCGAGGCCGGCTACGTCGGCGAGGACGTCGAGAACATCATCGTCTCGCTGCTGCAGAACGCCGATCACGACATCGAGAAGGCGCAGCGCGGCATCGTCTACATCGACGAGATCGACAAGATCGCCCGCAAGAGCGACAACCCGTCGATCACCCGCGACGTCTCCGGCGAGGGCGTGCAGCAGGCGCTGCTCAAGATCATCGAGGGCACCACCGCGAGCGTCCCGCCCAAGGGCGGCCGCAAGCACCCGCAGCAGGAGTTCCTGCAGGTCGACACGACCAACATCCTGTTCATCTGCGGCGGCGCGTTCACCGGGCTCGAGGAGATCATCGAGAACCGGATCGGTCAGAAGATGATCGGCTTTGGCGCCGGCATGAACAAGAAGGTCGAGCGCTCGCAGTGGGAGCTGATCCAGGAGGTCGAGCCGGAGGATCTCCTCAAGTACGGCATGATCCCCGAGTTCATCGGCCGGCTCCCCGTGATCGCCCCGCTCCACGAGCTCTCGGAGGAGGCGCTGGTGCAGATCCTCACGCAGCCGAAGAACGCGCTCGTGAAGCAGTACCAGAAGCTGTTCGAGATGGACGGCGTGAAGCTGAAGTTCGGCAAGGGTGCCCTCGTCAAGGTCGCCACGATGGCGGCCGAGCAGAAGAGCGGTGCTCGCGGCCTGCGCGCGATCCTCGAGAACGCGCTGCTCGACATCATGTACGACACGCCCGGCCAGTCGGTCTCCGAGGTGATGATCAACGAGGACGTGATCGAGCGTCACGGCTCGGCCTTGATCTCGTACGCCAAGGATCCGAAGACCGCCGACTCCGTCGTCTGAGCGGATCGCTAAGGCAATGCGGTACGGAAGATGCCGTAGCCCCAGGTGCCCACCACGAGGTTCCCCGCGGCATCGAGCACCAGCGAGCTCGGGCGCTTCGTCGCGAGCCCGGGGATCGCAGCCCACGTGGCCCCGCGATCTCGCGTGATCCGCACGCCCTTGCTGGTGGCGGCGATCCAGCGATCTCCCGCCGCGAGTAGCTCGTAGACCTCCTCCGACGCGAGCCCGGCTGGCTCCCAGGTCGAGCCCGAGGCCTCGGGTCGCGCGTAGACGCCGTCGATTCCTCCGGCGAGGATGGTTCCATCGTCGAGCCGGATCACGGCATACGTATCCGGACGCGGCGCGCCCGTGTCGGTCGGCGAGAACGCGCCCTCGCTGGCACGAACGACGTAGACCCCGCCACTGGTCGCGACCCACTTGTCGCCGGCCGGTGAGATCAGGAGGTCGTAGACGATCCGGTCCTCGACAGCGACTCGCGCCGCCATCCACGAGCTGCCTCCATCCTCGGAGTGCCACAACCGCGTCCCCGTCCCCACCCAGATATCCGACAGCCGGCTGCGGATCACGTGGATCGTCCAGTCGTCGAGCTCGCGGACCGAGATCGCCGTGTTCTCGACGAACGTGTCGCCGCGATCGGTGGACTGCCAGAGATAGCTCGCGCCGCCGGCCAGCACGCGCGAGGGATCGAGCTCGGGGACGTGCACGGTGAGCAGCGTCGACAGGCGCATCTCCATCCCGCTGTTGTGAACGCTCCAGCTCGCGCCCCCGTCGTCGGAGCGCAGCAGGCCCGCCGCCGTCGCAGCCAGCAGGACGTTCTGGCCGGGGACGCGCGTCAGCTCCTCGATGGTCCAGGCCGAGATGCCGTTGTGGGTGCTCCTCCACTGGAGCCCGTGATCCGACGCCACGAACAGCCCGGCACCCGTCGCGGCGTAGACCCGACCGCCCCCGGGCGCGAACGCGTAGTCGGAGATCCACGCCGACTCCATGTTCGACGTGCGCCAGTTGGTGCCGTCGAACGACACGCCGCCGTCGGTGCTGCGCATCATGCCGTGCCAGGTCGAGCCGATCACGAACGAACCGTCCGCGGGATCGCAGGCGATCGAGTCGCGACCCTCCTGCCCGTTGGTGGCGGGGATCCAGGTCTGCCCCGCATCGGACGAGTGGAACGCGCCGTCGTCGGTCTGGAGCAGCGCGAACATCGGGTTCCCGGGCGCGGAGAACGTGATGCCGCCGGAGTGGGGATCGACGAGGCCGATGTTGGCAGGGGCGAACGTGCGCCCGCCGTCGGTCGAGCGGATGACGCCCCCGCCCCAGGTCGTCGCGATCACCGTGTCGGCGGCGATCGCGAGGAAGCCGACCTGATGGCCGTCCGCGGGGCTCGCGATCGGCGTGACCACACCCGCGTGCCGGCGCCACATGCCGTTCGAACCCAACAGCACGTCGCCATCCGACGCGATGCCGATCGCGGTGACCTCGCCTTGATCGAAGATCTTCGTCCAGGTCGCGCAGCTGTCGATGGTCTCGTACGCGCCGTCGATGTCACCGAGGTAGGCATGGTTGGAAGCTGCCTGGTCGGCCGTGACGCGCAACGCGAACGGGACGGCGCCGCACTCGGTCCACTGCGCGCCGCCGTCGGTCGAGCGAAACGCTCTCCCGCCGACCACCGCGTAGACGATCGCGGAGCCGGCGACCGGCTCGAGATCGAACGCCTCGCCGCCTGGTGGGAGGACGAGGCCGGTGAACACGGTGGGTCCGTCATCGCCCACGACGTCGTCGCCCGCGACGGGATCGAAGCCGAGCCGACCGCAGGCCGTCGCGAGCGTCACAGCCGTCACCACACCGAGCCGGCGAACCACACCCCATCGTAGCAAGTTCTCGAGCCTCTGCGCACACCTACACGATCGCGTCGCCTGGATTGCGACATCGCGCGCGACCCCTCCTCTGACTGGCAGGAGGGAACCGGATGACTGACGACTACGAGACCTACAAGAGACTAGTGGCCTGTGTTGCAGGTGCGCTCGCGATCGGCGCGAACGGCTGCGGCGATGACAGCACCACCGGCGATGACCAGCCGCCCGAGGTGACCGTGCTGCAGCGAGCCTCGCGCTCGAGCACGATCGCGCTCGCCGACGATCGCGCCCACGTTGCCATGGTCAACCCCGAGGATGGAACGCTCAGCGTGTTCCAGACCACGGACCACGCACGGACCAGCAAGGTCGCGACGGGCGGCAACCCGTCGAGCGTGGTGATCGCCGCCGACAGCAAGACTGCGTACGTCGCGAATCGCGCGGACGGCACCGTCGTGCGGGTGGCGGGCATCGAGGGCGGCACACCGGCGATCGACGCGACCGTCTCGGTCGGCGCGGAGCCCGTGGGCCTCGCGCTGTCCCCGACCGGCAAGCGCCTGTTCGTGGCCGAGTTCGCCGAGAGCCGGATCACGGTGATCGATACCGCGACGATGACCGTCGAGACCACGCTGCCGGCGGATCGCCCACGCGCGCTGTACGTGACCAACAACCTCGACACGAGCGATGACGACGAGATCCTGATCGTCACGCAGTTCTACGGTGTGCCGACCGCCGGCGGCGAGGCGAAGGACGATGGCCGCACCGGCAAGGTCCGCCTCTACTCGCTCGCGGATCTCACCACCTACAAGTCGATCGTGCTCGCGCCGATCGACAGTGGCTTCCCGAAGGGCGGCGTCGCCGGCAACCCGACCGTGCATGCGTCGCCGAACCAGCTGACCTCGATCGCCGTCGCGAACAACCGCGTGTACGTCACCGCGACCGCCGCCTCGCCCGAAGGGCCGGCGCGGTTCGACAACAACCTGTTCCCGGTGGTGCACGTCGCCGATCTCACGGCGGCGACCGAGATCACCGGGGCCGGTGGCACCACCAACCTCGCGCGCAAGATCTACGACGCCATCCCGAGCCCGTCGGCAGCCAGCCCGCGGTTCATCCCGGGCGAGCTCGCGGATCTCGACTTCGTCGCGGACTCCAACGTGGCGTACGCGATCGGCCGCGCCGGCGACGTGATGGTCCGCATCACGTTCGGCGCCTCCGTGGAGATCGGCTCGACGCAGAACAAGCTGATCGACCTCGCCGGCAGCGATCTCGTCGGAAAGTGCCAGGCGCCCACGGGCGTGGTGATCGACACCGACGGTCAACGCGCGTACGTCAACTGCTGGATGACGCGGCGCCTCGCCGTCGTCGATCTCGCGGCCCAGACCATGACGCAGACCTTCGAGTCCGCGCCGCAGCCCGCCACTGCCGCCGAGCAGAGCGTGCAGCGCGGCCGCCGGTTCTACTTCACCGGTCGCGGTCGCTGGTCGGCGAACGTCGCCAACGGCGCCAAGGGTGGCGAAGGCTGGTCGTCATGTGGCTCGTGCCACCCCGATGGCCTGTCCGACAACATCACGTGGATCTTCGCCTCGGGCCCGCGCCAGACCACCTCGCAGGACGGCACGTTCTCGCACGGCGTTGGTCCGCAGAAGATGCGCATGCTCAACTGGACCGGCATCTTCGACGAGCACCACGACTTCGAGCGCAACACGCGCGACGTCTCGGGTGGGCTCGGTGCGATCACCACGGCACCCACGCCGGCGGACTGCAACCAGCTCGACAAGGAGACCCAGGTCTCGCTCGTCGGGATCGCCGGCCTCGCCAAGCCGCTCAAGGAGCTCGCGGACGATGCCGCCACCGCGACCTGCGGCCACAAGGACTGGGATGACGTCGACGCCTACGTGAAGACCATCGCGCCGCCCAAGGCGATCAAGGCGCCGGACGCCGCGCAGGTCGCGCGTGGTCGCCAGGTGTTCAGCGATGGTGGTTGCCAGAAGTGCCACGGTGGCGCCGGCTGGACCGTGTCGCGCCGCTACTTCGTGCCGACCGGGGCCACCAACACGTCCCTCGCGACGTCCTCGTTCACGCGCCCGGCGTTCTTCCCGTCGACGTGGATGTACGACAACGCGGGTCAGCCGCGCTCGCTGATCTCGGCGCAGCCGCCGATCGGCAGCGCCGACGCGACCGGACCTGCCGAGCCCGCCGCCGTGGCGATCGCGCAGACCGCGTGCTCCACCCGCAACGTCGGCACGTTCGGCGTCCTCACCGACGCCGCGGCCACCGATGCCCTCGAGCTGCGTCCCCTGAACGGCGCCCTGGTTCGCTCGCAGGGTCGCGGCGGCTACAACGTGCCGTCGCTGTACGGCCTCGCGGTCGGCGCGCCGTACCTGCACCACGGCCAGGCCGCCACGCTGCCGGACCTGCTCACCGATACGAAGTGGGACTTCCACACCAACGCGGGCAACGCGAACATGAGCGTGACGCTGCAGAACCAGGGCAAGCGCGATGACCTCGTCGCGTTCCTGCTCTCGATCGATGCGAGCACGCCGGAGTTCGCGCTGCCGACGGATGCGACCAGCGGCGGCAGCTTCGACGCCTGCCCGCTGTCGTTCCCGTAGGAACAAGCGGCACGACGCAGAAACGCCGGGGACAGCCCCGGCGTTGTTGCGTTGGAAGAGGTGGTCTTAGAACCAGCTGATGCCGAGGCCGATCGAGGCGCCGGTCACGTTGTTGTCGATGCCCTTGTACGAGGCGTTGATGACGCGGCCCTGGAGATCGATCGCGAAGAACCGCGACGACAGGATCTCGTAGCCGACCGCGCCCATGATCGCGCCGCCGTTCTCGGGTGCCGTCGACACGTCGGTGACGCCGTCACCGTAGTACGAGGTATCGACGCGGATGTTGGCGAAGCCGAGGCCACCCTTGATCCACAGCTGCGGCGTCACCCAGTACTGCCCGGCCACCATCAGCGCGGACTGCACGAGCGTGTCGGTCTGGCCGGTGAAGCGATCCGAGGACAACGTCTGGATGTTGGCCTGAGCTTCTGCCATCAGCGCGAACCGCGGACCGAGGAAGCCACCGACGTGCGCATCGACCTCTCCCGAGACCGTGGAGTAGTCACACATGGCGCACTCGATATCGCCGCCCCTGTCGGACATCCCGCCGAGGCCGAGGCTGAAGCCCCAGATCAGGCGACCCTGGCGATTGTGAAACCCACCGGGGAGCTGCTGGGCCGGCGCCGGGTTGCCGTAGTAGCCGCCACCACCGCGACCGCGACCGTAGTAGCCCTGCGCCGACGCGACCGTCGGGGCGAGCAGGAGGGCAGCGAGGATGAACAAGGACTTGGTAGGCTTCATGGGGAGTTCCTCTCCCCGGAATACTCGCAAGTCTGGGGCCAGAGGGCGAGCTACTGGAACCGCCACAACACAACAGGTTACGTGGTCCGACCAGCCAAGAACCTGTGCGGTTCAGCCACGATGTGGACGGCTGTTCATGATCGCGGCGGTGGTCACGAGCCGAGCAGGAGCTTGTCGACGGCCGCCCGCGCACGCTTGGCGTCTCCGTGGAGGGTCACGCACGGTACGTTGCGCGCGGAGAACAGCGATTCGACCCACTCGCCGGAGCTGCTGGGGGCCAGCCAGCCCGCATCGATCAGCGCCGCATCGACGGGCCGGGCGTCTCCGCTCGCCAGCTGCACGAGTGCGCCGGGATCCGTCCCGCCGGTCACGGCATAGCCGGCCGCGGCGAGGCAGCCCTGGAGCTCGGCGAGCCGGGCCGGCGATGCGCCGATCAGGATCCTGCGATCGGCGCGCTTCTCGATCCGCGCAAGGAACGCGAGCCAGCGCTCGCGATCCGCATCGCCCATCTCGGTGATCTTCAGACCGTAGCCAGGCGACAGCCCACCGGCACGGGCATCGGCCTCGGTGATGTGGCGCACGACGCGCGCGCGGCCCGCGGCCGGCGCTTCGCCATCGTCGAGCACGGCGGAGAAGTTGACGATCGTGTTCATCGCGAGCGCGTGCAGCGGACGAACGAACATCCCTTCGCGGGACACGTCGAGAGCCTCGGCGCGGACCACGCCCCGGTGGGTGCCAAGCCCGACCGGCCACTCCACCGGGAACCGGCGTGCCGCGCGCGGCGGCGGTGGCTTGATCGTCACCTTGGCCGCGCGCGCCGCCGTGAGCAGCGACGTCAGCTGCCTGCGCGAGGCGTCGTCGAGCTGGAAGTTCACCGAGAACGTCGGGGCGCCGCTCGTCGCCGCCTCCTCTGCACTCGAGACCTTGCCCACGTTCCCGCGCACCAGCGCGCGATGCGCGCCGAACGACAGCGCGACATCGACGTGGTCGTCGGTCCGCGGTAGCGCGCCCGCGAGCATGGCGGCGCCCTTGAGGCTGAGCGCACCGATCCGGATCGGGACCCAGCGCCCACTCCGCAAGTAGCGCGCGTGGATGATCGTGGGCTGGGCCCGCTCCGTCGGCCCGGGGACCACGAACTGATCCGTCGACACGTTGCTCGGTGACCGCGCCCGCCTCGATGCGACCGGCGGCGTGGGCGGTAGCACCTCGACGGTCTCGGCGCGGTGCACGTCGTTGCGCGCGACGACGTTCGGCGACACCGCACGCTCCGCCGAGCGCTCCTCGGAGGTGGGCGGGAACCGATCGCTGCGCGTGATCCGTGAAGGCGCGGACGGCGGCGGCGGGAGTCGATCGCGCGTGGAGCGTGGGAGTGCCTGCGGGAGGCCGTCACGCGTGCCCTTGGCATGGACGAGCAGGTGCGGATCGGCCGTGTCCCCACGTGGGTAGTGGCTGCTCGCGGCGGCGGCCGGGATCGGAGGCGGCGTGGTGCGGAGCGGAACCGCGGCGAGCACCGGCGGGCGCACCGTCGCGCGGAGATCGCGCACGCGACGCATGAGCTCGGTCAACGCGCTCGTGACGTGGCGCTGATCGCCGACCTGGAGCGTGCAGCGCGCGAGCCGATCACCCACGAACCGGCGTCGATCGCCATCGGTCAGCTCGGCCGGCTGGATCATCCCGACCTCGGCCAGCAGCGCGACCTCGATCAGAAACGCGAGGCCGTTGTCGCCGACCGCCATCGGGTCGTAGCGCAGGCCGATCAACGCCTCGTCGGTCGTGGGATCGTAGTACGCCATCACGGTCGCGAACGGCGGCGCGCTCGGATCATCGAGCGAAGCCAGCGCCGAGCACCAGTGGCTCAGCCGCTGGCGCGGCTGTTCGATGACGAGGAACGCTTCGATCATGGACATCACGTGCGCGCCTACGAGGAGCAGCAGCGATGCCACCCGATCGAAATGCAACGCGGCTTACGCCCGGATCGGGATCGAGGGAGGATCGTTCAGGGCTTGTGCAAACCTCGTACAGTCCGGATTGGGGTAAATTTGCCATCCAAGATGTGGCCCGAACGCCACGCTGGCGCCTGATTTCTTGCTCAAGTCCGCGTACGACCTAAAGTATCAGTCCATGAAAGCCGATGAGCGCGGGTCCAAGGCCGGGGTGAGCTACCGACTACCGCTACTGCCTCTCCGCGACATCATCGTGTTCCCGCACATGGTCGTCCCGCTGTTCGTCGGGCGCGACAAGTCGCTGTCTGCCCTCGAGGAGGCGATGGCCGGCGACAAGGAGCTGGTGCTGGCAGGACGTGTTCGAGACCTACGTCAAGCTCAACAAGCGGATCCCGCCCGAGATGCTGGTCTCGGTCCGCACGATCGAGGAGCCCGGCCGACTGTCCGACACGATCGTCGCGCACGTCGCGCTCAAGCTGAAGGACAAGCAGGACCTCCTCGAGACCCCGTCACCGGCGCGGCGCCTCGAGCGCCTCGGCGAGCTGATGCAGGGCGAGATCGAGATCCTCCAGGTGGAGAAGAAGATCCGGACCCGCGTGAAGAAGCAGATGGAGAAGTCGCAGAAGGAGTACTACCTGAACGAGCAGATGCAGGCCATCCAGAAGGAGCTGGGTGACCGCGACGAGTTCAAGAACGAGCTCAACGAGCTCGAGCAGAAGATCAAGTCGAAGAAGATGAGCAAGGAGGCCAAGGATCGCTGCCTCAAGGAGCTCAAGAAGCTGAAGCAGATGTCGCCGATGTCCGCCGAGGCGACCGTGGTCCGCAACTACCTCGACTGGGTCGTCGCGCTGCCGTGGGAGGACAAGACCGAGGACCGCCACGACATCAACGAGGCGGAGCAGATCCTCGAGACCGAGCACTACGGCCTGAAGAAGGTCAAGGAGCGGATCCTCGAGTACCTCGCCGTCCAGGCGCTGGTCGAGCGGCTCAAGGGCCCGATCCTGTGCCTGGTCGGGCCCGCCCGGCGTGGGCAAGACGTCGCTGGCGCGGTCGATCGCCCACGCCACGGGGCGCAAGTTCGTGCGGCAGTCGCTCGGCGGCGTCCGCGACGAGGCCGAGATCCGTGGCCACCGGCGCACGTACATCGGCGCGCTGCCCGGCAAGATCATCCAGTCGCTGAAGAAGGTCGGATCGCAGAACCCGGTGTTCCTGCTCGACGAGATCGACAAGATGTCGATGGATTTTCGGGGCGACCCGGCGAGCGCGCTGCTCGAGGTGCTCGATCCGGAGCAGAACAACACGTTCAACGATCACTACCTGGATCTCGACTACGACCTCTCGGACACGATGTTCGTCACCACGGCGAACCAGCAGCACGCGATCCCGCTGCCGCTGCAGGATCGGCTCGAGATCATCGAGCTCCCCGGTTACACCGAGTGGGAGAAGCTCGCGATCGCGAAGCAGTACCTGATCCCGAAGCAGGCCGAGGCCAACGGCCTCAAGGACCTCACGGTGACGTGGACCGACGAGGCGATCACGATGATCGTGCATCGCTACACCAAGGAGGCTGGCGTCCGGAACCTCGAGCGCGAGCTGGCCACCGTGTGCCGCAAGATCGCGAAGGAGTACCTCGCCGCGAATCGCGCGATCACGACGTTCGAGGTCACGGTCGACAAGCTCCCCGTGTGGCTCGGCGTGGAGAAGTACCGCGAGGCGCGCCGCGAGAAGGGCGACGAGATCGGGCTCGGCAACGGGCTCGCGGTCACGATGTTCGGCGGCGACCTGCTGACCACGGAGGTCACGATCGTGCCCGGCAAGGGCAAGCTGACGCTGACCGGCAAGCTCGGCGAGGTGATGCAGGAGAGTGCACAGGCCGCGATGAGCTACCTGCGGTCACGTGCCGGCACGCTCGGCCTGTCCAACGACTTCCAGAACAAGATCGACGTGCACGTCCACTTCCCCGAGGGCGCGATCCCGAAGGACGGCCCGAGCGCGGGCATCGTGATGTGCACGGCCCTCGCGAGCGCCCTGCTGCGCATCCCGGTGCGCCAGAACGTGGCGATGACCGGCGAGGTCACGCTGCGTGGGCGCGTGCTCCCGATCGGCGGCCTCAAGGAGAAGATCCTCGCGGCCCATCGCGCCGGGATCGCGACGGTGCTGATCCCGGAGGAGAACATCAAGGACATCAAGGATGTCCCCGAAGCGGTGCTCGCCGAGCTCGCCGTGGTGCCGGTCAAGCACATGGACGAGGTGCTGCGGCACGCGCTGGCGCACCCGCATCCCGAGGAGTTCCTCCGGGAGCCCTCGAGCGTGGTCGACTGGCGGATCGTCGAGACCATGCCGCCCGCCGACCCGCGCGACGCGCACTGACTACATCGACTTCTGGGTCACGTAGTCGGCGCAGGCATCCATCACCTCGATGGTGCTCGCGCTGGTCTGATTCAGGTTGTTGGTGAGGTAGTTGATGCAGTCCGGCTTGGTGTCGCCACAGACCGGCGCGACGCCGGCAATCGGATGCTCGAGGCAGCAGATCACGATCGCTTCCATCACGGGCAGCATCTCGTGCGTGGTGTGATCGTCGAAGCACTCCTGATACGTCGGGTAGGCCTCCGGCGGATCGTCCTTGCAGCCAACCGAACCGATGACGAGCAGAGCGAACAGCGCAGCAGCGAGCTTCATGCGCGGACAGTACACCCGCGGAGCCGACGGAGGATCGCGCCGCGCGCCTAGAGCCCGCAGGGCTGCTTCGCCACGCGGAGCAGGTAGGCCGCGTCCTGTTCGCACAGCGCCTCCGGATCGACGGGCGTCGAATCATCCATCCCGCTCTCCGAGATCGAGGCCATCGTATCGGTTCGCCGCTGCGCGATGCCCTGCTTGATCTCGTCGGACAGCCCCTGACACGCATCGACCTTCGCCCCGAGCTCCTCGTAGCGCTGGCACGCGGTGAGCTCGGGCGCGGTGTCGGCGGGAGGCGCCGCAGGTGGCGTCGCGTTCGTCGGCGCGGACCTCGGGCTCGAGGGATGACATGCGACCAGCACGACCAGGACCACCATTCGGAACATGTCCGTCAAGCGTGCCACGGCGTAGTAGACTCGGGCTCGTGCGAGCTGCATGGATCGTCGTCGGTGCGATGCTGTGGGCGCCCCCACACGCGCTCGGCGGTGGTTGAGCGGGTTGAAGCAACCCCAACCTCCCGGTCGGGGGGCAAGAGAGCAAGGAGATCGAGCCCGGTCGGGTGACGCTCGACCTGGCCGGGATCGCGAGCACGGCCGATGCACGGCACGATGCGACGGAGACCATCGTCGGTGGTGCGCCGTCGACGGTGGTCCACGATCAGACGATCCGGAACGGCGAGGCGCGCCTCGCGGCGGAGCTCGGCGTCACGGACTGGCTCGCCACCGGCTTGATCTTCCCGGTGCGGGTGTTCAACACCTCGATCCAGTATCTCGATCCGAGCGGGCAGCCGGTGCAGATCGAGAATCCCTACATCCACCATCACGACGAGACGCTGATCGGCCTGGGCGATCCGTGGATCTATGGCCGCGTGGCACGGGCGACCGCCGGGTTCACGCTCGGCGCGCGGCTCGGGACCACGCTCCCACTCGGGCGCACCGTGCCGGATCCGTTCGCCCTCGGTGACCAGGGCATCGCTCACGAGCACTCGCAGTTCGGGACCGGAACGTTCACCGCGATCGCCGGGCTCGAGGCCTCGCGGCAGCTCGGCCCCGTCCACGTCGATGCGGCGCTGTTGACCATCCAGTCCGTCTACGAGAACCGCCACGGGTATCAGGCAGGTGATCGCTACGCGATCGCGGCCGGCGCGGCCTCCGCGCTCGGTACCAAGCTGTTCCGGTTCCGCGCCACCGCCGAGGCCGTGTGGGAGACCGCCGAGAGCTGGAGCGGCGTGGTCCACACCGACGATGGCAACATCGGCCGCACCGACGTCCTCGCCGGGGTGTCCGCGACGTGGATCGCGACGGAGGACTGGCACCTCGGCCTCGAGCTGAAGGTCCCGGTCTATACGCACGTCAAGGGCGGTCAGCTCGATGCGCTCGGCTTCATCGGCCTGAGTGTCGGGACGCACTTCCACGCGTTCGGCGAGGAGGAGGGCGAAGGCGACCACCACCATCACCACGATGACGATCACGATCCCGACGACGTGGCGATGCCCACGGACTGGACCAACCTCGACAAGGTCGACGTGTCCACAGATGGCAGCGCACCGCCACTCACGCCCGTGCTCGGCAAGGTCACCGTGTTCGACTTCTGGGCGACCTGGTGCAAGCCGTGCAAGGTCGTCGATCACGAGCTCGCCGCACTCGCCCGCAGGTTTCCCACCGAGCTCGCGGTCCGCAAGCTCGACGTCGTCGATGACGACTCGCCTGCCTCGCAGACCTACGTGAAGGAGGCAAAGCTGCCGCACGTCAAGGTGTTCGGTCGTGACGGGAAGCTCCTGTGGGAGAGGTCCGCGCCGCCCCTCGTGTTGATCGCGGAGATCGAGAAGCTGCTCCAGCCGGCCCAGCCTCGCGCGGCGCCATGATCGAGGTCACCCCGCGCGAGCTGCCTTCGCCTGCGGGATGGACATGACGCGCGGCACGCTCGTCGTGAAGTAGCGCCTCCCCGCATGCAGCGACGCTGCGACGAGGTCGCTTGACGCTCATCATATGCAGTGATATGCATATGCACGATGGCGCATCACCTCGTGTTCGAGACCCTCGCGGACCCGGCGCGTCGCCGGATCGTCGATGTGCTGCGACGGGGCGAGCTCCCGGTCAACGACATCGTGGGCGCGATGGACATCCATCAGTCGGGCGTGTCGCGTCACCTGAGAATCCTCAGCGAGGCTGGCTTCGTGCAAGTTCGCCCCGAGGGCGCGCGGCGCCTGTACTCGCTGCGGCCGGAGCGGTTCCGGGAGCTCGACGCCTGGCTGGTCGGTTACCGCGCGCTGTGGGAAGCGCGGCTCGATCGGCTCGGCGCGGTCATCGAACGGCAGCACAAGTCGAAGCGAAAGGAAGGCAACGAATGACGAAGCAGCGCATCACCCTGGAGCGGACGTATCAGACCTCGCTCGCGAACCTCTGGCAGCTCTGGACCACGAAGGAGGGCGTCGAGTCGTGGTGGGGCCCGGATGGGTTCCGCGTGGAGGTCGTCCGGATCGACGTGCGGGTCGGCGGCGAGCTGGCCTACCAGATGATCGCGGACGCCCCCGAGATGGTGGCGTTCATGAAGGCGAACAACATGCCGCCAGCGCAGGACGCGCACCTCCGTTACACGGAGGTCTCGCGCCACGAACGCCTCGCCTACCTTCACGCGGCGGACTTCATCCCCAACGTGCCGGCGTACGACGTGGCGACCACGGTCGAGTTCCGCGCCGCAGGCGACACGGTGCACCTGGCGCTCACCTTCGATCCGATGCACGACGACCTCTGGTCGCAGCGCCAGAAGCAGGGCTGGGAGAGCGAGCTCGGCAAGCTCGGCAAGGTTCTCGCGGCGCAGGGAACGGCCCGATGAAGGTCCAGAAGATCCACCCTTCCTTGTGGTTCGATGGCCAGGCCGAGCAGGCCGCGAAGTTCTACTGCACGGTGTTCCCACGCTCCAAGATCACGAGCATCACACGCTACTCGGACGCCGGCCCCGGCAAGCCCGGCGACGTGATGGTGGTGGACTTCGTGCTCGACGGGTCACGCGTGTCGGGGATCAACGGCGGCCCCCACTTCACGTTCTCCCCGGCGATCTCCCTCTCCGTCTCGTGCAAGGACCAGAAGGAGGTCGACGCCCTGTGGAGGAAGCTCCTGAAGGGTGGCAAGGCCTCGCAGTGCGGCTGGCTCGACGACAAGTTCGGGGTGTCGTGGCAGATCGTGCCGGAGGTGCTGCCGAAGCTGATGAACAGCAAGCATCCCGCGAAGGTCGCCGCGATGACGCGCGCGATGCTCGGGATGGTGAAGCTCGACGTCAAGCAGCTGCAACGCGCCTACGATCGCGGCTGATCGTCGAGACGGACCGGCTGGAGGTCCGCCCAGTTCGCCCCGGCCTCGACCCCGACGACCAGCGGCACCTCGAGCTCGAACGCATGGCGCATCGCGCTGCTCGCCACGCGTGCGGTCGCCTGGAGCTCCGCCTCGGGGAGCTCGAACAGCACCTCGTCGAGGATCTCGTGGACCGGCACGGCTCCGAGGCCCTCACGGCGCAGCGCGCGGTCGGCCTCGAGAAGTGCCCGGCGCGCGACGTCGGACACCGAGCCTTCGTGGGTGGCGCGGCGGGCGAGCCGCTCCGCGTACGAGCGATCGTGTGGATCGAGCGACTCGAGCCCACCGATCGGCCAGCGCCGGCCCGCGATCGTGATGATGTAACCACGCTCGCGTGCGAGACGGAGCTGCTCGTCCTGGAACGCACGAACCATCGCGTACCGACGATCGAAGCGCGCGATCAGCTCCTTGGCCTCGGCCGCGGACACGCCGAGTGAGAGGGCGAGCGCGCTCGCGCCCTGCCCTGCGAAGGTCGCGAAGTTGACGACCTTGCCGAGCTGGCGGTCGTCGGGCGTGATCGCACTCACCGGCTTCTCGAGCACGGCTGATGCGGTCAGGAGGTGCATGTCCTCGCGGTTGCGCAGCGGCTCGACGAGCGCGGGATCTTTGGTCAGGTGGGCGAGCACGTACAGCCCGAGCTGATTGAAGTCCACCGACATCAGGAGCCGGCCCGGCGGCGCGACGAACGCGCGGCGAATCATCGCCATCTCGGGCGTACGGCCCGGCACACGCCCGAGATCGGGGTTGGTGTTGACGAGGTGCCCCGAGAACGAGCGCGCGGGGTGGAACCGCGAGTGGACCCGCCCATCATCGTCGATGCACTTGCGCAGGGCGATCACCCAGCTATCCCGCAAGCGCCGGAGGAGGCGCCAGCGGATCACGAGCGGAACGATCGGATGGGCATGCTCGATCTTCTCGAGCGCCTCGTTCGCGGTGCTCCAGCCGGTCTTGGTGTGGCTCGCGATCGGAAGCTCGAGCTCCTCGAACAACACGCTGCCGAGCTGCTTGGTGGAGTTGATGTTGAACGCGTGCCCGGCGAGCGCCTCGATCTGCTGGGTCAGCTCGGCCTCGAGCGTGGCGAACGCCTGCTCGGCGCGAGCGAGCTCGGTGGGATCGACCACGAGGCCGGTCAGCTCCATCCGCACCAGCGTGTCGGAGAGCTCGAGGTACTCGGCGAGCAGGGTGCGATCCACCGTGGGCGAGAGCGCGGCCCAGATCCCGGCCGAGGTCTCCGCCGCGAGCCCTGCCACATCGGCCGCGCGCTCCACGGGCAGCGCTGCCCATGTCTTGCGCTTCTGCCCCACGCCGCGCACGGCGTCGTCCTCGGGGAGTGCACGCCCGAGCACGTGCTTCGCCACGAGAGCGAGGTCGTGTGGGGCCCAGTTGCTCGGCTGGGTGAGATGCGAGGCGCACGCCGAATCTCCGGTCACACCCGCGAGGTGGATCCCCATGCGGCGAAGCGCGACCATCGTGGCGACGAGATCGTGCCCGTGCTTCGGCGCACCCGCGTCTTCGAGCCACGACACCAGCGCCGGCCATGCGGTGCTCGAGACAGGAACGTACGTCGCCGTGCCATCGCCCCGCGCGAGCGCGATCCCGACGATGGTCTGCCGCGACGGCGCCGGATCCTCGAGCAAGGCGTGCAGCGTGACAGGCTCCGTGCCGAGCCGCGCGAGCGTGGCGAGCATGGCCTCCGGGCTCTCGCACAGCGCGACCTGGATGCTGCCGCCATCGGAGACCAGCAGCTCGGCGAACCCGAGCTGATCGAACAGCTCGTTCAGCGGAGCGGCAGCCGGTGGCACATGGCCGAGCTCGTCGAGCGGCAGGGGGAGAGGACGATGCAGCTCGAGCCGAGCACGCGCGAGCTCGGCGGGGATCTGATCGCGACCCGCGCGCAGCGCGTTGCCGAGGCGGCCCTTGATCTGGTCGAGTGCCGCCAGCCCCGCGTCGATCGAGCCGTACGTCTCGAGCAGCGTGGTGGCGCCCTTCGCACCGATGCCGGCGATCCCGGGGAGCGCATCTTCATCGCCGACCAATGCGAGCCACTCCGCGATCTGCGACGGAGGCACCGCAAACCGCTTCATCACGATCTCGGCCGTGTAGCGGGTGTCCTTGTTCGCGTCGTACCACCACACGCGATCACTGACGAGCTGGGCATAGCGCTTGTCGACCCCGACGATGATCGCATCGTCGCCGCGCTCCACCGCCGCCTGGACGTACGAGGCCACCACGTGAACCTCTCCGGCAGCCTCCACGACGTGGAGCCCGAGAGCACGAAGGAGCCCGGTCAGCGGGCCGAGCTGCTGCACGAGGAGCTCCGGCCATCCGGAGGGCACGTCGGTCTCGATCACCGCGATCGCGCGAGCCGGCTGCTTGAACGCCATCACGCGCTGGATCGCACGCGCCACGGCGAACAGGCCGTTGACGGGCTCACCGGTGCGCGACCGCCGATCCGTGGGGACCACGAGGAAGCCCCGCGCGAGCAGATTGGTCGCGGAGGCGACGAGCGTGCGATCAGACATCGGCGACGGGCACGAGGATACCTGGCCGAGAATTCCCTCGCTATGATGCCGGCATGATCGACACCGAGGGCGGAGCGCGGACCTGGCACAAGACCGCCTGCATCCTGTGCAGCCAGAACTGCGGGATCGAGGTCGAGCTCGAGGGCCGGCACCTGGCGAAGATCCGCGGTGACAAGGCCCACCCGGCCTCCCAGGGCTACGCGTGCGAGAAGGCGCAACGGCTCGACTACTACCAGAACGCCAGCGGCCGGCTGACCTCCCCGCTCCGCCGTCGGGCCGACGGCACGTTCGAGGAGATCGACTGGGACACGGCGATCCGCGAGATCGCCGCGAAGCTTGCCCACGTGCGCGACACCCACGGCGGCGACACCATCTTCTATTACGGCGGTGGTGGTCAGGGGAACCACCTCGGTGGCGCGTACTCGCGGGCCACCCGTGCCGCGCTCGGATCGATCTACTCGTCCAACGCGCTCGCTCAGGAGAAGACGGGCGAGTTCTGGGTGGATGGCCAGCTCTACGGCAAGCCGCGCTGCCACACGAGCGGCGACTTCGAGCACGCCGAGGTCGCGCTGTTCATCGGCAAGAACCCGTGGCAGTCGCATGGCCTGCCTCGCGCGCGCGTGGTGCTCAAAGAGCTCGCCGGCGATCCGGCCCGCGCGCTGATCGTGATCGACCCGCGCCGCACCGAGACGGCGGCGATGGCCGACCATCACCTCCAGGTACGGCCCGGCGGAGATCCGTTCGTGCTGGCCGCGCTGCTCGCCGTGCTCGTCCAGGAGGATCTCGTCGATCACGACTTCCTCCGCGATCGGACCACCGGGTTCGAGACCATCAAGGAAGCACTCGTCGCGATCTCCATCGCGGACTATGCGGCGCGTGCCGGCGTTCCCGAGGCGCAGGTCCGCGAGGTGGCGCGACGGATCGCGCGCGCGAAGGGCGGCGTCGCCACCTACGAGGACCTCGGCGTGCAACAGGCGCCACACAGCACGCTCAACTCGTACCTCGAGAAGCTGCTGTATCTCGTGACCGGAAACTTCGCGAAGCGCGGTGCGATGAACATCCACAGCCACATCGCGCCGCTCGTCGGTGGCAGTGCCAAGGACTACACCACGCCCGTCGGCGGTCACCGGATCATCGGCGGGATGGTGCCGTGCAACGTGATCGCAGACGAGATCCTGAGCGATCACCCGAAGCGGTTCCGCGCGATGCTCGTCGAGAGTGCGAACCCGGCCCACTCGCTCGCCGAGAGTGCCCGGATGCGCGCCGCGTTCGAGGCGCTCGAGCTGACGGTGGTGATCGATGTCGCGATGACGGAGACCGCCCGGCTCGCGGACTACGTGCTGCCCGCGGCGTCCCAGTTCGAGAAGTGGGAGGCGACGTTCTTCAACCTCGAGTTCCCGAACAACGTGTTCCAGCTGCGAGCTCCGCTCCTGCCGCCCCTCGAAGGCACGCTCGGCGAACCCGAGATCCATCGCCGGCTCGTCCGTGCGCTCGGCGCGCTCCGCGACGAAGATCTCACCGAGCTCCACGCCGCCGCTGCCACGGGCCGCGCCGCGCTCGCCCCTGCGTTCTTCGCCGCGAGTGCCCGGAACCCGATGCTCGGCAAGCTCGCGCCCGTGGTGCTCCTCGAGGTCCTCGGCCCCACCCTGCCACCTGGCGCGGCCGCCACCGCCGCCCTGTGGGGTGCGGCGCACCTGTGTGCGATGTCGTTCGCCGCATCGGTGAAGCGCGCCGGCTTCGATGGCGTGGGGCCAGCGCTCGGGGAGCAGCTGTTCGACGCGATGCTCAGCGAGCGCTCGGGCGTGACGTTCACGATCGACGACTACGAGGAGACCTGGCGCCGGATCGAGACCAAGGACAAGCGCATCCGGCTCGCCGTGCCCGAGCTGCTCGGCGAGCTCGCCACGCTCCCGGCGGAGCCGGCCGGTCCGTCAGATCTGGCGTTCCCGTTCGTCCTCTCCGCCGGCGAACGGCGATCCTCGACGGCGAACACGATCTTTCGCGATCCGGCCTGGCGCAAGAAGGACGCGGCCGGCGCGCTCCGCATGTCCCCGATCGATGCCGCGCGCCTCGGGATCGTCGATGGTGGTCGCGCACGTGTCACCACCAAGGCCGGCTCGGTGATCGCCACAGTCGAGCTCACCGAGACGCTTCAGGCCGGCCATGCCAGCCTGCCGAACGGCCTCGGCGTGGACTATGCCGATGCCAGTGGGAACACGGCCGTGCACGGCATCGCGCCGAACGAGCTGACGTCCTCCGGAGATCGCGACTGGATCGCCGGCACCCCGTGGCACAAGCACGTACCCGCGCGGATCGAAGCCGTCTGACGGGGGCTCGGAACCGAGGCTGAAGATCGGTTCACGGTTCCGGTTCCGCTTCGCCGTTCCCTATTCGGTCGCGCAGTCGCTCACACGGCCGGCCGTGATCAGATCAACGCTGTCGACAACAAGTGCTGCCTCTCGCGCGAGCTGCAGCCAATACAGCGTCAGCACGAGGCCGCCGCCCGCCATCCATGCGCGCTTCGTTCCGCCTCTGACAATATTGAATAGAGAAGCGGAACCTGAGCTGAGAAGTTCAGGAGCGGTTCTTAGTTCGGATTCGGCACGGGGAGCCCATACGACCAGTGGGCCTGCAGGATCTTCCACCCCCCGGGCTCCTTCGCGAACACCGCGAGCACGCGGAACGTCTTGGTGGTGCCCCCGGCCTTGTAGTTGATGTTTGCCGCGGCGAAGCCGACGTCCTCGGTGACCTTCTCGACGTGCAACCCATCGCGCAGCGAGAACGCCCCACCCATCGCCTGGAACGCCGCCTTGACCTGCGGGCCCTCCCACTCGTCGCCGGTCGAGTTGCCGAACGAGAACGCATCGTCGCGCACGGACAGGGTCTGCACGTACGCCTCACGTGAGGCGAACGCCGCACGCGCCACGGCCTCGAGCTCGGCATCGCCGTGGGCGTCCGTGATCTTGGCGGGCACCGGCAGCTTCTTCGCACGTGCGGCGGCGGTGGCGTCGGCGTCGTCGACCGAGTGGCTCCAGCTCCACGCCCGGACCTGCGGGACCCCGTTCTCCATCACCACGAGCTGGGTGAACATCGCGAACGCCTCGGCGTTGCCATAGATCACGAGCTCGGCATCGAGCATCGCGGCACCATGCACGGTACGGCGAGACTTGACGATCCCGTCATACGCGGGCTGGTTCGCGAGGTCCTTCGCCGCGAAGCCGGCCAGCACCTCCGGGCCCACCCCCGCCTCGGCCGCCTCGATCCCGAAGCCGAACGCTGCCGGCGCGAACAGGGCGTGATCGAGCTTGCCCGCGGTGGGGCCACCGAGCGCCGCGTGCTCGGCGCCCAGCATCGCGACGAACGAGTCGAGCTTCGCCGGCGGCAACGCGGCCGGGACCGGATCGTCCGGAGCGCGCCGACGAAACGCTTCGACGGTGTCGGTGACAGTCACGTACGCCCAGCTCCGCTCCTTGGCATGCCGCTTCATCGTGGCCTCGAGATGCGCGATGCACTCCGCGCAGCGGCCCGGGATCATCAGCGGGAGCCACTCGAGGAACTGCGGCATCCGGTCACCGTCGTCGAGGTGGTCGAGGAGCGCGAGCAGGGCGCCGCGTACGGCGGGATCGGGGCGAAGCGCCAGCTCGCGCATCACCTTCTCGAGCATGTCCGGATCGTACTGCCGGGTCGCCAGGGTCTCGAGCAACGTGACCAGACAGACCGGCTTGTGCTCGCAGGCGAGCTCGCGCCGATCCATCGCGATCAGCTGGGTGAAGTTGGCGCCGTAGGGCGGGTCGTTCTTGGGCGCGGCCGCGAGGGCCTCGAGCTCGGCCACGGTGCCTACCAGCATCGCGTACGCGCGGCCGCACTGCTCGCCATCGTCGTACTGCTTGTAGTGGATCGCGTGGTCCAGGAGCTTCTGCAGCTGTTCCGGTGAGGGCGCTGGCGCGATCTTCGCGAACGTCTCGATCGCCGAGTAACGATCACCGCTCCACGCCCGCTTGTCGAACGCGAACTCGAACACCGCGTCCGCCGAGGCGGTGTCGAAGCCAAACTTGCGCAGCGCCGAGATCGCGGCGCTCGGGAGCCGCGTCCGCGGATCGGTAAACCCGCCATTCGCATCGCGCACCACGACCGGCGCCTCCGCGAGCTGCGCGAACAGCAGCGGACGCACCTCCGTGACCCCGAGGTCGCCGAGCTGCCGGAACGCGAGGTAGCGCAGCGCTGGGTGATTGTCGAGCCGCGCCACGGCGAGGTACGCAGGGACGATGGCCGCCCCGGCATGCCTCGAGGCTGCCGTGAGCTTGTCGTAGGGGATGCTGCGCTGACCGGGGGTGGGGGTGACGAGCGGCGTCAGCATCGCGATCGTGAACGTGGGGTCCTTCGTGCCGTGCACGGCGACCGCCTCGAAGGCCGCGTCGAGGGCCAGATCGGTGGTCGCGAACGAGGCCGTCATGTACGGCAAGGCGTCGCGCCAGCGACCGTGGGTGCGCGCGAGCTCGAGGACCTTGGTCAGCGAAGCGAGGTCCTTCGGGTCCTTGCGCCACGCGTCGCCGCGCCGCACGAGCTCGGCCTTGACCGCCGCATCGTCCACCACCTGCGGCGCCGGTGCGACGGCCTCCGCCGAGCCCCGTTGCGGCTCGCTCGACTTCGACGACCCACAGGCGATCAGGATCAGCGAGACCACCGCGAACCAGCGCACCATCCAAGCAGTCTAACCGTCCCGCCGCACCGGTCGCGAGCGCGTAGTACGCTGAACGCCCACGATGGTCAGCCGTACTCCGCTCGCCTTCGGGCTCGCCTTCGTGCTCGCTGCGCTGACCGCCACCGCATGCGCACGGCGGCCCGCGCCGGTGGAGCCGAGCGAGCGCGCCCTGTTCCGCGATCTCGAGCGGCAGGTCACGGTGACCAGCACCACCGGGTGGCGGATCGATCGGCTCGAGGTCGAAGGCCTGATGAACGCGGCGCTCGATTCCGTGTGCCGGGTGGAGCCGCTCGATCGACGCGCCCTGGCGACGTGGGTGGATGCGGAGATCCGGAGGCTCGGTGGCCCCGTCGAGGACGCGTGGCGTGCGCGCGGCAAGAAGCTGTCCGCGGTCGCGGATCTGATCGTGCTCGATCGGATCCAGCGCACGCTGGCGCGCGCCGAGGAGCTCTCGCTCGACTGTCCGTTCTGGATCGAACCCGAGCATCCGTTCCACGGCCGCCAGACCTCCGAGGGGCGCTGGCTGCTGTCGTTCGGCGGCGGCGGCAAGGCGACCCTCTCGATCCAGGGTGATCAGCAGGACCTCAAGGCCGGAGGTGCGGGCCGGTTGCTGCTCGGCAGGATGTTCGCCGAAGGACACGGCCTGTTCGCCGGGGTCGAGATCGGCGCGAGCGCGGCGTTCCCAAAGAATGCGATGGGCGAGCGCACCTCTCTGCAGATCGGGGCCGATGTCGTGACGCCGATCGTCTACCGGCGCACGCTGACCAACGCGTTCTTCGAGCTCGAGGGTGGATGGCTCGGCCGTACCAGCGAGCAGGACTGGAGCCACTACGATCACGGCGTGCACCTCGGCTTCACGATCGGCGCGCGCGGCCTGCGCACGCGGTTCCTGTTCCCGGGGGCCGGGCTCGGCATCTCGTGGGAGCGCACGTTCCTCGACGGTGCGGATGCCACCACGATCAAGATCGGCGCGCGCGTGAACTTCGATCTCGAGCTATGAGCCAGGTTGCCCACGCGCACGGTCGCTCGTGATCCGCCCATCGACCAGCTCGACCACGCGATCACATCCCTCCGCGATCCGCGGATCGTGCGTGACGATGATGAACGTGGTGCCGAGCTCGCGATTGAACCGGCGCATCAGCTCCACCACCTCGTTGGAGGAAGCGGTGTCGAGGTTGCCGGTGGGCTCGTCGGCCAGCACGAGCGGAGGCTTGCGGACGAGCGCGCGAGCGATCGCCACGCGCTGCTGCTGACCGCCGGAGAGGTTGGTGGAGCGATAGTTCATGCGATCACCAAGCCCGACGGCCCGGAGGATCTCCTCGCTGTCGGTCCGCAGCTTCGCACTTGGCCAGCCATCGTTACCCCACGCTGGGATCATCACGTTCTCGAGAGCCGTGAACGCGGGCAGCAGGTGATGGAACTGAAACACGAAGCCGAGCATCCGTGCGCGCACCCCCGTGAGCGCGCGCTCGTCGAGGCCGGTGGTCTCGGTGCCGCCGAGGTTCACGCTGCCGGACGTGGGGCGATCGAGCAGGCCGATGATGTTCAGGAGCGTGCTCTTGCCCGAGCCCGAGGGCCCGATCAGCGCCATGAGCTCGCCGCGCCCCACGGTGAGGCCCACGCCGTCGAGCGCTCGGGTGCGCGCGACATCGCCGTACTCCTTCACGACGTCGGCGACGACGAGGACCGGTGGGGAGGGCTCAGCCATTGCGGATCGCCGTGGCAGGGTCGAGCCGTGCGGCGCGACGGGCCGGGATGGTCGCCGCCAGGAGCCCGACGCCGGTGGCGAGGACGCTCGCGAACACGAGCAAGGGCGCATCGATCTGCACCGGGAACTTGGGAGCCCCGCTCGCATCGCGTGCGAGCGATTCGAACAGCTTCGCGAGCAGGGCGCCGAACGCACAGCCGATCACCGAGCCACCGACGCCGAGCAGGCCACCCTGGATCAGGAAGACGCGGAGGATCCGGCCCTGGGGTGTCCCCACCGCGCGCAGGATCCCGATCTCGCGCGACTTCTGCACCACCGAGACGATCAGCACGCTCGCGATCCCCAGCGCGACCGCGAGGATCACGAAGAACTGGATCATGTTCTTCGAGCTCGACTGCGCCGAGAGGCCCGCGAGCAGCTCGGCGTTGATCTTCATCCAGCTATCCGCCGGGATCCCGGTGCGAGTCTGCACCTCCTGGGAGATCCGCTCTGCCGCGAACACGTCCGCCAGCTTGAGCTGGATCGTGGTCACGCCTCCGGCGAGGCCGAACAGCGACTGGGCATGCCGGAGTGACGTGACGAGCCAGGTCCCATCGACCCCCTCGTTCCCGAGACGGAACACGCCCGCCACCGCCACCACATCGTCGACGCCTTCACTCGACGTGATGCGCAGCTTGTCGCCCACCGCCGCACCGAGATCCGCGGCGAGCTTCGCACCGATCACGACGCTCCCGCCCTCGAGCTCGAAGCGCCCCGCGACCATCCGCTTGCGAAGATCGATGATCGCGAGGAACCGCTCCCCGTCCACGCCCTGCACCACGATCGGGCTCTTGGCTCCCGACCGCACGGCGAACCCCGCGCCCACGATCGAGGGCGACGTGGCGATCACGCCTGGGATCTGCTCGACCGCGGAGATCACCGTGGGCCACTGATCGATCGAGCGCAGCCGCTGCGGCGTCTCTTCGATCTGTCGCGCGATCGCGAGCTGCGGCGTCGCCTCGACGAGAGGGCGCGGCGCCTCGCGGGGCACGTGGAGCGTGATATGGGGCTGCGCGCCGAGGGTCTTCTCGATCAGCGAGCTCTGGAGCCCGCTGATCAACGCGGACAGGAACACGATCACGCTGACGCCGACCGCCACGCCGCCGAGGATCAGCGCGGTCTGCCCCTTGGCATCGCGGAGGTAGCGCAGGGCAAGGAACCACTCGAACGGCATCTCAGTCCCGCTCCGTGCGCACGCGCGCTCCGACCTCGAGCACGCGGCCATCGGGAATCACGAGCTCGTGCGTCTCATCGATCCCCGAGACGATCTCGAGCGAGCCCTCGCCCCGGATCCCGAGCTGCACGTCGTGCCGCGCGATCCGCCCGTTGTCGACGGTCAGCACGAATGGCGTCGGGGTCGAGATCCCGCGCACCACCTCACTCGGCACGGTGAGCACGGCCGTCTTCGCGGCCACGGTCAGATCGACCGAGACGGTCATGTCGGGCTTGAGGTACGCCGGTGGCGCGGGCACCTCGAGGCGCACCTCCACGCTGCCGCGCTGCGGATCGATGGAAGGCGCGATGTAGCTGACGACGGCCTCGAACGCCTGCTGCGGATACGCATCGGCGGAGGCGCGCGCCTTCTGCCCGAGCCGGATCCACGACAGGTTCCGCTCGTCCGGCTGCACCACGAGCTGGACGCTCGCATCGGCGGCCACGACCAGCAGCGTCCGTGCCGGCTGCACCACATCGCCCGGCTCGACCGAGCGCGTGAGCACGGTGCCGCTCTGGAGCGCGACCAGCCTGGTCTGGGCGAGGCGGACCTTGGCCCCCGAGAGCTGGGCCTGCGCCGTCAGCTGCGCCGTCAGCGCGACCCGGGAGTCTGCGCCCAGCGGCGCCGACGCGACCTGCTGCGCCTCCGCGGCGGTGCGCTGCGCCTGCGCGATCTCGACGGCACGCCTGGCGTTCTCGAGCTCCACGGCGGGGACCGCCCCGGTCGCGGCGAGCTTGGTGGTGCGCTCGAGCTCGGTCTGGGTGCGCTCGAGGTTGGTCTGCGTCTGATTTGCCGCCTCGGTCGCCACGATCGCGCCGACGCGCCGGAGCTGAGCGACCCGCGCCTTGGCCTGGTTGACCGCAGCCTCGGCCTGCGCCACCGCAGCACGCTCGGCGCCGTCATCGAGCTGGACCAGCAGGTCCCCGGCATTCACGCGCTGGCCCTCGACGGCGCCGACGGCGACCACCATCCCCGCGCTCTGCGCCGCGATCTGCACGCGGGTGGGCACGCGCACGCGTCCGCTCGAGACGATGTGTTGCTCGAGATCGCGGCGGACCGCAGCGGTCGTGCGCACGAGCACACCGCGCCAGCGCATCAGCAACACGCCGCCCGCTCCGAGGAGGATCACGAGCGTGATCCAGAACATGGGTCGGCGCAGGAGTCTCGGCATGGGACCTCTCGGGGTAGTGCAACCGGCGCTCCAGACCAGCGCGCAGGGAGCGCCGGGTGGTAGCTCGGATGCACCGCAGCCTATGCGCGACGGCCGAGACGCGCGCGCAAAACTGTCACGAACTGCAAAACGTTCATCGGTTCACCGGCCGTCGACGGCCACCCAGACGAGTGCTAGCCCGGATCGAGGGGACGACCGTCCACGGGAGGCTCCTCGAGGCTGATCGGGCCGAGCACACCGGCGCGGAACTCGTGCACGAGGAGCTCGGCGGCCTTGTGGAGATCGACGATGCCTCCCTTGCGCAGCCCGCCGCGCCTGCGACCGACCTCGACGAGCAGCGCCTCGGCGCTCGCCGGCGCGACGCCGAGCTTGTAGCGGGCGACGATCAGCGCGGGGTACCGCGCGAGGAGGTACTCCGCGCCGAACATCCCGATCGTCAGGTAGTCGATCGCGGTATCCGGAATCGATCCCGCGAACGCCAGCCGGAACGCGCGGGGCTCGTGCTCGATCTTCGGCCACATCAGGCCCGGGCTGTCGGTGATCACCATGCCGTTGGCGAGGGTCACGGCCTGCTGTTCCTTGGTGACCGCCGGCTTGTCGCCGACCTTGGCCACGGGGCGATTGATCAGCGTGTTGAGCAGCGTGGACTTGCCGACGTTCGGGACGCCCGCGATCAGCGCGCGCACCGGCTTGTCGGGGCCGCGATGTTGCGCCATGTGGCGGGACAGCTCGGCGATCCGCTTGCGCGTGACCTGCGGACGGTCCGTGGTGGCAGCGAACGCCTTCACGCCGGGCTCGCCCTCGAGGTACGTCACCCACGCACGGGTCACCTCGGGATCGGCGAGATCGCTCTTGGTCAGGACCTTGATCACCGGCTTCTTGCCGCGGATCTCGGCGAGCAGCGGGTTCGAGCTCGCCTTGGGCAGGCGACCGTCGATCACCTCGATCATCACGTCCTGCGAGGGCATCAGCGCGGCGAGCTCGCGCCGCGCCTTCGTCATGTGGCCCGGGTACCACTGCAAGGACATCGCGGCCTGTATGACACGGTTCGCGCGTCTACAGGGACCACATCGCCCGCGTCGCACCACCCGGATCGTCGACGACCGTGCAGGCGCGATCGAGGATCATCGTGGCGCGCCGGGGGAGGTCGTAGGCAGGCCACGCGGGCAGCCCTGCCCCGTTCGGATCGCCGGACTTGATGAACGCCGCCCAGGTCGCATGGAGCTGGGTGGCCAGGGGCTGTGCTGGGCCCACATCCTCGGCGAGCAGGACCTGCGCCAGCGGCAGATCGAGCCGGTTCCACACGAACGGGAGCTCGAGCGCGTGCGCAGCGCCGAGCCGGTTGCCGAACGCGGGCGAGGCCCAGTCGAAGCGATACATGAACACTCCGCGCTGGTGCGCTGACCGCGCCTCCGCGAGCCGGATCAACGGGATCCGGAACGCGACGTCACCGATCAGCTCGATCCAGGCCTGGGCGTCGGTCCGGCCAGGTCGCTCCTCGCGATACAGGGCGAACATCCGCTCGATCGTTGCCTCTCCGAGATGATCGCGGAGCACCGGCTTGAACGGCGTGACCGTGCGCTCGCCCATGAACAGCTCGAACAACGTCCACTCGTCGCGGTTGCTGCCGAGCAGCAGCGGGATCTCCGCGGTCGTCGCCTCGCGCATCACGTCGAGCGGGGACCGGGGGATCGTGACACCGTCGATGTACGGCGAAAACGCGATGAGCCCGCCTTCGCGGCCCATGCGCGCCTGCACCTCGAGCAGCCGATCGACCGGCACCTCGGCGAGCTGCGCCACGGTCGCTCCGAGCTCGGCGAGGACACCGCGCGCGGCTCTCGTCGCATCGTCGCGGCTCGGAGGTGAGAGCCCGGCGGCGCCACTCTGGAGGATCGCGCGGTGAAACAGGCCGCGAGCCGCAGGCATCGCGAGCAACATCCCGATCGAGACCGCGCCCGCGGACTCGCCCATGATCGTGACCTGCCCGGGATCGCCGCCGAACGCTTCGATGTTGTCGCGGACCCAGGTGAGCGCGGCGATCTGATCGAGGAGCGCGTAGTTGCCCTCCTCGTGGCCCGGCGCGAGGTCGCCGAGGTAGAGGAGCCCGAGCAGCCCGAGCCGATAGTTGAGCGTCACCACCACGAGATCGTGGCGGGAGGCGAACGAGGTGCCGTGATAGAGCGGCGTGGATCCCGAGCCCATGATGAACGCGCCGCCGTGGATCCACACCACCACCGGGCGACGCTCGCCATCGGCACCCGGGGAGAACACGTTGAGGGTGAGGCAGTCCTCTCCCGACGCGATCTTCTCGGTCACGCCGCTCATCATCGCGATCGCCGGATCGCGCGATTGGACCGCGACCGCACCGAACCGGGTGGCATCTCGCTCGCCCGTCCACGGCCGCGGAGGACGCGGCGGAGCGAACCGCAGCTCACCGACGGGCGGCTCGGCATACGGGATGCCCTTCCAGATCGAGACCGGGGGTAGCGCGGGATCGGGGCCCGGCCGGAGCTCGCCACGAACGGTCCCTGCACGTGTCTCGACGACGAGCCTGGTCACGTGGGCATCGTACACGATCGAGTCTCGTGCCCCGGCGCCGGCGCTTCGCGTACGATGGTGGACATGCTGGACCAGTGGCACCGATGGCTCTCGCTCCTCGTCGCGAGCGCAGCGTGTGGCTCGTCCTCACCCGCGGCGATCGACGGCGCGCTCGGCGATGACGCCGCCGCGATCGACGCTGCCATCGATGCGCCACGTGGCCTCGTGTGCGGTGGCCAGCCTCTGTGCGAGACGTTCGACACGCTCGCGACCGGGGCCCTCGCGAACAACGCGACGATCGGCGGGTTCCGTGCGGACGTGCAACCCGGCGGCACCCTCGCGATCGACACCACGCGCGCGTACAGCGGCACGCACTCGCTCAAGGCGCACATCGACGGCGGCGGCGGTGGCGGTGGACGTCTGTGGGCGAGCGGTGGAGCGCTGTTCGCTCCGACCCGCCGGCACCTCTACGGCCGGTTCATGATGTGGAACGCCAACGACGCGAGCAGCATCCACTGGACGTTGTTCGGTGCCTCCGGCGTGGTACCCGCTGGATCACCTTCGGCGGGTCACACCACCACGTATCTGTTCTCGGCAGCCGACGACAAGAAGTTCATGGCGGTGTTCTACGACAACCAGACGCAGCAGGACTGCTGGAACCACGCCACGGAACCTGTCCCCGTGGCCACCGCCACCGATCACTGGACCTGCGTCGCGTTCGAGGCGGACGCCGATGCGATCCACTACCGGATGAGCCTCGATGGGCGCGCGATCTCGAGCTTCTCCGTCGACACCACGGGCCAGGGCTGCCTCAACGCTGCCGGGACCACGCCATGGTACGGGCCCGCGTTCAGCCAGTTCTATCTCGGTGCGATGAGCTTCCACCCGATGAGCGGGCCGCTCGATGTGTGGTTCGACGATCTCGTCGTCGATACCGTGCCCGTCAGCTGCCCGTAGCAGCGGGCGGGGCGAGCATGCGCTGGCCATCCTGCGGGACCAGGCCACCGAGCACCGCCGCGCCATACGCCGCCGCGTGCGTGGCCGCGGCGAGCGGCGGCTCACCGAGCGCGAGGAAGTACACGAGCGCACCGGCGAAGCTATCGCCCGCGCCGTACGACCCGAGGATCGGCTGCGGTGGTCGGGTCGGCGCCCAGCGCACGACGCCTGCGGCCGTCTCCACTTGCCCGCCCCGCGCACCATCGGTCAGGACCAGCGCAGCAGGCGGCACCGGGTAGTCGGAGAGCGTGGATCGCTCGCGCGGATCGACGAGGCTCCCGACGACCACATCGGCGCGCACGTCCGACGCGGTCAACGCCGCCCGCCGGCGCGCTGTCACCACCAGGAGACGAGCCGCCCGCGCCGCGTGTAGTGCCTCCGGATCCTGCGCCGTGAAGTACGCCGCGTCGCATCCGGCGAGCAGCTCCCACGGCAGCGCGTCGCTCCGGCGCGGATGCAGCGGCTCGCCCACCACCACGATCGTGCGCTGGCCATCGGGCGTCACCATCACCACGTCGCGGGTGTGCGGCTCGGCGCGCTCCGCCGCGAACACACGGCCGTGCGTTCGCTCGAGCTCGGCACGTACGAAGCTGCCGGCATCGTCCGCGCCGATCGCGGTGAACAGCAGCACCTCGGCAGGGCTGCGCACCAGCTGCGTGAAGGTCGCCCCGCCACCGCCGCCGACGAAGCTGCGCGGACCCGCGAGGTGTGCGATCCCGCCGGGCCCCGGTAGCTCGGGCACGGCGCCGATCGTGACGTGCTCTGCGTGACCGACGACGGCGAGGCGCATGGGGAGAGTCTACGCACGATCTCCGCTCGAGTTCCCGCGGCCGAAGAGCGGCGAGGTCACCGTCCGCTATCCACTCACGCTGCGGCCCGCGATGCCGGCAGCCGCGAAGCCCGCACCCGCGAAGCCTGCGCCCGCGAAGCCCGCACCCGCGAAGCCCGCCCCCGAGACGCCGGCTCCGGCGCCGAGCAAGTGACCCGCGCGCGGTCCCGAGCCCCCACCCGTTGCGATTGGCAACGCAGGTGCCTGGCGCGGCTCCTCGACGCGCGCGCAACCGCCTGATCTCACGGGGCTTGCCGGCCACCGGCTTGTGCACGTGTCGTGCTTCTACCCCACCGCGTGAACCGATCTCTGGCTGCCCTCACCGCGCTCGGGTTCTCGCTCGCCGGTTGCCCGGGATCGCAGTCCATCGACCTCTGCGACGACCCGGCCACGTGCGGCGAGACCTGCGCCACGACGGGCGACTGCCCGCAGCCGACCGACACCTGCACTCCCGACCGCGCCGTCGGTGACTTCGCGATCTGCACGCGGACCACGAACGATTCGTATCTCGTGGTCGCCGCGTACACCGGAGCCGGCACGCTGGATCTCGCGACAAGTGATGTGCGGCTCAACGGCGCGCCGTTCGATGCGGCGAGCGCGTTCGATGCCGCGACGCAGACGTTCACGATCCACACCACGAGCGTCCAGCCATCGAAGTACAGTCTCCTGTTTCGCATGCGCGATGCCGCCGGCGCGGATCTCCGGCCGCTGTTCGTGCCGATGTGGGTCGGCGCTGGAGCCAACTACGCCGGCTTCACCTGGAACGACGCGATCCTCTACCAGATCTTCACGGACCGGTTCTTCGACGGCGACGCGTCGAACAACCTCAACAACTCCGTCGGAGATCTCGCGCGCGTGACCGACCGCCGCAGCCAGTGGCAGGGCGGCGACTTCGCGGGCATCACCAAGAAGCTCCGCGAGGGCTACTTCGAGGCGATGGGCGTCAACACCCTGTGGATCAGCTCCCCGATCCTCAACTCGCACAACTCGCAGCCTTCGGTCTCTCTCGCCGAGACCACGCGGTTCGGCAGCTACCACGCGTACCACCCTCGCGCGACGGGCTACACGCACCTGGACCACCTCGGCCTCGCCACACCGATCGAGCCCGCGTTCGGCACGGCGGCCGAGCTGCACGAGCTGATCAACGAGGCCCACAGCCGCGGGATCCGGATCATTCCGGACTTCGTCGCGAACCACGTGCATCGCGAGGCGGCGCTGTTCGCGCAGCACCCCGAGTGGTTCTTCCCGTACAACGCCTGCGACAACCGGTGGGATGTGGCACGGCTCGGGTGCTGGTTCACCACCGACATGCCCGATCTCGACTACGGCGGCCATCCCGAGGCGGTGGCGAAGGTCGTGGATCACGCGCTGTGGATGATCGAGGAGTTCAACTTCGATGGCTTCCGCGCCGATGCGCTCAAGCACATGGACGATGCGTTCGTGCGCGCCCTCAAGCGGGCGGTGGTCGACGAGATCGAGACCACCGTGCACGATCACGATCAGTCGATCGAGCCCACCGTGTTCTACATGGTCGGCGAATCTCTCGGCGGCTGGGCGCGCTATCACGTCCGCAAGGACATGGTGCAGGGCCAGGTCGACGAGGAGTACTACAACAAGACGAAGGCTGCGCTCCTCACGTTCGACATCAGCGTGCGCCAGCTCGCCGACTTCGCGATCCCGAACGACACCGCCTACCTCACACCGCGCGACAACAACGGCGGCCAGGGCGGATACCCGGGCGCGATCATGGGCAACTTCTTCGGCAACCACGATCAGGTGCGCGCCCTCACCGAGGCGATCCAGCGCGGCGGCGGCCCCGAGCGCCTGCGGCTGGCGCAGACCTTCCTCATGACCTCGCCGAAGAACATCCCGATGCTCTACCAGGGCGATGACATCGGCACCGAGGGCTCGACCGATCCGGACAACCGCAAGATGCAGCGGTTCACCGGCCTCACCGCCGCCGAGCAGAAGTCCCTCTCGAACCTCCAGAAGGCCGGCACGCTGCGAGCGCAGCATGTGGCCCTCCGCCGCGGCACGCGTAGCAACGTCGTGGTCGAGGACTACTTCTGGGTCTACAAGGTCACGTTCGAGGCCGACGAGGTCTACGTCGCGATCAACCGGGACAACACCAAGAGCTGGTCACCGCCGGCCGGGTTCGTCGACGGGCTCGGCAACTGTGCGGGCGGCTCGGTGCCGATCCTCACGGCCTGCATCTTCGTGCGCCCGTAGCGAGCACTAGTCAAACAGCGCACC
The DNA here is from genome assembly GCA_016720595.1 of Myxococcales bacterium. Taxonomy (GTDB): domain Bacteria; phylum Myxococcota_A; class Polyangia; order Haliangiales; family Haliangiaceae; genus JABFXX01. The sequence goes on from JADKKI010000011.1 coordinate 217,767, forward strand.
GAGCTCGCGCGGCGTGTGCACCAGATAGTCCGGCGCCGCAGCCTCGGAGCACGGCGAGCGAGCGTAGGCCCCAGCTCACGGCGATGCCCGGCACCGCCGCGGCGCGTGCCGTGGCGATGTCGACCTCGGAGTCTCCACCATCACGCACGCGCGCGGATCGATCGCGAGCTCCGCGACCACGTCGAGCAGAGCCGCCGGATCGGGCTTGTGGGGCTTGCCGGCACGCTGCCCGGCGATCACCGCGAACGGCCAGCGGCCGAGCAGCGCGCCGGCGACCGCCACCGTCAACTCGTGTGGCTTGTTCGAGAGCACGGCGAGCGTGCGGCCGGTGGCGAGCCGATCGAGGACGTCCGCGAGGCCATCATAGAGCCGCGTCTGCACCACCGGCCGCGCTCGGTAGTGCGCACGAAACGCCGCCAGCGCCTCCACCGCGACCACCGGGTCCGCGATCGCGCGACGCACGAGCTGCTCGGCGCCGTGGCCGACCCACGCTCCGATCTCGGCGCGCGAGTGGGCCGGGAGGCCGCGCTCGGCGAGGGTCGCATTGAGGTGCAGGACGATGTCGTCGAGGCTATCGACGAGGGTTCCATCGAGATCGAAGATGATCGCGCGCGCGTCGCGCAGGGGCGCCATACCGAGCAGTGTCGCTCATCGGCAGGTCAGATCGATGTCCGGCTCCATCCGATGCGGGTAGTTGAACTTCACAGCGTAAGGGAACTCACCACCATCGACGTCGAGGCCGATCGTGCCGTCGAGCACCTTGCCGCCATCGCCCTTGAACTGCATCGTCCAGTCGGTCACGCGGATCGACTGGCCCGTCGCTCGTGGGTGGCGACGATCGAGACCAGCTTCATCGGTACCGCCTTGTGCTCGATGGCGTCGTCGAGCGGCTGCGGTGGCCCTTCGAGGATGTAGTGGATCGTGGTCCCGCCCTGCTGGTTGTCCACGCTGATCCGGTTCGAGATCTGGATGTTCTTCGCGATCGCATGCGCGAGCCTCTTCGGATCGAGCAGCAGCCGGCCCGAGAGCCCGCCGTTCGCCCCGAGATCGAGCATCGAGAACAGCGGGCCCTGCGCCGAGAACTGGATGTCGAGAGAGGCGGAGGCCTGCTTGACCAGCCCCCGCGGCGTTGATCAGGCCGCCGGCGTTCGCGGTGATCTGCAGGCCGACGAGGTAGCTGTTCGGATCCATCGCATCGGCGGCGAGCGCGCGACCATCATTGGTCGTGGTCTTGATCATCATCATGCCGTTCGGCGTGGCGAACACGCCGTTGCCCTGGTAGCGGAGCTGCGAGGCCTGGCCACGGCCAAGCGCTGCGTTGGCGATCACGTTGACGAGGTTCTGCGAGAACTGCAGCTGCAGCCCGCCGCACACGATCATCTCGTGATAGCTGTCGCGAGATCGGCCACGATCGCGAGGTTCGCGGCCACATCACCACGTGCACAGGCGGCGACCGCGGTTGGATCGGTGAGCTCGTCGGTGACCGAGATCGAGCCACTGACCCGAGCACCACCACAGGCGGGAACGAGACACGCGAGGAGGACGAGCGAACGAGGGGCGCTGCATGCTGTGCAGGTACCTGAGGCACGATGCGGGCCAGCCCCCAAGCCCGCGGGATCGTTGTCAGGTGAGCTCTGCCTGCGAACCCAGAGGTGTCGTTCCACCGCCACATCCCACGCGCGCTTACCTCGGACGCGCGATCTCGTGTCCACGCGATCCGTCGCGACTCAGCCCTTCAGCGCGAGGAGGGCGCGGGCGAGCGCGACCACGGCAGGATCCTCCACGTCCTGCCGGCCCGCGAGGACGACCTTGACCGTCGTGCCTTGGATCTCGATCGGCCCCCCGGTCCCGACGTGAAGTGCGATCAGCTCGCGCACCCCATCCGACGACAGCAGCGCCTTGGTGGGCTCCGGTGTGTCGGTCGAGATGTAGATCGCGTCGTCGAACGCCTTGTCTCCGGTCTGCAGCTCCTTCTTGAACAGCTTGACGAGCTTCTTCCCGATGCCTTCCTTCGAGAACGTCGCGGCGACCGATGTCGCTCGCGGAAGCGTCAGCGTGACCTCGGTCGTCTCGTTCGCGGAGAGCTCCATCCCGTTGATCTGCGTGCTGGTGGTGTGAAACGAGAGGCTCATCTGGACTCCCATGCTGCTCAGATCAGACATGGGTCGAGCTTCGCACACCCCTCGCCGCAAGTCGGCAGGGCCGCTGTCTCAGCGCGTGGGATCGAGCAGGTACTTCGCACCGGTGGCGCGCTTGCCGTAGGCAGCCATCGCGGCAGGCTGGAGCGCCTCGGCGAGACCCAGCGTTCCCGTGTAGTGGCTCGCGAACGTCGTGGTGAGCTCGGCGAGCACGCGGGTGCGCAGTCGCTGGATGACCTCGCCGCCCGCCTTGCCGAGGAACGTCGTCAGCAGCCAGCCGCCCACGCTCCATGCGAACCCGGCGCTGGCATCCAGCTCGGTCGGGCGTAGATCGAGGCGACCGTAGATGTAGACCTGCTTGTGGACGGAGCTCCCGTAGCGGCTGTAGCTCGTGGCCTTGCGGCTCGCCACGACCTCCATCGCCGAGAGGATCTGAGAGGCGAGTGGCCCGCCGCTGATCGCGTCGAAGGCGAGTGTTGCGCCGGTCGTGGCCACCGCCTCGACGAGCTCCGCGCGGAAGTTCGGCGAGGTGCTGTCGACGACGTGCACCGCGCCGAGCTTGCGCAGCAATGTGACCTGTTCAGCGCTGCGCACGATGTTGACGAGCGGAATGCCATCGCTCGCACACACGCGCACCAGCATCTGCCCGAGGTTCGAGGCCGCCGCGGTGTGGACGATCGCGGTGTGTCCGTCATGCCGCATCGTCTCGATCATGGAGAGCGCCGTCATCGGATTGACGAACGCCGAGGCGCCCTGCACCGCGGTCGTCCCCGCCGGAAGCACCATGCACTCGCGTGCGCGCGCCACGCGGTACCGCGCGAACATCCCCCCGCCCGCGAGGCACACCATCTTACCGACCAGCTCGCTCGCCGCCTCGCCGGCAGCGACCACCACGCCCGCACCCTCGTTCCCGACGGGCATCGATTGCCCCAGCCGTGCCTCGACGGAAGGCAGCCGCGACGCTGGGACGGTCGCCGTCACCAGGGGCCGATCCGAAGTTCCGGATCCGCGCATCGTGCCCGGATCGGCGGGACCGAACAGCAGCGCGAGATCCGAAGGGTTGATCGGCGCGGCCTCGACCCGCACGACGACCTGATCCCCTACCGGCGCGGCGATCTCGGATTCGACGAGCGAGAGCTCGAGCTCGCCCGCCTGGGTGATCAGCGACCGCAGCTCGAGGTTCTGTAGAGGAGTGGCCATGCCGGCATCGTCACTCCTCTACCGCACAAGGGCAATCGATGCGCCGGGGTCAAACAGGCCCGCAGGTGCGTCACCACCGCGCTCAGGCGATCACGAGGCGAGTGCACTGTCGCGAAGCCCCGATATGCACGATCGATCCAGAGTTGAACGCGAGCGCATCGGCCTCCACCCCGTCCGAGAAGATCACGCCGCCCGCCGGCATCTGGGACTCGAGCACGAGGTCCTCACCGGCCGCGATCACCCCCGCTGTGATCGTCGTGCGCGAATGGCGGCTGGCGAACGGCTCGCGAACGACGTAGACGAGGCGCCGATCGTCCCAGCCCAGATGCAGCGGCGTCCCCGCCGAGCCCCCCGTGAACGTCGAGACCGCGGCGGCCATGTTGAACACCGACGACAGCCACCCGGTGGAGCCTGCGCCAGTCGAGACCAGCACGCCGCTCGAAGACTGTGCCTCGCGACGATCCCCCATCTCGATCGTGTAGCGCGCCGAGACATGGGACCGTGCTCCCACGAACAGGTCGTTGAAGGCGAGCAGGCGCTGTCCATCGGCGAGGCGAGCCTCCGCAAGCGTGATCTCGCGGACTGCGGCCTTGTCATCGATCACCCGGCTGACCGCCGCCCGCGCGTCTGCCGGGCCGAATGGCAACAGCACGCCATCAAACCGGTCCGGATCTGGATTGATGGCCACGATCGGCTGTGCCCCAGCGTACTTGGCGACATTCGCGACCAGGCCGTCCTGTCCGACGGCGACGATCACATCACTTCGTGCGAACAAGAACGTCGGCACGTAGCTCCGATCCACTTGCTGCACGATCAGGCCGAGGTCGAGGTGGCGGTGCAGCACCTCCAGCGAGCGCGTGTAGGCATCGTCCTCGCGGACGTAGTCGGCGAAGTCACCTCCTGCGTGCTCGATGAAGAACTTCGCCTGGCCGCGTGTATTGAACCTCTCGACGAGCTGCGCCAGGCGGGTCTTCCGGGTGACCAACACGATCTTCTCGAAGGCCGACATCACGACTTGCCGATCAGAGACTTGAGGAGATCCGGGCTCATGTTGAGCTCCCCGATCTTCGACGCATTCTCGGCGAGCTCGCGGAAGGCGAGCGCGATCATCATGCGCGGGTCGCCTCCGTTCGGAGAGATCGCCATCAAGGTCTTCCAGTCCGCCTTCTCGAGAGGGGCCAGCGTGGTCTGCAGCGCGTATGCGCGGCTATCCGCATCCTGCTTCGCGTTTGCGACTTGCTTGTCGATCAGGGCGGTGCGCTGCTCCTCGACGGCGATGTCCGCCTCCATCTTTCGCTCACGGATCTCTCGCTTCTTGGCCTCGACCGCGAGCTCGGTGTTGAGCTCGCTCTCCTTGATGATGCGCTCCTGCTCCACCGCGGCGTTGCGCCGTGCATAGATCGATTCGTCGGCCTCGCGGGACAAGCGCTCTCGTGCCTCGGCCTCGAGCGCACGCGACATCTCGGGAGTCGGGCGGATCGAGAGGATCGATAGTGCGAGCGGCTCGATCCCGAGCATCGCCACCGCATCCGCCTTGCGCAGCCCTGCGGTCACCTCGTTCACCAGCAGCTCGGACGCCGCGAGGGCTTCCCGCAACGTCAGGCGACCGAGCACCGCGCTCGCGAGCACCTGGGTGGCGTTGATCAGGCGGTCCCCGAGCTTCGTCGGATCGTCCGAGTGGTACTTCCCCCTGGCATCGACACTGAAGTCGAGCAGCCGCGCCAGCTTGGTCGGCTCGACCACTCGATACGTGAGCTGCCCCTGGACCGTCAACTCCTGGAAGTCGCGCGTGATCTCGTTGAACACGAACGGAACGTCGGCACTCGCGAGCGGGACGGTGACCACGGTCGAGCTCGGCCGGTAGTACCAGAACGACAGCCCGGCGCCCTGACGCTTCACGACGCCTGCTTTGAAGTGGAGCACGAACGTGGTGGGCGTCGCCTTGAGATACTCGATGCCGAACATGATGAACCTCCTCGAGACCTACCTCCATTGTGTGTCTTTTTTACACTAAGTCAACCAGAAACCGTTTTCCACGAATGTTCTCCAGATCCATGGCTGCCGCCGACCTTGGCTGATCGTCAAACCAACAGTGCGACGGGGCATCAGAACACGGAAGTGATCGCGTAGCGCCGCCTCGCGATCCGTGCTCTTACCGCCTCTTACCGCGTGATAGGCTGGACCACGATGCGGCTCGCGGTCTCTGCGGTGATCTGCGCAGCCTGCTCGTTCCACGTCAACGCCACCGCGCCCGGGGACGGAGCCAGCGACACGGGGCGAGGCGACGGCGCGGGCACTGACGCTCCGCTCGCCTCGTGCACCGATCAGGTGCTGGACGGCGACGAGACCGACCTCGACTGTGGCGGGAGCTGCGGACCGTGCGGGGTCGGCAAGGTGTGCAACTCGGCCGGAGACTGCGATGCCTCGATCTGCGATGCGCGCATCTGCCGGGTCGCGCGCCACTGCCGCGAGCTGCACCTGGCGTTCCCCGCCCTGGGAGATGCGTCCTATGTGATCGATCCCGATGGCGCAGCAGCTGGCACCGCCGTCACCACGTACTGTGACATGAGCACCGACGGCGGCGGCTGGACGCTCGTCGGCAAGGTCGACGGCAAGCAGACGATGTACACGACCTGGCTGATCAGCACGGTCAACGAGGCGGCGCTGCAGACACCCACCATCACCGCCAGCGGCTACGCGTGCATCGATGCGGTGGAGCTCGCCGTCAACGGCAGCTCCGAGATCCGGCTCTCGAACTCCGCGCGCACCCTGTGGGCGAAGTGGCCGCTGCCTGCCGGCCGCGCGATCGCGACGTGGTGGCGGCACAGCGTGGGTCAATCCACGATCAACGGCGCAGCCGACGACGCTGTCACCGTGACGACGTCCTCGGGGGCGACGATGGCCTGCTTCCAGAACGTGTACGGCATTCTGCCGTTCAACATGCACGGCGGGTCGTATCCGTACGCGGCCAAGAACACGGCGGGGAACATCGACCTCGGTGACAATTGCTTCGCCGTGGGCGTCCAGGCGTCGGGCAACGCCGACGGGTTCTCGCAGAACGGCAACGGGTTCGACGCCCCGTCCGACGAGGCGACCTGGCCGAATCCGGCCTACAACATCTCGCCGCACGTCGCGGTGTGGCTGCGGTGAGCCTGCGGTGATCGCGGCTGGCTGAGCTCGGGCTGCTCACGCCTCTTCGAGCGTGATGATCTCGGCGTCGGCGAGGCGGAGCCGCAGCGCGAGGCGCTGGGCGATCGTCCCGAACATGGCCTGTGCGAGGCGGGGATGCATCGCCGCGACTGCGTCGAACCGCCGTCGCGAGATCACGAACAGCTCGGTGTCGGTCTCGGCGGTCGCGTCGGCGCTACGCTGCCCGCCATCGAGGAACGCGATCTCACCGAAGAAGTCGCCGCGCCCGAAGCTCGCGACGTGAAGGCCCTTGCCCTCGATCGCGAGCGAGATCCGAACCGTCCCCGAGCGCACGAAGTAGATCTCGTCGCCCGCGTCACCGTGGCGGAACACCAGCTCCCCGGCAGCGACCCGCCGCGAGTCAACGCACTGCGCGAGATCGGACACCGTGTCCTGCTTGCGCCCGACGCACATCGGCATCTCCGCGAGCTCGAGGACGCCCTCGGCCGAGGCCTCGTCGGTTCCGTGCTCGCGCAGGATTCGATCCTCGGCCCACGCCAGCGCGTCGGACAGCTGCGGAAACACGGCGTGGTCGTCACCCACGGCGACCAGCCCGACCTCACGCAGGTACTTCGGGACATCGCCGTGGCCGGCGAGCGTGCGTGGGAGGTTGCAGAACACGGCATTCGCGCCGCGCTTGTGCAGCTGGCCCAGCATCTGCTCGAGGATGTGGGCCGCGGTCAGGTCGAGGGCGTCGACGTGGCGCATGTCGAGGATCAGCGTCCGGCAGGTCGCGAGATCTCCCCCTGAGCTGTGCGCGCAGCTGATCGGTGGTGCCGAAGAACAGCGAGCCCGCGAGCTGGACCACGACGGTCTCGCCACCGTGAGCGGCCAGCAAGCTCATCTGCGCTGGCAGCCGGCGACGCTTCGAGAACACCTTGTCGCCGGTCAGCCGTCTCCTGATCACGTCGCCGCGCGACTCGTCCCGGGATGAACAGGAGGATCGAGAGCCCGACGCCCACGGCCGACGCCGAGATCAGATCGACGCCGACGGCCACCGCGATCACGACGACCACCACGACGAAGTCGAACACCGTCGACGACCGCCGGACCCAGCCGAGTGCGTGCCAGTCGAACATCCGTGCCGCGACCACGACCAGGATCCCCGCGAGAGCTGCGAGGGGCGCCCAGGCGACGATCGGCCGGAGCGTGAGGAACGCAAACAACACGAGCCCACCTTCGATCACGGCAGACCACCGGGTCCGCCCGCCGCTCGCCACGTTGACGAGCGTCGCACCCGACGTGCCCGCGCCCGGCATGCCACCGATCGTGGCGGACACGACGTTGGCCACGCCTTGCCCGAACAGCTCGCGGTTCGAGTCGTGCTGCGATCCCGTGACCGCATCGACGACCACACAGGTCTTCAGGGTGTCGAGTGACAGCACCACGGCGAGCGTCAAGGCCGGGCCCACCACCTGCCGGGCGTCCCCCCAGTGCAGGCTACCGAGAGCCTCGAACCGCGCGCGGAAGGCGTCACCGAACGACGGCCCGCCACCTCCGAGGGTGCCGATCACGAGGTGGTTGTCGGTCAGCACGCCGAGCTCGGGCTGGATCAGCGCGAGGACGAGGTAACAGGCCAGCCCGGCGGTGAGGCCGAGGATCGCGGCCGGAATGATCTTGATCACCCGTGGCGCGAGGACCATCACCACGATCGTCACGCTCCCCACCGCGAGCGCCGGCCACGCCCACACGGATGGATCCACGAGCCCGGTCGCGAGCGACGTCCCCTTCGGGAGACCGAACAGCGCGGGGAGTTGCTTGAGCAGGATCACCAGACCGACACCGCTCATGTAGCCGGTGACCACGGGATACGGGATGTACTTGATGATCGTCCCCGCGCGGAGCATCCCGAGACCGATCTGGAGCGCGGCCGCCAGGAGGCCGACCAGCGTCATCAGGATGATCACCCTCCCGGGGTCGCCGGGATGCGTCGAGGCCATGTGCAGCGCGAACCCACCCATGACGGCAACGGCCGGCGCACACGGTGCGGACACCAGCCGCGGCGTCCCGCCGAGGAGTGGGGCGATGATTCCGAGAGCAGTGGCGCCGAGTAGTCCAGCCAGCGCGCCCGCACCGGTGCCGGTCCCCAGCGGGGCGTACACGGCGACACCGAAGGCGATCGAAGCAGGCAGCGCGACCAGGGTCGAGGCAACCCCTCCCCACACGTCACCCATGCCTCCCGTACGCGGCGGCTTCGAGGCTGACGGTTCTGCGGCCATGGCGATCATCGAGCATCAGCGATGCCAGCGCGCATGCGTGCGGAGACCACCAGGCCGCGCAGGACTTGCGGGCGGCGAGCGTCGAGGCGCAGGCGGTTCGTTAGATCAGCAGCGTGTAGCCGAGATACGCAGCTCCCGCCGTCACCCCGAACACCACCAGGTGGACGAGAGCCCCGGGTGGACGTGGCGGTGCGGCCACGGGTAGCTGGACCTGGAGCTCGGCGAGCTCTCGCCGGGCGTCGTCGAGCCGCTGCTCGGTGGCGGCGTGATTCACCTTCTTGTGCTCGAGCTCGGCGATCTCGTCGATCAAGGAGCTGGCGCGCTGCGCTCGAGCCACGTCGTCGTCGCGGTACATCAGAACTTGTATCCCTTCTTGGTCGCGATCTTCTTCGTGGTCTTCAGCAGTTCGGTGTCGAGAGACTGCTCGGGTGCGCCTCCCCTCTTCGCGCGCTCCGCGTCGAGGAAGGCGCTGCGCTGTGCTTCGAGCTTGCCGATCTTCGACTTCAGCTCGGCGCGCTTCGCCGCGTTGGCAGCCACCAGCTGCTGCTTCTCGGCGGCGGACTTCCCGCGCAGCTCCGCCGGGAGCTTGTCATCGCTCGCCGTCTCGAGGAACTTGCCGTCCTTCTCCACGGCATCGACGACGTCCCAGCTCTCGTTCCGGTAGGCCTTCTTGCTCTTGAGCTGCGCGCGCTCGAGCGCCACCTTGGGGCTCATCTTCGCCGAAGACATGTCCGCCTTCTGCTGCCGCGCGGACGCCGCCTGCCCCTCCGCTCCATAGGCCATGTACGTGCTGTTGAGCTCGTCGCCGAGGCGCAGGATCTCTGCGTCCTGCGGCGAGGGGACGTGGATGGCCACCTGGTTCTGATCGATGGTCGCGAGGTCCGAGTGCGCGAGCTTCGGCCGCCGCCGCCATCGCATCTGCAGCGTTGACCGGGCCCTGATCGAAGCCTTCGTTCCCGGCGACGTAGATGAACTTCATCGCAGCGGGATCGGAGGACCATTGCAGCTTCGCGACCGACGTCTGGATCGCCTGCCCGGCGAACTCCGAGCCACCGTTCGTGAACAGGGCGTGCAGCTTCTCGGACACCGAGTCGAGATCGCTGGTGAAGGGCAGCACCTGTCGGATGTAGCCCTGCGCGGCAGGGATCGTGTCGTTGCCGTACTCGTAGAGGGCGAGCTCGATCTTCACGCCGCGGACCTTCCCGTCCACCACACGCGTCATCTTCCCCATCTGGTCGACCATGTTCCACAGGTGTGCGCGCGCCTGGTTGATCAGCCCGTCCATGCTGCTCGAGGTATCGAGGAGGAGCGCGATCTGCACGGTGTCCTGCACCTGGTCACGCTCCGGTGTGACCGCCACCGGGGCCGACGGACTCACCTCCATCGCCGCGGCGGGCGACACCGCGGGATGGTGCCAGCCGGCTGCATAGGCAACTCCTGCGGCACCACCGAGCGCCGCGACCAGGGTCAGACTGTGACGGCGCAGCCAGCTACCGAGCTTCTTCGTGGGACGAGACATGGTTCCTCCTGCCGTGCGTACGGCGGTTTGAAGCCATGACGTGCAAGCAGCCGCATCGGTCTGCGTTCCTCGTCAGAAACTTGTAAGAACCCGCGCCGATCAGATTTCCTGTGCGCGCGCTGCAACCGCGATTGGGTCGCCGTGTCTCTCGAGACGCGAGCCGCGTCGGGGCGTGCTCGGAGATCGAGGCCGAGTGGCGTGCGCTCTATCCCGTGGCCCGCCTCGACTTCGAGAGATTCCTCGCCGGCCGGCGCGGCTGGTGAGCTCACGGGGAGATTCGTGCGGTTTCCGTCCTCCGTGGTCGGCGGCGCAATTCCGCTTCAGGTAGCCTGCGCTGCAATGTCCACTCTGCCGACGGTCCGTACCCCTTCCCTGCTCTCGATCCTCGCGGTCGGTGGCGCACTCACCCTCGCGGCCTGTGGTGGCTCGAGCAAGGCCACGACCACCACCACGCCGCCCACTCCAACGGAGAGCAACGCGGCCGGGCTCGGCACCTCGGGCATCGCCGGGCTCGATTGGGGCGCGAACGCTGACGCCGTCAAGAAGGTGTCTCCCCGCGCCGAGCCCGGCGAGGGCGGGCTCTGGTATCCGGGAATGGCCGAGGGTCACCTCGCAATAACGAAGTTCGCGATGGGCCCCAACGGCCTCAGTGAGGTCATCATCGAGTGGACCGACGGCTTCGTCTCGATGGACGACTGCGGCAAGGGCTGGACGCCGCTCCGCACCAAGCTCGACGGGCGCTTCGGTCCCAGCCAGGCCGACAACCTCGCGGCGAGCTGGAAGACCGCGAGCGCGAGCATCACCCTCGCCTGCAACCCCAACGACATCAACGCCGGTGTGCTGTCCCTGACCTACGCCCAGCTCGCCAAGTAGCGACTCGGCTCACAAGCAGATGCCGGCGAGCGCCGTGGCGCTCGCGCACATGTGGAACAGCTCGGTCGCCTGGCAGGTGAGCTGGGCCCCGCAGCCTCCGGCGCCGCCCTGAAGATCACAGATCGTCCGGCACTGACCCAGGTGGCACGTGGTGCCACTGACGCACGTGTCGGCACCGAACGTGTCGCGCGTGCACGGCAGCCCCTGCGGCGTGGCGCCCGCGAACACGCAACCGACGTGACCGTGCCCGAGCTCCGGTGTCGTCGGCGACCCACGAGCACTTCCTGTTCGTGCGGCCTTCTTTGTGTGAGGACGTTGCACGCAGGGCCACCGCAGCCTGCGTCGATCTTGATCGCCGCATCGACGATCGGCCCCGACGGGCCCCGGAGGATCCGCACCCGATCGCCATGACGATGGGCGTCAGCCTCCACATGAGGTGCATCATATCAGTGACGCGCACTACTTCGTGGGTCCAAGCCTGTCGGAGAGACGAAGCACTCGGTGGGCGGCGGTGCCTTCTTGATGACCGCCAGGTCCACGAGCTGCTGGGCGAGCGCTTGCCACCGCTCATTGGTCATCTCACCGAGAGCACTCTTACTCGCGCCCGCCGGCTCGATCAGCGGGTGCTGCACCCCGGCGGCCGCGGCGAACGTCTGAGCGTCCATCTCGCGGTTGAGCTTGCCCATCACCGTGTTCGCCGGCGAGGATCATCCAGGTAACCTCGCCAGCCTTCGCGGAGCGCGAGATCATCTTCCTGATCGTCTCGGGCTCCTTGCGCACCATCTCGCCGCGCGCGATCACCACGGTGGTGTACGGGTTGTAGCCGGCGTCCGCGATCAGGAACGTCTGCGGATCACTGCCGGCCTTGGTCGCCTGGAGCGGCTCGCTGGTGATGAAGCACTGCTTGGATAGATCCTGCTTGGCGAGGAACGTGGCGATCCCAGGCGAGTTGCTGGTCAGCGAGACCTTCGCGCTCGGGAACTTTCCGCGGAGGAACTTCAGCCAGGTCACGTCCTCGGCCTCGAGGGTGCCGGGATTGGTGAACACGTCATCGATCCTGGTGAACCCGCGTGCCTTGTGGACCATGATCGCTTGCGGCGACGTCTGATACACCGCGAAGATCGCGACCACGTCCGCACCTTGCTCGCGTGCGACCAGGATCTGATCCGCCGCGGTCGTCGCGAAGTCGGTCACGCCGGTCGCGACCAGCTTCCAGGTCTCGCCCTGCCCGCGAGGCTTGATGTCGATATCGAGACCCTGCTTGCCGAATGCTCCCGATTCGCGCGCCGCATAGAACCCGCCGAACTCCGGCTCAGGCCCCAGTCGAGCGTCAGCGAGAGCTGCCTTCGCGCCACTCGCGGCCCCGCTGCCCGCCCCGGCTCCTTGTCCTTCTTGCAGCCAAGACCGCTCGCCACCAGGAGGACGAGCAGCACACCGATTCCGCAACGAGCCCACGCTTGCATCTTCATCGAGTTCCTCTCCGTGTGACCGATTGCCTTCAAGCGTCGCGCTCCGAGGCGTGCCAGTTCGCGAGCACCATCCGTCCGACGAGGTTCAGGACGGCAAACATCGCCAGCCCCAGCGCCGACGCGAGCAACACGGCCGCGAACACGCGATCACTGTGACCGTTGTGGCTCGCGCTCACGATCACCACCCCGAGCCCCTGCTCCTCGCCCAGCTCACCGACCAGAAACTCCGCGACCACGGTGCCGATGACGGCGAGGCCGGCAGCCACCCGCAGGCCGGTGAACACGTTCGGCAACGCCGAAGGGAAGCGCAGCTTGAACATCGCCGCGCCGCGACCCGCGCCGTACAGCCGGAACAGATCGAGCAGCGCGGGGTCGGTCGCCACCAGCCCGGCGAGCGTGTTGGCGAGCACCGGGAACACCGAGACGATGAACGCGCACGCGGCCACCGCCTTGAGTCCCGGAGCGAGCCAGATCGAGAGCATCGGTGCGATCGCGATGATCGGCACGGTCTGGAAGAACACGGTGTAGGGCGAGAACGCCCGGCGGACCCAGATCGACGATGCCAGCATGATCGCGATCGCCACGCCGAACACCGCGCTGAGACCAAAGCCGATCAGCGCTGCCTTCGTGGTGCTCCACAGCGCTGCCATGAGGTAGCTGCGCTCGTCGAGCAACGTGCTCAGGACCTGCGACGGACGCGGCACGAGATAGATCGGCGTGTTCGCCCACCGCACGTAGAGCTCGATCAGCGTCACGCCGACGATCAAGACCGCGAGGGGTGGTCCGGCCGCGGCGGCGAAGCGGCGGAGGCCTGTGGATTTCCGGGTCACGCGTCCCCCTGCACCAGCGCCTCGTAGACCAGGTGGGTCTCCCGTGCGAACGCCGCGGTCGCGCGCAGCTCACCGAGGCGCTCCGGTGGCAGCTCCACCGCTCGGTCCACCACGATCCGTCCCGGCCGCTTGCTCATGACCACCGCACGATCGGCGAGGAACACCGCTTCGCTCGTCGAATGCGTCACGAAGATCACGGTCATCCCACGCGCCCGCCACAGCTCGCGCAGCTGCTCGTCCAGGCGCTGCCGCGTGATCTCGTCGAGAGCGGCGAACGGTTCGTCGAGCAGCAGCAGCGTCGGATCAGGTCACCATCGCGCGCGCGAGGACACCCGCATCCGCATCCCGCCGGAGAGCTGTGCCGGGTAGCGCTCGAGCGCATCCTCGAGCCCGACCTTCACCAGCGCTTCGGTCGCGACCTCGCGGCGCCGAGCACGCTCCACACCCTGGAGCTCGAGCGGCAGCGCCGCGTTGCTCAGCACCGTGCGCCATGGCAGGAGGTGCGCATCCTGGAACACGTACGCGACGTCGAAGCGCCCAGCATCGGGCCGATGGATCTGCGCCACGCCGCCCGTGGGCTTCTCGAGCCCGGCGATGATCCGGAGGAGCGTGGACTTGCCGCAGCCGGAGGGCCCGAGGATCGCGACGAACTCCCCCGCCTTGACCTCGAGATCCATCTCCTCAACGGCGACCACACCGTTGGGGAACACCTTGCGCACGCCACGCAGCGTCACGCTGCTCCCCCTAGCCGCAGTGGGCGACGCGTCGGTCACGAGGCCTGTATTGTAGGCCGAAACCAGCTCGTTGTGGAGTGCGCGGGCCGCGGCAATCGTGTGAACGATTCAGCCCGCGAGCTCGTCGAGCACACCGCGCAGATGATCGTTGAAGGTCGCCGGCTGCTCGAGCATCGGGTAGTGGCCCACGCCGGGCATCAGCCGCATCGCGTAGTTGGAGAACCAGCGCTGATTCGCCGCGACGTCGGTGGGGTGGAGATCGGAGTTGATCGCGCGCACGGGAACGCGCACCTGCCGGGCGGGCTCGCGAACGTCGTAGCGGTAGAACGGCTCGAGCAGGCTCGCGGCGTAGTCGCCCGTGACGGCGAGGAACTCGCGCGTCAGCCGAGCCACGATGTCCGGGGGGGTTGTGGGTGCGAACAGGAACTTCGGGACGACGTTCTCGATCGCGGCGCGGAAGTCACGCCGATACAGCGCGAGCATCCCCTCGATCTCCGCGGGTACGGGGACCTGGTCGAGGTTCTTCAGCGTATCGACGAGCACGATCGCCGCCACACGCTCGAGGTGCAGGCTGGCCTCCACCACGTTGGAGCCAGACATCGAATGCCCCACGAGCACCACCCGTGGGCATTCGACCCGCTCGAGGACCGCCTTGATGTCCTCGGCATATGCCTCGACGGATCCGTAGGTGCGCTCGCGCCCTGACGCACCATGGCCCGCAGGATCGATCTGCACGATCGTGTGGGTCTCCGCGAAGGCGTCGCGCTGGGCATCCCACCAGCGCCCCGAGCCGAGCCAACCGTGCACGAACATCAGCGCGGTCGCGCCGTTGCCCGTGACCTCAGCGTGAATGCTCACGCCGTCGCGCGATCGAACGTTCAGCTCCACACCGCGACGGTATCATCACGCCGAGGCCTCACGGCGGCGGCGCGAACACACGCGTCGGCGCGGTCGCAGAGGTCAGGGGCTCCGCCGCTCGATCACCGCTTCCACGCCCTCGGCGCGAAGCGCCTCGCGCAGCTTCTCGATGACGATGTTCTCGACGCGTTCCTCGAGGTCCACGAAGGCCCCGACCACGTTCGCGACGAACCAGCCCTTCTGCTTCTCGACGACGTCCTGCACGTTCGTGATCGCGATGGTAATCATGCAGTGGAGTGCAGCACGGATCCCGCGGGGTCACGACCCCGTGATCGCAGCGCCACCCAGCTTCCGAGTCTTTCCGCTCACCTTCATGCCCGTGAGATGGATCTGGCTCCTGCCACCGCGTGCACCGCGAGCTCGGTGGCCGTGATGCTGCCATCTCGCACGCCGACATGCGCGTGGCCGGTCGCCTCGATGCGGAGCGTCCGACCTGATGACAAGAAACCGGGAGCGCGGTCACCCATTGGCCGGCACTGGCGGTTAGATACCGAGATGGCTCGACATCTCGTTCGCGTTGCGCTCGTCGGGTTCGTGATCGCCGGCACCGCCCTGGCACAGGGGCCAACGCCCACGCCACCCACGCCACGCCGCCGGCCGCCACGCCGCCGACTGCGACGCCGCCGACCGCCACGCCGCCGACCGCCACGCCACCGACCGCCACGCCGCCGACCGCCACGCCGCCGACCGCACCGCCCAAGCCACCGACGGCGACCCCGGCCGCCGCGCGCCCGAGTGGCCCGGTAACGTGCACGGAGATCGCGACGTGCGACACGGCGTGCAAGGACGGTGCGGGCTCTCTCGAGTCTTGCGTTCGTCTCGGAGATCTCGTGATCGCCGGGCGCAGGGCCGAGCCCGATGGAGCACGCGCGCTCCGCGCCTATCGCGTGGCGTGCGGGCTCGACGAGGAGCTCCGCCCCGACCGCGCACGAGCCGGCGTCGCGGCTGGCTGCGTCGCGATGTCGGATCTGCTCGATCGCGGGTGGCTGTTCGATGTGGAGCGCTCGCCCGCCAGCGCCACCACCGTACTCGAGCGCGCGATCGTCCTCCGGGCGCGAGCGCTGCACCGATGGCGACCCGAGCGGGTGCGCCGCCGGGGCCAAGGCCATCATGATGCGCGATCGCAAGCTGCCGCCCGCGAAGGCGGACATCCTCGGCCGGATCGCACTCGCCGAGCGGGGGTGCACCACCGCGCGCCAGGTCGCCGCCTGCGAGGTCCTCACCGAGACCTCGTGGGGCCTCGAGAGCATCGCGTCGTTCAAGGGTGAGGCCGCACGGCTGCGCAGCGTCGCCAACGCCGGCATGGCCGCGGCCTGCACCACCGACGATGACGTGGTCGCGTGCACGCGGTCCGAGACTCGGCTCGATGGTGCCGAACGTGCGGCCGTGCGCGCGGTGATCGAGAAGCGGTGCAAGGAGAACGACAAGCTGGCCTGCGCCTCGATCCAGATGGAGGCCGTGTTCAAGTTCCGTCGCGAGCCCGACAAGCTGACCGCCGCCGCCAAGGCCCTGATCGCGCTGTGCGAAGGCGATGGTCACCCGCTGTGCTCGAGCGTCGCGGAGGCGCTGCTGATCCAGGAGCGGGCGAAGCGCCTCAACATCCCCGTCGACCTCAACGCCGGCCTCGCGCTCGCGGCGCGTCGCTGCGATCTCGGCGAGGCTGATGGCTGCCGGCTCGCGGCCACCGCGCTCGGAGCCACGATCGACACGCCGCGGATCTTTCCCGCGCCGCCGCCGCCCAGGACCTCCCCTGTGCCGCCGCCGCCGCCTGCGGGTGCCGGCTCGGGTGCTCCGCGTCCCGCAACTCCGGCAACTCCGGCGACTCCGACGACTCCGACTCCAGCAACTCCGGCAACTCCAGCGGGACCTGCCGTCCCCGCACCCGCCGCAGCTCCGGCGGCTCCCCCCAGCCTGCCGCACGATGACATCAAGGCGCGCGGGTTCGCCGACCGCGCGTGCTCCCTCACGCGGCCGGATCGCGTGTGCCGAGAGTGCAAGAGCAATCCCACGCTGCCGAGCTGCCAGCGCCGCGCGGCGTACGCGGATCACGATCAGTGCTTCAGCGGGCAGGCCGGCGCGTGCGAGCGTGCTGCGCAGCGGTTCGCCCTCGGAAACGGCGTGAAGCGGTCGATCGAGATCGCCGCCGATCACCTGCGGCGCGGCTGCGATGCGGCCGAGCGAGGCGCATGCGTCGCGCTCGACGAGCTGTGCGTCACCAATGCGTCACTCCCCGCGACCACGTGCCAGCAGGCCCTCATCCACAGCGACCTGTTCTACGAGGCGGAGTACCAGCTCGGCGCCGGCGGTGACGCCGAGCTGATCGATCCAGATCGCCCGCCGACAGCCGCGCCCGCCACACCCGGACCCGTCACCGTGGGGGCCGTGGTCGCAGCCGCGCCGACGTCCTTCAAGCGCGGCAAGCTCGACGCCGATCTCGTGGTCAACGTGGTCCTCGATCGCGTGCGCCAGGCGGCGATCCAGCTCGTCGTCGATCAGCTGTTGAATGCGGAGCGCAAGGCGCGCTACCGCTACCTGCGCGATCTCCCTCGAGCAGGGGCGCCGGGCTGCTCGCCGATCCTCGACGCTGCGGCGCGAGAAGTTCCAGGACCTCGGGATGACGGTCGTCCGAGCCTTCGTCGCGGCCAACCTGATCGATGGGCTCTACCCCCACGGGGAGCAGGCTGATGATCGGGCCGCAGATCAGGGCCACCGTGGCGCGCGGGGCGAAGGAGCTCGGGGTGGTGGAGAAGCAGGCGCTCCCCGGTGAGCTGCACGGGTACCTCGTCGATGTGGCGTACTACTGGCTCGGCGAGACGCGGCTGTTCGGTCGCGTCGGTGCGGATCCGGCGCGGTCGCTCGAGTGCCCATGGAAGACCGGGCAAGGCGCCATCCTGTGCACGCAGCTCGCCGAACGTGCGACGGCGGAGCGCGTGATCGGCGTCGACAAGATGCTCGACGGCCTCCGCCTGTGCAAGGCGCTCCGCGATGGCGGGTTCGACGATCTCCGCCGGTTGATCGAGGCCTCGAGCCGCTCGCGCACGATCGCAGACTTCGGGTCCACCGCCGGCCTGACCCTCGAGCAGTGGCGCGTGCGGCTGGTCGATGGCACGCGCCGGCGGATCGATGGGGTGCGTGGCGGACTCGTCGACTTCCGGACGCTCATGCGCGCGAGCGCGTTCACCGACAGCGGGCTCGATCTACCGACGCTCACGGCGCGCGCGCGTGGTGCGCGAGAGGCGCTCAACTCGCCGGCGGTGCGCCTGGTGATCGGGAGCGAGAGCTCCGGTCACCTGATGCGGATCGTCGCCATGATCGAGCGCGCCACGCGCGACGCCGAGGCCG
This sequence comes from Myxococcales bacterium, assembly GCA_016720595.1. Taxonomy (GTDB): domain Bacteria; phylum Myxococcota_A; class Polyangia; order Haliangiales; family Haliangiaceae; genus JABFXX01. The sequence goes on from JADKKI010000011.1 coordinate 236,198, forward strand.
ACGATGGCGACCCGCTCCTCCCCGACACCGGAGGGCCCCAGGTAGGCCCCGCGACGAAGCCTGCCACCCCGCCTCCAGCCCCGCCGAAAGGGAAGGGCAAGCCGAAGAAGGCGACCAAGAACGTCGACGAGGCTCCGGTGCTGTCGGTGGGGATCGATGCGGGCGCGCTGATCCTGGCGAGGCTCCGCCGTGACGCCACCACCGTGATCGCGGGATGGGAGACCCGCGACATGATCGAGCTCGACAAGCGCATCGACCAGATCAACGTGCGTCTCGACGCCGTGTCGCCCGTGGTCGATCGGCTGGAGGCCTCGATCGCGGACATCACCAGCCTGTTCGGGCGATTCCCGAGCCCCGACGGCACGGCCTCGCTCGATGTCGGCAACCTGCCGCTGTACGCCACGCCAGACCTCGCGCGCGAGCTGCGCGCCGCTTCCAAGGCGCTCGTCGCGCTCGATGATGGTCTGCGCTCGCTGTTCCCCGGAGAGGTCAACGCGCAGGTCCGGTTCGCTCGCTCCGCCACCGTGCGGCTCGTGGGCTTCCTCGATCTGATGGAGCGCGTCGCGCGCTCGTCGCGGCTCACGCAGAAGACCGGCGACGTGATCGGTGCGCTGCGGATGCTCGGCACGTTCCGCGTGGGCGTGTTCGACGCACCGCTCTACGACGTGCTCGAGCCCGTGCTCGATTCGCTGAAGACTCACGAGCCGATGGATCTCGAGCTGCTGTATGCGGTGATCGCGCACGTCCGCCTCGACACGCTGATCGGCGCCCTGCAGGGCCGCGGCAATCCGTGCGCCCATGAGGGCTCGGTGGATTGCTGGACCACCCGGCTGATCCACGCGCTCCAGGAATCGGTGGAGCACGAGGGCGGCGGCATCCGGATCGACGGCGGCAAGTTCGCCCAGCGGCTCGCGCAACTTCTGGCGACGACTTCCGCCGTCATCACAAGTGGCGTGGCTTCCTCCACCTCACCGTCGGCATGGGCGGCCTGTACTCCGATCCGATCGGCGACGTGGACGACGCGCGGCGCTCGGTGCCGCTGATCAGCGAACAGATCGGCGTGGGTCTCGCGAGTCCGGCGTTCTTCGGCAACCGCCTCACCTTCAAGCTCGCCGTGGCGGGATCCGGGCTGCTCTATCGCGCGGCCCTCGACTCCGCGGAGTCCAACGCGATCATGGTCCACCCGATGCTGTTCGCGCTCGATATTGGTGACCTCGTCGAGATCTATGTCTCGCCCGCGATGGTGATGCTCTATCCGCCGGAGCAGGATCGCCCGACATCGCTGCGCTGGGCGTTCTCGGCGGGCGTGTCGGTGCCGCTATCGGCGTATCTCGAGCGGCTCTGAGCGCCCAGAGAGGCTCGGCCGCCGCCGTCAGGTGCTGATATTTTAGCACCTCGAACTTGCTAAATCCTTAGCAGGTAGCTATGAAGGTCTCAGGACCATCGCCATGACGACGCCTGATCCGACCAAGCTCACGCGGCGCGAACGCGCCATCATGGACATCCTGCACCGGCGCAAGCGTGCCACCGCGCACGAGGTGCTCGAGGACCTCGACGATCCACCGAGCTACTCGGCGGTCCGCGCGCTGCTCCGCCTCCTGGAGGAGCGGGGCCACGCCAAGCACGAGCAAGAGGGGCTGACGTATGTCTACGCCCCGGCCGTCTCCGCGTCGGCGGCCAAACGCTCGGCGCTCGCCCACGTGGTGCGCACGTTCTTCGCCGGTTCGGTGGAGCAAGCCGTGTCGGCGCTGGTCGATTCCTCGAAGACAAAGCTCTCGAGCGAAGAGCTCGATCGCATCGCAGATCTGATCGCCCGTGCAAAGAAGGAGGGACGCTGATGCTCCAAGGACTCCTGCTCTCGGGCGCGATTCGCGCCGCCCTCGTCCTCGCGGCGGGCCTCGTCGCGTACGCGCTCCTCGCCCGCGCCGCGGCCTCGACGCGCCGGTTCATCCTCGTCCTGACGGTCGGCGCCGCGCTGGTGGTGCCGATCGCCGCGGCCGTCAGCCCGCGGTGGCGCGTAGAAGCCCCCGCCGCCCTGTCGGTGTTCGCCCACGAGGCGGAGCCTGCCCCCGCCGCGACCGTCCACACGACGTCGCCGATCACCGAGCGGACCGCACCAGCACCTGCACCAGTGTCCTCGTCGACGGGAGGCCTCGATCCCACGGAGGCGCTCGGCCTCGGGTGGCTGCTGGTCGCCGCAGCGCTGCTCGCTCGCCTCGGATCCTCGCAGTTGCGGGCGCGATCGCTGGTCCGTGGCGCCACCCTGGTAGAGCGCGGCCCGTGGGGCGACGCGACGCACGCCCTCGCCGGCCGACGCGTGGACGTCCGGGTCTCGGCCGAGATCGACTCCCCGGTGGTCACCGGCCTCCTTTACCCGACGATCGTGATCCCCCGCGACGCGCTCGGCTGGACGGTCGATCGGTGCCGCCTGGTGCTCGTGCACGAGCTGGCGCACGTCCGCCGCCGCGATGTCCTCGTGCAAGCGATCGCCGATGTGGCGTGCGCCCTCCAGTGGTGCAATCCCCTGGTCTGGCTGTGTGCCCGCAAGCTGCGGGTCGAGTGCGAGCTCGCCGCTGACGATACGGTGCTCGCGGCAGGTGTTCAGCCCACGCGCTACGCCGAGGAGCTCCTGGCCGTGGCGACCTCGCTCCGTACACCGAGCGCAGCGCTCGCGATGGCCGAGCGCGGCTCGCTCGAGACCCGTGTCGCCTCGATCCTCGCGGCACGCCCCGCCCGCGCACCGCTCGCAGCACGCGGGACGATCTCCGTGGTGGCCGTGGGCGCGCTGCTCGCCGCAGCGGCCGCGTGCGCCACGCCAGAGCTCTCGTCGCCACCGCCGATGACGCCGCGTACGGGCACCGCGAACGATCCGGCGATCCAGCGCGCAGTCGATGCAGAACTCGCCGCGATCGCCACGGCGTGGTCGCCCGAGGTCGCCACCATCATCGTGCTCGATCCGGCGACCGGAGAGATCCTCGCGAACGGTGGGCGCCGTTCCGGCCAGCCGATCGACGTCGGCTCGATGACCGCGATGGCACCGGGCTCCACGCTCAAGCCGGTCACGATCGCCGCCGCGCTCGAGACCCACGCGATCACGCCCACCCAGACGTTCGAGTGTGGGCCAGGTCCTCGTGCATACGGCGACAAGCTGCTGCAGGACGCCTCGGTCAATGGAACCCTCGATGCGGCTCACATCCTGGCGGTGTCATCCAACATCGGGGCATCGCGGATCTTCGATGCGCTCGGCGGCGCGAACCTCGCATCGTGGCTCCGCCGGTTTCACTTCGGTGATCCATCGAGTGTCCCGGGTGCGGCGGTCGGAGCCGTGCCCGCGCAGCTCGCAGATCGGAGCTACGAAGGCGCGGCCGCTGCGAACGGCATTGGCATGACCGCGACGCCCCTCGAGGTGATCGCGGCGTACGGTGCGATCGCGGGCGACGGCGTCTACCACGCCCCCACGTTCGACCGCGGCGGCTCCACGCCAGAGCGCATCCTCTCCTCCGAGACCGCGAGCGCCGTCATGACGATGCTCGAGACCGCCGTCGTTGACGAGACCGCGACGGGTGGCGCCGCGCGGGTGGCTGGCATCCACGTCGCTGGCAAGACCGGCACCGCCAAGTTCCGCGGCGCGGACGGTCACGACCAGACCTACGCGAGCTTCGTCGGGGTGGCGGATCTCCCGTCGCGCCGTCTGGTGATGCTCGTCGGGCTCCAGCTGCGGACCGACCTCTCGGGTGGCAAGACCGCCGCCCCAGCGTTCGCCCGCCTGGTGACACGCCTGCGCGGGAACTGACCCTCCGGCTGGCGCTACAGCGCGCCGCGGCTGATCGCGACCGTCATCTTCAGCGCGGTCTCTGGACGATCATTCGCATCGTGCTTCACGCGGGCGATCTTGCCGACAACGTCGAGCGGCTTGCACGTCCCGAAGATGGTGTGCTTGCCGTCGAGATACGACGGCGAACCCTCGGTGATGAAGAACTGGCTCCCGTTGGTGCCCGGGCCTGCGTTGGCCATCGCGAGCACGCCCGGCGCCATCTTCACATCCGGTGAGGTCTCGTCGCCGAACTGATAGCCGGGGCCGCCCATGCCGGTGCCGGTGGGATCGCCGCCCTGGATCATGAAGTCCGGGATCACGCGGTGGAAGATCGTCCCATCGTAGTAGGGCTTGTTCTTCTGGATCTTGTTGGTCTTGGGATCCAGCCAGGACTTCTTCCCGGTCGCCAGCCCGACGAAGTTCGCCACCGTGATCGGCGCCTTCGCAGGCAGCAGCTGACAGCGGACCGTGCCGACCGAGGTCTTGATCGTCGCGATCAGCTCGCCCTTGCCCGCGATGCCCTTGGTGTACTTCTCGAGATCTGCCGCGACCGGCGCCTTGACCTCCGCGAGCACCGCGGCGGACGGCCCCGGTGGGAGATCGGGATCGGCGATCCGCTTCATCGCGTTCCCGACTGCGGGCTCCGCTGCGCACTTGCTGAGCGTCTCCGCCTCCTTCGTCATGCGCGCCGTGAGCTTGGCCTCGGCATCCTTGGGCAGGGCCTTGCCTGCGGTGAGCTGCTTCATCACGCTCCGCAGCATCGGAGCGCTCGCGGTCACCTGCTCGTCGACGATCGTCGCCATCTTCGCACAGTCCGCCTTGCTGGCGAGCATCGCCGGGATCAGCTTGTCGAAGAACGCGAGGAGCTTGGCCGTATCGGCCGCGCTTAGCTCCGCCGCCGGGGCTGGAGTTGGTGCAGGGGCCGGCTGCGCTCGACTCTCGTCGGCCTGCATGCCGATCAAGGCAAGGCCAAGCACGAGCCCCATCACCGAAACCGGACGTCGTTGGATGATCACGCCGGATATCGTGACATGCCCGAGGACGGCTCGCAGGCTGGACGCGCGAAGGTTGCGCAAGCGCGCAAAATTTGCGAAGCGAAGGTCGGGCGAGCGGCCACCATGGAATCAGTCGCGGCGTGTGCGAAGCTCGATTCGGGGCACGCGAGGCGAAGGCATGGCGATTGGTCGACCGCTAACGAGAGCGAACGCAGCGACGAACCGCAGCCGGCGGAGATACCGCCTTCGCCTGGGTGCCGACGAAGTCGACGTGACCGACGCAGCGATCGTCGGGCGCGATGAGGATTGCGAGTTCGTCCTCCTCGGAGATCTGGTCTCTCGTCGGCACGCCCGGTTCTTCGAGACCGACGAGGGGCTGTGCGTCGAGGATCTCAAGAGCCTCAACGGGGTGTTCGTCAATCAGCGGCGGATCCAGGAATCCACCCTGCTCGCCCACGGCGACGTCGTCGGCATCGGTCTCGAGTCGTTCGAGGTGTTCGATCTGGTGGTCTCGCCGCGCAAGGAGAAGCCGACGTTGCCGGCGCCCGTGCCTCATGGTGAGTCCGACGTCGACGGCCCCGAGCCCGTCACGGCCACCACCCGGCTCGACGTCTTGACGGACCGCGAGCGAGAGGTGTTCGAGCTGATCGTCCTCGGCCACACCCAGCGCGAGATCGGCGAGAAGCTCCATGTGAGCGTGAAGACGATCGAGTCACACCGTGCCCACATCGCGGAGAAGCTGCGGTGCCGGACCCGCGCCGAGCTGGTCGCCTACGCGATCACGGCGGGCGTGTTGCGACGCCCGCTCCCGTAGACACACACCCGAGATAGGGAAAAACCCCGAGACCGGATCCGGGAATCACCCGATTGTCCGGGTGCTCCAGATCTTCGAGAGTGGAAACGTGGACGGCTTCACGTTGCTGGAGGAATCGGATGCTGTGGCGGCGGCGATCCAGCCACCACGACAGCTCGGCCGCTACGAGCTGCTCGGCAAGCTCGGCACCGGCGGGATGGCCACGGTCTTCCTCGGACGCACCGCCGGCGAGGCGGGGTTCCAGCGGCTGTTCGCGATCAAGGTGCTCCACTCGCACCTGGCCGGTGATGCTGGCTTCGTCAAGATGATGCTCGACGAGGCCCGGATCGCCGCACGGCTGCACCATCCGAATGTCGTCCCGATCATCGATCTCGGTGTGCAGGACGGCACCCACTACGTGGCGATGGAGTACATCGAGGGTTGCTCGCTGTCGGCGCTGCTCAAGAAGCACCGCAACGATCGGCCGGCGCACCTGCTGGTCGCGATCTTCCTCGACATCCTCGCCGGCCTCGACGCCGCGCACTCGCTCACCGACGACGACGGCAACTCGATGAAGCTCGTCCATCGCGATGTCTCGCCGCAGAACATCCTGGTCGGCATCGATGGCTCGGCGCGCATCACCGACTTCGGCATCGCGCGCGCCGAGGCTCGAATCAACTCGACGCGACCCGGCGAGCTCAAGGGCAAGATCGCGTACATGTCCCCCGAGCAGATCAAGTCCGAGGAGGTCGACCGTCGGTCCGATGTGTTCGCGGCGGGCGGCATGCTGTGGTCGATGCTGACGGGCCGCCGCCTGTTCCAGGGCGACAACGAGGCGGCCACGATGGGGAACATCCTGTCGATGGAGGTCCCGCTCCCCAGCACGCTCGGGCTGCAACCACCGGCTGTATTCGACGCGATCTGTCTGTGCGCGCTCCAGCGTGATCCTGCCAAGCGGTTCGCGACCGCCCGCGAGATGGAGGATGCGCTCCGCGAATCGGCACGCCAGGAGGGGCTGCTCGCGACCCGCCGCGAGGTCGCGGCCTGGGTGGCCGACACGTTCAAGGAGGAGCTCAGCCAGCGCCGGGACGCGATCCGCACCGCCGTGGGCGGAGGTGCGGGCCCTCCACGCGCCACGACCTTGCCCGGCGCCGCGACCCTCACCTCCACGAGCGAGTTCTCCAAGTTCACGCCGTCGGGAGTCAGTGAGGCTTCGCGCTCCCTCGCGCCGGTCGCCGCCGCAGCCGCAGCCGCCAAGGCGCGTCAGTCGCGCCCGCTCGCTGTGGCGATCCCGGAAGCCGATCCCTCCGACGCCAAGGCCGCCGATGCAGCTGTCCTGCCGCCAGCACCGACGCGTCGACGCGGAATGCTCGTCGGAGGGGCTGCCCTCGGTGCGCTCGGGCTCGTGGTCTGGCTGGTGATGCGGTCGACGACGCAGGCGAGCCCAGAGGCGAGCGCACCACCACCCGCCACCACGACGCCCGCACCGGAATCCACCGCCGACCTTCCGCCCGCGACGTCGACCGCGCCCGCGACGTCGCCCGCGACCGCGCCGGCGGCTGCCACGGCCGATCAGCCGCCCTCCGACTACGACGTGACCGTGGAGACCTCGAGCAAGGACGCCACCCAGAATCCGACCAACGCCAACGCCACCGGCAAGGACGCGCCCAAGCCGGTCCAGCAAGTCGTCACGCGTCCAGCGCCGACACCGCGCCCGAGGCCCGCGGTTGTCGTGAAGCAACCGACGCGACCTCCCGCGTCACCCAAGCCGGCTGGCGCAGACGTCACGTCGCTGAGGCCGCCCGGCACAGGCGCCGTCACCCCGACCAAGCCACCCCCGACCAAGCCGACGACCTGGGACAAGGACTCGCCCACTCCACCACCATGAAGCACCGCGCACTCCTCGCCCTCGCGTTCGCATCGATCCCAACCCTCGCCCTGGCCGACCCAGCGGAGGACCACCTCGCCAAGGGGACGAACTACTACAACATCCAGGAGTGGGCCTCGGCGCTCAAGGAATACAAGGAGAGCTACGCGCTCGATCCCAAGCCCGACACGTTGTGGGCGATCGCGCAGACCCAGCGCTTATCAGGGGACTGCCGGAGCGCGATCCTCACGTACAAGGCGTACATGCGCACTGCGTCCGCGGCAGGCGCGAACGTGGCCCAGGAGTTCATCACCAAGTGCCAGGCGGACATCGAGGCGCAGCAGCGCGCGATCGACGCCCCGCCTCCCACGGTGTCCCCTCCCCCGCCCGTGGTGGTCAACCCGCCGATCACCTCGCCGCAGCCGCAACCGATGCCGCCTCCGCAGCGCGCGTCCACGCACCATGGCTCGTGGGCGTTCGATCCTCTCGGTGACGTGTTGTTCGTCGTCGGCGTCGGTGGTCTGGCGACAGGCGCCACGTTCCTCGCGCTCGGCAATCGCGACATGAGCGCCGCCAAGAACGAGCTGACGGTCGCGGCCTACGAGGGCGCCACCAGCGACGCGAAGCAGAAGCAGCAGATCGGCATGATCGCGACCTCCGCTGGCGCCGTGTTCACGGGACTCGCGATCTGGCGGTTCGTCGCGGTCGCCAGGCGCCACAACCGCGAGGACGCGCAGAACAGCCTCGCGATCGTTCCGACGCGCGACGGCGCCTTCGCCAGCTATCTCGTCAGCTTCTAACCGGGAGACCTCATGCTCGCTCGAGTCTCACTCACGCTCGCGTTGATCGGGCTTGGCGCGGCGTGCACCAGCGCGCCGCCGTACGAGTGCACATCCAACGCACAGTGCATCGACAAGGCGGGGGCGTCGGGGATCTGCGAGGCCGACTCGTTCTGTAGCTTCGGCGACACGACGTGCACGGGCACGACGCGTCGGTATAGCGAAGGCGCGGGCGACGGAAAGGCGGGGGTCTGCGTGGCTCCGCCCACGGAGAGCTGCATCGACGACCTGACCGGCGGCGAGGCGCACTTCTGCCTCGTGCGTCACGACGGCACCGTGTGGTGCTGGGGCGCCAACGACGCCGGCCAGCTCGGAGACAACACCAAGACAGATCGGGCTCGGCCGACCAAGGTGATGACCCCGTCGGGAAAGACCTTCGTCCAGGTCGTGGCCAGCGAGAACCACACGTGCGCGTTGGCCGCCGACCACACGGTGTGGTGCTGGGGCGCGAACGACGTCGGCCAGCTCGGCATCGTCAGCGCGGCAGGCACGCCGCTCTCGGAGTCGCTCGTGCCGATCCAGATCCAGGCGGTGGCCGGCGTGGCGCCGAACCTGACGTTCAGCCCGTTCATCTCCAGCCACCTCGCCGCCGGCGGCAAGCACGTGTGCGCCGTCAACAGCTCAGGTGGCGTGGCGTGCTGGGGTGAGAACGCGGATGGACAGTGTGGGAAGCTCCCGCCGAGTCATGGTGGCGCGCCGGATGCCGATGACCTGCTCTACCCCACGCAGGTGCCGGGGCTCACCGAAGGCATCATCGAGGTCGCGGTGGGCGACGAGCACAGCACGGCGCTCAAGGACAACGGCAGCGTGTTCGCGTTTGGCGGGAATGCCAATGGTCAGCTCGGGGATGGCACCACGACGGATAGCTCGTCGCCGGTGCAATCGAAGATCACCTCGGTGACCGGAGTCAGCGGAGGCGATGAACACACCTGCGCGGCCAAGAGCGACGGCACGATCTGGTGCTGGGGCTACGGCGCCTCGGCAGGGATCGATGGCGGCACCGATCAGCCGATGCCGCAGCGTACGGTGACAGCGCGCTCCACCTTCGCGGGTGGCAGCGCCTTCCACACCTGCGCGACCCAGGAGACCTCGTTTCTGTGCTGGGGACAGAACGATCGCGGCCAGGTCGGCGCGGGATCGATCGATCCCGACAACGCGACGGTCGCGAGCCCGGTGCGTGCGCTGCTCGCCACCGTGGCCCGTGCGGCGCCCAGTACGACCGGGACCTGCGCGGTAACGGTCGAGGGGCAGCTCTGGTGCTGGGGCGCGAACGATCACGGTCAGCAGGGCACGGGAACGACCGGACCGGATACCAGCACGCCCGAGCGCGTGACGTTCTCGTGTAAGTGACCGCGACCCCGGCACCGTCGCCGTCGAGCGCCACGGCACTGATAGAATGGGCGACCATTCGAGCTGGAGGAACAATGAAGGCAGCTTTCATCGGTGGAGTCCTGATCGCGGCGGCGCTCGGTGCCTGCGGCAACAAAGACAGCGCCAAGGGCAGCGGCGCGACCAACAGCTCGGGTGACGAGCTCCCGCGGCAGGGCGCGTGTGATACGCGCGGCAAGACCAACATCTGCATCGAGTACTTCGGTCAGCCCGGGAGCAGCACTGGCATCACGGCCTCGGGACGTTCAAATTGCGAGCAGGCCGGCGGCACGGTCCTCGAGAAGTGCCCGAAGGAGGGAGCCCTCGGCCGGTGTGTCTCCGCGGAGATCCGGATCCAGCAGACGCTCATGTACGTGCCGCTCAGCAAGGAGAAGGCGGAGCAGCTCTGCAAGGGCATGGGCGACGGCAAGCTCGGCCCACCGTAGCTGCCGGAACGCTGCCGACGCCTTCTGGAGCAACTCCTGATCGCCCGGATCAGCGCCCGCTTGGAGTCCCAGTCCGGAGTCTAGAGGTCCCAGCCGAGCCGGGACAACTTGCGCAGCAATCGGGACTTGGCGTGAGATCGGCGATGGCCTGCGACTTGCGATGCCCACGAGCGTGGCCGCCCCTCGCATCTCGCTCGCCCTCGTGCCCCTGCTCTCGTTCGCCCTCTCCGCCTGCATGATCGGCGAAGACCCCGCCGAGACCGGAGCGCTGCGCGCGAACGCAGACGACGTGGGCGCCGATGCCCTGCGGTGGGAGTCGTTCACGAGCAACTGCGTCTCGCGGCACGGCATCGTGGCGATCGGCGGTGAGCTCTCCGTGCTGTTCGATCAGGGAGAGAAGTGGACGGAGTGCACGGTGTCGGGGGTGATCCGGGTGCCGGCCGACATGAAGCTGACCTCGGTCTACCAGGCGGTGCGCACGTTCGGTGCGTCCACGCCGATCCAGTACACCGCGCGCCTCGGCGGCTCCGCGATCACCACCAAGTCGACCTCGGCGGGCACCGGCTTCGAGACCACGGCGAGCGTCGCCGGCCTCGGCACCCAGCTGTGCGCGCGTCCAGATCCGGCGAGCCGCACCGTGGCGTTCTCGATCTCGGTGTCCGTCGCGGCTGCGGGCGCGTACCTCGACTCGATCGACTGGGGCATCGGCGCCGAGCCGTGTCGCTGACCGTCGCCTGGCGGCCCAGACCGGGCGAGCCGACTCTGGCACCGTGATACGCTGATCGCTCGGCGTCGCGTGTCGACCATCGACTTCACACCCGGCTCCACCGTGGGGCGCTACGAGATCCTCAAGAGGATCGGCGCCGGAGGCATGGCCGAGGTCTACCTCGGACGCCCGAAGAACGCTCCGGCCGGCGCCCGCGTCGCGATCAAGCGCCTGCTGCCGTCGTTCGCCCACGAGCGCCGGTTCATCGAGATGTTCATCGCCGAGGCCCGGCTCGCCTCGACCTTGCACCACCCGAACATCGCCAAGGTGTTCGATGCGGTGATCGATCACGACGCGTGCTACTTCGCGATGGAGTTCGTGCACGGGCACGACGTCCGGGCACTGCTCGCCGCCGCGGCCGCCCGACAGCGACCGATGCCACTCGCGATCGCGATCTCGATCATGTACGGCATCACGAGCGCGCTCGCGTACGTGCACGACCCGCGCGGACCGCACGCCAAGCTCAACATCGTTCACCGCGACATCTCGCCGAGCAACATCCTCGTGAGCTTCGAGGGCGCGATCAAGCTCGTCGATTTCGGGATCGCGCGCGTCGAGACCGGTGCGGTCACGCGCACCGCGAGCGGCCAGCTCAAGGGCAAGATCCCGTACATGTCCCCGGAGCAGTGCCGCGCCCGAGCACTCGACGGACGCTCGGACCTGTTCTCCCTCGGCGTGGTGCTCTACGAGCTGACCACCAACACGCGTCCGTTCGATCGCTCGAGCGAGTTCGAGACCCTCGAAGCGATCGTGCGAGGTGAGTTCGCGCCGCCGTCCCGCGTGGTGAAGGACTATCCGCCCGACCTCGAGCCGATCGTGATGCGGCTGCTCGCGACACGCCCCACCGATCGCTATCCCTCTGCAGGTGCGCTGCTCGTGGATCTCGATCGAATGATCGCCGCGCACCACCTCGATCTCTCCGACGAGGCGCTCGTCGCGCACGTGGTGGCTCTGCTCGGCCGCGGCGAGGGCGTCGCACCACCCGCGACGGGCAAGCCCACCGCTCGCGAGGCCAAGCCCCACAAACACGAACGGCTCGACACGTCACCCTCGGTGATGACCGATGAGCACCGGATCGCGCCCTATGGCGAGCTATCGCCCGAGGCGCGGGTCCCGATCGACCGTGTCGCCGCGCGCTGCAGCGCTCTGCTCGAGAGCATCGACCCACGAACCACCGATCCACGCGACCTGCCCGCCTCGGGGGTCGCCCAGCTGATCGGGCGCGCGATGCGGACCCACGCGCGCGGGGATCTCGACGAGGCGGTGATCGCTCTCGAGCTCGCGCTCTCCGCCGCTCGCCCCGAGGACGGCGTGGATGCCCTGCTCGCCACCAACGAGGCGCTGATCCTCACGGTGTTCACCGGCTTCCTCGGCGATCAATCTCGGATGGCCGCGCTGTCGCAGCACCTCGAGCAGCTGATCGGGATCGAGATCGATCAGCGGGCCGCGTACTTGCTGACTCGCATCGATGGCACCCTCTCCGCCCGCGAGCTGATCAGCACCTGCGGCCTGCCGCTGCGCGAGGCGTACCGGCACCTCTGCCAGCTGATCCTGCGCGAGATCGTCGTCCTCGTCTAAGCTTCACGGCGCGACACGAAACGCCGCCACCGCCGAGTCCCAGCTGTGCGCGGTCTCGGTCACGGTGGGCCCGTACGCGCCAATCGCCGTGACCTCGCGGTACCACGCGGCCTGGACGACCGGGGTGGCCGTCACACCGGTCATCGCGGTCCACGCCCCCGGCGTCGGAGCACCGAACGTGTTCGGGCTGCTATCGGTGACCGCGAAGATCACGAGGTCGTGGGCGTGGGTCGTCGAGATCGTCCCGGCACCCGCAGGGCTCGCGCCGCCCGAGGTGGACGCCGTGCCGTCGAGGACGTTGGTGCTCGTCAGCCCGGACCACTCGCTCACGGCCATCCAGATCGGCAGGCCGTATGTGGGAAACGTGATCGTCACCGTCGCGCTCGAACCGTTGGTCACGCCGAACCAGATCTCGATGTTCGAGTTGTTCAGCGAATTCGTGGCGCGGGTCCAGGTCGCCACACCGCCACCGGTGACGGTCGCGAGGGCACCGTGCTCGGCGGCCCCCACCAAGACGAGCAGATGACCACTGGCCGGGGGCGCGCCCAACATGGCCGACAAGGGGGCGTTGGTGTTCGGCGCGGCTCCGGTGACCTGTTGCACGATCGCTAGCCCCGCAGCCGCGGCGTCCGGCGCAGCGGCGTCGACCCCGTCGATCACCGAGCCATCGTCGGGCGCGTTCGGTGCGTCGAGCCCTTCCGCAGAGCCCACGTGGAACCCACACGCCGCCAGCGTCACGACGAGCCCGGCCAGCACGGAGCGCACACTCCACTGTAGAGGCAGAGCCGCTGCGGCGTCCATCCCACCTGCGGGCGTCGCAGGCCTCCAGGGTTGGCGCAGGGTTACGCCCGACCTCGACGCGACCTCGACGACGAGGTCACGCCCTTGGCGTGATACATCGGGGCATGCAGTCGGTCCTCGACGCGCTCGACGGCTTCGGCGGCATCTACGTCGCGCTGTTCCTGTTCGCGATCCTGTCGGGGGTGTTTCCGCTCGCCAACAGCGAGGCCGCCTTGATCGCGCTCGGCGCCGCATCGCCGTACGCCTGGCCGAAGCTCGTCGTGCTCGCCGTGCTCGTCGCGCTCGGTCAATCCGTGACGCACGCGATCGTGTTCCAGTCTGGACGCGGCCTCGCGAAGGTCGGCGCGAAGGGGCACCCGAAGCTCGAGGCCCGGCTCGCGAAGGCGCGGGAGCTGGGCGCACGCTGGCAGAAGAGCGAGCTGCTCTTGATCACCCTGGGCGCGACGATCGGGATCCCACCGCAGGTGCTGGTCGCGCTCCTCGCGGGCGTGATCGGCATCCGCTTCCGCACGTTCGTCGCGATCGATGTGGCAGGGCGAATCGCACGCTTCACGACGATCGTCCTGATCGCGCACCTCGTCTGAGCCGCGGTCAGGGCTTCCGATCCCGGAAGCGCCGCAGGAGCTCCTCGCGGCACTCGGGCGGTGGCGGCTCGTCAGGCAGCTGGTTCAGTGTCGCGATCGTGACCCGGTATTGCTGGAGGTACGCACGGCAGTGCTTGCACATCGCGAGGTGCATCCACACGCTGACCCGCTGCCCGAACGGTAGCGCGCCCTCGACATAGTCGGTCACGCGCTCGGTCACGTCGCGGCAGGTCAGCATGAGTCGGCGTCTCCTTCGAGCATGGCACGGCCGACTCTCGGCGGGGACGCGGCGTCTACTTGAACTTGTGCGTCATCACGAAGTCATTGGCGGAGCCGTTGTCGTGGCAGTCCTTGCACATCCCCACCGCTTTGCCTTCCAGCGCCATGTCGTTCATCGTCATGACCTTCATCAGATCGGGCGAAGCCTTGACGTAGTACCAGTCGCCGCCCTGCTTGCTCATGATGGTGACGGACATCGGCTTGGCGTCCGCCGTCATCATCTCTTCCTTGACGATCACCGCTCCGTCGGGGAGTGGGAGCGTCTTGGCTGTGATCGCGTCGCCGACGACCTTGTTGTGAAACGCCAGCACGAACATCCCCATGTGTCCCTCGGACTTCGCCGGCTGCTGCATCTCGGGGAACTTCGACCAGCTCGCATAGCCCTTGGCGGCCGCGAGCACGGGCGACGTCTCGGCGGAGGGCTCGGCCATGCCCATCTTCATGTCCATCATCCCGCCTGCGCCCATCATCCCGCCCTTGTCCATCGTCCCCCCCGGCTTCTCGGACTTCGCTTTGCCTCCGCCACACGCGGCGAGCGCTACCAACGACACAAACCATACGGTGCTCTTCATGCTCGGACTCCTCGCAAATAGTTGTAGGTGCGCTGCTGTCTCACGAGGCGCGATTTCGTTACACGGATTCGCGTTCCCGAGACACGCTTACTCGAGCGCCGCGCTCAGATCACGTGCAAGCCCCAGCGCAGCCCCGCAAAAGCGACGAGCATCACGCCCATCAAGATCATCAGCTTGTCGTGCGTGCAGAGACCCTGCTTCGCCTTGCAGCCATCGATCGGACACATCTTCGCCATCAGATCCTCCTGGGGTTGGGGTTCGCTCTCCCGCTGCAGTCTCGCGAGCGCGCGTGCCGTTACAGGCAATCCGCACGTCATGGCGAATCGCAGCCGGCGTGAGCTACGAGCTGGAGTCGCGGTTCCAGCCCTTGAAGCGCTGGAGGAGCTCGGTCCGGATGCCCTCGGGCATCGGCTCTGTAGGCAAGTGACCGAGCGTCTCGATCGTCATCTTCATCTGCCGCAGGTAGGCGCGGCAGTGCTTGCACATGCCCAGGTGCATCTGGAACCGCAACCGATTCCCGAGTGACATCGTGCCCTCGAGATGGTCCGTGACGAGCTCCGTGAGCTGCCGACAGGTCAGCATCAGCGACCGGCCTTGTAGTTCTCGAGCATCGCCCGCAGCCGGGACCGTGCACGATGCAGGAGCACCCGCTGATTGGTCTCGTTGAGCTCGAGAACGCTACAGACCTCCTCGGAGGACCAGCCCAGCGCGTCCCGCATCACCACGACGCTGCGTTGACGCTCGGGAAGTTGCGCGATGGCTCTCTCGAGCTCGCCGACGAGCTCCTTGCGTAGGAGCAACTTCGAAGGCGTGTCGGACTCCCACCGCTGTGGCGGCGCGCTCCACATCCCCCGACCGTCGAACCGCGCGGCATCGACGACAGGCTCGGGTGCATCCTCGTCGTCCGATCCCATCGACGACATCGGGACCGTGCGCGCCTCGCGAACCCCCTTGGTCCTCGCGCGATTGACGAGGATGCGGAAGATCCAGGTCTTCAACGACGAACGCTCCTCGAACGTGGACAGCCCGTCGAGCACGGCCACCCAGGTGTCCTGGACGACCTCGTCAGCAGCCGCATCACTGGAGACGAACGTTCTGGCCAGTCGCCGGAGCGCCCCGTGGTGCCGGTCGATCAACGCAGCGAACGCGGCCTCGTCGCCCTGGCGTAATCGGGCCACGAACGCCTGGTCATCGCGATCGAGCTCGGCCACGCGGCGTGACGCTACGGTGTGCCCCCCTCCAGGTCCAGTCCGTCTGCTCCGGATCGAACGGACGAGAGCGCTCCCCTATGTCCCGTGCGGACGCGTCGATGTCCCGAACAGATAGTAGATCCCGCACCGCGAGACCGCGCCCGTGAGAGCGACTGCGGCGCCTCCAATCCCGACGGCGAGGCGGAGACCGAGCCCATCGAGAACGACCGCGGCCACCACCACGAGCATCACCCCGACGATCAACCGGACCGCCCGATCGAGCGGCCCGACGTTGCACGCGAACGAGTAGGTTGCGAGCTCGCGGAGGCCCATGTCAGCTCGCCTCACGGGCAAGGCGCTCCAGCCCCGCGAGGCCAGCCGCGTACATCTCCCCGATACCGGCGCGAACAGCATCGGCCGCCGTCGCGTCGGCGAGAGCGTAGTTCAGGAACCACAGGACGTCGGCATGACCGGCCCCATCGTCCGAGACGTGCATGGTGCCGCGCACGCTGGTCGTCGGCATCATCTCCTGTCGATCGATCCGATACTGGAAGATCCGGTTCGCGTGATCGACGGCCTCGATAGTCTCTTCGAGGCGTTGCCCCTGCACCGTGGTGCAGACCCGGGTCGCCCCTGGTCCGCTGCCGTCGAGCTCACAGCTCGCGATGATCGGGAACCAGCGGTCCACTCCGCCGCCTTGACTCAGGATGCTCCAGACCTTGTCGGCTGGTACGGAGAGACGCTTCTTCACGCTGACGATCTGCATTCGGGACTCCTTCCGGCGCGAGATGGCGCCGCGATGAGGTCAGGATGAGGCGCGGGACTCGCTCGCGGTAGGTGACGATCCGTTGAAGCATTGTCACCTACCGAGTGATAATCCCAGCCATGGCCTTCGATCGTCTCGAGGATCTCCGAACCTTCGCGCTCGTCGTCGACGGCGGCAGTCTGTCGTCTGCAGCGCGGGCTCTGCAGCTCACCACGAACGCGGTGAGTCGCCGGATCCTGCGGCTGGAGGCGCACGCCGGCGTGCGACTGCTGCATCGGACTACGCGGCGCCTGGGCCTGACCGAGGAGGGGCGCATCCTCTACGCGCGGTGCGCGCGGATCGTCGCGGAGCTCGACGCCGTGGAGGAGGAGCTTCATCCGTCCGGCGATTCGCTCCAGGGAGTGGTCCGGCTCGCGCTACCGCCTTCGGCGGCGACGGCGAATGTGCTCGAGGGAATGGCGCGCGTGATGGCCTCCCATCCGCGGCTCTCGGTCCAGCTCCAGATCGTGAACGCGCCGGTGGACCCGATCTCGGGTGGCGTGGACATCGTTCTCCACGTGGGCCCGCTGCCGGATAGCTCGCTGGTGGCGCGCCCACTCGCGACACGCAGCTGGGTCCTGGCCGCCTCACCCGCGTATCTCAAGCTCCACGGCACACCGAGGAAGCCAACCGACCTCGCGAGCCACCAATGTCTGCGGTTGCTCGGAGACCGCCCTCAGCGCACCTGGGACCTGATCGACCACCGAAACAGAACGTCGAAGGTCCGCGTGGGTGGCACCTTCGAGTGCGACGACAGCCGCGTGCTGGGTGACGCGATCCACGCGGGCCTCGGGATCGGCGTCCGCCCCGACGAGGAGCTCGCGCGAGGAGTGGCATCAGGCACGCTCGCGCGCGTGCTCCCCGAGTACCGGTTCGGGGCGTTCGCACTCACAGCACTCGTCCCGCCCGGACGGCTCCGGATCCCACGCATCGGGGCGTTCGTGTCGCTGCTCCGTGACGCGATGTCGAGAGTATGAGTTGATCCGCCGGAGAGGAACCCGATGACGTACGACGAGACGCTCGCCAAGCGAGTCCGCAAGATCCTCGCCATGCACCCTGACGTCGTCGAGCAGAAGATGTTCGGCGGGCTCGCCTTCCTGCTCCGCGGCAAGATGTTCGTCGGCGTCATCCACCACGATCTCATGGTGCGTGTCGGACCGGAGTCCTACACGGCAGCCCTCAAGCGTCCTCACGTGCGCCCGATGGACTTCACAGGACGACCGCTGACCGGCTTCGTGTACGTCGCGGCGCCGGGCTGGCGAACGGATGCCGCCGTGGAACGCTGGGCGCGGCAAGCAGCGGAGTTCGTGGCCACGCTTCCCGCGACGAAGCGCAAGCCGCGACGCCCGCGCCCGCGCGGCGCGCGCAAGCCTCGTTAGGCGATCATAGGCTCTGTGCCCACGCCGCGATCGCGCCACCATCCGGCCACGGTGGCATCGACCAACGCGGTTCCGCTCAGCCCGAGGTCGAGAAGGATTCCGTCGAAGGGAGCGCCGAGCCTCCTCCGGAAGCAGCCTCATGGTGCTCGTCGAGGTGCTTGCTCGCCTCGAGCCACGTGTTCAGTTCGATCGCGACGACCTTCGGAATGCGATCGAGGTCGCCGGTCAGCAGGCCGTCGACCGCGCCGAGAGCGCTCTCGAGATCCCGCCGGGTCCGCGCATCCAGCGTCGAGTTGGCGATCGCGACCTCGATCTCCGCCTTGCGCATCTCGACGCGGGTGCGGAGGCTCTGGCCAACCGTCGCGTCCGTGGTGTTCGCACTCGCATGCTCAATTACGTTCGTCATGACGATCTCCTGTTCAGTGAGTTAGCTTCTGAAATGCCCCTTCGAGCTCTTTCCAGGAGTGTTCGACGCCCGACTTGAAGCTCTCCCACCTGCCTTCGCCTGCGGCTTTCGCGTCGTCGAGCTTCGTGCGCGCGGCGGCCAGCTTCGCCTTCAGGTCGTCGAGGTGTTTGCGCGCGTCGATCTTGGTCTCCTGCCCGGCCACTTCGGCCCTGGCCACCAGTTCGTTGAGCTTCGCGCCCCAGAGCTTGAGCTGGTCTTCCAGCTTCGACACGGTCGTGTCGATATTCGTTGCGATCGTTCCCATGGCAGCCTCCTTGCGGTGTGCATCGATGACGGTGACGTCAGCGACTGCTGCATTGGCAGTGCCGGGCTTCGGCGACCGAGCGGCTCCAAGGTGCGCAAGGCATGCGGAACGTGCGAGTTCCGCCGCAAGCGGTCGTGCGTGCGTGTACGCACGCGTGACCTCATGGTCGGGCGGGTGCGACGTAGCATGCTCACGGTGCCTCGGTCCCATCAGGCCCCGAACCGCGCGATGGAACGCCAGATGCAACGTGATCCCGGTGCTACCGGAGAAAGGATGCCGTCATGTTGAATCTCATCTGGGTCATCGCAATCGTCCTCGTCGTGTTGTGGGGCCTGGGGCTCGCGACCGCCTACACGATGGGAGGGTTCATCCACATCCTTCTGGTCCTGGCAGTGATCGCGGTGCTGGCGCGGGTCATCATGGGACGCCGGGTCATCTGAGATCGCCCGCGGGCCGTTTCAAGACCAACTCGATCGACTCACCCACTCGCGAACCCTAAGCTAGCGGCGGTGACAGAGCAGCTGGACGCGAAGTGGCACGTTCCTCGGGATGTCGACATCACGGAGCGTGCTGTCACGCTGCCGCCGCCGGCAGCACTGCTGCCCACGGCTCCGATGCTCGGCATCCTGTCGGTGCGTGCACTCGAGGATCAAGCGACGGGGACCGGACTGTTCGCACTCGTCGCGTGGCAGGCGATCGCTGGCGCCGGTGCCATCGCCGCGCAGACCCTCGACCAGCTCGCGCATACCTCGGAGCTGTCGGGCA
Organism: Myxococcales bacterium; assembly: GCA_016720595.1. Classification (GTDB taxonomy): domain Bacteria; phylum Myxococcota_A; class Polyangia; order Haliangiales; family Haliangiaceae; genus JABFXX01. Next base: position 255,749 of record JADKKI010000011.1, read on the forward strand.
TCGAGCTGTTGATGCTCGGCCACACCTATGTCGCGACCGGCGCCGGCGATGGCGCGGCCTTCGAGGTCGCCCAGCGTGCCCGCAAGATCCTCAAGCAGCCGGTGACCCCGCAATCGATCGACGCGAGCCTGATGCTCGCCGTGACCGCGCTGCCGTACGGTGCCGAGCGTGTACGAACCCTCCTCGACATGCTCGAACCCGAGCTCGCGCAGGGCACCGACGAGCACTTTGCGGTCCACGCGCTGATCCGGGCGGCGGCAGACCCGAGCCCGGCGCTCCTGGACGATGCGTACACGAGGCTCGCCACGCTCGACGATGCGTTCGGCCTGGCCCAGTGCGCGCACCTCGCATATGCACAGGAGCTCGCGACGACCAAACGCCCCGCGCTGCCCGGGCTACCTCGAGCACGCGATCTACCGCCACGAGAGCGACGGTCGGCCCGAGTGGGCGGCGCGAACGATCACGCATGCGCTCGTGCCTCTCCTCGTCGACGATCATGGCTCCGGCCAACGAGATCACGGACCTCCTGGCACATGCGGCCGCCCTCGCGGTCCAGGCACGAGGTCAGCTCGCCTTGAAGTCCGTGTTCCGCGCCGCATCCAAGCTCGGCTACGTCGCCTCGGTCAACACGCTCAACGAGTTCGATCCACCGTCGTTCGCACGGCGCGGCCGATGCGCCCCTGCCGATCGAGGAGGCGCCAAAGGCGAAGAAGGCGCCGGCGAAGAAGACCAAGAAGAAGCCCGCGGCCTGAGCGATGCCGCTACTGGGTGGGGCCCGCGATCGGGATCCGCACCTCCGCTGCGAGCCCGCCCAGCTGGGGAGCGCTCGAACATCAGGGTCCCATCGTGACGCGCCGCGATCGCGCGAACGATCGAGAGCCCGAGCCCATGTCCCCCGGAGTCACGACTGCGCGATGGGTCCACGCGGAGTAGCCGCCGGCCGAGCTGCGGCAGCACCTCTTCGGGCACCCCTGCGCCGCAATCCTCGACGCGGATGATCGCGTTCG
>JADKKI010000012.1 GCA_016720595.1 Myxococcales bacterium
CGTTGATCGCTCATTGATGTGGGAACCGATCATCGGCACTGACATCTCACTTGGTCGCGACGAGGATGTTGAAGCTCGGCTCAATCAGCTAGCGACCAACGAGCTGAAGCAGCGGTCTGCGGGCGAGAAGCAGGCGATACGTCAGCAGCTGCAGCGGCCACATAGTGCCTCATCAAAGGCGGACGAAGCACTGATCGCACGCAGACTGTTTTGGCGTCCGCACGGGTCCGCGACTGCCCGCCCAGTACCGTGGCTTGCGAGAGCCCTTCTACTGGAGGGAAGCTTCCCTCAGGTCTTTGAGTTGCTTCGCTCCTCGCTCGTATGCGGACCACTGCTTCGTGCTGCGATGGGTCGCTGCCTAGACCTGGAAGCGTTCGCACGTGTGCGCTTTCGCGAGAGTCTTGGCTCCGAGATACCCGAGCAAGAAGCACTTCAGCGCTTTGACAGTCTCGGTCCGGACGAGGAAACGACGTCGGCCTTTATCCGAAGGGATGTCCCGCGCGCCCCATTACAGCCTGGTCCTTTGCGGAATTTGGCTCATACGTTGCGGCATTGACCGGCGTGCCTGAGATGGAACTCAGTGCTCTTCACGAACTACGCACCCCGCGCAACGCGTTGGCTCATGGCCACTATGTGCCGTGGAGCGCGCTCGAGAAGCTTCGAAGACTAGAGAGCAACATTCGAAGTCGAAACTAGAGGAATGACAGTGCCCGACAGGTGACTCATTTCCATCGCTCCTCCTTTTCGAGCGGGTCATTCCTTGTAATCACGATGTGTGTCTCACCGGGGACGAACGGCCCGGCGAGCACCGGGCCAAAGGCGTGCCTGGGGCGCTTCATCCAGTCTAGGCCCTGGTCGAAGAGCACCTTGAGCGTCTTGTATCGCGCGTCAGGTGCGAACTGAACCAAGAGCTTTCGTCGATGCGGCACGTATCCGTCCATGCTGAACGCAAGTGACACCTTGTTCTTCAGTCGCGACACAGCCCACTGTTGCATGACGGATGAGTCCGTCTCGAGAAGGTTGTTCTCAGTCGAGGACGTAAGAATCTGTTCCGCTGATCGGAGCGTCGCGCCACCGTATCCGTCGAGCTCGGGCCTCTGGCACACAACCTTCGCGGCGGCGCCTGAGACGTACTGCAGCGCGCCTAGGATCTGCTCCAGGGAGTGCAGGCCAAGCAGACTGCGAGGCACGTAGCGATCGACGTAGACGAGCCGCGTCACCTTGCCCAGACCCTGGAGCCCACCCTCCTTGGCGAACGCGTTCTCCAACAGCAACTTGGGGTTAGCGTGATGCGCAACCTTTGACTGGTAGGGAACCTCGATCACCGTAACCCGCTCGGTTGCCTTGGGCTCGAGGTTGGCGGCTTGAAGGGCCGTCGATGACGCCCAAAGCCCATCGAACCAGTTGGAGGCCTTCTTTGCCTCCTCGACAGTGGCCTCGACCGATAGCGCGCCACTGAGCCACGACTCACCGAACCGAGTGTCTGGCTGCTCCTTCGATTCTCCACTCCAGATCCCGCCGAGTGCAGAGAACGCTCCGCCCTTCTTCGCCAGGACATGCCATCGCGAAGCTCCGAGCGCCACCACCTCACTCGGGGCGACTTGGCGCACTTCCACTCCATCGACCATCAACTGCCTCAGCTTCGACGCCAGCAGGGTTTCCTCCTGGCTGCCAGCGGTCCCCGGAACCTTGCCGAGGAGGAGCCGAACCGGAACGCCCTTGCCCTCCGGATCGACCGCTCGATGACGTACTCGCGGCATCACGGAGTTGCCCTCGAACGCAGCGAGTGAGAGCTCTGGCGCCACCAGGCTTACATCGAGTGCCGGGTCTCCAAGTAGCTCGATTGCAGCAAGCAACGGACCTCGTCCTCGGAGAACGATGGTCCCTGTGTCGCCAGGCTTGAAGTCCAGAAGCCTTCGCCGGTGCTCGGCTCGGAAGTGGACTTTGACGAGGTCGGGCTTGAGCTGGCCGCAGGGAACTGTGCGTATCAAACCCGACAAAGTCTGCCTCGTTCTCCGATTCGACGATGCGCCGGATCTCCGCGACCAGCACCGCCGGGTCCTCTGCCAATTGTCTCAGAAGCCCAGATGTCGCACGTTCGTACACGACCGCGTCGAACGTGAAGCCGGACCCTGTCTGGCGTGTGGTCAAGCCTGACGACAGCGCGCGAAGATCGACCTGCAAACACCGCGCGGCTGCAAGCTGTGCAATGGCGGCCAGGGTTGCAAAGAACGCCCTCGTTCATCGAGAGAAGTCGGCGCGAGTTCACCGGACAACTCAAGGCTTAGTGCGTCGACAGGAAGCGCCGTGCCCAGCACCGCGTGACGCCAGAACAGTCCTTTGCCGGGGCATGGCGCGGTGCCTCGCAGCTTTCGATGCTGAGCCACATGTTTGTCGAGGGGAGACGTCCAGTCTTTCTCGGGCTCGGCAAGTCCACATACACGACAAACTGCGAAGCCGTACCCTCGGGCCCCCCATCCATCAGAAAGCCCCTCGGCACGGGCAAACACACGGCTGTCAGGCGCATAGGAGACTGCGAGCGCTCCAGCAACGAGCTCCGTACTCTTGTGCGCGGTGCTGACGATAATGCGCGCATTCACGGCGCCCACGCGCGCAACGTTCTCCCATCACCCGTTTTGGTCGCCGACCGACCCTTCACGGCGAACCCCTGCGGGTCGAAGATAGGACCGCACGACGCCAGGCGGAGCAGGCTCGGATCGATTGGGGCTTCGGCCTCCGAACTCGGACTTGAGCTTGCGCCTCTTCTTCTGCTTGGTTTCTTCCTCCCGCCGCTGAAAGAACTCCGATTCGGAGATCACGGGATGCTTGCAGACGGGACACTGCGACAGTTCCGCATGCCCGTCATCGACATGTCGACACTTTACGCATTCAAGGAAGTAGCGCCTGCTGACGGCGTCCTCCTCGGTCGAGTACCAATTTCTCTCGAGGCCCGCAGACCGAAAGACCCGTTTCCCTGCGATGATCTCGTTGCCGGGTATGTACTGGCCAATGCCAAGTCCAGTGCCCGCTCCATCCTAAGTGCCGGCAGTGGCTCCTCCGCGGCGCCCTTCTTGTCTCGTCGCGAGTTGAGCCGCCAACGCGTGTTGAGCTTCACCACATCGAGAGGGGAAGCCGAATCGCGGCAAGACACCCTTGCTCGCCAAAAAGGAATAACCGTTTCACTGAAGAGCGCGGATTCCTGATAGGCGAGCGCGCGCAGGAACTGCTCGTCCTTCTTGCCGTCGCCCTTGTCCTCTTCCTGCTTGCGCTGGAGATCCAACACTTCTTTCTCACGTTGGGCCGCCTCGACCGCTCGGTGCAGTGCTGCGCGGCTTTCGATCGAGATCTGCTCGATCGAGTAGCCCTCGAGCACGGTACCTCTACACAGCACCTCGATCTTCTTCGCCAGCGGAGTCCCGATCTCGAGCGTCGACAACCATCGCTCGTATCCGACCCACAAGGGGTCTTGATCCGCGAGCCCGAGCTCCTGCGCCTTGGATGGAGAGACACCCGGGCCGGCGGGAAGGAAGATGAACTCCTCGACGGTACCAAAAGCCTTCATCGGATTACCGGCTCCGGCCTTCGCGACCACCTCTTCGAAGAATAGAGACAACAGATAGCTCGACACGTGGCGCTTGAGCAGAGGCTCTGCATCGAGACGAACGCGGGGCGGCTCGATCGGTGCGTGGAGGAACGCGCGCGGCTCGGAGAACACCAGCTGGTCATGGGCACTGCCCAACGCCAGCGTAAGCGTCATCGACGTGCCATCAGCGCGCCGACCAGCTCGGCCTGCTTTCGCTGCCAGTAGTTCGCTGGCCCGGGCGGGACGTTCGTCACGGACAACTAACGAGCCCACCGATGTCGACGCCCATCTCCATCGTGGTGGAGGACGACAGCAGATTCCGTCTTCCCTCCCGGAACGCAGCTTCCTCTGACTCGAGGCTATCGACGTCAACTTGCGCCGTGTGCTCCACCGCCCAGATCCCGAGGCGTTCATCGTCCAGTACGCGCCGAATGGCGTGGCGAGAGCGCCACGCATCGACTTCCTGCGAAACTGGTTCTCGGATCGGCCCCGACTCGGTGCGGCTCGCGACGACCCCACGCACGCTCCGGAAATGAATGGCCTGCGACTCCGCGGACACCAAGGGCGGCGAGTGGTGAGCCTTCAACTCGAGGTGCTCGAGACGGATCTGGAGGCTGCCGTCCTCGGCGCCGCGCTTCAGCCATTTGCAGCCGGTGGATACGAGGTTGCCGAGGGAATTGAACGCGCTCTTCAGTAGCTCCTCTGGGCTCCCACCGGTCGTGTTTGCGACACGGCTTGCGTACGCCACAAATCGGCTTCGATCTGCGTTTAGCTTCGGAATGAGCGCAACGATCTTGCTCTTGCCCTCGTCGATCGGGGGCTCGTCGTCGTCGTCGTCATCATCTGGCTCGGGGGCATGAAGCACAAGGCTCTTGCCGATGTAGGGCAGAAGCTCCTCTAGCTCGTTCGCTTTCGCCTGCTCCGACGAGAACACGGGTCTGAAGACGCACCCGCTCGACCTAGCGACGTCGAGAAGCGAGGAGAGGAAGAGCTTCCACTCGGCGTCGTCGAGAGACTGAAAATGCGGCGGTCGCGCAGGGAGGTTCGGGTAGACGACTTCAGTAAGGCCCATCGTTTCGAGAGTGTTTTGGCGACCCGCCGGTGGACGGCCGAACTCCTCGTAGACCGAGAGAGTCGCAAAGATCCTCTCGAGCATCTGCATCGGTCAACTTCATGGGCGAGCGCACGTTGCGCCAGCTCCGGGCTGTCCGCGAGCCCTGTCACCAGCTCGTCTACTCGCACTGGATCGCTGCCTCCTTGTTGAGCTGGTGCCAGAGCAGCGCGCGGTTAAGACCGATGTCATGGCTGCGCTCCACTGCGATGCAATGCGTGCGGCTTCCTGCCGACTATCCGAAAAGGTGATCAACCGGCGCCCATCTCCCCGGCAGCTTTGCTCCAGCAGGGCGCGGCATCTCGCCGAGGTGCGGATATACGGTATCCAAGATCGCCGATAGCGCGAGTCTTGGGCTCAGGCGCAGCGTCCGTAGCTTCGCTTTCTCGATTCCGCACTTCGCGCACGTCTGAAGCACGCGGTTTCCGTGTCGATCCATGCTCGAGATCTCGACGACCGCCACACTCTGGCCGCCCCAGAGGGCGGGCGCCTTGGTCGAAGCTGACGCTGCTGCGTGGAACACGTGGGTCCCGGCCCTCTCAGAGGCTCGAGGTAGTCCGTCTCCGTCGAGCGTTCCCTCCAAGTACGGTGCACCGCAGTTCGAGCACACAAGTAGGGGCAGCCGTGGACACTCGGCCCCTTCAGGCGCCGGCAAGAGCTCGAGTCGGCCCCACGCCCACCCCGCTACGCCGGAACCAGTTTGCGGACGGGGATCGACGAACACTCCGAGCGGCGCCCTGACGAAGGCATGCATTCTGACCGGAATGAACGGCAGTTTCTCGGGATCAACGCGCGCGAGTGACGCCAGGCGGAGCACTGCTTCGGCCGCTCGCCTTCGATTCTCAACGGTGCCGGAGCTCGCATACAGATGCTGAGCAACCTCGTCGAGCGTTGGATACTTGGCGATGTCGAACAGCCACGTGCGCAGCTCGACAAGCCTAGGGTGTGTGGCGATCAGCTGGTGCAGCAAGAGCCCAGGGGTCTTGCGGACAGGATCGACGATTGTCGCAAGCTCCGATTCGCGCGCAAGCCCGAGTCGCACGGCGGCGTTCGCCGCGGCCGTCGCAACAGCTTCGTCCTAGCAGACCAGCGGTCTTTCCTCCGCTATCGAACCTCGATGGTTCGGAGTTCCGCTGGTACCAATTCTCCTCCCGGAACAAGGTCAGGGGCGTCAGGTCTGGAGCGGCTTCTCGCAGCGGCAGGCTCGTGGGTGGCAGCGCGCGTTGACCTTCGATGACCGCCACTTCCGTCGACGGCTTGGCGAACATTCGGATGCGCGTACTCCCGCAAGGCCGCACTGGGGTCCATTCCAGCACCTGCCGACAGCGTGGCGGAGGTAGCGAATCCTTGTACCTGCGCAAGCGAAGTGCCGAAGCGGTCCGCGGCTCGACGCAACAGCATGTGCATCTCAGCCGCTTGCGCGCCGACGTAGACGTGAGCCTCGTCAAGCACGACCATCTTGAGACGCGGCTTTCCGTCGTGGAACAGGTGTTCCTGACGGAAGATGGTGCGATCGAGCGGACGGATCAGCATGTACTCGAGCATGCTGAAGTTGGTCACCAGGATGTGTGGTGGACCATTGGGCCGGCTTGGCTCGTCCCCGAGTCCGCGGAGCGTCTCTTTCGGTCGATGATCTGGCACGCCGGAGGGATCGGGCGACGCAGGTGGTTCTGGAGGTGATTCTTCGCCTCGGTGAACGTGTTCTTGAGGCGACTGGTGTAGTAGGCGAACGTGATTTGTTGCTGCCCACTGAGGAGTCCGAGCAGGCGATCGACCTGGCTGTTCACCAACGCGTTGAGTGGGTAGACGATGAGGGCACGAACACCTGGCCGAGAGAGGTCATCACGCCCTTCCTCGTGATCGCGGATGAGGCGATCGATGATGGGGAATAGAAACGACTCCGTCTTTCCGCTACCTGTTCCTGCCGCGACTACTACCGACTTCCCCGCTCGCGCGCCACGAATCGCCTGTACCTGGTGTTGGAACAGCGAATAGTCCACGCCAGCCTTCGCGAGCAGCGCCACCGTTTTCGGATGAAGCGGTTTGTCTGTGGTCGCCTTGTCGCTGGAAAGCTCGGAGAGCGGAATTCCCGGAGCGAACGGGAACGCCCCTTGGACCACGATGGGTGCGAACAGGCTCGACTCGCGACCCTCCGAGGTCCAGAACTCGGTCAGCAGCCGAGCGAGCGGACCACCTCGGACTCCCACGGTATCGAGCAGGAACTCTGGATAGCGATGCCGAAGATCGGTGTAGGCGCGATAACCGTCGAACTGGAAGTGATTCATGTGAACCTCACGTGGTCTTCAAGCTGCCCCAATAGTTGAGCCAATAGTCGACGAGCGCCGGCGCGTACTTCCACAGAGCGTTGACCTTGAGACAGTCGCCAAACTGCGAACCGTCAGACCTCCAGCCTCGGTGTAGAGCGCGCGTCGCAAAGAACACGGCCTGCTCGAAATCAAGGACATCTTGAGGCAGACCGTCGACCCGCTGAAGAAGGCGCAGGTAGCTGAGGTCCGACCAGGGCCCGAGGTTCACATCGAGCTTCTGCAGGTTGCGTCGACATCGCTCGCCAAGCTCGCCCGCGGTTGCTCTCCGCACCCTGATAGAGGCCCCGCGCGCGAGGGCCGAGTTTGGAGATGACCGCTTGCGTATCGATAGAGTCGTCATCAGGCGTACCGATCAGCTCGATTTCTTTAGGCTTGAGCGGAAGAGGCTTCCCGTGGGCCAGGTGCGCCCAATGGCCGATGATCTCCTGTAGCCGGGCATCTTCGTAAGGTAGTGCCCAACGCAGCAAGGCCGTTGTCACAAGGCCAGCCTGCCAGCTGGCGAGCTCGTCGAGCGCATCGAGCGCTCGATTCTGATCATCAGCAAGCACCTCCGCCGCCGCTTCTAGATCTGAGTAACGGACCACCATGCGGCCGGGCGCCGAGCTCTCTGCCGTCATTCCGCGTTGCACGAGACGCCAAAGCGCACAGTCGAGAGCCGAACCTGGCTCCCGAGCAAGTCGGCACAAGAGGGAACGTCCAGCGACGCGAGGCAACGCCTTGGCAATCTGAAAGAACACGGCGCCATAGCGTTCGATCCGCGCTGCGACGTTGAGGACGACGGCCCAGTCCTGCGTCCGCAGAGCAGACACCAAGCGTTCCTGGTCCGGCTTCTTGTCCCAGAGCAGCGCCGATATCGGATTCGATAGATCGGGCCGTTCTCCGGGAATCACCGCGAGGGCAAGTCCGGTGACCGGGCGGCCGCCGGAGGTGAGTCCCACCATGAATTGACCATGTTCGGCGGGGAGGGGGCCGGCGTAGAAGTCCTTGTCGTCGCACCGCGTGAGGGTGGCTGGTACCCGCACATATGGATCCCACGGCTTCCACACCGGCAACACTTCGATTTCGACAGGATCAGGGAGGAGGCGTGGTGATTGGAGCAGCACCTGGTTCCCTTCCAATCGAATCGGCGGTCTGGCGAGCCGTGCGTTTCTGATCCGAAATTCCCGGCGTTTGGTGCTGCCTCGGGATGAGTCGAGCCAGGAGACATCAAGCTGCGCGGTTTTGCTGAGTCAAGTCGTCTGGAAACTCGGTCAAACGAACTTGGCGCGAGCCTTCCCGCGGAGAGGTAGCGAGAACGTTCGACCGCAGGTCTCGATGCGTAGTGCGAACCGGCACGTCCACTGATGATGAACCGTGCGGAAGCATCGCATGCAGCAAGATCCCACGGCGGCTCGAAGAGCACGTCGTTCAGGTCGATGAGCCTCACTTCTTCAGGCTCTATGAATGGTTCGCAGGCCCTCCATGAGCGAACCAGGACCTGCAACGCCGATACGTTGCTTGCCGTGTGCCAGGGGAAAGCGAATAGAGGCTGCCGTGACGGAAGAGCCAGCCGCCGTCGGAGTGAGAACAACCCCTTCGCCCGTCACCGCGGCCATCACGGTTGTCGCCCCTTGTTCCTGCTGACTGACCTCGAAGGAGATCGCCGGTGGCAACACGACGAATCGTGTCTGGGTCGTCTGGCCCTCAGCTGTCGCTGTGATCTTGAACAGACCAGCTCCAGCAAGCTGAGGTGCGAGGAATCGTCCGTTGCGGAGTGATCTGCGCTCCGAACGGACCTGGCCGTCGGGACCGCGAATCTCCACGTTCACCCACCGCGACGCACCAACGATTCGGAACTCTGGCCAGCGCCGAAACGCCGGCACTCGTGCGTAACGCAGGCCCTCGACCTCGTCGCCTTCGACCTTGAGTCGCAGCCGCGGCGGACCACCGAACGACCACGCCTCTTCGTCGCCAGCGGGACCACGAAACAGCGCCGAAGTAGGAACGCTGGGAACGTCGGCACGCCACGTCTCGACGACCATTCCTTGAAGCCGCGTCCAGGACGCAGGTGGCGTGGCTGCGGACCACCCCTGGCTGACGAGCAGAATGGCGGTCGTCCCGGGAGGAAGGGAAGGCACGAGCTCGCCAGAGCCCGCGTTTAGCAACGTGACCGGCGTGCCAGGTAGTTCGAAGCGACGATAATGATGCTCGACATCCTCTACACCGGATCCGAACCGAGCCAGCAGATCGATCGGCAGATCGGTACCCTTGACCACGGGCAGAAAGGACCAGGGTGAGATTCGTCGGAAGGTGTCGCCACTGCGGGTATAGACCGCCTCCTCGGCACCCCCACCGGTCTACCTCCGGCATCTATTGCCACCAAAGCGACTCGATCTGCCGTCCGGAGGGACAAAGGGATAGCTCCATGCGAAGCGGAATCCTGAGCACGAGACCGTACGCTCCTTCCCCTGTGTTCCAGAGCCAACGGGGAACCGAGGCACCTCGTCGCCTCTTGTCTTCGTGAAGTCGAAGAGCTCGGAGAACAAGGCCTCGGTCGGCTCGGCACCGAGGAGCGACTTCGGCGTTAGCCCGGCGGAAGCGATCGCATCGCGCGTATCTGAGAACGCTGGCCTTACCAGCCCTCTCTCAAGAACCTCGTTTCGAAAGCGCGACAACTGGATGAGTCGATCAGCGACTGCACGACGTCCTTCCGCGTTCGCTAGTAAGGCCTTCAGCCCTTTGGAAAGCTGGAAGCCAGCACAGCGTGCCTCGATGAACCTATCGCCGTCGTCAAGGCTCGCCAGAGCTACCCGACTCCAGCTCCAGTCTCTTCGGATGGCGGCAGCACACTCCTCGAACACCCTCATGTCGATGCCCGAGTTGGCGAGCATGGTCTCGACAAACCAGCGCGCCTTCGCGGACCGAACAAGCTCGATCTCCAGATGCTCTCGGGCTCCGGCTTCCATCGCGTCCAGGCGATCGCCTCGGCACTTCGTGGCCAGGTCCCCAATTCCCAGGACGCATCCGATCGTCGCGTAGGTTCGAGGTCGCTCTCCGGCGCGCCGCAGAGCGTGAGCGCCTGCGACGAGCATTACGGCCCCCCAGCGTGACTGATCGTGTCGGGTGAGGTTGCTGAACTGGTCAAGGCCACGCGATGCGGCGTCGCCTAACGTTTGAAGCAAGTCGTCGTCGACGTCCAATAGCGCTTAGGTTGTCACCCGCCATCCACCGTTCTTCTTCTCCGCGAAATGTTTGGAGAAGAGTCCGCAGTTTCTCGCCAACGTGCGTTCATGGTCTTGGGCCGAAGGGCCTCAAGGCTGGCACCAAGGGACAGGAAATTGCTCCGGCTGAGCCGTTCACGACGCAGAGCCTGAGCCTGGACGCGCGCTATGTTCGGGAGACCTTCCTCGGGTCTCCGTCGGTCCACCCCCCAAACAGCCACCGACACGAGGTTGCCCGATCCGGAAGCTTCGGATCAACGATGCTCGGCGCAGATCTTGGTCTTCGGATGCTCGCGGCTCCAGGTCGACGCTGAAGTAGCCCCCGGGCTTATCGTTGAGCCAAGCTCCGGCTGGTCCGGCGTCGGCAACGTGCTCTCCCACAGGTTGTTACCCTGCCACCAAGCTTGGTGCCCGTTGCTTCGAGCGACGGGCACTCCGACAAGTCTTGCGCGAGTTGCTCGGTGGAGAGGTGAGCGAGGGCCCGCATAGCCGCGTTTGCTGCCACCTGACGTTCCGCTCGCGTACTTGAGGACGCGCGAGGTAGCCGAGCTCCTGCACTTCCGCGGCGCCAGCGGCGTCCGCGACTTGGCCACCCGCATGGGCGACATGGGCATGATCGCGACCTCCGCGTGGCTCCTGCGCCGCGCCGACGGCGGCGGCCTGGGCGCCCGGTCGGCAGCACGCTGGCCGAACCCGTCGACCGCGCCAACGCGATGATCGCGTACTCGCCGGATTTCATCGCGTAGCCTCGAGCGCAGTCACGAATTCAACGTTGGGCTTCGTGGACCTTCCAAGTTAGACTAGTCTAATGGCAGAGCCCAAAGTCCGGTGCCCCTGCTGTGGAAGCCTTGCTCGGGGGCAGGATTTCGCGATGGCGGGTCAACACGTGGTCGAGATGCGACGGGTGCTACGAGGGCTCGGCCGCGGCAAGGGGTTCGAATGGTCCACCGAGCCCGCGCCGGTTGCGGCGCTGACCGTGCTGCATCAAGCACTGACCAACGCGCTGGCGCAGGTCTCGGCTCAGCTCTCAGCGGTGGCATCGATTCCAGCGCCGGCTTGTACGGTGTGCGGCACGGTGATGACGCCGGACCTCGCGCGCAACGAGTGGCACTGCCCGGGCTGCGGAACGACCTTTCCCGCGGTCATGGTTCGATAGATCATGAACGTGTGAAGTCGACAAAGGCGCAGGGACACCCCACGCACGGGACCAGCCCGGCCGCGCTGGTCTCGAAGGACGAACGAAAAAAGCAGCTAGGATCCGAGCGCGCTGCCGCCATTTTTCAGGCACGGACCGCTATCGATCCACGCTCGGACAGCATCGTGTCGACGGTCGCGGGTGTGTCGATGTCCGCCGAACTGATCGAACAGGTCCGGTACCTCAGCGAGTGGTTTACCCCGACACGCAAGGCCACGCGGTTCCCTCCTCCAACCCTGCCAGTCTGGATCGAATCAGCGCTGCGCGCCCAAACTAGTCCGTCCGGTCCGCCTAAGGCGATCGTCACCTTTGGGGACGCTGCGGGGATCGCGCCTGCGAAGCAAGTGGACCTGGTCGCGCTCACCGAGCGCGTCGTCGCCTTCCGGAACAAGGTGTTTGAGATCGTCGAGCTGGGCAGGACTCTCGGAGAAGATCTCGAGCAGACATGGGCCGAGCTCACCTGTCAGCAGACGGATAGTCGAGGTCGCAAGGGTGCGTTCCGCGATCCGCGAGGGCGTGGCAATCCGCGGGACGAGGCGCGCTGGTGATTCCTGAACCGACTGCACCGTGAGTGGTCCAACGCAGGCCGAGGGCCGCTCGCTCCGACTGAGACGGGCCTGCTTGCGGTCTACATTGGCGTTGACGATGGACGTGGTGGCTTGGACGGGGTGGTCAAACGGTGGAGCGAAATGATCAACGGACGCAGGGGGGGCGGCGTCTGCGCGCCCCATTTGTTGGGGGTGAGGGAGGGGCGGGGGGCCCGGGGGGGGCGCCGTCCCCTTCCTCCGAAGTTCCCCTCCAACAACACTGCCGCCGTTCGCCTGCACCGCTTTGTGAAGCGGTTGGGGCTTGCCCGGAGGGGGCCAACTCGGGCTCCGCTCGAGCTCGGGCACGGCGTCGTGCGTGTGGGGTTCCCGGCTCCAGGCGGGCTCGTCCGAGCGGCGAGCTCGTCGAGAAACGCCGCCGCCCCCCGGGCATAGGACGACGACCCCCCGGGGAGGAGATGCCAGGCCCCACCCACGCGCCCAGGTCCATGCCGCCCGCGCCGATCCCGCCCGCCGATCATCCACCGCTGCTGACCACGCGGGAGGCGGCGCACTACCTGCGCTTCAAGTCCTCGTCGGGGATCCGCACGTTGGTGCAGCGCGGCGAGCTGATCCCGGCAGGCGCGGGCGCGAACGGCACACATCTATTCACCCGCGCCGAGCTCGATCGCTTCATCGCGACGCGCGCGGCGCGCTACGCTCGCAGGCACCTTGGGATGCCCGGCGACAGAAAGGATCCTCATCATGGGGAACCGAGGAACGAAGACGCGCTACACGGGCGTGTTTCAGATCACGGGCAAGGACTACCTGATCCGGGCGAAGGCGAACAACCCTCGCACGGGCAAGCCACAGGAGGTGGAACGGCTCATCTACGGGGTGAGCGTACGCGAGGCGGCGCGACAGCGCGCCGAGCTCGTGGAGGAGCTACTCGCCGCGAACCAGACAGAAGCAGCACGGGTTCGCGTTGGGGAATTTGCGAGATCGTGGATCGAGTCGAAAGCGCTCAGGCTGGATCCGACCACCGCGCGGACGTACGCGAAGGCGCTCGACCGGCACATCCTGCCGGCGCTGGGCGACTTCTACTACGACGCGCTCACGTCGCGAGACGTCCAAAGGTGGATCGATGACTCGATCCGGCGCGGCTGGGTGAGCGAGGTCAAGGGCAACAAGCGGGGCGACGACGTCTCGAAGGTGCGGCACACGTATACGCGGAGCGCGATCGCGGTGTGGTTCAGGACGTTCCGGACCATGACCCGCGACGCGATGGCCGAGCTGGATCTCCCGCGAGATCCGACGTTGCGTGTGGCGCTCCCCGAGGCGACGTACGATCGCGAGGAGTCCAAGGCGCTCACCGCCGAACAGCTGGTGCGGTTTCTCGAAGCGTTCCGTGTGCATCACCCGCAGCACCACGCGCTCGTGGTGCTACTGGCGTACACGGGGCTTCGGTTCTGCCACGCCAGCGCGCTGCGGTGGGACGACTGGGACGAAGAGTCCGGGATCCTCCGCATCCTGCGCAAGCAGGTCGGCGGGAAGGTCGGCCCGGTGTCTCGCAAGAAGCGCGCGCCGAAGGAGATTCCAGTCGAACCCGAGCTGGCGGCGGTGCTGCGCGCGCATCGCCACCGCTTGCTCGTCGATCAGGCACCGGGCCTGGCCGAGGGCTGGATGTTTCCTTCGCGTGCAGGAACGCTGCGCACGGCCAACAGCATCGATGCTTCGTGGAGAAAGGCGCTGAAGATCGCCGAGATCACCCAGCGCTTCACGCTCCACGGCCTTCGCTACACGTTCACCGATCTCGTACGTCGGGCGAACGTGGACGCGGTGGTGCGGCGTGCCCTCACCGGGCACGTCACCGAGCAGATGCAGCGTCACTACTCGACGGTGGGGATCGACGAGAAGCGAGCGGCGATGGCCGGAGTGATCCGGCTGTTGCCGCCCGCTCCGCCGGATGATTCGCCGCCGTCAGGTGGGGGCGCCGGTGGGGGTGACGAGGAGCCGAGTAGCTAACTATCGAGCGGGATACCGGATTCGAACCGGCGACCTTCAGCTTGGGAAGCTGACACTCTACCGCTGAGTTAATCCCGCAGAGCGGCGTAACCATTGATCACGACGCCTGCGTCGTCAACCCCCTTTCAGGGCGATCACCACCGCGCTCACCACCTGCCGACGAGCGCGCCGAGGTGTGCACCGAACCAAGCCCCTTGCGCCCGGCAGCGCCATCCGCTAATACTGAACCAGATGGTTCAGCATTCGAAGGCCGCCCAGCTCGACGCCGCGTTCGCCGCGCTGTCGGATGCCACGCGGCGCGGCGTGCTGGAGCAGCTCGGGCGGGCGGATGCGTCGATCACGGATCTCGCCGAGAGGTTCGACATGACGCTCACCGGCATGAAGAAGCACGTCGGCGTGCTGGAGCATGCCGGGCTCGTCGCGACGGCGAAGGTCGGCCGCGTGCGGACGTGTCGCCTCGGCCAGCGCCGGCTCGACGAGGTCACGGCGTGGATCGACCGCTATCGCCAGCTGTGGAGCGCGCGCTTCGACGAGCTCGACCTGGTGATCGAAGAACTGAAGCAGAAAGAAAAAGAGAAAGAGAAAGAGAAGGAGAGAACACCCCGATGAAGAACGACACGACGGTGGAACGAAAGTCCGAGCGCGAGGTCGTCATCACGCGCACCTTCAACGCGCCTGCGCGCCTCGTGTTCGAGGCGTGGACCAAGCCGGAGCTCATGCGCCGATGGTGGGTGCCCAAGTCGACCGGCCTCACGCTGCTGTCGTGCGAGATGGACGTGCGCACCGGCGGCACGTACCGCTTCGTGTTCCAGCATCCCGCCGCGCCCGAGGGGATGGCGTTCTTCGGCCGGTACGTCGAGGTGTCGCCGCATTCGCGCCTGGTGTGGACGAACGAGGAGAGCGGTGACGCCGGGCAGATCAGCACGGTGACGCTCGAGGACCTCGGCGACACGACGCGGATGGTCTTGCACGAGCTCTATCCGTCGGCCGAAGCCTACGAGGCTGCTGCGGGTTCCTACGACGCGATGCCCGAGTCGTTCGACCAGCTGGACGCACTCCTCGCGGGATAGTCCATCGAGCCGAGCGCCGAGCCCTGCCCTGCGCGTAGAGTCCACGCCATGGCTCTCACGCCGCGTCCCTTCCCTCCCGCCGCCCCCCACGGCCCGCTCGTCGAGGTGTTCCCTGATTTGTTCCTGGTCACGGGCACGATGAAGTTGCCCGGGGTCATGCCCGTCCGGTTCAGCCGCAACATGACGGTGGTGCGCGAGGGCGAGCGGCTCGTGCTCGTCAACACGGTCCGGCTCGACGAGGCCGGGCTCGCCGCGCTCGACAAGCTCGGCAAGGTGACCGACGTGGTCCGGATCGCGGGCAACCACGGGATGGACGATCCGTTCTACGCGGATCGCTACGGCGCCAAGGTCTGGGTCGTGAAGGGGCAGCGCTACACGGCCGGGTTCGGCACCGCTTCGCCCGACGTGTACTTCGAGCCCACGGGCGAGATGGTCGCGGGCAGCGCCGGGCTGCCGATCGCCGGCGCGAAGCTGTTCGTGATCGATTCGAACCCGCCCGAGGGGCTGCTGCTGTTGCCCGGGCACGGCGGGGTGCTGATCTCCGGCGATTGCCTCCAGCACTGGGCCAAGCCCGACGAGTTCTTCTCGCCGCTCGCGAAGATCATGATGCGGCTGATGGGGTTCGTGAAGCCGCACAACATCGGGCCCGGGTGGGTGAAGAACTGCAAGCCGCCCAAGCCGCAGCTCGGCGCGCTGGCGGCAGAGACGTACGCCAACGTGCTGCCGGCGCACGGGACGGCCGTCGTCGGGAACGCATCGAGCCTGTACAAGCCGGCGCTCGAGCGGGCCTCGCGCTGAGCGAGACGAGCTAACTCCGCGGGCTGGCGCCACGGGGCCAGATCCCGTCCCCAGCTTGTGACCGCGCCGTCACAGAGCCGAGCGCGGGCTGTGGAATGGGCCTGTCAGGCTCGCGGGATGCGGATCGATGTCCTCGACCTGGGCTCGAACACGTTTCACGTGCTGACGGCAGACGTCGTCGGGCACGAGCTGATGCCGCTGTTCGATGCGAGCGTGGCGGTGCGCCTCGGCGACAGCGCGTTCGCCGACGGCGTGATCAGCCCCGAGGCGTTCGCACGCGGGCTCGAGGCGATCGACACGCTGATCGCCCGCGTCGATGGGCGCAGGCCGGTCACCGTGGCCACGGGCGTGTTCCGCGAGGTCAGCAATGCGGCGGCGTTCCTCGAGGAGGTCAAGCGGCGCTTCGATCTCCACGTCACCGTGATCTCGGGCGTGGAGGAGGCGCGGTTGACGTTCCGCGCGGTGCGCGCGGAGAGCACCGAGCCGGACGCGCGGCTCGCGGTGTTCGATCTGGGCGGCGGCTCGCTCGAGTGCATGCTCGGCGAGCGCGGCGTGCTGACCTCCGCGTCGAGCCTTCCGCTGGGTGGGCTCCGTCTCAGCCGCACCATCACCGGTCTCGACGATCGAGCCGCGCGCGTACGGACCGCGGTGCTCGCCACGGCTGGCGAGAGCTTGAGCGAGATCGCCGCACGTCAGCCGCACGAGGTGGTGCTGTCCTCGGGCACGGCCCGCGCGTTGCTCTCGGTCGCCCGTCGGCAAGGGCACGTCGAGCAGGCGCGTGGCTGGCTGCCTTCGCGGATCATCGCCGAGCTCGCGCGCACGCTCGACGCCGCCAACCCGGCCGAGCTCGCCGCGCTGGGCGTCGGGGCCGCGCGCCTCGACACCATCGCGATCGGCGCCCAGGTGTTCGCGACGATCCTCGAGGTGATCGACGTCCCGTGCGTTCGCATCGCCAGCGGCGCGCTGCGCGAGGGCCTGGCGCTCGATGTGGCCGATGCCTGCGCGCTCGACCTGGTGCCCGCGGCGGGTGCTACGCGCGGCGCGACGGCGCCGTAGCAGCGCCTACTACTGCGGCGGCGGCGGCTCGACGATCGGCAGCTCGGGCGGCTGCTCCGGTCCCTGACAGGTCTCGACCTCGGCGGGGCAGTTGGTCCGCATGCACGCCTCGTTGGTGCAGCTGTTGCGCTCGCCGCACGCGAGCACGGCATCGTGCTGCTGGGTGCCCTCCGCGGTGCCCTGGTTGCTGCAGCCGTGGAGGCAGAGCGGATCGGAGCAGGTGCTATCGCAGGTCTCCACGATCTGCGCGCAGGTCAGCGTGCCGCCACCCTCGGGAGGCGGGTTGATCGCCTTGGCCGCCTGGTTGATGCAGCCGGCGCCGCCCGCAGCGAGGCCGAACACGAGCCCGAACATGAGACCGAACATGGAGACGTTGCGCCACACGCGAGAACTCTAACGTGGGGCGGTTGCCGCCGCGTCGCTTCCGGGCGATGAACAGCCGATGCTGGCGATCGACCTCACCGGGAAGCGTGCGCTGGTCGCCGGGGTGGGCGACGAGCGCGGCCTCGGGTTCGGGATCGCGAAGGCGCTGGCCGAGGCGGGCGCGACGGTGGCGGTGGCGACCTGGCCGCCGCTGATCAAGATGTTCAAGCTGATGCTCGCGCGGCCGAGCTCCGAGGCGCTGCTGACGCTGCGCGATGGCAAGCGGCTCGGGTTCTCGGCGATCTATCCGTTCGATGCGGAGTTCGATCGGCTCGACGCGGTGCCCGCCGAGATCCGCGAGCACCGCCGGTACAAGGACATGGGGGACTTCACGGTGTCGGGGCTCGCGGCCGCAGTGGCGGCGGATGGCGGGGTGGACCTCGTGGTGCACAGCCTCGCGAATGGGGCCGAGGTCACCAAGCCGCTGCTCGAGACCTCGCGCGCGGGATATCTCGGCGCGGTCTCGGTCTCGGCGTACTCGAACGTCTCGCTCGTGCAGCACCTGGGGCCGCTGATGCGCCCGGGAGGTTCGTTCGTGTGCCTGTCGTACCTGGCGGGGCAGCGGGTGGTGCCGCAGTATGGCGGTGGGATGTCGTCGGCGAAGGCGGCGCTCGAGTCCGATGCGCGCGTGCTGGCGTACGAGGCGGGGCGCAAGTGGGGGCACCGCGTGAACGTGATCTCGCCCGGGCCGTATCGCTCGCGCGCGGCCGAGGCGATCGGGCCGATCGATCAGATGATCGCGTATGCCGCGCGCACCTCGCCGCTGCCCGAGGCGA
This sequence comes from Myxococcales bacterium, assembly GCA_016720595.1. Taxonomy (GTDB): domain Bacteria; phylum Myxococcota_A; class Polyangia; order Haliangiales; family Haliangiaceae; genus JABFXX01. The sequence continues at coordinate 18,089 of JADKKI010000012.1, forward strand.
TCACCGCCGAGGAGGTCGGGGTGACGGCGGCGTTCCTGTCGAGCCCGCTGGCGAGCGGGATCACGGGCACGGTGGTCTACGTCGACAAGGGCTATTCCGCGATGGGCCTCGGCGGCACGACCAGCGGCTGAATGTTAGGCTCGGCGTGGACATGTTCCGCGCGCTCGTCGTCGGTACCGCGTTGCTGCTCTCGGGCGGGCTCGCGGTCGCCGAGGAGGGAGGCCCGGCGGGGCCCGCGCCAGCGCCAGCGCCAGCGCCCGCGCCCGCGGGGCCGGGAACGCCCGCACCGACGGGGCCTTCGGGGCCTGAAGCGCCTGCGCCCGAGGCCAAGCCGATCACGGTGACGGGGCGCGTGATCGATCCGCTGGGGCGGCCGATCCGCGGCGCGGTGCTCAACGTCGAGGGCTCGACGGACGTGGTGAAGTCCGGCCGCGATGGCACGTTCACGCTCGAGGCGCCGATCGGCGCGACGCTGATCGTCAACTCCGACAAGTACGGCGCCGCGCTGGCGACCGTGACCGGCCCCGTGCTCGACGACGTGGTGCTGCTGCTCGAATCGACCGAGAAGATCCAGGTGGCGGGCCAGGCGCCCACCGCGGCCACCGGCGCGGCGCAGCTCGATCGCGACGAGCTCCAGCGGCTGCCCGGCACGGGTGGCGATGTGGTGCGCGCGCTGACGGCGATGCCCGGCGTGGTGAACCTGCAGGTGCCGCTCGGGTACTCGGGCGTGGTGATCCGCGGGGCCTCGCCGCAGGACTCGAAGGTCCTGATCGATGACTTCGAGATCCCGCTGCTGTTTCACCCGTTCGGGTTCCGCGCGATCGTGCCCACGGAATCGATCCAGTCGCTGACGTTCATCCCGGGCGGGTTCGATGTGGCGTATGGCCGATCGTCGTCGGGGATCGTGCTGCTCACCACGCGGCCGGGGAGCGAGGATCGGTCCACGCAGGCGGAGCTGTCGCTGATCGATGGCGGGTTGATCTCGCAGGGATCGATCGGGGCGAAGACCCGGTACATGATCGCGCTGCGTCGATCGGTGATCGATTTCGTGCTGCCGCTGGTGATCCCGTCGAGCGTGGATCTGTCGCTGACCACGGTGCCCTCGTACTGGGACGAGCAGCTGCGCGTGGATCACGAGCTGAGCTCGAAGTGGAACCTCTCGCTCTCGAGCGTGGGCACCAACGACGTGTTCGAGCTGTACACCACGAAGAACGAGGATGCGGCGGCGAAGCGGCTGTACGCGCGCACGCGGTTCATCCGGCTGACGGCGGCGGCGAAGTATCACGAGGGGCCGTGGTCGGCCACGCTCGCGCTGTCGGGGATGCTGTCGGATCAGGACACCGAGATCGGGCTGTATCAGAAGCTCAAGGTGTTCACGCCGCTGGTCACGCCGCGGATCACGGCCACGCGCAGCGAGCCCAAGGCGATCGGGCTGACCGACGTGGTGTGGAGCTCGGGCGCCGAGGCGCAGATCGGGCACTCCACCACGGACCTCGCGATTCCCCTCGAGCGCCGTGAGGGCGAGCCGTTCCCGCCCTACGACCCGAAGGACACGAGCAGCCGGTTCAAGGGCTCGGTGTGGTTCCCGGACTTCGCCGCGTGGACCACGGTGGCCGCGAACTTCGATCCGCGCGTGCGCGTGACCACGGGGCTGCGGGCGGATGCGTTCGGGCGTGCGAAAGAGATCGTCGTGCAGCCGCGCGGCGAGCTGCAGGTGAAGATCGTGAAGGGCCTGACGTCGCGGTTCGGTGCGGGGATGTACCGGCGGCCGCCCGAGTTCCAGTCCGAGTTCCTGCAGAAGGACGTGAAGTCCGAGAAATCGAGCCAGCTCACGATGGGGCTCGAGCTGCTGCCGATCCCCGGCGTGCGGGTGCAGGGCTCGCTCTACTACACGGATCGCACGCAGCTGATCACGCACAACGTGGATGGCTCGCTCGGCAACAACGGCCGGGGCAGCAGCAAGGGCGCCGAGATCCTCGCGATCCTCAGCAACGGCAAGACCTGGTTCGGGATGTTCGGGTACTCGTACTCGAACTCCTCGCGCGTGGACACGCCCGGCGGCAAGGCACGGCTGTTCGATTACGATCAGCCGCACAGCATGAACGCCGCGCTCAGCTGGCGACGCGGCCACTGGACGCTCGGCGGCCGATTCCAGCTGTACTCCGGCCTCCCGGGCACGCCGATCGTCGGCGCGGAGTTCGATTCCGATCGCAACCTCCACATCCCGATCCCCGGCGAGGTCAACTCCGAGCGCGCGCCGATCCACCACCAGCTCGACGTGCGCGTGGACTACGCGTGGAAGTGGGGCACGGCGCAGATGCTCGCGTTCCTCGACGTGCAGAACGTCTACCTCGATCGCAGCGTGGTCACGTACTTCTACAGCTACGACTACTCGCAGAAGAGCGCGTTCGAATCGCTGCCGCTGATCCCGTCGGTGGGCCTGCGGGGAGTGTTCTGATGCGCGGGCCCACGATCCGCGAGCGCGCTGCCGGCCGGCGGGTGATCTGCGGGCCCGCGATCGCGCTGCTCCTCCTCGCCTCCGCCTGCACGCAGGACGTGGATCCGCCGTGGCAGCTCGATCACGATCGCGTGATCGCCGTGCGCGCCACGCCCTCCCGGATCGCCGCCGGCGAGGTGTCGCAGATCGATGCCCTGCTCGGCCGCAAGGGCGACGTGCCGCTCGAGACCGAGCCCGATCAGGTCACGGTGATCTCGCCGATGGTGCTGGCCGGCACGCTCGCGCACCAGGGCACGCACTGGACGGTCACCACGCCCAGCGAACCGCAGCTCGTCGCCGCGCGCCAGGAGCTCGCCCTCCCCGCCGGCGATCCGGTCCCGGTGCGCCTGCGGATGACGTTCGCCGGCACGGACCTGGTGGGCCTCAAGGTCGTGTGGCTCGGCGTGCACGTCGACAACCCCGTGCTCGATCCCGTCACGATCGATGGCCAGCTCGTCGCAGGCACCCCCGCGCTGACCGTGGCCCCGACGACCGACATCCCGCTCGTGGTCGAGTTCGACGACACCCACGTCGTCAACTGGCTGACCTCGTGCGGCAACATGCACGACTTCGATCTCCCGGCCGCGTACCTGCGCGTCGAGCCCGAGGATCCGCAGACCGGCATGCTCGGCGTGGTGGTGCGCGACGCCCTCGGCGGCGTGGCCTGGCGCCTGTGGCCGATCACCGCGGAGTGAGCCGGCCCCGGGTCATGACCGGTCGGGGAGGGCGGTGTCCGAAGCGAGTAGCGGGAGCGGGGTCGAACGCCGGCGGGGAGGGTGCGCTAGGCGGAACCCCCGCTACATCCCCTCCGACCCATGCGACGAGCGAACGGGCACCCAAGGCCGCGAGAGCGAGCCGTTGCCCGAACGCACGTCGCGAAGCGCGGGGCGGCCGCGAATCACCCAAGGCCGCGAGACCGAGCGCTCAGCCCAGTCGGCCCGCGTGCAGCTCCGCGAGGCACCGCGTGATCAGCTCGTCGTGTCGCTGATCCTCCTGCGTCGCCGGGCAGGTCCGCCGGATCGCGAGATACAGCGCGCGCAGCGGCGCCGGGAGCTCCTCGGCGCGGCCCGTGGCGTCCGTGGCCTGCGCCGCGGCGAGCAGGCCGATCACGAGCACGTGGTCCGCGAGCGACTGGATCGCGCGCAGGTCGCGGGCCGAGATCGAGCCCATCGGGACCTTGTCCTGGTTGTGGCCCTCGGTGCTGCGCGAGAACACGCTCGCGGGCGCGGCGAGCTTGAGGGCCTCGGCCACGAGGGAGGACGCGAGGATCTCGACGGCCTTGAAGCCGTGGTGCGCGGCCTTGCCCGGGCCGTCCACGCGCACGAGGTTCTCGGGGATGCCGGAGGTCGCGGTGGAGTGGCACAGGAGGACGAGCTGGCGCTCGAGGATCTCGGCGGCGTGCGCGACCTGGAGCTTGAGGGTCTCGGCGACGTGCGTGATGTGGCTGCCGTAGAAGTTGCCGCCGTGCAGGGCCGCGCCGGTCTCCTCGCACATCAGCGGGTTGTCGCCCGCGCCGTTGAGCTCGATCGCCACGGTGGCCGCGGCCTGCTCGAGCACCTCGACGAGCACGCCCACCACGTGCGGCGCGCAGCGCACCGAGTACGGATCCTGGACCTTGCCGCCGTTGAGCGCCGGGCGCGGCCCGCACGCGAGGGCGGCGCGGACGTGGGCCGCGTAGGCGATCGCGCCCGGGTGCGGCTTGGCCGCGAACAGGCGCTCGTCGAAGTGCGCCGCCTGACCGCGCAGCAGGAACGAGTTCCACGCGGTGACGAGGGCGTGCGTGCGCGTGAACGCCTCCGCGCGATCGAGCGCCATCGCCACGAGCGCGGTCATCACGCTCGTGCCGTTCATGATCGAGAGCGCTTCCTTGTGCTGCAGCGTCACGGGCGTGAGGCCCACGGCGGCGAGCGCCTCGGCGGCCGGGCACGTGCGCCCGTGGAACAGCACCTCGCGCTCGCCCGAGAGCACGGCGGCCACGTACGACATCGGCGTGAGATCACCGCTCGCGCCGACGGAGCCGAGCTCGGGGATGCACGGCAGGATGTCGTGCTCGAGGAGGCGCGCCATCGCGTGCAGGGTCTCGATGCGGATACCGCTCCAGCCGGCCGCGAGCTGCGCGAGGCGCGTGACGAGCACCGCGCGGCTCTCGTCCGCGGCGAGCAGCGGGCCCACGCCGCAGCCGTGGAACCGGAACAGGTTCGCGACCAGGCTCCCGCCGTACTCGGCCGCCACGGCGTTGACCACGGAGGCGCCGAACCCGGTGTTGACGCCGTAGAACGGCTCGCCGCTCGCGACGCGGGTCTCCACCGCCTTGCGGTTCTTGCCCATCCGGTCCTGCCACCCGCCGTCCTGGGTCAGCATCACCGCGAGCTCGCCGCGGGCGACCCGGGCGACGTGCGTGTGGTCACGCGCGTCTCGCCGATCCACAGGCGCGCAGACGTCACTGCGCACTCCAGAAATCGTAGAAGTTGAACCAGTTGAGCGGGGCGGACCGCGCGTACGTCTCGAGCATGGATGCGTAGGATTGGGCGTAGCGGGCGATCGAAGCCGTGCGGTCCTTGCGGTCGAGTTTTACCTCGTCGGCGAGGAACTCGAAATGCAAAGCGTAGTGATTGGGACGGGTATAGACCCCTGCGACGAAGTAGACCGGGCACTTGAGGGTGTGCGCGAGCAGCCAGGGGCCCGCCGGGAACGCGGCCTCGGCGCCGAGGAACTGGGCGGTCACCACCCGGGCGCTGCCGGACTTCTGGCTGGGGAGCCGATCACCGAGGATCGCCACCAGCTCGCCGCGATCGATGGCGGCGCGGACCTGCAGCATCGCCGCGATCGGATCGGTGCCGAGCGAGATCATCCGCGTCTCGATGTCTGGAGCCAGCGAGCGCAGCACGCTGTTGACGCGCTCGGCATTGGTGAAGTCGACGAGGACGTTGATCGGGACGTTGAACTCCTTCGCGCGGCACCGCATGACCTCGAAGCTGCCGAGGTGCGCGCCGAGCAGCAGCACGCCGCGCCCGGACTTCGCCGCCTCCACGAGCAGATCGTGGTTCTTCTGCTCGAACTCGAACGACTTGATCTTGCCGGTCACGAAGAACAGCCGATCGAGGCTGACCCGCGCGAACGTGTGGAGGTGGCGCACCACGCTCCAGAACGTGGCCGGCTGACCGATCCGGCGCAGGTAGTCACGCGAGGCGCGCCGCGCGGTGCCGCGGATCAGCGCGTAGTAGAGCGCGATGACGTAGAGGAACCAGCCGACGACCGTGCGCCCGAAGATCCGCGCACCGAGGACGAGGAGCCGGATCCCGAGCACGGTCCCGGCCTCGGGGATCTTGCGCCAGTCAGCCACGGCGCAACCGTCGCCACAGCGCCCGGAACGGGTACGAGAGGATCCGCAACACACCCTCGGTGCACAGCCAGAAGTGCGCGCCCGCGATCAGCAGCGTATCGGCCCACGCACGATAGTGCGACACGCCACCCTGCTCCGCCGAGCGATAGATCACCGGCGTGGGCACGTGGATCACCTTCACGCCCGCCCACACCAGGCGCACCGCGATCTCCGGATCGAAGTCCATCGCGTTGCCGCGCGCCTTGACCGCGAGCGCCGTCTCGACGGGATAGATCCGATAGCCACACAGCGGATCGCCGACCTTGCGCCCGAGCGTCTCCACCATCGCGAAGAACACGGTGATCTTCCGCGCGCGCAGCCGGCCCTTCGGCGCCGAGGCATCGAACACGGGCTGCGCGAGCACCACGGTGTCGGCCACCGGCTCGCTGAGGGCCGCGACGAGCTTGGGGATGTCGTTGGTGTCGTGCTGGAGATCGGCATCGATCTGCAGCGCGTACGCGAAGCCGTGCTCGTGCGCCCACGCGAGGCCGGTCTTGACCGCCGCGCCCTTGCCGCCGTTCTCGGGCCGGAACACCACGTGGCAGCGCCCGGCCTCACCGAGCCGGGTCAGCACGGCCTTCGCGGGCTCGGCGCTCCCATCATCCACCACGACGATGTCGGTGATGTGCTCGCGCACGCGCGTCACCACCTCCTCGAGGGTCTGAGGATTGTTGTAGGTCGGGATGATCGCGCAGATCCGCATCACTCCACCACGAGCTGCCCGCTCGCGACCACGGCCTTCGCGCACGTGACCTCGAAGCTCAGACGGGTGCCGGTCTGCTGCAAGGTCACCGCGACCTGCTGCGCCGGCGTCACCGGCTTGCGGAACCGCAGCCTCCGGATCGCGCGCAGCTGCGTGACCTCGGGGAGCTCGGCCTTGACGATCGGCCACACCAGGCGCTCCACGAGCACGGCGCCCGGCAGGATCGGGAACGCCTCGAAGTGGCCCTGGAAGAACACCAGATCGCGCGGGATCTCCGCCACGTACTCGCCCGGCCCCACACGATGCGCAGGGATCTGCGTGGTGGGCGTCGTGGTCGTCGGCCTCGCCGTCGTGACGGTCGCGGTGGGGGCGAGCACCGTGGTCGTCGGCGTCGCCGTGGTCGTCGGCGCGCTATGGTCGTCGGCGTCGGCGTGGTCGTGGTGATGCCGAGCAGCGCGCGCAGCGCCTCGCCGTCGAGCTTGCCGCGCTCGGTGCGCGGGATCCGCGGCACGATCTTGAGGAGCTTGGGCACGAACACCGCATCGAACTGCCGGCGCACCGCGGCACCGATCTCGTCGCGCCCGACGGTGCGCCCTCTGCCACACAGATCGCAGCGGCGATCCGCGGCTCCTTGCCGAGCATCGCATGGACGAGCACCGCCACGTCGGTGACGCCGGGCACCGCGCGGATCGTGGCCTCGAGCTCGTGCGTGGCCGCGCGCTTGCCCGCGATCTTGATCAGCTCCTGATCGCGCCCGAGGTAGTGGAACGTGCCGTCCGCGCGCAGCTCGATGCGATCACCGATCTCCACACGAGGCGCCCCGCCCCACGGTGATTCCACCACGAGCTGGTTGTCGGGCGCCGAGACGGTCACGCCGGGCAGCGGGGTCCACGCGTGCATCGGGTGCGTGCGCGTGGCGATGCCGCCGGTCTCCGTGGAGCCGAGGATGTCGGTGACGTGCCAGCCGTGCGCGGTGGCGAGACCCGTGTGCAGCTCGCCCGGCATCCGCGCACCGCTCGAGATCACGCGCAGGTCGCGCGGCATCGGAGCTTCGGCCATCGCGCGCAGGTGGGCGGGGGTGCTGATCAGCAGATCCACGCCCTCGCGCTCGATGACGCTCGCGACATCCGCGGGCAGCAGCGCCTCGTGGCTCACGATCCGCGCGTCGAACCGAAGCGGCAACAGCGCACCGAACAGCAGGCCGAACAGATGCGAGAGCGGCACCGTCGACATCACGCAGCGCGCGCGCGGGAACAGGTTGACCAGCACGTCGAGCTCGCCGAGCAGCTGCGCCGCGGTCTTGACCACGTAACGCGGGCGCTCGGTGGTCCCGGAGGTCGTCATCCGCACCGCGAGCGCGGGCACGGGGATCGTCGTCGCGAGCGCGGAGGGCGCGGCGCCCGCGGCGGCGCCGACGAACGTCGAAGGCGCAGTGCCCGCGGCAACGAGGATCGCGGGCACGTAGATCGCCTTGGACGAGCGAGCCTGCCGCGCGGGATCGTCGTGGAGCACGTACGACAGCTCGGGATCCGCATCCACGCGATCGAGCGTGCCCGCGGCCACGTTGGGCAACAGCTCCACGGTCGCGCCCGCGAGCCAGGCACCGAGCAGCCCCGGCACGTACGCATCCGCGCGCCGGCACGACAGCACGACACGACGACCTGCCGACCCCGCTGATGTTCCCTGCCCCGCCGACCCCGTCGGTGGTGCCTGCCCCCCCTTTCCGCCGCCCCGCCCCCGCTGCCCCGGGCGATGTCGCCTGCCCAGCCGACCCGGCCTGCCCGAGCAGCGCGGCGATCTGCGGGCCTGCGCGATCAGGTCCCGCTGCGTCTCACCGTCGAGATGTAGGAGGGAGCTCGGCATCAGCTCACGTCGGAACGAGCCGGAGGGAACACCCTGGCCAGGACCCAGTCAAGCGGATTGCGGCCGTAATCCCGGAACCGGATCTTGCGCGTGATGTACTCGACGGCGAACAGCAGGCCGATCAGCACGTAGCTGAGGATCCCGACGTAGATCGTCCACAGCTTCAGGCTCGCCGCGCCCGCGAGCACGAGCCCGATCGCGGCGAGCACGAACAGATAGCCGCCCCAGATCTTGGTCCAGCTGCGGCAGTGCGCCTGCTTGGGCACGCTGAGGTCCGGATCGATCATCCGCGCGAACTGCTCGACGAGCGGCGTGCTCGACAGCGAGCGCAGGAACGCCAGGCCGAATGCGGCCTGCGTGGCCGAAGGCAGGATCAGGAGCCACGTGCCGTTGTTCGAGATCCAGCCGAGGCCCGCGAACACGAGCGCGATCGCGGGGAGCTGCAGCGCCGCCCTGCGCTGCTCGCGCTTCGCCGACAGCAGGATCGGGATGGTGCGCACGATCACCCAGCCCACAAGGGTGAGCGCGGCGATCGTCACGTCCTGCTGCGACAGCGTCCAGTACAGCACCCACGGCGAGGCCACGAGGAACAGCGCCGAGAGGATGTTGAGCGCCAGTTTCCATCACAGCCGCTCGTAGCCCTCGTTGACGATGGTCAGCCTGTAGCCGAACCACCCGTTGCGCAGCGTCGCCGACACCGGCTCGCAGTGCGCGGGCTCGCACCCGGCGCCGAGCTGCACGCGGATCGCGCCCTTGAGCTTGGGCTCGCCGGGCCGCGTGAACACGCTCGCGCGGAGCTGGCCCTCCTGCCAGGTCTCCTCCACGTGCTCGCCGTCGAGCTCGCCCTTCAGCACGCCGGAGTAGTGAGCGTCGGTGGGCGCGGGGAGCCGCTTGAAGAACACGCGATGCACGTCCACCACGATGTTGCGCGGCGAGAACGGCAGCTCGGGGCCCACGAGCTGACGAACTCGATCTTGTCGGCCTTGTGGGTGAGCGTGAACGCCTTGACGTCCATCGGGCCGAGGCCGATCACGAGGAGCGTGTCGCCTGCTTCTGCACCACGGCATCGAGCTCCGCGTCGACGGGCTGCCGTCGCGCTGCGTGCGGATCTTGAGGCTCTGCCGCACCATGAAGTTCTGCGCGATCGTGCTCGGATCGTGGAGCACGCCCGGGTACTCCGCCGGCGCGCTCGCCGAGATCGTGCTCTGTCGCGGCGGATGTCCGCAGGCCGCCAGCGCGAGCATCCCCACGAACGTGACCAGGCCGAGCTTGGTGACTACCGCCGCCGAGCGCGCCACCGCCGAACGCGTCCCCGTCGACGAGGCTGCGTGGATCGTCGATGCGGTCCTCGCCGCCACCTTCGCCACGAGCCTCGGTCCGGCGAGCGCGGCCATCAGGAAGCAGCACACCAGGCTGAACGTCACGCCGAGCGTCACGGTGACGCCGATCGCCGCGAGGCCCGGGCTCTGGCTCAGCCCGAGCAGCCCGAACGACAAGATCGTCGTGAGCGAGGCCGTGAGGATCGACACCATCGTGCGGGCAGCCTCCTCGAGCGAGGCCATGGTGTCGACGAAGAAGATCCCGAAATCGACGCCGAGCGACACCACGAGGAACAGCGACATCACGTGCAAGATCGTCAGCGGCGTGCCGAGCGCCACCAGGGTGCCCACGGTGGCCACGCACGCGAGCACCGCCGGGCCGAGCGCGACCAGGACCTTTGCGCGGGCTCCGGTAGCGCGCGAGCAGCAGCAGGCAGATCGCGGCGAAGCCGATCAGCGACGAGACCACCGTCCGCGCGCACGCCGCGGAACAGATCGACGATGGTCTCCGCCGGCGCGATGATCGACGCACCCGGCACGGCCGCCCGCAGCGCCGCGAGATCCTTCACGCCCACCAGCGGGATCAGCGCGATCGGCGTGGTCTGCGCCGGCACCCACGCGGTGAGCAGCGGCGCGAGCGGCGAGCGCCGCATCCGCCAGCGTCAGGACCTGGGGCGCAGCCACGGCGATCCCATCCCAGTACGCCTGGAACTGCTCCGGCACGAACCCGAGCTCGGTCATCAGCGCGCGGAGGCGCGGAGCCGCGGCGCGTGCGGCCTCGAGCCGTGCGGCCTGCTCCTCGCGGCTCGGCAGCATGCGCGCGAGCGGCACGAACGAGGTCACGGTGCCCGCCGCCTGGGCGCGCTCGAGCTCGGTGCAGGCGGTGCCGATCGCGGTCAGGAGCGCGTCGTCGGTGGCCGCGGTGACCACGGCGAACGAGCTGCTCTCCGGGCCGAGCCGCGCGCGCACGGCGTGGTCTTCGATCACGTGCGGGCCCGCGTCGTCGACGAGCATGTTGACGTTGTCGGAGAACTGCACCGCGCGCAGCCCCACGGCGGTGGCGGCGAGCGCGACTCCCACCACCACGAGGCGCGACGTGCGGCCCCAGGTCCGCGCCGTCAGGCGCGCGAGCAGCGCGAGCACGCCGCGATTGACGAGCCCCAGGGTGCGCGGCGGGCGGTACATCACCGGCATCCAGCGCGGCACCATCCAGTAGGTGGCCGCCATCGAGGCGATGATCGCGATCACCGCGAACACCGCCATCTGGCGCAGCCCCATCAGGCCCGAGGCGCCGAGGCCGACGAAGCCGATGATCGTGGTGAGCGCACCGAGGACGATGCTCGGCCCCACCAGCTTCATCGTGGTGGCGGCCGGGACCTCGGGCGTGAGCACGAAGTGCGCGTAGTAGTGCTCCACGTAATCGAGGCCCACGCCGGAGCAGCGAGGTGCCGAACGCGATCGTGATGCCGTGGATCTCGCCGAACAGCGCCTGACAGCCGAGGATGGCGACGGCGCTGCCGAACAGCATCGGCACGAAGCCGATCAGGATCAGCCGCACCGAGCCGAACAGCGCGAGGAAGATCAGCAGCATCCCGATGGTGGAGATGATGCCGATCCGGTTCACGTCGCCCTGATCTGCGCCTCCGAGGCGATCGCGTACTGCGCGGTCCCCGAGGTCTGCATCCGCGCCTCGCGCGGCGCCGCGCTCGCCATCCACTCCTCGAGCACCGCGCGGAACCGCCGCTGGGACGTGCTCTCGAACGGCGACGAGCGGGTCTCCACGAACACGAACGCGTGCGCGTGATCCGCGGACATCACGATGCCGTCCTCGTCGATCAGCGTGTCTCCGCGCGAGCCCCGCAGCGCCTCGAGCGGCTCCCACATGCCCGACAGCGGATCGCGCGGCGCGGTCTGCCGCACCACCACGCCCATCGGGCCACCGAGCTGCTCCTCGAGCTTCCCGAGCCGCACGCGAGCGGCCTCGTCGGTGTACGCGGTGCGCGGCAGGAAGGTCGTCGCGGGCCAGGCGCCGAGGAACGCGAGCATCGCCTCGGTGTCGGCCTCGGTGAATCCCGCTTCGCGCCACCGCCACATCGGGCTGCGTGCGCAGGAACGTCACCAGCGCGCGCGCGAGCGTCGGCAGGGGCGCAGGGTCGTGGGGCGCGTCGATGCCGCTCGGCGGCGGTGCCCGAACCGCTGGCCGCCGGCCCCAGCGACAGATCGATCACCATCACCCGCGACAGCTCGCTCTCGGCGAGCAGCGCCGCGATCTGCGCACCGCGATCCTCGCTGTCGTCGGGGAGGAAGTCGGTGATCTTCGTCGTGAACGTGAGGTGCGGCAGCGCAGCGGCGAACCCGAGAGCGGCCCCGAGCAGCACCACCAGCGTCGCGGCGCGGGCCCGCCAGTGCTTCAAGGGGCTCCGAACGCCGTCGCGATCTCGGTGTCTGGCACGTCGCCGTTCTTCTTGATGTCGGTCAGCTGCGTCTCGGTGAAGTCACCGCTCGCCTCGAGCACGCGGAGCGAGGCGACCTGGCTCGCGCTGCCGCGCACCACGACGGTCTTCACGAGCTTGCCGAGCGACGCGGCCTTCGGCGTGAACGTCAGCGCCCACGCGCTGTTCGCATCGCCCTCGAGCACGAGGTCGAACGCCTTCTCGAGCTCCGGCGCGATCGCCGCGCAGCAGCGTGGGGAAGATCAGCGCGAACGCCTTGAGGTCCTTGCTCTTGTCGAGCGGGATCTCCTCGGTCTTGTTGTCCTTGCGGATCCGCAGCGTGGTCCGCGTCAGCACCACCTGCGCGAGCTTCGGCGTCAGCGTGGTGCGCGCGATGCCCTTGTCGCGCTCGAAGTAGATCGTGCCCGTGGACTTCAGCGGGCGGGCGAGCAGCGCCACGTGCTTCTCCTCGGTGAACTTGCACGCGAACCGATCGAGCTTGAGCAGCGCGAGCACCGGATCGATCGCGGCGCCGCGCTGTGCGACGGCCGGAGCAGGCGATCCTGGAGCAGGCTTCGCAGCGGGGACGGGCAGGTCGCGGAAGCAGGCTTCGCCGGAGCAGACTTCGCGCCGCAGGCTTGCCGCGGAGGCGCCGCAGGCTTCGTCGCAGGCGCGCTCGCGGATCCAGCGGCCGGGGCGGCGATCGCGCGCCCGCTCAGCACCGCCATGATCGCGAAGGCTGCGCCGCGCATCATCACTCGGATCGTGCCGCCGTGGCCGTGCGTAGGGCGGCCACGCCCCTGATCCGACCATGCCGCCGATCGCGATGATCACGTCCTCGATCGTCTTGAGCTCGCGGATCTTGGCCTCGTCGAACGCGAGGCCCGTGGTCTCCTCGACCTTCACCGCGAGATCGATCGCGTCCAGGCTATCGAGATCGAGATCCTCGATCACCGTGCCGCCGGCTGCACCCGCGCCGGATCGAGCGGAACAGCTCATTCATCATGAGCTGGATTTCCCGAAGGATCTCTCGCCTGGACGATGCTTCCATACGCGTCGCGTAGTGTAGTGACCGAAGGTCGAATTCAAGCCTGATCGTGCGCCGCGACGTGGTGTAGAGCACGCGAAAATGCGTAAAGTTCCGCATGGCTGGCCGTCGTAAGCGCGTTCCGAGGCAGTACCACCAGGTGCACGCTCTCGCGTTCTCCCCACTGCTGTTCCAGGCCGCCATGGCCGCACGCAACATGGGCGTCCTCGGGGTGGTCCACGCGGCCAAGACCACGGGCCTCCTGCCCGCCGAGGTCGCCACCCAGGCCAAGGTCTCGCTGTACGCGGCCCGGGTGCTGCTGGAGGGCTGCCTGGCGCTCGAGCTGGTCTCGCTCGACGGCGGAAGATATCGGCTCACCGATGCGGGTACCTCTGGCTGTTCGACGAGATGACGAAGGTCAACGCCAACTTCGTCCAGGACATCTGCTACGCGGGCGCGGTGCACATGGAGGAGAGCCTCCGCACGGGCACGCCCGCGGGGCTGCGCGTGTTCGGCAGCTGGTCCACGATCTACGAGGGCCTGACCCAGCTCCCCGAGGCGGTGCAGAAGAGCTGGTTCGCGTTCGATCACTTCATCCGACGGTGCGTTCCCGCTGGCGTTCCCGCGCGTGTTCGCGCCGCGCCCGAAGAAGCTGCTCGACGTGGGCGGCAACACGGGCAAGTGGGCGCTCCACTGCCTCGCGCAGGATCCGGACGTCGAGGTCACCGTGCTCGATCACCCGGGCCAGCTGCAGCAGCTGCAGAAGAACGCCGTCGCCGCCGGGCTCGCAGCGCGGCTGCGCACCGTGCCGATCGATCTGCTCGACCACACGCGCGCGTTCCCGACGGGGTTCGACGTGGTGTGGATGAGCCAGTTCCTCGATTGCTTCGCCGAGCCCGACATCGTCCGCCTCCTCGAGCGTGGCCGCGCTGCCCTCGCGCCGGGTGGCCGCCTGTGCGTGATGGAGGCGTTCCCGGATCGTCAGCCCAACGAGGTCGCCGGGCTCTCTGCCTCCCAGGGACGAGCCTGTACTTTTCCTGCATGGCGAACGGCACGAGCCGCATGTACCACTCGCAGGACTTCCTCGACCTGATCCCGAAGGCGCAGCTCGATCACCACCGACGAGCCGATCGGAACCAGCCACACGTTGCTGACCTGCGTCGCATAGCGGCCAGGGATTGCCAGATGTGGCGGTGCGCGGGGGTGTTACTCTCGGGGTTGGTGGAGGCTTCGTGATCAACAGCACTGTTCGGTTTGCCGGCATCGCCCTCGCGATCGTCACCCTGTCTCAGGCACACGTCGCCCGCGCTGATGACTCTCCGCAGCCGTACGCGCCGCAGCCGCAACCCGCTGTCCCCAGCCGCAGCCATACCCGCAGCCGTATCCGCAGCCACAACCGTATCCGCAGCCCTACGTGCCGCCGCAGCCTACGTGGCGCCCGAGCCCGCGGGCCCCGAAGAGATCCACCGGGTTTCGATCCGAACGCCCGGTGCCGCACGGCTACCACAAGGTCACGCGCGCGCGGAAAGGGCCTGATCATCGGCGGCGCCGTGCCGTTCCGGCGTGACCACGGGATCTCGATGCTCGCCGGGGCGATCGGCGAGATCTCCGTCGCGGCAACGATAAGCTCCACGAACACCCGCGGCGCTCTCGTCCCGGTCGCCGGGCCGTTTTTCCTCAAGATGCGCGAGCCAGGCGACACCGGCAAAAGTGTGGCTCGTGCACCTCGGGCTCGCGCGGACCGCAGGCGCGATCATGCTGATCTACGGGCTCACCAACCCGAAGACGCTCCTCGTGCGCAACGATCAGCTCAGCATCACGCCGATGTTCGGCAACGGCTCGTCGGGCTTCGCCGTCTCCGGCGCATTCTAGCCCGCGCGGCTACTCGGGCTTCGCGCGCTGCAGCGTGATAGACTCGGCGAGGTGATTCACCGAGCGGAACGCATCCCGCGTGTCCTGGTCCTGTCTGACCTGTTCGTCGTACTTGAGGGCGGTCGCGGTGGCGAGCTCGAGGGCATCGATGGAATCGAGGTTCAGGCCGGCGCCATGAATCTGTCGATGCCGCCTCGACGGTGAACAGGGCCGTCGTATCGGCGATCTTCCAGATCGGCCGCCGCTTCGACAGGATCGGCGGCGCGCGGAAAGCTTCCAACATCACAGGCGGCACCTTGGCGCGCGCCGCGAGCTCCAACGCCCCGCGATGGGGCGCAGCTGGAGCGCGGGGCCGAGCGGCGACCGGGTGCCACCGCGAGGAAGATCAACACGTCGGACCCCGTCCGCAGCCGCTCCTCCGAGTCCTGGAGCGTGCGGACGCCGACCGGCACGGACCCGCAGGCCCGCACGAGCGGGCGAGCACCGGGTATTCGCGGGCGGCTCGTCCGCGCCACGGCCACCGCGCTTGGATACAGCGACGCGATCGAAGTTATCGCACGGCGAGGGTGGTTCGCGATCAGCACCACCGGGGTCGAGACGAAGCTCCGCGCTCGGCCGCGCGAACTTCGTCGGGCTGACGCGGTGGTAGAGGCGCATCACCCGCGTCGTGGCGCTGGAACGGGTGGAAACCGCCCGCACGAACCGCTGCACGCGATGCATCTTCACGGGCGCGTGCCGGGCCACAACAACATGAACAGCGGCATCGTCCAGCACGCGATCGGCGCCGCCCGAGAACCACGCGAAGCACGAGGCGACCAGCAGCGTGCGCACCGCCCGATACGGCCAGTACAGCGGCGCCGGGGGCCACGCCTTGTACCGGATAGAGGATCCGGAGGGCGGGGTCCGGCGGCGCGGTCTCCCGCGGGCGTGGGCGCAGCAGGCGTGACGTCTCCGCGGGCGGAGTAACCGCGGGCCGTGGGCTCCGAGGGGACGTGGTCCGGAATGGCGCCCTCCCACGCCGTCAGCGGCCACCCAGCGCAGGCCGCGCGTCTTGCACTCGCCGAGGAGCGTCTCGAGGGCGGCCAGCGTGGGCTCGCGATCCGCGCCGCCGCCGAGCCCCTGCCATCGTGCAAAGGTACGATCGCGCCGGGCACGAGACTGGGCGCCACGCGCGCGACGATCTTGTCGGCGGTGGTGCGCAGCGAGTCAGCCCTCGCACCGACCAGGTCACGCAGGTCAGGCCACGCAACCTCCGCCAGCCCGCGACGAACGGTGGCGTGCCAGCCTCGGCAGGCGGAACAGCGTGGGGGGCGCGGGCAGGAGCTTGGCCCACCACGGCGATCGCGTCCTCGATCTCGCGGGTCACATGCGCCCGGCTGCCGAAGTGGAAGCGCAGCGTGTGGTGCTGCGTGTGCGTGCCACGCTGTGCCCTTCGCGATGGATGCGCTGGACGATCTACGGGGTATCGGGCCGCGCGCTCCGAGCGGGCACGAAGAACGTGGCGTGCCTGGTGCGCGGCGAGCACGTCCGAGGATCGCGGCGTGAACTGGGATCGGGGCAATCATCGAACGTGAGCGCGACGATCGGATCACGCGGCCAAACCGATCGATCACCGGCACGAAGAACTGGCTGCGCGGATGAACGATCGCGTACGTGGAAAGCCCGATCGTCACGAGCGCGATCACAGGATCACGAGCGCGGCCCAGCCCGGGGCCAGGAGGCCTGCCGCGGCGCGCCGCCGCGAAGCCACCCCCTTGGCGGCGAAGGCTCTCAGCGCCCGGCGGCTCGCTCAACCCCGTGAGGACGAGGCTCGTGTTGACGACGCCGAACGCGAACATTACACATCACTTGCGTGGGCTTAGCGCTGCGACTGGCCGGCGGCGGCACCCTAGATCGGAGGAGAGCGGCGCGCAGCCCACGCCCACGACCTCCAGGTTGCGCGTGGGAGCGATCAGCCCTCGCGCAGCATCGCGATCGTGAACGCCATCTCAATCGCGCCGCACGCGCCAGGCGTGCGACCCAAGGATTGCCCCTTGGCGGGCAGGCTGACCGGCGCGATCGCCGAACAGCGCCGGTGGCGCGGCTCTCCGCCACATCGCCGACGGAGTTGCCGGTGGCGTGCGCGTTGACGTACTGGATCGCCTCGGGGCCGACCTGCGCCGACTTCAGCGCCAGCTCCATCGCCGCGTCCATCCGCGGATGGGTTGGTCACGTGCGTACCGTCGCAGTTGGTGCCGAAGCCGGATCTCGGCGTGGATCTTCTTGCCGCTCTTCACGGCGCGCTCCGTACTCCTCGAGCACCAGCGTGCGCGCCCTCGCCGACCACGAGGCCATCACGGCGCTGATCGAACGGGCGCGGGGTCAGCTCGGGCGTGGTGTTGAACGCCTTGCTCGCGGCGTGGAGCATGTCGAACACCGCGGCGTGGCTGAAGTGGAGCTCCTCAGCGCCACCGCACACCATCATCGGAGAGGCCGCTCGCGATGGTCTCGAAGCCCTGGCCGATCGCCTGCGTGGCGCTCACGCACGCCGCCGGGTGCACAGCACGCGGCCATGCGCGCCGAAGTGGATCGCGGGTTCGCCGGCCGTGGTGTGGCTCATGAACTTCAGATACGTGGTCGCCGTCATCCCGGGGAAGCCGTTCTGCGACACGCAGCTTGCGGACCCAGTCCTCGTTGGCCTGAGACGAGCCGTGCGTGCTGCCATGGGCGGGGCCGATCGTGCCGTCGGCGACTCGTCCGCGGACAGGCCCGCATCGCCGATCGCGAGATCGGTGGCGATCGTCGCCAGCTGCGCCACGCGGCCCATCGTGCGAGCGGCCTTGTGCGGGATCTCGGGCGCCTTCAGGATCCGCACCGGGGCGGCCACGCGCGGCGAAGTGCGAGCGCATCCCACTCCGGCATGGTGGTGATGCCGTGCTCGTTGGCTCGCAGGCGTGCAGACGCCTCGCCGAAGTCGCAGCCCAGCGGGCTGGCGATGCCGATTCCGGTCACGACAACCCGCCTCATCAGTTACCTCCAGAGCAGCGTTGGGTACCACATCACCCGCTCTGGTTCGACCCGGTCGGACCGCTACAACCCACCGTGATCGAGAGCACTTGCCCGGTCATGTAAGACGCCTTCTCACTGGCAATAAACGCCACAAGATCAGCTACTTCCTGCGCGGTCCCGACCCTGCGCATGGGCACGTGCGAGGATCTCCCTCGATCGGCGCGGAGGCGATCATCTCGGTATCGATCAGGCCGGGGGCCACCGCGTTGACCGTGATGTTGCGGCTCGCGAGCTCGAGCGCCAACGACTTCGTGGCGCCGATCAAGCCCGCCTTCGCGGCGGCATAGTTCACCTGGCCGCGATTGCCGGTGACGCCCGCGATGCTCGAGATGTTGATGATGCGCCCCACGCGGCGCACCATCGGCATCACGAGCGGCTGGGTGACGTTGAAGAACCCATCGAGGGTGGTGTCCACCACGCGATGCCACGCCTCGCCGGTGAGGCCCGGGAACGGTGCATCCGCCACCACGCCGGCGTTGTTGACCACGATGTGGATCTCGGTCTCCGCGAGCAGCTGCTCGATCGCCGCGCGCGACGCCTCGGCATCGCGCACATCGAACTGCGCCACCCACGCCTTGCCGCCGAGCGCACGGAGCTCCTCTGCGATCGCATCGGCCGCGGCCCGCTGCTGCACGCAGGTCAGGATCACGTCGAGGCCGTCCCGGCGAGCGTGCGCGCCACCGCCGCGCCGATGCCACGGCTCGCCCCGAGATCAGCGCCACCTTGCGGCTCACGACGGCTGCCCTCCCGCGAGCTCGGCATCCACGACCGAGAGCTGGATCGTCACGCAGATCTGATCGCCGCGCGTGACCGTGCCGTCGAACGAGGCGAGCTGATCCTCGCCGAGGATCTTGGTGGCGGCGATCGTCAGCTCGTCGCCGACGTGGAAGCTGTTGACGGAGAACGCCGCCTCGCGGCAGCTCACGATGAAGCCGAGGCGCGGTGGCTTGCCCTCGCGCGCGGAGGTCACGCCCGCCCAGATCGCACAGGCCTGCGCCACGAACTCGATCATCGCACTGGGATGCACCTGCCCCTCGATCGCGAACACGCAATCGGGGCGGATGGTCGTGCTGCAGATCGCGCGGTCCGTCGAAACATCGACGATGTCATCGATCAGCAGCATCGGCGGACGATGCAGGAGATAGTCCGCCACCGGGCCCAGCGCGCCGCTCACGTGCGTGCCCCGCGGCGAGGAACTGCAGCTCGAGCGCGGCGCCCGGCTCGATCGCACCGAGCGCGACCGACCGCCGCGAGGCGGCCGAGGCGAGCACCCGCACGAGATCGAAGCCGAGGGCCGGGCCGCGGGCCGGTTCACGATCGGGCGGGTTCGCGCCGCGCGTGATCGCGAGCTCGACGTGGTGGCCCTCGCGCGCGGAGGGTCCGAGCAGGAACGCGGCCGCGACGCCGACGGGATTCGCAGGGCCGTGGAACACGGCGGGCACCGGCTCGTCGGCGATGCTGAGGAGCACGGGCCGGCCGGTGTCGAGCACGGTGAGCACGGCCTCGAGCCAGCTCGCGGCGACGGCGTTGTCGCCGGTGATCGTCGTCGTCGGGGCGGTGTTCCCCCTGGCCACCAGTACGCCCGAGGGGCTGTTGTGCACGCTGAGGGCGAACCGCGCCGAGCTCACGAGCTGCGCATCGCGGAGATCCGCGATCAGGGTCTCCGCCGTCTGGATCTCGCCGTGGCAGGTGGCGAACACGGCGCTCGCCGCTTCGGTGGCACCCGGCAGCGCCCCGATCACCTCGATGTGCATCTGCGTGACGAGGCTCGTGAACCGCCGCGCGCGCGCGACGAGCAGCGGGAACGTGGGTGCGGTGAACGCGCGCTCGCGGCCCTCGAGCGCATCGAGCGCGGAGGCGTGATGGGTCGAGAACAAGCTCGCCCCGAGGAGCTGGACCGGCCCGACGGTGGTCACGCGCGCCTCGAGATCACGACGCTCGCGTTGCTGCCGCCGAAGCCGAACGCATTGACCAGCACGTGCCGAAGGTTCGCCGCGGTGCGCTCGGCGACGACGGTCACACCGAGGCTGTCATCGACGGGCGCGGCGCGCAGGGTCGCCGGGATCTCCTGACGGCGCAGCGATTCGATCGCGAGGACGAGCGAGGTCAGACCGGCGGAGCCGAGCGTGTGCCCGGTCAGGCTCTTGGTCGCGGTCAGCGGCACGGCGCGCTCGAACACGCGGGTCACGGCGATCGCCTCCGCCGCATCGTTCAGCTTGGTCCCGGTGCCGTGCGCACTCACGCAATCGATCTCGTTCGGCGAGAGGCCGGCGCGCTCGAGCGCCTGGCGCATGCACAGCTGCCCACCGAGCCCCTCGGGGTGCGGGCTCGTGTGATGGAACGCGTCGGAGGCCGCGCCCGCCCTGCCACCCAGGCCAGCGCACCGCGCCGCGTGGCCTCGGTCGCGCGCTCGATCAGCACGTACGCCGAGCCCTCTCCGAGCGTGATCCCGTTGCGCTCGCGCGAGAACGGCTGGGTCGCGGTGGGCGCCGTGAGCCCGAGGCTGTGGAAGCCGAACACGGTGGTGCGGCACAGCGAATCCGCGCTGCCGACGACCACCGCGTCTGCGAGGCCGTGATCGATCAGGCGGCTCGCCGAGGCCAGCGCCTTGAAGCTCGACGAGCACGCGGTGGACACCGCCATCTGCAGCCCCTCGATCCCGAGGAACCGCATGATCGCCTCGGTGGTCGCATCGATCCCGTGATCGGCGTAGCGGACCTCGGTGCGTGGTGCGCCGCCGCTCGGCGCCATCGCGCGCTCCGTCTGCTCGAGCCCACCCGTGGAGCTCGCGAACACGTACGCGATCCGCCGCGATCCCCAGCGCGCCGCCGCCGCGCGAACGTGGGGCCGCAGCTGGCGCACCGAGGCGAGCGCCACGTTCGCGAGGCGCGTGGGCGTGCACGCGAGCACGTCGTCGGGGCCAGGCGTGAACGCGGGCAGGATCCCGAGTGCGGTCGTGAACGGAAACTCGTGGTACGCGGCGCTCGGCGAGAATGCCTCGGCGCCCGCGAAGGCACGCTCGAACACCGTGGCGTTGTCGGTGCCCAGACAGTTGGCGATCGCCGCGCCGGTGATGGCGTGGCCTTCGTTCACGTGAGCCCCGAGGCCCCGACCTTGCTCGCCGTCCCGTCGCGACACATCCCCGCGAGCGCGCGCAGCCGGCGGCCGGACTGCGGCCCGTTGTACGGGTTCGCCGGATCCCACGCATAGCCCGCGAGCACCGAGCAGATCATCCGGTGGATCGTGGGCTCCTTCGACGGGAAGAAGATCACGTCCTGGAGGCTTCGGTCGTACCAGCCGGTGACGAACGTGCGGAACGTCTCGACGCCGAACATCAGCGGCTCGGCGAACTCGTGCTGCCAGTCCACGGCCTCGCCGCGGAGCTGCCGATCGAGCGCGATCGCCGCGAGCTTCGCCGAGTGCAGCGCGATCGTGACGCCCGAGGAGAACACGGGATCGAGGAACTCGGCGGCGTTGCCGAGCAAGGCGAACCCAGGGCCGTGCAGCGTCTTGACGTTCGCGGCGTAGCCGACGATCTCGCCGACCGGCCGCACGGTGTGTGCGTTGCCGAGCAGCGTGCGCAGCTTGGGCTCGTCCGCCATGATCGCCCAGTACTGCTCTTCCGGCGTGCCGGTGTACTTCGCGAGGTGCTCGCGCGTGGCCACGATCCCGACCGAGCTGACGCCGTTCGGGAACGGGATCACCCACGACCACACGTCGCGATCCGTGGGGTTGATGCCGATCCGGATCTTCTGGCGATCGAACACGCCGGCGACGATGTTGTCCTGCACGTGCGCGAACCGCGCGGCGCGCACCGGGAAGTCCGAGGGCTTCTCCAGCTCGAGCAGGCGCGCCAGCGTGCGACCGAACCCACTCGCGTCGAGCACGAAGCGCGGCCGATAGATCTCCACCTCGCCCGCCTCGGTGCGCGCGGTGACCGTGGGCTGCTCGCCCGGCGTCATCGCCGTGATCTCCACGCCGTACCGCACGGTGGCGCCGAGCCGCTCCGCCTCCTTGGCGAGCAGGTGATCGAACTCGGACCGCAGCACCTGGAACGTGAACCCGAGGCCGGCAGTCGTCTTGTTGGAGAAGTTGAACTCCTCGTACTGCTCGTCGCACACGAAGGTCGCGCCGTTCTTGAACTGGAAGCCCGCGGCGAGCACCGCATCGAGCAGGCCCGCCTCCTGGAGGAGCTGCGCGCTGTACGCCAGCAGGCTCTCGCCGATCGAGAACCGCGGGAAGTGCTGCTTCTCGAGGACGAGTACGCTGTAGCCGCGCTGCACCAGGAGCGCGGCGACGACCGAACCCGAGGGTCCCGCTCCGATCACCAGCACGTCTGGCGCGAGGGCTGACATCGCGCTCAGGTCCCTGCGGACGGCGGAGGTGCCAGCAGCGCGCGCCCGAAATCCTCGTCGTGGAGGAGCTTCGTGGTGGCCTCGGACAGCGCGTTCGAGAGCGCCTCGTTGAAGTTCTCCGCGCTGTGCGACCTGCCCCAGCGCGTGCTCGTGCCTTCATAGACCCGCGACCAGTCCGGCCCGCCCGCGCGGCGCATCGTCACGCGGACGCGCACCACGCCCTTGAACGTGCCGCCCTCGTCGACCTTGAACTCGATCAGGTCGGCTTCGAGCACGGCCTGCGGCTGCTCGTTGAGCCGCGCGCCGGCGTTGCGCAGCATGTCGCCGAACCGATCGCTGCAGTACTTCGCGACGTTGTCCATGGTCCGGACCACGTGGCCGCTGTCCTCGTCGGTCCCCACCGCGGACGGATCGGGGCGCGTATCGCGCAGTCCGAACGCCACGGGCACCGCGGATAGCGCCTGCCCCACGGTGGGGCTCGGCTTGACCGAGGTATCGGCGCTGCGCCACGCCAGATGGAAGTTGTGGATCTGATCACCACCGCAGGCGGCGGTCACGAAGATGACAGCGGCAACGAGGAGTCGCATCGTGGGGAAGCCATACCACAGGGCCACGGAGCGATGGCGAGGATCCTCGCGCCCGGTGCTACCATCGAGGGGCATGACCGCGCATGTCGCGACGCTGCTCGTCGCTTGCCAGGATCGCAAGGGGCTCGTCGCCTCGCTCGCTCAGGTGCTCTACGGGCACGGCGCCAACATCCTCGATTCGGATCAGCACACCGATTCGGTCGCCGGGATGTTCTTCCAGCGCCTGCGCTTCGATCTGGCGTCGCTGACCACCGATCGCGTCTCGCTCGAGACCGGGATCCGCGAGGTCGGCGAGCGCATGGCCATGGACTGGAAGCTCTCGTACGCGAACCGCGTGCGGCGCGTGGCGATCTTCGTCTCGAAGCAGGACCACTGCCTCTACGATCTGCTGCTCCGCCACCGCGCGGGCGAGCTGGCCTGCGAGATCGCGATGGTGATCTCGAACCACGCCGATGCGGCACCGATCGCGGCGCACTTCGGCGTCCCGTTCCACCACCTGCCGGTGACCGCCGAGACCCGCACCGCCCAGGAGGCGGCCGCCACCGAGCTGATCGAGGCGGCGCACATCGATCTCGTGGTGCTCGCGCGCTACATGCAGATCCTGTCCGCGGCGTTCGTGGCGAAGTATCCGTCGCGGATCATCAACATCCACCACTCGTTCCTCCCCGCGTTCGTCGGCGCGAACCCGTACAAGCAAGCGTACGAGAAGGGCGTGAAGCTGATCGGCGCCACCAGCCACTACGTCACGGCGGATCTCGATCAGGGGCCGATCATCGAGCAGGCCACGATCCGCTGCTCGCACCGCGACTCCGTCGAGGACCTGGTCCGCAAGGGGCGCGATCTCGAGAAGCGCGCCCTCGCGCAGGCGGTCCGCTATCACCTCGAGGATCGGATCCTCCTCTATGCGGGCAAGACCGTCGTGTTCGATTAGTTCTTGTCGACGCAGCAGCGGTAGCCATACGGATCGACGACCGCGTGCGACGAGGAGTCATCGCACGAGGAGGCGCCACGCTTCTGGGCGATCCCCGCTGCCTCCTCGGCGACCCATTCGTAGTCATCACCCACCATGTTCATCAGCGTGGGCTGGTTGGTGCAGCCTGCGAGCCACTCGGCGTCGGCGCACAGCCGGCGGCCGAGCCCTTCGCAGATCGACTTCGCGGTGGTCCACGGGTCACTCCCGCGCTGCGTGATCTCGATGCACACCGTCGAGCCCGGGGCGATCTCGAGGGCATCCACGGGGCACACCGCCGGTGCATCGATCGGCGGTGCGTCGCTCGTGATGGCCATGGCCACGTCCACCACCGTCGCCGCATCCACCGAACGGCGTTCGTCGTAGCCGATCCGCCCGCAGGCCGCAGCCAGCACGAGCATCGCGGAGCCCACCCGCATGGCATGCAGCTTGTCGAACAACGCCACGCCTCCATCGTAATCCGTCTCGGCCCCGGATCGCACCAAAACTCGACGACCCGGCACGGCCCGCGCCCGCGGGATGGCTTACCATCGCGGCGGCGATGCCCAATCGTGTCGAGACCGACATCTCCGTCCAGCGGTTCGGGTACCTCTCCGACGAGGACGGCCGCCGGTTGGTGTTCCCGCGGACCGAATCGCACCGGCTCGAGGGCCGCTCCGGCACCGTCGCGTATGGCGCCCAGGATGCGCTGTTCGAGGGCCTCGAGGGCCGCCTCGATACGCTGCGCTGGACCGCCGACACCGCCTCACTCGGCGGGGTGTGGCTCCGCGATGATGCCCGCCGCTTCGACATCGGGGTCGAGCGGATCGAGATGGCGCGTGGGGTGATGCTGACGCGCGCCGAATCCGGCGTGGAGCTCGTCGCACCACACGTGTCGTTCTCGGAGATGAAGCTCACCGTGGCGGGGCCGTTCGGCCGCAGCGGGGAGAAGCGCCCCGCGGAGCCCGGCGGCTCTCCTCTGCTGCGCCAGGATCGGCTGCGCTTCCTCGATTCGCTGACGGGGCGGATCAACCTCACCGTCAAGGTCGTGCTCGATCTGCCGGTGCTCGGAAAGCGCACGCTCGATCAGGAGCTGAAGCTCCCGATCCAGGAGGGCAGCATCGATTTCCGCACGCTCGAGGAGAACCTGGACTGGCTCGAGGGCAGGTTCATCGACATCTCGGCCGAGGACGATCGCCTCGTCCTGTCCTGGAAGGTGCCGATCGTGGGCTCCGCGCGCGAGCTGATCTCCTGGCACCTCGACGACGAGGCCGCCACCCTCGCCAAGTTCGGCAAGGTCCCGGTGCGCTCGCTCTCGGACTTCCGGATCGGCGGCAGCGGGAGCGGCGGCACCAGCAAGAAGTCCGATGACGGCAAGCGCAAGACCCTGCAGTCGCTCGCGATCGAGAGCATCGACATCGCGATCGGGCTGCTCGCGCCACGCTCGCTCGAGGTGGGTAACGGCCTGATCATGTTCGGCGGCGATGACCAGCCCGGCATGGTGGATCTCAAGGTGACCGGTGACATCAACGATCGCGGCCCCGGCACACTCACCGGCGCGATCGGCTCGGTCGATACGACGATCAAGGATCTGCGCCTCGGCCCCGTGCTCCTCACGGCGGATCGTCTCCACTTCGACGGCCTCGATCGCCTCGAGGTGACGTTCGATGGCTTCCGCCCCGTGAAGGTCGCGATGGTGATCCACCGGGTCACCGCCACGAACCTCGCGATGCGGCTCGGCGGCGATCCCTGAGCGTGACGGCTACTTCTTGGTCTGACAGTCGAGCGCTTCGATCGTCCCGGCGAGCGTGATCGGGTAAGGACCGATGTTCCCCGCGCCGGCGATCGTGATCGCCATCGTCGGGCCATCCTTCCCGTTGCCCTGTGCGCCGAACGTGACCTTGAGGTCCTTCACCGTGTCCTCGGGGAGTGCCTTCTCGGTGGCCTCGTGGTCCTTCTCGAACCACGTGCCCGAGAGGGTCCACTTCCCCGCGTGATGCCGCACCACGACCTGCGACCACGGCGTGATCCCCGAGCAGTCCTTCGGCCCGGTGGACAGCGTGAGGTCATCGCCCACCAGCACCGCGCTGACGAGGTCGAGCTTCTTGCCCGCGACGCTGACCGAGGCGGCAGAGACATGGGAGTCCTTCGGGATGCCCGCGCCATCGGGCGGCTGATCGCCACAGCCGATCGCGACCAGCGCACCTTCGACGACCAGGATCTTGCCCGCATCGTCGTCGGAGATCTTCGCGAGCTCGACCTCGACCCGGGTGTCCTTGTCCGTGG
This sequence comes from Myxococcales bacterium, assembly GCA_016720595.1. Classification (GTDB taxonomy): domain Bacteria; phylum Myxococcota_A; class Polyangia; order Haliangiales; family Haliangiaceae; genus JABFXX01. Next base: position 44,409 of record JADKKI010000012.1, read on the forward strand.
GCTCGGTGAGCCGCGCGGTCGAGAACGTGGCCTTGGTGGGATGCCCGCCGGTCCAGAACTCGGTGACCTGGATCGTCGCGATGCCGTCGGGCGCGAGCCGGCGACGCAGCGTGGTCACGAAGCTGGTCGCGCCCTCCACCGCGGAGGCCACGCCGCTCAGCAGCTCCTGGCACGAGCCGACCTTGTCGCCGACCTGGAGCCGCCACTGATCGGGCGAGACGCGCTTGATGAACGCGCGCGCCATCGGGATCGGCTTGCCGTCGCGCGTGACCGTCAGCTTCTCGAAGCCCGCCGTCGGCTTGACGTCGCTGACCACCGCGCCCGAACCTCCCGAGCCCGCGGCTCCGGCCGAGCCCGACTTGGTCTCGGTGCTGTCTCCACCCTTCCCGCACGCCGCGAGGAGGACCACGATCGCGAGGGTTCTCACGCGGGTGACGCTATCAGAACCCCGCGTCCAACACCTCGATCACCGATCCACCGCTGGTTCCGGAGGATCAAACCAAGGAAGCTAGGAACCAAGGTCGGAGAACTTTTCCAGAATCCTGCCCCAGGGGCCGAAGCAGAAGCCGCGCGCCAGAGGACCCGACAACCGCTGCGCAGCCGCCTCGGCTTGCCGATCAGACGAGCCCGCCCTCTGGGCGCGGTCAGCCCGGGTGGACCATGTCCTCGGGCTTCACCCACGCATCGAACTGCTCGCCGGTGACCCACCCGAGCGCGATCGCGGCCTCGCGCAGCGTCAGGCCCTCGGCGTGCGCGTGCTTCGCGACCTTGGCCGCCTTGTCGTAGCCGATGTGCGGCGACAGCGCGGTCACCAGCATCAGGCTCCCGTGCAGCTTGCGATCGATCTCGGCGCGGTTCGGTTCGATGCCCCGCGCGCAGTGCTCCTCGAACGAGGCGCACGCATCGCCGAGCAGGCGGATCGATTGCAGCGCCGCATGCGCGATCAGCGGCTTGAACACGTTGAGCTCGAAGTTCCCCATCGCGCCGCCGATCGAGATCGCGACGTCGTTGCCCAGGACCTGGCAGCACACCATGGTCAGCGCCTCGCACTGCGTGGGGTTGACCTTGCCCGGCATGATCGAGCTGCCGGGCTCGTTCTCCGGGATCGTCAGCTCTCCGAGGCCGCTGCGCGGGCCACTCGCGAGCCAGCGCACGTCGTTCGCGATCTTGAGCAGGCTGGTCGCCAGCGTCTTCATCGCGCCGTGGCAGCTGACCACGGCATCGTGCGACGCGAGCGCCGCGAACTTGTTCCCCGCCGTCACGAACGGACGCCCCGTCAGCTCCGCGAGCTTGGCCGCGACCATCGCTGCGTACTTCGGATGCGTGTTGAGGCCGGTGCCCACGGCGGTGCCGCCGAGCGCGAGCTCGTGGATCGCGGGGAGCGTGGCGCGGATCGCCGCGATGCCGTGATCGAGCTGGGCGACCCACCCGCTGATCTCCTGGCCCAGGGTCAGCGGCGTGGCGTCCTGGAGGTGCGTTCGGCCGATCTTGACGATGTGCGCGAACGCGGTGGCCTTGGCGTCGAGGGTCTCGCGCAGCTGCATCACCATCGGCAGCAGGTGCGCATCCACGCGTCCCGCGATCGCGAGGTGCATCGCCGTCGGGAACACGTCGTTGCTGCTCTGCGAGAGGTTGACGTGATCGTTGGGATGAACCGGCGCCTTCGCGCCCCTCCCCGTGCCCGCGCGCTCGTTCGCGAGGTTCGCGATCACCTCGTTCACGTTCATGTTGGTCTGGGTGCCGCTGCCCGTCTGCCACACCACGAGCGGGAACTCCGCTTCGAGGTCACCCGCGAGCACGTCATCGGCGGCCGCGACGATCAGCTCCGCGGTCGTGGCCGGCAGGAGCCCGAGCGCGGAGTTGACCAGCGCCGAGGCCTTCTTGATCGTGGCCAGCGCTCCGATCAGCTCGCGCGGCATGCGCTCCGTTCCGATCCGGAAGTTCTCGAGCGAGCGCTGGGTCTGCGCGCCCCACAGGCGCGTCTGCTCGACCTCGACGGTGCCCATGCTGTCGGACTCGGTGCGCGTGTCCATCTGCCAGGCTTACCACTATCTCGCGCTCGGGCTCAGCTCGACGAGCCTGAGCCGATCCGGGATGGCCACCTCGGCATCGGGTGCTCCACCCTCGGTCGCCGCATAGAGCTCGTCGACGAACTCCCGCACCGGCGCGCCGGCGAGCTCCGCCGGTAGTGGCGTCTCACCAGCGAACGCGATCAGCACCAGCCGGCGATCGCGCGCGAGCCCTGGACCCAGCGCCGGCTGCACGTACCTGGCCTCGAGCACGCGCGCACCCCACCGCTGGAACCGCACCAGCCGGTCCCAGCCCGTGCCGTGGACCCGCGGGTCGTTGACCTCGCCGAGCACCACGGGCGCAGCCTGTGCCGTCAGGGCTCGCACGGCGCCCTGGAGGAGCGCTCGGCCCAGGCCCCGCGTACGCGCGCCAGGTGCCACCACGAGGTACGTCACGAGCCCGCAGCCGCTGCGCGGATAGCGCTCGTAGCAGATCCCACCTGCGATCGCGTCGTCCTCGAGCGCGAGCTGCACGGTCAGCGCATGCGCGGTCTCACCACGCAGCGCTGCCTGCCACGCCGCGAGCGGCTCGTGCTGGGCGGCGAACGCATCCCAGTAGATCCCGCGGTGGAACGCGGCGAGCCGGGGATCGTCGGCGGTGAGCTCAATGAGCGTCAGATGTCGTCAGATGTCGTCGTGGTCCACGTGCTGCGGGCGGCTGCCCTGCGAGCGGAGCTGCTGCACGCGCTGACCGGCGTCGGCGAAGTTCGGATCGCGCTTCGCGACCATCTCGAAGTAGTACAGCGCCTCGCCGAGATCGCCGATCGCCTCGTAGGTCTGGCCGATCTCGTAGTAGATGCTCTGCCGCTCGCGCTCGTTCGGCTCGGCGTGGAGGCCGGCCTTGAACTGCTGGATCGCCTCGGACGGGTTGCCCTGATCGCGGAGGCACATGCCGATCATCACGCGGCAGTTGACCTCGCGGCCCGGCACGCGCAGCGCCTTCTCGAACGCCTTCATCGCCTCGTCCATGAGGCCCATCTCCTTGTACGCGAGGCCGAGATCGTAGTGCGTCTCGGCATCGGACTCGTCGACGGGCTTCTCGAGCATCACGGTGGGCGCGCGCTTCGCCTTCGCGGGCGCGACGTTCGAGACCGAGTCGAGATCCTCGAGATCGTCGGCGCCGACCTCCTCGACGTCGTCGAGATCGATCGCGTCGGTGCCCATCGACGGCATCTCTTGCTCGATCGAATCGTGCGGGACCTCGATCGATTCGTCGCCACCGGCGGCGAGCGCCTCGACCTCGCGGATCTTGGCGAGGATCAGCCGATGGTTCGGGTGGCGCTGGTAGAGCACGTGGAGGACATCGAGCGCCTCCTGGTACATCGCCTGGCCGGCGTAGAAGTCTGCCTCGTCGAGATCGTCCTCGACCATGCTCTCGGCGCGCGGCTGCTCGGTCAGCGGATCATCGCCGAGGTCGGCCTGGCTGGTGTCCACCACGTGCGCGGCGGTGGGATCGTACGGCGGCGTCTGCACGGCCTCGGTGCCGTACGGATCGTAGCTGCCCGAGACCGAGAGCGAGGGATCGTAGTCGTGCGAGGTGTTCTCGGCGGCGGGGTGGTTCGGCCGCGACGGCAGCTCGGTGTCGTCGAAGCCGCCGACGTATCCGTTCGGCGCGGTGCCATCCTTGGGCACGGCCATGTCGAACGCGCGAGCGTCATCGGGATCGAACGAGAGATCGCTGCCCGCGAGCTCGGCGGCGACCTCGGAATCGATGTCCTGCCCGAGCGCGTCGTCATCGAGCTGCGCATCGACGGCCTGATACGCGGCCTGCTGGCCGTACGCGGCCGGCGGCGGGTTCCAGCGCTGCTGCGGGCGATCGACGATCACCGGATCATCGAGCTCGTCGCCCGGATGATTCGCGAGCGCCTCGGCATGCTCGGGAGACATCTGGCGCGTGGACTGCGACGGATCGAAGTCCATCTCGTAGTTCTCTTCGTACGCGTTCGGGCGCTGCGGCGGACGGCTCGGCGCCGGGCTCCCATGCGCCACGCGGCCACCGATCAGCTCGTCGGGATCGAACTCGTCGATCGAGTCACGCGCGCGAGCCACGCCCATCGGACGGCCACCACTGCCGCGCGGGACATCGTCGAGCGCGAGCTCCTCCATGTCCGGATCGATCGCCGCCACGCCGCCGCCGCCACCCACGTACTCGACCTCGGACGACACCGAGCTCATGCGCGCGACGCGCAGCCGGAACCGGCGCGCGAGATCGAACGCACCGGTGTGCGTGCCGTTGATCGCGAGCAGCTCGTGCAGATAGGCCTCGGCGCGATCGGGATCGCTCGGCGCGATCACCTCGGCGAGCTTCAGCAGCTCGACCTCGGCCTCCTGCTCGCGGCCCTGCGAGACGAAGATGTCCTTGAGCCGCTCGTGCGCCTCGACGTTCTCCGGATCGAGCGTGAACACGCGGCGCAGGTGATCGACGGCCTTCTGGTGCAGGCCGTACTTCACGTAGACATCGGTCTCCGCGAGGATCTTCGAGATCTCGTCGGCGTGCCGCTCGCCCGCGGCAGACATCGCGCGCGGATCCGGCGCGGGCTCCATGTCGGCGGAGAAGTCGGCGTCGTCGTACTCGGGCAGCGCGAAGTCCACACCGGAGAGGCTCTGCTCGTCGACGAGCGGCATCGAGCCCGTCATGTTCGGGGACTGCGATGCCGCCGGGAACGCGGGCATGTCGCCCGTGATGTTGAACTTCGCTGCGCCGGTGGCGGCGCGAACCTCGGCAGGGATCGGCGTGGTGGCGCGCGGCGGTGGGACGGCGGGACGCGCGGGCGGCGGCGCGGCGGCGGCCACGGGAGCAGGCTTCGCGGCGCCCAGGAACTCCTTCGCGTCCGGATCGTTCGGGACGAACTCGAGGATCTTGCGGAATACCTCGGTGGCCTTGTCGCGCTGCTTGTTCTCGACGTGAACCCGCGCGAGCTCCTTGAGCACGCTGACCGTCTTCGCCTTCTGATCGAGCGCCTGGAACGCCTGCGCGAGGAGGCCGAGCGTCTCGACATCGCGCGGATCGGCCTTGAAGCAGGCCTGCAGCTTCTGGAGCGCGCGACGTGGATCGTTGCGCCGGAGGTAGAGCCCCGCGAGCTCGCGATTGAGCGCGTGGTTGTCGGGCTTGTGCCAGAGCAGGCGCTCCGCGACCTTGAGGAAGTCGTCCTGACGTCCCTGCCGGCGGAGCTGCTCGCACGCGACGGTGAACTCGGTGGCCGCTTCCTCGACGAGGCTCTCCTTCGAGTACAGCTCCGCGAGCTTGATGCGCGTGGCGATGTTCTCGGGATCGAGATCGACGAGCTTCTTGACGGTGGCGAGCGCTTCCTTCGTGTTGCCTTCGCGATGGAAGTGCGCGGCGACGGACTCGAAGTGCTGCATCGCATCGGACATCAGGCCGAGCTGGCGATAGAGCTCGGCGAGCTTCAGGATCACGTCGACGAGGCGCGGGTCGAGCTTGAGGATCTGCTTGTAGACCGCGACGGCCTTCAGGAAGAAACCTTGCTCGTGATAGAAGCGCGCGACCTTGAGGTACGTCTCGGTCGCGTCCTGCTTCGCGCCCTTCTTGGCGTAGAGGTCGCCGATCTTGAGCCAGACGCGGACGTCCTTCGGATCCTCGTTGACGATCCGCAGGTACTCCTTCACCGCTTTGTCGATCTGGCCTTTATCGACAAACTTGCGGGCCGCATCCATGACCTTTTCTTTGTTAAAGGCCACGGGTGCCTAGGGGCTCCTGGTGCGAAACATCACGTGCACGAGCACACGGCCCCGCGCAGTGCAAAGGTACGGCCGCGGTACGCGACGGGTCAAGGAAAACCACGAGCGTTTCTCAGACCTTGCACCGGGCACGGTCTCACATGTGATCACTGGTCCACCGTGCAGTAGGCGGACGGGTAATCCGGCTCGAATGGTCAGGGCGCTGACGGTCGTTCGGCGAGCAGACGACCGACAAAGCCGGTGTCGAAGTCGCCTCGGATAAAATCTGGGTTGTTCACGATCCGTCGCAAGAACGGGATGTTGGTCCGATCCCCTCGATGACGATCTCGTCGAGGCAGCGGCGGGCCCGGCGGATCGCGGCCGGGCGGTCGACGTCGTGGACGATCACCTTGGCGATCATCGAGTCGTAGTGGGGCGGCACCACGTAGCCCTCGTACAGCGCGGTGTCGACCCGGACCCCGAGGCCGCCCGGCAGGTGCAAGGCCGTGATCTTGCCCGGCCACGGCGCGAAGCTGTCCGGGTCCTCGGCGTTGATCCGCATCTCGATGGCGTGGCCGCGCGGCTGGCGGACGGTGGTTGAACGACAGCGGCTCGCCAGCAGCGATCTTGATCTGCTCGCGCACGAGATCGAGGCCGGTGACCAGCTCGGTCACCGGGTGCTCGACCTGCAGCCGGGTGTTCATCTCCATGAAGTAGAACCGGCCGTCGACTGTCGAGCAGGAACTCCAGGGTGCCGGCGTTGTAGTAGCCGATCTTGGTGATGGCCTTGACCGCGGCGGCATCTCGGCGCGCACGCCCTGGGGGAGCGCGGCGACGGCGCCTCCTCGATGACCTTCTGGTGGCGGCGCTGGATCGAGCACTCGCGCTCGCCGAGGTGCGTGTAGTGACCGTGCTTGTCGCCGATCACCTGGATCTCGATGTGGCGCGGCTTCTGGCAGTACCGCTCCATGAACATCTCGGGATTGCCGAACGCGGCCAGCGCCTCGGTGCGCCCGGTGTTCCAGTCGTTGGCGAGCCGATCGGGATCGTGGATGATCTTCATGCCGCGGCCGCCGCCGCCGGCCGCCGCCTTGAGGATCACCGGCAGGCCGATGCGCGCGGCGGCCTCGAGCAGCTGGATCTCGTCGTGGATGCCGGCGGTGCCCGGCAGCATCGGCACGCCGGCCTTGGCCATCGCCTCGCGCGCGCGGATCTTGTCGCCCATCAGGCGCATCGCATCCGGCGAGGGGCCGATCCACGTCAGCTTGCACTTGCGGCAGACCTCGGCGAAGTCGGCGTTCTCGGAGAGGAAGCCGTAGCCGGGGTGGATCGCGTCGGCGCCGGTGATCTCGGCGGCGCTGATCAGCGACGGGATGTTGAGGTAGCTCAGGCGCGACGGCGGTGGCCCGATGCACACCGCCTGGTCGGCGAACTTCACGTGCAGCGCGTCGGCGTCGGCGGTGGAGTACACCGCCACCGACTTGATGCCCATCTCGCGGCAGGCGCGGATCACGCGCAGCGCGATCTCGCCGCGGTTGGCGACGAGGACCTTCTTGAACATGGCGAGGTCCGATCAACCGATCTTGAACAGCGGCTGGCCGTACTCGACGGGCGCGCCATCCTCGACGAGGATTCCGACGATGGTCCCCGCGACGTCGGCCTCGATCTCGTTCATCAGCTTCATCGCCTCGACGATGCAGAGCACCGAGCCCTTGTCGACCTTGTCGCCCATGCTGACGTAGTTCGGCGAGTCCGGGTTCGGCTTGCGATAGAACGTGCCGACGAACGGCGAGCTCACCACGTGGGCCTTGTCGTCGACGACGGCGACCGGTGCCGTCGGCGCGGGCGTGATCGCGTGGGAGATGTGGTGGGGCACGAAGTGCGCCGGCGCGGGCATCGGGCTCGGCGCGGCGAACTGCTGGACGTTGGTCTCGCGACGGAGGGTCACGGTGGTGGCCTCCGCCTCGACGATCAGCTCGCTCAGGTGGTGCTCGGTGAGAATCTCGGCGAGGCCACGCGCGATCTCGACGATCGACTTGCCCTCACCGTCTTGATCAGCGTCGCCCTTGGCCTTTTTTGCCATTGCGAGGCGTAGCTTCCACATGCGCGAGGGCCGCGTCCAGTCCCAGGTAGTAGCTTTGTGCGCCGAAGCCGCAGATCTGGCCGATGCACACAGCGGCGGTCACCGAGACCTGCCGAAACGCCTCGCGTGCGTGGAGGTTGGACAGGTGAACCTCGACGGCCGGGAGCGCCACCGCATCGAGCGCATCGCGGATCGCCACCGAGGTGTGCGTGTAGCCGCCCGGGTTGATGACGATGGCCGAGGCCCAGCCCTTCGCGCGCTGGATCAGGTCCACCAGCTCGCCCTCGAGGTTGGTCTGAGCGCACCGCAGCACCGCTCCGCGCTCTCTGGCGCGGCGCGTCAGCTCGCGATCGATCTCGGCCAGCGTCGTGGTCCCATAGATCGCCGGATCCCGCGTTCCGAGCAGGTTCAGGTTAGGCCCGTGGAGGACCTGGATCCGGACGCTCGGCGCTCGCGCCAGCGCCACGGTCAGAGGGCGGCGACGAGCGAGGGCGTGGCGAGCCGCGCGAGGAAGCGAGCCTTGCCGAAGTTGCCCTCGGAGGTGATCGCGATCGCGATGAAGTACTGGGGCGAGATCATCCGGCAGATCAGCAAGAGGCGCTGCGCCTTGACGACCATCTCCTCGAGGTTGCCGACCGCGAGGCTGTCACCGGCCTTGCGAACCTGCGTGAGGATGAAGCTGAACTCCATCGCCACGGTGTTGATGTCGACGCGATCCTGCTGACGGATGTAGGTCTCGACGGGAATCCCATCGAGGCCCATGATCACCGCAGCGATTCCACCGTCGACGTTGTCGACGACCTTCTTGAGCGTTTCAGCGAACAAGGGCCACCTTGGGGATCAAGTTACTAGAGCGGTGGCGACCTGCGCCAGCCCGCGGACCGCTTTCCTACGGGAGCATGACGGGAGCCGGGCAGACCAGCGCCCCGCTCCTGGTGCAGCAGTCCACCAGGCCGTCCTGGAACACGTTGCAGGCGTTGCCCTTGTTGAGCGTCTCCATCATCACCGGGCAGGCCAGCGCCACGTTGTTCGCATCCACCAGGACGTTCACCACGCAGTCGCTGCAGACGGTGACCGGGAACTGGAACTCGTTGCTGGTCACCTCGTCGCCGGCCATCTCACCGAACACGGTGGCCTTGACGATCAGTTCGGTGCGGAACGAGGCCGTGCCCTTCGCCGTGGCGATCGCATCGAGGAGCGCCGCCGGGATCGCTTCGAACGCGCCGTCGGTGACTCCGCCGTTGGGGAGCAGCGGCGCCGAGAACAGCGAATCGAACTTGGTCAGCGCACCGCCGCCCACGCTCGCGAGCGCGGGGTCCGCGAACGTGATGTCGACGTGGGCGCCCTTGGTGAGGATCGTCCGCTGATCCTCGAAGCCCTCCCGGGCCTCGATCCGGCTCAGCATCTGCGGATGCAGCCGATAGCCGTTGGGCGAGTGAACATTGATCGTGCCGTGAAGCAGCCCGGCCTCGCTCGCAGCTGAGGAGAACGAGCATGCGTCACCGGCCACCACGTTCTTCGTGATCAGGATGGCCTCGTCGCCGTTTCCTGCGGTGCAGGCACCGAGGGACAGGGCGAGAGCAAATGGAATGAACGTGTGTTGCATGGCTCCTCCGAGGGGAAAATCGTATCAAGCCGACACCGTCGGACGCAAAATTCTTCGCACCTCGGTGACCTCGATCTCGACTGGCTCACACGCCCCGACATCCGAGATCACCAGAAACTTGAGCTTGGACCCGATCCGCTTCTTGTCGACCTGGACCCGAGCGAGGACCTCGTCACGCAGCCAGGGGTCCAGCTCCGACGGCAACCCGCTCGAGACCAGCGCGGCGACCACTTCGGCCTCGAGATCGGCCCTGGCGAGCCCCAGGGCGGTGGACACCCGGCACGCGGCCACCAGGCCCAGCCCGACACACTCGCCGTGCAGGAGGCCTCCGTCGGAGGCGGACTCGATCGCGTGGCCGATCGTGTGCCCGAGGTTGAGCAGCGCCCGGTGGCCCGTGAGCTCGCGCTCGTCGCGGCCGACGATGGCGGCCTTGTAGGCGATCGAGCGCTCGATCACCTCGCGCAGCGCGCTCGGAGGCGCGGCGTGCTCCGGCCCCGCCGCCCAGGCAGCGCACGCCGCCACGCCACGCCACAGCTCTGCGCCGTCGAGGAGCGCGTACTTCCACAGCTCGCCGAAGCCGGCCCGCCGCTCGCGCGCAGGGAGCGTGGTCAAGGTCGGCAGATGGCACGCCACCAGGCGCGGCTGCCAGAACGCACCGACGAGGTTCTTGCCCGCGGGCAGGTCCACCGCCGTCTTACCGCCGATCGCGGCATCGGTCATCGCCACGATCGTGGTCGGGACCTGCACCACCGGGAGGCCGCGAAACAAGGTGGCGGCGACGAACCCGGCGAGATCTCCGACCACGCCGCCACCGAGCGCGACGATCGCCGAGCCGCGATCGAGGCCGGCCGCGACCAGTTGCTGACACGTCTGCTCGTAGACCGCGAACGACTTGCTCGCCTCGCCGGGCGCGAGCTCGATCACCACATCGCCGGGGAGCGTCCAGTGCCTCCCGACGTTGCGATCCGTGATCACCGCGAGCTTGGTGACGGGCCCGAGCACCGCGCGGATCGCGTCGACCGAAGGTGGCGCAGCGTCGATCGTCACCGGATAGGTTCGGTCGCCGAGCGCGAGGAACGTCGCGTGGCCACCCGCCGGGAGCCGCGCCGCGCTCGCCTCCACCGCGCGGACCGCCGTGACCACCTCGTCGATCGTCTTGCCGGTGGTCTCCACCACGGCATGCGCACGCCGGTACACGGGCGCTCGCTTCGCGGCGAGCGTGGCCGCAGAGGCGAGCAGCGGGCGTGGAGGTCCGCCCCGAGCGCGCCGCGCGGCCTCGTCGAGATCGACGTTGAGGGCGACCACCAGGCCCGCCGCGCGCATCCGGGCCAGGTTGTCGCCGAACGTCGCCGCACCGCCACCGGTGGCGATCACGGGTGCATCGCCAGCGTCGGCGATCACCTGCGCGAGCGCGGCCGCCTCGCGGCGCCGGAACTCGGGCTCGTCGCGCGCCACCAGCTGCGCGACCGGCTCCCCCATCGCAGCGATCACGTCATCCAGATCGACGAACCGCCGCCGCGTCGCAGCTGCGAGCGCCCGGCCGACCGAGGTCTTGCCGGCCGCCATGAAGCCGATGACGAACAGCGCCACTACTGGCAGCGTAGCAGGGCTTTGTTCGTGATCTTCGGCGTGATGAACACGAGGATCTCGGTGCGGTCATCGTTCTCGCGGCGGTTCTTGAAGAACCAGCCGATCACCGGAAGGTCACCGAAGAACGGCACCTTCTTGTACGCGAGACCGGTGTTGCGCGTGTAGATGCCACCGAGGACCGAGGTCTCGCCATCGGCGACGAGCATCTGGGTCTTGGCTTCCTTGCGGAGGATCGTCGGGTCACCACGTGCACCGACGTTGACGAAGTCGGGCTCGTTCTTGGTCACGTTGAGGTTCATCGCGATCGCGCAGTCGCGCTGCGAGACGTACGGCGTGACCGTGAGGGCGAGGTCGGCCTGGACGAACTGCGTCTGCGTACCGGCCGCCGAGACGACGGAGATCGGGATCGAGACGCCCTGGCTGATCTTCGCTTCCTTGTTGTTCAGCACGGTGATCTTCGGTGCCGAGATGATGCGCACGGTGCCGGAGTCCTCGAGAGCCGAGAGGCGGAGGTTCAGGTTGAAGTTGCCGCCCACCGAGCCGAGCGCGAAGCCGATCGCACCACCTTCGCCGGTGCCGACCGCGGCCGGCAAGTTGATCGCGAAGTCCGAAGGCGTCGCGGTGCCGCGGCGGTTGGTCTGGTTGTCTTCCGCACCACCGGCGATCCCGATGCTCGACGGGAACACGAGGCCCGTCGAGTTGCCGCCGGCCGGGCTCGCGGAGGCGCTACCGCCCCACTGGATGCCGAGCTGGCGGAGGAACGTCGAGCGGGCTTCCACGATGCGCGCCTCGATCGAGATCTGCGGGGTCTGCGTATCGAGCATCAGTGCGAGGCGCTGGATCTCGCCGCGGTTGCCGGCGACGTCGTTGATGATCAGCGCGTTGGTGCGCTCGTCGACCTCGATGCGGCCCTTCGGCGAGAGCATCGGCTCGAGCTTGCTCTTGAGCTCCGCGGCCGACGCGTAGTTTAGCGGGACCACCTCGGAGCGCGGGCTCTCGGCCTTGATCATCGCCTCGCGGCGCGCGGCCTCGGCCTCGTCCTCCGCGTCGAGCTCCTTGCGGGGCGCGATGCGGAACAGGTTTCCATCGCGGCGGTACCACAGACCGTGCGACGCGAGGATGACCTCGAGCGCCTGGTCCCACGGCACGCGCTTCAGGCGAACCGTGACCTTCGCGTCGATGCCATCGGGCACCACGATGTTGACCTTGCCGGTGTCCGCGATGGTGCGGAGCAGATCGTGGATCGGGGCATCCTTGAAGTCGAAGTCGACCGTGGCACCGCGATAGACCTTGCGGTTGCGACCGCCCTGCGGGGGCAGCTGCGCGACGGTCTGCTGCGCGATCGGCGTGGAGGCCGCGCCGAAGCCGCCGACGACCGGCGACGGGACGTTCTGCGTGCGCGGGGCGCGCTTGGCGACCTGCTCGCCGACGAACCGCCAGCGCACCGTGGAGCCATCGCGATCGATGCTCGGCGTCATCGGCGACGCGAGCTCGGCGATCAGACGGACGCGATTCGCCGTGCGACGATCACGGAACGAGGACACTGCGCGGACCGGGCTCCCGAACCGCGTGACATCGAGCTTGCGCTCGAGCTTCTGCGCGAGCTCCGCGCCATCGATGATCAGCTCGACATGAGTCGGCGTGACCTCGCCGAGGGTCACCTGACCGTCGCCGGTCATCGCGATGTCGACCTGGCCACTGCCGTCGTCGCCCTTGAACGCGATGTCCTTGACGAATGCGGCCTTCGCGAACTTGGTGGCCACCGTCGTCGGCTGCACCACCGGGGTCACCGTCGCGACCTTGCTCGCGTCGGCCTTCTTCGCGTCGAGAGCTGCGAGCTCCTTCTCCTCCTGCATCCGCTGCGTGGCGAGCTGCGCGCGGCGGCGCTCCTCGCGCTCCGCGGCATCGCGCGCCTGGGCGGCGAGCGTACGGAGGCGATCCGACTCGGCCTGCTGCTGGGCGACCGCCTTGCGGCGATCGGAGAGATCGGTCTCGGCCTGCTTGCGCTCGTCGGCGAGCTTGGCCGCGGCCGCGCGCGCCTTGGTGAGCTCCGCGTCGGTGGCCTGCCGCGCCTTCGCGGACGCGACCTCGGACTGCGCCTTCGCCTCGGCCTTGCTGCGTGCCTCGAGCTCCGACGCGGCCTTCTCGGCCGCCTCGCGGCGCGCCATCAGCTCGTCGAGCCCGGCCTCGGCATCGTGCTTCGCGCCGACGGCCTTGGCGGCCGACGCCTCGGCGATCGCGCGCTGCTTCTCGGCGGCCGCGGTCGCGACCTGGGCATCCTTCGCCGCGGCCTCGGCCGCCTTGCGCTGCTGCTCGGCCGTGGTGCGCTGCTGCTCCGCCTCGCTGCGCTGCTTGGTCGCGGTCGCCGCGGCGGTCTCCGCCTCGGCACGCCGGCGACCTGCATCGGACGCCGCCGCCTCGGCCTCGCTGCGCTTGCGCGCGGCATCGTTGGCCGCACGCTCGGCGCTGGTGCGCTGCTGCTCCACGCTCGCGAGCGTGGACCGCGTCTGATCGAGATCCTTGCGGGCGGTGGTCGCCGCGGTCTCCGCCGCCACGCGCCGCGCCTCGGCGGCATCGGCGAGCTGCTTGGCCTTGAAGAACCGCGCCTCGGCCGCCTTCGCATCGGCGACGAGCTTCTCGCGCTCCGACGCCACCTGGTTGGTCGAGGCATCACGAGCCTTGGCCGCGGTCCGCGCCGCTTCCTCGGCCTTCTCGCGCTCGCGCATCGCGTTCGCGACGGTGTCGCGGGCCGCTTCCTCACGGGCCAGCGCCGCGGCGTGGGCCGCGCGCGCCTTGTCCTCGCGGGCCTGGACCTCGAGCGCCTTCTTGTCGAGCGTGGAGAGCTGGGACTTCGCATCCTTCAGGAGCTTCTCCGCCTCGGCACGCGCAGTGATCGCGCCCTGCTTGTCCGCCTCGGCCTCGCGCTTCTCGGCGGCGGCCATGGTCTTCGCTGCATCCGCCTCGGCCTTGGCCGCCTTCGCCTCGGCGCGCGCCCGCGTGGCATCCGCCTTCGCGGCCTCCGCCTCGCTCCGCGCACGCTCGGCATCCGCGTTGGAGCGCGCGATGTCGGTCTTCGTCTTGGCCGCCTCGACGCGCGCCTGCTCCGCCTCGAGCCGCTTCTGCGCCACATCGCGACGCGCCTGCTCCGCCTCGGCCTTCGCCGCGAGGGCATCGGCCTTCGCCGCATTCGCCTCGAGCCGTGCCGCCACGGTCTCCGCCTTGGTCCGCGATGCGGCATCCACGGCCTTCGCCGCATTCGCGCGCGCCACCTCGGCATCGCGACGCGCCTGCTCCGCCTCGGCCTTCGCCTGCGCCGCCGCATCCACATCACGCGCCGCGGCGCGCTTCACTTGATCCGCCTCGGCCTTGGTGCGCGCGATGTCCTGCGCCGCCGCGACCTTGACCGCATCCGCCTCGGCCTTCGCCGTGGCGGCCATCGAGCGGGCCTTGCCCACCTCGGCCTGCGCCGTGGCCGCATCCTGCTTCGCCTTCATCACCTCGGCCTGCGCCGACGAGGAATCCGACTTCGCCTTCTGGGCATCGGCCTGCGCTGCCGCGGCCATCGCCTTGGCCCGGGTCGCCTCGGCCTGTGCCGCGGCGGCCATCGCCTTGGCCTTGTCGACATCTACCGAGCTCGCCTGCTGCGCGGCGCGCTTCGCGTCATCTGCTGCGCGCTGCGCCGACTCGGCGCGCGCTTGCTGATCACTCGCGGCCTTGCGGAGGCGTTCGGCCTCGGCCTGCGCTGCGAGGCTCGCCTTCTCGGCGGCCGCCTGGGCTTGCTGCGCCCTGGCCAGCGCCTCGGGGCTCGCGGTCTTCGGCGCCGCGTCGCGCGCGGACACCATGACCACGACCTCGTTGCCGTCGGTCTTGACGTCATAACGACCGGGGCGTGCGAGCGTGACGATCACGCGGACCATCTGGCCCCCGTCATCGAGCTGCTGCGCCGCGATCGTCGAGACCGCCCAGGTACTCGGGGTGAACACGCTCGCGCCTTCATGGCCGCGGAGTGATTCGGCGAGCCGCGCTTGCGGCACATCGATCACGACCCGGCTCGGGCGTTCGAGCTTGTACACGGTGAACGTAGGCGTCTGCTCGCCTCGCACGTGCACACGTGTGGTGCCGGTCGCGTCGTCGTCGAACGTGACGGCGCGGATTTCGTTCTTGCCATCGGCAAGTGCCGGTCGCGCTGCCATCAGGGCAGCCGTTGCGACGACGAGGGTGGCGGTCCAGTTCTTCGGGCGAGTCAGCAGCATGAGACTCCTGAGCACCTGCGGACAGACGGAGGGCCTTGCGTCGAGCCTCGACGCACTCCCCACGATCAGCCGCGTGGCTACGAAAATTTTCGCCCGACCTGACGCCGGATCAAAATTTTTCGATCATTTTGGCGCGTCAGATTTATCTGACGGCGCCGGCGGGGGCTGTGGCACGTTCTTCGGAGCAGTCGGCGGCGCCACATCGGGCGTCGCCGTCTTCGCAGCTTCGTTGTCGAGGGTCGGCTGGGACGAGATCGGCATCTGGTTCGGGTACAGCTGGATCGATCGCTCCTCACCGGTCCGCGCGACCCCGGAGGCGGTCTCGTCGGGCTCGATCTGGAACGTGATGTACCCGGTCCCGATGTCCTTCACGACCGCCTTCTCGCGGCCGACGCAATCGCCTCGCTTGATGATGTGGCCGAGGTTGCCGGCGTCCATCATCAGCACCTTGCGCTGCGTGCCCTGGGCGACGATGCCGACCAGGCGAAGGTCCGTATAGCTGTAGTTGGTGGCGACCATCTGATCGTCACGCGTGCACTTCTTCGTGATGTCGCGCGGCAGCTTGTTGTCCGAGGTGGGCCCGACGATGCCCTGGTTCAGGACGAACGACTGGAACGGATCGCGATTGCTCTGCTCCACCGCGAAGTCGCGCTCTTTAAAGACGTGCCGGATCCCCTTCTTCTCGTCGGGGTTGAGCACGCGATCCTCGACGCGAACGCGCGGGGTGAAGTTCGGAGGCGGCTTGGCGGGCTTGCCGCCCGGCTTGCCAGGCGCCGCGGCTCCGGCCTTCGGGGGCGGTGGCGCACCGGTCGGCTCGTCTTCGCCGCAACCGGCGGCGACCAGGGCGAGAGAGATCGGGAGCAGGTAGCGCATCTGCATCACATGCCTCCCTTCAGCTTGTCGGCACTGTCCGCGGGCGTCTTCGGATCCGCCACGCCATTGGTGCTCCGCTCGGTGCCCTTCTCGATCGCGTTCTCGGTGCGCGCCTTCGCGCCTGCGGGCGTGTTGGACGGCGGCATCGGCGCGGCCTTGTCGGCGGGCGCCGCCGCCTTCGGCGGATCACCCGGCTTGGCCGCCGGCTCCTCGGCCTTGTCTTCCTGGCGGAACGTGACGGCGACGAACTTCGCCGTCAGCGCGATCTCGCGGTTCTTCACCACCGGGTTGATCAACGAGAGGTTCTCGATCGAGATGATGCGCTCGCGCTCCTCGACGCCGGAGTCGCTCACCTGGAGCACGCCGCGCTGGATCAGCGACGCGAAGAACCGCTTGATCTGCATGAACGTGCCGGTGACCTCGATCTCCACCGGGACACGCACGAAGCTCTCGACCGGGCTCTCCGGCAGCTTCTTCCACTTGTTGATCTCGACGCCGGACTCGGTGACCTTGCGCTCGAGCGTCTCGAAGAACGCCGGGACCTCCGCCTCGGTGGGGAGTGCCTTCTGGTTCTCCGTGATGATCTGCGTGAGCTCCTTCATCCGCGACTTGAGCTCTTCGTACTTCGGGATGTCGTCGCCGAGCTTCTTGTTGGTCGCCGCCTTGGTCGCGTTGTCGGCCTCGGCCGCCTCGACATCACGCGTGAGCGGCTTGAAGCCGAACTGCCAGTAGGCCAGCCCGCCGACGAGCCCGATCACGAGGAACACGAGCGCCTTCTTCGAGGCAGGGAGCCGCCCGAAGTCGGCCATCACGCCGCCGCTACTAGCCGCCATTAGTAGGCCACCCTTCCGGTGATCGTGAACTTGTAATACTGGAGCCCGCTCTCCTTGTCGTTCATGCGCTCACCGCCCGCGGGTGTGACATCCATGAAGTAGACCGATGCGGCGAGCCGCTTCGAGAGCTGGGTGACATCCGATTCGGACTGGGCGCCACCGTCGAGCTTGAACACACCGTTGGTGTCCACGAACGAGATCATCCAGACGTGGCCTGGATCCCAGTCGGTGACGAACCGTTTGTTCGGATCGCTATCGGTGGTGTTGCCGGCGAGCTTCGCCATCGTCTCGGTCATCGTGGGCCCTTCCCGCGTGAGGACCTTGCCGAGCTCGTGGAGCACGTGGGCCGGCACGACCTTGGTCGCGAGCAGGCGGTTGATCGATTCGGCGCGCTTCTTCGACTGCTCTTCCGCCTTCTTGAGCTCGTCGTAGCCCTTGAGCGCCTTGGTCTTCTCGTTGATCTGCTGCTGCAGCTGCCCGTTGGCGTCCTTGACCTCGTGGAGGCGGCTGCGCTTGGGCATGTCGAGCGCGAAGTACACGCCGACCGCCGCCGCACCGAGCGCCGCGATGCCGATCAGGCCCTGCTTGGCCGAGGGATCGGAGGGCGAGGACGAGGAGGAGCTGGCGAAGCCTCGCTTCGCCTTCTTCTGAGGTAGGAGGTTTACCTTGATCATGGCGCTACTTGTCTCCTGCCGCGCGCATCGCGAGGCCGACGCCGATCAGCGCCTCTGGTGAGTGCGCCCCGAGGTACATGCGGTCGAGCGTAGCGTCGATCTCGACCCTCCGCCACGCATCCGCGACCTCGAGGGGGAGCCGCGACCGGCGCTCGATGGCGCGGTGCAGCGAGCCGACCTTCGCGCTACCGCCCGCGAGGACGATGCGCGTGACGTTTGCATCGGCCGTGGTGGCGAGGAAGAAGTCCAGCGACCGCTGGAACTCGCCGGCCATGACCTCGGAGACACCGTCCATCACCTTGATGACCTCCTGCGGGACGACCCCGTCATCGGTCTGGTTGCCACCGACCTTGTAGGCCTCGGCCTCATCGGCGGCGATGCCGAGCTGCTTCTGGATCTCTTCGGTGAACGCGTTGCCACCGATCGTCACGTCGCGCGTGAACAGCGACACGCCGCTGCGCACGATGTTGATGTTCGAGATCGCGGCGCCGATGTTGATCAGCACCACCGTCTCGCGAGGATCCAGTGGGTAGTTCGCCTCGAAGCCGTTCTGACTCGCGAACGCCGCCACGTCGACGACCTGCGGGATCAGCCCGGCATCGCGGACGCACTGGATGTAATCGGCGACGACCTCCTTCTTGGCGGCGACGAGCAACAGCTCCGTCTGACCGCTGGAGTTCGCCGGGTTCGTGACGTGATAGTCGATCTCGACATCATCGCGTCCGAACGGAATGTGGTGCTCCGCCTCTGCGCGGATGTTGGTCTGCAGCTGCTCGGCCGACATCTGCGGGACGCTGATCTTCTTGATGATGACGGAGTGACCCGCGATGGCGATCGCGACGTCCTTCGTCTTCAACTTGAGACGTCCCCACAACTGTCGGACCGCGTCGGCGACTGCGCCTTGGTCCATGATCGTCCCGTCGACGATCGTCTGAGGTACCAGCGGTTGCATCCCGAAGGCCTGCAACGCATAGCCGGACCCCTTTTTGCGCAGCTGTACAACCTTGATGCTGCTGGAGCCGATGTCGAGCCCGATGCACTGTTTGGCCATGGAACCTCTGCAGACTGCCTCGGAGCTCTCGCCCGAAACCCGTCGAGAATAATGGTAGGGCGTTCTCGCGGAATCTCCAAAAACTGTCTGCGCTTCGATAAGTCAGGTGATTCCGTACTCCTTCATTTTGTAGAGCAGCGCCCGGTGGCTGATCTCGAGGAGCTTGGCCGCATTCGTGCGGTTTCCTTGGGTTACGCCGAGGGCGCGGGCGATCAGGCTCGCCTCCAGCTCCCGGGTGGCCTTCTTGATCGAGAGCTCGGTGAGCGGGGTGTCGGTGCTCACCACCGGCGCACGCACGTTCATCACGGTGCCCAAGAACGCCAGATCGACCGCCGGACCGTCGGACAGCACCAGGGCCCGCTCGAGCACGTTCTCGAGCTCGCGCACGTTTCCAGGCCACGGTTGCTGCTGGAGAGCCTCGATCACCTCGTCGGAGAGCTCGACGCCGGCGCGCCCGTGGCGCGTGGCGTGACGCTCGGTGAAGAACTTCGCGAGCTGCGGAATGTCCTCGGTGCGGTCGCGTAGCGGCGGCAGCGAGATCGGCACGACATTGAGCCGGTAGTACAGATCCTCGCGGAATCGACCGGCCTCGATCTCCGCCTCGAGATCGCGCAGCGTGGCCGCGATCAACCGGACGTCGACCTTGATCGAGGCCGTGCCGCCGATCCGCCGGATCTCGCCCTCCTGGAGCGCGCGGAGCAGCTTCGCCTGCAGCGCCAGCGGCAGCTCGCCCACCTCGTCGAGGAACAGCGTCCCGCCATCGGCGTCCTCGAACAGCCCCGGCTTGTCGCGAGACGCATCCGTGAACGAGCCCTTCATATGCCCGAACAGCTCGCTCTCGAGGAGCGCGGCCGGGATCGCGGCACAGTTGATCGCCACGAACCGGTGGCTGCGTCGCGGCGAGGCGTCGTGGATCGCGCGCGCCACCAGCTCCTTGCCGGTGCCGCTCTCGCCGAGGATCAGCACCGTGGTCTTCGGCGTGGCGATCCGCTCGATCATCGAGCGCAGCTCGCGCATCGCCGCGCCATCGCCGATCAACGTCGTGATCCCACCCGCGGGCGCCGTGAACCGCGCCGCACTCGCCACGTGGCGCAGCGCGAGCGAGACGCCGAGCTCGTCGAGAGGCTCCGCCATCACGTCCGCGACGCCCGCCGCGATCAACACGTTCGAGGCCGCGACGTCGCGCTCGCGCAAGACCGCGATCACCGGCGGCGTCTCGCCATTCGCGATGTCGACGAGCTGTGCGGCGATCTCGCCGGCCGCGATCACGAGATCGCAGTCATGCGTCTCGAGGTAGCGCGCCACGCCCTCGAGCTCGGACATCGCCGCCACCTGCTTGCCGGCGCGATCGAGCATCAGGTGCAGTGCTCGGCGGGCGTCGTCATCGGGCCCGAGGAGCAACACCCGCTGGACCTTGGCCGCGGTGATCCCACTCGTCACGAGGATCGAAGGTAGCACGCTCGACTGGGGACACTCGTTGACGCCTCGCCAACGCGGTTGGCGGCGTGCGTCAGGCCGCGCTGCGACAACCTCGCGTGATCGCTGACACGCCGAGGGTGGCGAGCCGCTTGCTCCAGGATCACACCATGCGCTCGCTCGCTCTCGTCCTGGTCCTCACGGCCTGCACCACCGAGTCACCGCCGCCGCCCGGCGACGAGGTCACGAGCATCGTCGATCACCACGAGATTCCCGTGAGCTTCAACAACCAGCTCGATGTGCTGTTCGTGATCGATAGCTCGCCGGCGATGGCGCCTGCGCAGACCCGCCTGATCGCCGAGTACCGCAAGATGATCGACGTGCTGAGCACGTCGATCGGTGGGTTGCCCGACGTGCACATCGGCGTGACCACGATGGACGCGCGCGATCAGGGCCGGCTGCGTCGCGGCGCGTTCCTCGCCGACGCGACGCGGTTCGCATGGCGACACGAGCGCAACTACACCGGCCCGCTCGTCGACGCGTTCTTGCCACTCGCCGACGTGGGCGCCAGCGGCAGCGCGGTGACCGAGCCGTTCGACGCGATGATGCGCGCGCTGAGCCCCGCGGTGAACCCGGGCTTCGTGCGCGACCAGGCGTACCTCGCGGTCGTCGTCCTGACGGCGGGCGACGATCAGGGCGCGACGCCCGTCGCCGAGGTCGCGCGCGCGCTCAAGTCGCTCAAGCTCGATCCGAGCAAGATCATGGTGAGTGGAGCGTTCGGTGCTTGCGCGCGCGATGGCCTGACCGCCACTGCGGCGCCACGCCTCGCGGCGCTGCTCGAGCAGTTTCCGAATCGCAACACCCAGGTCTCGCTGTGCGACGACGATCTCAGCCCGCTGGTCGCGCTGACCGGGCAGTTGCCCCGCTCCCTCGGTCAGCCGTGCATCGAGTCGCGGCTCGCCCAGCCGCGCGAGTGCGGTGCCTGGCTGGTCGACCCGGAGACCGACGAGCAGGTGCTGCTGCCCGAGTGCTCGAGCCCCGATGCGGGTCGCTGCTGGTCGCTCCGACCCGACGATGCTGCGTGCGGGACGGGCGGGATGGGGCTCCACTTTCAACCCGTCGTGTTCCCGTTCTCGGCCAAGGTCATGTTCGAGTGCGTTGTGGCAACGGACTAGAACTCATACATTCTCGCTGGTTAACCTGCCAACGATCGATCCAGATCGCCAACTTAGTTGGCAGCCCACGTCGACGATGCGAAAAGTAAGCGTCTGAAACTGCTGGGGACTCAACTTGGCCACGCAGTTGCTCTATGCTGACCCGGCTTTCTCTTTGGAGGTGCGCCCATGCGCTCTGTAACGTTTGCCTCGATTCTAGGACTTGCTGCCTTCGGCCTTCTGGCCGGTTGCCCCGATCGCACCATCTCGGAGGTCAACCCCGAGCAGGGGCGCGTCGAGTTCAAGGACATCCCGGTCAACATCAACCGGAACATCGACATCCTGTTCGTGATCGACGACTCGCCGTCGATGGCCGACAAGCAGGCGAACCTCGCCGCCAACTTCCCGAACTTCATCAACGTCCTCAACACGATTCAGGGCGGTCTGCCCGACGTGCACATCGGCGTGGTGACCTCGGACGTCGGTAGCAAGGCGACCCAGGACGCGGCCCCCGGCGCGGCGATCGGCCAGATCGGCAACGGCGGCTGCTCCGGCACGGGCAAGAGCGGCAACCTGCAGACGTCGGGCGCGTCCGTCACGGGCACGTTCATCTCTGACATCAAGCAGACCGACGGCACCCGCACCAAGAACTACACCGGCAACCTCGATGCCGTGTTCGGCCAGATGGCCAAGGTCGGCGCCGGTGGTTGCGGCTTCGAGCAGCACCTCGAGGCGATGAAGCGCGCCCTCAACAACAACCCGGCCAACGCCGGCTTCCTGCGCCCCGATGCGTACCTCGCCGTGATCTTCATCGCGGATGAGGATGACTGCACGATGTCGCACTCCACGCTGCTCGCGCCCGAGAACCCGGCGCAGGGCCCGCAGCAGTCGTTCCGCTGCACGCGGTTCGGCATCACCTGTGATCAGGGCGGCGCCACCAGCGATCAGATGAACCAGGTCGGCACCAAGGGCCAGTGCCACCCGAACGACAACTCGCAGTACCTCGAGAAGGTCTCGGTCTACGTCGACTTCCTGAAGAAGCTGAAGACCGACCCGGGCAAGGTGATCGTCGCCGGCATCATGGGCACCACCGAGCCGTTCCAGACCGAGCTCCGTACGCCGCCCGGCGGCGGCACGGCGATCCAGGCGCTCGCGCACTCCTGCAGCTACCAGGGCGCCACCAACCTCGAGGTCGCGGATCCCCCGACCCGCATCAAGTTCTTGCTCGACCAGTTCCCGAACCGCTCGACGTTCACGTCGATCTGCCAGCAGAACCTGTCTGATGGTCTCGTGCTGATCGCCCAGCTGCTGAAGACCGTCCTCGGCGATCCGTGCATCGAGGGCAAGCTCGCCGACGTCGACCCGAACACCCCGGGTGATCAGTATGACTGCTCGGTGTCGTACGTCTCGAACTACGGCAAGCCGACCCAGTCGGAGAACGTCCTCCCCGAGTGCAACGCCGGCCTGACCAACAAGCCGTGCTGGCACATCATCAAGGACGCGATGAAGTGCCCGACGTCGCAGAACTTCATCCTCAAGACCGAGGATGCCTCGACGCCGCCGCCCGACACTCACACGGTCGCGTACTGCGTCACGTCCGCTACCTGATCCAGACGTTCTGTTCGACCTGACCGGCGAGGGAGACCTCGCCGGTTTTGTTTTCGGTGACGGATTCCACGAGCGCGCTGCACCAACGAGTCACATCGGAGGTACTTCATGCGCGCCGCACTCGCTCTCGTGCTGGTGCCGCTGCTCGCGGGATGTCCGGATCGTACGATCGCGGGCGTTCCAGTCGAGCAGGGCACCGTTGACGTCAAGGACATCCCCGCCGTGCCCCGGCGCGATGTCGACATCCTGTTCCTCATCGATGACTCGCTGTCGATGAAGGAGGAGCAGGCCTCTCTCAAGGCGAACTTCAGCCGCTTCATCAGCGTGCTCGAGACCCTCGAGGGCGGCCTGCCGAACATCCACATCGGCGTCACCACGCCGAACCTCGGCACCAGTGCCATCGACGGCACCCACGGCGCCAGCGTCGGCACGTGCGTCGGTGACGGCGACGGCGGCAAGCTGCGCCACCTGCCCGGCGGCGGCGCGGCGTTCATCTCGGATGTCGACAACGGCAGCGGGGGCCGGCTCCGCAACTACAGCGGCACGCTGACCGACGCGTTCAACCAGATCGCCGAGGTCGGCTCGAGCGGCTGCGGCATCGAGCAGCACCTCGAGGCGGTGAAGCGCGCCCTCGACAACAACCCCGAGAACGCCGGGTTCCTGCGGCCGAACGCCTACCTCGCGGTGATCATCGTCGCCGACGAGGACGATTGCTCGCTCGCGAAGAGCACGCTGTTCGACGGCAACCAGGCCGACTCCACGTACGGCGATCGCGTGAACTTCAAGTGTACCCACGAGGGCATCGAGTGCGATTCGCCGAGCAATGACCTCGAGCTGCTGGGCATTCGCCAGGACTGCCACCCGAAGTACGACTCGACGGTGATCACCCAGATCGATCGCTACGTGGAGTTCCTGAAGGGCAAGAAGGCCGACCCTCGTGACGTGATCGTCGCCGGGATCATCGGGGACGCCGGGCCGTTCGAGGTGGTCAAGAAGGGCAACGTGTCCGTGATCAAGCAATCGTGCGTCTACAACGGCCCCACCGGCCCGCAGTACGCGTATCCGGGGATCCGCATGGGCGACTTCCTCGGGCAGTTCGCGGACCGCAACACCCGCACCACGATCTGCAACGACGATCTCTCCGGCGCGATGACCCAGATCGCCGCGCTGCTCAAGCGCACGTTCGCCGACCCGTGCTTCGAGCTCGAGCTGGCCGACGCGGACCTCACCGAGCCCGGCGTGCAGTTCGACTGCACCGTGGTGGACATGCGCTACGTGCCGAACCAGCCCCCCGAGGAGCTCGCCGTGGTGCCCGCGTGTGACGCGACGCGGTCACGGATCCCGTGCTGGCACATCGAGGAGGACGCCCAGCACTGCGGCTATACGAAGACCGATCCGCACCGGAAGCTCGTGGTCGAGCGCGGCGGCGTGATCCCCGGCCCCGAGATCCAGATCCGCGCGAGCTGCGTGACGATCCCGGCCTCGGGCCAGCTGTACTGACTCCGCTCTAGAGCAGGACGCCGGTCAGCATGATCTTCGCGATCGTGAAGTAGATGATGATGCCGCTGACGTCGACCAGCGTGGCCACCAGCGGGGCCGAGGCGTTCGCGGGGTCCGCCTTGATCTTGCGGAGCATGAACGGGAGCATCGCGCCGGCGAGCGTGCCCCACAGCACGCAGCCGGTGACACTGAGGGCCACGGTGATGCCGATCAGCACGTAGTGGTCTCCGTAGCTTCCGGCCGCGCCCCAGATCACCACGCGGATCGCGGCGAGGCTGCCGAGCAGCACGCCGAGGGCGAGGCCGATCAGCACCTCGCGCCGGAGCACGAGCCACCAGTCGTTGGCGCGGACCTCGCCGAGGGCCATCGCGCGGATCACGAGGGTGGAGGCCTGCGAGCCGGAGTTGCCACCGCTCGAGATGATGAGCGGGAGGAACAGGGCGAGCATCGGGATCAGCTCGTGCTCGAAGAAGCCCATCGCCGTGGCGGTGAGCATCTCGCCGACGAGCAGGATCGTCAGCCAGCGGCCGCGCTTGCGGATCATGTCGCGCCGGCTCGAGGCGAGGTACGGCACGTCGAGGGCTTCCATGCCGCCGAACTTCTGGGCGTCCTCGGTGGCCTCTTCCTGGACGACGTCGACGATGTCATCGACGGTCACGATGCCCTTCATCTTGCCGTCCTGATCGACGACGGGGATGACGTTGAGATCGTGCTCCGCGAACACGCGAGACACGCTCTCCTGGTCCATCTCGTCGGTGACGCGGACCACGTCGATCTCCATCAGCTCGGCGACGAGCTTCTTCGGATCGGCGGCGAACAGATCGCGGAACGAGGCCACCCCGAGCAGGCGATGGTCGGCGTCGAGGACGTAGGAGTAGTAGATGGTCTCGATCTTGTCGCGCGCCTGGCGCTGCAGGTAGCTGATCGCCTCGCCCGCGGTCATGCTGGGCCGCAGGCGCGCATAGCGGGTGGACATCAGGCCGCCGGCCTCGTCCTCCGCATAGGCGAGCAGCGCGCTGACCTCCTTGCGGGTCGGCGCATCGAGCAGGGCGAGCAGGGCCGCGCGATCCCCTTCGGGGACCTGCTGCACCACGTCGGCCACGTCATCGGGCTCGAGCAGACGCATCCACTGCCGGCGCTGGCCGGGCCGGAAGTACAGGAGGAGCGCGGCCTGATCGCCCGGGGTCAAGCCGATGAAGAAGTCCTCGGCGTCCTCACGCGGCAGGACGCGCAGGCCGTCGGCGCGCTCCTCGAGATCGAGCAGGGGCCAGGCATCGCGCAGCTCCTCGGGTGAGAGATCCTCGTCCGGCGCCGCGGGGGGCGCCGGCTGCTCCGCGACCGCGGGCATCGGCGGCAGCATCGTGGTGCGCTTCGAGCGCCGGGACGGCTCGTAGGTCTCCACCAGCTCGACAACCTGCGAGTCATCGCCACGGCTCTCGGCGATCGCCTTGATCTCCGCGGCGATCTGCTGCGCCTCCCCCGGCGCCAGCGACGTCAGCTCGCCCGTGGCGTCAGCGTGACGATCCGGGACCGTCTCGGGGATGCTGTCGTCCGACTCGGCCATCTGTCTGGGCCCACCCTGCCCGATCGAGGACGGCGAGGTAAAGATCCGCGATCAGGTTTGCGAGGCCTGGGCGTCGGCCGGAAGGCGGAAGGCCAGCCGCGCACCGACCGCCGCCGGCTCGCATCGGATCTGGCCTCCGTGCGCCTCGACGATCTGGCGGCAGATGTAGAGGCCCACGCCCGCCCCCTTCGGCCCCTGCTCCGTGGGCCGCACGTGCTCCACCCGGAAGAACTTCTCGAACACGCGATCCTGGAGGTCCGCCGGGATCCCGGGGCCGGTGTCGCTGACCGCGACCTCGATGAACTCGGCCAGGCGGGTGATGGCCACGGTCACCGTGCCGCCGGCCGGGGTGTACTTGATCGCGTTGGTCAGGAGGTTCGAGAGCACGATCGCCAGCCGCAACGGATCACCGCGGACGATCGCATCGTTGGGGTCCCGGACGATCCTCAGCTCGAGCTCGGCCTCGAGGAAGCGGGGCGCGAACACCTTGATCACCTCGTCGACCAGACGCTGCAGCTCCATCCGCGACAGATCGAGTCGCAGCTTGCCCGCCTCGATCCGCGAGAGATCGAGGAGCCGTTCGATCGTCCGCGCCAGCTCCTCGCAGCCCTGGACCGCCATCCCGAGGATCTCGCGATGGCGCGCCGAGAGATCGCCCATCTCCTCGCCGAGGAGCAGGAGGTTCATCCGCAGCGTGGTCAGCGGGGTCTTGAGCTCGTGCGAGGTCACCGCGATCAGCTCGCCGCGCAGCGTATCGATGCGGACGAACTCCGTGATGTCGTGCAGCATCGCCACCGCGCCCGTCCGCTCGCCGGCGAAGCTCGGGATCGCCACCGCGAGCGGCAGA
Source organism: Myxococcales bacterium (assembly GCA_016720595.1). GTDB lineage: Bacteria > Myxococcota_A > Polyangia > Haliangiales > Haliangiaceae > JABFXX01. Next base: position 71,208 of record JADKKI010000012.1, read on the forward strand.
TAGCTCCGCCGCTCCGCGCCGTGCGCGACCACGAGGGGTGTCACCGGTTCTGCGTTCGGCGTGCCGGCCAGCACCGCCGCGACCAGCGCCGCGGCCGAGGACGGCAGCGCCTCCGCTCGCCCGAGCTCGGTGATCCCCGCGGCCGCGAGCACCGTGCGCGCCGGCGAATTGAGCGAGACCACGGCGCCATCGGGATCCACCACGATCACCGGATCGGGCAGCGCCGCGATCGTGGCCTCGAGCGTGTCCTTCGCGCGCAGCACCTCCGCGAGGTTCGAGGACTCCCAGGCCACGAGGCTCTCCGCCATCCGGTTGAACCCGCCGGCGAGCTGGCCGAGCTCGTCATTCCGGCGCGGCTCGACCCGCTGTGTGAAGTTGCCGCGGCGCATCGCCTCCACGGAGACCGTCAGATCGCGGATCGGACGCAGCACGCTGCGCGCGAGCGCGAGGGCCACCAGCAGCGTCAGGCCGAGCGCACCGATCGCGACCAGGGCCACCATCCAGCGCCCGCGCCGGGCCTCGTCTCGCGCGGCGATGCCCGCGTCGCGCAGCGCTTCGAAGCTGTGCTCGCGCAGCGTGCCGCACCCGGCCACGGCACGGCGCAGCAGCGGATTGACCTCGCGGTGGTACCGATCGCGCGCATCGGGGGTGCCGGCCTCGGCGAGCAGCGCATCGCCTTCCTTGCGGTACGTGCTCACCTCCGCGAGGATCGATTCCACGACCTGCCGCTCGACGGGGGTCACCTGCCGCGCGAGCTGATCGGCCGCACGATCGAAGGCCGCGCGCTGCACCGCGAGCTCGGACTTCGCCCGCACCGCATCTCCAGCCACGCCGAGCAGCAGCGCATCATCCTCGCGCTCGAGGGCGCTGGCCATCGCCGCGGTGAGATCGATGATCCCCTGCCTGCCCTGGAGCGTGCGATCGACCACGTTGCCGAGCCGGGTGAGCAGCACCGTGCTCCACACGCCGGTGATCACGACAGCGACGAGGATCACCAGCCCCGCCCACCCGAACCGCGCGCGTAGCGACGACTGCACGCCGCCTCAGGTCAGCCCGTAGCGCTTGCGCTTGCGCTGCAACGTCGTCGGATCGATGCCGAGGACCCGCGCGGCGGACTCGAGAGAAGGCGCCCGCGCGATCACGCGCGCGATGTGCTCCACCTCGAGCTGCTCGATCGTGATGTCACCGCCGAGGATCACCGGCGCGGTGCCTCGCGCGCGCTCCCCTTCCACGGGAGGCGCTTCGATCCCGAGATCCTCGGGCTCGAGCAGCGGCCCCGGCGCGAGGATCACGGCACGCTCGATCGCGTTGCGCAGCTGGCGCAGGTTCCCCGGCCAGCTCTCGCGGACGAGCGCCGCGCACGCACGCGCCGAGAGCTCGAGGTTCGGCCGCGCCTGCTGCATCCGGCACAGGCGCAGGTAGTGCTGCGCGAGCGGCAGGATGTCCTCGCTGCGCTCGCGCAGCGGCGGGAGCGCCAGCGTGATCACGTTGAGCCGGAAGAACAGATCCTCGCGGAACCGCCCGGCGCGGACCTCGTCCTCGAGCGAGCGATTGGTGGCGGCGATCAGCCGCACGTCGGCGCGGCGCTCGGTGGCCTCACCCAGCCGCTCGTAGGTGCGATCGTTCAAGAACCGCAGCAAGCGCGCCTGCGCATCGGGCGTCAGATCGCCTACCTCGTCGAGATACAGCGTGCCGCCCGCCGCCTCCTCGACCTTGCCGACCGCGTTGTCGATCGCGCCGGTGAACGAGCCGCGGCGGTGACCGAACAGCGCGCTGGTCATCAGATCGCCGGCGAGCATCGGGCAGTGCACCGTGACGAGCGGACGATCGGCGCGCTTGCCGTGCGCCACGATGTACCGCGCGAGGACGTTCTTGCCCGTGCCGCTCTCGCCGCGCATCAGGATCACGGACTCCGCCGAGGCCGCGCGCCGCGCGGTGGCGAGGAACCCCGCGTAGCCGGGGCTCTTGGTCTCGAACAGATCGTCGCCTTCGCTGGCCTCGACGCGCTCCTCGAGGCTCGTCACCTTGCGCCGCAGCGCCTCGGTGGCGATCACGCGGCGCGTGGCGTGGCGGACCTGCTCCGGCGTGAACGGCTTCGGCACGTAGTCGATCGCGCCCAGCCGCATCGCCTCGACGGCGGTCTCGAACGTGGCGTACGCGGTGATCACCACGATGCCCACGCCCGGGTGCGCGGCGAGCATCTGCGGGATCGCCGTCAGGCCGTTGTCGCGGCCGAGCCACAGATCGAGCAGGATCACATCGAACCGCCCACGCTCGAGCGCCTCGAGCGCCGCACGGGTGGAGCCCACGCCGAGCACGCGCGCGCCATCAGCCTCGAGGCACAGCCGCACCGATTGCCGAACGCCGGGATCGTCGTCGACGACCAGGGCGGACCACGCCGCACTCGGAGCATCGTCGGTCCGGGCGTCGGCGGCGCGGGGCTGCATCGCGGCAGCATGGCACAGCTCGCGCGGACCGGGAGCCGGAGGCTTGCGTGGGGCATTCTGCCCGAACGGCGACGCGGTCCTCGTCGGAGGCCGACCTGGTCCACGGCTTGCTCGTTCGGAGTGCGTGGTCGACGCGCCGAACCGGATCCGCCAGCTCGTGCGCCGCGCGGTGACCTTGCGGCGCGAGATCGTGGTGCTGGCCGTGACCATCCTGGTCGCGGACGGCCTCGCCGCGACGGAGTGCCTGCGCATGTTCGGGCATCCGACGGTGCGCATGGCCTTCGCCCTCGGTGCGGCGCTGCTGGTCGTGATCGCGAGCGTCGCGTTCGGCCGCCGGCTCGAGCGCGAGCTGGTGCTCGTGCGCGGCGAGGCTGCGCGGGTGCTCGCGGCCCAGCTCGCCGAGTGACTGTCGCGGCAATTTGCCGGGTGACGAGGTTCTCTCCCAGGCGTTTCGCCCGCTCGTTACAGGTGTGAGGAGAGATCGACCTCGCTACGATCGCACACGATGGCGATCGAAGATGCGACGTTCTTCAAGCACATCAAGCTGTTCTCGACGCTGGATGACGACGAGTGCGGTGTGCTGGCACAGGTCTGCTCGCACAAGGTGATCGACGCCGGCACGATGATCTTCTCGGCGGGAGAGCCCGGCGATTCGATGTTCATGATCGTCACGGGTGCGGTCGAGCTGTTCGTGAAGGACACCGCCGGACAGAAGATCGTCCTCAACACCGTGGGCATGCACGATCACTTCGGCGAGCTCTCGCTGCTCGATGGTGGATCGCGTACGGCGAGCGCGAAGGCGACCGAGCGCACCGAGGTCTACACCCTCGATCGCGAGGATCTGCTGATGCTGTTCAAGAAGCGCCCGGAAGCCGCGCTGGACATGCTCGCAGCCATGGGTGGGATGACCCGCAAGGCGAACGCCCTGCTCCGCGCGCGCGTGGCGAAGAACGTCAACGAGGAGGTCGAGCACGATCGCGGCGGGATCGTGCTCCGGGTCGCGGATTGGGTCGCGAACTTCTCCGGAAGCATCACGTTCCTCGTCCTGCATCTCCTGTTCTTCGCGTTGTGGATCGGCTTCAACTCCCTGCCGATCGCGTTCGACCCGTTCCCGTTCAACCTGCTGACGATGACCGTCTCGCTCGAGGCGATCATGCTGTCCACCCTGCTGCTGTTCAGCTCGAACCGGCAGGGCGCGCGCGATCGGATCCGGGCAGACGTCGAGTACGAGATCAACCTCAAGGCGGAGCTCGAGGTCGCGCACCTCCACGAGAAGACCGACAAGATCCACGAAGACATGCTCGAGCGGTTCGCGAAGCTCGAGCGGACGCTCACCGCGCGCACGAGCGGGAGCACCGCGGCCGTGGCCCCCACCACCGCGAGCTGAGCCGGCGGCCTGCGTGCCTCTTGCAGCAAGGCCCCCGTGCAGCAAGGCCCGCGCGCGCAGCGCGCGCGCCCCCCGCCGCCGCCGGGAAGGAGGAACCCCGGAACCAAAAGAGGCCCCCGGGGGGGGTCCCGGGGCCCCCGGGGGGAGGGGGGGGGGGGGGGGGGGGGGGCGCCGGGGGGGGGGGGGGGGGGGGGGGGGGGGGGGGGGGGGGGGGGGGGGGGGGCGGTCCCCCGCCCCCCCCCGCTCCCGGGCTCCCCCCCCCGGGGGGGGGGGGGCGGGGGTTTGGGGGGGTGCGGGGGGGGTCCCCCCGGGCGGGGGGGGGGGGGCGGCCCCCCCCGCCCCCAACGCCCCCGGGGGGGCGGGGGGGGGGGGGGGGGCCGGGGGGGGGGGGGGGGGGGGGGGGGGCGCCCCCCCCGCCCGAGTTCGCGTTAGGATCGACCCATGATGGGCAGGTGCCTGGCGATCGCCGTGCTGGTCCTCGCGACCGCGGCGCCTGCACGCGCCGATCAAGATCCCTGCGCGTGCAGCCCGAACCGCCCGGGGTTCTTTCGCCAGGATGCGCTCACCGGGCTGTGGGGCGGCCGCCGCGAGGCGATGCGTGATGCCGGGTTCACCGCGCTCCTGACCTATGCCGGCGAGGTGTTCACCAGCTCGAACCTGGCCAAGCAGGCGACGGTCGCCGGCCTCGGCGTGCTCGCGCTCGACGCCGATCTCTCGAAGCTGGTCTCCGATCACCTCGGCCTCGCCCACGTCACGGGCCTCGGGATCCACGGCGATGGGCTGTCCGATCAGCTGATGGACATCTACGGCGTCAGCAACAACGTCGCCCCCAATGGCGTGCGCCTGTTCGAAGCGTGGCTCGAGCAGCCGGTGAAGATGGTGACCGTGCGCGCCGGTCTGCTCGCGGCCGATCAGGAGTTCATCCTCGCGAAGCACGGCACCGCCCTGCTCAACGCGACGTTCGGGATCATCTCGCAGCTGCCCGTGAACGTGCCCGGACCGGTCTATCCCGTGGCCACGCCGGGCGTCAGCGTCCGCGCCGAGCTGCCGCACGCCCTCGTGCGCGGCGCGATCTACGATGGCGATCAGGAGAACAACCACGGCATCCCCACGGGCCTCGGCGATGATGCGTTCATGATCGGCGAGGTCGAGCTCGAGGAGACGCTCAAGCTCGGCGGCTGGCATCACACCGATCACCGCAACGGCGTCTATGCGATCGCCGATCGGCAGTTCGATCGCTACGTCGGTGGGTTCACGCGCGTCGGTTACAGCCCCGGGCAGGCGGTGGAGCTCTACATCGACACCGGGCTGCGGATCGGCCCCGGACCGCTCCGCGAGCGTGACTTCGCCAGCGTGGGCCTGGCGTTCGCGCGCACCGACGTGGGCGCCCAGACGGCGATCGAGGCGACCTACCAGCTCCAGCTCGGCTGGATGACGATCCAGCCTGATTTCCAGCTGTTGCTGCTCCGGGAGCGCACCGCCGCGGTGTTGGCCACCCGGGTCGTGATCGTCTTGTGACGTGATAGGGTCCCCCCGTGCCGAGCCCGGGCCGCCCGTGGATCACAGCGAACCAGGTCACCCTGGCGCGGCTGGTGCCCATGCCGATCCTGGCGTGGCTGATCTACCGCGGCTATGCCGAGCACAACGACACGCTGCTGTGGAGCGCGCTGATCGCCGGCACGCTGATCGGCTGCACCGATTGGGTGGACGGCATGCTCGCCCGCAAGTACGGCCCCACCGTGCTGGGCGGCCTGCTCGATCCGATCGCGGACAAGGTGTTCATCGCGTTCGCCTACGTGCCGTTCGCGGATGACACCGTCGGCCTGATCCCGGCGTGGGCGTGCGCGCTGATGTTCACGCGCGAGCTGTTCATCACGGCCCTGCGCTCCGCATACGAGCAGCGCAACCTCACGCTCAAGACCAGCTATCTCGCCAAGGTCAAGACGTGGACGCAGATGCAGGGCATCGGGGTGATGCTGCTGTTCCCGCTCGTCGGAAACCCCAGGAACCTGACGATCTTCCTCTCGATCCTCACGGCCGCGCCGCTCCTCGTGATGGCGTACTTCTGGCTGGTGAAGAAGAAGTTCTGGCGCGGCGCCCTCGTGATGAGCGGCTCCGTGGCGCCGATCCTCGCCGTCCACCTCTATGGCGATCCGCTCCTGACCGTGCGCTGGATCCTGCTCGCCGTCGTCGGCATCACCTGGATCAGCGGCCTCGATTACATCGCGATCGGCTGGAAGCAGCTGCGCGGGCGCGGAGACTTTGGCCTCGCGGATGGCGTGCGGCTCGTCGGTGCGCTCGCGATGCCGGGCCTGCTGTTCGCCGATCTCGTGGTGGTGCCCACGTGGGTGCCGGCGTGGCCGATCTTCGCGATCCTCTCCCTCGAGCTCGCCGTGGGCGGCCTCGACAACCTGATGTCGCACCACAAGCGCGCCACCAAGGCGCTCGCCTGGGGCAGCCGCGTGCTCGGCGTGTGCCTGCTGCTCCTCGGCGCGCTGCTCGTGCAGGACCATGCGGATCTGTTCCTCTACGGCGCCACCGCGATCTCGCTGGTCGGCGTGGCCGCCGAGTTCTGGCACGGCCGGGACTACTTCCTCGACAAGCGGATCCGCGATCGCGCGCTGCGCGAGGCGGCCGTCCACACGCCCGAGTCTCAGCTCACGTAGCGGTCAGCCGACAACGCGGTTCCGGCCCTCGCGCTTGGCCTTGTACAGATTGTCGTCGGCGATCTTGATGAACGCGCTGACGTCGACGTCCTCGCCCTCGACGGTGGTCACGCCGACCGAGACGGTGACCGGGAAGCTGTCGCCCTCGTACTCGAACGGCGTGTCCGCGACGATCCGGCGGACCTGCTCGCCGAACGTGCGCGCGCCGGTGATGTCGGTCTCGGGCAGCACGGCGGCGAACTCCTCACCGCCGTAGCGCGCGAGCAGCTCCTCGCGACGCACGCGGTTGAGCAGGCGCTTCGAGAGCTCGCGGAGCACGTAGTCCCCGGTGAGGTGGCCGTGCTTGTCGTTGATCGCCTTGAAGTGATCGATGTCGAACATCAGCAGCGACAGCGGCCGCCGGTACCGCGCACAACGCGCGATCTCGCGCTCGAGGAACTCGAGGAAGTAGCGCTTGTTGTGCGCGCCGGTGAGGGCGTCGATGATCGTCATCTTGTAGATCTCTTCGTGGTAGCTCGCCTCGATGCCGGAGCCCGAGAGGAACTTGAAGATCGCCGCGCCGATCTTCACGAAGTCCGCATCACGCAGCACGCTCTTGGTCACGGGCACGTCGTTGACGTAGCTGCCGTTGGTGGACTGGAGATCCTCGACGGACCAGTTCTCACCCGTGCGGAACACCCGCGCGTGACGGCGCGAGACGCTGTCGCGATCGACCTGGATGTCGCAATCCGCGCCGCGCCCGAGGACGATCTCGCTCCGCGACAGCGGGAACCGCTTCCCCATGTCCGGGCCAGGCGGATAGATCAGGACGAGGCACGCCTCACCGGCTTCCTTGGTCGGCTTGACGACCTGGACCTTCGTGATGCGAGTCTTCCACTCTGACATTGCGGGCTGGCGCTCAACTCGTCGGGATTGCGCTGCTTTGTCGATCTGACCGCAAGGCCTGCAACCTGTCAATGTGTGCGACGGTGTGATAAGCCGACGGCGTGGTTGGGCACCACGCGTCGAGCGAGGCGTTCGATCTCGTCGGAGACGGCGAGATGGGCGTGGTCCTGCTCCACGGCTTCACCGGCACGCCGTACGAGGTGGGCTACCTCGGCCAGCAGCTCGCGAGCGCGGGGTACACCGTGCGCGCACCTCGCCTCCCTGGCCACGGCACCTCCCTGGCCGAGCTCGACGAGACCAGGTGGGAGGACTGGGTCGCGTGCGTCGAGCAGGCCGTGGACGACCTCGGACGGCGCTGCCGCCAGATCGCCCTCGTCGGGCAGTCGCTCGGTGGCCTGCTCGCCCTCTATGTCGCCAGCCATCGCAAGGACGTGGTGAGCGTCGCCGCGCTCGCGGCACCGCTGTGGCTCGAAGGGCTCTCGGCGCGCGCGGCACGCTGGACCCGGCCCGGAGGCCCGCTCGCGGGAGTGCGTCGGCTGCCCAAGCTCGGTGGATCGGATGTCCGCGATCCCCGCAGCAAGGCCGAGAACCCTTGCTACGACGGCGTGCCCACCCGCGCGCTGGCGCAGCTGATGACCTTCATGAAGGTCACCGATGATGCACTCCCGGAGGTCACGCAGCCGGTGCTGGTGCTTCATGCCACGCAGGATCACACCGCGCCCGTCGCGTGTGCACAGCGGATCGCCGAGCGCACCCATGCGCGGCGCGTGCGGATCCTGCCGCGCAGCTATCATCTGATCGCAGTCGACGTCGAGCGCGACATCGTCGCCGCCGAGGTCGTGGACTTCCTACGCAAGACGAAAGACCAGCCATGCGCCACGTGATCGCGATCGACCAGGGGACCACCGGTTCCACCGTGCTCGTCCTCGACGAGAAGCTCCAGCTGCGAGGCCGCGGCTACCAGGAGTTCCGTCAGATCTATCCCACGCCCGGCTGGGTGGAGCACGATCCCGAGGACATCTGGAGCTCGGTGACCTTCGCGCTCCAGGCCGCGTTGAAGGGCATCGATCCCGCGTCGATCGCGGCGATCGGCATCACCAACCAGCGCGAGACCTCGGTGCTGTGGGACCGCAAGACCGGCAAGCCCGTCCACAACGCGATCGTCTGGCAAGACCGGCGCACCGCGGACCGCTGCGCCGAGCTCAAGGCGGCGGGCAAGGAGGCGCGGGTCAAGGAGCTCACCGGGCTCACGCTCGATCCGTACTTCTCGGGCACCAAGGTGCGCTGGATGCTCGATCACGTGAACGGCCTGGCCCCGCGCGCACGCGCCGGCGAGATCGCGTTCGGCACGATCGATTGCTACCTGCTGAACCGGCTCACTGGCGGCACCGTCCACGCCACGGATGTCACCAATGCGTCGCGCACGCTGCTGCTGGATCTCCACACCCTCGCGTGGAGCGACGAGCTGCTCGAGCTGATCGGCGTGCCGCGCTCGGTGCTGCCGCAGGTGGTGGCGTCGAGCGGCACCATCGGGACCACCAAGGGCGTGCCAGGCCTCCCCGATGGCATCGCGATCGCGGGTCTCGCCGGAGATCAGCAGTCCGCGCTGTTCGGGCAGGCGTGCTTCACGCCCGGCGATGCGAAGTGCACGTTCGGCACGGGCGCGTTCATCCTGATGAACACCGGAGATCGCGCCGTGGCCTCGAAGTCCGGCCTGCTCACCACGGTGGCGTGGAAGCTCGCCACCGGGGAGCTGCGCTATGCGCTCGAGGGCTCGGCGTTCATCGCCGGCGCGGCCGTGCAGTGGCTGCGTGATGGCCTGCAGTTCTTCTCCTCGGCCAAGGAGATCGAGGCGCTCGCCGCCTCGGTGCCGGACTCCGGCGGGGTGATCGTGGTCCCCGCGTTCGCCGGCCTCGGCGCACCGCACTGGCGGCCCGAGGGCCGCGGCGCGATCATGGGCCTCACGCGCGGCACCACGCGTGCGCACATCGCGCGCGCCACACTCGAGGGCATCGCGCTGCAGAACGTGGACATCCTGCGCGCGATGGAGCGCGATGCCGGTCGCCCGCTGACCGTGCTCAAGGTCGATGGCGGCGCGTCCGCGAACGATCTGCTCATGCAGTTCCAGAGCGACGTGCTCGGCGTGGAGATCTCGCGCCCCGAGGTCGTCGAGACCACCGCCCTCGGCGCCGCGTTCCTCGCGGGTCTCGGCACCGGCGTGTGGAAGGATCAGGACGAGGTCCGCTCCACGTGGCGCGAGCAGAAGCGGTTCAAGCCCACGGCCGATCGCGCGAAGATCGCGGAGCACCTGAAGCGCTGGGACTCCGCGGTGGCCAAGGCCTGACGACCGGCCCAGCCGGGCTCGGGCCAACTCCGACGGTGGGAAGTCGCCCGGCCCGAGTCGGCCTCCGCAGAGATCAAACCAAGGAAGCCAGGAACCAGGGTCGGAGAGATCTCGAAACCCTCTCGCTTGCTTCAGTCAGGCCAGCCAGGGCAAGGCCACGCCGCGCGTCAGTTCAAGGCAGCCCACGAACGGGCCAGCCACAGGGTGTGAACCTTCTTTTCCAGACCCCGCTGCCTTGCTTCCTGGCTTCCTGGCTTTGATCTCTGATCAGGGAGGCCCGTACACGCCGCGCAGATCACACGCCCAACGATCCCGGATCTTCGATGCGGGCCTTGAGCAGCTCGAGCGAGGTGGCGCAGTACAGGCCGTCCTCGACGCGCTCGTCGTAGGTGTACTTGAGCGTGATGCGCGCGTCCTCGATCCGGCCGAGCGTCACGAACAGCGGGCAGTTCCCGTGCTCGTAGAGGTGATGGTAGGCGGCGGGCAAGCCGATCGAGCCGAGGTTCGCGAGGAACGCGCTGGCGTACAGCGGATCCGTGTCGACGAGCGAGCGCGGCGCGAGGCCCCACGCGTACAGCCGCTTCATCACGCCGAGCAGGAACGCGAGCAGGAAGCCTGGGAGTGCGAGCAGGATCCCGAGCTCCTTGTCCATCGCCGTGCGTGCGGTGGTCCGGGCGCTGGTGACCTCGCCACCCGTGCCCGCCACGACCTCGGCGAACGCTTCGCCCGGCGCGAACCCGCGCTTGATCGTGCGCAGCGGAGCGTCATCGGACTTCTGGGGCTTCGCGGCGAACGACAGGAACACACCCGTGCGCTGGTACGTCTTCCTGCCGACCGTGAACCGGTTGAGCCGCTCTCGCTCGTGGAGCACGGCGGCGAGCGAGTGCAGCACGAGATGAAACACCGTGGCATGCGCCCCGGGATGCGCGCGATTCCACTCGGCCAGCCACGGCAGCGTGCGCGAGAGATCGAGCGTGTGCTCGAAGTACACGGCGGACTCGTTTCGTCCGCGCATCAGGAACGCCATCATCCGGCGATAGGGAGGGACCGTGACGCGTCGACCATCGTGCGGACCGAACATGCCGGCACGGTAACGCGACGCGATACCTACACCTCGGTGGGAAGCGTCCGCGGGAGTGTTTCCTACGAAGGTAGGGATCGCCTCCTTCCCTCGCCTGGTCGTTTTCACCAACCAATGGTGGAGTACGCCTGTGGATAGGTTTACGCCGGCCATGATTTCGCAAGGTTAAGTGTCGGCACGGAGGGTGCTCTACGTCTTGTCATGGCCCTTCTCGCAGCTCGTACGCCCAAGCACGCCGCTGACTGGACTGACCGCGAGCTCCTGAAGTTTGTCCTCCGAAGTGACGCCCGCGGCTGGGCCGAGCTGGTCCGCCGGTTCCGCCCCCTCATCTACCGGTGCATCACCAAGGTGACCCTGAAGTACGCGCCGTCGCTCGGCAGCGCCGACCTCGATGAGATCTACGCGGACGTGATGATGCAGCTCGTGCGCGACGAGATGCACAAGCTCCGCATCTACAACCCGGCCCGTGGCACCAAGCTCGGCTCGTGGATCGGGATGATCTCGGTCAACGCCGCGTACGACTTCCTCCGTGGCGCCGGTCGCCGCCCGCTGCTCGACAAGGTCGATGGGCAGCTCGATCCGCACGAGGAGTGCGATCGCACCCCGCTCGATCTGCTGATCGAGAAGGAGCGCTGGGGCCACCTGAACGATCTGCTCTCCGACTTCACGGAGAAGGACCGCCACTTCGTCGAGCTCTACTACAAGCAGGGCATGGAGGCCGAAGAGATCGCCTCCGCGATGCAGATCAGCCTGAAGACGGTCTACTCGAAGAAGCACAAGATCCGCGCGCACCTCGTGCGTTGCCTCCAGAGCCTCGCCGGCGACAGCCCGATCGCAGACCTGGCGCTCGCGTCGTGAAGCACGACAGCCACCGCGGCCATGCTCCTGCCACACAGGAGCAGAAGCCGAGTGCTGCGCACGACCCGATCGATGATCAGGCGCAAGCGATCATCGCGCAGACTGGTGGCGACCCACACAAGCTCGCACAGCTCCTGCCGGCGCTGGCCGCGAAGGCTCGCGATGCGGTGCTCGCGATGGCGCAGCGGGTCTACGGCAACAAGTTCGTCACCACTGCACTCCAGCTCCAGGACGGAGGGGCGACCGGCGGTGCGCATCAGCGCACCGATGGCGTGCACGGCCTCGAGGGTGCCAAGTCGCTGGCCGACAAGGACACCGGCGCCAAGCAAGCGCCGAAGCTGCTCGGTGCCGCGCAGCAGGGACGCTATGGCGACACGTTCGGCGCGAACCGGTTCGGGAACGACCAGGGCGTGATCGACGGTGGCAAGAACCACAAGTTCGGCAAGGGCCGGACCAGCTCCGGGTTCGAGGACCACAGCGGCGATGCAGGGATGTTCGCGAACACCGGCGGCGCCGGTGTGGTTTCCTATCCATCATCCGGCACGCCATCAGGCGGTGCGAATCTGCTCGATGTCCCGGCAAAGGAAGGGACTGGCACCTCGACGCCGATGACCAACGGCGACACCGCGGGCACCGCCGGCGGCGTGGCATCGGAGAAGCTGGGGGGTAGCGTGAGCTTCACCGGCGTGTCGATGGGAAAGGTCGGAGCAGGAGGCGGTGCTGCACCAGCGGCGCGGGTGTCGCCGAGCACCCCCGGTATGTTTATCGCTCTGTCGAGCACTACTCCCCGCGAAGATCAGGACGCCGGCGGTGGCCCGGTGGTCCTCAGTCGCGCCGACGCGCACGGCGTGGGCAGCCAGCTCGATCGCCAGCTCGGCGCTCACCACCAGGCCGGCGGCAGCAATGATGGGCGCGGCGATACCGGCAACACCGCCGGTCACAACGCCGGAGGCGGGATGGTCGCCACCAAGCGCGAGACCCTGGGTGGTCGCGGTGAAGAGCTCGACCATGGCGGCTCGCTCAACTACGACGCGATCCTCAAGATCAACGCGCTCGTGAACCCCGGACGGACGTAAATCAGTTGTTCGGACGCTCGCTGCGATCGAAGAACGCGGTGACCTTGAGGGTCATCTTGCCGTTGGCGACCTCCGGGCCGCCCAGCAAGATCCGCTCGGCATAGTCGCGCAACCCTGCCGGCGTCTCGAGCTCGGCGATGGTCCGCGTCATCTCCTCCTCGGTGCCGCTCATGGTCAGCAGGCACTGATCCTGCCGGCACTCCACGGCATCGAGCCGGCCGCCGCGCAGGTACTTGAAGCGGGCCTTGATGTCCGCCTCGGTCTCGGGCGCCCACGAGGGATCACGGTCCTCGGACTCGAAGGCCGTGGTCTGCGCCGGCACGGCAGCCGCGCTCCCGGTGGCTTGCGGGCGCTGGAGTGGCGTCGGGTCGATCTTGCCAGTGCGGCCGGCGGAGCCGGAACTCGCGGTGCCCGCGGCGCTGGTGGTGCCGGGGCCAGGGTGAGCTGAACCTTCGGGAGCAATTTTGGCTGGGTCCTCGGCCGAGGAACCGCGGTCGCGCAGGGCGAACCACGCGATACCTCCGGAGATCGCCGCGACCCCGACGAGGATGGTCCACCGTGCTGCCATTTCGTCGGGTAGCGTAGCACTTGCCGTGTGCGCGCGCGTCGTGGCTAACTGAGCCGCCGTGAAGCCTGCCGTGAGTCCCCCCGGCGATCGTCCGCTCGACAAGGCCGAGCGCGTCGTGATCGCGAACCGCGCCGATGGCGGGGTGTTCTACTGGATCGGCAAGCTCTATGGCTTTGCCGCGCTGGTGATCGTGGCGTCGCTCGTGTTCTCGGCGATCTGCGTCTACGGCTACTTCTCGGTCAACGCTCCGCCGGTGCCGGATCTGCGGCGCTACGCCAAGGTCGCCCCCGCCGTGACGCGGATGTATGCGGCGGACGGGACCCTGCTCGGCGAGTTCGCGAAGGAGTGGCGCGAGCTCGTGCCGTACGAGCGGATGCCGAAGCGGCTGGTCGATGCGTTCCTCGCGGTCGAGGACCACGACTTCTACGGACACCGCGGCCTGTACTTCAAGGGCATCGCGCGTGCGGTGTGGGCGAACATCACGGCCCGCGATTTCGCGCAGGGCGGCTCCACGATCACGCAGCAGGTGGCGAAGCAGTTCCTCGGCAGCGAGAAGAGCCTCTCCCGCAAGGGCAAGGAAGCGATCGTCGCGCGCCGGCTCGAGGCGCAGTACTCGAAGCAGGCGATCCTCTCGGTCTACCTCAATCACATCTACCTCGGCGCCGGCGCCTGGGGTGTGGGCGCCGCGGCGCACCGGTACTTCCAGAAGGATCTCGATCAGCTGACCCTCGCCGAGGGGGCGATGATCGCCGGGCTCGCGAAGGCGCCCACGCTGTACTCGCCGATCCACCGGCAGAAGCTGGCGATCGAGCGCCGCAACATCGTCCTCGACAAGATGGCCGGGTACGGGCTGGCGACCGCGGAAGAGGTCGCGGCCGCGAAGCAGGAGCCGATCAAGCTCAACCTGTATCGCGATGTGTTCCCCGATCGGATGCCGTACTACGCCGAGCACGTGCGCCGGTACGTCACCGAGGTCTACGGCAACGACGCCGTGTTCGCCAACGGCCTCTCGATCGAGACCGCCGCCGAGCCCGCGTGGGAGGCGAGCGCATACGACAACATCGATTTCGGTGCGCGCCACCAGGACAAGCGCCAGGGCTGGCGGGGGCCGGAGTGGCGGATCGACGGCCCGGCCAAGGAGATGTTCCTCGAGAGGCAGCGCAAGCTGTACGGCACGGCGCCGCTCTCGCCCGGGAAGCGCTACCTCGCGCTCGTGGACAAGGTCACCGGCGAGGAGGCCACGGTCCTGATCGGGGATCGCAAGCTCTCGCTGCCGCTACGCAACCTGCGCTGGGCGTCGAAGTGGCAGGCCGGGAACGCCGACAACGACGTGCAGATCGACAGTGTCACCCAGGCCCTCAAGGTCGGCTACGTGGTGTGGGTGACGCGCGAGGTGCGGACCGTGGGCCGCTATCGCGACTGGAACCTGCCCGACACCAAGAACCCGGCGTGGATCGGCAGCGACGACCAGCACGAGTGGGACGACAAGCACACCGACGTGGTGCGGCTCGAGCAAGTGCCGCACCCACAGGCGACGATCTTCACGGCCGATCACCACAACGGGTACGTGGTGGCGATGGTCGGTGGCTATGACTACGACCGCTCGGTGTTCAACCGTGCGGTGCAGGCGTGTCGCCAGCCGGGCTCGACGTACAAGCCGATCTACTACGCGCTCGGCCTCGACCAGGGCTACGGGTTCGACACCGTGCTCAACGACGTGCCGACGAAGATCGTCGATCCCGATACCGGAGAGGAGTGGTCACCCACCAACCTCGGCGACACGATGGACGGGGACGTCACGCTCGAGTACGCGCTGGTGTTCTCGAAGAACATCCCCTCGGTGGATCTGTTCCAGCGTCTCGGCGCGAAGAACGTCGAGGACTGGGCACGGCGTCTCGGGTTCACCACGAAGATCTTCGCGGATGATGCGCTCGCGCTCGGCGCCTCGTGCAGCAAGCTCGACGAGATGACCCGGGCGTTCACCGTGTTCGCCCGCAACGGCGCGTGGTGGCCGCGGCCCAAGGGCAAGGAGAAGAGCTGGATCTACGTGCGCCGCATCCTCGATCGCGAGGGCAACACGGTCGAGGACAACACGCTCGCGGATGATCCTCACCTCGCCGCGAGCGACCGGTTCGATCGGTTCGCGGCGCTCGGTGGGATCGCGGCGCAGCAGGCGATCTCGCCCCGCACCGGCTATCTGATGTCCAAGCTGCTCGCCCACGAGGTGAGCTATGGCTTCGCGAACGTCCTGCGCGCCACGCAGATCAACGCCGCGGGCAAGACCGGCACGTCGAGCAGCACGCACGACACGCTGTTCATCGGGTACACGTCGAAGTTCACCACCCTGGTGTGGATGGGCGATGACAAGAAGGAGCGCGCGCTCGGCAAGAGCGATGCGGCGTACATGACCGTGGTCCCGCTGTGGGCGCGCTACATGTACGAGGCGGCGAGGAACTTCCCGAACCCCGAGATCCCATGGATCCTCCCGGCAGGGGTCAAGGCGAGTGATCGCGGCGATCACAGCAAGGGCACGCACGGCCCGCAGATGGATCTGATCTTCCGGCCGCCGAAGAAGGACAAGGCGCCCGAAGACGACCGCCCGCCAGTCTGATCAGCGCTCGCGGACGCGACCGCAGGCGAGCACCTTGCCACCTGACGTCCGGCTGACGACGAAGTACGCACCGAGCATCGAGAGCGGACCATCGAGACGCATGGCCACGGAGTCGTCGAGCACCCGGGCGACGCCGTTGCGATCTGACTCGAGCGCGACGCCATAGATCACGGGGTTCGACGTACGCGAGTCGTCGTCGGGCGGTTGGCCGAGGCAACGATCCCGCTTCGCCAGCATGTAGGTCGCGTTGTTCGCGAGGCCGGTGACCACGCCCAGGATCTTGGTCTTGTCGGCGAGCTGGACGAGGGTGAGCTGGCCCTCGACCGTGCTGCCCTTGACGGGCGCAAGCACCAGGATCGCGTGCGGGGGTACCGGATCGGCCGGCGGCGCCGACGGTTCGTCGGGAGGCGACGCGGGCTCGCCGGGAGACGACGCGGCCTCGACCAGCGGCGAGGAGGCCGCATGGGTGGACGAGGCGGCCGTGCGTGCGGCGCTCGGCTCCGCGGCCTGGTCCGGGAGCCCACCAGGCCGCTGCGGATCCACGCGCGGGCCACACGCGAGCAGCAACGTGACCGAGACGACGAACCGGTTCAGCCGAGCTCCAGGTGGCTGACGAGGCCGCTGGTAACCACGGCCCGCCCGGCGTGGCGTTGCTCGATCTCGGTGAGCCCGGCGCACAGGGCCCGCCGGCTGGCCTCGTCGGCTTGGCCGCGATCGACGAGCACGATCGCGCCACCGTCCCGGACGATCCGCGACCACTCACGCAGCGCGAGCTGCCAGGCGTCGTCCTCGGTAACATCGACACAGATCACGGCGGTGACCGAGCCTGCCGCGAGCGTGGTGGTGTCGGCGAGCGTGTCGCCGAGCTTCTTCGCGGCGCGCGGAGTCAGGCCCACGGCGGTGACGTCGTGCTTGGTCTTGAGCGCCGCCGCGAGCTTCGCGTTCCCGACCACGACGAGCTTGCCCTCCGCGCCCGCGGACGCGAGCGCCTCGGTGATCGCGGTGACCGCGGGGGTGACGAACAGGCCGTCGAGCACGAGCGGACGCTAGCACGAGCGAACGCTGGCGAATGAACGTGGGGCGCAGCACCCCGGAAACGCGGCGCGAAGGAAATCAGCGCCTTGGAGATCGCAAGTTGCTCAAGTTGAAACCGTCCCCTCAATGCTCCCGCAGGTACTCGCAGCGCGGCGCCTCGATGTGCGGCGTGATCCACGAGACCCCGAGCAGCTGATCGAGCAGGAACCGGAAGTTGCCGTAGGTGACGACGAAGAAGTCCATCTTGCGCTTCTTGATGCCACCGCCGGTGTCATCGGCGCGGACGCAGCCGTCGTGGATCGAGCCGTCGGGGAGCTGGAGGCCGTCGAACTCGGGGATGTAGAGGGGCTCTCCGATCGGGATCACGCGTGGATCCACGGCGACCGACTTGAACGGGATCAGCGGGCGCTGGCCGGCGCCGCGGCCGAACGGATGCTCGTTGACGTCGAGCTGCTCGAAGCAGGTGCCATAGCCGTAGCGGCAGGCGCCGGTGTAGTTGATGACGCGACCGTCGCGCATGAGGCCCGAGCCCTCGAGCCGGAGCGACCAGGCGAACCGCTCGGGCACGTGCTGCATGAAGTACCCGTCGGGCGTGTAGAGCTCGACCCAGGTGTTGAGCGGGACCTGCGCCACACGCCCGGCCTTGGGGACCGAGGCGCTCTTGGGATCGTCGTAGTCGGATTCGAGGGCGAGCCAGTAGAACCGGAGCGCCCAGCCCAGATCGTCGACGAGCGGATAGCCGCAGCACAGCTTGTTCTTGCCGCGGAGGTTCGCCTTGACCTGGAGCGGGACGTCTTCCTTCCCGAGCTTGCTGTCGTCCGCGGCGGCGGTGCCGACGAGTCCGATCAGGATCAGCGCAACGAGCCGCACGCCCAGATCGTACGCCACGCGGTACAACCCGTCCATGTCGGTGCACGAGCTGCGCGAGGCGACGATCGCGTGCGGAGGGAAGGCCACAGGCCTCGCACGCCTGATCGCGGCCGGCCTGCCCGTGCCTCCCGGGTTCGTCCTCGACGACGGCGCGTTCCGCGAGGTCGCCGGCGAGCTCGATCCGCGCGACGAGACCGCGATCGGGCACCAGCTCGCGCAGGCCGCGGAGCGGATCGAGGCTGCCGTGTTGCCGGAGGCGCTGGTGCGCGAGGTCCTCGCGAAGGCCGCGGCGCTGGGGACGCTCGCGGTGCGCAGCTCGGCGACGATCGAGGACGGCGAGGCGGGGGCCGCAGCGGGGGTGTTCTCGTCCCGCCGTGCCGTCGAGCCCGCGGAGGTCTGGAGCGCGATCCGCGCCGTCTGGTCGAGCGCATTGACGCCGCTCGCCGCCGCGTATGCACGCCGCCGCACCGGGCCGATCTCGATCGGCGTGATCGTGCAGCAGTTCGTGCCCGGCGAGCGGCTCACCGTGTACACGCGCGCGCCCGGGAAGCCCGCGGGCGAGGACGCGATGATCCAGCGCGGGACGGAGATCACCGTCGTGCCACGTACGCAGCTGGACCCGGCGCTCGTGCTCGCGCTGCGCGCGGAGGCCGCACTCGGTGCGCGCACGGGAGCCGATGTCGAGCTGGTCGGGTCAGGGGCCGCGCTCGTGATCGTGCAGGCGCGCCCGATCGTGCACCCCGTGGTCCGGCCCCGCCCTGCCGCTCCACCGTCGGTGATCGCGCCGCTGGTCGCGGACGGGCGGCACTGGACGTGGGACGTGACCCATAACCCGGATCCCCTGTCGCCCGCGCAGGCCGGGCTCGTCGCGCACGTCGATCGCGCGGGGATCGCGCCGTACTCGTTGCGCGTGTGCGCCGGCTATCTGTACGTCGCACCGCGCGGCGCGGTGAGTCGAAGGGTGAGCCGCCCCCGATCACGGCTGCGTCCACGCGCGAGGAGCTCGCCACCCGGACCTCCGTGCTCGAGAGCCGGCTCGCCGCAGCGCTCGGTGCCGAGGTCCCACCGCTCGACGAGGCGATCGCGCGGTACCTCGCGTTCTACGCGATCTGGGCTGGCGAGCTCGGCCCGCTGATCCGAGCCACGCGCGCAGGGCTGACCGTCGCGCAGCTCGCAGGTGCGAGACCCTCGGCCGTGGAGGCCACGCTGCTCGCCACCGCGCGCGGCGAGCTCGACGAGCCGACCGCGCTCGCGCAGCTCGGCGTGCTGGCACCGGCCTGGGATATCGCGGTGCCGACCTATGGCGAGCGCCCCGGGGTGCTGCAGGCGGCGATCGCTCGTGCGCGCGCGATCGCAGCACCGCTCCCGATCGCGACGACCACACCGCACGCGACGACCACACCGCACGCGACGACCACACCGCACGCGACGACCACACCGCCAACCACTGCGAACGAACAGCGCAACGACGCGGCGCGCGCCGCCGCCGATCTCGCCGAGCGCGACGATGCATGGTTCGCGCGTGCCCAGCTGCTCGTGCGGCGCGCGGTGATCGCCCGGGCGATCGATCTCGGCATCGATGCGGACGACGCGTTCTGGATCCCACTCGAGGACCTCGCGCTCGAGGCCCTCGATCCCGACGATGTCCGCCGCCGCGCCTCCGCCGGCCGGAACGCCGCCGCGCGCGCCGGCCAGTGGACGATGCCCCGCTCGATCGGTGGGCCGGTCGAACCACCTGGACGGGCCCTCCACGGGATCGGAACCGGGCCGCGAGTCACGGGGAGGATCGTGCGCTTCGCCACGCTCGCCTCGACCGTCCGGATCGGCCCTGGCGACGTGGTCGTCACCCGAACCGTCACGCCAGCGCTCGCCATCCAGGTGATCGGCTGCGCCGCACTCGTGAGCGAAACAGGTGGGTTACTCGATCATGGCGCCGCGCTCGCACGCGAGCTGGGCATCCCATGTGTCGTCGGGTGCCACGAGGCGTGGAGCCTGCTCGGCGACGGCATGGTCGTCACCGTCGACGGGGACGCCGGATCCGTGGAGATCGTGAGCTAACTACAACCAGACGAACAGGAACTTAGTCCTCGTCGTCGTAGTCGGGCTCGTTCGGATCGGTATCGTCAGCCTCGTCAGGCTTGTCCACGGGGAGTGGCGTGCCGAGGCCGGCGTTCACTCGCTCGCGCAAGTCTTTGCCTACCTTGAAGAAAGGCAGGCGCTTCTCGGCGACGTGAACGGTCTCGCCGGTTCGGGGGTTGCGACCTTCGTAGGCCTTGTACTTGCGGACGGTAAAGGACCCAAAGCCGCGGATCTCGATACCTTCACCACGTTCCAATGCCTTCACCATCGAATCGAAGATGGTGTTGACGATCGCCTCCGCCTTACCAGCCGGCAGCTTCAACGTCTCGGAGATTTTCTCGATGAGCTCGGACTTGGTCACCCGTAACTCCGCGTAACTAGGACTAGCTAAACAAACCTGGGGGGGGATAGCAAGTCTAACGTCGCGAAAAGGCGTCACATGCCATCGGGCACGACCGGGAGCTCGTGCTCGTTGTCCGCCCTAAATGCACGATATGACATGGGAAAACGGTAGGTTGAGCACCGATGGCGAGCGTAGAAGTCGACGAGATCTCTCCAGCCGATTTCTCCCGATTCCAGCCCACTTCGAACGGCTTGCGAGATCACGGTGCTGCATTTCTCGGCGCTGTCGGGTGGGCGGTGGCCGCGGGCGATCCGATCGTCGATGCCGACCATGCGCGGCGGGACGAGGCTCAGGTACCAGGCGGAGAGCGGAGAGATCTCCACGGTCTCGACGCGGGTGACGACGAGCGAGACACCGTCGCGGTAGATGCACTCGACGCGGGTCTCGCTTCCGCCCTTGGTCATCACCATCGCGTTGAACGGCAGCGCCCGTGCGTCGGAGCAACCGCTGACGTTCGGCACCACCTGTGTCGTCACCGCGTAGCCGAGGTCCGACATCGTCGTGTTGTCGATCTGCAGGACCATCGATTCACCCGAGCGATCGGCGCGGAGCTTCAGGCCGGAGACCTCGATCCCAGGTTGTCCTACTTCGAGCACATGGCGGCCCTCGTCGACGCGATACACGAGCTTGCGCCCCATGTCGTCGAGCGTCGGGGTTCGCACTCCGGCGGCGGCCGCATCCTTGGCCAGATAGTCCTGATAGACCGCCGGCGATGCCGCGCTCTTGCTCAATAGCTGCCGCGAGGTGCCGACCGGGCCCGTGACGGGCTCGGGCTTCGGCGGGATCGAGACGCTGCCACAAAACCGCACAGTTGTGATGCCGAGGACCAGCACCAAACCGGCAACCCCGACACCAAGTCGGAATTGTTCGTCGGAGATTCCCACCGTGTCTCCACCATACACGTGCGGAATCGCTCGCGCGAAACGCGAAGTCAGAAAACATTGACTCGGCTACTACGGACGGCGCCTAATCGACCCAGGTCATGCACGGAGGGCACCGACTTGCACGGATCGTGGCGCTGCTCCTGGTGGCAGCCGCCCTCGGTCGCGGAGCTCCGGCCTACGCCGATAGCGTCGCCGAGCTGAGCACGATGCTCTCGAGCTCGAGCGACAAGGCTCGGATCTCTGCCGTGGTCTCGCTCGCCCGCCTCAATGATCGTGCGGCCCTGAAGCCGCTGGTCACGGCGCTCCACGATCCAAACCCGCAGGTGCGTGCGCTCGCCGCCACCGCGCTGGGCCGGCTCGGGCACAAGGCCGCGCTCCCCGCGCTCAAGGGCGCCGCCGAGGATCCGGACGAGACCGTCCGCACCCGCGCGAAGGCCGCCGCGATCGCGGTCGCCAAGACCAACAAGCTCCCCGATCCGTTCCCGACCGCAACGCCCACCGAGCCGGAGCTGGCCCAGGCCCGCAAGAGCGGTGGTCGCGCGGGGTTCGGCCGGCAGGCGCATGCGGTCGAGAACCACCCGGACCTGTTCGTCACGATCAACACCTCGGCGGATGACTCGCCGGGCAAGGCCGACAAGGTCACGCGGAAGGCGCACAGCGAGATCCTGCGCAAGACCTTGAGCGATTCGTTCAAGTCGCAGCCGATGGTCACGACCATTGCCGCCGATGCCCAGAAGTGGGGGCTCGATCCTCGCCACCTCGACCTCTCGGTCACCAAGCTCGAAGTTCAGCAGGCCGGCACGATGATCGAGGTCGAGGCGCAGCTCCGGCTCGCGATCTCCGACGACAACGGCAAGATGCTGTCGTTCCTCTCGGGTGGCGCGAAGGTCCAGGTGCCCAAGCGCACGTTCGATGCGAAGTACCTCCCGAACCTCCGCAAGGAGGCGCTCGAGAACGCGATGCGCGGCCTGTTCGACAAGCTGCTCGCGCACCTGCGCGACCGCTCGCAGAGCTGAACGGTTGCCCGCCCAGACGGTGACCTCGGTCACCACCGAGATCGCCGATGCACTGGCGGTGATCGGATGGCGACCATCGCGTGATCGCCGGCCGGTTAGCGGCTAGGCTTCCCAGATGGCTCGGTGGTACCTCGCGATCGCCCTGATCGCGATCTGGTCCGCGCGCGGCATCGCCGATGATGCACGGGCACCCGCCCCACCGCCGCCGCAGAAGCCGATCGGCGTGGTGACCAAGCAGCCCAAGCTGCTCCAGGCCGTGGCGCCGGACTACCCACCAGCTGCGCTCGCGGCGAACAAGACCGCGAAGGTCAAGGTCCGGATCAAGATCGATGCCGGCGGGCTGGTCACCAGCGTCGACGTGATCGACAAGGTCGGCGACGGCTTCGACGAGGCCGCGGTCGCCGCCGCGCTGCAGTACATCTTCGAGCCCGCGGAGATCGATGGCGTGCCCGCGGCGATCACCGTCGAGACGACGATCAACTTCGTGATCGAGCAGGTCGAAGAGCCCGATCCCGTACCGGTCAAACCACCTCCCGGCACCGGACCGCAGGCCGGCCCGCCGAACCACGCCGGCAACATGCTGCTGCCGGTGACGATCGAGGGCACCGTGGTCGAGCGCGGTACGCGGCGCAAGCTCGGCGGCATCATCGTCTCGATCAGCGAGCTCGGCCTCGATGCAGTGACCGGGGACGACGGCTCGTTCCACTTCCACGGCGTCGACGCCGGCAGCTACAAGATCCTCGCGATCGATCCGAAGTTCGATCGCCTCGAGCGTCCGATCACGCTCGCGAAGCGCGAGGCCGTGGAGATCCGGTTGTGGATGCGCCCCCGCGGCGGCAATCCGTACGAGACCGTCGTCGAAGGCGACCGCGAGGTCCTCGAGGTCACCCGGCGCACGTTGCAGCGGCAACAGCTCTCGAGCGTTCCCGGCACGTTCGGCGATCCGATCCGCGTGATCCAGACGCTCCCCGGCATGCAGCGCGCCCCGTTCGGCCTGGGGCTCCTCCTCGTGCGCGGCTCGAACCCGGATGACACCGGCATCTTCGTCGATGGCCACGAGGTGCCGTCGCTGTTCCACTTCCTCGGCGGGCCCTCGATCTTCAACGTCGAGATGCTCGAATCGATCGACCTGTACCCGGGCGGCTTCCCGGCACGGTTCGGCCGCAAGCACGGTGGCGCGGTGGCCCTCGAGCTGCGCCCGACGCAATCCGATGGGGTCCACGGCTCGGCGAAGGTCGACTTCATCGACGCGGGTGGCTATCTCCGCGCACCGATCACCAAGGATGTCTCGTTCGCGGTGGCCGGCCGGCGCTCGTACATCGATGCGTTCCTCGGCTTCGTGCTCCCGGAGCCGCCGAAGGGTGGCCAGCGGATCGTCACGCCGGTCTACTACGACTACTCCGGCCGTCTCGACTGGAACCTCCACGAGGACGGGCGCGTCAGCCTGTTCGCGATCGGGTCGTCGGACACGCTGCACGTGCTCGATCAGGATCCGGAATCGGCGGTCTCCACCGATCTCAACACGTCGGTGAAGTTCTTCCGCGTGATCGGCTCGTACGTGCGGCCGTTCAGCGAGGATCTGAAGCTCACGCTGTCGCCGGCGTGGGGCCGCGACACGCTGTCGTTCACCGGCGCCCAGGCCGAGGCCGCCGGCCCGTTCACCAGCATCGGCATCGTCAACAACAACCTCTCGTACCGCGCGCGCATCGCCGGGAAGCTGTCCCGCAAGGTCTACCTCGACGCCGGCCTCGACGTGCTCTCGCGGATCACGACGTACGAGGCGCTGATCCCGATCGACGACTCGCTGATCAACACGCAAGGCGTGGACATCCCGCCGTCGGCGTTGTTCCGCGGCGCCTCCTCGCTCGGCATGGGCCTCCACGCCGACATCGGCATCGACGTGACGCGGCGCTGGAAGCTGATCCCGAGCCTCCGGCTCGACTCCTACATCATCGACGGTCAGGACCGCGGATCGGTGGATCCACGGATCGTGGCGCGCTACGAGCTCGATCCGAAGCTCACCCTCAAGGGCTACGTCGGCGAGTTCAGCCAGCCCCCGCAGCCGGAGGCGGTGGATGCGCGGTTCGGCAACCCCAAGGTCGGGATGGAGCACGCCACCCACTTCGGCCTCGGCTACGAGTGGAAGCCGGATCGGCTGTGGAAGGTCGACAGCGAGATCTACTACGTGCGGCGCCGTAGCCTCGTGGTGTTCTCGAACGACCTCACCGCGAACGACGACGGCACGTTCTCCAACGTCAACTTCATCAACGAGGGCCGGCGCGATTCGTATGGCTTCGAGATGCTGATCAAGCGCGAGATCAGCGAGCACGCGTTCGGCTGGCTGTCGTACACGTTCAGCCGCTCGCACCAGCGGCAGCACCCCGGGCAGGTGTTCAGCCCCACGGCGTTCGATCAACCGCACGTGCTCAACGCCGTCGGCAGCTGGAAGCCCGGCAAGGGCTGGGAGCTGGGTGCGCGGTTCCAGCTCGCGAGCGGCCGCCCCGATACGCCGATCCTCGGCTCCACCTACGATGCCGACACCGGCGAGTACGTGCCGGTGCGTGGCCCGCTGCGCTCGATCCGCACCCCGCTGTTCACCCAGCTCGACGTGCGCGCCGAGAAGGTCTGGCTGTTCAAGACGTGGAGCCTCGGGCTCTACCTCGACATCATCAACGTCACCAACGCGGAGAACGTCGAGGCCACGCAGTACGACTACCGGTTCCGCGAATCTGCGCCGGTGACCAGCTTCCCGATCCTGCCGACGCTCGGCCTGCGGGGGACCTGGTGAGCAGGGGTCTCGCCCTCGTGATCTGCGTCCTATCTGGATGCGCCACGTTCGAGGATCCTTCGATCGTGCTCGACCTCCGGATCCTCGCGATGACCGCATCGCTGGATCCGTTCGTGCCGCTGAACCAGCCCGTCGCCGGTCCGGAGCAGGTGATCGACGTCGATCTCGAACATCCGAACCCCACCGAGATCCTCGCGCAGCTCGCGCCCACCACGATCTGCGGGTACGTGGCCGATCCCGTGGCGCACCGAGAGCTGCGCTGGAAGATGACGGTGTGCCTGCTCGATCTCGACGATCGCTGCGATCTCACGCACCCGGTGATCGAGCTCGGCTCGGGCCTCCTCGGCGATCCCGATGACAGCGTCGATCCGCAGGTGCCGTGTGCGGACCTGATCCCGGATCAGACGCTCCTGACCATCCTGCGCGAGGCCGTGATGGCGAACCCGGTCCAGGCGCTCGGCGGGATCGAGTATGGCGTGGTCCTCGCGATCGACGATCCGGCGATGCCCGGCGCCGCCGTCTATGCGGCGAAGCACCTCCGCCTCGCCGCGCGCATCCCGGTCAACCGCGAGCGGAACACCAACCCGTTCATCAGCTACCTCGATGCCGCCGTCACCGGGATCGGCCTGTTGATCCCGAAGTGCCGGTGCGCGAACGCCCTCTCGGCGGCGTGCGACATCCCGACCGTCAAGTCCGGCGCGGTGGTCACGCTGTTCCCCGTCGAGCCGGATCACGTGCGCGAGGAGTACTTCGCCCCGAAGCTCGACGGCAGCGCCGCGAAGCTCGAGGAGACGATCACCTACCAGTGGCTTGCGGCCAACGGCTCGTTCTCCGACGAGACCACCGGCGGCGGCCACGACGTCCTCGGCAACCAATCGCTCCTGGGCACCGAGTGGCACGCACCGCGCGGCCACAAGGCGCAGATCCTCGTGCCGCTGTGGATGATCCAGCGCGACGAGCGCTACGGCGTGAACCTGCTGGAGACCTGCCTCCGGGTGGACCCGTGAAGCGAGGTCTGACCCCGGTTCTCGCCACTGTTCTGGCCCTGGTTCTCGCGGGCTGCACCTCGTTCGAGGATCCCGACATCGTCGTGGATCTGCGCGTGCTCGCCGTCGCCGCCGATGTGCCCGAGCAGATCGTCGACGTGGATCTCGCGAACCCGCAGATGCCCGCGCAGCTGCTCCAGCAGCTCGTGCCGGCGCAGGTGTGCGCGCTGATCGCGGATCCCGCGTTCGAGCGGAGGATCCGCTGGAAGCTCTCGCTGTGCTCGTACGGCGACTACAGCCGCTGCGATCCGGACGTGATGGCCACGCTCGCCTCGGGCACGATCGACGATCCGGACACCGCCACGCCGCACCCCACGATGTGCGCGACGGTGATGCCGAACGCGAACCTCCTGGGCGTGCTCCTCGACACCCTGAGCGGAGATGTCCTCGGTGGTCTCGGCGGCGTGGACTATCTCGTCGAGCTGTCCGTCGGCGGCGCCGATGCGGATCCCGCGCTCGATCTGTACGCCGCCAAGA
Source organism: Myxococcales bacterium (assembly GCA_016720595.1). Classification (GTDB taxonomy): domain Bacteria; phylum Myxococcota_A; class Polyangia; order Haliangiales; family Haliangiaceae; genus JABFXX01. The sequence goes on from JADKKI010000012.1 coordinate 97,729, forward strand.
ACCTTCGCGTGGCACCACGGATCCCCGCGGCGCGGCAGCCCAACAACAACCCCTCGCTCGATCGGATCGAGGCGACGATCGACGGCGGCCCTCCGACCGCGCTCGGCATCGGGCGCTGCGTCGATGCGGAGCCGACGTTGACCGTGCGCCCCAACGCCAAGGTGCGGTTCACGCCGATCGAGGCGGCAAGCGCGCGCGAGGCGTACGTGGTGCCGACGCTCGATGGCACCGGGCGGATGTTCACGGAGAGCCTGACCTATCAGTGGATCGCGAGCGCGGGCGGGTTCTCCTCGGGCAGCACGGGTGGCCCCCGCGACGTCACCGGAAACCCGCCGCCGCTGTTCAGCGACTGGGGCGCGCCGAACGCGGGAGATCTCTCCGGCCCCACGGACATCTCGCTGTGGATCATCCAGCGCGACGAGCGGCTCGGCGTGCGCTGGTACGAGAGCTGTATCCGCGTGGTGCCGTAGTCAGCTGAGCGTGACCCAGGCGATCGCCGCGCCGACCGCACCGATCAGCGCACCGAGCACGTAGATCACGAGCCGAGGTGACGGGTCCGGCAGCGGCTGAGCATCGACGACGCTCCCATGCGCGAACTGCTCGAGCTCGGGCACGGCGTGAACCTGCGCGATCCGCGGGATCGATGGGGCGCGCGGCGGCTCGAGCGCGCGATCGATCGCCCTCGCCAGCTCCACCACGTTCTCGTAACGATGCGCCGGATCGCGCTCGAGACAGCGCAGCAGCAGCTGATCGATCACCTCGGGCACCCGGGAGATCGACGACGGCAGCGGAGGGGCCTGTGTCAGCATCGCCGTGACCAGCGCCGGAGCGTTCGTCGCTTCGGGAAACGGGCGGCGGCCACAGATCAGCTCGAAGGCGATCACGCCGAGCGCGTAGATGTCCGAGCGCGGGCTGCACGTGGCGCCGATCAGCTGCTCGGGTGCCATGTAGTCGAGCGTGCCGAGCGCCTGCCCCACGAACGTCAGCTCGTCGCCGTCATCGATCCCGCTGCCCTCCTCGACCTTGGCGATCCCGAAGTCGAGGACCTTCACGAAGTCGTTGTCGTCGAGGTGGATGTTGGCGGGCTTGAGATCGCGGTGGACGATCCCGCGCGCGTGCGCCTCGCCGAGGGAGCTGCACGTCGCCCGCACGATCGCGAGCACGTCGCGCCACGGTAGAGGTCCGCGGGCCTCGAACCGCTCGAGGAGCGTCTCCCCGCGCAGCAGCTCCATCGCGATGAACAGCGTCCCGTCGCGCAGCTCGCCGCGCTCGAACGTGGCCACGGTGTGCGAATCGCGCAGGTTCGCCAGGGTCTTGCTCTCGCGCCGGAACCGCGCGGAGATCTGCGGGTCGCTCGCGAAATCTGCGTGCAGCACCTTGAGCGCGAGCTCGATGCCGGTGGGGAGGTGAGTCACGCGGTAGATCGCGCCGAAGCCACCCTCGGCGATCTTGCCCTCGATGCGATAGATCCCTCCGAGCACGGTTCCGCTGTGGGAGTCATGCCGGAGGCGCGACCGCCGGCCGCACAGGCGGCAGAACAGCGACTGGCCCACGAACGCCGTCCCGCACGCCACGCATGCGTGACTCGCGTGCCCGTGCACCTTCGGGTCCGGCTCGGTCCGCATCGCTACACGCAGCCCGCGACCGCGGCACCGAAGCCGACGCCGCAGACGAGAAATGCAAACGCCCACATCCGCCAGCCACGCGGCTGACGGGAGGTTTCGATTGCCGCGTCGATCTCCGGATCACTCCCCCTCGCGTCGACGAACGTGGGTATGCGGGCGGAGTCGATGACGAGGCGGGGCGGCTCGAGCTCGAAAGCGGAGGTGTGGGCGAACACCCTGCGCGCGGCCTTCGGCGGAGGCTCGGGCGGTGGAGGCGTCAGGATCCTCTCGAGCTCGAGGAGGAGCTCGATGGCGGTGGAGAACCGATCTTCGGGGTTCGGTGCCAGACAGCGGAGTAGCAGCTGCTCGACGCTGCGGGGGACCTCGACAGGAAGGACCGCCGGCGCGGCGCCAGGGGTACGAGGGCGCCCCATCAGCAGCTCGAGCCCGATCACCCCGAGTGCATACAGATCAGCACGTCCATCACAGGTCTGCCCGACGAGCTGCTCGGGCGCCATGTATTGCAACGTTCCGACGGCGTGGCCGGCGTGGGTGAGCTCCTCGTCGAGCGCATTGGGTCGCAGCTTCGCGAGCCCGAAATCGATCACCTTCACAGCACCGTCGGCGCCCACACGAATGTTCGCGGGCTTGAGATCACGATGGACGATGCCGTGCGAGTGCGCCTCTGCGAGCGACCGCCCGACCGAGCGGAGGATGGAGAGGACCTCGCGCCATGGCATCGCGCCACGCGTGCGCACGCGGACATCGAGCCCTTCGCCGCGCAGGAGCTCCATCGCGATGTACAGCGTGCCGTCGGCAGCCTCGCCGTGGTCATACGCCGCCACCGTGTGGGCGTCGCGCAGGCGGGTCAGGCACTTCGCCTCGCGACGGAAGCGCTCGGTCACGATCGGATCGCTGGCGAGCTCGGGGTGCAACACCTTGAGCGCCACCTGGAGATCGCTCGGGATGTACCGGGCGCGATAAACCGTCGCGGTCTGACCTTCGGCGAGCTTGTCCTCGATGACGTACAGCTCGTCGAGCACCGTCCCGACGAGAGACGAACGCGGCCGCGTGCGATCTCCGCACATCCCGCAGAACTGCGCCTCGGCGTCGAGCATCGACGCGCAGCTCGGACAGCTCGCGCGCCGCACGACGAGCGTCTGCCGGTGATCCTCGCTGACCAGCGTCTTCAGCGTGTCGGCGTCGCGGCGTCCGCGCACGATGCGAGTCGGACGCTGGTGGATGTCGGGGTGCGGGTACATAGGAATCTCCTCAGAAGCAGCCGTTGGTCGCGATGACGAGAAGCGTGAGCAGGAGCTTGAAGTGCCGCATGTGAACCTCCGATGAGAGCTAGAGCAGCCCGCGTGCCAGGCTCGGGTGGCGCCAAGTCCTTGATCGGCAAGCGACCGATCCGCAGGCGCGAGCCATCACTGCGGGGGTCGGCAAGCAGGCCGCCGACGGCGCCCTGCGACGAGCACGAGAAGGCCCGCCATCACGAGCACTTGCCCGGCCGCGCCTGGAGCGTCGCCACTGCAGCTGCAGGCCGTCGACAGCTCGCTGAAGTTGGTGCACGTACCGGGGTGCTTTCGATAGATCTGGCAGATCGCCTGACGCTCGTCCGGCTGCGGCACCCGGCGGAGCACCTCACCCGTGCCCGACCACGGGTACATCGTCTCCGCCACCACGCCGACGTTCTGCTTGCTCGCGGAGCAGGCAGGCACGATGTGGCCCGCAGGGTCGTAGAGGAGCAGGCCTGGCTCGGTCACGCACGAGTGCTCGAGTCCGAGCACGTGCCCGAGCTCGTGCGTGATCGTGGTCAGCAGATCGTAAGAGGTGCGGGATCCATCCGTCGCGAACTTGTTGCGAAGGTTGATCTCGAGATCGATCTCGACGAGCTGACCGTCGCGCGGATCACCCGGCCGGTCGAAGAAGTACATCGAGGTCACGGCGAGGGCATCCGGGGTCAGGCAGACCTCCTCGTCGTTGTGGGTGCCATCGGCGCAGTAGTCCGGTCCTCGCGTGACGACGAGGTTGTGGCCGTCGAACCCCGTCTCGTCGGTGTCGGTGATGCCCTCGACCACGGTGAACGGCAACGCGTCACAGCCATCGCTCTGCCAGGCGTCGATCGCCTGGGTCAGGATGCCGCGGAGCTCGTCTTCCGTGGGCCCCGGGACGACGAGGTGACCGATCTCGAGGAGTGGACACGTGCCCTCCCACTCGATCGGCGTGCCGCTCTTGGTCGCCTGCTGGACGAAGCCCGTTCCGAGAAGTGCCAGACCGATCAACCAGGAGGCGCGCGGCTTCACTGGAGCACCATCGTGCGCGTCCCGAGGCCCACGAGACGGAGCCCGGTCTCGGTCGGCCGCACGCTGACCCGGATGCGCTCGCCTGGCGTGAACTTCGGTGCTCCGGTGACGCGCATCGTGATCCCGTCGATCGAGCCGCCCGCGACGAGAAACACCGACGGTGTGTCGTCCGCGGCGGCACCGTCGAGATCGACCGTGACGCGGGTCAGGATCTTGCGGCCGTGCCACTCCGCGGTCGTGCCTCGGACCTGCCCGGTCAACACCTGCTCGGCCCCCAGGCCCGCGAGCACCTGCGCGCCGATCGCGTCGTCGATGCGATACGTGGTCGCCGAGGCAGTCAGGACCAGCGTGCCGGTCGCCGCGATGACGACGATTCCGATGATGGTGGTCTTCATCGGGATGCTCAGAACGGGTTGTGACGCCGCCAGAGACGGTAGATCCCGCCGGTGCCCGTTGAAGGGGCCCGGCAGTCGTAGTAGTCGATCGTGGCCTCCGCCCGGCAGCGCTGGTGGGCGGACTCGACGGTGCTGTTGCAGGCCTGGAGTGCCGCGGCGGTCGAGGCCACGCATTGCCGGCGACCCTCGATCACGCAGACGTGGTATTCGCTCGTGGTGCCGCAGCGCTGATAGACGCCCTGGATGCAGGAGTCCAGCCTGCCTTGATACAAGCTATCGCACGCCAGGTTGCCGGCCCGTTTGGCGGCGTCGCACAGCGCGAGCGCACGCTCCCAGTCCGCCTTGCACTGCTGCGGAGTGGATGATCCAGCGGGCGGAACCCGCGCGAGGACCGCGGAGCCCGCGCCACCGCCACCGCCACCGACGACGATCGGATCGGACGGCACGTCCTGGGGCGCGACGATCTCGCCCTCGTCACACGGACCGCAGACGTCGACGGTGCCGTCGTCGTTGACGCGCTCGTCCGCCGGATCGCAGCCGCCACAGGTGGCGCCAGACCCGACCTGATCGTGATCGCCCTGATCGGGGAGATCCTCGTCGGTGGCACACGCCGTGACGCCGAGCAGTGCGGAGATCGTGAGCAAGCTGGAGAGGACGAGCTTCGGTCGCATGGTGCACCTCGTTGAGATTGGGAGATTGGGAAATCGAGCCGTTGTTCGACGCGCCGATGCCGCCGGTCGAGCCCTCCGCGAGAGGAGCTCCACCGGCGGCGGACCGCGTACGTCGTGTGGGTCAGGTCAGAACGGGTTGATGTGCTGCCAGAGTCGAAGGAACGCGCTCGGGCGGTTGTTCGCGTGCAGCATGCAGTCCCGGTAGTCGATCCCGACCGCGCCGCGGCAGCGGCCGTAGTTGGCCTCGACGTCGCGGTTGCACGCCTGGAGGATCGGCAGGTTGGTCGCGGTGCACGACCGCTGACCCGCGATCACGCAGTAGTGGTAGGGGCTCGTCGTGCCGCAGCGCTGGTAGACACCCTGCATGCACGAGGCGTTGTTGTTCGCGTAGTCCGTATCGCACTGCCGGTTCCCGGTGATCTTCTCGCGGTCACACTCGCCGAGGGCCTTGTCTCGCTCCTCGCGACACTGGAGCTGGGTCTTGTTCCCGTCAGGAGCGAGCCGCGCGACGACCACGCCTCCAGAGCCATCGCCACCGCCGACCACCACGGTGCCGGCATCGGGCAACCCGCCACTGCCGGTACCGCTGCCATCGTCCGGGTAGGGCGACGTGATGCCCGTGCCGTCGCAGGGCGCGCACACGTTGATCGTGCCGTCGTCATTCACGCCTTCCATGCTCGGATCGCAGCCTCCGCAGGTCTCGCCCGAACCGACCTGGTCGTGATCGCCCTTGTCTGGACCGTCGCTCTCGTCGGTGGCGCAGGCGGTGATGCCGAACAGGGCGGCGGCGACGGTGAACAGAGTGCTGATGGCGATCTTCTTCTTCATCTGGATTCTCCTCTTGGTTGAGAAGACGTGCTGCGAAGTGCGTGCCGATCGCCGACACGCGTGGATCCGCGCTCGACCGCGGATCGTCGCGATTCCCGTGCAGGCGCGCGCCCGCAGTGCAGGCCGTGGCCTGCGGCGACGCTCTTCAACCACCTCTAAACGAGGCTGGCGAGGGCCTGAACGACGGCCGCCGGCACGGTGGCCTCGAGGCACGCGAGCGTGCGACCAAGCAGCTCGTCGGCCCGTGCAGCATCGCCGGCGTACACGGCCTGACGCGCCAGCGCGATCCAGCACGCAGCGGCCGTGCTTCGTTCCGCGGCGCCCTCGGCGTGGAAGGCGATGCGCGACAGGCGACCGATCGTGTTGCGATCAGGGCTCGCGAGCCAGTAGCGGAGCGCGCGCTGATGAACGAGAAGGCGCTCGTCAAGGATGTGGTCGTAGATCGCCTCCTGGATCCCCGCGTCCTCGAACTCGTACCAGGCGTTGCGCTCGACGAACACGCCCTCGCGGACGAGCAGCCCGAGCCGAACGTCGACCTCGCGCGCCTCGGTGACGTGGGCCACTTCGTCGACGCAGAACTTCGGACCGAGGCCGGCACACAGCCGCACGATCGGCGACAGCTCGAGTGGGAGATCTTCGAGAAGCCGGCTCGCGAACCACGAGGGGCCCGGCGGGGCGAGCAGCGTGTCGAGCTCGTCGACCGCGACGTACCAGTCGGAGCCGCCGAGCTGGCGCCGGATCGCGCCGCGGCTCTTGATGTCTCGAGCGAGGCCGATGAGCAGCCGCGGATTGCCGGTGCCTCGGATCACGAGGCGCTCGACCAGCGCGTCGGGGATCAACCGCGCGGGACGGAGCATCTCGCGCAGCAGCGCATCGGCATCGGCATACGACAGCGGGGGCAGCTCGACGGAGATCCGGCCCTGCGCGAAGTCCATGACCTCGAAGGCAGGCTCGGGGCTCGCGATGATCCGGACCAGCGGGACGGGCGCATCGATCAGCAGCTGCCGCACCGACGGCGAGAACCATTGCAGGTCATCGATCGCCAGGATCGCGTTGCGCGCCGCGGCGTTGCCGAGAGCTTCGACCACGTCGTGCCCACCGCCGAGCGCGGCGGCGAGCCGCTCGTCATCGGCACGATCGCCCGGGAACCGACGGCGGCCGGAGACGCGGATCACCTCGCGCCCGGCCGCTTGCAGCCGCTCCGCGACGGCGCGCAGGACGCGGGTCTTGCCAGCGCCCGCGAGCCCACTCACGCCGATCAACATCGAGGACGCCTCGTCCGCTGCCTGGGTCAGGCTGCGGACCAGGTTCTCGCGTCCGATCAAGGGTGGGTCGACCTTGGCGTCAGTGGCATCCGTCCGATCGCGCTGGCTCTCGCGGAAGAACCCGGGGACGTCACTCGCGGGGGTCGCGCCGCCCGGTAGCGTCTCGGCGGCGGCCGCGCTGAGGACGATGCCGGTGAAGGGCACCGCAGGGATCCAGCGCTCGGGCTGCTCGATGTCTGGCCCGTAGACCGTGGGCTTGCCCTGCGCCGAGCGCCGGACCAGCGCGGTGGTCAGGTGCAGTGCCACCCGCCGGCGCTCGCCGATGATCGATCGGCACACGCCGAGCGCGACGGACAGCGGCGCATCGTGATGCTGCGAGCTGAACGCCACCAGGATGCCGTCCCCTCGCTGGCGCACCACGATCCCGTGGACCTCGGTCACCGCGCGCGTCACGCTCACGGGATCGCCACGCTCGATCCAGGCGAGCGCGACCGGACCGGTGGTCCCGAGCGGCTTGCTCTCCTGCTTCTTCTCGGGCACCGCCACCACGCCTCGGAGCGTGCCGAGGGAGCTCAAGGCGTCAGACAGGAGACCGCGCAGCTCGTCCGCGGTCTGCGGCCGGCCCTCCGGCTGCTTGGCGAGGCACGCCGTGACGATCTCGTCGAGCGGCTGCGGGATCGCGCGGGTCTCGCACACCGAGGGCGGCTTGCAGACCAGGTGGTGGTACTCGATCGCGCGGCGCTCGCCGATGAACGGCGGCCGCCCCGCCAGCATCTCGAAGGCGATCACGCCGAGCGAATACAGATCCGCGCGGTGATCGATCGCCGAGCCCATGCGGATCTGCTCGGGAGCGAGGTAGTGCGGCGTGCCCACGACGCCGCCGACCTGGGTCAGCGACGGTGCACCTGCACGTCGCGACTTGACGAGGCCGAAGTCGAGGAGGCGGATCCCCTTGCCGCCGATCATGATGTTCTCGGGTTTGAGATCGCGATGCACGTAGCCCGCGGCGTGCAGTGCATGGAGAGCGCCCGCGATCCGCGTGAGGATCGCGACGATCTCGCCGAGGCCGCCGCGCTCGCCGATCCGCGACATCCACGAGGCGAGCGTCTCCCCCGGGACGTGCTCCATGATCAGGTAGGGCCAGTCCGCGACGAGGCCGTGCTCGATGTAGGCCGGGGTCGCGGGTGCGCCGACGGCGCGCAGCACATCCGCCTCCAGCGAGAACCGCGCGCGGATCTCCATCTCCCGCCAGCGGCCGAACTTCATCACCGCCGGTGGCGCGGTGCCACGCGTCACCTGATAGACGAGCGCGCTGCCACCGCTCGCCAGCTGCGGCCCGAGCGTCCATCCCGGAGGAGCGAGCACGCGCGGCGGCTCCTGATACTCGGTGACGTCCGCGACGGCCGTGGGCTTGCCATGATCGGGGCACTCGCCGCTCGGTGGGAGCCTGCGCTGACATCGCGCACACCGCGTCATCGATCCAGCCTGCACCAAGGCGCGGATTCGCGCCAGACGATCGGGTAACCTGAGTGCTGATGAGCGAGGGGAAGACTCCCGATCCGACGAAGGTGATCTCGCAGGCACGCGAGCTCCGGTTCCCGCGCTACCGCCTCGTGGTCACCGAGGGCCCGGATGCGGGGAGCGTGCTCGAAGGCTCCAGCGAGGAGCTCGCGATCGGGACGGCTGACGCGAACGATCTCGTCCTCAAGGACACCGCCGTCTCGCGCCACCACATCGCGATCGCGCCCACCGCGCGTGGCCACCTGCTCCGGGATCTCGGCAGCACCAACGGCACGATGATCAACGGGGTGGCCGTCGAGCGGGCGTACCTCTCGCCGAATGCGGTGATCTCGCTCGGCGCCACGCGCCTCAAGTTCGAGGCGGTGGTGGGCGATGCCCGCGCGGCGCTCTCGAAGGAGGCCCGCTGGGGGCGAGCGCTCGGCACCAGCGATGCGATGCGGCGGATCTTCGCGGTGCTGCCCAAGCTCGCCGATTCCGATGCGACGATCTTGCTCGAGGGCGAGACCGGTACCGGCAAGGGCCTGCTCGCGTCGGCGATCCACGAGGCCAGCCCGCGCGCACAGGGCCCGTTCATCGTGATCGACTGCGGCTCGATCCCGCCGAACCTGATCGAGAGCGAGCTGTTCGGGCACGAGAAGGGCTCGTTCACCGGCGCCACGGGTGCGCGAATCGGTGCGTTCGAGGCCGGCAAGGGCGGCACGGTGTTCCTCGACGAGATCGGCGAGCTCCCGCTCGACATGCAGCCCAAGCTGCTGCGCGCGCTCGAGGAGAAGCTGGTCAAGCGGATCGGCGGCAACGAGCAGATCAAGCTCGATATCCGCGTGATCGCGGCGACCAACCGGGACCTGCGCTCGGAGATCAACCGCGGCCGGTTCCGCTCGGATGTCTACTATCGGCTCAACACGTTCCGCCTCCGCGTCCCGCCGCTGCGTGAACGGCGCGATGACATCGCCCTCCTGACGGCCCACTTCTACGGGCAGCTCGCACGCGGTGGTGGTGAGCCTCCCGCCGAGCTGATCAGCGACTTCGCGCGGCACGACTGGCCCGGCAACGTGCGCGAGCTGCGTGCCGCCGTGGAGCGCACCGTGCTGCTCGGGGATCCCACCGTGTGGCGCGAGATCACCGAGGATTCACCCGCCACTCCCGCACCGGTCGCGAGCGCTCGCTTCGAGGAAGGGATGTCGTTCCGCGCCGCGAAAGAGCGGGCGGTGGGCGAGTGGGAGCGCGAGTACGTGCGGTCGTTGATCGATCACCACGGTGGCAACCTGTCGAAGGCCGCGCGTGCGGTACGGATGGATCGGAATCACCTGCGCGAGCTGCTCGTCCGCCATCGGATCCGCGCCGACGACACCTGAACCCGGGTCGGGTGTTACGCTGATCGGGGATGTCGGACGATCGTACGCGTGACATGAACGGCGAGAAGGGCCGTGTGGATCGCAGCGTCCGCGATCTCGGGCTGGGCGATGCGATCGGTGCGTGGACGATCCAGGGCACCCTCGGCGGTGGCGGCTTCGGCACGGTGTACGAGGTGCGCAACAGCAAGACCGGCCACGGCGCCGCGCTCAAGCTCCTGCACGCGCACTTCGTGACTTCGCCCGAGATGCTGGCGCGCTTCGAGAGGGAGATCGAGGTGCTGCGGCGGCTCTCGCATCCGAACATCGTGAACCTCGTCGAGGCCGGGTTCAGCGAGGACCAGCGCCCGTTCCTCTGCATGGAGCTCCTCGATGGTGAGGAGCTCAGCAAGATGCTCGAGAGCCGCGGGCCGCTCTCGCCGTGGGATGCGCTCGCCGTGTTCGAGCCGCTGTGCGAGGCGATCTCCGTGGCGCACGGGATCAACGTGATCCATCGCGACATCAAGGCCTCCAACGTGATCGTGTGCCGGTCCACCGGACCGGGTCTCGGCCGCGTGGTGCTGCTGGATTTCGGGATCGCGAAGCTCTCCGATGCGCTGTCACCCGAGCTCACCGCCTCTCGCCAGTCGCTCGGCACGCCGTCGTGCATGGCACCCGAGCAGATCCACGGGCTCCGCGTCGATGCGCGCACCGATGTCTACGCGCTCGGCGGCCTGCTGTTCCACATGCTCACGGGCCGGCTGCCGTTCCAGGATTCGTCGGCCACGATGACGCAGTACCTCCACCTCCACGCGCGCCGGCCGAGCGTGTCGTCGCTGGCCGCGGTACCACGCCGGCTCGACGACGTGATCATGCGCGCGATGGCCATCGAGCCCGGCGAGCGCTACCACGATCCGCGGTCCTTGCTCGCCGCCGCCCGCGCGTGTCTCCGCGAGTCCACGATGGTCGCCGTGCCTACGGGCGAAGTGCCGTGTGTCGCGATCCTCGTGTCGGCGGGAGATCGCAGCGCGGGCGCTTCCCTCGATGCCGCGCTCCTCGACGATCTGGAAGGTGTGCTGCCGGCGGCCGAGCGGTTGCTCGTCGCTCACGGCTTTCAGCTCGCCGTCGATCTCGGCTCGAGCGCGCTGTTCGTGACGCGCGCCGAGACCGTGCCAGATCCCGTCGCGGTGGCCAGCAGCGTGTTCGATCAGCTCGCGAAGCGCCCTCGTCGCGATCCGCGGGTGCGCATCAGCGTCGGTGTTCATCGCGACGAGGCCACCTACGTCGGCCCGGAGATCCAGCCGTGCGCCCTGCTCCGCCCCGCCACCTGGAACCTCCCCGAGGCGATCGAGGGCGTGTGGGTCACGGGCAAGATCGACGCGACCGCACCGACCGGCCGCTGCGTCCGCAGCTGATCAGGTTGGCGTGAAGGTCACGGCGTTCGACGTGTGACCGCCGGCGAGCACGCGTACCTGCACGGGTGTGGTCAGCCCCTGGGGCACCTCGACCATGATCACCGTCTCGGTCCACATCGTGGCGGTCGCGGGGGTGGTGTCGAACTGCACCGACCCAGGAGGCGTGCACGGTACGTCCTCGCGGATCTCGGGCAGCTGACAGAAGTGGTCTCCTGCGATCGTGACGATCGCGCCGGGCGGTGCGTGGTCCGGCGTGACGCTCGAGACCAGCGGAGCCGGGACGTCGTCGCCCGCGGTGCAGGCACCCAGCAGCACGCATATCGCGAGCTCAGATGCACGCATCGCAGAGCCCCCGGACGTGGACCTCCACCTGACGCTGGCGCACGGCGCGCGGCGCCTTGGCGCGACGCACCGCGAGCTCGATCTCGGGCAGGCACTCCACCGTGCCGCACTCGGTGCAGACGAAGTGCGGGTGCGCTCCATCGTGCTCGGCGGTCACCGCCTCGAAGCGCCACACGTGATCGCCCACGTCGGTGCGACGAGCGAGCCCACACTCCGAGAGATCGGTGAGGTTGCGATAGATCGTCGCGCGATCCCACGGCTGCGCGGCCAGCCGATCGGCGACCTCGCCATGAGAGACCGGGGAGTCCCCGGCGCGCAGGAGCTCGAGCACGGCGAGACGTGAGGGCGTGGCACGCAGGCCGCGCGTCCGTAGCGCGGTGCGGAGCTCCTCGACGTTCTTCGCCATGACGATCCACTCTACGCCACGGTCCGTCGATGCGCAGTGATATCGTGAGGTCGATGTCGCTACGCAGTCGGATCGAGACCCTCGTCCGCGTGGCACCGGCAGATGAGGTCGCGGAGCGGGCTGCCGAGGTCGATCCGCGCGAGGTTGGCCTCGATCGGAAGACCACCGAGGCGATCTGGCAGGCCTGTGCCGCGACCTACCGGACCGGGCTGTATCCGGCGCTCGCGCTGTGCGTGCGGCGTCGCGGCAAGGTGATCCTCGATCGTTCACTCGGCCATGTGCGCGGGAATGCACCGCACGATCCGCCGGATGCGCACCGCGTGCGGGCCACGCCGCGGTCCCTGTTCAACCTGTTCTCGGCGTCGAAGATGGTCACCGCGATGCTGGTGCACCTGTGCGACCAGCGCGGGTTGCTCCACCTCGATGATCCGGTGATGCGGTACCTGCCGGAGTTCGGCGCACACGGCAAGGACCGGATCACGCTCCGCCACGTGCTCACGCACCGCGCCGGTATCCCGAACATCCCGCGCGAGTTCGCAGACGTCGGGCTGCTCGAGAGGCCGGCCGAGATCCTCGCGCTGCTCTCGAGCCAGAAGCCACGCTGGCGCGCCGGGCGGCGGCTCGCGTACCACGCGCTCACCGGCGGGTTCATCCTCGGGGCGATCGTCGAGAAGGTCACCGGGCGTTCGCTGCGCGAGTTCATGCGGGACGAGGTCCTCGCACCGCTCGGCTTCGACGCCTTCAACTTCGGCGTCCCCGCGGCGCGGCTGCCGGAGGTGGCGGTCAACGCGTTCACCGGCCCCCCGGTGCTCCCGCCGCTCTCGGGGTTGTTGCGCCGCGCTCTCTCGGTCGATTTCGTCGAGGCCGTGCGCGTCTCGAACGATCCGCGGTTCCTCACCAGCGTGGTGCCGGCCGGCAACATCATCTCGACGGCGAACGAGGCGTCGCGCTTCATGCAGCTTCTCCTCGATGGCGGCACGCTCGATGGCGTCCGCGTGTTCGAGACGGCGACGATCCTCCGGGCGGTCGCCGAGCAGACGTACTTCGAGATCGATCTCACGCTCGGCGCGCCGATCCGCTACAGCATGGGGTTCATGCTCGGCGGGCGCCTGGCGAGCCTCTATGGCCTGCGCACCCAGCGCGCGTTCGGCCACGTCGGCTTCACCAACGTGTTCGTCTATGCCGACCCGAGCCGGGACATCGCGGTCTCGCTGATGACCACGGGCAAGGTCGCGCTGTCACCCGGGCTCGCGCGGACGCTGATGATCATGCAGACGATCGCGCACCGGATCCCGCGCGATGGCACCGGCCCACTACGCCGCTAGCACGAAGTCAAAGCGCGCGCGGCGGAGCTCCTTCTCGAGGGAGTGCTGCATGATCAGCGACGGATCGATGAACGGATCACCGTCGTTGTAAGGATCGCCCGCGAAGTACAGCTGCGTGGTGAGGACCGGGAAGCCCTTCGCCTTGATCTTGATGTGGATGTGGGCCGGGCGATAGCGGTCCCCGTTGAGGTAGCGGCCCGGGACCACCGAGCGAAGCTCCCAGCGGCCCTTGGGATCGGTGGTGAGGGCGCCGCGAAACCGGAAGCCGTCGAGGTCGTACTCGCCGGCCGCGTTGGCCTGCCACACATCGATCGTCGCGCCGGCGATCGCAGCGCAGGTGGTGGAGCGCAGGGTGCCGGCGAGGAGGAGCCGCTCGCCCGCATCCTTCGGATCGGCGAGCACCGAGCGATGCGGTGCGCCCTTCTTGTAGAACGGGCCCTCGATGTTCTTCGCCGTGGGATCCGCCACGCACGCCGCCGCGGGCACCGGCGGGAGCTCGTCCTCGTCTTCGATGTGGGGCGTGGGCGCGAGCGCATCGCGCGGTGCCGAGGAGGCGCGCCCGCTGCACGCCGCGAGGATCAGAGAGGAGCCGATGCCGAGGAAGGTCCGCCGGTTGAAGTCGCGCATACAGGGTCAACGGGTGGCTCCGTCGACCGGCGCATGGGAGAAGGTCAATTTCGTACGCCTACCAGGACTGCGTGGAGCCGTAGACGCCAACGTCTGGAATTGACGGGAGTTCCGGGGGCTTGGGGACGGCGCCGGTGTCGGCCTTCGCGGGTGGCGTGGCGGTGGTGCCACGGATCGGCGGCTCGACGGAGACCTCGACCGCGACAGGACGATTGGGCGCGCGCTTGGCCTGCCCCGCGGCGAGCAGGGCATCGGCCTCCTGCACGATCCAGGAGATCGGGATCTTGGCCGCAGCTGCGCGCGCCTTCTGCACCCGCGCCGTGCCTGCTTGGTCGTACATCGCGAGCTCGGCGCGGCCCCGATCGAGCTCGAGCCGGATCGCCGGTGCCGTGTCATCGCCGATCGTCTCGTGATACACGGCGGCCGCGCGCTCGTAGTGGCGCAGCGCGAGCCGGTGATCTCCGAGGTTCGCCTCGACGAGGCCGAGGTTGTGGTGCGCGAACGCGCGATCGCCGTGCCCCGCCGCGACGAGGATGTCGCGTGCGCGCGTCAGCTGCTCGCGCGCACGATCCCAGTCCTTGCTCGCCATGAACACCAGGCCGAGCGAGTTGTGGGTGAGGCCTGCCTCGACGCTCTCGGGGCCGCGGGAGGCCTCTTCGATCGCGAGGGCCTCGCGATAGGTCGCCGCCGCTTCGTCGAGCTTGCCGCGCAGGCGGAGCACACCCGCGAGGTTGTGGAGATCGCGGGCGAGGTCCGGGTGCCCGGCGTTGCGCAAGGAGCGATCGATCGCATAGGCGCTGCGGTGCCAGGCGAGCGCCGCATCGAGATCGCCGGCCGCACGCGCCACCGAGCCCAGTGCAGATTCGGTGGTGGCGACATCGATCGATCCCTTGCCCGAGATCGCCGTGAACCCGTCGCGCGCGGCGGTGAGTAACGCCCGCGCGTCCTCCAGCATCCCGCGGTTGTAGGCGATGAGGCCGCGCTGTCGCAGCACGGTGGCCACGAGGTTCGGTGGCGAGCCGGCGCGCTCCACCGCGGCGGCCGCGATCGCTCCGGCATCGTCGGCGACGGCGAGATCGCGTCGATCTCCGGCGGTGGCCACGCGCACCACCCAGGCACGCGCCGCGAGCAGATCATCGTGACCGCGCTCCGCTGCGGCGACCGCGTCGCGCGCCGCGATCCCCGCATCGAACAGCTGGCTGGTGGCGCGGAGGGCCTCCGCTTCGACGATCAGCGCTTCGGCGAGCGTGGGTGCGTGGCCGCTCGCGGTGGCGCGCCCGACGAGCTCTCGCGTGACGGCGACCACCGGCCGGGCATCCCCGAGCGCGATCGCGGCACGCACCGCGGGGAGTGCGTCCTGCACGCTCCGTGCGCTCGCCGCACGTGCCGGATCGAGGGGCAGTGGATCGGCCGCGCCGGGGAGGATCGAGCGACACTCGGCGGGCGCGGTGAGCGCCGCGAGCGCATCGACCACGTGATCGCCCACCGCCGCGGACGGGCTCTTGCCGAGACGATCGACGAGGGCCGCGAGCTCCGCCTTGCGCTGATCGAGGCAGCGCGCCCGCACGGCGATCACGGGGGCGGGGGCGGTCAGCGCGGCACGACACGAGGCATCTCGCTCGAGCGTCCACTGCGCGGCCCACGCATCGAGGCTCGCCACCGCGCCCGCACCGAGGGGAGCGAGCGCGCCGCGAAGCTGCGGGCTCCACACTGCGGCGAGCTCCTGGGTGCCCACCTCGCAGCTCGCCGCTGCGGGCGCGCGATGCACCGCGAACCAGGTGACGCCACTCGCGACGGCCGCTGCGGCCGCGGCACCGACGAGCCAGGTCGCGGGACGGCGCGAGCTCCGCCCCGCGAGGTGATCCGCGATCGCCCCCATGCTCTCGAAGCGCTCGGCCGGGGTGACCGCGAGGCAACGCTGGATCGCAGCGTCGAGCCAGGCCGGTGTGCCGCGGAGCGGAGGCACGGCCGCATCCTCGATCGAGGACAGCAGCGCAGCCCAGGTGGTGCCGGCGAACGGCCGCTTTCCGGCGAGCACCTCGTATGCGAGCACGCCGAAGCTGAACTGATCGCTCGCGCGATCCGCGGGACCACCGCGCAGCACCTCGGGCGCCATGTACGCGGGGGTGCCCGCGATCGCCGAGGCAGGTGTGCCCACCGCGAGCTCACCGTCGACGGGGACCGCCCCGGCGCTCGCTCCACCGGCGCGCGCGAGCCCGAAATCTCCGAGCCGGGCGCGCCCATCCGCGCCGACGATGATGTTCTCGGGCTTGATGTCGCGATGGATCACGCCGGCGGCATGCACCGCCGCGAGCCCGCGCGCGATCTCGATCAGCACCGGCACCGCCTCGCGCCATGGCCGCGCGGGCTCGGCCCACGCGCGGAGCGTGGTGCCCTCCACGAGCTCCATCGCCACGTAGACGCCCTCCTCGGCGGTGCCCACCTCGTGCACCCCGACGACGTTCGGGTGATCGAGCCTGGCCATCGCCTGCGCCTCGCGCACCACGCGCTCGCGCGCACCCGCACCGGGCGCGACCAGGAGCTTGAGCGCGACCCGGCGATCGAGCTCGGGCTCCCACGCCGAATAGACGCGTCCCATCGCACCGGCGCCCAGCAGCTCGCCGATCACGTAGCGGCCGACGGTGTGCCCGCGCTCGAGTACGCTCGACGGCGCCTGGATGCGGGCGACCTGGGACACCACGTCCCGGCAGGTCGCGCAGGTGTCGAGGTGGTCATCCACGCGGGCGAGCATCGCCTCGGCGAGCCGGCCCTCGACCAGCCCCAGCACGATGTCGTCGTCGAGGCACGTCACGCGATCTCCAGGGTAACATCCGGTAGGTGACCACGCCGCATCAGGATCTCGTCGCGGCGCTGTATGCCGAGGCAGCCGCGGCGTGGCCCGGCGTGGCGGTGGAACCGGCCGAGCTGCTCGCGGCCTACGAGACCAAGCTGGCCGGCGAGGACCCGCCCCCGCTGACCGCCGCCGGCGCCGCAGAGCTCTACCTCGCCCTCGCCTGTGCGCGCGGGGACACCGAGGCGATCAAGGCGTTCGATCGCGAGTACCTCTCGATCGTCCCGGTCGCGCTCGCCGGCATGCGGCTCCCCACCGCGACGGTGGAGGACGTGCGCTCCACGGTGCGGGACAAGCTGCTGCTCGCGGTAGGAGACCAGCCACCGCGGATCGTCGATTACGCCGGGCGCGGCCGCTTGAAGGGGCTCGTGCAGGTCACGGCGACGCGCACCGCGATCGATCGGATCCGCCACGAGGAGAAGGAAGTGGAGCTGCCGGCCAAGGAGCTGGTGGGGCCCGGGAACATCGAGCTGTCGCTGATCAAGGCGCAGTATCGCGAGGCGTTCGTGGCCGGGTTCGCACAGGCGGTGGCGGCCGCATCGCGACGCGATCGGAACCTCCTGCGGCTGCACTTCCTCGGCGGCGTGACGCTCGAGCAGCTCGCGCAGATGTACGGCGTGCATCGCGCCACCGTGGTGCGCTGGCTCGCGGCCGCGCGCGAGGCGGTGTTCGGCGCCACCCGCGAGCACGTGGCCGAGGCGATCGGCGCTCCCGACGACGAGCTCGACCAGATGTTCGAGCTGGTCCGGAGCCGCGTGGAGCTGAGCGTGGAGCGACTGCTGGCGTCCGTGGAATCGCATCGCTGATCCAACGGACGAGGCCGGCGAGGGGCGCACGTTCAC
This sequence comes from Myxococcales bacterium, assembly GCA_016720595.1. Taxonomy (GTDB): domain Bacteria; phylum Myxococcota_A; class Polyangia; order Haliangiales; family Haliangiaceae; genus JABFXX01. The sequence goes on from JADKKI010000012.1 coordinate 115,458, forward strand.
CTCCCCCAAAGTGCAGGGTGCTCCCGCTTGTGCCTCCCCATCCAGGCGCCCACGCTCGCCGCATGAAAGCAGTCCAGGTCAGCAAGCCCAACGGTGCATTCGAGATCGTCGAGCGCGAGATCCCCACGCCCGGCCGCGGCTGGGTCCGGATCAAGGTCGAGGCCTGTGGCGTGTGCCACAGCGACATGTTCGTGAAGGCAGGAGCGTTCCCGGGGATGACGCTCCCGCGCGTCCCCGGTCACGAGCTCGCCGGGCGGATCGACGCGGTGGGTGCCGAGGTCACGGCGTGGAAGGCCGGCGATCGCGTGGGCGTGGGTTGGCACGGTGGCCACTGCTTCGAGTGTGACCCGTGCCGGCGCGGCCTGTTCATCAACTGCGTCAACGCGAAGGTCACGGGGATCAGCCACGACGGTGGCTATGCGGAGTACGTCGTGGTCCCGCAGGCCTCGGTCGCCCGGATCCCGGAAGGGCTGTCTGCCGTCGATGCCGGCCCGCTGCTGTGCGCAGGCGTGACCACCTACAACTCGCTGCGCAACAGTGGCGCGCGGCCGGGTCAGACCGTCGCGGTGCAGGGCATCGGTGGCCTCGGTCACCTCGCGCTGCAGTATGCGTCGCGCATGGGGTTCCGGACGGTGGCGATCTCGCGTGGCGCGGACAAGGCGAAGCTCGCGCGCGAGCTCGGGGCTCACGAGTATGTCGACACCGAGACCGAGACCGCGGCGGAGGGCCTGAAGCGTCTCGGTGGGGCGGACCTCGTGCTCGCCACCGCGCCGCATGGCGATGCGATCGCGAGCACGGTCGATGGGCTCAAGCCGCGCGGCAAGCTGCTGATCGTGGCGGCGCCGTTCACCCCGCTCGCGGTCAACGCGATGGGGCTGCTCAGCGGCAAGACCATCGCGGGATGGCCGAGCGGCAGCTCGATCGACTCGGAGGACACGATGGCGTTCAGCGCACTGACCAACGTCCGGCCGCGGGTGGAGACCTTCAAGCTCGAGCAGGCCGAGGAGGCGTTCACCAAGATGATGGAGAACAAGGTCCGGTTCCGCGCCGTGCTGGTTCCGTGAGCGCGTTGAAACCGTCCCCTACTCCGAGACCTCTGCGATCACGACCTGCGCGGTGAGCTGCGCGGCGAGCACGAGGTAGTCGACGTTGACGGTGGCGGGCGTGTCACCGGCGAGGTGGCGGTACGGCGAGGTGTCGCCACCGACGTACTCCTCGGTCAGGCCCACGGCGGCGTAGCCGCGATCGCGGAACGCCTCGTGGTCGGTGCCTTGGGTGGTGGTCGCGGTGACGGGCACGCCCACGACCTGGGCGGCCGCGCGCCACTCTGCTTCGAGCGCTGGGGTCGGGGATTCGATCTCGAAGCGATGATCGCCGTCGCTGTCCCACGCGACCTGATCGATCGTGTGGACGGCGCGAACGTTCGCGACGACGCGGGCCTGCGCGAACGCCCGGGCGCCGAACAGGCCGGTCTCCTCCTGATCGAACAAGGCCACCGTCACGGGCGCACTCCGACACGGGACGTCGACGAGGTAGCGCGCGATCGCGAGGACCACGACGCTGCCGCTCGCGTTGTCGTTCGCGCCCGGGCTGCCCGTGACCGTATCGAAGTGCGCACCGACGATGATCTCCTTGGCGGTGCCGCCCATCGTGGCCGGGATCGTGGCGTACACGTTCGTGCCGCCGGGATAGTCCTGGGTCATCGGCGCGAGGCCGATCGCCTGGAGCTGCGCTGCGAGGTAGGTCCGCGCCGTGTTGCGCTGGGACACGGTGGCCCGCGGGGCCGCCGCGAGCTGGCCGAGGTCGCCGGTGAGCTGGCTGCGCAGCCAGGGCGCGGCGAGCGCCGGACGCGTGCAGCCAGGAGGCGCATCCGGCCCCATCCCATCGCCGAGCCCACCGTCGACGTCGCTGTCGCCCGGCCCACCGCACGCGACGAGCGCGCACAGGGCTCCGAACGAGAGTGCCCTCACGACGTGGGCGCCGTGTAGTCGGTCGCGACCTCGAGGTGGAAGTGATCGCTGTGCGAGATCGGATCGTTCTTCGGCGTGAGCAAGAGGCGAAACAGGCCGCTGTCGTTGACCATCTTCTCGATGCCGAGCAGCAGCTCGTCACCGGCCTTGTAGTCCTTGCTGACCATGGCGACCCGACCCTCTCGATCGGTGAACGAGACGATGTCCATCGCGATGCCGAGCGCGTGCCGCGACAGGATGTTCTTGGTCTTGCCCATCACGCGCACGTTGGTCCACCGGAAGATGCTGCCGAACGTGACCTGAGCGACGCCGAGCTCGTCGAGCTGCGGGCCGAACGTGGCGAGCGCGAGGGCGAGCTGGCAATCGACCTTGTGCGGGCCGTTGCGGAACGCGCTGACGTACTTGATCCCACCGAGCGTGATCGAACCGTCCTCGGCGGCCACCGTGATCGCATCGACGATCCGGCCCTCGCGCTGCGCGGGCTTCCACGCGATCCCGAGCTCGTCGAGCTTGGCCTCGCACGCCTTCTCGGCCTCTCCCATCTGGCGGCTCGGCGGCCACGCAAACCCGCGCGGCATGTTGTCGGTGCGCGCGAGGCTCTTCTTGGTGGGGGCGCGGCTGGCGCGTGCGTCCTTCCAGGCCTTCCGCTTCTGCTTCTTCGCCTTGGCGGTGGCCTTGGCCTTCGCCTTGGCCTTGGCCTTGGCGGTAGCGGCCGGCTTGCGCGGGGTGGCGTCGGCGACCGTGGGACATGCCACTCCCGCGATCAACATCAAGACGAGCAGGGCCCGTGACATGGCGCGGACCTTAACAAGTATTCTGCCCCGATGGATCTGGAACTTCGCGAGGCCCTGGCACTGTCGGATGACCGCTCCACGGCCCTCGCCCAGCTGCTCCCAGGGAGCGAGGAGCACGACTACCACCGCTGCCTACGCGCGCAGCACGCGGGCGATCTGGATGCCGCGGATCAGATCCTCCATAGCTGGCCCGAACGGCACGGCCATACCGCCAGCTACAACAAGCTCCAGCTGCGTCAGCTGCTGTGCCGCGCTGCCGTTGCACCTTCGCGCGTGGCCGAGAAGCTCCGCGATCAGTTTGGGGTCAGCCACTGGCACGAGAAGGAGGTCGAGGAGGTCGACCCGCGACGGCCCACGAAGGTCGCCGAGGGGACGTTCGATGGCATCTCGCTGCTCAAGCAGGCCGTCGACCATGACTCCAACCTCTCGCAGGTCACCGACGAGGGGATGTACGAGCTCCTCGACTGGAGCCTCGATCCCACGCGCCGCCGGGTCCTCCTCGGGCGCCTCTCCCACACGCCGCAGCCCGAGCTGGTGGGCCTCGTCGCCGACGATCTCGCGATCAAGAACAGCGGCGGCTTCGGGTCGCTCGCGATCCACGAGCAGCTCACGCTCGATCAGCTGCATGCCCTCGCGGGCCGCGTGCGCGAGCTGCGCGGTCACCTCGGCTGGGTCTCCACTGTGGTGCGCCGGATGGTACCGCCCCGCGCGCTCGTCGATCTCGAGCTCGATCGGGATGGCCGGCATGCGTTCCTGGAGTCCGTCTGGCACTTCCTCGCGGAGCTGCCGGTCGCGATCAACTCGCTGAAGGCGCACGTCCTGTGGCACCTGCTCGATTCGGGGCGGCGCCGCGGCGTTCCCGTCGACACACGCCTGCTCGCGATCTATCTCCAGCTGCCCCGCGCCGCGGGCTACCTGTCCCGCAAGTGGCTGGAGGGCCAGCACCGCGACAGCATCGCGCAGCTCGGCCAGGACTTCCGCAACGTCACCGGGCTCGCCCCCGCCGGCGACGACGAGGAGCTGGTCCGCGACCTGCTGCACCAGAACATCGATCAGGCCGAGCAGTTCGGGACCTACCTCGACCGCGCGTGGCTCGATGGAGAGATCGCCACGGCGCGCCTCCTCTACGGAGACCGCGACACCGACAAGGCGACGCTCACGCTCGGTCCCGCCCGCGCCGCGGTGCTCCGCGAGCGGATCGATCTCGCCTGGTGCCGGCACAATCCGCTGCGCTTCGGGATCGACGAGCCCGTGGTCCTCGAGGCCGACGTCAAGCACGTGCCCGAGCTCGTGGTCAAAGTGTTCCGGATCGATCCGGTCGCCTACTTTCAGAACCAGCGCCGCGAGGTCGGCACGGACCTCGATCTCGACGGTCTCGCGGCGAGCCACGAGCTGGTGCTCAAGTTCAGCGAGCCGCCCGTGCGGCGGACGCGGCGCCGGATCGAGCTCCCGATGTGCGCCCGGCCCGGCACCTACGTGATCGATCTGATCGGCAACGGGATGTCGAGCCGAGCGGTGATCCACAAGGGGCGCCTGCGGCAGATGATGCGGCTCGGCGCGGCTGGGCACGTGGTGACGATCGTCGACGAAGCGGGCCGGCCGCGCCCCGACGCGCGCGCGTGGGTCGGCGACCGCGAGTACACGCCCGACGACAAGGGCGCGTTCGTCGTGCCGTTCTCCACCTCTCCGGGCCGCACGCCGATCCTCCTGTTCTGCGGCGACATCGCCACCGTCCAGGACCTCGGCCTCTACCGCGAGACCTATCAGCTCGCGACCGCGGTGCTGCTGGACCGACAGGGCCTGACCGCCGGCCGCACGGCGCGCGCGATCGTTCGCCCGTCGCTGACGATCTCGGGCGCACCCGTCTCGGTCGCCGTGATCAAGCGCGCGACCTGGGAGGTCACGCTGACCGATGCGCAGGGCGTGGCGACCACGAAGTCCCAGCCGCTCGAGCTCGATGACGACGACGCCGCGGTGCTCGAGTGGCCGATGGGCGAGGACACGGCGCGCGTCACCGTGACGATTCGCGGCGTGATCGAGGTGCGGAGCGAGCAGCGTGAACAGGAGGTCGCCGACTCGCGCACGTTCGAGGTCGGTGCGATCCACCGGAGCGAGAGCATCGAGGCGCTCGTGCTCGCACGCACGGCAACGGGCTTCGTGATCTCGGCCCTCGGCAAGACCGGCGAGCCCCGCGCGCAGCGCCCCGTGACCGTCAGCCTCGTCCACCGGTGGTCGCGCATGCTGCTCAACCTCGAGCTCGCCACCGACGAGCACGGGCGGATCGAGCTGGGGCGGCTGCCCGGTGTATCCCGGATCTCCGCCACGCTCGGCGCCACCACGCAGGGCTGGTGGATCGAGGATCACGTCGGCGCCACCGCGATGCAGACCCGCGCCGGATCGGACGTCGTCGTCGCGATCCCGCCGAGCCGCACTGCAGCCGAGGTGAGTCGTCGCGTCTCGCTGGTGGAGACCAATGGATCGCCGGTGCGGCATCCCCGCGTCACGATCGAGGGCCTCGAGGACACGCTCGTGATCAAGGGCCTGCCCACGGGGGACTACGTCCTCCGCGGCCCCGGGCTCCCCTCGGTGACGATCACGGTGCTCGACGTGCGCGCCGAGATCCGCAACGTCGCGTTCACGGCGGATGAGGTCGGCGAGCTCACCCGCTCGGCACCCTCGATCGCGGAGCTCACCGTCGCAGGTGCCCTGAAGATCCAGCTGCGGGAGCCAGGCGCGCGCACGCGCGTCCACGTGATCGCCACCCGGTTCTCGTCCGCGTTGCTCGAGCTGCCGTGGATCGGCCCGCGCGCCGTGGGCCGTCGCGTCGATCGTCCCCGGATCGCGCAGTACGTCTCGGGCCGCGAGCTCGGTGACGAGTACCGCTACATCCTCGATCGCCGCAGCGCCAAGCGCTATCCGAACCTGTTGCTCGATCGCCCCGGCCTGCTGCTGAACCCGTGGTCGCGGCGGACCACCACCACCGATGTCGCCCACGCGCGCGCCGGCGGAGCCTTCGCCGCATCGCCCGCGGCAGCCCCTGCCGCGTATGGCGCGCCCCAGCAGCAGCGCCAGCAGCAGCAGACCTCGGAGGAGGCGTTCGTCAGCTACGACTTCCTCCCGGCCGCGCCCGTGGTGCTCGCGAACCTGGTCCCCGACGAGCACGGCCTCGTGACGGTGTCCCTGCCCGACCTCGGCGGCGCGTCGTCGGTAGTGGTCGTCGTCGACGATCCGGCCGGCGCGATGCTGCGGCACGTGACCCTGCCCGAGCTCCCACTCGATCCCCGCGACCTGCGGCTCAAGCTCGCGCTCGATCCCGAGCGCCATGCCACGCAGACCAAGGCGATCGCCCCGCTCTCCGCCGGCGACAAGCTGGTGATCGAGGACCTCGCGACCGCGAAGGTCCACCTGGTGGACTCCGTGGAGCGCGCGCACGCGTATCTGATGGCGCTGCGCGAGGACGCCACACTCCGCGAGTTCTCGTTCGTCACCCGCTGGCACAAGCTCGCCGATGCCGAGCGGCGCGAGCAGTACAGCAAGTACGCGTGTCACGAGCTGCATCTGTTCCTCTACTTCAAGGACCGGCCGTTCTTCGATCAGGTGGTCGCGCCGTACCTCGCTCACAAGCGGGTCAAGACGTTCGTCGATCACTGGCTGCTCGGCGCAGATCTCGTGCGCTACCTCGAGCCAGCCGAGCTGGCGCGCCTGAACACGATCGAGCGAGCCTTGCTCGCGCAGCGGATCCTCTCGGGAGATCAGCTCGGCAGGATCCTCGCCGACGAGGTCGCCGTGATCCCTCCCGATCCGAACCTCGATGCGCGGCTGATCGACGCCCTGCTCGGGGCCTCCACCCTCGACGGCGACGACGAGATCGCCGAGGCCCAGTCCGAGGCGTTCTCGGTGGCCGAGCAGACGCGCGGGATCTCCGCCGGTCGGCTCGGCTCGTCAGGCCCGGGCCGCCCGGCTGGCGCGATGCCTCCCCCGATGATGGCCGCACCCGCGCCCGCCTCGCGCGCATACGCGAAGACCATGTCTCGCGACAAGAAGAAGGCCAGCAAGCACGAAGACTCCGACGACATGAGGGCCGATCTCGAGATGCTCGAGATGGACGCTCCCGCGCCGATGTACCGCGGCGCCGACAAGACGCAGGAGTGGGCCGAGAACAACTGGTGGCACCTCCTCCCCGCACAGTCCGGGCCGTCGATGGTCGCGCCGAACCGGCTATGGCGCGATCTCGCGGCGCATCGCAAGGGTCCGTTCCTGTCGCCCGGGCTCGGGCTCGGCACCAGCTCGTTCGCCGAGGCGATGGTCGCGCTCGCGGTCACCGATCTCCCGTTCGTGGCCGGTGCGCACACGATCACGCCCGAGGGGCCACGGCTGACGATCGCCGCGGCGGCCAACGCGCTCGCGGGCTCGTCGCAGCTCGTGGATGGCGAGCTGGTCACGGTGGGAGCCCCGCTCGTCGTGGGCATGAGCTACGTCCGCCCCGACGATCGCTATGACTGGGTGAACGGCGAGCAGATCGACAAGTACGTCGAAGGGCCGTTCGCGACCGGCGTGGTCTACACGTGTCGTGTCGTGATCGCGAACCCCACGAGCGCGCGCCAGCGGATCTCCGCCCTCGTTCAGATCCCGCGCGGCAGCGTCACGGTCGGCGGCGCGCGCGCCACGCAGACGATCGAGGTGGTGCTCCAGGCCTACGGCACGCATGGTCACGAGGTCTCGTTCTACTTCCCGGTGGCAGGGACCTGGAGTCACTTCCCGGTGCACGTCAGCCGTGGCGGGTTGATCGTGGCAGCAGCGCCGGGCCGCGCACTCGAGGTGACGAGCGGCGGTGCGGTGACGGACCCGCGATCGTGGCCGCACCTCTCCCAGCGTGGATCGGCGGCCGACGTGGTGGCGTACCTGGCGACGGCGAACCTCGCCGCGACCGATCTCGACAAGGTGGCGTGGCGGATGCGAGACCGCGCCGCCTACGAGATGATCCTCACCGCCCTCGAGAGCCGTCACGCCTTCTCGCCCACGCTGTGGGGCTATGCGCTGCTCCACCAGGACGCGCCGCGGATCCGCGTGTGGCTGCGCAGCCTCGGGGCCCAGCTCCTCGCCGCCGGGCCCGTGCTCGAGCTCCTGGATCTCGATGCCGAGGTGCTCGGGAGCTACGAGCATCTCGAGCTCGCCCCACTGATCAATGCGCGTGCGCACCGGCTCGGCAGCAAGCTCAAGATCCTCAACGATGGGCTGTCCGCGCAGTACGATCGCTTCCTCGATCTGGTGCTCCATCGCCCGCGCCCGACGTCCGAGGATCTCCTGGCGGCGGCGACGTATCTGATGGCGCAGGACCGCGTGGAGGCCGCGTTCGCCGCGCTCGCACGGGTCACCCCCGAGACGATCGCAGATCGCATGCAGCACGACTACCTCGCCGCCTATGCCGCGTGCATCACGGGCGATCTGCGCAAGGCGCGAGAGCTGGCGGTGCGCTGGCGCGAACACCCTGTGGATCGCTGGCGGCACCGGTTCGGCGCACTCCTCGCGATGCTCGACGAGGTCGATGGCGCGGCCCCCGCGATCGTCGATCCGCGCAGCCGCGAGCAGCAGCACGCGGAGCTGGCGGCGAAGCAACCCACCTTCGAGATCGCGCTCGATCGGGAGGGAGTGGTGGTGCGCAGCCAGCACGTGGCGGCACTCGAGCTGCGGTTCTTCGAGATGGACATCGAGCTGCTGTTCTCGCGGCAGCCGTTCGTGCAGAGCGACGTGTCCCGGTTCTCGTTCATCGAGCCCGGCCACCGCGAGCTGCTCGACAAGCCCTCCGTCGAGCAGCGTCTCCCCTGGCCGGCGGCGCTGCGCGGCAAGAACGTGGTGGTCGAGGCGGTCGGCGCGGGCCAGCGCAAGGCCAAGGTCCACTACGCGAACGATCTGGCGACCACGGTCGCGAACCAGGTGGGCCAGGTGCGCGTCACGCGTGCCTCGGATCACGGCGCCCTGCCGGCGACCTACGTGAAGGTGTACGCGCGCAAGCTGGGCGGCGGGATCGCGTTCTACAAGGATGGCTACACCGATCTCCGCGGCGCGTTCGACTACGCCACGCTCTCGACCACCGATCTCGACCAGGTCGAGCGGTTCGCGATCCTCGTGTGCTCGGACCAGGCCGGAGCAGCGATCCTCGAAGCCGCCCCGCCCGCGCGGTGACCCGCCGGACGGCCTCCTGGCCAGCCTGTTGGGGTACAGCGTGGGGTACAGTGTCAGGTCTGTGATCGGTCGGGTCGTCGGCAAGTACAAGATCCTCGACCAGATCGGCGAAGGCGGGATGGGCATCGTGTATCGCGCGGAGCACGTGGTGCTCGGCAGCCCCGCCGCGGTGAAGGTCCTGCTCCCGCAGTTCACCCGCGAGCCGGTGGTCGTCGATCGGTTCTTCACCGAGGCCAAGGCCGCCAGCTCGATCAAGCACGTCGGGATCACCGAGGTGTTCGACTACGGCCGCCTGCCAAACGATCAGGCGTTCATCGCGATGGAGCTGCTCCGCGGTGAGGATCTCACCGGATTCCTCGGCCGCCACGGCCGGCTCGATCCATCAGCCGCGGTGGAGATCGTCCGGCAGCTGCTCGCCGCGCTCAACGCCGCCCACGTGATCGGCGTGGTCCACCGCGATCTCAAGCCCGACAACATCTTCCTCACGCGCGACACCGGTGCCCCCGGCGGCATCCGGGTCAAGGTCCTCGATTTCGGCATCGCGAAGCTGATCGGCGATCAGATCATGCCGAAGGCCAAGACCAAGGGCGGGGCGATCCTCGGCACCCCCGCCTACATGGCGCCCGAGCAGTGCCGCGGCGGCGTCGAGATCGATGCCCGCGCAGATCTCTATGCGGTGGGCTGCATCCTGTTCGAGCTGCTCGCCGGCCGCCCACCGTTCGTCGCCGAAGGCGGAGGCGAGACGATGGCGATGCACATCTACGAGGTGCCGCCCAAGCTCTCGGACCATGTGCGATCGATACCGCCGGAGCTCGAGGCGCTGGTGGCGAAGATGCTGACCAAGGCGCCGGATGACCGCACGCCCTCGGCCGCCTGGGCGCTCGCCGCTCTCGAGCGTGTGCCGCTGCCGACGCTCGATGGGATCGAGCTCGCGCTCGCGACGCACGGCCCCGCCCAGCCGCTCGTCGATCCGGAAGCGGGCGCCGACGGCGAGAGCGACGAGCCCGCGGACAAGTGGCCGCTGTGGATCCCCGTGCTCGTGATCTTGGTCGCGATCGCGATCGCCGGCGCCGCGGTCTACTTCATCGGGCTCGCGGGCGACGACAAGCTCACCCCGTAGCCGCGGCCGTGGCCCCGGCCTTGTCGGCGGGACGCGCGAGCCGCGCGGCGTGCACGATCGACATGCTGATCGCGGTCTCCACATCGGGCGCATAGGCGAGCCGACCGGGATCGCGCTTGATCCCGGCGCGATCCAGCAGCTCCGCGACCTCCGGGGTCAAGCCCGCGAAGATCACCTGCACCTTCGAGCGAAACAGCCGGTCGAGGACGGATTCGAGCGCGACCAGGCCCGTGGAGTCCATCGTGGGGACGTGCTCCATCGCGAGGATCATCGTGTGGTCCTGACCACCGGCAACGTGCAGGGCCTCCATCGCGGTCTTCGCGGCCCCGAAGAACAGCGGGCCTGCGAGCTCGTACACGCGCACGCCGACAGGCACCTCCACCTTGGTGTCGCTCACGGTCTGGAGCTGCGCGCGGGTCAGCACCGCCATCCGCTTCATGAACATCAGCGCGGCGAGCATCACGCCGAACGTCACGGCGATCACCATGTCGAAGCCGACGGTGAGCACGAAGCAGGTGAGCATCACCATCACGTCGGCGCGCGGCGCGATCCGCAACAGCCGCACGAAGTGACGAGCCTCTGACATGTTGCGGGCGACGATGATCAACAGGCCCGCCAGCGCCGCGATTGGCAGGTACGACACCAGCGGTGCCAGTGCGATCGTCGACGCGAGGACCACCACCGATTGCAGCGCGGCTGCGATCGGAGAACGTGCGCCGGCGCGGATGTTGGTGGTCGTGCGGGCGAGGGCTCCCGTGGCCGCGATGCCGCCGAAGAACGGGACCACGATGTTCGCGATCCCGAGCGCGATCAGCTCCGAGTTCGGATCGTGGGTGGTGCCGCTCATGCCATCGGACGCGGTGGCCGACATCAACGACTCGATCGCGCCGAGCATCGCGATCGCGAAGGCCGCAGGCATCAGATCTCGGATCATCTGGAAGCCGAGCGTGGAGCCCGCACTCTCGAGGTGCCACGGCAGCACTGGAAGCGGCGGCAGCGGCGGGATCCCACGCACCAGCTCGCCGCCGACCGTGCTCGAGAACCGCGAGCCGATGGTGGTGGCGTGGAAGCCCGGAATGACGTGATCGCAGAGCACCACGAGCAGCGAGATCGCGGTCAGCGCGATCAGCGGCGCAGGGACCTTGTTCGTCAGCTTCGGGAGGATCAGCAGCATCAGGATCGTGACCACGGCGATCCCGACGTCCCACGGGTTGACCCCGGGTGCGGCATCGATCAGCGCGCCGAGATATTCGAACGTGCCGCTGGTGCGCGGCAGTCGCACCCCCATCGCGTCCTTGAGCTGCAGCATCACGATCACGAGCGCGATGCCGGCGGTGAGCCCTGTGGTCACCGGATGGGGCACGAACTGCATCAACCTCCCCAGGCGCGCGAGCCCCATCGCGAGGAGCATCACGCCGGCCATCATGCCGGCCACCAGCAAGCCGGAGAGCCCGTACTTGTGGACGATCGGTACCAGGATGACGACGAAGGCGGCGGTCGGGCCCGTGACCTGGAACCGCGTACCTCCGAGCAGCGCGCAGATCACCCCGGCGATGATCGCGGTGTAGAGCCCGTGCTGCGGAGGCACGTCGCAGGCGATCGCGAGCGCCATCGAGAGCGGCAGGGCCACGAGGCCGACCACCAGCGCCGCGAACAGATCGGCGCGGAAGTCCTTCGCCGTGTAGCCTTCTTTCAGCCGCTGGCGGAGGCCATAGCCGAGCAGGTCCTTCGCGCGATACGCGAGAGAGAGCTGGGCGCGGAACGCCTCGGACAGTTCGTCGACGTAACGAAGGCCCCGCTTGAACACCGCGGCGGCAGCGTACAACGTCTTGACAGCGCCATCGGGGCCTGCCACCCAACATCATGATCGACCGAGCAAATCTGGGCGCGAGGCCTCGATGAGCGAGCTCGCGACCACGGTCCGCGAGGCCCTCGCAGCGCTCGCCGCGAGCGATCGGAACCTGACGCGGTTCGGTGCAGCCCACCACGGCTACCTCCTGGCCGCACCGCTCGAATGTGCGCCCAAAGTCCCCGAGGGCCCGCCCGATGGTGTTACCGATGGTCTTCCCGCGGATCTGGCCACGTTCGTCACCGTGATCGGCAGCGGCGGTGCCGGTCCGGGCTACGGCTGGTTCCCGATCGCCCAGGCGGTGCGGCACCTGGTCGAGCCACCACCGCAGGTCACCGCGTACACCCGCGCTCTCCCGATCTGTCACCTCGGCTGCGGCTATGCCGCGGTGGTCCCGCTCGACGGCGCGGCGCGTGGCGAGGTGTGGATCGATGCCCGCGCGATCGGGCTGTGCGCGCCGCACTACGGGACGTTCACCGGGTTCTATCTCGCGTGGATCGACAGCCTCGCCCACGGCAGCTGGCCCGCGGACCATATTCCTCCCGGCATGTGCGCCCTGGCGGCCGCGCTGTCTGGCTACTTCGCGATGGTCGAGACCCGGCTCGGCCTCGCGAGCGGCTCCCTCGCCGGTGACCCACTCCGCGAGGCCCTCGGCGACCTCGGTCCGGGGGCGATCCAGATCGCCGCCGAATCCTCCCCCGTGCTGTTCGACAAGGGGGATCCGGTCGATCCGTGCCTGACCTGCGCGCGCTTGATCGACGCCCTCGCTGCCGATGGGCTTCCCCGGGACGTCGTCGGTCGGGGACGGCCCGCCCGCCCCGGACGGTAGCCCGAGAGCGAAACACGTCACCTGTCCGCCACTCGGACATCACACGGATGTCAGACAGGTCTGCCAGGGTGAGCGCGATGGTCGTGTTCTCTAACCGTCGCCTCGGCCCTGCCGCGGAGATGCTGGTCTCTCCCGAGGTCGGCGGCGCGATCCTGCGCGAGGCAGCCGCGGCCGCTCGGCCCCTGGCGCAGAGCCGGTGGGAGCACGAGCTCGTCGTGTGGCTCGAAGATCGATCCCGGCGGCTCGGCGGCGACCTGGACGTCGGGGACATCGCCTGGTCGCCCGAGAACTTCGAACGCCAGCGCGCGTTCCTGTGCGGCGCGATCGAGCAGGCGGGCCTGGCCTCGACCCACACCCGCGCCCTGACGCAGTGGGCCAAGCAGATCGCCACTCATCCCCGAGAGGCGATCGTGGTCGGCCGGCGCTGGCAGTGGACTGACGCCAGCGCAACCACTTGAATCTTAACGTCTATCTGCTCGAAAATGCACGCGTTTGCGAGGGCTCGGCGGCGACGCCCGGAGCTGTGCGGGTGCTAGAGTTCGATCCCCGTGGCTGAGGGCCTCACAGGACCGGGCTTCTATCCCCAACCGAACGAGTGGACCTGCGGTCCATTTGCGCTGAAGCACGCCTTGCTGGCGCTAGGCCGCATGGTCGACGTCAGCCAGATCTCCTCGACCGCGAAGACCCACTGGTGGTCGGGGACCAACGAGATCCAGCTCGCCCGCGCCGCCCGCGCCTTCGAGTGCGACCTCGTGCTCGAGCGCCGCAGTGATGCCGAGCAGGCGCGCAAGGTCCTGGTCAAGCACCTGCGCGAGCAGACCCCGGTGCTCCTGTGCGTGGAGGAGTGGAGCCACTGGATCACCGTGCTGAGGTCCGAGGATCGCCGGTTCGTCGTGGTCGATTCTCAGGACGAGCCCCTGCTCTCGGTCCGCACCTGGCCGCAGCTCCGTAACTGGTGGCGCTATCGCGACGTCGACTACGCGAAGGACAACCCGCCGGTCCTCTACGACCTGATGGCCGTGACGCCGCGGTTTCGCACCACGGTGAAGGCCGACTTCTCGGTCGATCGCGTGAAGTTCCTGCGACGCCCGGAGAACCGACGGCTCGCCCACCACTGGAACGAGTACCTCGAGGATCTGCTCGAGATCTGTCGTCCTCCTACGCACCGGATCGCCGAGCCGCTGTCGATGGGCGAGTTCCTGCGCCGCCACCAGGAGCTGATCGTCACGCGCGTCGTGTACTGGCATGGCGACGTCAACCGCGACGAGGTGGCGAAGGTCCTCCGCGATCTGCGGTTCGTCTCGGAGACCTACGGTCTCGTGATCCCGGCCTCGATGAGCCGCCGCGCGCTCAACGACCTCGCGATCTTGATCTCGCTGTGGGCGTGCGCCGATCGCGGCGTCAACGGGATGTTCGGCGCTCCGGGCGCCGATCCCCGCGTCACCGGCAAGCCGCGCAAGCGCGCGCGCGCGAAGAACGGCAAGTAGCGCTACTGCACAGCGCCGAGCTCGACGAACGCCAAGCAGCGCTACGGCACCGAGCCGAGCTCGACGAACGCTTGGTTCACCATGATCACGTAGGGGCGATCATCGAACGTGAAGCCCGTGCCGTCGAACCGCAGCACCTGGAGCAGGCCCATCCCGTAGCCCATCGGCCCCTGCGAGAAGTAGTTGATCGAGAGCTCGTACGGGCCGGCCGCGGGCGTGCCGGGGATCGCGAAGCACTCCGGGCCATAGCCGGTGGTGACGTCTGCGTAGAGATCGCCGCCCGAGGGCAGGTGCATGTTCGAGTACCAGGCGTGACCGCCCTTGGCGTCCTTGATGTGGAAGTCGACGTCGTTGGCGTCGGTCTCCCAGTACAGGATGAACCGCGTCGACGGCCCGGTCGCGAGCTCCGCCGAGTGCTTGCTCAGCTGCGCGGTCACCTCGTCGCGCGATCCGCCGTGGGCGAGGTACGCCGCGCCGATCAGGCCCGCATCCTCGCGCAGCACGCGCTCGGCGCCACGGAACCGGTCGCCCGGGTACTGCTGATCGAGCCCCGCGAGGATCGCCGCGAAGCCGCCGGCGTAGTCGCCACCACGCACGAGGGCGTAGGCGAGCAGCCGGTGACCGGTGACGTGGTCCGGACGATCCGCCACCGCGCGCCGATACGTATCGATCACGAGCGCGCGCGCCGCGGAGCCGATCCTCTCGAGCCGCTCGCCGGCGAACCGCCGGAAGTCCGCGCGGGTCGCGAACAGATCGATGATCGAGCCATAGATCCGCGCGGCCTGCACCAGGTCGTGCCTGGCCTCGAGCGCCTCACCGAGAGCGATCAGCGCGAGCACATCGCCCGGTGCCTCGGCGTGCCAGGCCTGCGCGAGCTGCAAGGCGCCGCGCGTGTCACCGAGCTTGAGCGAGCGCATCACCTGCGAGAGCTTGCCGGTCAGGGGATCCTGGCTGCGCTCCTTGGGTGTCGTCGACGGCTCCGATGGCGCGGCGCCCCAGTTCGGATCGCCCGGGACCCGGGGCGGGGACCACGCCCGCGGCGGTGATGACGAGTCTCCGGGCCCCCGGAACGTGAACGGATAGTTCACCTGGACGACGCCGGAGCTCGGCTTCGGGAACTCGATGTCCTTGATGACGCCGGCGACGCAGCTCGCCACGTTCGGATCCACGCCCGTCGCCGTCGCGCTCGAGACCGCACCGGTCTCGCCGATCAGGAACTGGCTCCGGACCATGCCGGTGAGGTTCGGCTTCGCGAGCAGCTCGCGCTCGTAGCAGTACTGGATCTTCTGGATGTTGCGCTTGATGTAGCGGCGGATGATCGCCTTGTTGAGGTTGCCCTGAGCCTCGGGCTGCCCGACCGACACCGTCGGTAGGGCGGCCATGCGCCCACGCCTCCCGCTACCTCCAGCCCCGTACCCTTCGCCCGTGCCACTGCCGTGACCGATCGTGCCGTATTGCCCAAGACCGATCGTGCCCTCGCCAACTCCACCACCACCGGGTCCGAACCCCGAGCGTCCGAAACCGAAGCCACCGTTCGCCTCACCCGCCTCGTTGCCGAGCAGCCCGCCGTACATGTTCGAGTCCTCGAAGCCGCTCGAGATGTCGCCGGTGTTGGTCAGCGACGCGAACGCCCCCGCATCAGCGTTGCCACCGGTCGCGTCGCCACCGGTCGCGTCACCACCGTCGAGGCTCGCTTCACCGAGCACACCGGCCGTCCGGGCCAGCTGGATCGCCTGCTCCCGCATGAGGGCAGGCGTCCGGTCAACCGGGGGCGCCTTGGTCGCGATGATCGCGGTGCGCTTGGACTGCTCGATGCCCTTCGCGCCGATCACCAGGATGTCGGCCAGCGAGGTCCGCGCGATGCCGTATCGCGCGTAGTCTGCCTCGGTCTCGAGGACGATCATCGACGCCTGGCTCGAGATCACGCGGGACCGCACGGAGCGCCGGGCGATGTCCTCGCGGAGCGCCTGCTTGGCGTTCGGCGCGGAGGTCGCATCGAGTTGCGCTTCGAGCTCCTCGATCTCGGCGCCGGCGACCGCGCGCTCGATCAGGGCCGAGGGCACCTGCGTCGGGGCGACGGGGCGCGCCTTGCCGTTGATCGCCACGCCGAAGCCAGTGGCAGGTGATTTGACGCGCGCGTAGATCATGACCGTACTGCCGGGTCGCACGGCGGCGATGCGCCGGGGATAGACCCAGCTCGCGCCCGCGACCTCGATGGGCAGATCGACGAGCACGGGCTCGCCGAGCCCGATCGCCACGCCCGCGGCGCCCGCATCGAGATCGAACACATCGCCTGGCTGCGGGAGCCCCGCGCGCGCGATCGCCGCCGCGGCGTGCTCGTCGCGGATCCCACCGGCGAGCACCACATCGACCCGCTGCACCGGGAGCTGCTTGAGCGTGGCCACGAGCTCCGAGGTGTCGGGCCCCGCGGTGATCACGCCATCGGTCACCACCACCAGCCGCTCGTGCGGCGGGCTGCCACTGCCGAGGGCCGTGAGCGCCTGGGCCAGGTTCGAGGCTCCTGCCGCGCCGCGCGCGAGGATCTTCGCATCCTGCGCGTCGCCATAGTTCGCCGCGAGCCCGTCGAAGATGCGCTGCGAATCTTGATCGAAGGCGATGACCTGGAGCGAGAGCGGATCGCCATAGCGCTCGCGCAGCGCCGAGACCAGACGGTGGATCGAGGCGACGTAGCCCTGGAAGCCGAGCGCGCGCGACGCGCTGGTATCGACGAGCAGCGTGACGCGCTTGGGCGGCTGCGGCGGACCGAACTCGAGGACCTCGGGCGAGGGGGTGAACGCCTGGACCACGAGGTTACCGGCGGTGACGGCGACGCCCACGCCGGGGGTCGTGGCCACGAAGTCGCGATCAGGACGCCAGTTGCGCTCGCTGAGCCCCTGGTCGACCGAGCTGCCGTCGAGCTGCATCACGCCGATCGTCGCGTCGACGCGCTCGATCTTCGGGAGGCCGCGGAGCGGGAGGGTGTACGGCTTGCCCACCAGCTCCTGGGAGAACGAGATCACGAGGTGCTTGTCGCCCTTCGCGGGGATCGGGAAGACTTTTGCCGTGAACTGGTTGCCGGCGCCCTTCTCGAGCAGCGCAGGATCCTGCCGGCGGTGCAAGAAGTCATCGTAGACGCGGCGCGCGAGCCCTTTCTCGACGACCTCGGCCTCCTGCATCTGGCCATCGAGCTCCATCGCGAACCGTGACACCGCGGCACCGCTGGGTAGGGTGATCGCGAACGTGCCCTCGCGAACGCGGGCCTCGGGGTTGTGGAAGTAGAGGTGGAGCTCGGTGAACGCGAGCGGCCCCTGCACGATCGCCTTCGCATCGACCCGCGTGATCTGGAGGCCGCTGCCATCCGAGGCGGTCAGCGTCCACGGTGGCGCGGCCTCGCGTGCCTGCGGCGTGGTGGGGACGAACATCGCCGTGATCGGCGCCATCTCCACGATCGGCGGCGAATCCTTGGGCGGCTTCTGCTCCGGTGCTCCGGACCGCCCGTTTCCGGACTGGCAACCCACCGCGAGACCAACCACTGCGTAGCCGACGAGCCTGGTGTTCACTGCGATCTCCTTCACCTCGGACCACACGAGGTGCTCTCGAGTTCCCGCGATCGAGAACTCTACGGGATCTGCAGGCGTTCCAGCTAGATCAGCGTGAGCTGGAACCGCGCGCCGTTGGTCCGGCCGACCTCGACGGTCTTGCCCTTGGCCACCACGGCCTCGTAGTTGACCGCGTGATCGAGCGTCTTCGAATGGAGCTTCCAGTGCGCCTCGAGGCGGACACCCTCTCGGCTGGCGTGCGCGCACAGCTTGATCTCGTCCACCCGATCCCCGCTCCGCTCCTCGACGCTGCCGCACGAGTCATCGAGCAGCACCAGCTCGTAGGTGCGATTGTCGGTGCCATCGGTGACGGCGAGCTTGAACGCATAGGGCGTTCGCGGGGCGGGCGCGGGTTGCGCGAGCGCGGGACCACACAGGAGGGTGACCACCACACCGGACGAGATCAGCAGCTTCATCATGCTGATACTTGGAGCAACGGCCGGGCCACCCGGTAACCACGCGAAACGTTCGCGCGAGCGTTCGCGTGGGCTGCCAGAACGGCACGTCACGCGCGATCGAGCAGCTCGAGCGCTGCGTCGTTGACACCACGACGGAGGGTCTTGATCGCCTCCGGACTGTCGCCGAACCGCGTGGGGTGAACCCGGTTGGTGAGCAGGGTCACCCAGCGCCGGCGTGGCAGATCGAGCCACAGCGAGACCCCGGTGAAGCCGAGGTGCCCGGCCGACCCGGTGCGCGGCCAGCGATCACCCGCGTGCGAGACCCCCGGCGTCGCCGAGGGCGTGTCCCAACCCAGCCGCCACGAAGCACCAGGCGCGGCGGATTCGGTGAGGAACCGCTGGACCACGTCGGTGCGGAGCCGGCCGCGTGGGTGCCCAGTTGCGGTGTCGACGATCGCCGCCGCGAACCGCGCCACGTCATCGAGCCGGGCGAACAGCCCGGCGTGACCGCACACGCCCCCGCCGTACCAGGCGTTCTCGTCGTGAACACGCCCGACGACCACGGCCGGTGTGCCCGTGCGCTCGTCGAGCTCGGTGGCCGCGGCGTTCGAGATCGGCAGGTCTCCCGCGTAGCGGGCGCCGAGGCCGAGTGGCTCTGCGACCAGCGTGCCGAACGCGCGCTCGAGCGGCTCGCCGGCGGCGCGCTCGACGATCGCACCGAGCATGATGTACCCGAGGTCCGAGTACACCGCGGTGGCGCCCGGCTCGGTCGCAGGCTCGGTGGCGGCCATCGCCACGAGCTCTGCCCGCGGATCGGGGTGGAGGCCCACCCGCAACCTCTTGAAGAACTCGACGTGGGCGGCGCAGCCGGCGGCGTGCCCCAGGAGCTGGCGGACGGTGCCGGTGCTCGCGGCCTCGGGAATCCACCGATGAATGGGCGCGTCGAGGTCGAGCCGGCCCTCGCCGACCAGGACCATCGCGCTGGCCACCGTGGCGAGCGGCTTGGTCAGCGAGGCGACGTCGAACCACGTCTGCGCATCGACCGGCGTGCCAGATGTGGGCAACCGCTGGGTCGACCCGCGGAACATGCGCTCGACCTCACGTCCAGCGTCCCCGATCGAGAGCGCGGCGCCAGAACCCACACCCCGAGCGAACAGCTCGTCGACGAGCATGGCGATGCGGTCCACGGTTGGCATCGTAACGGTCGGCTCGTCGGCGTGGTAGATTTGGGCTCGCGTGACGCGTTACGAGCTGCTCGATCGTATCGGCGTCGGCGGAATGGCGGAGATCTTCCGTGGGAAGGCCGTGGCCGCGGGTGGGTTCGAGAAGCCCGTCGCGATCAAGCGGATCCTCCCACACCTCTCCCAGGACACCCGGTTCGTCGAGCTGTTGATCGCCGAAGCGAAGATCCTCTCGCTCCTCAAGCATCGCAACATCGTCCAGATCTTCGATGTCGGGCTCGGCGACGATGGCCAGTACTTCCTGGTCATGGAGTACGTCGACGGCAAGGACCTCGGCGCCGTGCAGAAGGGCAACGAGGTCAAGCGCCGGCGCATCCCGTTCGATCTCGCGCTGCACATCGGCGCGGAGATCTGCGAGGCGCTCGAGCACGCACACTCGGCGAAGGCGCCTGATGGCAAGCCGATGTCGCTCGTGCATCGCGACGTCTCACCTTCGAACGTGCTGCTGTCGCGCGCGGGCGAGGTCAAGCTGACCGATTTCGGCATCGCCAAGCGCGCCGAGCAGGAGCAGACCGGCACGGGCGGCGTGCGCGGCAAGTTCGCGTACATCTCGCCGGAGCAGGCGCGCAACGAGCACATCGAGCCGCGCAGCGACGTGTTCTCGGTGGCGATCCTGATCTGGGAGCTGGTCACGAACCGTCGCCTGTTCTCGGGGTTGGGCGATCTCGAGGCGCTGCGCGCCGTCCGCGAAGCGCAGGTCCCACGACCGACCGACGTCGATCCGCGGCTCCAGCCAGAGGTCGACAAGATCCTGATGGCCGCGCTGTCGCGCGATCCGAACCGGCGACCCACGGCCGGGCAGTTCGGCGAGCAGCTGCGTGGGCTGCGCTACTCGCTCGAGGTCACCGTCGGCGATCCCGCCACCGAGCTCGGCAAGATCATCGACGAGGCAGAGGCCGTGCTGCGCGAGAGCCAGCAGATGATGGCGCAGCAGCTCCGGCCCTCGAATCTGCCGAGTGGCTTCGAGCAATCCGAGGCCAGTGGCACGGAGCACACGGTGATCCGGATCCGGACCGCGGATGTGTTCTCGCAGAAGGACAAGGACGGACGGGCGATGGCCGCGGTGCGGCAGGTGATCGATCGGTTCGAGGAAGAGGAGACCCGCCAGGCTCAGCTCACGGGCGATCAGCTGCGCTTGCTGCGCGGATCGCGTCGCGAATCGAGTGAGATGACGGTGCCGCCGCCACGCCCGGATCCACGCAGCCGGCGGCCCACCGACGAGCCCACGACCGCGCGCCCGCCGATCCACAGCGAGGAGATCGCGACGATCGCAGGGCGAGGTGTCGCGGCTGCCGTCAGCGCGTTCGATGGCGATGAGGCCACGCGCCTCGTCGCGCCTACCAGCCGCCGCACGCCTCCGCCCGAGCGGGTCAAGCCGCGCGCCGGCACCCAGCCGCCGCCGCTGCCGGGGATGACCCAGCCGAAATCGCCGCCGCAGCGCTCGCGTGGTCCCACACCGGGTCCGCCACTGGGCGAGCAGCCGAGCACCGTCCACCAGCGCAACCCGCGCGTGCACGGCGGCGTCGGGCCGCCCGCGATGCCGATGCCGGTCGGGCCGCCCGCGATGCCGCCCGGCAGCTTGAGCGATGCACCGAGCACGCTCGCCGACGAGCCCGTGCCCGGCACGATGCACCTGCGCAATCCACAATCGGGGCTGCCCGGCATGGGCCCGATGCCGCAGCCGATGATGCAGCCGCAGCCGATGATGCAGCCGCAGCCGATGATGCAGCCGCAGCCGATGATGCAGCCGCAGCCGATGATGCAGCCGCAGCACAAGCCGATGCTGCCGACACCGCTGCCACAGCACCCGCCGCAGCCGATGCTGCCGACACCGCTGCCCCAGCAGCCACCGATGATGCAGCAGCAGCCGGGCGGCAACTATCCGATGTGGGGCCAGCAGCCGCCGATGCGCGGCGCGCCATCGAACGCGCCCGACGCCATGCAACAGCGCACGTCGCCCGGACCGTCGAAGAAATCGGGCCTGCAGCCGTGGATGCTCGTGGTGGGGGCGCTGGTGATGGCAGCCCTCGCCTTCGCCGTGACCCGCGCGTTCATCAGCGGCTGAGCGCGCCCCGGGTAGGCGATCGCGTACAGCCCCAAGTGCAGGCTCGCGCGTTGATAGAGCAATGCGCTCGGCCAAATGCGTTGGATCCCGCGAACTTGTGAAATCGTCCCGATCGGCGGTCACGAAATGACCCCGGGGGCACACGTGGAGGATGCAATGGAGGCAACGGCCGTCAACGTGTTGTCTGGGGATCCCGCGGATCCGATCGCGGTGCTCGTCCTCGAAGGACGGCACCGCGACGCGGTCGTCGCCTGCGTGCAGACGCATGGCGCGATCCTCGGCCGGCTGTGCATGGCGTTACTGGGCTCGCAGGCCGACGCCGACGAGGCGACGCAGGAGACCCTCCTGCGCGCGCATCGTGGGATGGCGACGTATCGCGCCGAGGGCTCGGTCAAGGCGTGGCTGTGCGGTATCGCGCGGCACGTCTGCGCACACATGCTCGAGACGCGTCGCAAGCAGCGCGAGCTGCTCGAGGTGGTGCCTGCCGGCGAGGAAGGCCGCGACGTGTTCGTGCAACGCCGCCGCTCGCGCGCCCTGCGCGAGGCGCTGGCCAAGCTCAAGCCCACCGAGCGCGAGGCCCTCGTCCTTCGCTACGTCGCCGACCTGAGCCACCGCGAGATCGCCGCCGCTTGCAACCTCGATGAACCCACCGCGCGCAAGCGGATCAGCCGCGCGCTCGCCCGCCTCCGCACTGTGATGCCCGACCAGGAGATCGAATGATGTCGACGTGCAATGAAGTCAACGACGAGCTCGCAGACCTGGTCGCCGGTGATCGCGAGGCGATCGCACGCCACGCCGAGCACCTCGCCACCTGCGACGCGTGCCGCGATGCGCGCCACGAGGCGACCGAGCTCGCTGCATTGATCGGTCAAGCCGGGGCGGATCACGTCGCACCGAGCGACCTCACCGCGAAGCTGATGGCCGCGATCGGTGCAGATCCGGTGAAGACCGTCGACGCGACCAAGCCCGTCGAGGCGACGACGCCCGTGGTTGCAGCCAAGCCCGAAGCCAAGACCGTCGCCAAGCCCGAAGCCAAGACTGTCGCCAAGACCGAGGCCAAGACTGTCGCCAAGACCGAGGCCACGTCCGAGGCCAAGACCGTCGCCAAGACCGTCGGCACGCCCGCCGCGGCGCACCGCCGTGACGAGCCGACGCCGATCCGCAAGACCAGCATCGCGACCCGGGTGCTGCTCTATGCCGGTGCCGCAGCGGCGGTGATCGCCGGTGGTGTCGGCATCCACTCGCTCAAGCACGCAGACGATGACGATGCGCCGATCCGGGAGCCGATGGCGAACCCGATGGCGGGCGGCATCGGCAAGGTGACCACGATCGCGCGCGCCGCCGCGGATGGCGGTGGTGGCGTCCAGGTCAAGGCCGGCTCCGGCTGGCGCCCGATCGCGAAGGGTGAGCTGATCGGTGCGGGGGCCACGATCAAGACCGACGAGCGGACCCGCGTGGGCCTGTTGCTCGCGGATGGCACGACCCTCGTGCTCGATCACGCCACCGAGCTCGCGTTCGATGCGCGCGAGGCCCGCAAGATCTCGATGACCGCGGGCCGGATGTCCGCCGACGTCGCCCACGTCGAAGGCCGGCCCGCGTCGGTGATCACACCGTCCGGCACGATCGACGTGATCGGCACGAAGTTCATGGTCACCGCGACCGAGGCGCTGACCTCGGTCCAGGTGGTGCGCGGCTCGGTGGCGCTGACCACCTCCTCGGGAACCCGGGATGAGGTCCACGCCGGCGAGGAAGGCGTGATCGATCGCGGGGCGCTCCAGGTGGGCGCCGCGCCCTCGCTCGCGCACGAGCTGAGCTGGTCCGAGCTCGAGCAGCCCGCGGTGACCAAGGATGACGAGACCACCGCGGGTCTCGGATCGCTCCGCGCCTACAAGCCGGGCGAGAAGCGAGATCGCGACTGGAAGCTCGCGCTCGCGAAGCACGACGTCAAGGTCCGGATCGTCGGGCCGATCGCGCGCACCGAGATCACCGAGACGTTCCGCAACGACAGCGCCGAGACGCTCGAGGGTGTCTACAAGTTCCCGCTCCCCGCGGATGCGCAGGTCGATGGCCTCGAGCTCGATGTCGACGGTGGCTACGTCACCGGTGCGTTCGTCGACAAGAGCCGCGCGCAGAAGATCTGGCAGGGCGTGATCGACAAGGCCGCGCCCGTGCAGATCGCTCGCCCGAGCCAGGAGATCATCTGGGTGCCCGGTCGCTGGCGCGATCCCGCACTGCTCGACTGGAAGCGCGGTGGTCGCTTCGAGCTGAAGATCTTCCCGATCCCCGCGAAGGGCGCGCGCACCGTCAAGCTGTCGTACACGCAGGTGGTCACCCCGCGCGGCCCGTTCCGCCAGTACACGTACCCGCTCGCGCACTCCACGGATGGCTCGACGGTCGCCGACAACTTCACCGTCGACGTCGAGATCCGCGGTGCGATGCCCGGCCTGGTCCGGACGCAGGGCTACCAGATGGTCGCCGACCCGGCGCGGAAGGACCTCACCGCACTGACGCTCACGCAGGGCGGCTTCGTGCCCCGCGGCGACCTCGTGGTCGACTACCGCGCCGTCGATGGCGACGCCGAGCTGCGCGCCTGGACGTTCGCCGGCGGTGCCGCGGTGGCGCCCGATGACAAGCTCGCCGAGAAGAAGAACGTCGGCATCGATCCGAAGGTCGTCGAAGCGCAGCGCGTGGTCGCGGCCGATGCACGACCGACCGCGGTGCTCGCGCTCCGGCCGAACCTGCCGCGCTGGCGCGAGACCAAGCCGCGCGACTTCATGATCGTCGTCGACTCCAGCCAATCGATGGTGGGCGAGCGATGGAACCGCGCCGGCGAGCTCGCCACCGCGATGATCGATCAGATGGACCGCCGGGATCGGTTCAGCGTCGCCGCATGCGACAGCGAGTGCGCACGGCTCGGCGACATGCGCGCGCCTTCGGCGGCCGCGGTGACCGACGTCAAGCGCTGGCTCGCGGCGCAGGTGCCCGCAGGTGCGAGCGACGTGGTCGCCTCGATCCGGAGCGCCGCCGAGTTCCCGCATGGCGAGGACCGCGAGAAGTGGGTCCTCTACATCGGCGACGGCTTCGCCTCGACCGGCTTCCGCAAGGTCGGCGATGTCGAGAAGGCGCTCGGCAGCGTGGCCACCGCGGGCGTGCACGTCAGCACGATCGGCATCGGCGGCGATGCGGATCTCGCGCTGCTCGCCGCCGCCGCGCGCGGTGGTGGTGGCAGCTACCTCGCGTGGCTCCCCGGCCAGTCGGTCGGCATCGCGGCCCTCGCCGCGCTCGAGTCCTCGAACGGCGCATCGCTGCGCGACGCCACCGTCGAGCTCCCCGCGGGTCTCGCGGACGTGGCACCGACGGTGCTGCCGACGATCCGCAATGGAGAGGAGGTGCTCCTCGCGGCGCGCATGGGCGCAGACGTCAAGGGTGACGTCGTGGTGCGAGGCATCGTCGGTGGCAAGCCGTTCGAGCAGCGCTACCCGCTCGACCTCAAGGTCTCGACGGCGGCGGGCAACGGCTTTGTCCCGCGCCTGTGGGCCACGCTCGCCATCGAGCAGCTCGAGCGCCGCGGCGAGAGCGACACGCGGACCAAGATCGTCGCGCTCTCGCAGGGCTATGGCGTGATGTCGCGCGAGACCTCGCTGCTCGTGCTCGAGTCTCAGGCGATGTTCGATGCGTTCGGTGTCGATCGCAGCTCCCCCACGGCGAAGTGGACGGGCGAGGAGCAGCTCGACGAGGTGGTCGCGGCGGGGACGATCCCGGTGACGCCACCCGCGACGACAGCGGCGCAAGGCAAGGCCGAGCGGGTGGTCGAGCCCTCTGCCGACAAGGCAACGGCGACGACCGCGCCGCCTTCCCCTCCGATGAAGAAGCCCTCGATGGACCCGTCGGCGCTCAACAAGAAGGACTCGGACGGTGCGGAGACCGGCACGGACACCAAGGCCGGCAAGGGCGCGAGTGGCGGCGGCATGATCGATCAGAACTGGGGCCGGAGCCGCAACCTCGTCGCGATGCGCCGGACCTGGGTCCGCGTGCCATCGGTGAGCGCGTACGATGGGGTCACCGAAGGCATCAAGAAGGCGATCGCGAACAGCGAGGCCGCCCTCGCGAGTAACCCCGATAGCCGGGAGAAGCATCGCGCGCTGGTCCAGGCGCTCGCCTACGCTGGCGAGATCGACCGGGCGCGCGAGGTCGCGGGGAAGTGGCTCGATCGCGACAAGCTCGATCCGCAGGCCCTCGGGTATCAGGCCGATCTCCTCGGCCGCGATGGTCAGCGCGAGCTCGCGCTCCGCACGCTCGCGGGCCTCGTCGATCTCGACGCGGATCGCGCGGCGCTCCACGAGCGCATGGTCCGCGCCTACGAGATGGCAGGCCGGCTGTCGCAGGCGTGTGCGCATCGGATCGCCCTCACGGCGCTCGCGCCGAAGGATGCCGCGGTCGCGGGCGCCACGCTGCGCTGCCTCCGCTCGATCGGCCGCGATCAGGATGCGGAGATCGTCGCGAAGGCGCTCCCCGATGACAGCGCCCGCGCCGCCGCCGAGAAGGCCGCCACGGTGCCGGCGATCGCGCCGAAGCTGACCGGCGACCTCTTGGTTAGCGCGCACTGGGAGGCCAACGCGGACCTCGATCTCTCGATCGTGACGCCCGCGGGTGAGCGCGTGTCGTGGATGGGTGGACGGCCGGATGTCACCGTCGGCGATGCGGCGAGCAGCGACAAGGAGCAGCTCGCACTCAAGTCGATCAAGCGCGGCAACTACCTCGTGGAGATCACGCGCGGCGGGAGCTCGACGGGCCCGATCCGCGGCACGGTGGACATCACCGTCCTCGGCACCAAGAAGACGCTGCCGTTCGAGCTGCTGGGCTCGCGCGCCGTGGTCGGCCGCCTCGCGATCTCGCTGGAGGAGCGGCTCGAGCAGGTGTTCCAGGATGATGGGCTGGTGCCGGTGCGGCTGAACCCGCGGGTCCAGATCGGGACCTCGAGCGACGCCGCCGTGGACCGGGTGGTCAAGGCCCGCGCCGGCGTGTTCCGCGCCTGCTATCAGAGGGAGGTCGACCGCAACCCGTCCGCCCAGGGCAGGCTGATCGCACAGCTCACGATCGAGGGCGATGGCACCGTCAGTGGCGTGACCATGCGTGGCAGCGGTGGGATGGATCTGACCAGCACGTGCGTGAACGGAAACCTCCGCCGCCTGCGATTCCCGGCGACCGGCACCCGCAGCGCATTCGCCCTCCCGTTCGTGTTCAGCGCTCAGCCTTGAGCTCGTCCGATCACTCTCGGGGAGCGAACCACACGCTGCCGAGGCTCGAGAAGTAGAGGCGCTCGCAGTCCTCGGTGACGAAGCCGCTCCCCAGGAAGTCCACCGGAGCGAGCAGCCGCGCCGGCGAGAATGGAGCACCGATGCTCGCGCGATCGCTCAGCAGGAGCCCCGTGCCGTCCTGGGACGCCGCGGCAAACACCAGCCGCAGACCGTCAGCGCTCAGGTTCAGGTAGCCGTTGCTGATGTTGATGATGCGGAGCGATGGAAGCGTGTGAGTCCCGACGTCTCTCCAGGCTTGCCCGGGATCGAGCACGAGCTCGTGCAGCCCGTCAGTCGCGAGCGCGATCACCCGGATGCTCGGGCCTCGCGTGGGTGTCGAGATGGCAGCGAACGGCCGCCCGGTATCGATGGTCGTCGGCTCGAGCACCCAGCCCGGCTCGGTGCGATGCGCCAGCTGGAAGGTCCGGACGGGAGCGCCCGACGCGATCACGGCGAGGTCCCCGTCGGGCCCGAGCTGCACGTCCGGGTTCTTGACGGTCCCGATCGGGAGCCCGATCGCTGGGGTCAAGGTGCCGTCGACCGTGCCCTCGGTGATCTGCGAGGCATCGCACACTGCGAGCGCCCGGTTGGCGCGCAAGCTCACCGAGTAGTGCGTGCAGTCTTGCAGGACCGCCTGCTGGAACTTGGTCGAGAACCGCAGCGGCTGGCCGAACGCCGGGCAACGGAACGGGGCATCGATCGGCGCGTCGAAGTAGGCGGCGTCGATCCGCTGAGTTGCATCGAGGCCGTAGAGCTGGTTGCAGCTCGCGACCAGGACGACCAGGACACTAGAGACGAGGCGCATAGAACACCGAGTGAAGGCCCGTGACGTAGAACCGGCTGCAGTCTCGCGTCAAGAACAGGCTCGGAACGTTGGGCCCGGACATCGGCCGAGCTGCACCGAACGGATCACCGAGCGTCGCACGATCCGTGTAGGCGAGATGCGAGATGCCGTTCTCGCTCACCTGCATCGCGAGGCGCAACCCGTCGTGGCTGAGCCAGATCCCCGCGACCCCCTTGATTCCCAGCTTGGCCAACGAATGCACCAGGAGCGGCGTCCAGGTCCCCGGTGCAGTCTCGGTGTACTCGGTGAGGTCGGACGTCGGATTGTCGTAGGCGAGGATGTGTCGATCCGGGCGCTGGGTCGGCGCAGACACCACGCCCACGCCCAGCGCGACAGGTCCGGTCAGGGTCCACGTTCCATCGATCGAGCGCCGATAGCTCAAGATCTGACCGGGTGGGTTCGCGTCGTCATACGCGTTCACGAACAGCTCATCCCCCTCGGGAGAGATCACCGGAGTGGAGAGCTCGAAGCCGGGGATCGATCGAGGAAGGCCAGCGACCGCCACCAGCGGTTGGTCGATCGGCCCCTCCAGGATCGACGACTCCCCACCCGAACTCGTGCAGAGGGCGATCGCGCGCCCCGTGGGCTCGCTCAGCGAGTAGCGATCACAGTTCTGCACGACGACCTGCCGCAGCGCCACCGAGAACCGCGGTGGCTCACCACCGAGCGCCGGGCACTCGAACGGGGCATCGGGCGGCGCATCGAACTGCTGTGCATCGACGACCGTGGTCGGGCTGAGCCCCCAGAGCTGGTTGCACCCCATCGCCAGGCACGGGAGTAGGCGCCACATCCATCTACATCGTACCAAGCGAACTGCCGCGCCTGCGCGCTATGGTCGGCCCCGATGGAAGGTCGGGACGACCAGGCGCTCGCCGCGCTGATCCGCCGCCGCTGGCGGGTGGGAGCGGTGCTGACGGCGGTGATGATGGTCGCGTACTTCGGCTTCATCCTGCTTGTCGCGTTCGGCAAGGACACCGCCGGGACCCTGCTGGCCGATGATCGGATCAGCGTCGGGATCATCCTGGGCGCAGCGGTGATCGTGATCGCGCCGGTGCTCACGGCGATCTACGTGCGGTGGGCGAACCGGCACCACGATCCGGCGATCGCGGCGTTGCGGAAGCCGGCGCCGTGATCGGCGAGACCAACAGCGTCGCGATCGCATGGTTTCTCGGGTTCGTCCTGATCACCTCGGCATCACGGCGTGGGCGGCGCGGCGCACGCGCACCACGCGCGAGTACTTCGCCGCCGGCGGATCGATCTCCGCGCTGCAGAACGGGTTCGCGCTCGCCGGTGACTACATGAGTGCGGCGAGCTTCCTCGGGATCGCCGGCCTGGTCGCGACCTCGGGGTTCGACGGGCTGATCTATTCCGTCGGCTGGCTCGTCGGCTGGCCCGTGATCACGTTCCTGATCGCCGAGCCGCTGCGCAACCTCGGCAAGTACACGTTCGCGGACGTCGTGGCGTACCGGCTCCGCCAGCGCCCGGTCCGCATCGCCGCGGCGATCAGCACCCTGACGGTGGTCACGTTCTATCTGATCGCGCAGATGGTGGGCGCCGGCAATCTGATCCGCCTGATGTTCGGCCTGTCGTACGAGGCGGCGCTGCTGATCGTCGGCAGCGTGATGCTCGCGTACGTGCTGTTCGGCGGGATGATCGCCACCACGTGGGTGCAGATCATCAAGGCCGTGCTGCTCCTCCTGGGCGCGACCTTGCTCGCAGTGCTGGTGCTGCGCGAGTTCGGCATGAATCCACTCGCGCTGTTCGCCGCCGCCCGTGACCAGTACGGCACTGGCGTGCTCGCGCCCGGCAAGCTGGTCGCCAACCCGCTCGAGGCGGTGTCACTCGGGATCGCCCTGATGTTCGGCTGCGCGGGGCTCCCGCACATCCTGATGCGGTTCTACACGGTGCCGGATGCCCGGACCGCCCGCCGCTCCGTGGCGTACGCGACCTCGCTGATCGGCTTCTTCTACCTGGTGACGTTCATCCTCGGCTTCGGCGCCTCCGTCCTCGTCGGCCGCAAGGCGATCATCGCCGTCGATCCCGGCGGCAACATGGCGGCGCCGCTGCTCGCCGAGGTCCTGGGCGGCACCGGCTTCCTGGGCTTCATCTCCGCCGTTGCGTTCGCGACCATCCTCGCCGTGGTCGCAGGTCTCACGCTTTCTGGGGCGGCAGCGCTCGCCCACGATCTGTGGGGCCACGTCGTGCGCAAGGGCAAGGTCAGGGAGCGCGAGCAGATGATCGTGGCGCGGTTGGCCACCATCGGGCTCGCGGTGCTCGCGATCCTGCTCGGCCTGGTGTTCCGCGGGCAGAACGTCGCGTTCATGGTGGGCCTGGCCTTCTCGATCGCCGCGAGCGCGAACTTCCCGGCCCTCCTGCTCTCGATGATGTGGAAGCGGCTGACCACCCGCGGCGCCGTGGCGAGCATGATCACCGGCACCGTCAGCTCGCTCGTCCTGATCACGCTGTCGCCCACCGTGTGGAAGGATCTGCTGCACAACGCCGAGGCGATCGTGCCGCTCAAGAACCCGGGCGTGATCACCGTCCCGCTCTCGTTCCTGGTGGCGATCGTGGTCTCCCTCGTGAAGCCCGAGCCCGAGGCCCAGGCCGGCTTCGATGCGGCCCAGCGCCGCATGCACCTCGGCCCGGAGTAGAGGCTACTCCCAGCTCGATTCGAGCTGGCAGAACTCGCCGCCGTCGACCCGACAGGTGGTCTCCTTCGACGTCACGTGCTTGCCGCCCGACAGCTCGATCGAGCGCTGCGCCCAGCCCATCACGCTGCGACAGTGGATCTTGTGCGGGGTGTCGAACCCGCGGATCCGCAGCACGGCCGTCTTCGGACCACGGGTCATCACCTCGAGGTAGCCCGAGTCGTAGTGCGCGCTCCACAGCCGGACCGCGCGGCCGAGGATCCAGTGGGTGGTGCCGACCTTGTAGAACAGCCGGTAGATCGTCGTCAGGTTGGCGTCCGCACCGTGGCGCGCGAGCTCGTCCACCAGCGCGAGGTCGCCCTTGCCGAACAACCGGTCGATCGTCGAGATCAGCTCGATGAACTGCTCGAACGGGTACCACTTCGCCTTGTGGATGCCGCCTTCGATGATCGCGCGCAGCTCCACCGAGCACTGCGGCAACAGCCGGCTGATCCCCGCCTCCCCGTGGTTCAACTGCACCCACAGGACGCGCGACGACAGCGCGCTTCCCTTGACGTTCGCCACATTGAAAGTATACGCCGCTCCTGTGAGTACCCGCCAAGATCCAGCTGATCCACTTCGACGCCTCGAAGAGATGGAGGCCCAGGCCGCCCTTGCAGGTGGCAAGGCGCGCATCGACAAGCAGCACGAGGCGGGCAAGCTCACGGCGCGCGAGCGGATCGAGGCGCTGCTGGATGAGGGCAGCTTCGTGGAGCTCGACAAGTTCGTGACCCACCGGTGCGCCGACTTCGGCATGCAGGATCAGAAGATCCTGGGGGATGGCGTGGTCACCGGCCACGGCACGGTAGAGGGGCGTCCGGTGTGTGTGTTCGCGCAGGACTTCACCGTGTTCGGCGGCTCGCTGTCTGGCGCGTACGCCCAGAAGATCTGCAAGGTCATGGACCTCGCCACCAAGATCGGGTGCCCCGTGGTCGGGTTGAACGATTCGGGCGGCGCGCGGATCCAGGAGGGCGTGGAGTCCCTCGCCGGCTATGCGGACATCTTCCTGCGCAACGTCCTGTCCTCGGGCGTGGTCCCGCAGCTGTCCGCGATCATGGGGCCGTGCGCGGGTGGTGCGGTGTACTCGCCGGCGATCACCGACTTCATCCTGATGGTGGATCGCACCTCGTACATGTTCATCACCGGCCCCGAGGTGATCAAGACCGTGACCCACGAGGAGGTCACCAAGGAGCAGCTCGGCGGCGCGATGACGCACGCGAGCAAGTCTGGCGTCTCGCACTTCACCGAGAGCGACGAGCTGTCGTGCATCGCGAGGCTGCGCGAGCTGCTCTCGTTCATGCCGAGCAACAACGCCGAGGACCCGCCGGTCCACGCCACCCAGGATCCCCCGGATCGCGCCGAGGTCGCTCTCGATACGGTGGTCCCCGCCGAATCGAACCGGCCGTACGACATCAAGAAGATCATCAACGCCGTCGTCGACGACGGAAAGTTCGTCGAGGTCCACAAGGACTACGCGAAGAACATCGTCGTCGGCTTCGCGCGGTTCGAGGGGCGCTCCACCGGGATCGTCGCGAACCAGCCGATGCACCTCGCTGGGTGCCTCGACATCGACGCCTCGATCAAGGCTGCGCGGTTCGTGCGGTTCTGCGATGCGTTCAACATCCCGATCGTGACGTTCGTCGATGTCCCCGGCTTCCTCCCTGGCACCACCCAGGAGTACGGCGGGATCATCAAGCACGGCGCGAAGCTGCTCTATGCGTTCGCCGAGGCCACCGTCCCCAAGATCACCGTGATCACCCGCAAGGCCTACGGCGGTGCGTACGACGTGATGGCGAGCAAGCACATCCGCGCCGACGTGAATGTCAGCTACCCGGCCGCCGAGATCGCCGTGATGGGCCCGGAGGGCGCCGTCAACATCATCTTCCGCGGCGAGCTCGACAAGATCACCGACCCGGCCGAGCGCGCCGAGGCCAGGGTCCGGTTCACCGACGAGTACCGAGAGCGGTTCGCGAACCCGTACAAGGCCGCCTCGCTCGGGTACATCGACGAGATCATCCGGCCCCGGGACACACGGTGGACCATCGTGCGCTCCCTCCGGACGTTGAAGAACAAGCGCCAGTCGAACTTGCCCCGCAAGCACGGCAACATCCCGCTCTGACGCTTGCCGTCTGATACGATGCTCCCCATGGCCCGTGGGAGGTTCGTGCTTGCGCTGGCAGCGTTGCTCCTCGCGACGGCTGCGCCGATCGCGCGAGCGGAGGATGGTCCGAGCGCCAACCAGCGCGCGTCGATCTTCGCGAAGGGCTCGGTCGTTCGCGTCCTCGGGTTCTGGGAGGTCACGTTCAAGGTCGGGAACGAGGAGATCAAGGAGTACGTCGGCGGGATGGGCTCCGGGTTCTTCGTCAGCGGTGATGGGTATGTCGTCACCAACGCGCACGTCGTCGAGGACATCAAGAAGGGCGAGGAGGCGGCGAAGGCGCAGGCGTTCAGCTCGCTCGCGGAGAAGATCCAGAAGCAGTACGCCAAAGAGCTCGCGCAGATGACGGAGGAGCAGAAGATCGAGCTCGTCCGCACGCTCCAGCAGGGCGCCACGGCGGTCCCGAACGCGGCCATCGTGCTCCCCGACGGCACCAAGCTCAAGTACGAGGTCAAGGCGTACGGCAAGCCCGGCGAGGGCTCGGACGTCGCGATCATCAAGGTCGACATCAAGGACGCACCGAACCTCGTGGTGGCGGACTCCGACAAGGTGCTGATCCAGGACAAGGTCCTCGCGATCGGCTACCCCGGCGCCGCCGACATGCAGGGCCTCCTCGACGACAAGTCGCAGCTCGAGGCCACGATCAACGAAGGCGCTGTCTCGGCGATCAAGCGCACGGGTGCGGGCGAGCCGATCATCCAGATCAGCGCCTCGATCACGCACGGCAACTCCGGCGGCCCCACGATCAACGACAAGGGCGAGGTCATCGGGCTGTCCACGTTCGGCAGCCGCGGCGAGGTGCAGGGCTTCAACTTCATCGTCGCGTCGGTGACCGTGAAGAAGTTCCTCGCCGAGGCGAAGGTCAACACCGAGCCGTCGCAGACCACGAAGCTCTGGCACAAGGGCCTCGACGAGATGTGGTCCGGCGATCTCGACGCGGCGATCGTCGATTTCGAGGAGGTGATGACCTTGTTCCCGGTGCACTCCGAGGCGCCGCGCATGGTGAAGCAGGCCCGCGCACTCAAGAAGGAAGGCAAGGGCAAGCCGCCGAAGGAGACCGCGGCCGGCGGTGGCAGCGATAGCGGTGGTGGAACCTCGATGAGCTCCGGCGGCGGCGGAGCCAGCGATGGCGGGAGCAGCGCAGGTGTCGGCATCGCGGTCGCGCTCGTCCTGATCGGCCTCATCGGTGGCGTGATCGTGTTCATGAAGCGCAAGAAGGCCGCGGGGCAGCGGCCCGGGATGGCGCCGGTGGGCGCGGCGCGGCCGGGGATGCCGCAGCAGCACGGCCCGCAGCAGCAGGGTTACCCCGGGATGGCGCCGCAGCATGGCGCACCGGCGATGCCACAGCCGGGCGGTGGGCCGATGATGGTGCCCGGCCGTGGACCGCAACCGGTGGCGAAGACCGTCGCGATCGGCGCAGCACAGTCAGGCAACGCGCCGGTGGCGGCCACTGCGTTCGGCTCGATGACGGTGGGCATCCTGACCTGCACGCGCGGGCGCCTTCAGGGCCAGCGCTTCAGCTTGACCACGCAGGGCCTCCTGATCGGGCGCCAGCCCGGCCTCGCGCAGGTGGTGATCGATGACCCGCGCTCGTCGGGGAAGCACGTCTGGATCGGCTACGAGCAGGGCCAGCTGGTCGCCATCGATCAGGGCACGACCAACGGCACCTTCGTCAACGACGTCCGCTACGGACGGATCAGCAGGCCGTGCTCAAGGACGGCGACACCGTGATCGTCTCCGAGCCGGACTGCCTGAGCCTGACGCTGAAGATGAACTAGCGGTAGGCTGTGCCCGTGACGGCCCGCCTCGCGATCGTGTTCAGGCTCGGGCTCGGGCTGTCCGCGTGCCGGCATCCCGAGGCGGCGAAGCCGTTGCCGCCGATGACCCACGAGGCGTACGCGTACTACCTCGACGGCAAGCTCGCGGCCTACCGCTCGGACTGGGCGGCCGCCGCCGAGTCGCTGGAGCTCGCCGCAAAGGCCGCGCCGGATCAGCCGATGATCGCCGTCGAGCTCGCGCGGGTCCAGGCGAAGGCCAAGCGTGAGGCCGCGGCCAGCGATACCCTCGCCGCCGCTCGCAAGAAGTGGCCAGGTCACGCGCAGATCTGGCTGATGTCGGCGGATCTGATGAGCGCCGGCAAGCGCGCCGAGGCGATCAAGGCGTACCGCCGTGCGATCGAGCTCGATCCCGACGACGAGCGCGGTTACCTCGGCCTCGCAAAGCTCGAGTCCCCGGAGGACAGCGAGGCGGTGCTGCGCCAGCTCGTGGAGAAGATTCCCGACTCCGTCGAAGGGCACTACCGGCTCGCGCAGCGATTCGCGAAGCGGAACGACCTCGCCACGGCGATCAAGGAGCTGCATGCGGTGATCGAGCGGGATCCCGATCACATCGATGCACGCCTCGATCTCGCGCGCGCACTGCGGCGCACGGGGCACATGGCACAGGCGATCGAGCAGACGCGGAGCGCGTTCGATCGCAGCGGCCAGGCGCTCGACATCGCCGAGGAGCTGTTCTGGCTGCTGTGCGAGGCGGACGACCGCATGGCGGCGATCGATCTGCTGACCCTGCTCGACGACGATCGCAGCGATGCCGACGCGCTGACCGCGATCGCGCGGCTGGCTCGCGGTCTTGGCCGCTTGACCCAGGCGCGCGCGATCGCGCTCCGGATCTCTGCCGTGGAGCCCGAGGCCGGCGCGATCGTCCACGCCGAGCTCGACGCCCCGGGAGATCCAACCGGCGCCGTGAAGCGCCTGCTGCCGATCGCGCCCGACTCGCCGCGATTCGCGGAGGCTCGCCGCCTCGCCGGGGACATCCTGCTGTCGGCGGGAGATCCGAAGGGGGCCGCCGCGGCGATCACCCCGGCGCGCGAGGCCGCACCGCAGGAGCTCGATCTCGCGCTGGTCGCGGCCTATGCCCACGCCGATGGCGGTGACGTGGCAGGAGGCCGCACGCTCCTCGCGGGCCTGCCCAGCGGCCTCGGTGCCTCGCTCGCGCGTGCGCGGTTCGAAGATCACGTGCATGCGCCGGACGCCGCCCTCGCGATCCTCGAGCCGCTGCTCGTGACCCATCCCGAATCCACGACCGCGCTCAACCTCGCCGGATACCTGCTCGCCGATCGGGGGCAGCGGCTCGATGATGCCGAGCGCTGGCTCGCGCGCGCCCGCGACCTGGCCCCCGGCGACCCGGCGATCCTCGACAGCTGGGGCTGGCTGCGGCTGAAGCAGGGCAAGCCGCGAGATGCGGTTCGCGCGCTCGATCGCGCCTCGCGGTTCGCGCCGAACGAGCCCGAGATCATGGTCCACCTCGCCGCGGCGTGGGCCGCCGATCACGCTCCGCGGACGGCCGCCGAGGTCCTGGACCACGCCCTCGCCCTCCACCCATCGCCGGCCGTGCTCGCGCGGATCGAGCGTGTCCGCGCGTCGCTGCCACCTCCGACGGGCACCTCCGGTGATAAGCTGGCGCCATGAACCGCTGGATCATCGCGGCCGTGTTCCTGGGCGTGGGCTGCAAGAACGCCCCGTCCGAGGATTCGTGCAAGCAGCTGCTCGATCACCTGATCGATCTCGAGTTCAAGAAGGCGGGCGCGGGGAGCGGCACGGATCAGATGAAGGCGGACCTCGCCAAGCAGAAGGCCGCGATCGCGGAGGCCAAGGCCGCCGAGTTCATCGATGTCTGCGTCAACAAGACTGCGAAGCAGCGGATCGAGTGCGCGAATGCCGCGAACGATCTCGAGGCCGTCGCGAAGTGCGACGAGCAGAAGTAGCTCGCCGACGCCGACTCGATGGACATCGCGTGGGAGTGAACATGACGAAGACGATCCTCGTGGCCGCCCTGGCCCTCGCAGCATGCGGTGGCGCCAGCAAGCCCGTCACCACCAGCACCACCTCCTCCGCGCCTCCCGCCGCCGCCAAGGGCGTGGTCATCGTCGATGACATCGATTGCCCCAAGCTCGTGAACCACATGGTCGACATCCATGCGGCCGCGAACCCCGAGAAGACGGCTGCGAACCCCGACGCGATCGCCCAGATCCGGGTCGACACGATCAAGGAGTGCGAGCAGAAGTGGGGCGCCTCCCCGCCGACCGACGCCGACAAGGCCGCCGCGCGCTGCTCGATGAAGGCCGCGACGACCGGCGAGCTCGAAGCCTGCGGCTCGTGATAGCCCGGTGACCTGACGCCGGCCACGCCCTCCCTTGGTGGCTCCCCTGGGGGCTCGACCAGAGGGCTCAACCGATCGAGATTGCTGGCGGTTCTGCTTGCCGGTGGCTAGTCCGGTTGCCCCCCACGCCCTCGTGATCTCGGGGGCTTGGCGGGAATTATCGGCGGCACGGGGCGTGCTCATCGGGGGGGCATGAAGCGTCTCGCTACCATCCTTGCCACTGCCGCCCTCGCCGCCCCCGTAGCCGCCTGCGTCACCGAAGACGACGCCTACGACGGCGAGACGGTGAAGTCCGATGACGGCAAG
Organism: Myxococcales bacterium; assembly: GCA_016720595.1. Classification (GTDB taxonomy): domain Bacteria; phylum Myxococcota_A; class Polyangia; order Haliangiales; family Haliangiaceae; genus JABFXX01. The sequence continues at coordinate 152,443 of JADKKI010000012.1, forward strand.
GCCGACTCGAGCGCCCTCGCGGTGTTCCTGGACATGGAGTTCCAGGGGACGCTGCTGACGGACTCGAGCTGGAACGACAAGAAGACGGTCGAGGATCAGCTGCTCTACACGGTCGGTCACCTCAACGGCAACGACGCCGTGGGTCGCATCGACCGCGCAGTGATCACCAACATCTCCAAGACCACGGTCGGCGGCAAGACGCAGATCAAGTACACCGCGAAGCTGCCGGTCGCCTGGCGCAAGTCCAACCCGGTCCCGAACACGTACGACTTCATCCTGCCGTCGGACATCTCGTACGCGGGCCAGAACGCGTTCGCCGAGAAGTACAAGCACGACTGCGTGGACTTCGGCGCGCACGACGTGGATTCGGGCTCGATGTTCTATTACTTCCGTCCGAAGAACTCGGGCTGCAACGTCGCCAACGCCGATGCGCTCAAGGTCACGGCCACGGTCTCTCCGAGCCCGATCCAGACCACCGGCAAGTTCCCCGAGTTCAACAAGATCTGGGAGGACAACGTCCTCAACGTCGGCGATCTTCGGCAAGTACGAGGACGGCGCGACCACCACCGGCCGATGCCGGCATCTCCGGGCTACAACCAGTTCGTCGCCGCGATGAAGGCCGAGCTCGGCAGCCGCCAGCTCACCACGGTGCCCGCGTCGGTGCCGACCAACCCCGGCGTCGCTGCGCCCGACATCGAGTTCAACGCGACCCTCCCCGACGGCAAGAAGATCCACGTCGTCGCGATGCTGACCGACAACGTGAACACCGGTCTCTCGCAGCCCGCGTTCCGCGCCCGCTACGAGGCGCTCTCGACCCGCGCTGACTACATCGTCTACAACGGCCACGCCGGTCTCGGCACCAACGTCCGCGCCCTCGCGCAGGCGGGCAAGTGGGTCGCCGGCCAGTACGTCGTCGTCTACATGAACGGCTGCGACACCTTCGCGTACATCGATGACGCGCTGAACACCGCGCACAAGAACGTCAACCCCGACGACTCCACCGGCTTCAAGTACATCGACATCGTCAACAACGCGATGCCGGCGTTCTTCGCCTCGATGTCGGGCGCCACCATGTCGCTGTTCCGCGGCTTCCTCGCCTTCGAGGACCCGAAGACCTACGAGCAGATGTTCTCGCGCGTCGATAGCTCGCAGCTGGTGCTCGTCACCGGCGAGCAGGACAACACCTTCACCCCGGGTGGCGGCGGTCAGCCGCAGACGTGGGGCGGCATCAACGAGGCTGGCAGCGTCACCAAGGGCCAGACCAAGAAGTACACCACCCCGACGCTCGCCGCTGGCACCTACCAGTTCGCCATCACCGGCTCGTCTGGCGACGCCGACCTCTACGTCAAGATCGGCCGCGAGCCGACCGCGACCAGCTACGACTGCCGCCCCTACAAGACCGGCTCGAACGAGACCTGCCAGGTCACGCTCGCCCAGTCCGCCGCGGTCTACGTCAACGTGAACGGCTACTCGGCGGCGAGCTACAAGCTCGTCGGCAAGAAGCTCTAAGTCGCTCCCCGTCTCTCGCTTACTTTAGCTTTCGTTAACCTACTGCGCGGCCGGAGGGCACCTGGTGCCAACGGCCGCGTAGCTCGTTTCGGGACCCCGATCGTTGATAGCGTAGGCAGATGGCGAGCAGCTGGATCGGGCCGATGGTGGTCGCTGCGCTCGGCGGATGTGGAGCACCACAAACTTCATCACGCCCCGCGCCTCCTCCGCAGATGACGCCGCCGCCGGTGCTGACGACCGAGCTTCCAGCGCCCGGCGCGCCGCAGGTCGTCACGCCCGATGGCCAGGAGATCTACGAGGGCGGGATGATCGTCGCCTCGGCACCGACGGCCGCGAATGACGAGGCGCGAGCCGGCTGGCAGCTCCGGGACTCCGCAGGAGCCATGTTCCAGGCGGTGGTCCGCTACATCGCACCTGGCCTGTACGTGTACGAGCTGCCGTACCAGATGACCAGCATCGAGCTCGTCGATGCTCGCGGTGACCATCTCGGCAACGTGCGCCTCCATCCTGGAGCTGCGCCGGCGCGCCTCGCTCCTCCCGAGGCGGAGCGGATCTCGTGGCGACAGACCGTCGATCCGGAGGGCGGGATCGCGACGCTCGACGTCGAGATCTCGCTGCGGCCCGGGGCACCGACGCCAGGCGACGCCTACGCGATCACGATCTCACGGCCACACGACTGCGCACCGTACATGTGGTGGCAGGTCGCGCCGGGTGCTCGCACCCTGCACGTGACCCGGTCCCGCGCGCAGCTGACCTCGGTGTTCGAGCTCGACCCGCGCGAAGGGGTGGTGCTCGCGTGGCTCGACACCTCCGGCCGCCAGTCGCTGCCGGCTCCCGAGGTCCTGCGTGAACGATCGTGCGGCGCGAAGCAGCCGGTGGCGCTCGCCTCGAACGTCGCGCCCAGCTCGTGAGGCGAGGCGTGGAATCCGATGGCACCGACGCCCCCACTGGTCTATCTCTAGAGGGTGCGGAGGCTCGCGATCGTCGTGCTCGGACTCGCGCTGGTGCCGGCCACGGCGCTCGCGAGGAAGCCCGCGTTCTATCGGCCGCGCGAGGTCGTCGATAGCGAGGCCCTGGCCACGGCCGCCACCGCGCGGCTGACCGCGGGGATCCGCGCGCGCAGCGTGGCGAAGATCGCCGAGGTGCTCGGCGCCTCGTTCACGAACAACGGCATGTGGTTCCCGGATCCCGCGTGTGCGAAGCGGTTCGCGAGCGGGGGCGAGATCAAGGGCGCAGAGGTCGGCGTGTTCGCGCGCTGCCTCGCTCAGCTCACGCTGCAGATGACCACGCGCAAGGCCGCGAGCCGCGATGGTGCGCTGCTCACCGTGGATCCCGGGATCGAGATCGAGCTCGCGTTCAAGGGCGACACCCTGCGCTGGATCGGCTTCCCGCTGCAGGCCGGCACCGACCGCGCGATCCCGATGCTGACGGCGCAGGCGCTCGAGGCACTCCGCACGGCGGGCACGGCCGTGGTCGATCGCCAGGTCGCGGTCGAGCTCGATCTCGAGCTCGCGAAGCAGCGCGCCCAGGTGGCATCGTCGTGGGTCAAGGTCTGCCTCGATCCCCGCGGCGAGATCGTGCGGCTCACCACGCTGAGCAGCACCTCGACCGCGGCGAGCGACGCGTTCACACGCGCCGTGGCGGACTGGAAGTTCCAGCCGTTCAAGGTCCGCGGCACGGCACAGCCCGCCTGCGGCGTCGCGCTCCTCACCTATCCCGGCACCAAGGCACCTGCGATCGAGGCCTATCCGAGCTCGCAGGCTCCCGCCGCGCCGATCACCCGCAGCTACGACTTCGACGACGACGACTTCGACTTCGTCGGCGTCATGGGCCCGCCTCCTCCGCCCCCGCCCCCTCCTCCGATGCCGCCGCAGACCGTGCCGCCGAGCTTGCTCGAGGCCCAGCGGATCTCGGGGACAAGGACCATCGTTCCGGACGCCAAGACGAAGTCGGACATCGTGGCCGGCGGCAAGCCGAAGGTCATCGCGTCGATGAAGATGTGCCTCGACGACAAGGGCAACGTCAGCTCGGTCGCGCAGCTCAAGTCGAGCGGGTTCGCGGCATACGATCGCAAGATCATCACCGAGCTCCGCCAGTGGATCTTCAAGCCCTACAAGATCAACGGCCGCGCCGTGCCGGTGTGCACCGCGGTGACGTTCATCTACGACGCCTCGAAGCCCTGACCGCTACCGCCGAACCCACGCCTTGCCGCGGAACACCGTGGACTGCGCCAGGAACAGCGACACGTTGACCGCGGCGATCACCAGCCCGTGGCACACGACCCAGTACGGGAACGCAGCCAGGCAGGCGAGCATCCACACGAACACGTAGGTGTCGCGGCGCCCGAACGAGCGCAGCCAGGTCGAGATCGCCTTCGGATCGAACTGCTCGTCCACCGTGGTGACGTCGGTCTCGAACCACCAGCGATACGCCATCACGTCCGCGTTGCCGAGCTTGCGGAACACCGCCAGGTAGATCGTCAGCGACACGAACACGCGCCCGCCTGCCGCCGCGAACCCGAGCCACATCCACACGCCACCGAGCGCATAGCCGACCGCCGCGAGGAACACGTTGTCGACGATGTCGTCGGACATGTTGTCGAGCGCCTGCCCGAGCTTGCTGAACTGGTAGCGCAGGCGCGCCAGCTCGCCATCCACCGAATCGAGGATCGAGTTCCCCTCGAGCATCACGCCCGCGATCGCGATCATCGCGTATCCACCGCGGCTCGCGATCAGCGCCGCCGCGAGGCCCAGGAGGATCGCGGTGATCGTCACGTGGTTCGGCGTGACGGCCAGCGAGCGGCGCGCGAGCCACCGCGTGATCCGCATCGAGAACCGCCAGTTGATCAGCGCGTCCACCGGCCCCTCGTAGGACTTGTTCATGCCGCGGATCAGCGCCCACTCGGCGCGCTGCCGGGTGGCCGCGTCGTCGGCGAGCTCGATGCCGGCGATCACATCCGCGCGCTCGACCCTCGCACCCTCGGGTGCAGGCGTGCCCGGCGCGACGAACTCGACCGGGATCGGCAGCGGCCGCGCGTGCTCGACCGGCGCCGCGGCGACGATCGCACGCTCGGCACCTTGCCGCGCGACCTCGCGGATCCGCCGCTCCAGGGCGGTCAACCCGCCGACGATCTGCACGTGGCGATCGCCGGTGGTCTCGAAGAAGACGGTCGCCACGGACCGCGCTCTATACCACTAGAAGCCGGGGCGAACGATCGTGGTCGTCGTGGTCATCGCCGCGCTCTTCACGGTGTGCGCGCGGAACGTCATGCCGCCATACGACGCGCTGACGACGGTGGTGTCGTTCACGGGGACGTTCGTGACGAAGAACGTGCCGGCGAACTGGCTCGCGAACTGACCGATGTCGAACGGCGAGCCGACCTCGACGTTGTTCTGCTTGACCGAGATCGCCGCACCATCGATCGGCATCCCCGCGCAATCGAGGATCGCCACGCCGAAGAAGCCCTTGTTCGCTTCCTGCGTGAGAAGTCCCATCAGGAGGCCGTTGAGCTGCGTGTCGCTGATCAGCAGGACGGGAACGTTGGCCTGATCGGCAACCAGCGGCTGCGGCGTGTAGACGAGCGTCGTGCGCTCGCCGCCAGAGCCGCTGCGGGTCGCCTTGATGTACGCGTCGACCGGCGTGTTGCCGGTGATCGGACCGAGGGTCCAGTTGCCATTGGCAGCCGTCGGGCCGTCGCTGTCGAGCAGCGTATCGTTGGAGACGAGCCGTGCCTCGAGGGTGACGTTGTTCGCTGGCGACATCGCCATGCCGGCGATCGTGCTCGCGGTTCCACTGACGGTGATCGTCGCGGAGGCGGTGGTCGGCGCCGTGTTGTTCAGGCAGGTGAAGTCATAGCTCGGCGCATCCGGCGTCGGCGGCGCATCGGGGACCGCGTCGATGGCCGCGTCGAGGTGGATCAGCGGAGCATCGGGCTTCGCTGCACCACCGTCGCTGCACGCGGCGAAGGACAACAGGGCGACGGACAGAACTGCGCGGAGATTCCCCATGGACAGGGTCGTACACCGGATTTCGGGGTGCCTGCCACGGGGATCTTTGAGACTTCCCTCACTGCGCCTGTTTCGGGTGAGACCCGATAGTTCCGGCCGCCCGGTCCGTCAGCGCCGCTGTAACAAGATCACGTGCTCGGCCTTCGCCCGGCCTTCGAAGGCGCGGCGCTCGCCGGTGCCGAGCATCGGGCGGAGCTGCGAGGCCCAGGCGGCCACGCCGAGCTGGTCATCGAGGGAGCTTCGGACGTCGTCGAGCGCGTACATCGCGCGGCCCCCGGCCCACGAGTCACCGATCACCATGGCGGCGTAGGCGCCCGGAGCGAGAGCCCGGCCGATCGAGCGAAGCGAGTTGGTCAGCGCGTCGAGCCAGGCGCGCTCGGCGACCGGGCCCGCGGCGTCGAAGCTGCGGCGCGATCCGATCTCACCCTCGTCGAGGCCGCGGTGCGGCAGCCCCAGAAAGTCCAGCCGCAGCCGCTGGTGCTCCGCGTAGTCGTAGGTCCCGGCGTACGGCGGCGAGGTCAGGACGGCCCCGGCGGAGCCGTCCGGGACCACCTCGTGGAGCCGGCGCGCATCGTGCTCGAACACATCGGGCGGGCCACCGCTGCGGCCGAGGTCGGCGAGCCCGGCGTGGAGCAGCTCGACGCGCTGGGCGAAGTGCCGGGACGCGGCGCCGCGCGGGACGTTCTTCGGGACCCAGGTGGTGTCGGTGTCCGAGGCGCGCGAGCTGACCTTGTAGAGGATCGCCGAGAGGCACGCGGTGAGGACGTCCGCGATCTGCACATCGTCCTCTCGGTGCTCGTCGATCGACATCGCGATCATCTCGAGCTCGCGGCGCACGTGCGGGGCGAACCACGACGCGAGGCGGCGGTTGCGGGCGTTCGGATCGAAGCCCTTCGGCTTGCGCTGGGGTGCCGGCTCGGCGCCCGAGCGACGCGCGGCCTTGCCTGCGGCCAGCGCCTGGCTCGCGATCTCGTGGCCGAGGTCGCGCATCTCGTTGCGCTTGCGCACCGGGACGGTCCAGGTCTTCGCGCGGGCCACCAGGACCGCGAGCGGGTTGAGATCGGTGCCGACGGCGCGCAGCCCCGCCGCGCGGGCCTCGACGAGGGTGGTCCCCGAGCCGCAGAACGGATCGACGAGCACGGCACCCTCGGGCGAGTGGTCGGCGAGCAGCTCGGCCAGCACGCGCGCCGTGGCCGGGTGGAGGCGCGCCGGATACGAATGGAACCCGTGGGTCAGGGTCTCGGCGATGTCGTGGTGCTCGGCGGGCGCCTTGAGCGCCGCGACGAGGGCCTCGGCGAGCTCGCGCGGACCATCGGCGAAGATCTTCCCCGGCGCTCGAGGCATCGAGAGCGAGCGGCGCTGGCGCGGACGAGCAGGAGGCACGACGGTGCCCCTCATAGCACGGCGGGGCCCACCGGGTATCCGCCGGGGCCTCGTGTACCCGAGCGTCGAGCCTGCTAAGACTTGCGCCATGCCCATGCCACTCGAGATCATCGGTCTCGGCAAGCCCGAGGTCCGCTTCGTCTGGGAGGAGGGCGGCGAGGATGTCTGGGGCACCCGCGAGCTCCGGCTGCGCTGCACGTGCGCGAACTGCCAGTCCGAGGCCACCGGAGAGCGGATCCTCGATCCCGCCACCGTACCCGCGGACATCACCGTCTCCGACATGCACCTCGTCGGAAACTACGGCGTCGGCATCCACTTCTCCGACGGCCACACCACCGGCATCTACCGGTTCAAGACGCTGGTGCGGCCCAAATGACGGCCCCCGTCGATCCGTTCAGCGCTGTCGAGACCGTCTGGGCCGAGCGGCGGAGCAAGCGCGGGTACCGCCCGGACCCTGTCCCGCACGCCACGCTCGAGCGCCTGTTCGAGGCCGCGCAGCACGCCCCGAGCTGGTGCAACGTGCAGCCGTGGCGGATCGCGATCACCGAGCCGCCGGTGACCCAGGAGCTGGCGACCGCGCTTCAGGCCGCCGCGCGCGGGGGCCTGCCGCACCCCGAGATCGGGTTTCCCCTCGACTATCCCACCCCGTACAAGGAGCACCGGATCGCCTGCGGCGCTGCGCTCTATCGCGCGATGGGCGTGGCCCGCGAGGACAAGGCGGGCCGCTATGACGCCTGGCTCCGCAACTACGCCCTGTTCGACGCTCCTCACCTCGCCGTGGTCTCGTGTGACCGGCGTCTCGGTCCATATGCCTATGTCGACGTCGGCGTGTGGCTCGGCTACGTGCTGACGGCTGCACCGATGCTCGGGCTCGACACCTGCGCGATGGCCTCGATCGCCGCGTACCCCGAGCCCTTGCGCTCGAGGCTGCCGATCGGCGAGAACGACGTGGTCCTGTTCGGCCTGGTCATCGGTCACGCCGACGAGGAAGCCCCGGCCAATGCGTGTCGTACGACACGCGAGCCGGCCGCCAAGAACGTGTCTTTCGTCGCCACGTGATATGATTTTTGCCCTCGGGGAGAGACTAATGAAATCACGCGTAGTGTTCGTGGTTTGGGCTGGGATCTGTGCCGCGATCCTGATGATCGGGCACGCGCCCGCGCACGCTCAGAACGCCGATGCGCTGAAGAAGGCCCAGTCGGCCTTCGACAGCGCGCAGGTCCTGTACCTGCAAGGCAAGTACGACGAGGCAGCGCAGGGGTTCCAGGACGCCTATGCCGCCCGGCCGTTCCCGCAGTTCCTCTACAACGTGGGCGCTGCCTTCCACATGAAGGGGAAGCTGGCGTCGGACGGGGCGTCGTACGGCAAGGCCGTCGAGTACTACAAGAAGTACCTCGCCGAGGATCCGCAGGCCTCGGACAAGGCCAAGGTGGAGAAGGCGATCGGCGTCCTCGAGGCCGAGATCAAGCGGCTCAAGGACACCCCGCAGGTCGGTCCCGGCTCGGGTAGCGCGGCACCTCCCGTGGCACCGTCGGCGGAGGTCCAGCAGCTCGGTGACGTCAAGGTCCGCGGCCTCGTCATCATCGAGAGCGATCCGGCGAACTCGACGATCTATATCGACGACAAGCGCAAGGGCTCGTTCGCGACCACGCCGTGGTCCGGTTCGCTCGAAGGCGAGCACAAGATCATCATCGAGAAGCGCGGCTACAAGATCGTGGAGAAGACGATCTCCGCCGATCCGAGCAAGCTGCTTCTGCTCACCGCGGTGATGGCGCAAGAGGATTACCTCGGCTGGGTCGAGATCAGCTCGAACGTCCCGGGCGCGGAGATCTTCATCGACGACAAGGCGATCGGCGCCGTCGGCAAGACGCCGCTGTCGCAGAACATCAAGCCCGGCAAGCACACGTTCTGGATCAGCACCGAGGGCTACGACGAGTACAAGGAAGAGGTCGACGTGATCGCCGGCGAGACCCACGCGATCAAGGCCACGCTCAAGGGCGCGCCCGTGGGCAAGATCAACGTCGTCGGCCCCGGCATCGAGGACTCCACCGTGTACATCGACGGCCAGGTCGCCTGCGAGCGCGGCCCGTGCCTCAAGGCGCTCCAGCAGGGCGACCACGTCGTGAAGGTCACGCGCGGCGGCTTCAAGTCGTACACCCGCCGGATCACGATCCAGGCGAAGACGCAGATGCAGGTCACCGTGACCCTCGCCCCCACGCCGAGCCGCAGCGATGCCGTGGTCGCGTACGTGCTCGCCGCGGGCTTCACCGGCGGCGGCATCTTCCTCGGCCTGCAGGCCAACAAGTATCGCGACCAGCTGAAGGACGGGATCAACGGCAACCCGCCGGTCAACTCGAATGACTCGCGGTTCACCAAGGGCAAGATCTTCGCGATCGCGGCCGATGCGACGTTCGTCGTCGCCGGCATCACGGCCCTCACGGCGGTCTATTACACGTTCCGCGAGAAGGGCCGGCCGTCGGGTGCGCTGATCGATGTCCGCGCGCTCGCACTGCAACCGCAGATCGGTCCCGAGTATGCGGGGCTCTCGATGGAGGCTCACTGGTGATGCGTAACTTTATGTTCACCGGCATGTTGACCGGCTGTGCACTGGCGCTCGTCGTCGGCGCGGGCTGCAAGTGGACCGAGTTCGATGACCTCGAGGGCCAGACCTCGGTGACCAGCACCGATCGGCCCAACAGCGACTCCACCGACTACGGCGTGGCGATCCAGCGCGGCCAGAAGGGCGTGGCCGGCACCCAGAACGGCGGCAAGCTCGTCGTCCTCGGCACCGGTCAGGCGCAGTACACCGAGCTGGTCTACTCCGCGAACGGAGACTCGGATCTCGCTCCCACCGCGCAGAAGCTCAACTCGCAGTTCGGCATCGGCAACCTCGATCAGCAGCCGATCCTGATCGCCGATCCGGCAGCGGGGAGCGACAACGTCTCCCTGGTCGTCAACTCGGGCGGTCAGAGCATCGCGGTGTTGACCGGTACCGGCGGGCTGCAGCAGCAGCAGGTGTTCGGTCCCGATCAACCCGACGCAGCCACGTACATGATCCCGCCGGCGCGCGCGGACCTGGCGAACGCCACCCCGTCGCAGGTGCTCGTCGCCTCGGCGGATGCGGTCTACGGTGCGTTCCTCGCGACCGCGATGCCGCCGAACCCGCAGCCGAAGTGCCAGCTCGTCGATGCAGCGGCCTCGGCGGTCGCGGTCCGCGGCCTCGGCGCGGCGCGCGTGACGTCCACCAGCTTCGACGATGTCGTGGTGTGGGGCGCCACCAACACCACCTCCGGTGTCCTCCTGCTCTACCCGGGCAGCGTATTCAATGGCGCGCCGCCCGCGGGGACCTGCGCTGGCACCCAGGGCCCGCTCGCAGGCTCGAACACGGTGACCACGACCTTCAGCCCGTCGCGGGGCTCGCAGATCATCATGGTCGATCCCACGCACTTCCTCGCCGTCGGCCACAAGGAGCTCGGCGTCGCGGACAGCTTCCTCGGCTTCTATTCGATCGATCCCACGTCGAAGACGATCACCGCGGTCGGCACGCCGATCTCGATCGTGGGTCTCCGCACCGCGACGGTCCTCACCGCCGGCAGCAAGAAGTACGTCGCCGCCGGCTATCCCACCGACATCGTCGACAACGTGAAGGGCGGGCGCGTCCTGGTGTTCGCCCTCGACATGACCGCGGGCCTCGATGGCACGCCGGCCGCGACGATCTACGACGCGCAGCCCGAGGACGATCAGCAGTTCGGCCGTGCGGTGGCCGCGATGCCGTTCAATGGTGGGGAGATCCTCGCGGTGGCCGCCGACAACGAGATCTTCACGTACTTCCGGCTGGTCAACTCGGCCGGCACGGCGATCTACGACGAGTCGCGAACGGGACGGTGAGTGCTGTACCAGTGCCCTGCCTGTCAGCGTCCGTTTTCCGAGCCTGGGTTCTGCCCGTTCGATCGATCGAACCTGGTACCCGTCCCGAGCTCGGCTAGCAAGGAGACGCTGCTCTCGGTCGCGATGCCCGCGGCCGAGCCGCATCGCACCGATCCGGAGCAGCTCGCCACCCACCGCACGCAGGTGGAGCCGCAGCGCCGGACGTTCCCGCTGACGCCGTCCACCGTCGGCGCCTCGCCGGTGCATCCGCAGGTGCCGACGCAGGAGATCACCTCCGCGCGCGCGCGTGCCCTGCCGCGCGAGTCCGATGTGCCGAAGGTTCGGTCGGTGTCGGCGAGCGACAGCGATGTCGATGCGCTCGAGGCGTACCGCGTCCCGCGCGAGAACGAGTACGACAAGCTCGTCGGCCAGACGCTCGACGGCCGCTACTACGTCGAGAAGAAGATCGGTGAGGGCGGGATGGGCGTCGTGTTCTCCGCGCGCCACGCGGTGATCGAGCGCCCGCTCGCGATCAAGGTCCTGAAGCGCGAGGTGATGCGCGACACGGCGACGATCCGCCGGTTCGTCCAGGAGGCCAAGGCCGCCTCCCGCATCGGGCACCCGAACATCGTCGACGTCACGGACTTCGGCACCACGCCCGACGGCATGACGTACTCCGTGATGGAGTTCGTCGACGGCCAGACGCTCGGGACCGCGATCCGCAACTCCGCCCCTTCTCCCTTGCGCGCGATCAAGATCGCCGCACAGATCGCGCGTGCGCTCGGGGCAGCGCACGACAAGGGGATCACCCATCGCGATCTCAAGCCCGAGAACGTGTTCCTCCTCGATCGCGACGGCCGCACCGACTTCGTGAAGATCGTCGATTTCGGCATCGCCAAGGTCGCGCCGGTCCCGGGATCGGCCGCCGAGCCGCGCCTCACCCGCGCGGGCTCGGTGTTCGGCACGCCCGAGTACATGGCGCCCGAGCAAGCCGCAGGTCGCGGCGACACCGACGGCCGCGTCGATATCTACGCGCTCGGCGTGATCCTCTACGAGATGACGTGCGGCCGGGTTCCTCACCGCGGCGACAGCATGGTCCGCACGCTCGCGATGCAGATGCTCGATCCCGCCGAGCCGCCGACCAAGGTGCGCCCCGATCTCGGGATCCCGCCGGAGCTCGAGGCTGTGATCATGATGGCCCTCGCGAAGAAGCGCGAGCAGCGCTATCAGACGATGGGGGAGCTGCTCGCGGCGCTCGAGAAGGTCCACACCATCGTCGGGCAGAGCATCACCGGCAGCCCGGTCTATGCGCTCGCGCCGCTGCCTCCCGGGGCCGACGCCTCGCTCGCTTCGCCTGGGCCCGCCAGCCCCACCTCGCAGCCGCCCACCTCGCGCCCCGCCGGCCCGATGGTCTCGCGCGCCCACACGCCCACCGGACGTCGCCTCAAGAACGAGCCCGAGTTCACCGCGAGCGATCGCCCGCACACCTTCGAGCACGTGCTCGACGACACGGATGCACCACGTGGCAGGAAGGCCTGGCCGCCGATCGTGCTGCTGCTCCTGATCGCGGGTGGCGCCACGACCGTGGTGGTGCTGATGATGAAGAACCGGTCCGCGACCACGGCCACCGCGGATGCGGGCATCGCGATCGTCACGCCGCCCACCGCAGATGCCGGCGTCACCCCGGCCACGCCCGATGCCACGGTGGTCGCGATGATCCCGATCGACGCCGCCGAGGTGATCCCCGCCGCGGATGCAGCGCTCGCCCCCGCCGATGCGGCCGACGACATCGTCGTGGTCCGGACCGACGCTGGTGTGCGGATCCGGCGTGACGCAGGCGCGGGTTCGGGCAGCTCCACGGATCCCGGATACGCCGAACCGCCGCGGCACGATCATGATCCAGGTGCTGACCAAGCCCGAGGGCGCGAACCTCTACGCTGGCACGACGTATCGCGGCCCCGGCGGCACGATGCTCGAGGAGCCCCTCGGGAGCCGCCTCGACCTTCGCTGCCACCAGCAAGGGTACAAGGATGGCAAGGTCCAGCTCGTGTTCTACGGCAAGACCGAGGTCGTGCTGTGCGTGCTGGTGCGGATCAAGATCTGCATCAACAACATCAAGAACCCGTTCGACGACTGCGAGCTCGATCCGACCAAGCCGTCGGTACCGGTTCCGTAGCGCACGACGACGAAGGCCCCGTCGGTGGACGGGGCCTGGAGGCGCAGGAGGTCGAGATGTTCAGCGCGGGGCGGTGGCGAACCGGCCGTCGCCGGGGAACGGATCCGCGGTCTCGCGAGTCATGATCTCGCCCTCGTCCGGCAGCGGCGAGACGAGGATGCCGAGCGCAGTGAGGCCGGAGGCGTCGTTGTAGCGAAGCTCGGCGATCGCGATCGGGCGGCCAGCGGCGCGAACGAACTGGGTGAACGTCGCAGCGGAGGTCCGCTGCTCGCCGAACTCGGTGCCGAGACCCGGGCGGCTCTTCTGCGGCTGCTCGTAGTTGCGGTTCGGCATCGGCTGGTACTCGTCCGCCGCGGCCTCGCCGTCATCGTCGAACGAGCGCGGGCGAGGCGGTGCGCTAGCCGGTGCACCACCACCGCGCGGGCCAGCCGGCTGGCGAGAGGCAGTGGACTCGGTGGCCGGGGCGACGCTGCGCTTGGCCTCGGCGCGATCGCGCGGGGCCTTGTCGGCCTTCGCGACGTCCTTGTTGGCCGGGCGGCGAACGTTGCTCGCGTCGACGTCGTCCTCGTAGTCGTACGGCGGGCGATACATCGGGCCCACGACCTCGGGGACGATGATCTGGGCGGCGGCCTGCTCCTCGAACAGCGCGACGGCGATCACACCGACGTTGCGCGCCTTGCCCTTCTTGCCGGCGTACGACTCGCTGACGGCGGAGAACCGGAACGTCGCGACATCGGCCTGCGACGTGCGGAAGCCCTCGATGCGGGTCTCGCCATACGGCGGGACCACGTAGCCGCGCTGGGAGGTCTCCACTCGCCATCGACGACATCGAGGCCGTCGACCGAGACCACGGCCTCGACGCGATTGGCGGTGGGGTTGGTGATCCGGATGATGTATCGCTCGTTGGCGTTACCCTGGACGTAGAACCGATCCTTCAGCGCATAGGTCGGCAGCGTCTCGCCGCTCTCGCGGATGACCTGCGTCGTAGGGCGCGCGGATCTTCGCGGGCGCGATCGCCGCGCGGTGCGCGGGCCGGTGCCACTGGGTGGGGCTGCGAGCTGGTCCGCAGCCGCGACCGAGCACCCAGCGGAGAACAGGAGAGAGGCCATCAGCATTCGCATCCGCATGGCCAATTACACGCTCGACCCAAGGAACGGATCTAAACGCGTGTATAGTCCGCGCATGGCTTCTGCGAAGAAGGTGGCGAAGGCAGCCAAGGGTTCGAAACCTAAGGCAAAACCACCCTCGAAAGCCCCGCCCAAAAGCGCCCCGAAACCGGGGGGTGGGCGAAGGTCGCCAGATGTTGCCGACTCGGACCCGACCCTGTTCGATCCGTTGACCCACGGCGAGGTCGCCGATGCGCTCCGGACCCTCACCGAGGACCGCCGGCTGAGCTCGATGGCGAAGGTCGGCCGTTACCGTGTGATCTGCACGGAGCCGCTGGTCGTCAAGCCGCCGCACTGGATGGCCGGCCACCGCCTCGCGCGCGTGGTCGCCTATGACTACGCCACCGATCGCTGCGTCGATGCCTGCATCGATCTCGATGCCGGCGTGGTCGCGCACCTCGAGCTGACCAAGGCGCAGCCGATGCTGTCGCGCGACGAGGAGGCGCTGGCTGTCTCGATCGCGATGACCGACGAGCGCGTGCGCAGCAAGCTCACGCTCGGCGAATCCCCGCAGTCCACGATGCACTACTGGGGGCGCACCTCGGACGACGTCTCGTATGCGCGCCGCTCGGCAGCCGTCGTGTTCGGGCGCTCGGATGGCCACTCCACGCTGGTCGCGATCGTTGACCTCCTCGACAATGCGGTGACCCAGGTGGTCCCGGCGGAGCTGTTCTGATGTCGAACATGATCTCCGAGGCGAACTGGAAGTTCCACTGGCGGCTCACCGAGTCCGCCGGGATCATGATCTACCTCGCCGACTACAAGGGCCATCGCGTCCTGTGGGAAGGCTCGCTGCCGTACGTCACGATCGATCACCAGCGCGAGTCGCTCGATGTCGAGACCGACTCCACCGAGGCCCACGGCCCGTGGTGGGTCCCGCTGGGCACGCGCACCCTGCAGGGTCCGGTGCGCGTGCAATCGTTCCGCGGCGGTGTCGAGCTCTCGGCGGTGTTCCAGGCCGGGCCGTATCAGTACACCCAGCTGTGGCGGTTTCACGATGACGGCCGCCTGTGCCCGTGGCTGACGATCTACGGCCCCGGCATCCACGATCAGCACACGTATCACCCGCACTGGCGGTTCGACTTCGATCTCGATGGCGCGCGCGATGATGGGTTCGAGCGGTTCGAGGATCGCCGCTGGCAGCGCGTGGAGACCGAGGGCTGGTTCCCGTACTCCGGCGAGGCCGACCCGCACGGCAACGTGTGGCGCCAGGTCGATTTCGGTTCCGGCGCCGCGATCAGCATTCGCCCCACAGCTGGGATGACGCCGAGGTGTTCGCGATCCGCTACCACGATGGCGGTGGGCGCCGTACTCGCCCCGCAACGCCGCCGGCGGCGCCGTTCCCCCGCGGCCTACGTGGGCGACGAGGCGCTCGACGGAAACGACGTGACCCTGTGGTACGTCGCACACGTGACTTCGATCAGTCGTTCCCGTACACCGCTGGACCGTGGGTCAAGGTCCGAGGGTCTGGGCTGAGCTGCCCGCTCAGACCGCGACGGTGATGTAGCCGGCGAGCGCGAGCACGAACGAGGCGACCAGCGCGAGCTGCGCACGGCGCCTGCACGACATCCCTGTTGCCGCAGGGATGTCGCGCAGCGTCGCCGCCGGATGGTCCGGATCGATCAGCTCGAACGGGGTGGTATCCGCCGACTCCTCGAGCGACAGGCGGCGAGGCCTGGAGGCATCGCTGCGAGGTCGCGTTCGCGATCCCGACGCCTCAGCACGGACCGGCAGGCTCGCGCATGGTGATGCTGGAGCGGGTCGACGGTGGACGGGAGTGCGGGTGAGGTCGCGGAGTTGGACCGCGTCGACATCACGCGATCATCAGCGGCTGGGCTGTGTGCTCGGCGGGCGTGGGACATGGCGGCGACCAAGGTTCTGCAAGAAAATCGCCACCTTGCGGTCGCACATGTGCGCACGTTGTCCCACGCGATCAGCTCACGCAGCTTCGCCGTGGCACTTCTTGTACTTCTTGCCCGAGCCACACGGACACGGCTCGTTGCGACCCGTCTTCTCGCTGACGACCAGCGTGCCCTGGCGCTCCGCGGGACGGCGGCCCGTCATCGCGGCATCGAACGCCTCGATCACGACCTCGGTCGGCTTCACGATCGTCTGCGCAGTCTCGAGCGTCATCGCCGCTTCCTTCACGTCCTCGGCGAGCAGCTCCGCGAGCTTCGCGTAGATGTGCGGCTGGAGTGGCGACCAGCGCGGGGGCCCCACGCTCGTGCGTGCGGCAGGTCTGCGAGGCCGGCCACGGTGGACAGCGCTTCGGTCACGACGCGATCCGAATCGGCGAGGTTCTGCGCCGTGAGGCGCGGGAGCGTGCCCTCCTGGCCGCGATCGAACATCGCCCACACCAGCGTGGCGTAGAACACGGCGGCCTCGCCGACGGCGTCGCCGTGCTCGGTGCGCACCGCGGCCGCGCTCTGCAGGAGGAACGGCTGCTCCTTCTGGAGGCGCTGCGCGAGCTTGTTCATCGCCTTCTTGTCCCCGCGCTGATCGAGGCGGGTGAAGGCGGTGATCGTACGTTCGACGTTCTCGGCACTGACGACGTGAGACATGGCGGCCGATCTTGCCCCGCTCCCGGCTGCCGTCAAGCGAGCTGAGGCTTAACTTCTCCCCGGGTTTCACTCTCGAATCACCATGAGCGGCCTGTTCACCCTCGACGAGCTCGACGACGACGCCCTCGATCACCTGCCGTTCGGCGTGATCCGCCTCGATCCGGGCGGCCGCGTCGAGCGCTACAACCAACCCGAGGCCGCGCGCTCGGGCATCCAGCGCTGGCGCGCCCTCGGCCGGGACTACTTCCGCGACGTCGCGGGGACGTCCACGGACCTCGCGAAGCAGATCTCGGATATCGCGCCCGGCGCCTGCGCGAGCATCACGCACACGTTCCGCGGCTATCACCGCGTGGATCACGCCGTGGTCGATGTCCGCTCGCAGCTCCGAGTCCGCGCGCATCGCTGGCATTCAGACCGTCCGCTCAGCCTGAGATCCGGCCGGACCGAAGCTCTGACCTTGTTCCTGGTTCCGGAAACTCTTCACGCCGACACACCCGCGCCGGCCTGGAGCCTAACGCGCGCGATCTGATCCACGCAGCCGGTCGCGACCCGGCACTCACGTGCGTACGGGCTGACATCACGACGGTGAGCACCGCGCCGGCCCCTCGGCCCAGGAGGTGCTCCATCACGCGCTCGCCGTTCGGCTGCAAGTTGACGACGAGGTGCGGGAGGGCCGGACGATCCTTGGCCTCGAGTACCACCTCGAGCTCCATGCCGCCCGCCACCTCGTCGCGCGTCACCGAGAGCACCACGCCAGGGTGCGGCGCACCGGGCGCCAGCTCCTTGCCGACCGTGGGATCGATGACCTTCACCGCGACGCAGCCCTCGTGCGGACACTTGCCGATCGCACCCGTGTCCCAGCGCGCGATCCGCGTGGCCAGCGCCACCGGCACGCGCTTGACGAAGTGAATCCCTTGCCGTCCCAGTCGAGCCACACGTTGTAGTCGCCGGAAGAAATCGAGGCCGAGCGTCCCGGTCAGCTCGGTGTCGCTCCACGCTTGTCCTCGAACGGCGCGAACAGGACGCCGCTCACGGTCACCGCCCCGCGGTCACCGCCTGGCCGCCCCCGATCTTCTCGATCTTGTGCGGCATCCCCACCTCGTCCACACCTGCCCCCGTCCGGGCCGGCTGCGCGGTGAGCTTCGCCTTGTCCCAGGCGCCTTCGCGGGAGAGGACAGCTGTGCCCCGGATCCACGTGAAGCGCGAACGATTCGCCGCCGATCGTCGCGGTGACCAGGCGGCGCGGCACCGGCCGGACTTCCACGTTCCGGGAGCTGGCTCGGGACCAGCTCGTACGGGATACGGATCGCACCCGGAGGTGGCTTGAACGCGTTCGCCAGGATCAGCTGCCCGAGGCCCTGATCACGATCGAAGCCGAACACGAGAGAATCGGCGAGGAAGTCCGCCCGAGCACGCCGTGGATCCAGCGACCCTCGCCGGTCGTACGTGCCGCGCTTCCACGATCATCACGTTGCGACGCTCGACGATCAGCGATCCGAGCTCGATCGCAACCTCCGCATAGAACCCGGATCTGCTGCGTATCTGACTCGTCGAGACGATGCGGACCCTGGAAGGTGCGGAACTGCCCCTCCTTGATCACCTGCTCGTCGACGGCCGAGATGTTCGCGTCCGGATCGATCGCGAACAGATATGGCCCATGGCCATCGAAGCTGACCGGCGTGAGCAAGGGGCCGTCCTCGAACGGACCCGCGAGCGGGAACGTCCAGCGATCACCCTTGCCGCCGGCGAACCCCGGGTGGTGCACCGCAAGTACACGCACCGACGATCGCCAGAACAACTAGTGCTGCGTGCCGTCAGCGCCGACTTCCCACGTCATCCCCGAGAACATCAGCTTGTTCAGATCGCCCGGACCCTGCTTGGCCTTCGCATCCGCCATCTGCTGATTCGCGAGCGCGTCGTACGTCGGCTTGTCGTGGCGGTAGAGCACGCCCATCGGCATCAGGAACTCCGGCTGCACGAGCTGCGCGAGCAGGTATTGCATGCAGCAGCGAGCCGAGCTCGGTGTGCACGACGATCTCCGACAGCGGAGTCTGGCCCGGGCCATCACCCACGTCGACGATCTGCGGCGTGAGCTGGGGCGTGAGCTTGATGCCCTTGGTGCCCTTCGCGAACAGCGGCGGCTGGCCCTCAGCGAGCATGATCCGCTTGCCAGCCGGATCGTCTCCCCCGCCCTCCCACACGCCGTCGTTGAACACCGGGCAGTTCTGCAGCATCTCGATGAACACGGCGCCCTTGCGCGTACGCCTGCTCGAGGATCGCGCCCGTGAGCTTCGCATCGGTGTCCCGCAGCGCGGGCCACGAACGTCGCACCGCGCCGAGCGCGAGGAGATCGGGTTGAGCGGGTGATCGTCGCCATCGCCGGTGATCACCCAGATATCGAGCTCGGGCCGCGTGATCTTGAGGCCGCTGGCGATCGTCGGCGCGCGACCGTGGATGGTGTGGAACCCGTACGTGTTCATGTAGTACGGGAACCGGCTCGAGCAGCCGATGCCCGAGATGAACACGGTGTTCTCGCGCTTGATGCCGAGGTTCGCGAGCGTGCGCTGCACGGTCGCGAGGATCACATAGTCACCACACCCCGGCACCAGCGGACGTCCTGGTCGGTCTCGAGGTCCTTCTTCGACAGCTTCAGCTTGACTGCTTCGCTCGCGGCTTCCTCTACGCGTTCGCCGGAAGGGCGTCGGACCGGACCGGCGCGGTGGACGATGAGCCGGGCGTGATGCCGAGCTCGCGCTCGACCGCCTCGGTCACCTCGGACACCTTGAACGGCATGCCCTGGATCTTGTTGAGCCCGATCGCATCGATCAGGTAGGTCGCGCGGATCACCGCGCGGAGCTGGCCCATGTTGAGCTCCGCGACGATCACGTGCTTGAAGTTGCGGATGATCTTGGCCAGCCCGGGCTCGATCGGCGACAGCCAGCGCAGGTGGGCGTGCGACACGCTCTTGCCCTGTGCAGCCAGGCTCTGCTGCGCCTGACGGAGCAGGCCGAACGTGCCGCCCCACCCGATCAGCAGGACGTCACCGGACTCCGGCCCCGAGAGATCGAGCTCGCCGATGTCCTGCGCCACGCGATCCACCTTGTCCTGACGGACGTGGGTCTGCTTCTCGTGGTTCTCCGGCGCGTACAGGATGTTGCCGGTCAGCGCATCCTTCTCGATGCCGCCGATCCAGTCACTCGAGGCCAGGCTTGCCGGGATCACCCACACGCGCGCGCGAGCGTGTTCGGATCGCGCTCGTAGACGAAGTAGTTGTTCGGATCATTGCGGTGCGTGACATCGAACCGCGGCAGCGTCTCGAGGTTCGGGAGGAGCCACGGCTCGCTGCCGTTCGCGATATGCCCGTCCGAGCAGGATCACGGGGACCATGTGCTTAGCCGCGATCTTCACGGCCTCGATGGCGCATTAGGGGAGTTGTCGCCCGGGCTCTTGGCCGCGAGCACCGGCAGTAGTGATTCACCATTGCGGTCGTACGGCGACTGGAACCAGATCGCTCTGCTCCGTCTTGGTGGGGAGACCCTTGGACGGGCCGCCACGCTGGATGTTGAGGATCACCACCGGCAGCTCGGTCATCACGCCAAGCCCCATCGCCTCGCCCTTGGGCGCGATGCCCGGGCCCGACGAGGCCGTGACGGCGATCGAGCCGCCGTACGCCGCGCCGAGCGCAGCGCCCATCGCGGCGATCTCGTCCTCGGCCTGGAACGTCAGCGTGCCGAAGTTCTTGTACTTCGCGAGCGAGTGCAGGATCGACGACGCTGGCGTGATCGGATAGCCCGAGTAGAACAGCTTCTTGCCTGCGAGCTCGGCGCCGACCACGAGGCCGAGCGCGATCGCCTCGTTGCCCGTGATGTTGCGGTACATGCCCGGCGTGAGGTTCGCGGGGCGGCACCCGGTGGACGGTCTGGAACACCTCCGGCGGTCTCGCCGTAGTGGTAGCCGGCCTTGAGCACCAGGACGTTCGCCTCGGCGAAGTCCGTGTTCTTCGCGAACTGCTGCCGGATGCGCTTGATCTCGGGCTCGAGCTCGCGCCCGTACATCCAGAACACGAGGCCGAGAGCGAAGAAGTTCTTCGCGCGGGCCTTCTCCTTGTTCGAGAGTGGACCACCCTCGAGTGCGACGTTCGTCAGGTGACTGACGTCGACCGAGTGGACCTTGTACTTGTCGAGCGAGCCATCCTCGAGAGGGTTCTGCTTGTAGGCAGCCTTCTTCAGGTTGGCCTCGGTGAACGCACCGGTGTTCACGATCAGCGTGCCACCGAGGACGAGGTCCTTGATGTTGGTCTTGAGCCCCGCCGGGTTCATCGCGACCAGCACGTCGGGCGCATCACCCGGCGTGTGGATCTCGGACGACGAGAAGTGGAGCTGAAAGCCCGACACTCGAACAGCGAACCGGCCGGGGCACGGATCTCCGCGGGAAAATCGGGAACGTCGAGATGTCGTTCCCAGCTTCGGCGGCAGCCTTCGCGAACTCACTACCGGTGAGCTGCATGCCATCGCCCGAGTCACCGACGAAGCGGATAACAACCCGCTCCAGATTCTTCGTTTCCATCGTCCTGACCTCTTGAGTGCGCGGACCTTACCAGTCCGCTACCGCGAACCCAAGACTTGTGGGGGACGAGTTAGATCAGTGAAATCGTGAGGTTCTTCGTCGGTCCAGCGATGGCAGGGTCAGGGTTCGCGAATGAGGGCGTACTGCCCATGTCCACGCCGCCTCGGGCGGGCGCACGCCATCCCAGGTGACCGCCTCGCCGGTGACCAGCCACGAGGTCTTGCCGTCCTTGATCCGCGTGCACGACTTCGCCTTCGCGTGGACGCTGAGCTTGCCGCGCGTCAGCTCGAGCTCGTGCGTGCGGCGCACGGACTTCTTCTTCTGATTCGGATCCTGCGTGCGGGTCAGCACGCGGCCCGGCTTGGACTCCCAGCCATCGGCGAGGGCATCCGAGCCGAACGCGACCATGATGACGATCGGGTGACCGAGCGAGTTGTCGAGGCGCGCATCGCAGCGGTTGCCCCAGCCACCGCACGCGTAGGTCAGGGTCACGACGTCGCCGTCCTTCACGGGGAGCGGCGTGCCCGAGCGCAGGATGAACGCGAAGGGTTTGGGTCATCGTCGATCCGCGCGCTGTCGTTCACCCACGCTGGAGCTTGCCGGTGATCGTGCCGTGGACGTAGTTCTCGGCGACATCGATCGAGGCCCAGCACGAGGTGGGCGTAGGGGCTGCGTGAGCGGTGCGTGTGATCAACGTCGCAAGCGTCAACACGAGGGCGAACCGCGCTAGGCTCCACGCGTGAAGACTCTCGTCCTCGCGACGCTCCTCGTCGGGTGTGGAAGCCACGTTGGTTCGAGTGTACCACCCACCCCGAAGGGCACTCCCTCGTCGGAGTTCGCCGTCGGCCCTCCCCTCGTGACGCCCGGCGAACGCAGACGCACCGGATCCAGCTCGGCAGGTGGAGCTCGCCTCGATGACGCTCGGCGTGGGTTGACATCTCCGAGGTCGCGGCAAGAAGGGATCGTCGTCCAGGGTCGCGAAGTCGGTCGGCCTCGCCAACCTGGTCGCCGCCATCGACGACACCTTCACCTCGTGGATCGACATCGGGACCGGGCGCTCACTGCGGTTCGCCGTCGACGAATACGAGACCAACAGCAAGACCAACATCGAACACACGATCATCGATGTCGCCGGGCGCAATGGTGCCTCGCTCCCGATCCAGTTTCACCTCAACGACACGCCTCCCACCGACGAGCCCCAGACGGTCTCGATGCGCGAGGTGTGGGACTACAACGCGTTCCTCATGGCGCTCCGCAGCTGGGAGGGCCCGAGGGCACGGCCACCACGGTCGAGGTGTTCCGCAGCCGCTGGCTGTGGCACGTCGACGTCAAGATCGCCTCGGCCAGGCACCGACCACCGAAGGACCGGCGAGCTCCCCACCCGATCCGGATCGACGGCCACGCCGTGAAGTACGACCGCGCCGGCAAGAAAGACCCGACCGCCGACTAGCGGAACTTCTCGGTGTGGATCAGCAACTGACGACGGCCGCGTGCCGCTGCGGCTCGCCGCACACGCAGCGACTATGGCGACGTGCAGATGGAGATCGTCGATCACTGGCCCGGCAACGGGCAGCGCCTGCGCCCGTAAGCGGCGGCAGCGCATCAGACCTCGGCTCAGTGCCGCCAGCCTCGGCGGCGCCCTGGACCTTCGAGCGGAACTGCGGGACGCCCTTCCCGAGGACCTCCTTCTCGTAATACTCGGCGCCGGTCACGCCCGAGGCCTCGGCGACCTTGAGGCGCTCGTCGATGATCTTCTTGAACTCCTCCTTGGGAGAGTGCGCCACCGACGTGGATGCCGTTGACGAAGAACGTCGGGGGTCGAGTTGACCTTGAACTCATGGCGCTCCTGCATGTCGGCCTGGATCACGCCCCTGGCACTCGCTGCCGGCCATGTCGGTCTTGAGCTTCGCGGTGTCGAGGCCGGCCTCCTTCGCGAGGACCATCAGGTTCTCCTCGCCGAGCTTGGTCGCATCGCGACCGGCCGCGTACTGCTTCGAAGCCCTTTCCCCAGGTCAGGTTCTTGAACGCGAGGTGCTTGCCCTATTGCTTTGCGGCGGCGCACGCCTGCCGAGGTGCTGCCGGCGTGGCGACCTGCGGATGGACGACCGTGTTCCGCCCAGACCACGCGGACCTTGCCGCCGTACTCCCTTCACGGGCTCGTCCATCGTCGACGCGGCGCGCTCGCAGTACGGGCACGCGAAGTCGAACGCCTTGACGATCGTGACCGTCACGCTCGCCGGGACATCGACCTTGCCGAAGCTGGATGTCGTTGTTCACGGCGACGGCGAACACCGCCGTCGGATCCGGCTCCTCGGCTTCCTGCTGCGCCTGCTGCGCCTTCTGCTGCGCGTAGACCTTGCCGAGGAACTCGAGCGCCTCGGCGTACTTCGCGTAGTTGTCCTCGAGACGGCGGAGGCGCGCCTCGACATCACCTGTGTGATCGGCCTGCGTGTTGACCGGCGCCGCACTGGGCGCGGTGATCTTCGGCGCGACCGTGGCGACTTCGTCGAGACGGGAGTGGGTGTTCTCGCAGCCGACGAAGGCAGCAGCAGCGAGCAGGAGGGCCGTGGAGGTTCTGAGCATGATGCCCGGAACCTACCCAACTACGCGTCGTATTCCTCCAACTGTCGTAGGGTCAGTGACCGGGGCCGGCTTCCGCCTTCGAGCGGAACTGCGGGACGCCCTTCGCGAGCACTTCCTTGTCGTAGTACTCGGCTGCAGAGACTCCGGAAGCCTCAGCGATCTTCAGGCGTTCGTCGATCACCTGCTTGAAGCCTTCCTTCGGCAACGCCCCACCGACGTGGATGCCGTTGATGAAGAATGTCGGCGTCGAGTTGACCTGGAACTTGCTCAGCTCCTGGGCATCTCCGGCGAGCCGACCCTGGCAATCCTGGCTGTCCATGTCGGCCTTGAGCTTGCCGGCATCGAGCCCGACGCTCGGGGCCCACGACATGATCGCTTCTTCGGAGAGCTTGGAGCCGTCACGTGCGGCGGCGTATGGGGCGAACGATTTCTCCCAGAACGCCTGATAGAACTCGACGAACTTGCCCTGCTTCGCGGCCGCGCAGCCGGCGAGGTGAGCACGTTGGACCTGCTGGGGGTGAACCACCAGGTTCTTGAACACGACGCGCACCTTGCCGTCGTACTCCTTGACCAGCTCCTGGAGGGTCGAACTGACCCTCTGGCAGTAGGGTCAAGCAAAGTCCCAGGCCTCGACGATCGTCACCATTGCCGTCGACGGCCCCTCGACCATCCCCAGCTTGACGTTATCGGCGATGCCGACCGCGAACACGGCCGTGGGATCTGGCTCCTGCGCTTCCTGCTGCTGCTGCTGCGCCTTCTGCTGCGCGTAGACCTTGCCGAGGAAATCGAGCGCCTCGGCATACTTCGCGTAGTTGTCCTCGAGGCGGCGGAGGCGAGCCTCGACGTCGCCGGTGTGATCTGCGGGAGCCGCAGGCGCGGCACCGGCGCCCTCACCCTTCTCGGCTGCCGGTGATCCCTTGACCGAATCGGGAGGCGGACTTCGCCTGATCGCAGCCGGCGGAGACCAGCAACAGGATGGCCAGCAGTGGCGAAGCGCTTCATGCCCAAGGTTGTGCCACGCCTACTTCAGCGCTGACAAGCCTTGTCTGGCGGTGGCATGCTGCCTGACCTCGTGCGCTGGATTTCACTGTTGTGCCTGACGTCACTCGCGGCGTGCGGAGGTGACGATGCGTCCACGCGGGGCGACGGTGGCGTCGATGCCGGCCCCGATGCGCCTCCGAGTAGCTGCCAGGCACAGGGGGCGACCGGCCAGTTCCTCCGCCGTGCGAACAATCCCCGGCTCTTGCCGCGCCAGACGTTCACGGACGGCAAGCTCGACATCTCGATCTCGGACCCTGACGTCCGGTGGAATGCCGGACGGCGACCTGGGACTGTACTACGCGTCGTCCCACGGCACGTCGTATCAATCCTCCGATCAGGCGGGCCTGATCCGTCACGGCTCGAGTTTCGATCGGATCACGTGGACCGTCGACGAAGCACCCGCGCTCTCGATCAGCGCGGACTCGCTCGCCTGGGATCACCTGAGGACCGAGACGCCGACCGTGGTGTTCGATCCGAACGCCCCGGCCGATCGCCGGTACCTGATGCTGTACTCGGGCGCGAGCGCGCTGTTCCCGCACGCCGGCTACAGCTTCCACAATTATGCGATCGGCGCGGCGATCTCCGCGGATGGGCACACGTTCACGCGGATCTCCGCCACCGAGTCACCGAAGGGCAAGCCCGGACTCGTGCTGACGGCGCAGGACGTGTATCCGATGGGGTCCGATGGCGTGGTCGCGGATCCCGAGCTGGTGATCGTCGACGGCAAGTACCACCTGTTCTTCTCGAGCTTCTCCTGCAAGGGCACCGACTGCCAGACCGTCGAGACCTATGGCGTCGCGCACGCGATGTCCACCGATGGGATCCACTGGACCACCGTCGAGGGCACCGATCCGCAGCCTGTTGCGCGCCTCCGCGGATCTCAAGACGGGTGGAGGCAGCCATCCGTCATCTACGATCAGATTCACTGCCGCTGGGAGATGTGGCTGACCAGCGATCTCGCCGGCGAGGTCACCGCGCAGCCCGCCAACTTCAACAACATGGCCGGCGTGTGGCATGCCGATTCGACCGACGGCCTGACCTGGCACGTCAACTACGCGTTCGCGCGCGAACTGGCCTGGAGCGCCACGGAGAAGGGCGAGCCGCTCGGCCTCCTCACCGGCGTGGACGTCGGTGACAACGGGACCGGACGCATGATGCTCTACGTCGGCTTCGACGATCAGAACGTGCCCTCGGGGTTCTTCCTCCCCGATCGCACGCCCACGGGCTTCCGTCCCGGCGTGATGACGCTGAACGTTGCGACCCGCGATCTGCCGTAGCGGGATCAGCCACCGATGCGCCGGAGGTCTGCGAGCACGACCCCGCGGGTGGCGAAGCTCGGCTCGAGCGCTGCGGGATCCGCACGCCACACCTCGTACTCGAGCTCGCTGATCGGGACGGCTTGCGCGAGCGTGACCGGCGGTGGACCGAGATCGAGCGGAAGTGCGAGTTTCCAGGCGCGCGGCACGGTGATGTAGACGTGCGGGAGCCGGTGCGACAGATCGTCGCTGGCGATCACGTCCCGCACCACCACACCAGGCTCCGGATACAGCCCGGTCTCGCTCAGGTGGAAGGCCAGGTCCGCGAGGATCTGGCCGCACACCTCGGTATCGATGGTGCTCGCCAGGATCAGCTCGATCCGCGGGCGCTCCGCGTCGGGCCAGACGTGGTTGGACAGGCCGATCGTCACGAACGTCCAGGTGCCGGTGGCGGGCTGATCGAGGATCCGCGCGACCTCGAGGGTGCGCGTGGGCTCCCCGGGGTGCCGGTACGCGCGAGTCGAGAACGCCCCGAATGCCGCATGGAGCTGCTCGGCGGTGCGCGTGCCCTGCTGGAGGAACACGGCGAGCGACGGCACGCCCCGCGCCATCTCGATCCAGGTCGGCTGCAACGCGAGCGTGCGCCGGAGGTAGCTGAGCGCGACGACCTTGTTCCCGACCTCTCCGTGAGCGACCGCCCCGCCCCACAGCGCCGTGGCGCTACTGGGAGCAAGCCCGATGGCCTGGTCGAACGCCCGGGTGGCGTCGTGAGGCTGCCCCAGGCACAGCAGGCAGTGTCCCAGGCCCTTCCACGCGAGTGGATGTGCGGGGAACACGGCAGCGGCCTTCTCGTACCGTTCGGCGGCCTCCGAGAACCGTTCATCGCGAAACAGCGCCAGCGCCTCGACGATCAGCCCATCAGCTGCGGCCTGACTCACGAGCCATCGGATACCACGAGCTGGTATGCTCGCGAGAGATGAGCGCCGGAGTTGGAGCTGACGTCGAAGCGCTGTGCTCGAAGTGCGGGGACGTGTGGCACGTCGTGGTCGCCAAGGTCGGCGAGCGGATCGTCAAGGTGCAGTGCAAGCAGTGCAGCGGCTACCACCGCTACAAGTCTCCGCATGGTGCGCCCGCGGAGAAGAAGCTGCCGTCGGCCACCCGCCCAGCGAAGGAGCCGCGTGCGTCGCGGGATCCGGTGGAGCGGTTCGAGAAGCCCCGCGGTCGCTGCAGATCTCTCGAAGCCCTCGCGCACGTATCGTGCGAGCGAGCACTTCGACGTCGGGGAGCGCATCGATCATCCGGAGCTTCGGGCAAGGCGTGATCGAGATCTCCGAGCCGGGGAAGGTCACCGTGTTCTTCGGCACCGGACGCCGCGTGCTCGTCCAGTCCAAGGAGGGCGCCAAGGCCGGCGGTGCCACGGGTGGCGGCCTGACGCGGCCAAGCCGTTCGATTATTCGAATCCGGCGGGCGGCAAGCGCGTCAGCGAGAACTGAGCGTGGCAAGGCGCCTCGGCTGGCTCGGCCCCGGCATCGTCCTCGTCGGTGTCGCGACCGCGATCGTCGGCGCCTATCTCGTGATGCACAACCGGCCCAAGCCGGGCGAGGTGATCGAGACGGTCACCATCGATGCGACGGCGAAGATCGTCGTGCGCGCGGAGGATGGTGGCGAGCGCTCGTTCGTCGAGCTCCGCGCGGGTGACGATCTGGTGTGGCAGGCGTTGGTGCCGCCCTATGCCGGGCGCCCCGGTGCCTCGGGGATCGCGTGGAGTGACACCGCGGTGGCCGTGCGCGTGGTGCGCGATGACAAGGCCGAGGTGTTCGCGCTCTCGATCCGCGATGCCTCCAAGCTCGGCGGGATCAAGCTCGGCGTCGAGCACGAGAAGATCAAGAAGAACCCGACCGGCCCGGTCACGATCACCGACCACATCCGGTCGTACGAGGTGATCGCGGGCGATGACTGGAACCAGATCACCGCGATCGACCTGAAGACCGGCAAGAAGCTGTGGACCGCCGAGCTCGGCCCCACCCCCGTGACCGCCGGCGAGGTCACCGGAGGGCTGATCCGGATCGAGCAAGGGAGCCAGAAGCGCTACTTCCACGTGTTCACCGGGAAGGAGGACCGCTCGAGCGAGGCGACCGGCATTCCGATCGACGGTCCGCCGCCCACTCCCGCACCCTAACCCCTGTTCAGTATCGGGATTCCGGAGGGGGGTGCGGAGCTGGGTGTAACGGTCCCGTCACGTTGGCGGTATACTTTGGGGGTCAGGTCCGCAGATCGTCCGCTGGCGCTGTCTCCGGACGTCTCCGGTGTCCATCGGCTCGAGGTGCTCTCCGGCGGTGAATCCGTTCCCGAGCAGGTGCGGGATCGGCCGTCGCTCCGCGTGATCGATCTGGCGGGCCGCACGCCACCGGCGCCCGGCATCGGCGAGGTCGCCCCGACCGACCTCGGCGCCCACGAGCTCTATCTCAATCGCGAGCTGACCTACCTGAACTTCTGCTGGCGCGTGCTCCACGAGGCCGATGACGATCGGATCCCGCTGCTCGAGCGGACCAAGTTCCTCGCGATCGTCAGCTCGAACATCGACGAGTTCTTCCAGAAGCGGATCGGCGGCCTGAAGCAGCAGGTCGGCGCCCAGGTCCACACGGTGACGCCGGATGGGCGCACCCCGCTTCAGCAGATCGTCGATTGCCTCGAGCTGATCACCGCGCTCGAGAAGAAGAAGATCCAGATCCTCGAGAAGGTG
This sequence comes from Myxococcales bacterium, assembly GCA_016720595.1. Classification (GTDB taxonomy): domain Bacteria; phylum Myxococcota_A; class Polyangia; order Haliangiales; family Haliangiaceae; genus JABFXX01. The sequence goes on from JADKKI010000012.1 coordinate 181,301, forward strand.
TTCAACGAGCTGCGCGCGCTCGGTGTGTGGATCGCGCCGTACAAGGAGCTCGATTCCCAGCAGCAGGCGTGGGTCCGCGAGCACTACGTCCGCAACATCTTCCCGCTGGTGACGCCGCAGGCGATGGATCCGGCGCACCCGTTTCCGTTCGTCTCGAACCTCTCGCTGAACCTGCTGGTCTCGTTGCGCTACGAGAACGATTCCGAATCGCTCCTCGCGCGCGTGAAGTGCCCGATCGGCGGCGGCACCTCGCGCTACGTCCGCGTGGGGACCTCGCACGTTCGTGGATCTCGCGGATGTGATGGCGAACAACCTCGATCTGCTGTTCCCGCAGATGGAGATCGAGGCCTGCTCGATGTTCCGGGTCACGCGCAACGCGATCACCGAGCGAGACGAGGAGGAGGCCAGGATCTCCTCGAGCTGATCGAGATCGAGATGCGCGAGCGGAAGTTCGCGCCGGTCGTGCGCCTCCAGGTGGATCGCACCATGCAGCCGATGCTGCGCGGGCGCCTCGCCGCCGAGCTCGGCCTCGACGAGACCGCCGACGTGTTCGAGGCCGAGGGCATGCTCGGCCAGCGCGACCTCATGGAGATCGCCACGCTCGACATCCCGGAGCTGCGCGATCCTCCCCACGCGCCGTGCGCGCCGATCGACCTGTTGACCGACGGCAACATCTTCCACGCGATCCGCGATGCGAAGAACCTGATGGTCCAGCACCCGTTCGAATCGTTCCAGCAGAGCGTGGAGCGGTTCCTGCGTGAGGCCTCCGACGATCCCAAGGTCCGCGCGATCAAGATGACGCTGTACCGGACCTCGCGCGACTCGCAGGTGATCAAGCACCTGATCGGCGCGGCCCGCAACGGCAAGCAGGTCGCGGTCGTCCTCGAGCTCAAGGCCCGGTTCGACGAGGAGGCCAACATCAAGTGGGCCACCCGCATGGAGCGCGCCGGCATCCACGTGACGTACGGCGTGGTCGGCCCCAAGACCCACACGAAGATCGTGCTCGTCGTGCGCAACGACTTCGATGGCCTGCGCCGCTACGCGCACCTCGCGACCGGCAACTACCACGCGGGCACGGCGCGCCTGTACACCGACCTCGGCCTGTTCACCTGTGACGACGCGATCGGCCGCGATCTCACCGAGCTGTTCAACTACCTGACCACCGGGTACAAGCCGCGCCGCAAGTACCAGAAGCTGCTGGTCGCGCCGAAGCAGCTCAAGGGCGCGCTGCTCGAGGAGATCGAGAAGGAGATCGCGATCCAGGGCGGCGGTGGGCGCGGCCACATCCAGTGGAAGCTCAACGCGCTCGAGGACGTGGACATCGTGCGCGCGCTGTATCGCGCCTCGCAGCGCGGCGTGACCATCGATCTGATCGTGCGTGACTCGTGCCGGCTGCGGCCCGGGCTCAACGGCGTGTCGAGCACGATCAAGGTCGTCAGCGTGGTCGGCCGCTTCCTCGAGCACGCCCGGGTGCTGTACTTCCACAACAACGGCAAGCCCGAGTACTACCTGGGCTCGGCCGACCTGATGCAGCGCAACCTCGAGCGCCGGGTCGAGGTGCTGGCGCCCGTCGAGGATGCCCGGCTCCAGGGCGAGCTGCGGAACATCCTCGACACGCAGCTCTCGGACCAGCGCGGCGCGTGGGACATGCAGTCCGACGGTAGCTACGTGCAGCGCACGGGCATGGGCGCGAAGCACAGCCAGCAGCAGATGATCGAGCGCACCGAGCGCCGGCTCAAGGACGCCACGCGGCTCCGCCGCCGCAAGGTGCAGTCCACCACCTCGCGTCGCAAGCGCTGAGCGCTACCCGAGCTACAGCGACGAGCAGACGATCTTGTCGGACGACGCTCGCACCTCGACCTTGACCTTCTGCCCATCGGTGTACTTGCGCCACGTCGGGTCGCTGACGTCACAGCTCTCGGTGCCGAACTCGAGGGTCAGGGTCTCGGTCTTCTTGCCCTGACGCTTCGCACCGAACGATGCGCGCGTGTCGGCGGGCGGGAGGTTGGCGGTGGACCAGGTGGGCGACATGCCGGTGCCCGAGGTCTTCGCGGAGTCGATCTGTTTCCACCGCCGGACGGTGTACGTGCACCAGTCCTCCATCACCGGCTCGTTGCGATAGACGGGCGTGCACTTCTTGATCTGCTCGAAGGTGCCGTCCTTCTTGTCCTTGCGCTCGGTCTTGCACTCCTCCTCGCCGGTCTTGACCTTCTGCGTGGAGCGCTCCTTCTTGCTGCACATCCTGCCCTCGGCGTCGTTAGGCACCTGGTCGTGCCACTGACTCTCCTGGGATTCGCCGTACTGCTCGATCGCCACCTCGCGCACCCAGCGATGGCCGGTCACCGCCACCTGAGCCGACTTGGTGCGAATGAACCGATACCAGGTGCCGAAGATGATCAGCACGATCACGCCGATCACGAGGGCCACCAGCCACCAGCGCCGCTTCTTGGGCGGCGGCGGTGCGACGGCGGCGACCACGCCGCGGACCTCTTTCGAGCCGTCCATCGGCGCGCCGCAGTGCGTGCAGTTCTTGCCCTGCGCGCCCATCGGGGTGTTGCAGCTCGGGCAGTGGCGATCCGCGCCCTGGTACTTGTGCCCATCGACGCGCCGCTGCTCGCCCTCCTTGGGGAAGTACCGCTTGACGGGGTTCTGCGGGCCACCGCACTCGGCGCAGAACCGCTGACTCAATCCCAGGAGGCCCTTCGTATCGCAGTGGTCGCAGTCCCACAGCATCTCGAAGTGGCCCTCACTCTCGACTCGCTGCTCAGCCATCAATCGAGATCCTCTCACAGCTAGCCGACCGGTGAGTGGGCGGGCACCCCCGGGACGGACTACAGTGCCCCATGGCCGCTACCTCGATCGCTGCACCCTTCGTCATCGCCCAGGGCGGTGGTGGCGGCGGTGGCGGTGGCGGCGGTGGCGGCGCGGGTGGCGGTGGCGGTGGCGGTGGCGCCAATGCGAAGGCGGGCAACGACAAGAGCCCGCACGGCAAGGGCGGCCAGCCTCCTCCGCCCGAGCAGACCAACTGGAAGAACTACCTCGGCGTCTTCAAGTACAGCAAGCGCGCGATCGGCCTGGTGTGGGCCACCAATCGCACGCTGACGATCGGCCTCGCGCTCGGCAGCCTGTTCGCGGGTCTGCTCCCCGGCGCGGTGGCCTGGGTCGGCAAGCACCTGATCGATTCGATCGTGATGGCCGCGAGCACCAGCGCGCACGACGATCGGATGACGGCGATCGGGTGGGTCGGCAAGGAGCTCGGCCTGGTGATCGGGCTCGCCGTGATCGGCCGACTGCTCGGGATGATGCGCAGCCTGCTGCGCCAGCAGCTCGGGCAGAAGATCAACGTCGAGATCCTCGAGAAGGCGCTGACCCTCGAGCTCACGCAGTTCGAGGACTCCGAGCTGTACGACAGCCTGACCCGCGCGCGGCGCGAGGCGTCGTCGCGCCCGCTGTCGCTGGTCTCGCAGACCTTCGAGCTCGGGCAATCGATCGTGACGTTGATCGGGCTCGGTGCGCTGCTCGCCGCGTTCTCGCCGATCGCGCTCGCCGTGCTGATCGCCGCCGCGATCCCGCCGTTCATCTCCGAGCTCAAGTTCTCCGGCGATGCGTTCCGCCTCTCGCGCTGGCGGACCCCGGAGACCCGCGAGCAGATCTATGTCGAGACCGTGCTCGCGCGCGAGGATCACGCCAAGGAGGTCAAGCTGTTCGGCCTCGGCGAACGGTTCCTGAACCGCTACAAGGCGATCTTCGACAAGCTCTACGCGGGCGACCGTGCCCTGACGATCAAGCGTGCGATCTGGTCGTTGATCCTCGGCACGATCGGCCAGGTCGCGTTCTACGGGATGTACCTGTGGATCGCGCTGTCGACGATCGACGGGGCGATCACGATCGGCGCGATGACCATGTACGTCATCGTGTTCCGGCAGGCCCAGACCGCGATGACGAGCGCGCTCGGCGACGTGGGCGGGATGTACGAGGACAACCTCTACCTCTCGAACCTCTACGAGTTCCTCGACACGCCGACGATGGCACCCGGCGGCACCGAGGCGGTGGGCACCGTGCCCGGCGATGGCGTGCGGTTCGAGAACGTCTCGTTCCAGTACCCGGGCTCGCACGACTACGCGATCAGCCGCCTCGATCTGCACATTCCGCCGGGCAGCAAGCTCGCGATCGTGGGCGAGAACGGCTCCGGCAAGACCACGCTGATCAAGCTCCTGACCCGGCTGTACGAGCCCACCGAGGGCCGGATCCTCCTCGATGGTCGCGATCTCCGCGAGTGGTCACCCACGGTGCTGCATCGCCGGATCGGCGTGATCTTCCAGGACTTCGTGCGCTACCAGCTCACGGTCGGCGAGAACATCGGTGCGGGCGACGATCGCGCGTACACCGATCGCGATCGCTGGGACGACGCGGCGGAGCGCGGCCTCGCGAAGCCGATCATCGAGTCGCTGCCCAAGACCTACGACACCCAGCTCGGCAAGTGGTTCAAGGATGGGCGCGAGCTCTCGCTCGGCCAGTGGCAGAAGGTCGCGCTCGCGCGATCGTTCATGCGCCGCGATGCGGACATCCTGGTCCTCGACGAGCCCACGGCCTCGATGGATGCCGAGGCCGAGGTCAAGATCTTCGAGAGGTTTCGCGAGCTCACCGAGGACAAGATCGCGATCGTGATCTCGCACCGGTTCTCCACCGTGCGCATGGCCGATCAGATCATCGTGCTCGATCGCGGCACCGTGATCGAGCGCGGGTCTCACCCCGAGCTGCTCGCGATGGACGGGCGGTATGCGCGGCTGTTCAACCTGCAGGCGCAGGGCTATCGCTGATTGCTACGGCGAGTAGTGGAGGATCGTGCCGTTGGTGCCGACCGCCCAGACGTTGGTTGCCGATGTGCCCCAGACATCGAACAGCGCGCTGTTGATCGGCGGTCCGGACAGCTGCCAACCCGCGCCATCGAAGTGGATGATCGCCCGGTGGCCGACCGCCCAGCCCACGACCCACACATCGTTCGTCGACCGCCCCCATACGGCACGGGCGACGTCGTTGCTCCCGCTGAGCGGTGAGGCCACCTGCTGCCAGGTGGTGCCGTTGAAGCGATGCAGCGCGAACTCGGTGCCCACCGCCCAGCCGTCACTTGGCCCACCGAGCCACACCGCGCTGATCAGCATCGTGGCGAGCGGCGTGGTCGACCAGCTCGTGCCGTTGTAGTGCTGGGCCGAGAACAGATCGACGACCCAGACGTCACTGCCACTCGTCCCCGAGACCCCGACGTAGCGCGACGTGCTCTGTCCGCCGATCAAGGTCCAGGTCGAGCCGTTGAACCGCTGCACGGAGCCATCGGTCGAGGTGCCACCGGCGACGAACACGTTGGTCGCCGAGGTGCCCCACACCGCGTTGGCGCTCCTCTCGGGGGTCGCGACCTGACTCCACTGGCTGCCGTTGTAGTGGAGGATCACCCCCGGCGAGTTCCATTCCCCACCGACGGCCCAGACATCATTCGGGCCGGATCCCCAGATGTCCGCCAGATCGAGCGTGGTTCCCGACAGCACGCTGCTCCACACCGTGCCGTTGAAGTGGAGCATCGTGCCACCCGCGCCGACGACCCAGATGTTGGAGGCCGAGCTGCCCCAGATCCCGGTGAGGTTCCGATTGGTGATCGCGGTCTGCGAACGCCACACCGCGGTCGGCCCCGGGACGCACGCATTGGCCTGACACAGCTCGCCTGCGCCGCAGCACGCACCGCCACAGGTCTGGGCGGCGCACACGCAGCTGCCTTGCTGGCAGGTCTGATCCGGGCCACACGTCCCGACTGCACAGCTGCCACCGCATCCGTCGCTACCGCCGCACACCGCGGCCGCGCAGCTCGGCGTACACGAGCATGCGGGGCCCACACAGGACGGCACGCAGCGTCCCTCGGCGCCGCACACCTCGTCGGGAGCGCACGCGATCACCGCGCCCCACTCCGAACATGCGTCGGCGTCATGGTTGCCGCAGGTCTGAGCGCCCTGACCGCCGGTGCCCGCGCAGCGCCGCTCTCCCGGTGTGCACTCATCGACGCACATGACGCCGCAGCCAGCGCTGCAGCCCGCGTCCGTATCCGGAACTGTCCCGGCGTCCGTGTCCGCGCCCGTGCCTGCGTCCGTGTCGGCACCCGCGCCTCCGTCCGTGTCCGGATCGTTCCGGCCATGCGGATCGTGACCGCACGCGAGGATCAACATCGCCAGCGCCGTCGGCAGTAACACGCAGCTCCGCGAGCTTCGGGTCGTGGTGGTGAGCGTCATCGAGCTCACAGCCTCGGCTCGTTGGTGGCGAGCTTGGCATTCCGCACCTCGGTTCCGATGAAGTCAAACACCCATCGTGCACCGCCTCCGAGGAGGCCTTTCTCGAACTCGATCACGACTCTCTTGGAGCCCGGAGAGATCAGATCGGCTCCCTGGAACACGATGTAGCTACTCCCAATCACGCGCGAGATCTTCCGCCTCACCGTACCGATCGTCGTCTCGTCCTGCCGGATCACCCGACCGTCAGCCTGGGGCACGTACTCGACGCGGCCGGTCTTGACGTAGCCGTCGTCCTCGTAGCGAAGGATCGGGAGCGGCCGGACCTCGAACCGCGAGGACAGCTTCGCCCGGACCTTGCGGCCGTCCTCGGTGATCAGGACCATCTTGCGGATCTGCGAGGCCTCGAGGCGCGCTTGCTCGGCGGTCATGGCGACCGCGCGGTAACGCACCACGACTTCCGAACTGTCCGCGGACTCGATCCGATAGAAGCTGTCGAGGCAGTACCAGTCCCCCGCGAGCGCGCAGTCCTTCTGGAGCCGCTCGTCCTTCGAGGGGATCCGCAGCTCACCGCGAGGGCCGTCGCCGAGTCTCGGGTTCGCGGCGGGGATCGTTCGGTGGGCCATCGGAAAGCACGCGGCCAGGCAGCCCGCGAGCGCGATGGTCAAGACCAGAGAGAGGTGACGACGGAGATCGGGAGGCGCATCGGAGTTCATCGTGCTGGTAGAACGCAGGCACGACACGCAGGTCGCAGAGATCTGCGCTGCAATCGGCGCCAGGCTGCTACCTGGCCGTGAACGCTAGAGAATTGCCGCCACCACCGCTCAGGCGCGCGATCGTAGGAGGCGCTCGAGGCTGACCGTGAGCTGGCTCTCGACGAGCTCGCCCGCGGACGTCAGGTCCGCCCCGTCGATCCCCGCCAGCTCCACGAACCGACGGCGGGCGTCGGCGGTGAGCTGCTCGCGTGCCGCCACCAACCAGCGAGCGACGGTGGCGCGGTGGACGCGGTGCATCGTCGACAGCTCGTCGATGCTGAGCCCGTCGAGCAGGTTCATGCGAAGCAACGTGCGATCGCGCCTCGGCAGATCAGCCGCGGCTTGCTCGAACGCCTGCCGCAACGCCTGCCGCAGCTCGGCCTTGTTCAGCAGCGTGATCACATCGGCGGACGGCGAGGCAGTGGACCCGAGGTGATCCTCGACCGGCGTGGGATCGAGGCGGCGCTGGCTGCGCCTGGCATCTAGCGCGAGCCGCATCGCAGCCACGTGCACCAGCGCACCGAGCTTCCCGGTCCCCGCGTATGCGACGATCTTCGGAGGCTCGCCGGGAGCTGCGGTGAACAGCCGGAGACGGAGCTGCTGCAGCACGTCCGCTGCGGTCGCATCGTCGAGACGCATCCGCCGGAGCGCCGCCGTGAGGCCACCTGCGATCTGCCGATCAAAGATCCGGAGAGCGGTGGCGTCACCGAGCGCGCACCCACACGCGAGGTAGAGCTCCGCGGCATCGTGATCACCGCCTGCGGCGACCCGCTCACCGACGAGCAGCTCGAACGCAGCGATCGGCACGTGGAGATCGGGCCACGCTTCTGCGCCAGCTTGATGGCAGACCTGAACTGGGCTACAGGGAGACCCCATGGGCTGCGTCGACGAGGCTACCATTGTCGCCTTCCTGGGTGGTTCTCTCGATGTCGCGGCCAGTGATGAGGTCGTTGCCGAGCTCGACACGTGCGATGCCTGTCGCGAATTGATGGCGCTCGTTGTTCGCGAGTGGCATCTCGATCATCCACGCGCGACCCACGACCTCGCGGTCGGCAGTGTGATCGGTCGCTATCAGATCGAGGGTCCGCTCGGAGCGGGCGCGATGGGCGTGGTCTATCGCGCCTTCGATCCCGTGGTCGCACGTCACGTGGCGTTGAAGTTGATCCATGTCGATGGATTCGCGGACTCCGCCGTGGTGTTGCGAAAGGCGCAGGCGATGGGTCAGGTCAACCACCCCGCCGTGGTGCGGATCTACGACGCCGGGGTCACCGATGCGCAGGTCTACGTCGCGATGGAGCTCGTCGAAGGGCGGACCCTCCGCGCCGCGTTTGCCGAACAGGCGCGCTCGCCACGCGCGTGGTACGTGCTGTTCGCGAGCATCGCGGAGGGCCTGGCCGCCGCGCACGACGCCGGCGTGGTCCATCGCGACTTCAAGCCAGAGAACGTCCTGGTCGCACGCGATGGCACGGCGAAGGTCACCGATTTCGGGTTGGCTCGGGTCAACGCGAGCTCCAACGTGCCGCTGACTCCTGCCCTGGGGACCCAGGCGGCCGGCACCCCGGCATACATGGCGCCGGAGCAGCTGGCCGGCGAGTCCTCCGATGCGCGTAGTGATCAATATAGCTTTGGGATCGTTCTCTATGAGGCGCTCAAGGGATCGCGGCCGATCGTCGCTTCGAGCCTGGAGGCCCTCTCGAGTGCGATGCAGTCGCCGAACATCGACTGGGCCAACATCACCAAGGGAGCGCGCACGATCCTCACGCGCACCCTCGCGTACGATCCTCATGCACGGTTCACATCGATGCACGACGTGGCGCGCGAGCTCCGCAAGCTCGCGGCCCCGGCACGCTGGCCATGGGCCGTGGGCGCGGTGGCGAGCGTCGGGCTCGGCATCGGGGTCATGCTCGCCCCGCGCGCGGGTCCATCCGCCGATCCGTGCGCCGAAGCTGGTGTGGGAGTGTCCGCGGCGTGGACCCCGGCCCAGGCCGCGCAGCTCGAGCGCAGCTATGCGGCGACGCAGCTACCGTACGCCGTGCATGCGGGAGGTACCGCACGGCGTACGCTCGACGAGTACGCGACGAAGCTGCGCGCCGGGTACAGCGAGGCGTGTCGCGCCACGCACGTCGAGCGCACGCAATCTCCCGAGCTGCTCGATCGGCGCGCGCAGTGCCTCGATCGCTGCACGTCCGTTCTCGCCGCCACGGGTGCGCTGCTCGAGAGGGCCGATGCGGACCTCGTGCTGAACACCACGCAAGCGCTCGCGAAACTGACCGATGTGCGCGCCTGTGCCGATCGGACCTCCCTGGCGGACGAGGTTCCACCTCCCGCCGATCCGCTCATCCGCGGGCGGATCGAGGCGATCCGGCGGCAGCTCGCCGAGGCCGGGAACGCGACGGTCACCACCCGGTATCCCGCGGGGCTCGCGCTTGCGGCCGCGGCCGCGACCGCGGCGAGTGAGGTTGGCTATCGCCCGCTCGAGGCCGAGGCGTGGTTTACGCTGGGCAGTCTTCAATACGCAGTTCGCTCCACCGACTCCGCACGTGCGACGCTCGAGCGGGCGGCGCTCGCGGCGGTCGCAGGGCGCAGCAGGTTGATCGAGGCGCAGATCCGCGAGCGGCTCAGCCAGGTCCTCGGGCTCACGCTGCATGACGTGGCGGAGGGCCAGCGCCAGCTCGATCTCGGGCTGGCCCTGCTCGAGACCATGCAGGGCAGTGAAGCGACCAAGATCCAGCTGTTCACGACGCAGGGCGCGATGCTGTCCGCGCGCGGCGATCACGCGGGGGCCCTGGCTCTGCATCAGCGAAGCCTGGCGATGGTGGGGCAGGCCGATCGTGGCGTGGAGGCCGAGCTCGAGCAGCTGATCGCCGACGAGCTGATCGAGATGGAGCGCGCGAACGAGGCGTTGCCGCTCCTCGAGCGGAGCGCAGCAGCAGTCCGCGAGCTGGTTGGAGAGCAGCACCCGACGTTCGCGGCGATCCTCGAGAGCATGGCCAACGCGTATCAGGAGTCCGATCCTGCGAAGGCGATCGAGCTGATGCTTCGCGCCCACGCGATCTACGCCCGGGTCTGGCCCGCCGAGAGCTCCAGGTTCGCGGTGCACGAGGCGAACGTGGGCGGGCTGCTGCTGGAATACGGTCGGGTGGACGAGGCCTTGCCGTACTTGCGGCGCGCCCTGGGCACGGTCGAGCGCACGCTGCCGCCCGAGCATCCGGCGCATGCAAGGCTGCTCGTCTCGCTCGGGAAGGCGCTCCAGCACGAGCAGCAGTTCGCCGAGGCCGCACCGCTGCTCGAGTCCGCGCTCGCGATCTTCGTCGCGCAGGGCCTGCCCACCGACGAGACTGCCGAGCTCGAATTCGCGCTCGCCCAGGTGTTGTGGGCCCGCCGCCCGAGCCCCGATCGCGCACGCGTGCTCGAGCTGCTGGATCGATCCGAGCGAGGTCTGAAGGCCAGCGGGGGCGACGAGCGAGCCACCGCCATCACCCGCTGGCGGCGCGAGCAGAGGCTGTAGGTTCGGAGGTTTACGACATCGCGCTTGCCGTGCGCCTCCGAAACCTTTAGGTAGGAGGTCGAGCGCGGGCCTCTCGTCTGCGATCGCCAAGGCTGGCCACGGGCCAGAGCATCGTCATGTCGCATGAAGAGCCCAGCTACGAGCTGATTCGCACGGGTCGCGTTCCGATCAAGGCGTGGACCCGCGGCGTGGGGATCGAGGCGGCTGCCCAGAAGCAGCTGACCAACCTCTCCCAGCTGCCGATCGTGTTCCGTCACGTGGCGGTGATGCCCGATGTCCACTACGGCATCGGCGCCACCGTCGGCAGCGTCGTGCCCACCGAGGGCGCGATCATCCCGGCGGCCGTCGGCGTCGACATCGGCTGCGGCATGGTCGCCGTCGAGACCAACCTCGATGCGAAGCTGCTGCCCGATTCGCTGAAAGCCCTGCGCAGCGCGATCGAGAAGGCGGTGCCGCACGGCCGCACCTCGAACGGCGGGCGCGGTGATCGCGGCGCATGGCACAAGGTCCCGCACGCGCCGACCAAGGCGTGGAAGGCCCTCTCGGCCGAGTACAAGATCCTCGCCGACAAGCACCCGCGGATCGGGGACGGCAACGACCTCAACCACCTCGGCACGCTCGGCACCGGCAACCACTTCATCGAGGTCTGCCTCGACGAGGCGCGATCGCGTGTGGTTCATGCTGCACTCCGGCTCGCGCGGCGTGGGCAACCGGATCGGCACGTACTTCATCGCGCTCGCGAAGAAGGACATGAAGATCCACGTCCATGATCTGCCGGACATCGATCTCGCGTACCTGCGCGAGGGCACCGAGCACTTCGACGACTACGTGCAGGCGGTGAGCTGGGCGCAGAGCTACGCGATGACCAACCGCCAGCTGATGATGGACGCGGTGATCGAGGTCGCGCGCGCGGAGCTGCCGCCGTTCGAGCTCGGCGAGCTCGCCGTCAACTGTCACCACAACTACGTCGCGAAGGAGCACCACTTCGGCCACGACGTGTTCGTGACGCGCAAGGGTGCGGTGCGGGCGCGGCTCGGAGATCTCGGGATCATCCCGGGCTCGATGGGCGCGCGCAGCTACATCGTGCGCGGCAAGGGCGAGCCGGAGTCGTTCCACTCGTGCAGCCACGGCGCCGGGCGTGCGATGTCGCGTGGTGAGGCCAAGCGGCGGTTCTCCGTCGAGGATCACGTCGCGGCCACCGAGGGTATCGAGTGCCGCAAGGACGCCGCGGTGATCGACGAGACGCCGATGGCGTACAAGCCGATCGACAAGGTGATGGAGGCGCAGGCGGCGCTCGTGGAGATCGTGCACGAGCTGCGTCAGGTCGTCTGCGTCAAGGGGTGAGCACGTGAGCACGCCGGTGGACATCGATGGCTCGCGCGGCGAGGGCGGCGGGCAGATCCTGCGGACCTCGCTCGCGCTGTCGCTGATCACCGGGCGCCCGATCACGATGCGGAACATCCGCGCCGGGCGGGCCAAGCCGGGGCTGCGCCGCCAACACGTGGCGTGTGTCGATGCGGCGGTGAAGCTGTGCGGTGGCACGGTGCACGGCGCGAAGGTCGATTCGAAGTACCGAGCTGACGCCCGGGCCGATCCGCGGCGGCGAGCCTCGCGATCGACATCGGCACTGCCGGCTCGACCACGCTCCTCGTCCAGACCATCCTGGTCCCCGCGATCGTGGGCGGGCACGGGCTGCGCGCCACCATCCGTGGCGGCACGCACAATCCGATGGCCCCGCCGTTCGAGTTCCTCGAGCGCGTGTTCCTCCCGCGGCTGCGCGAGATGGGCGCCGAGGTCACGCTCGCGCTCGATCAGTACGGCTTCGTCGGTGACGTGCGCGGGCCCCTCGGGCAGCTCACGCTGGAGATCCGGCCGGGCGCCCTCCAGCCGATCGAGATCATCGATGCGGCACCGAGCGCTCAGCTCCACGCCACCGCCCTGCTCTCGCGGCTCCCCACGCACGTGGGCGCTCGCGAGCTCGCGGTGGTGCGAGAGCGGTTCCCGGCCGCGAGCTGCGAGGTCCGCGAGGTGACCGATGCGGCGATCGGCAACCTCCTCATGATCGAGGTCGGAGCGGGTCACGAGCTGATCACGGGCTTCGGCGAGAAGGGCGTGCGCGCCGAGCTCGTGGCCGCCCGTGCATGTGACGCGACCGCGGCGTACCTCGCTGCCAACGTGCCGGTCGGCGAGCACCTCGCGGATCAGCTCGTGCTGCCCCTCGCGCTCGTGGGTGGTGGCCGGTTCCGCTGCGCACCACTCTCGCTGCATGCGACCACCAACATCGAGACCATCGGGCTGTTCCTCGACGTGCCGATCCGCGTCGAGGCCGACGGCGATGCCGTGATCGTCAGCGTGGGGTAGGCTCGCCGCATGGCCGACCGCTCCCCGCTGATCGCTCTCGGTGCCCTCAACGCGGCGATCGCCGTGGCGGCGGGTGCGTTCGGCGCGCACGGGCTGAAGGATCGGCTCGAGCCTCGCGCGCTCGAGATCTTCGAGACCGCCGCGCGCTACCAGATGTATCATGCGCTCGCGCTCATCCTGTGCGGTCTGATCGCCACGCGCGGCGCGGCCACGGCGGGCTGGCTCCTGCAGCTCGGGATCGTGGTGTTCTCCGGATCGCTGTACGCGCTCGCGCTGACCGGCGTGAAGGGCCTCGGCGCGATCACGCCGCTCGGCGGGCTCGCGTTCCTGATCGGATGGGGCTGGCTCGCGTGGTCGGCGTGGCGCGGGTGAGCTGGGTCAGCGGCGGATGCCGTTGATGCGATCGGACTCGGCCTGGATCAGCGCGCCGAACTTCGCCGCCAGCTCTGGATTGAACTTCGGGTTGTGCTGGCCAAGGATCGTCGGAGCTCCGACGATCGGCGTCCAGTAGCCCTCGCACTCGAGCCATGCCTGGTGGTGCGTGCCGTTCTCGGCCAGCACCAGGTGGTGGTTGATCTTGTTGCCCATCACGTCCTTCTTGAAGGACATCTCCGCATGGACCTTCGAATAGAACTCGAGGGTGCAGGGCTCCTTGCCGCCCCGCGCCCGCGCCTGCGCGGCGGAGTACAGCGGCATGAACGCCATCGCGGTGCGCCCCATGTCGTTGGGGTCGCTCATCTTCGCGGTGTAGCCGGTCTTCGACGCATGCCACGCCTCCGGGCTCACCCCGTGGGCGGCGGCGATCGCGTTCTCCTTGTTGACGTCACCGGCAGTGTCGGCCATCAACGCGCACAGCTCCGCGTACTGTTCGATCGGGATCATCGGGGTCCTCCTTGGAGCCGTGACGTTCGCACGAAATCGCCGCTCAGATCGGCGCGCGCTTCCACGGCGGAGGATTGAGGGACTTCGCGAGGTGATCGAGGAACAGGGTCAGGCGCGGTGGGAGGTTCTGGCGCGCGGGATATACGGCCTGGACCTCGATCGCACGCCCGCCCCACCCCGGGAGGATGCTCACGAGCTTTCCCTCCTGGATGTCGCAGGCCACCATGAACTCGGTCATCACCGAGATGCCACCACCGGCGAGCACCACATCGCGAACCGCCGCGAGGTTGTTGCTGATGAACCGGGCAGGACGGCCGATCTCGTAGCTCTGGTCGCCATTGGTCAGGGTCCAGCCGGTGGAGCGCGCGCTCGGAAGGAACAGCACCTTCTCGTGATCGTCGAGCTCCTCGATCGACGTGGGCGTGCCGCGCTTCGCGAGGTAGGAGGGTGCCGCGCACAGGATCCCGTCGAACGTCGCGAGCTTGCGGGCGATCAGGGTGGACTCCGGGAGCGGACCGAACCGCACGACCACGTCGAAGCCCTCCTCGATCAGATCGACGACGCGATCGGTGGCGTCGAGCTCGACGGTGATATCGGAGTGACTGGCGATGAACTCGGCGATGATCGCGCCGAGGTACCGCGTGGAGAGATCGATCGGTGCCGTCACGCGGAGCCGCCCGCGCGGCGTGGCCTGCATGTCCGTGACGACCTGCTCGGCGGCCTGGAGGTCGGCGACGATCCGCGCCGCCCGCTCGTAGTATGCCTCGCCGATCTCGGTCAGGGCGAGCTTGCGCGTGGTGCGCTGGACCAGCCGCACGCCCAGCCGCTCCTCGAGCTGTGCCAGCTTCCGGCTCACCGTGGACTTCGGGAGGCCGAGCTGCTCGGCCGCGCCGGTGAAGCTCTTGGTCTCGGCGACCTTGGTGAACACGACGATGTCGTTGAGGTCCATGGCGCTCGCACAGTACCCCACGTCGGAAGCGCTGCGTGCTATCCCGCTGGCGTGAGTCGGCTCGACGAGGTGACCGCCAAGGTCGATGCGTTCTTCGCGCGGGTCGAGGCGCGGCACGGGAGCGACATGCAGTGTGGGACGGGCTGCTCGGACTGCTGCCACGCGCGGCTGACCGTGACGGGCGTCGAGGCCCGGTCGATCGGGCAGGAGCTCGCCACCTGGGATGCTCCTCGCCGCGCCGCGCTCGCCGCGAACGCGGCCACCGGGCCCGAGGATCGCTGCGCCGCGCTCGATCCCGATGGGCGGTGCCTGATCTATGCGGTCCGGCCGGTGGTCTGCCGATCCCACGGTGCACCGATCCGCATGCGCCAGGGCTCGCTCCCCGTGGTCCAGTCCTGCTTCAAGAACTTCACCCACGTGACGCCAGATGCCGACTGCGTGATCGATCAGGAGACCCTGTCGGCCCTGGTCCTCGCCGTGGATCGCACCGAAGGCGGCGACGGCACGCGCATCGACCTCGCGAGTCTGTTGCGAACAGAGTAGATTCCGCCGCCCCATGGACACGTCATCGCTCGAGTCGTTCGTTCCCCTCGACCACCCGCGGTTCCGCCAGGTGTGGGCGCTGATCTTCACGCAGAAGATGGCGGCGGATTGCATGGAGCACCAGTGCACCATGGTCGAGACGCACACGAAGAAGCTCGACGCGTGCTGCCAGTACGGCTGCGACGTCGATCTCGCTGAGCGCGACGCGATCCTCGCGCGCGCCGAGCAGATCCGTCCCTTGCTCAAGCCCGCGGTGCAGCAGCGCCCGTGGTTCGACAACGAGGTCGAGCACGACGACGACTATCCGTCCGGGGCCGTGGTCCGCACCGAGGTGGTCGACGATGGCTGCCTGTTCCTCCAGCACGACAAGCGCGGCTGCGCGATCCATCGCGCCTCGATCGAGCAGGGCTGGGACTTCCGCGGCGTGAAGCCCGCGATCTGTCGCCTGTTCCCGCTCTCGTACGAGGGTGACGCGATCGTGATCGCCGACGAGTACACGGACTACTCGTGCGTGTTCGTCGATGGGCCGACGCTGTACCGGATCACGCGCGACACGCTCGGCGACGTGTTCGGGGCCGAGCTGATCCAGGCGCTCGATGCGGCGGAGGCCCAGGTCCTCGCCTCGCTGCCGAAGAAGCTCCCGGTCCTCAGCGCCTAAGAGCATGTAGGGCAGGGCCCGGCGCTCCTGCCCGAGCGCGAACCCGCTCGGCTCGCCGCGGGCTGCGTCACGGATGAGGTCAGGCGCAGCGCCTGCCGAAGAACTTCCGGCGCCCGCGCCACCGAGTGCAAGGTACGTGCGGGGCGTGAGCCCGCCGGCGTAGTCACAGTCGCCGCCCCGACCCCATCCGCTCCGCGGTCGCCCCCGGCGAGCCGTCGCGGTGACGTGAACGAGATGGCATGAATTCGTAGCAGCTCTGCCTGTCGACTCAGTACCGCGGCGCGACGCTTCGCGTCTCCTTCTTCAGCGCCGCTCGGATCTCGCGGATCTTGGCATCCGATCCAGCAGCCATTCCTTTGAGGAGGGCACCACACGAACGACTTCTCGGGCGAGTACGGCCGGTAGGTCTTCACGCCCTCCATGGAGCAGTCCACGGCTTCGACGCGATCCGGATCCTGCGTTCAGTCAGATCGCGACAGGTCAACGTGCGACCCGCCGTGGGCGACCGCGGAGCGGATGGGGTCGGCCCGGCGACCGTGACTATCGAGGCGAGCCTTGTCCCGCACCTACCTTGCCTCGTCCGCGCATGCGCCGGCGGTTCTTCGGCGGGCGCCGGGCCGACGCCCATCCGCGAAGCAGCCCACGGCGCGTCGCGCGTGTCGAGCGCTGTTCGGGCGCCACTAAGTCGTCGGCGGCGGGTTCGTGGATGCCCGCGAGCGGAGCGGCTGCATCACGTCGACCACGCCGGTGACGAGATCGTACTCGGCCCCCACCACCACCAGCTGCTCCGAGACGCTCAGGCCTTCGAGCAGCGGCGTGCCGCGCTGGATCGCATCAACCGAGGCGCGGATGTTCGCGCGCACCGCGGCGCGCATCAGGGTCTCCCGCGGGAGGGCGTTGCCGAGCTCGACGAGCGGCACCACCACCGGCCGGATCCGGCTGATGATCGAGTTCAGGCTCGCGGGCGCATCCGCCGCGCCGGGCGTCATGTCATCGAGCGTGGCGCTGACCGCGCTGCACTGCGAGTGGCCGAGCACCACCACGAGGCTGCAGCCGAACGCCTGCGCCGCGAACTCCACGCTCGCGAGCTGCGAGGGCGCGACGATGTTGCCGGCGACGCGGATCACGAACAGATCCCCGAGGCCCTGATCGAACACCAGCTCGGCCGGGACGCGCGAATCGGAGCAGCCGAGCACGACCGCGAACGGCCGCTGTGCCGTGGCGAGCTCCACGCGACGGAAGTGACTGGGAGTGGACTCGGCGCCGCGCACGTTGGCGACGTACCGCTGGTTGCCCTCGACGAGGCGCTGCAGGGATTCGCTCGGGGTCACGCAGTGCTTATGACATCGGGCGCGACGAAGGATCAACCCCCACAGCCCCGTTCACGACAGCGGGCAGGTCACTCGAGCGGGCCGCTCTCGCTGAGCTTGCCCGCCGCGCGATACTCGAGCCGCACGGCGCGCAGCAGGTGATCTTGCGAGAGCGTGGCGTCCTCGGCAGCGGCGAGGAACGCGGCGCGCAGGACGCAGTTGCGCACCGAGCCGCCGGTCAGCGGGTACCGGTGCGCGAGGTCGGCGAGATCGAGGTCTGCCGTGGTCGGCAGCGTCGGAGGGAGGTGCGAGCGCCACAGCTGCTCGCGCTGCTCCTCGTCGGGGATCGGAAAGTGTACGCGGAACGCGAGGCGACGTTTGAACGCCGGATCGATCGACGTGCCGAGGTTGGTGGTCAGGATCGCGATCCCGAGGAACGAATCGAGGCGCTGCAGCAGGTAGTTGACCTCGAGGTTCGCGAACCGATCGTTGCTCGACTTCACCTCGGTGCGCTTGCCGAACAAGGAGTCGGCCTCGTCGAACAGGATGATCGCCTGGCTCTCCTCGGCCGCGGAGAACACGTTGCCGAGGTTGCGCTCCGTCTCTCCGATCCACTTCGACATCACGCGAGAGAGATCGACGCGATAGAGATCGATCCCGAGCTCGCGCGCGAGTGCACCCGCGACCATCGTCTTGCCCGTGCCAGGCGGCCCCTGGAACAGGGCGGTGATGCCGCGGCCGGTGCTCGCCACGCGCGTCATGCCCCAGTCTTCGAACACGCGCCGGTGCATGCGCATCCGCGCGAGGAACTCGGTCATCGAGTCCATGATGTCGACCGGGAGCACCATGTCCGCGAGGCTGGGCAGGTGACGGATCCGCTCGGCCACATCGCCGAGCTTCCGCTCCAGGTGCTGGCTCACCGCCTGATCGATCTCGGCGGTGGCGATGTTTGGCCGTCCGCCTTCCGTCACGTGCGCGACGACGCGGTGGATCGTGCCCGGCCCGATCCGCCACCGGGAAGTCAGTGGGCCGAGCGTATCGGCGGGCGAGGTCACGCCGTGCGCGGTGAGCTCGGTCCGCCAGATCTCGAGCCGCTCGGTCTCGCTCAGGTCCGGGACGTCGACGAGCAGGTAGCCCGGATCGATCGGTGGCTGCGCATCTCGATCCATCCGCAGCCCGAGCGGCCCGGGGAACGTGGCGAGCGCGTGGCGCATCCGCTCGCGGAGCGGCCGATCGTCTGCCGCGACACTGTCGAGGCCGTCGATGCAGGGGATCCATCCGGCCAGCACGCACCGATCGAGCGCATGGTTCAGGGCCGCGATCGGCGAGCGTCCGCCCTCGCCGAGGTAGTGCAGGTTGATCATCGCGAGCCGGCGATGCGCGAGCCCCGCCAGGGACGAGAGCAGCGTCCGACGTCCACTGCCATCGCGGCCCCGCACGACGATCCGCAGCGGCCGCGGAGCTCTGTGCGAGATCGCCGCGCGGATCGGAGCGGCGATCGGTTCCGGAATGCGGAGCTCGGTGATCGGCTTGCCGAGCGGGAGCAGCTCGAGCTCGCCGAGTGGATCCTCATGGAGCTCGTCACCACGGAGGCGCGCGAGGATGATCGGATCAGGCGCGAGGCCCGTGAACGGACGGGGATCGTCGCTGGTGGCGCGCAGGAGGCCGAACCGCCGTAGCGGCTGCCGCGGATCGAGCTCGGCCGCGAGCTCGTGCGGATTGATCGTGGGGCCGAGCAGCTGGCGCAGCAGGTGCTCGTCGACGATCGCGCGGGTGCCGTTGTTCGCGACGATCGCGTAGAGCTGCGCGATCTCGCCCCACATCTGCGGCGCCGCCGTCAGCATCACGATCATCCGGCCGAGCTGGCTCAGCCCGAGCTCTTCGATGATCTCCTGCAACGGATGCCGGCCGGCGACCGAGGCCTCGATCTCCCGGTGGCGATCCATGACCTCGAGCAAGGACTCGCTGGCCTCGGTGACCCGCGCACTCGCGAGCCCCTGGGCGACGCCGAGGAGCCCGAGCACCTCACGCTCGCGTGGCAGCACCTCGGTGCCGGTGCCGAGGCGACCGGTGTCCCAGCCGTCGGCGATCGCCCGCACCGCGAGCGCGGCCGCCACCGTGCGCTCGCTCTCGAGGAGCAACATCGCATCGCTCCGCGACGTGCGCGGCCCGGAGCGGCGTGGAAGCAGCCCGAGCGGATGAGATGGCCAGGCCGTGGTCACAGCGCGAGTCTACTCGGACCGCGAGGCCCTGGTGTGATCGTGGAGCTACTCCTGCGTGGCGACGCGGCGCGGATTCACGTGCTCGGTATCCTGGTGCGCGGGCGGCTGTTCCGGCTTGTAGTGGAACTGGGCGCCCTGTGCGCGCGCGTCGTCGTGGCTCCAGAAGTGGTTCTTCTCGCGATCGGTCGTGGTCATCTTCTTGGTGTCGGCATCGCTCTCCGCACCGTTGATCATCTGCACACCGTACGCGCTGAGCTTGAGGCCGGCCGCGATCGCGAGCTTGTAGCTGTGGCCATCGGCGACCATCGTCTTCGGGCGCAGCTGCTCGCGTGGGCCCTTCGCGAAGTGATCCTCCCAGAGGCACGCGACGGGCGCGTTGGTCCACGGATCGGAGACCACGAGATCCTGATCGCTGTCGGACTTGAGATCGCCGACGATCGCGAAGGCGTGATCGATGTACGTCGGGCTGACCCGGTTGATCGTCTCGCCCGCCCCGTGCTCGCGCATGTAGCAGTACGCGACCCACGAGTGCTCGCCGCAGTTACCGCCGTGCGCGATGTCCGCGCGCGCCGCGGTATCGGCCTCGGGGTACTTGTCCTTCAGCGCCTTGGCCTCGGGCGTGTACTCCCAGCAGCGCGGATCGCGCATCGCCGAGAGGCGATAGGCGGAGTTCATCTTCGTGGACTGCAGCGATGGGACCTGGTTGCCCTGGTGAGCGATCGCTCGCTTGGTCGCCGCGATCGCATCCGCTGCGAGGTTCAACCGTGCACCCGCCTTGCCCGAGACCAGCTTGTCGGGGCTGGACTGATCGAGGTAGCGCTTGCGCTCTTCGGGGGTCGCCGCCGGGGTATCCGTCATGGGCTCGGCTCCATGTTACGGGCAGATCGGCCCGTTAGTTCCCGCTCTCTCCCTCGACCTCCGCGAAGGTCACTCCCGCGACCCGATCTGCCGGAAGTTCCTCAGCTTTCTTCACGTCGAACTCGAGGCCGCCGCCCTTGTCGCCACGCCAGTAGCCCTCCGCCAGGAACGCGCAGGTGGTCACCGCCGTGTCCTCGCAGGCCGACTGGGCGCGGTCCGCCAGCCCGACGCCCAGCGACGCATCGTTCGCGTAGACCTCGACGGCGTCTGCGGCGGCGCCGATGCGGGCCTTGCTGATGTCGAAGCTCCCGCCATCCCGGGGCAACACGATCGGCAGCCGGACGAGCCGGGGCTCCCCCTCGCGCTTCTGGCTCTCGAGCCAGGTGAGGAAGGCCGCCTTGGGAGTGAGCGCGGCGCCCCGCACGAACGTCGCCTTCGAGCCGCTACCGGGCTTGTTCATCATGGTTCCACTTCCGGTGGCGACGTTGGAGCCGCCGTTGGGCTTGTCGACCGCGTGGCCTTTGCCACAGCCGACGATCAGAGCGATGAGCCACACGTGCTTCATCTGGGATCGCTACTGTAGATCACGGCGACGAGACCTGACGCGCTTCCTGGACCTTCTTCGCATAGCCACGCAGCGGTGGATCCGGCTGGTCCTTGGTGCGGACGCGGACGATCGAGCCCGGGGCTTCGACGACTCCGGCCGCCATCGTCCAGCCCGGCGGGACCTGCGGATCGCTCCAGAAGTACAGCCAGCGTGCATCGCGCGGCGCGAGGTTCACGCAGCCGTGGCTGCGCTTCACGCCGAACTGATCGTGCCAGTACGCGGTGTGGAGCGCGAGGCCCTTCTCGGGGCTGAAGAACTGCGTCCACGGCACGGTGGCCACCGAGTATGGATCCTCGCCGTTCAGGCCCTTCATGTCGGCCTCGGATTCCTTGACCCACATCCGGTAGATGCCGGTCTCGGTGGGCGTGTCCTTGCCGCCGGTCGAGACCATCGTCGCGTAGACCGGGATGTCGCCTTCAAACGCCACGAGGATCTGGTTGTCGAGATCCACATCGATCCACCGCTCGCCCTTCTGCAGCAAGGCGGGCGCCGGTGCGGGCTGGAACACGCGGACATCGGCGGCGCGGATCCACTCGTTGTCGCCGACCCGATACGCCACGGGCGCGCCCTTCGGATCGTTCGAGGTCTCGACGATCCCGAGCGGCGTGCGTGCCGCGACCTGGCGCACGGCGCCCGCGCCGGTGGCCTTGGCGGTGATCCACGCCTGCTGATAGCCGGAGCGCGGCCACACGAACGCGACGGGCACGCCCCAGCCGGTCTCGTCACCGAGACGCGCGCCGCCGTAGAGCGAGGGCTTGTGCTGCGAGATCGACGAGCGCAGGACGTACTCGTTGTCCTTCTGACTGACCTTCCAGTAGGTCTTGCCGGCGACGGTGACCTCCTCGTACTGGCGGACGTTGATCGAGCCGACCAGCGGCCGATCCTCGATCATCTTGGGCTCGGGGGCCTTGACCGGATCGACCTCGGTCGTCGAGGTCACCGGCTTGTTCTTGTTGTCCTTCGGATCCTTCTTCTTCTTCTCGGGCTGCTCGAGGGTGAAGGTCACCGAGTTCGGTGCGGTCACCTTGCCGTAGACACCCGGAACCAGCTCGCCGCGATCCAGCATCGGGACCTCGCGCCCCATCGCGATCTTCTTGCTCGGCTTGACGTAGTCCCCACAGATCCAGCCGCGAGGCTCGATCTCGACCCAGGGCTTCGTGCAGCCCTTCCCCTTCGCGGTGCGCTTCCAGCGGACCCGCGTATCGATCGCGACCGTGCCGATCCGCTTCTCGTCATCCCCGGGCTCGAGCCGAACGCCGACCGTCCGCACCAGCTCGAGCGAGTGGGTGCCCTCGGGAAAGTCCGGAGCCGTGGGTTCCGCCGGCTCGGCGTCTCCGCCACCTGTCAACGCCGGGGTGGGCACCGGTGGCGGCGGCGTGGGCTCGCCACTCTTGCTGCCGCAACCGGCGAGGACGACCAGCAGCAGCGCCCCCAGGTGACCGAGCCACATTCTGGTGCAGTAGCACGTCCGTGATACCTTCGCAGGCAGATGAAGCTCGGCGAGATGCTCGTGCGAGACGGCCGGCTGAGCGAAGAGCAGCTCGATGCCGCCCTGAAGTTCCAGGCGCGGGATGGGGGGCGGATCGGGACGGTCCTGTTCGAGCACGGCTTCATCGATCTCGAGGCCTTGACCGTGTATCTGGGGCTCGAGCTGGGCATCCCGATCGCCACCGGCGCGATGCTGGAGCGCGCCAAGCGGGCGGCGGTCCGGCTGCTGCCACCGGCGATCGCGTTCAAGCACAAGTGTGTGCCACTGGTCGTCCAGGACCGACAGCTGATCGCCGCGATCGAGGATCCCCACGATTTCGCGACCCTCGAGGCGCTGAACTCGATCACCGGGTACCGCGTGCTGCCACGCGTGGCTCCCGAGGTCCGGATCTACTACTACATCGAGCGCTACTACGGCGTGGCCCGCCCCGCGCGGTTCGTGAAGTTCGCCGACACCGCGCGAGGCGATGAGAGCGCCGTCGATGCCGGCCTGCCCTCGCCGCCACTGCCCGGCCTGCCGCCGGTGCCCGCCTCGCTCGTCACGGCTCCCGGCCCGCGCCCTCGCCTGCGCAGCATGAAGATGGCGAAGATGTTCGACGACTCCGAGGCGCTCGAGCTCGAGGCCGACGATCTGATCGATGCTCTCGACGCCGATGATGCGGCGCCCGCCGAGACCGCGCCGCTCGCCGAGACCACGCCGATGCAGGCGTCGGCGCCGCGGACGCGCACCACGATCCCGCCGCCACTGATGGTGACGCCGATGACGGCCGATGTGGCGATGCGCGAGCTCGCGCTCGCCGCCGATCGCAACCGCATCGTCGAGGCGCTGCTTGGCTACGCCGCGTCCACGTTCGAATCGAGCGTGGTGTTCACGGTCCGCGACAACATGGCGTTCGGCTGGAAGGCCCTCGGCGTCCCCGGCTATGCGCACGTCGAGCACGTGCTGATCCCGCTCGATGCGCCGAGCGTGCTGCAGTCCGCACTCGCCTCGGAGACCAACGTGTTCCACGGCCCCCTCACACCATCGACGGTGGGCTCGTACCTGTACAAGGTCCTCGGCTGCGCGGAGCCGCACCACGTCTCGGCAGGAGCGATCACGATCGGCAAGCGCGTCGTCAACCTGCTCTACGGCCACGGCAAGGAGCTGACGCCGATCCAGATCGGTGTGCTCGGCCAGGTCTGCAAGTCGGCAGCGGAGGCGTACACGCGCCTCATCGCGTCCAAGAAGAAGTAGACGTAGCCGCGGGCTCGGGGAACCTGAACCAGAACCGGACGCTCCGATTCTCGGGATCGGTTGTTAGTTGATGCCCTTGATCACGCCCTGCGTGCTGCCCGCGGCGTGACACGCGCCACCGCTGCAGTTGCCGCCGCCGGCGGCGATCATCGAGTTCATCTTCGAGAAGTCGGGGCAGCCCGAGACGTCCGTGATCGTGGGGAACGTCATCGCCTGCGTGAAGTGGAACGTGCCCGCGCTCTCGGTCACCGCGGTCAGGGTCATCGTGCCCTTCTTGATGCGTACGATGACCCCAGGGTTCGGGGTCACGCCGTCCTTCTTGTAGACGGTGCCCGCTGCCGTGAACTCGCCGCCCGGCTGGCCGAGCAGGTGGCAGCCGACGCCAATACAGCCCTCACCAGCGTGCGTGGGTCCACCCGCGCCGCCGTGCTCGTGCGAGACCCCAGGCGTGGCGCTGCGATCGACGCACGCCGTGGCGAACCCGTTGGTGGTCCCGGCATCCGTGCCGCCGCCGCCACCACCACCGCCGCCGCCAATGGGTACTTCCCCGACGTCGCAGGCAGCCAGCGACACCAGGACCAGCATGGAAGTGGAGAAAGCCCGCAGTAAGACCATTTGTAACAGTGGGTCCATGCAATTGCTAGCGCACCCCGGGGGTGACCTCGCAGGCGAGGTGGAACTGGTTGAAATCGGGACCTGTGCACGGCGGATGTGCGCGAGACGCCAGGACAACTCCCGTCAGGACGGAGAGTAGGCACCCCATGGGGAGGACGAATGCCCCCAGCGGACCCGTGGTTCCCCGGCTCCGGAGCAGCCAGGCGACCGAGGCTGCGACCGGGAGGCTGAACACCGTGACGAGCACCGCGAGGGGGAGGGAGCTCGGTAGAAAGCCGTTCCAGGCCGCCTCCCGAAGCTGGTTCGGGGTCAGCACGAGCACCATCGGGAGTGCCGCCGCCAGCGGTGCGAGCCACCGCCCCGGCCCCAGGCGTGGCGCGAGGGCGATCACGGCGGCGGGGACGAGCCAGATCCAGGCGAGCTCCGCGGCGCCGATCGCGAGCAGCGCCGCACCGATCACGAGCGGAACGACGACCGCGATCGCGTGGTAGCGGAGCGCTCCGATCCACGGCCGCAGGCGACGCGCGAACAAGACAACCAGCCCGAGTGAGCCGGCGAGCACGAGGATCTCGGTGATCGTCGCGCGCAGCGGCGCGTGGAGCCACGGCGCGGGATGCGCGCCGCGCGTGACCAGCTCGGTGGCGAGCGTCGCGCCCGCTGCGAGCACGAAGCAGCAGAGCGCGGCGAGCGCACCGAGGCCACCGCGGACGCGCGCGGTGCGCAGCGAGATCAAGAGGCCGAAGGCGAGGAGGCCGAGAGCGAGCTCGACCGCGATCAGGATCCAGCGCGCGAGGACCTGGTTGTGGAGCACGGGCACCCAGAAGCCGTCGGCACCGCCCGCCTCGGGTGGAGGCAAGCGCGTCAGCGCGAACAGCAGCCGTCCGAGCTCGTCGATCGAGCCGCGATCCACGCGCGACAGGAGATCGCGCGGGCTGTGATACGCGAGATCGATCCACTCGCCATCCTGCCCGCGATCGTAGAAGTGGACCGCGCGGATGCCACGCCGCGTGAACGGGCCATGATCGGAGCGCTCGGCCTGGGGCCACCACCTGCTGACCACGCGGTGGGCGAGCGGCGCACGGATCACCACACCGGCGCGATCCGCGGCGGCGGCGAGCCAGCGCATCTCCTCGGCGCCGATCAGCTCGCTCGCACCGTTGAGGCTGAGCGCGCCACTGCCCCCGACGAGATCGAGGGCGATCGCGAACATCACATCGTCGCCCACCCGCGCCGCCAGGGCCTCGGCACCGACGAGGCCGATCTCCTCGTTCGCGGTGAAGGCGAGCATCACACCGTACTTCGGTGACGCGAGATCGAGGGCGCGCGCGAGCTCGATCAGCATGCCCACAGCGACGGCGTTATCGACCGCGCCCGGGCTCCCGGCGACGGTGTCGTAGTGCGCCATGATCAGCAGCACGCGGCCCGGCGGACCAAACCGCACGACGAGGTTCGGGTCGAGCCCCTCGGCGCGGTGGGCGCGCCGCACGGTGGCGCCGAGCACCGTGATCTCGGGGAGGTCGACCGCGCCAACGGAGAACCGCTCGACCTTGCCACCAGCCTCGGTCACCGCCTTCTCGATATAGCGCGCCGCATCGCGCGAATACTCGGTGTCGCCGGGGCGCGGACCGAGCACCATCATCGAGCCGACATGGACCATCACCTGGTCGACATCGATTCCCGGCCCAGGTGCGCTGCCCGATTCGGTGCCCGGTTCGGTGCCCGAACACGCCGCGCAGAGTGCGAGGACCAGCGCGGCGCGCACGGATCAGGCCGCGTACGCCCGCAGAAGCGCCGCGGTCTCGGCGGCGGTCCCGACGGTGATCCGCAGGCAGTTCGCGAGCGGGCCGGTGGCGCCGAAGGACCGCACCGAGATCCCTGCCGCCGCGAGCTTCGCGTAGGTCGCGGCGGCATCGGGGAACCGGACCAGGAGCAGGTTCGCGCGCGAAGGGAACACGTGCAGCCCGAACGCGGCCAGGGCGATCGCCAGGCGCGAGCGCTCCTCGACGACCTCGGCCGCGCGCGCCGCACACCAGGCAGCGCCGTCCTCGAGCACCAGCTCCGCGGCGCGCTGATCGAGGGACGACAGGTTGTAGGGTGGCCGCACCTTCTCGAGCACCGCAGCGATCGCGGGGGCGCTGATCGTGAAGCCAACACGCAGCCCTGCGAGCCCGATCTTCGACAGCGTCCGCATCACCACGAGGTTCGGATGCGCGGCGAGCGCCGGGAGGTTGGAGACGCCGGCATACGCGACATAGGCCTCGTCGGAGACGATCACGGTGCTGGGGTGGCGCGCTGCGAGCTCGAGGGCGAACGCCATGCGCCACAGCGTGCCGGTGGGGTTGTTCGGCAGCGCGAGGAACACCACGCTCGGGCGATGCAGGGCGATCGCGGCCTCGACGGCGGCCTCGTCGAGCTCGAGCTCCGGCGTGAGCGGCACCTCCACGAGCGGCAGCCCGCGCGCGATCGCGGCGATCCGGTAGTAGACGAAGCTCGGAGTCGGCGTGAGGATCGGCCCGGGAAACGCGCTGCACAGCAGGGCGATCAGCTCGTCGGAGCCGTTGCCGAACACGAGCTGCCCGCCCGCGACGCCGAGCTGGTGCGCGAGGATCGCGCGGAGCCTCGCGGCCTGTGGATCCGGATAGCGCTCGAGAGGGACCTCCGCGAGCGCGGCCCCGAGCTTCGCGCGGAGCTCCGGCGGCAGGCCGTACGGGAGCTCGTTGGCGTCGAGCTTCGCGACGAGGCGCGGCGGCCTGGGCACGTGATACGCGGTGCTACCTCGCAGCGCGGCGGGCACACGAGCGGCGAGCGGCCCAAGATCGTCGTCGGGATCGTCGCCGGGAACGCTCATTGCCCGCTCACGGCTTTCCCCGCAGCAGCGCCGAGCGGCCATGGCCGTCGAGACCTTCGCACGCGGCGAGTGCGGCGATCGGAGCGGCGTGTGCGGCGGCGGCAGCGGCGCTGTACTCGACGATCGAGGTGCGCTTGCGGAAGTGGTGGACGCCGAGCGGAGACGCGTAGCGGGCCGCGCCGCCGGTGGGCAGCACGTGGTTGGCGCCGGCGAGGTAATCCCCGGCCGCCTCCGAGGAGTACGCGCCGACGAAGATCGCCCCCGAGGTGGTGCAGAGCGCCGCGGCGGCCCGCGCATCCGCGATCTGGAGCTCGAGGTGCTCCGGGGCGAACGCGTTCGCGTACGCGATCGCGGCCTCGATCGAGGCGACGATGACGGCGGCGCCGTGGCTGCGGAGCGCGGCGAGTGCGATCTCCTTGCGCGGGAGATCCGCGAGCTGACGGAGCAGCTCGGCCTCGACGGCCGCCGGCAGCGCCGGTGCCGTGGTGACGAGGATCGCGCGCGCCTCGGTGTCGTGCTCGGCCTGGGCGATCAGGTCGGCCGCGACCCACGCGGGGTTCGCGCCGGCATCCGCGATGATCAGGACCTCGGAGGGACCGGCGATCGAATCGATGTCGACCTCGCCGTAGACCTGCCGCTTCGCGGACGCGACCCAGGCATTGCCCGGCCCGACGATCTTGTCGACGCGCGGCACGGTCTCGGTGCCGTATGCGAGCGCGGCCACCGCCTGCGCCCCACCGAGCTCGAACACGCGATCCACACCGGCGAGCTGCGCGGCGAGCAGTGCTTCGGGCGAGGCACCCGGCGTGACCATGATGACCTCGGGCACGCCGGCGACCTTCGCCGGGATCGCCGTCATCAGGACGCTCGAGGGATAGCGCGCGGTGCCCCCGGGGACGTACAGGCCCACGCGCGCGAGCGGCGTGACGCGGAGCTCGAGGCGCACACCGTCGAGGACGACGTCGACCTCGGGATCGAGCTGCAGCGCGTGGAACGCGCGGAGCCGCTGGGTGGCGAGCTCGAGCGCCGCCCGGACCTGGGGCTCGACGCCAGCGGCGAGCTCGGCCCATCGCGCACGAGACAGCTCGTAGCTGCCCGCGGTGGGCTCGCGCTTGTCGAACCGGCGCGTGTAGTCGGCGACGGCCGCGTCCCGGCGAGTCCGGACATCCGCGAGGATCGCCGCGACCTGGTCGTCGATCGACCCGGCCATCCGTGTGGTTCGATCGAGCAGTGCGGCTGCCTCGGGGGTGCCGCCGCGCAGGACTCGCAGCATCGTCACGTCTGCTTACTTCTTCTTGGGCGGTTTCTTGGGATCGGACTTGGGATCTGGCTTCGGATCGGGCGCCGGGTCGGTCTCGACCTTCTTCTCCGGGATCTTCACCTTGTTCGGATCGTAGTGGTCGAGGTTCGGGGTCGGTGCGTTCGGGTTGTAGGGCTCCTTGACGTCGCCCGGTTTGGGCTTGGTCTCGGGGCCCGCAGGGAGCGGCCCTTCGAGAGCGCCACCCGGCAGCTTCGAAGGATAGCGATCACCGTAGCTCTCCACCACCGACCCCGGGACCGAGGTTCTGCCTTGGCCACCGACCTTCACCACGTGCCGCTTCGACGGCCAGATCGCCCACGCCTCGCCCGGCCCCTTGATCGTCAGGGTGCGGACCCCGGAGATCTTCTCCTCGTCGACCTGATAGCCCTTCTCCTGCGCCAGGCGCCGGACCAGCTTCACGGTCTCGCGGACCACCCCATCGGGCTTCTCGTAGGACGTTACAGTTACGTTGACGAGATCCTTGTCCTCGATGTGCCCGCGCTTCTCGGCATCGTTCGTGATGTAGCTCGCGCTGTAGGCCTCGCCCTTGTTGCCGTCGATCCAGACCTCGACGTCGAGAAGGGGGCCTTGAAAGCGTCGGTATTTCCATGAGCCGAGGTCGCCCTCGACCACCAGGCGTTTCGGGACCGGCTTGGTGCCTCCACACCCGACGAGGAGGACCAGCGCAACCAGCACGGATCGCATCCGCTATATCGTACCTCTTATCCGTGTTGACAGCGCCGGCCCGTCGCTGAATAGTCCCGCCACCTCTATGGCCAGCTACCTGTTCTCCTCCGAATCCGTCACCGAAGGTCACCCCGACAAGCTTTGCGATCAGGTCTCCGACGCGATCCTCGACGCGTGTCTGGAAGTCGATCCGCATAGTCGCGTCGCTTGCGAGACCGTCGCCAAGACCGGCTTCGTGCTGGTCGCCGGTGAGATCACCACGCGCGCACAGCTCGATTTCCAGAAGATCGTGCGCAACACCGTTCGCGACATCGGCTTCACCTCGTCGGACATCGGCTTCGATGCCACGACGTGCGCCGTGATGGTCGCGATCGAGCAGCAGTCTCCGGACATCGCCCAGGGCGTTGACCGTGGCGATCCGAAGAAGCAGGGCGCCGGCGATCAGGGCCTGATGTTCGGCTACGCCTGCGACGAGACCAAGGAGCTGATGCCGCTGCCGATCCAGATGGCGCACCAGCTCGCGCTCAAGCTCGCAGAGGTCCGCAAGCTGCAGTCCAACGGGATCAACTGGCTCCGCCCCGACGGCAAGACCCAGGTCTCGATCCGCTACCAGGACGGCGAGGTCACGGGCGTCGAGGCGATCGTCGTCTCCACGCAGCATGGCCCCGAGGTCGAGCACAAGGAGATCGTCGATGCGATCACCGAGCTCGTCATCAAGCCGATCGTCCCGGCGAAGCTGATCACGAAGAAGACCAAGATCCACGTCAACCCGACCGGCCGCTTCGTCATCGGTGGCCCGCAGGGCGACACCGGCCTCACCGGCCGCAAGATCATCGTCGACACCTATGGTGGGTACGCTCGCCACGGTGGCGGCGCGTTCTCGGGCAAGGATCCGAGCAAGGTCGATCGCTCGGCCGCGTACTACGCGCGGTACATCGCGAAGCACATCGTCGCTGCGGGCCTCGCTCGCCGCTGCGAGGTTCAGTTCGCGTACGCGATCGGCGTCGCCGAGCCCGTCTCGATGCTGGTGGATACGTTCGGCACCGGCATCGTCGCCGACGAGATCCTCACCAAGGCCGTGCTGAAGACGTTCGATGCCCGCCCGGGCATGCTGATCACGGAGCTCGACCTCCGCCGTCCGATCTTCCGTGACACCGCTGCCTACGGCCACTTCGGCCGCGAGAACGCGAACTTCACGTGGGAGCAGACGCCGCTCGTCGACAAGCTCCGCAGCGCTGCCGGCATCAAGGCCGTGAAGCCCGTCGTGGCGCCGGTCGTCGTCGCTGCGGTTGCGGCTCCGGCTCCGGCCGCGAAGCCGGAGAAGGCTGCCAAGCCGGCTCCCGCGGCGAAGGCCGCCCCGGTCGCCAAGGCCGCCCCGGTCGCCAAGGCCGCTCCGGTCGCCAAGGTCGCGGCGAAGGCCGCTCCGGTCGCCAAGGCGGCCCCCGCCGCCAAGGTCCCGGTCGTCAAGGCGAAGGCCGCGACGAATGGCCACGCAAACGGCCACACCAATGGTCACGCGAACGGCAACGGCAAGGGCGTGAAGACCAACGGCAAGCTCGCCGCGAAGCCCACCAAGCTCGCAGCGAAGGCGTCGAAGAAGGCGCCCCCGCCGCCGGCCGCGAAGAAGAAGAGCGCGAACGTCGCGCGTGCGTAGTCGGGTCGCCTGATCGTGCTCCCCGGGCCCCACGTCCGGGTGTGGGAACGATCACCGCCGCGAGGCGAAACCGGGCACGACGGCCGAGAGATCGTGCCATCGTTGCCCGAATGCGGACGAAGCTGATCACGGCGGCCGTCCTGCTCGCGAGCGGGACGGCAGGCGCGTGGGTCAGCGATCCGACGCGCGAACCTGCCGAGGTCTCGGCCGTCGGTGTCCGTCCCCTCCCCGAGCGCACGCTGCTCCCGGCTCGGACGCTCCCGCCGGGCTGGCAGGGCGTTCGCGATCGCGACACGGGTGTGGTGGCCGAGCTGTGGGGCAGCTACGTGGCAGCGCCCGGCGCCAGTGCGGATCCCGCGATCGCGGAGAAGGCCGCCCGCGCGTTCGTGGCGGCGCAGCACGCACTGCTGGCCCCCGGCATCCGTCTCGAGGATCTCGTGCTCGCCGCGAACCGCACCGAGCGTGGGCTGCGCACGATCAGCTTCCGACAGACCTGGCGTGGCGCCCCCGTGATCGGCGGACAGCTCGCCGTGATGATCCGAAACGATCGCGTGTTCGCCGCGACGTCACAGCTCGTCCCGAACGTCGCGATCGACGTGCCGGCGCGCGCCGTGCCGATCGATCCGCGGCGCGTGCGGGACTGGATCGGTGGCCGCGTGGTGATCCGCACGATCGGCCCGCGCGTGGTGCTTCCGCTGCTTGGTGCTACCGGGCTCGAGCTGCGGATCGCGGATCAGCTCGAAGTGGAGACGCTCGATCGTCCGGGGCGATGGGATGTGTACGTCGGCACCGATGGCGCTCCGCTCCTGCGCAGCTCTCGCCTGCGGTTCGCGAGCGGCACGCTGCAGTTCGATGTGGGCGTGCGCTATCCCCTCGGCGCGCGGACCCATGCGCCCGCTCCGACCGTGAACCTCACCGCGGATGGCACCCCGACCACCACGGCCGCGGATGGATCGTTCGGCTGGTCCGGGACCCTCGCCGCGAACGTCGCGCCTGGGCTCGTCGGTCCGTTCGTCGAGATCCTCAACGGTGCCGGCGCGCTGGCGACCGCGAGCCTGACCGCACAGCCGGGCGCTCCGGTGGTGTGGAGCCTCGCCACCAGCGAGCTCGGAGACGCGCAGCTCGCCGCGTTCGTCAACACCACCACCTCGAAGGCGCGCGCGCGCGTGCTCCTGCCCTCGCTCGCGACCTGGCTCGATCAGCCGCTGCAGGTCACGGTCAACGAGAACAACGTCTGCAACGCGTACTCCACCGGCGATGACATCCACTTCTTCCGCGGAAATGCGCAGTGCGAGAATACCGGCCGCATCGCCGACGTGGTCGATCACGAGTTCGGACACTCGGTCCACTTCCACGCCATCATCCCCGGCGCCGGCGCCTTCAACTCGGCGCTGAGCGAAGGTCTGGCCGACTTCTTCGCGGCGACGATCGTCGGAGATCACGCCCTGGGCCGCGGCT
Organism: Myxococcales bacterium; assembly: GCA_016720595.1. Classification (GTDB taxonomy): domain Bacteria; phylum Myxococcota_A; class Polyangia; order Haliangiales; family Haliangiaceae; genus JABFXX01. Next base: position 213,510 of record JADKKI010000012.1, read on the forward strand.
TCCTCCTGAACGATTCACTGCCGCTGCGGGATCTCGATCCCGAGGGTCGCGAGGCGATCTGGCCCCGGGACAAGAGCGCCGATCCACACCTCACCGGCCTCATCATCGGCGGCACGCTGTGGGATCTGCGCACCGCGCTGATCGCAGACCTCGGGCAAGCCGCCGGGCTCGCGCAGACCGACGCGATCTTCGCCGGCGTCTTGCAGCTGGCGCCCGATCTCCCGGGCGCGTTCCTCGCTGCGCAGACGGCCGATGACGACGATGGCAACCTCGGCAACGGCACGCCGCACGCGTGCGCGATCGAGGCCGCGTTTGGGCGGCACGGGCTCGCCGGTCCTTCGTTCCTCTCGACGCAGATCGGTCCTCCGACGTTCGATGGCACCCGGTTCAGCGTTCCCACCACCACACCGACGGGCACGCCGTGTCCGGTGCCCGGCGTGTCACGGATCCAGCTCCAGTATCACGACAGCACCGGCGCCACGGGCACCGTCAACTTCACGCCGAGTGGCTCCACCTGGGGTGGCGCGCTGCCGTCGCTCACCGAGAATCGCGTCGTGTTCTACAAGATCGTCGCCACGCTCGAGGACGGCGCGGTGATCACGTATCCCGACAACCCGGCGGATCCGGAGTACCAGCTGTTCACCGGCACCCCGGCGGAGATCTGGTGCGAGCGCATGGACGAGAACCCCAGCTGGACCGCGGCGGGGACCACGAGCTGGCAGTGGGCCACGCCGTCGCCGGTCTCCGTGAGCGGAGATCCCACGCTCGCGCACACCGGTGACCACGTGTTCGGCACCGAGATCTCGGGCAACGGGCGCTATCCAACGAGCGCGATGACCTCGATCACCACGCCGGAGATCCAGACCTGGATGTACGACGAGGTCCATCTCCAGTACTGGCGCTGGCTCGCCGTCGAGGACGGCCTCTACGATCAGGCGACGATCGAGGTCAATGGCTCCAGCGTCTGGCACAACGCGACCACCACCGACGGCAGCCTCGACCACGTGGATCACGAATGGCGGTTTCAGGATGTCGACGTCACGGCGCTCGCGGGGCACGCGGTGCAGGCGCGCTGGACGATGACGAGCGACATGAGCCGCGAGCTCGGGGGGTGGACGATCGATGATGTCTGCCTGGTGGGCATCGGCAAGCACCCGGTGTGCGGCGATGGGATCCTCGACGTGCGCGAGGATTGCGACGACGGCAACCTCACGAGCGGCGACGGGTGCAACGAGTACTGCCACGTCGACGACGGTGGTTGCTGCTCCGCGGGCACCGACCCATCCGGACCGCTCGTGCTCGGGCTCGGGGTGATCGCCCTGGCGCGCCGCCGCCGGCGGTAGACTCGTGGTGCCGCGCGCGTAAGCGCGAACCCCGCCCCACGTTGGATCACCAGATGCCCATGCTCACCTGCTCCACCTGCTCCGGCCTGACTCCCGGCGAGGCGTCGGCGACCTGCCTCCACTGCGACGCGCCGCTGCGCCGCCCCCCGCGGTGGATGCTGCGGGTGACCGCGCTGCTCGGCCCGGCCGGGGCGATCCTGCTCGCCGCCTGCTACGGCGCTCCGGGCCGGTACCACACCGAGCGTCCGATCGGGCCGCACGGCATGACGCGCGTTGATCAGGATGGCGATGGCGAGCTCGGCGGCTTCGTCTGCGATCCGAACGCGGGCTCCGAGTGCCCGACCGAGCTCGAGCGTACGCCGCCTCCAGCGGATCTCGACTGCGACGACCACGATCGCACGCGCTATCACGGTGCCGCGGATCTCGACGGCGACGGGATCGATCAGAACTGCGATGGCGTGGATGGCTGGAAGGATTCGAACGTGGTCGCCACGCCGCCAGCCGATGCGGGCGCAGCGCCCGAATGACCGATAGCCGCGCGCGCCGCCGGCTCGACGTGATCACCGCGGAGCCGTTCCCCGCATACGTCGTGTGGGAGCTGACGCTCGCGTGCGATCACGCCTGCACCCACTGCGGCTCGCGCGCCGGCGTGGCACGCGAGGGCGAGCTGTCCACCGACGAGGCGCTCGGCGTGGTCGCGCAGCTCGCGGCGCTCGGCACGCGCGAGGTGGTGCTGATCGGTGGGGAGGCGTACCTCCACACCGGCTTTCTCGCGATCGTCCGCGCACTGCGCGCCGCGGGGATCGCGCCGGCGCTGACCACCGGCGGCCGAGGCATCACGGAGGCGCTCGCCATCGAGCTCGCGGACGCGGGCCTCGCGTATGCCTCGGTCTCGATCGATGGCCTCGAGCTCACACACGATCGCATGCGCAACCTGCGCGGGAGCTGGCGCGCCGCGACCACCGCCCTCGAGCGGCTACGTGCCGCCGGCTTGCCCACCGCATCGAACATCAACCTCAACCGCCTCAATCACCGCGATCTCGAGCCGCTCTACGACGAGCTGCGCGCACGCGGCATCGGCTCGTGGCAGGTCCAGCTCACCGCTCCGCTTGGCCGCGCCGCCGATCGGCCCGAGCTGCTGCTGCAGCCGTGGGACCTGCTCGACGTGGTGCCGCGCGTCGCCGCGCTCAAGCAGCGCGCGCGAGGAGACGGCATCGTGCTGACGCCCGGCAACAACCTCGGCTACTTCGGCCCCGAGGAGACCGCCCTCCGCTCGATCGATGCGGCCGATCGCGATCACTGGCGCGGCTGCCAGGCCGGGAAGTTCGTGATGGGCATCGAGGCGCACGGCGGGATCAAGGGCTGCCCGTCGCTCCAGCCCGCCTACGTCGGTGGCACCACGCGCGAGCGATCGATCGCGGAGATCTGGCGCGAGGCGCCCGAGCTTGCGTTCACGCGCGAGCGCACCGTCGAGGATCTGTGGGGCTTCTGCCGCACCTGCGCGTTCGCGGCGCACTGCCTCGGCGGCTGCAGCTTCACGGCTCACTCGATCTTCGGGCGCCCCGGGAACAACCCGTACTGTCACTACCGCGCGCGCTCGCTGGCGAAGCAGGGCCTGCGCGAGCGCCTCGTGCCAGCGACCTCCGCGCCGGGCGTGCCGTTCGATCACGGCACCTTCGAGCTGGTCACCGAGCCGCTCGACGCCAGCGACGAGGTGCTGCCCGCCGAGCGCCTCGTCCAGATCCGGCGCGGCTGACGGATGTCGCGGTGATCGCCTCGGACCTTGCCCGATGAGGCCCGGCGTCGAGAGCAGCGATCAGGGCGAAAAGGGGTCAGACCCCTTTTACTGAGTCAGTGCTTGGTCGCGAGGCGCTGCTCGAGCAGGTGCCCATCGACATCGGTCTCGGCCTTGATGCCGAAGTAGACCTTGGGGCCGCGCGGATCGTCGGCGATCGTCAGCTTGAGATCGAACGGCTCCGGGCCATCGACGGGCTCGATCGTGTACGCGCTCGTGACCTCGTCGTGGGTCTCGTGCAGCGTGAACGTGATCGTCTCGCCGGTCGCCTTGAACGAGAACAGCTCGAAGATCCCCTTGAACAGGGTGCGGTCCTGGAACACGCCGCCGCCCATGTTGGGCACGAAGCGGTAGACGTGGAGCTTGTCGCGCTCGGACTGCGGATAGGTGTCGAGCCAGTTGCGATCGATGAGGAGGCTCTTGGCCTCCTCGGCCGAGACGGTCTTCGACGGGGCGGGCTTCGAGGACGAGCAGGCCGCGAGGGCGGCGATCACGGCGAGCACGGGCAGGTTGCGCATGCCCGCAGTGTAGCTGCGATCAGGCCGCGAGGATCCGCAGCGCGCCCTCGGCGCCCCGCGAGATCTGGCGGTTGCGCGCCTCGGCCGTGCCGCCCACGGCGCACACGAGGAGCTCGGCGCCATCGACCTCGACCTTCATCATCTGCACCTGCCAGGCGCTCCCACCGCCGAGCACGGTGCCGGAGAACTCCTTGATGCGCTGGCCCACGATCACCATCCTGGCCGCCACCTCGTCGCACGCGAACGTGTCCCCCGACGAGGCGAGCGGCAGGCCATCACCGTCCGCGACCACCATGGCTTCGATCCGTCCATCCTCGCAACACTGGGCGAGCTGGTACCTGAGCGCCTCCACGGTCGTGGTGGCGCGGCGCTTCCTGCGTTCCGTGATGAACATAAAAGAATCGTCCCAACCGGCCACGGCAGGGGCAAGTTCTCGCCATAAGCTGCGCTCCCCGTGGACGACAAGCTCCTGGCCGACGCGGCCGCCACCTACAACTTCCGCCTCGGCGTCCCCACCCCCCTCGCCGTCACTCCGGACGGGGCCGTGCTCTACCGCCGCACCCCCGCCCGGGACTTCGCCGCGGACCTGTTCGAGCTGTCGCCGACCGGCGTGATCCGCACGCTCGCCACCGCGCAGGACCTGCTGGGCGCCACCGAGGAGCGGCTCTCGAACGAGGAGAAGGCGCGGCGCGAGCGCACCCGCACGGCCACTCGGGGCGTGGTGGATCTCGATGTCTCGGAGGACGGGGCCACCGTGATGGTCCCGATCGGCGGCACGTTCGTCTTGATCGATCGCACGAGCGGCTCCCGCACGGTGATCGATCCCGCGGGCGCCGCGTACGACCCGCACCTGTCGCCCGATGGCCAGCACGTCGCGTTCGTGCGCGACCACGCGCTGTGGGTCGTCACCCGCGGCAGCGCCCCGCGACCGCTCACCGCGCCGCCCGAGGGCCACGAGGATGGCGTCGCGGATTTCGCTGCGCAGGAGGAGCTCGGCCGTACGCGCGGGTTCTGGTGGTCGCCGGACTCGCGCGAGATCGCGTTCCAGCGCACCGATCTCCGCCCCGTCGACACGCTCTACGTCTCGAACCCGCGGCATCCCGAGCAGCCGCCCGTCACGTTCCGCTATCCGCGCGCCGGCACCGCCAACGCGAAGGTCTCGCTCGGGGTGATCGCCATCGATCGCACGGCACCGGCCACACAGCCCGATGCGGCGTTCGCGTGGGGTGCCGAGGTGGAGTACCTCGCGGCCGTGACCTGGCCCGCGCACGGCCCGCTCACCGCGCTCGTGCTCGATCGCGATCAGAACCAGGTCACCGTGCTCGCCCTCGATCCGGTCACGCACCAGACCCGCACGCTGCTCACCGAGCACGACGATGCCTGGATCAACGTCAACGTCGGCGCCCCCGCGTGGCTGCACGATGGCTCGGGCTTCCTGTGGTTGACCGAGCGGCTCGGCGCGTGGGTGCTCGAGCGGCGCGATCGCACGGGGGCCCTGGTCGCGCAGCTGACCACGCCCGAGCTCGGTCTCCACCACCTCGCCGGCCTCGACGGCGATGTGGCGATCGTGGTCACGACGCCCGCGCAGACCTGCCAGCAGGTGTGGCGCGTGCCGCTCGATGGCGGTGCGCCGCAGCGGATCGATCACGAGGCCGGCGTGGCGAACGTGATGCGCGCCAAGCACGGCGTCACCGTGATCGACACCCAGCTCGCCGGCGGCGGCCGGACCGTCGTCGCGATCTCGGCCCGCGGTACCCACGAGCTGCCGAGCGTGGCCGAGCGCCCCTCGCTGATCCCGACCACGGTGCTCGAGACCGTGCAGCTCGAGGGCCGGCTCCACAACGTGGCCGTCACCAGGCCGCGCGCCTTCGATTCGACGCAGCGATACCCGGTGCTCCTCAAGGTCTATGGCGGCCCGCATGCGCTGACCGTTCTCGACGCGCGCGACACCTACGTGATGGACCAGTGGTACGCCGATGCCGGGTTCATCGTGGTGCGCAGCGACAATCGCGGCACACCCGGGCGGGGACGCACGTGGGAGCGCGCCGTCCTCAAAGACCTGATCACGGTGCCCCTCGAAGATCAGATCGGTGCGCTCCAGGCCGTGGCCGCGCGTCACGCGGAGCTGGATCTCTCGCGGGTGGGCATCTTCGGGTGGTCGTTCGGCGGCTACCTCTCCGCCCTCGCCGTGCTGCTCCGTCCCGACGTGTTCAAGGCCGGCATCGCGGGCGCGCCGGTCACGGACTGGGCGCTCTACGACACCGCATACACCGAGCGCTACATGAAGACGCCGCAGGCGAATGCCGCGGGCTATGCGTCCACGAGCGCGCTGACCCACGCCGCCAAGCTCACGCGCCCGCTCCTCGTGATCCACGGCATCACCGATGACAACGTGCACTTCGCGCATACGCTGGCGCTGATCGAGGCCCTCTACGTCGCTGGCAAGCGGGCCGAGGTGATCACGCTGTCGGCCACGCACATGGTCCCGGATCCGAAGCTGAACCTCGCGCGCGAGCTCGTGCAGATCGAGTTCTTCCGCGAGAAGCTGTGATCCTCCATCGCGACGAGCGCTGCGTCGCCGTGCACAAGCCGAGCGGACTCTCCACGCACCGCGGCTGGGACGACAGCGACGATGCCCTGCTCCAGCGCGTACGCGACGAGGTCGGCAAGTACGTCTACCCGATCCACCGGATCGATCGCGGTGCCTCCGGGATCGTGCTGTTCGCCCTCGACAAGGAGGCCGCGCGCGCGTTCACCGATGCCTGGATGGGCGGCGAGGCCGACAAGCGCTACCTCGCGATCACGCGCGGGCATCCCGCCGAGTACGTGCTGCTCGATCATCCGATCCCGAAGGCACCCGGCGAAGATCGCGTCGAGGCGCGCACCGAGTTCTGGCGCAAGGAGACGTTCGGCCGCTACGCCCTCGTCGAGGCGCGCCCGCACACCGGCCGGTTGCACCAGATCCGCCGGCACCTGAAGCACCTGTCCTGCCCGCTGATCGGCGACGTGCGCTACGGGAAGGGCGAGCACAACCGGCTGTTCCGCACCGAGCACCACCTGCACCGCCTCGCCTTGCACGCGACCAAGCTGTCCGTGCCGCACCCCGACGGCGGGATGCTCGTGGTCGAGTGCCCGCTCGCCGACGATCTCGCGGCGGCCCTCGCGAGCTGCCGCGCCGCGTACGGCGGGATCGAGCCGGGCGGCTGACAGCTCAGCGTTGATCTCGTGCCGGGTCTGCGTGGAGGTTCGCGTACGAAGGTCGACCGGCAGCCCACCGAGATCAAACCCAGGAAGCCAGGAACCAAGGTCGGAGAAGCTTTCCAAGTCCGCTGCCTTTGACCTCGCCTCGGAGCCAGGTCACTTCAGGGTCGGAGGAACCTGTCAAAGGTCCGCTGCCTTGCTTCCTAGGTTCCTGGGTTTGATCTCTGACCGGGCGCACGAATCGCTTTGGGCGTGGTCGCCGCGCGCTTCGAGCAGCGCCCGAGACCTCAGGCCGCCGCGCCCTTCTTCCCGAACACGAACCAGCCGAGCGCGGTCCCGAGCATCGTGACGATGCCGCCACCGGCACCGAACACCGCGATCGCGGACAGCTCGTCGCCACCGGCACGTCCGCCCGCGACGGCGTTGGAGATCAGGTAGGCGAACGCTGCGGTGCCGACGGTGGCGCCGAGCAGCGAGGCGAGCAGCGGACGGGCACGGGCCGAGGCGCCGACGGCGAGGCCCGCGAGCAGGCATCCCGCGCCGATGCCGATCAGCAGCATCTTGCCCACCGATTCGGTGCTGCCCTCGCTGAGGCTCGTGCCGCCGGCGATCAGCACGGTCGCGAACACGGTCGCGAGCACGCAGGCGCCGAACGTGGCGAGCGCGGCGTACAGGATCCACGGCACCGACGAGGTGGTGGACTCGCCGAGCAGCTTCTCGGACAGGAACGCACCACCGATCGCGCCGCCCGTGGAGGCCGCACCGACGATGCCGACGAACTTCATGGTCTCGCCCGGTGCCACGCCCCACAGCAGCTTGCCGATGTTGGTCAGCGCCGCGAGCGCGACCACCGTGCCCACCACGCCGACGGCGCCGATCGCGGACTCGGTGATCGTGGAGCTGCGGCTCGCGCGCGCGGCGAAGAAGCCACCGACGAACGCGCCGGCCCCCATCAAGAGGTACACCGGGATCGGGCTCTCGAGCTTCACGATCCCGGCGACCAGCATCGCCGAGAACATGCCGCCGCCGACGAGGAAGTAGCTGAGGATCACGGACGCGAAGGAGAAGCCCACGCGGCCACGCTATCACGCGAGGTCGCGAGCGAGCTCCGCCCACAGGGCATCGCTCATCAGATAGAACGCCCAGAACCGCTCGATCGGCTGCGCCCCGCGGCGCTCCTGGAACAGCACGAGGTCATCGAACTCGCCCTCGTACCAGCCCCACAGGAACCGCGCGCGGAACACGTCGAGGTTGCGCGTGCGCAGCTCGGCGATCGCCTCTTCGACCTCGAGCTCGTCGAACTCGTCGACCAGCGCCTGCGCCTCGTCGATCGCGGTGCCGAGGTACGCGATCCCCTGCTTGGTGAGCTCGTAGCGGTTCTTCTTCGCGTTGATGACGATCAGGTCATCCACCGCGAGCTGCTGCAGCGTCTCGTCGAGCGGCGACAGCTCCGAGGGCAGCACCACCGGCAACTCGAGCCCGCCGTCCTCGGGTGAGAGGTCCAGCTTCTTCAGCAAGTAGAGCCACGCATAGGTCTGCTTCTGCTCGTCGGTCACGGGCGTGGTCACGGTCAGATCATGCACCAGGACTCCGCGGTGAGGAGGATCCGATCGTGTTCGCGCCAGCTCGCCACATCGCCGAGGCCATAGTGGATCGGTTCGTGCGCGCAGGCGGGCCGGCGCAGCGCGGCGCGGTGCGGGTTGCACAGCGCGAGCACGATCGCCGAGGCGCGGGGCAGCTTCGGGAGCCAGCGCGCGAGGAACGCGGTCGCGAGCACGCTGACCGGGCGGTCCGGCAGCTCGAGCTCGAGCTCGATGTCGTCCGCGAGCGCCTCGCCGTCATCGGCGGAGTGCAGCGCGAGGACCAGCGCATCGTCGACGGGGCGGCCCTCTGTCTCGTCCACGGTCAGCCAGAGGCGATCGATCCGCGCCCAGCCAAAGCCCGCGTAGTCCCGGCTCGGGAGCGCGCGATCCGTGTCGAGGTGCAGGAGCTCGTGGATCGGCCGCTCGTGAAACGGCAGCTCGGCGATCGTCAGCGTGCCCACGGGATGCCCAACGTGTGACGCGGCTACGCGGTCAGCCGCTCGGGGCGGACCGAGCGGCCGGCGCGCGCGAGGCCAAAGAACCCACCGCCGCGGCGACCGCCACCACCGCCGCTCGGGCGATACGACGGCCGGCTGGTCGACGGCTTGCCACCATACGAGCGACCGCTCTTCGAGCGCGGGCCGAACCGCTCCGGGTTCGCGGCGCGGAAGTTCGAGCGATGGCTCTGCAGATCGGAGATCCGCGTGCCCGAGGTCACGTATGGCCGCGAGTACATCGGCGCGTAGCTCGGCATGAACATGCTCGACATCATCGAGCCCATCAGCATGCCGGTGGCGATGCCGATGAACGGCGAGTGATAGCCGTAGTACGCGCCGTACCCCATCGTCTGGTACTGCGCGGTGCCCTGGCCGGTGGGCTCGCGCTTGATCGTGAAGATCTTCTCCGGCTCCTCGACGGTGCCGTTGGTGTTCTTGTCGAAGAAGCCGGTGACGATCTGGGTCTTGTCGTCCTGATCGTGGACGGCGATGCTGATCAGCTCCTCGCCCTCGTAGATCTCGTTGATCCGCTTCTCGAGATCCTCGGGTCCCGAGGCCTGCTTGTACGCCTCGTTGACCTTGTCCCAGTCGATCTTGACGTTGGTGTTCTCGGTGGTCGCCCAGCGGTCGACCGTGTCCGAGCCCGACTCGCAGCCGGTGCCGACCCCCACGAAGGAGATGGCGAGCGCAGCGGCGAGCAGCTTGGTCCTGAAGATCATGCGGGCACCGTAGTGTCCGATCCCCCCCTCGTCAACCCGCGGTTCCTGCCCGATCAGGCCGGTCGAAGGCCGCTTGGGCAGCTACTTCCGCGCGAACCGGTCGCGGACCCACGAGGTCGCCACGCGGTAGTCGGCGAGCGAGCCGGTCACCGAGCTGACGAACGCACGGCCGAACGCCTCGACGCGCGTCGCGTGGTCCCGGAAGTCGAAGCCCGGCGGCAGCGCGAACGGCGCGAACGTGAGCCTGCCCTCCGCGATCACCGGGGCCGGCACCGCCTTGGCCGCGGGGAGCTTGCGGGTGCGGCTCCGCGACGCGATGTGGTGCGTGAAGATCGCTTGCTCGCGCGCGAAGTGGCGGAGCGTGGTGTCGGCCAGGGCCCGGAACCGAGCCGGCTCGTCGGAGATCACGAGCCCGTCGGTGATCGCGCGACACAGCGTTCGCGACTCCGCGTCCCACAGCACGGCCGCGCTTCCCGCGACGAGGGCGTCCGCGAGCTCGCGCTTGCCCTCTGCGATCAGCGCCTCGGCGCGGAGTGCGCGCAGCACCGTGGGCACCGAGTCGGCGAAGATGCCGCGGTTGGTCCGTCGCAGCACGTCCTCGGAGCCATCGCCGAGCTTCTCGTAGGTGTCGTAGCCGAACCGGCTCGCGAGCCGCCCGGCGAGGCCGTAGACGCGGGCGCGATCCATCCCGCCGATCACCTGGACGATCCCGAGGATCGCGACCACGGGCCAGGGATAGCGAAACGCCAGGCGCTCCCCGAGCTCGAGGTAGCCCGCGATCCGGCCGTACAGGCTGCGGTTGTACTTCGCGAGCCAGCGATGGGCCTCCGCACCGAGCGCGGCCTCCTCCGCGAGCAGCGCCTCGCGCAGCCCGGGCGGGATCGCGGCATCGTGCGCGGCCACAGCGGCGCGCAGATCCTCCACCGTGATCAGCTGCAGGGCCTCTCCCATCAGCTGGAAGCTCCCGGCCGCGGGATCTCCGAGCCGGCGGCGGAGCTCGTCGATCAGCATCTCAGGCGACGAGCGTGTCGTCGAGCTCGCGCACACTCATGTCGAGCACGGCCCAGATCACCGCGGCGATCACGGTGGCGACCGCATCCGCCTCGTGCGGCATCAGCACCACGTTGAGCTCGGCGATCTGATCGCGGATCGAGCGCACCATCGCGCGATCGCACTTGCCCGCCCGGACCGCGGCCATCCCGGTCGAGAGGGCATGGTGATCGAGCCGCATATCCCCCACCGGGGTGCGCCCGCCGAGCACGCGGCACGCGAGCTCGAGGCCCGCGGCGAACGCATCGTTGTCGTCGGTGGTGAGCTCGCGCTCGAGGAGCCGCATGACGGCGGGCTGGCGGATCGCGAGCCAGCTGACGTCGTGCTCGGCCAGCTGCTGGTGAGCGGTGGCTTGGATCATGCTCGACCCTAGGCGCCGCGGGATCCGATGCGCCAGTTTTCGGCTATGGTCCGGCGATGCGTCCCGCCTATCTCATCGACGGTCTGCGCTCTCCTTTCGGCCGGTACGGCGGGGGGCTCGCCGGGGTCCGCGCCGATGACCTCGGCGGCCAGGTGATCGCCGCCTTGATCGCCAAGACCAAGATCCCCACGGAGCGGATCGACGATGTGATCTTCGGCTGCGCCAACCAGGCCGGCGAGGACAACCGCAACGTCGGTCGGATGTCGGCCCTGCTCGCGGGCCTGCCGGTCTCGGTCCCCGGGGTCACGGTGAACCGGCTGTGCGGCTCCGGGATGCAGGCGATGGCCGATGCCGCGCGTCTGATCGCCACCGGCGAGGCGGACCTCGTGATCGCGGGCGGCGTCGAGCAGATGTCGCGCGCGCCGCTCGTCATGGCCAAGCCCACCGATGCGTACCAGCGTGGCAACCAGACCCTGTACGACACCACGCTGGGCTGGCGATTCGTGAATCCCCGGATGGAGGCGATGCACGGCACGCTCGCGATGGGCGAGACCGCGGAGCGCGTCGCCGAGAAGTACAACGTCTCGCGCGAGGCGCAGGACCGGTTCGCCTGGACCTCGCAGCAGCGCGCTGGCAAGGCGATCGCCTCCGGCCGGATCGCGCGGGAGCTGACGCCGATCGTCACCGGAACGGACAAGAAGACAGGCGCCGAGCTGCGCGTTACCTCGGACGAGCACCCGCGCCCCGAGACCACGATGGAACAGCTCCAGAAACTCAAGCCCGCCTTCGTGAAGACCGGCGGCACGGTCACCGCCGGCAACGCCTCGGGGCTCAACGATGGTTCGACCGCGCTTCTCCTCGCCAGCGAGGCCGCGATCAAGGAGCTCGGGCTGACCCCGAAGGCGCGCTACGTCACGGGAGCGGCCGCGGGTGTCGAGCCGAGCTACATGGGGATCGGCCCGGTTCCGGCCTCGAAGAAGGCGCTGAGCAAAGCCGGCCTGACGGCGCAACAGATTGAGATCGCTGAGCTAAACGAAGCGTTCGCGGCCCAGGCCCTGCCCTGCATCGACCAGATCGGCCTCGATCCAGACCGCGTCAACGTGAACGGCGGTGCGATCGCCTGGGGGCACCCGCTGGGGGCCTCCGGTGCGAGGCTCGCATTAACCTTGATGATCGAGCTCGAGACCACGTCTTATCGTTATGGGTTGGCGTCCATGTGCATCGGGGTTGGCCAGGGAATCGCGATCATTCTCGAACGCGCGTGACCTGATTTATCGGTGACAATCTTGCCTCGTTTCCCCACACAGTCCGTGAGACAACGCTCGAGCCGCGTGGTGAGGGTGGTGGTGGGCGTTTCGGGATGACCAGCGTGCAGGAACAAGTCGCCAAATCGCTGAAGCTGGTCGGCCGGGTCCTCGGCGACAAGTTCAAGCTCACCGCGTGCATCGGCATCGGCGGGAGTGGAGCGGTCTACAAGGCCGACCAGATGGCACTCGGCCGCACCGTGGCGGTCAAGATCCTCAACGAGGACCTGTCCGCCGACGCGCGCATGATCAAGCGGTTCCGCGACGAGGCGATGAGCGCCTCCCGCCTGAACCACCCGAACTGCGTCTCGATCATCGACTACGGCCAATCGAGCGACGGCCTGCTCTATCTCGCGATGGAGTACGTCAAGGGGCCGACGCTGACCCAGCTCCTGGTCAACGAGAACCCGCTCGCCGTCGATCGCGTCGTCGACATCACGATGCAGTCGCTCGCCGGGATCGAGGAAGCGCACCTCGCCGGCGTGATCCATGCCGATCTCAAGGCCGACAACATCATCCTCGACCAGCGGCGCGCCGGCATTGATGTCGTCAAGATCGTCGACTTCGGCATCGCGCGCCTCGTCACCGGCGCACGCGAGACCGAAGACCGATCGATCAGCGGCACGCCGGAGTACATGGCGCCCGAGGTGATCAGCGGCGCACCACCGAGCTTCGCGTCCGATATCTACGCGGTCGGCATCATCCTGTACGAGCTACTCGCCTACAAGACGCCGTTCTTCGCGGGCTCCACCACGGAGATCCTCGCGAATCACCTGAAGGCGATCATCCCCTCGCTCTCGAACCGGCGCGATCAGGTTCCCAAGGAGCTCGATGCGATCGTCGCGCGGGCTCTCGCGAAGCACCCGGCGGATCGCTTCGTGTCCGCGGCCGACATGCGCGCCGCGCTCGGGGTGCTGCAGGCCCGCACGCGGGCGCCGAAGACCGACACCTGCCTCGGGTGCGGCACCTCGTGCCCGCCGACCTTCAAGTTCTGCCCCGAGTGCGGCACGCCACGCGCGCGCGTCTCGAAGACGTTCGAGATCCCATCCGCGCCGGTCAACGATCTGCTGCCGCTGCCGTTCACCGGACGCTCCGAGGAGCTGGCGACGTTGCTCGCGCACATGCGCTCGACGCCCACCGGCAAGCCCGCCGGATTGCTCATGATGGGCTTCGAGGGCGCCGGCCGGAGCGCCCTGCTTCGCCACTCGTACCAGGAGCTCGCGAACGACGGTCGGGTGATCTACCAGATCGGTCCCGATCCGAGCGGGCTCGCCGCGCCGTTCTATCCGATCCGCTCGTTGCTCGCGGCCGTGCTGCAGCTGCCGGCGGTGTCGAGCGAGGCGGAGCTACGGGACGCCGTGATGCAGCTCGGCCTCAACGAGCGCGACATTCCCGGGATCGCCCAGCTGTTCGGCCATCCCACCACGCTGCTCGAGCTCGAGCCGCCGGTCCGCCGCCGCGAGATGGTGTGGTCCGCGCTGCGCGCCCTCGAGCGCGCCGCACTCGCCGGTCCGGTCACGATCGTCTGCGAAGACATCGATCGGTTCGATCACCCGAGCCTCGAGATCCTGCGCCGCACCACCGAGGTTCACGAGCTGACCCTGCCGCCGATCATCATGACGTCGACGACCCTGTTCGGCTCGCAATGGCCGTCCTCGGTCCCGCGCCTGGAGATCGGTGCGCTTGAAGCCAGGGACCTCGAGGAGATCGTCGCGCACCTCACCGAGGCCGGCGTGAAGAAGCTGCCGCCCGTGCAGCAGCTGTTCGAGACCACGCGCGCCTATCCGGGCCACGTCGAACACGTCGTGCGGTACCTGCTCGAAGGCGGCAAGGCAGAGGACACGCAGACCTCCCTCCCTGACTTGATCTCGGCGCGCCTCTCGATGCTCAAGCAATCCACGCGCGATGTGCTGCAGGCAGCGGCCGTGCTGGGGATCGAGCCGCAGCTCGATCTGTTGCGCTCGATGCTACCCGCGGAGGAGCTCGAGCCCGCGATGGCGGATGCGGAGCGCAGCGGCCTGCTCGGGCACGATCCTTCGGGCGAGCTGACGTTCACGAGCCGTCTCGTCCGCGACATCGTCTACGACGCCACGCCGGCCGATGTTCGCAGGTCGCTCCACGCGCAGGCCGCCACCGCGGTCGAGGCGCTGTCGCCGGACATCGCGCTACTCGGCCACCACCACGATCTCGCGGGCCACGCGAAGGAAGCGATCACGCTGCTCCGCCGCGCGGGTGATCACGCCTCCGAGCAGCTCGACGAGGTGGGAGCCGGTCAGTTCTTCCACCGTGCGCTGGTCGCCGTTCGCCAGGCCGTGCTGGTCGGCGACGACGATGGAACTTCGGAGGCGCAGTTCGTGCTGCTCTCCGTCAAGCTCGCGGATGTGCTCCGCACCCGCGGCGAGACCGCCCTCGCGCGCGGCGTGCTCGCCGAGGCACGCGATTGGTCCGGAGCGCCGATGCTGGTAGCGATGATCGATCGCGCGGGTGCTTCGATCGCGCTCAGCGAGGGCGATGTCGATGGTGCGATCTCGGGCCTGCGCCGTGGCGTGGGCCGCGCGATCGCCACTGGCGACATGAACCTCGTGTGCGAGCTCTACCTCGATCTCTCGACGTCGTTGCTCCGCGCCGGCGATCCGGACATGGCGCTCCACGAGCTCGTCGAGTGCATCGATCTCGCCACGTTGGGCGAGGGCTTCACCGCGATCGATGGGCCGGAGCCGTTCTGGCGGATCCTCCGCGCCCAGGCCCAGATGATCGACAACGCCGGCGATTCGTATCGCGCGCTCCGGCTCGCGGAGGCAGCGCTGTTCCACGCGCAGCGCGTGCGGTCACGCCTGGGCGCCGCGCGCGTGCAGCAGCTGCTCGCGTCGCTGTGTGACAAGGCGGGGCTGCAGGGCAAGGCGGAGCGCTACCGGGCCTCCGCGATCAACGAGATGCGCACGCTCGGCGATCGCCGCGCCACCGCGGAGCTCCTGCTGAACGACACGCCGCCGAAGTCCGCCGTGGTCATGCCGAACCGGCTCAGCGACGCGATGCAGCTGACCAAGGAGATCGGCTGGGCCGAGGGTCACGAGCGCGCGAAGCGGAAATCGAACCCGCCTCCGAACGCGAAGTCCTGAGCACAGCGCCGTCGCGCGCCTCGTCAGCTGGCGCCGCGCTGTAGCCACCTGAAAATGGCGTGGCCAAGCCCGCCGTGGCCTGGCCCCGATTCGGTGGACACGGGTCAGGTGGCGACGGCTATTGAGACGTCGGGGAAGCCGCAGAGAGCGCAGAGACCGCAGAGGAGAGGGTTCCAGTCACACGTCGCCAACCCTATCCGAGATCAAGGTCTCCGCTCGGTGAACTCAGGGGCTCTGTGGCTTTCGATCACGGTGATGTCCACCGAATCGGGGCCAGGTCACTCTGTGTGGCTGCGGATCAGCCTGCTGCTTGGCTCTCATGGGTTCTTGGCGGCTCTTCTCCCATCGCGGCTCTTCTCCCATCGCAGCCCTCTCACGCCGCCGCTCGCTGCAAGACAGCGGTAGCAATTGGCGGCCTTCAGGTCGCGGAAACCTGGTGATCCAGGGTACGCTTTCAACGTGGGTAGTATCCTCCTCGTCGAAGCCGATCCGGTCATCAGCGATCAATGGGCGGCGGCGTTGAGCGCGGCGGGACACTCGGTCCTGACGGCGGTGCTCACGCGAGAGGTGCTCCCGGTGATCCGCGAGGGTGGCATCGATGCGGTGATGATCGCCGCCTACGATCCGCGCGTGGGGATCATCGAGCTGGCCCGGAGCATCGAGGCGTTGCCCGATGCCCCGCCGATCGTCCTGATCTCGGGATCGCCGGAGGCGCCGGAGATCTCGGCCCGCATCGGTGCGGCTGCGTTTCTCGCCAAGCCCTGTGACCCTGTGGATCTGGTCACTGTGGCAAACCGGCTCGTCGGCGCGGTGCGCCCCGTGAGAATTGTGGAAGATGATCCGAGCGGTCGTTCGCGCCCGCTGATCTGAAGCATAGTCTCCCTCGTGGAGCGCGCGAAGACGGGGCACGACAAGCCGGAGCGCACCACGCTCCGGATCGAGATCGCCCCGCGGACGATCATCTTCCTGCTCCTGGCCGTGGCCTCGGTCTGGATCGCGTTCGAGCTGGCCACCGTCCTCACGGTGATCACGGTGGCGCTCGTGCTCGTGGGTACGCTCGATCCGCTGGTTGCCTGGCTGGAGCGCCGTGGGATCCGCCGCGGTCGCGCCCTCGTGCTCGTGTTCGCCGTGCTCATCCTCGCGATCGCGACGGTGCTGCTCCTGACGGTTCCTCCGCTGGTCTCGCAGCTCCTGACGATGCTCGAGAGTGCGCCGAAGGCGCGGGACTCGCTGGTCGAGTGGCTCCGTCACTTCAAGTGGGCCAAGCCGCTCGTCCAATCGATCAAGGCGATTCCGATCAACGACCTCGTCGTGAGCGCCGCTAACGACATGCTCGGCTACTCGTCCAAGTTGCTGACCATGATCGGCTACGGCATCTCCACCCTGTTCCTCGCGATCTACCTCCTGGCGGATCCGGTGCGATCGAAGGGCCTGCTCTACGCGGTCATCCCACGCCACTACCACATCAAGCTCGCGCGCATCCTGCTCGAGCTCAAGGTGATCGTCGGTGGCTACATGCGCGGCCAGCTGATCACCTCGGTCGTGATCTTCGTGTTCGTCTTCGTGCTGCTCACGATCTACGGGGTCGACAACGCCCTCGCCCTGGCGCTGTTCGCCGGCCTCACCGACATCATCCCGTTCGTCGGCGGATACATCGCGAGCGCTCCTGCGATCATCGCGGTGGTCCCGTTCGGCTCGACGTCGATCATCCTCGTCACGGTGCTGATGTTCGCGTATCAGGAGTTCGAGAGCCGCATCCTCGTACCGCGCGTGTATGGGCGCGTGCTCCGGCTGTCGCCCGCGATCGTCATCATCGCGCTGCTCGTCGGCGGGACGTTGATGGGGATCCTCGGTGCGCTGATCGCGCTGCCGATCGCCGCGGGCGTGCAGATGGTGGTGCGCGAGCTCCGCGTGGAGCTGCCCGGGGAGGCTCCGCAGAGCGACAAGTCCAAGATCCGCGACGAGAAGGCCGAGACCATCTACGAGGCGCTGACCGAAGGCGTCACCGCCGCCGACGCCGGCGTGATCGCCAGCGAGCTCGCCGTGCAGATCAAGGCCACCGAGCGGGCCGGGCTCACCCTCAGCGGCAACATCCCGATCCAGGACCCACAGCCCACCATGCCGACCAGGCTCCCCACCACGGACGGCGCCGCGACCGCGGAGGCCGAAGAGTCTGCCGAGGACGAGATCAAGCGCGCGGTCGATCGCGCCGTCGACGACGACCGGAGCTGATCGCGCCAAGTGGCCTTGTTCGTCGAGACGGTGACGTAGCCGCCGCGTTCGAGCAGCTCGAGAGCATCGCAGCCTGTCACGATGCATGCCAGCGTCGGTGCCACGGGTGGTAACCTGGGGATGGTGCGGAACCTCGCGGTTGCAGGTGCGCTCATGGTGGTCGGGTGTGGCCGGTTGGGCTTCGAGCCGATCGGGTTGCCCGGCTGGTCGCACAGCGTTCAGCTCCGGATCCTGAACGCCGCCCGCACCGAGCGCCTCGACGACTTTCCGCTGCTGGTCGTGCTCGATGCCTCTCGCATCGATCCTTCGTTCGCGGCCGCAGATGGCCATGATCTCCGGTTCATCGACGAGTCCAGCGGCTCCGAGCTCGCCTACGAGATCGAGGCGTGGCGGCCAGCGGGACGATCGCTGGTCTGGGTTCGCGCGCCTGCGATCCCGGCGGCCAGCAACGCCAGCGTGATCACGATGTACTACGGAAACCCGACGGCACCGCCAAGTCGCGTGTCCTCGGTCTGGTCGTCGGAGTTCGTGGGGGTGTTCCACATGGCGGGGTCGTTCACCGACACGGGCCCACTGCGTCTCGACACGATCCCCGAAGACGTGGGGTTCTCACCGGGTCAGGTCGGCGACGCCATGACGTTATCGCAGCTCGGCCCTTCATCGTATGGCTTGATCCCGCAGCGCGCCGAGCTCGCAGACGTCGTGACGATCTCGGGATGGATGAAGCAGGACACGGCGCCCGCCGACTATGCGGCCCTCGCGACGATTCCGATCTCCGGCCTCTCCTCCGATGCGCTCCACCTGGGATGGCACAGGGATCGACCCTATGGGGAGGCTACCGATACCGCGCAGACCCTGACCCGCCTCGAGGCTGCCCCACATCCATCCGGGGCATGGATCCATCTCGGCCTCGTGATCGACGGCCCTACGGCCACCCTGTTCGTGGATGGTTCGGTCGCCATGTCGGTCACCCTGGCAGCGGCTCCCAGCCCTCCCACGTTCGGCGTGTTCGTGGGAGCGGACTGCGACGCCTGTCCCAACGGAACCGTGGTCGCGAACGCCGACCTCCTGGAAGGTGCGATCGACGAGCTCCGGCTCGAGCGAGTCCCTCGATCCGCCGCCTGGTTCGATGCCGTGGTCGCGACGATGCGCGACGAGATGATCGCGTTCGAGTGAACCGGTCCCGCTCAGACCAGCAGGCGGATGCCCGCCACCGGGACCGTGACCTTGCCGCCGATCACGCGGAAGGTCTCCCCGGTGAACGGATCGCGTAGGGACGAGCGCTCGTCGGCGAGCACGACCGCGGTCGCCGGCTTCGCACCATCGTTGACGAGGAACACGGCGCGCGCGGTGCCCGCGTCGTCGGCGTACGCGAACGCGCGCACGGCGTCGGGCCGCTCCACCTGCCAGGTCTCCGGGAGCTCCCCGGCGAGCGCCGCGAGATCGGAGGCCAGGCCCGGGAGATCGGCGAGCGAACCATCGCGGATCTTGCCGATCCGGCGCGGCAGCGGCTCCGTGTAGGGTTGCTCGAGCTCGTCGTGCGTGGGCGTGCCGGGGCCGATCACCACGATCGCGCGCTTGTGTTCGGCGAGGGCGCGGAGGCGCGTGGCGAGGCCGCGATCGAGGCGCGTCGTGGTGGGCACGATCACCGCGCGATAGCGTGCGAGCTCGTCCTCGGTGGCCGCCTCGTCGAGGATCGCGTACGGCACCTGGGCGAGCTCGAGTGCCGCGCAGATCGCCGCGTGCCAGCGACGCGCCGCGATCGCGGCCGGATCCGTGCCGAGCTCGACCGCGCCCGCGGGGCCGAGACCGAGCAGCTCGGCGAGCGCCGGCGGCATCGGATTGGCGAGGTTCGTGGCGTGCCCGAACCGCGCATCGGCGCGCGTCTCGACCAGCGCGATCGGGGTCGCGCGGCGAAGCCCGGGCCAGTCGATGTCCGCGAGCGTGGCGCACAGCTGCGGGATCCACTTCGCGTGCGGCTCGGCCACGCCGTCCTTGCTGATCGCCGCGCCGTAGTACCGATCGCGCTCCACGGCCATGAACAGGTTGAAGCCGCGCACTCCCCCGGCGAGCAGGGTCAGGAGCTGATCGCGCTCCCGTGTGGGGTCATCCCCGGCATCGAGCGGCGGGAACCACGGGAAGAAGCCGATGCCGACCTCGAACGCGATCGGGATCGGCGTGGCCACGCTCGCCACCTGGATCGCCCGGCGCCGGAGCTCGGGCAGCTCCGAGCGCGGCGTGTACGCATCGAGACCGACCGGGCCATGAATCGCGTGCTGGATGCCTCGCAGATCGGAGAGCCCGAGCGGGCCGGGCGCGAGGTTGTGGAAGCGCGCCAGGCGACCGAGACCGACCTCGTCGAGAGCGTGCGCGAACTGGCCGAGCGCGCGTGCCAGGTACTGCTCCTTGAACCGCAGCCACGAGATGCAGCGCGCGGCGTCCGCGGGATCCCACGCGCGCGGCGGCGCACCTTCGAGACCCGAGGCCTCCTGCCACCACGTGATCGCATCGGGGTGATAGTCGAGATCGTACGCACCGGTCCGGAAGAACAGCTGCGCTTCGTTGTCGACACCGATCGCGACGACCGGGCCCTCCGGTGCGAGGTGCGGCGAGACCACACGCGCGACCTCGGCGTACCAGGCGTGGACCCGCGCGTGGAACGCGGTACTCGCGTACGAGGGCAGCGGCCAGGCGCGCGGCGGCGAAGGTAGCCACGCCGGTGTGCCGTGTGCGGTGCGTGCCTGGATGGCGGGATCCTCGAGGACGTGATCCGGAAACCCGAACGCCGTCAGCTCCGCGTTGACGTGCGGCCCCGGACGCAGCACCACCGCGAGCCCCGCGGCGCGCGCCAGCTCGAGGAACCGCGGGAGGTCGTTCGGTCCGCGCCAGTCAAAGGTGTCCCGCGTGGGCTCGTGGATACGCCACGGCACATAGGTCTCGACGCACGTCAGCCCGAGGGCGTGGATCGCCGCGAGGCAGCTCGCCCAGCGCTTCGGATCGACGCGCCAGTAGTGCATCGCGCCGGCGTAGAACGGGAGGCGACGCTCGGCCGCCCCCGCGATCCCCGCGACGATCAGCCCGCGGTCGTCGAACCGGGTGCGCTGATGTGCTTCCACGTGCGGTCCTCCAGGACGAACCGGCTCGGGCCACGTGCCCAGGTCGGCGTGTACGTCAGTGGGGTGCTGTCCCCGGTTCCCACATCGAGATATTCGGGGTCCCAGGGCAGGAGCAAGGTCGGCCCCTGATCTCCGGGATTCATCGTGCGCAGGCGCGGCATGATCGGGTGCGGCTGCTCCGTGCGCTGCTTCGCCGCAGAAAGCACGCGCTCGATCGTGGGGTGCTCCGCGAGCTCCCACATGGTCCGGATCTGCGGTGGTGGCAGCATCAGCTCGCCCGCGCGCGCGAGAGCGTCTTGCGGCGTCACCCAGGCCTCGTCGACGGTCTCGATGTCGTCGAAGCGCGGCACCTGCCCGCTCGGCAGCTCGCAGACGAAGAACCGCGCGCTGAACCGCTTGGGCTCGATCGAGGGTGTGATCCAGTGCGACCACGGCACCAGCACATCGGTCCACCAGCTCATGCCCGAGGCGGCGAGCACCGCCGTCGCATCCATGCCATCGAGGACCTTCTTGCGCAGGCCGGAGATCGAGGTCATCGCGCCCTCGGCGAGGGTCTCGTTCTCGCCGCCCGTGTCCTGCGCGAGTAACACGCCCGCCTCCTCGAACAGCTCGCGCGCCGCACAGGTCCGGGCATCTTCGCCGGCCTCGGCACCTCCGCCCGGGAACACGTACGCCGAGGCCATGAACGAGGCGCCCTTGCGACGGCGTAGCAAGAACACCTCGAAGCCCGTGGGCTTGGCCCGCCGGAGCAGGATCACGGACGAGGCTTCACGCAGCGGCGTCGCGGTCACGCTGCGTTCGTACCACGCCTGCGCGATCAGTCGATGCGCACTTCGCCACGAACGGGCTCGTCATCGAGCCCGAGCCAATCCTCGATCTGTCGCTCCACGAACCGCGCGACGCGGCCCTCGGGAGTCTCGAGCACCAGCCGATCCGCGCGCCCGCGACGCCGCGCGAACACACCGAACCAGGTCATGAACCCTTTGCGCGGTTGCCGCTCCACGACGAACAGGGCATCGATCGCGCCCGAACCGAGGACGAATCCGTCGGCGCCCTCGTGGACCTCGATCGCGAGATCATCGACATCGATGACGACGGCGAACGGATCACAGCCACGCGGCGCGACGTTGACGCGGATCCGCAGGGTCTCCTTGCCGGTCTCGATCCCGCGATACGGCGTGCGCAGCCGCAGCTCCGTCGAGATCGTCTCCGTCGAGACGTTCCGAGGGCACATGCGAGCGCGGCAGAACACCTAGCTCAGTGTAGCGCCAACCTTCGTCGGTGGGCGGGTGAACCACCACGCCCACGCGATCAGCACGATCTGCAGCGGGAGGCGCGCCCACAGCGCCCATTGCGGAACGGCGGAATCCCCGAGGGGGAGATGGTTCACCGCCATGTTGACGTTGGCCGGGAACACCGCGAGCAGTAAGGCGATCAACCCCCACGCCGCGGCGCGGCGCGTGACCGGCAAGATCAGGCCAAGTCCGCCGAGCATCTCGAACACCCCGGAGACATAGACCAGGGCGAGGTGCGAGCTCTGGGGCAACTCCGCCGGCATCATCCCCAGATAAGGCGGCGGGTTCACGAAGTGGTTCGCGCCAGCGCCGACCATGAACACCGTCAGCACCCAGCGCAGCACCAGCTTCACGCGCTCGCGGGTCATCGCGGCGAGCATAGGCGGTATCGTCCTCCGATGAGGATCTCGTGGCTCGTGTTCGCGCTCGCCGCGTGCCGCTCGCCGCAGGCACCGGCACCGAGCCCGGCGAGCCCAGCGCCTGGGCCGCCCGTGACCGCGCCCGCGACGCGCGATGTCAGCACACCCGATGCGACGGTGGATCTCGCGCCCGACGCCGCGGTCCCTGCCGTTGCCACGCAAGTCGACGCGGGCACGCCCGATGCGGAGCCGTTCGACTGCGCCGAACCCTGCACCGACTACGCGGTGTGCTGGGAGCACGTCAACAAGGGCCGCGACTTCGCCGGCGGGCGGAACTGCAGCTATGGCTGCGAGCACATGACGCCCGAGGAGCGCACGAGCTGGCTCGCCCGCGTCGCTGCGGCGGTACGCGATCCGCGCAAGTGCAAGCGCCTGGTCGAGGACTGAGCGTCCAGCTACGGGACGACGACGAACTCTCGCTTCATCAGCGAGATGATGTTCTGCGCGGCGTCGAGATCAGTGCCCGGGAAGTTGTCGAGCACCTTCTGCAGCTGACCGTGATCGAGCACGAGCTGGAACGTATCGAGCTCGCTCGGCGAGAGATCGCGCAGCTTGCCGGCGAGCGGCGTCGGCACCGCGAGCGGTGAGCCGAGCGGCGGCAGGTTCTTCTGCATGTTGCGGAACTCGTCGAGCTGCCGCACGCCCTCCATGAGCAGACCCTCGGTCGACTCCTGGATCTCCTCCATCACCTGCATCTCGACGCTCGGCTCGAGCTCGAACGTGCCGGTGAGCCACGTCAGCATCCGGTAGATCGCCTTCTGCGGGCTGACCGCGAAGTCGTCGTTGATCGTCGCGAAGTAGATCGCTCCCTTGCGCAGGTAGATCTTGCCGAGCGAGACGCCGTTGTTGACGGTGAGCACGCCGCTCTTGCGACTGGTCGACAGCAGCTGCAGCAGATCGGGCAGCGGGATCTCCTCGATCACGCCCGACATCGGCCGACCCTGTGTGGCCTGCCGCTGCTGTGCGCCGGCCTCGAGCTTTCGCCGTGCCTCGGCCTCGGTGGTCTGTGCGAGCTGACCTTCGACGGCGACGACCTTGATGATCGAAGTTCCGACCAGGATGCGATCGCCCTCGTGGAGCAGCGCACGACCCGCGATCTTCTCGCCGTTGACGAACGTGCCGTTGGTCGACCCCATGTCCTGGATGTAGACCTCGGCGTCGGTCGAGCTGATCTTGGCGTGACGACGCGAGACCATGTCCTCGACCAGCACCATGTCGAGGTCACTCGACCTGCCAATGATGATCTCCCGATTCATCCGAAGCGGGAACTCGCCTCCCTGGTACTTGCCCGAGATGAAGCGGAGCGCGAAGCGGGGACGATCACTCATGGAATTGGCGGCGCTCGGGTCCCTGAAGGCCGACCCGGGTGCAAGGACTCGAAAATTCTAGTGCCCAAGTCGCTAACGAAGCAAGCAATCGCCCGGGAATCACCCGGTTGCACTGCTAGTAGGTTCAGTCTGTCTCCGGAGAGTCGTCGCCAGCGTGCTCTGGGTGCGGTGGGCGTAGCGTGTTCACCACCCGCCGGTAGACCTCTTCCGAGACCACCAGGCTGGAGTGGCCCAGGGGCACCGTGGTGGCGCTGGCCCCGGACAGCCGTGTGGTGGGTAGGGGAACCACCCAGTCGCGGGCGGCGGCGATGGTGTGCACCTCGACGCCCGCAGGCATCGCGCCCTGGGCGAGCTCGTCAAGGAACCGGCTCCGGGGCAGCAGCTGCCACGAGGACGTCGACCACAGGCCGAGGGTGACCACACCCGCGAGGGCAGCCCACGTCCCGCGGACCGGCGTGCCCATCATGATCAGCTTGCGGACGCGCGTGTGACCGCCGAGCTTCTTCACGTAGTAGAGGCCGATCAGGCCGCCCATCGAGTGGCCGATGATGTCGATCCGCTGTGACGGCGTCTGCGCGAGGATGCGCTCGATCTTGCGGTGGATCAGGAACGCCGAGCGGCGGATGTCGCGGACGTTGAACGTGCCGAGGTTGAACGAGACGCAGACGAAGCCATCCTCGACGAGGCGGCGCTCGAGCATGTACATCGAGCCGCGCGTACCGAGGAAGCCGTGGATGATGAGGACAGGTGGCGCCTCGGGCGTGACCTCGTCGAACGCGTCGCTGCGGCGGATCCGGTTGCCGCGCACGAGGTGCCGCAGATACGACAACCCATCCGCGCCGCCCGTGACGTCCTGACCGATCGTGCTGCGCTTCCCGAGCCAGCGCCGCGGTGCCTCGAGTGCCCAGCGCACGAGCCACGACGACCTGGACTTCGGTTCGCTCACGGTGCCTTCATTCACGATAGTCCGAGAACCCGTCTCCCACGTAGCGGCTGACCTCCTTCGCGTACGAGTTCGACGCCGAGGCAGGTGTCGGGTACTCGACCACCCGCCACTGACCGCGCTGCCCGAGGGTCCCGAAGCGGCTGATCACGGCGGTACCCTGCCGGTAGACCAGCGCGAACTCGTTGCCCCTGCGAAGCGAACGGGAGTCACCCGGCGGGACGAGGCCAGGCGGCAGCGCCGCGTCGGTGACGTTGCCAGCCGGGACGTCGCGGGGGCCCGGCATGTGGGTCGGTGCCTCGACGGTGCCGGGCGCCGCGGGGACGGCGGGTGGTGAGCCGAGCACGAGCTCGGCCGGCATGATGATGGTCTCGCTGCGGGCGCGCGCTGGCGGCTCGACAGGACGCATCGGCTGCGGTGTGGCATCCGGCCAGGGCTCGCCCTTGGGTGGCGGCGGCTGGATCGCTGCAGGCTCATCAGCCTTTGCCTCGGCCGTCGCCTCTGGCTTCGCCTCGGGCGTCGCTGCGGCCTCGGTCGGCTTGGCACCTTCGACGGGCGTCGGGTCGCCGGACTTTGGGGCCGCTGCGGCCTCGGCCGGCTTCGTCGGCTCGGCGCCGTGGTCCTTCTCAGCCTTGTCGTCCGGATCGGGCTTGTCGCCCGGATCGGGCTTGTCGTCGGCGCCTTTGTCGCCGCTACCCTTCTGCCGCCGCGAGTACGCGAGGGGACGCTCACGCTCGATCTTCGACTTCTCGGGAGCCGGCTTACCCTTGGCCATCACTCTGTTTGGTGCCAGCGTTCGCCGTCGAGGGCAAGTTTGGCGGCCGCAAACGATCGATCGCGTCAACGCATCGCGTCATCGGCCTGTCTTCGTATACATTCGACATCCGGTGAAGGACTCGTCCACGCCAGGGAGCGAGCGCGTGGGGCGCTACCAGCTCCTCGAGCCGATCGGCACGGGGCCGTGCGGATCGGTCTCGCGCGCCAAGGTGTTCGGCGTCGCCGGCTTCGAGCGACAGTTCGCGGTGAAGCGGTTCCACCCAGAGCTCACGATCACCAATGCACTCGCGCAGGCGCTGTCTGCGGCCGCGCGCGCCTACGGCAGCCTCGAGCACCCGCGGATCGCGCGCATGAGCGAGTTCGGCGTGGCGCAGGGCCAGACGTTCACCGCCGTCGAGCACGTCGCCGGTCTCGATGCGGCACGCCTCGTCGCCGAGGCGCGGCTCGCCGGGCTCCCGCTCCCCGCCGGCGGTGCGCTCGCACTCGTCTCGCAAGCCGCGCGTGCCGTGGGCTATGCGCATGGCCGCGGCCTGACGCACCTCGGGCTCGCGCCGACCAACGTGATCATCAACGCCGATGGTGACGTCAAGATCACCGACTTCGGGATCCTCGCCGCGGGCCTGCCGCAGCGCCCCGTCGATGTCGCGCGTCTCCAGCACCGCATCCAGTACCTCGCACCGGAACAGGTCGCCAACGAGGCGACCTCGGCGGCGACCGACGTGTTCGCGCTCGGCGTGATCGCGTACGAGCTGGTCACCGGGCAGCGCACGTTCCGCGGCGAGACTCCGCAGCAGATCGCCCAGTCGATCATGGCCGGGCCACCGTCGGAGCCCGCGCTGCCGCGGCCGATCGTGCGCGTGCTTCATCGCTGCCTCGCACGCTCGCCGTTCGAGAGATTCCCGGATGCGCGCGCGCTCGCCGATGCTCTCGATGCGGCGCTGCGCGTGGCTCCCGTGCCCGGCACGCGGAAGGACATCGGCGCGCAGGTCAAGACCACCGTCGATCGCCTGGCCGAGCTCCACGACAGCGAGATGTCCGGCATGGTCGCGCTGCACGTGGGCACCGGGCCGATTCCGCGCCAGCCCGCACCTGATGTCCCCACGCTCGGACGGGACGCTCAGGTCGATCTCGCGACCAGCGAGTTCGTGCGTCCCGATGTCCCGGTGCCCGGCCCGTCGCCGCTGGTCGGGCCGTCGACGACGATGCCCGATCTTCCGCGACCGATGACCACGATGACGGGCCTCGCACCGCCACCGATCCCGGTGCCACCGGGGATCGTGTCGCTTGGCGCGCCGCCACCCACGCCGCCGCGCGATGCACCCGCGACGCTGCTCGGGATCCAGGCCAAGCCCGGCGCGATCCCGACGATCCGGCCGGTCGTGCCCGCGATCCCACGCCCTGCGGTATCACCTCCCCGGCCGCCCTCGATCCCGCCCGTGATCCCCGCGCGCGCCGATACCGAGGAGCCCACACGCGAGCGCGGCCTCGATCCCGCGATGCTGTTCGAGGAGGGCGCGGAGCCACCCGATCCCGCACTCGAGACCACGCTCGATCACGAGCTCGGCGACAGCACCAAGAAGGGCCTCACGCCCGCCCCACCACCGTTGCCACGCACGCGGACGCGGCCGAGCGACGGACCGACGGGCGAGATGTCTCCCTTGCAGGCCGAGCAGCTCCGCGAGGCCGCCATGCAGCCCGAGGAGAAGCTCGCGCGCGTGTGGCGCGAGACCTCCGAGTTCGCCGAGGTCAAGGTCGAGACGGGTGAGGCGGAGGACGAGACCGCCCACACTGCTGCCACCAGCGACGGGTTCTCCCCGCCGATGTTCCCGGACCTGCCCGCGCCGTCGACGGTGACCACCCGCCCCGGTCCCGCCGTGCCCCCCGTGATGGGCGGGCGTGCAGGCTCCGTCGTCGAGGGCGACACCACCCTGCCCTCACTCGGCCGCAAGACCCCACCGCCGCTCGCCGAGACACCGCGCCCCGATGCGTCGTCTTCGGGTGCCGCCAAGCGCTCGAAGGCTCCGCTGATCGCCACGCTCGTCCTTCTGGTCGGTGGCGGCGCCACGATCGCTGCCTGGCAGCTGATGAAGTCCGAGGCCGAACCCACGCCTGGCTCGGGCACCGACACCCACGTGGTCACGAAGGCGCCGGCGGATGCCGCGCAGGTCGCGAGCAAGGCCGACGCGTCGGGTGTCGATGGCGCACCGCTCGTCGATGCCGCGCAGGTCGCGAGCAAGGTCGATGCGTCGAGCGCGCCCGTCGTCGATGCCACGCAGGTCGCGACCGCACCTGCCGATGCCGCCGCGCCGATCGACGCGAAGACCGCGGCACCGCCCGTCGATGCGGCAGTGGCCGTGCCGGCCGGCAACAGCGATCAGCTCACGATCACGTCGACCCCGGCGGGAGCTCGCGTCTACCTCGACGGTGCCGACACCGGCGTCACCCCGGTGAAGCTGCCCGGCTCACCCGATCGACACACCATCGCGCTCCTGCTCGCGGGCCACGATCTCTACATCGCGCAGGTCGATGGTCACGGGGCGTTCGCGATCCCGCTCAAGGAGGTCACGCCCCCCGCCGGCCCGGCAGGCATCAAGGTCCTCAAGTGCAAGGACAAGGACCGCTACTACGTGTTCGTCGATAGCAAGCCGACCGGCATGCTGTGCCCGACGGAGCGCATCGAGACCGATGTCGGTGCGCACACCGTCGAGGTCTACGATGCGGTGACCGAGGCGAAGAAGAAGTGGGACGTCGTGGTGAAGGACACCCGGCTGTCCCAGCGCGTGAAGGTCGAGTAGCGTCTCGCGCGGCCTGTGCGAGCGAGCGCGTGGTCGCCACGCGAACGCGCGATTGATCTCCACGCGAACGCGCGCGTGATCGCTACGCGCCCCACGTTTCGTGGCGCTTGCGACTGCTGGGATTCGTGAACCGCTGTGGTGCCCGGCGCCGATGGCTCAGTCGTCGCTCGGGGGCTCTTCGTCACCTTCGCCGAGCTTGTGGCGAGGATCGAGGCCGTACTTGCGGATCAGCTCGCGCAGGTGCTTGCGATCGATCTGCGCCTCGCGTGCCGCGGCCGACAGGTTCATCTTGTGCCGCCGCATCAGATCTTCGATGTACTCGCGCTCGAACATCTCGACGAGCTGGCCCTTCGCTTCCTTGAACGGAAGGTCGGTGCGGATGCCGAGGCTCGGCGCGGCCTCGCTGACCAGGGCGTCTTCGAGGTTGATCGTGTTGCCACGTGCGAGGAGGCACGCGCGCTCCATCACGTTGCGCAGCTCGCGGACGTTGCCCGGCCAGCTGTGGCGAACCAGGCGCGCCATGTCCTCCGGGGTCACCGTGAGGCCGGGCCCGAAGTTGTTGACGAAGTGCTGGATCAGCAGCGGGATGTCCGTGCCGCGCTCGCGCAGCGGCGGGACGCTCACGCGGATCACCGCGAGGCGGTAGTACAGATCCTCGCGGAACGCCTTCTTCGCGACCTCGGCCCGGAGATCCCGGTTGGTGGCGGCGACCACGCGCACGTCGATCTTCTCGTACGTGTTCGAGCCGACCTTGCGGACGGCGCGCTTGTCGAGCACGCGCAGGAGCGACGGCTGCAGATCGAGCGCCATCTCGCCGATCTCGTCGAGGAAGATCGTGCCGCCGTGGGCCTCGGCGAACGCGCCCTTGCGATCGGTGACCGCGCCGGTGAACGAGCCCTTGACGTGGCCGAACAGCATCGACTCGATCAGCTCGCGCGGCACCGAGCCGCAGTCGAACACCACGAACGGCCCGTCGCGACGCGGGGAGTGATTGTGGACTTCTTCTGCGATCAGCTCCTTGCCGGTCCCGGTCTCGCCTTCGATCAGCACCGTCGCGGTGGTCGCGCCGACCTCCTCGAGCAGCGTGAACATCTGGCGCATCTTGGTGTCGCCACCGACGATCGTCCCGAACGCGGTCTGCGCGCTCGGCTCGGGATCGACGATCTCCTCGTCCGGGAGGAACTTGATGACCGTGC
Source organism: Myxococcales bacterium (assembly GCA_016720595.1). Taxonomy (GTDB): domain Bacteria; phylum Myxococcota_A; class Polyangia; order Haliangiales; family Haliangiaceae; genus JABFXX01. The sequence goes on from JADKKI010000012.1 coordinate 243,101, forward strand.
GGCCGAGCTTGATCTCGGCACCGAACCCGATCGAGATCCGCTCGAACCGCGAACCCTGGATGAACGTGCCATTGGTCGACCCGCAGTCGATCATCATGACCTCGTCCCCCACCAGCTGCGCCTCGACGTGCTTGCGGGACACCGTCTTGTCGGTGAGCACCAGGCTGCACTGGGGGCCAGACCCGAACGAGACCGGCTCTCGGGAGTTGGTCAGGCGAACGGCTTCGCCACGATCCGGACCCTTGATGACGATGAAGATCCCGCCCTGAGTCTGCCGTGAGTAGGACGGCGCGTCGTCGAGCAACGCCGTGACGTTGGAGCGATCCTTCGACATCTTCTCCCGGCCACGCCATCGTAGCCCTGGGTCTTCCGCCTGTAAATATGCGCCCGGCCTACTTTATGGCTGGGGCGCCGGCTTCGCAGGCTCCTGCTTCACGCCCACGTCCGGCCCTGACATCGCGACCACCGCGGCAGCGATCCCGGCCGCCAGGAGGACCAGGGCGACGATCAGGAGCGGCATCTTGGACTTCTTGCGGCCCTTGGTGGTGTGGCGAGCGCCCGGCGTGGGGGCGATGCGCATGCCCGCCGGTGGCTGCTGCGAGGTCTGTGGCGCGCGACGGGGCGCGGTGGACATCGTCTCCACCGGATCGGGCCCCTGGGGAGGAGGCGTCGGGGTCGGGAGCATCGAGGGCCCGGAGTCGAGCAGCCGGGGGCCCGAATCGAGGCGTGGGCCGGCGTCGAGATCGACCAGCGGCTTGGCGCCGTCGGAGTTCTCGAGATCCATCATGTTGATGATCGAGGTCAGCTCGACGCCCGCGAACTTGCCGACCTCGGTCTTGGGCCGCGAGCCTCGATCGGCGGTCCGCGTGCGAGCCATCGCGATCGAGTGGATCGAGACCGGGCCGATGCCGAGATCCTCCTCCTCCGGCTCGTCCGCCTCGTCGTCGTCGTCGGACATGTCGTAGACCTCGGTGCCCGCGCGCTTACCCTCCGCGTAGCCGAGATCGTCGTCGTCATCGTCGCCGCGCCACTGATCCGTGGGACCACAGGTCTCGAGCAGCTCGCGCGCGAGCTCCGGTGCCGCGATCAGGAGGCCGTTGCGGTGCGCACACCGGGTCAGCGCCTCGTTGAGCTCACCCGCGGTCTGGAACCGATCGTCGGGCGACAGCGAGAGCGCCTTCTTCATGATCGCGTCGAGATCGGCCGGCAACCCCGGCACCTTCTTCGACACGCTCGGGATCGGCTGCGAATAGATCTCGTCGGCCGAAGTGGTGAGGCCCGCATGAACGAACAGCCGCTCGCCGGTGAGCACCTCGAACATGCACACCGCGAGCGAGTACAGATCGCTCCGGTGATCGAGTGGCTCGCTCTTCGCCTGCTCGGGCGACATGTACCCGATCTTTCCCTTCACCTTGTAGAACAGCGAGTTGTGCGTGGCGGCCTTCGCGATCCCGAAATCGGTGAGCTTCACCTCACCGGTGTAGGAGACCAGGATGTTCGAGGGCGACACGTCGCGGTGGATCAGCTTGAGCGGCTGCCCGTCGAAGTCTCGCTTCACGTGAGCGTAGGCGAGAGCGCTCAGGGTCTCGCGGCAGATCCGGATCGCCGCCGCCGGCGAGAACCGCTTGCCGCGCCGCTTGGCGCGCTTGATCAGCGTCCGGAGATCCCCGCCCGGCAGGTACTCCATCACGATGAAGTACTCGCCGCCGGCGGTGACGAGATCGATCGTGTGGACGATGTTGGCGTGGTCGAGCGTGGCGGACAGCTTCGCCTCGCGCAGGAACAGATCGATGAACTCCTCCTGCTGCGTGAACTCCGGTAGGAGCTGCTTCAGCACCACCTCCATCTCGAACCCACCGGCGCCGAGCTTCTTGCCGACGTAGATCGCGCCCATCCCGCCCTCGGAGAGATGCTCCAGGACGACATAGCGATCGATCGGTGCGCCCCCGGCGTCGACCATGCAGCGCGCAGTGTAACATTGCCTCCCCGTGAGCGAAGCTGACGGCTACCGGCTACGACCTGTTCGGGAGGCGCGATCTCGCGACGAGCGCTCACGGCGTGGCGAGCTGGCAGGTGCCGCCGGCGATGCTCGTGACACGGCCGCGCGCCTCGCCGAGGCCACCCGGCGCGTCGACGAGGCACGCGCTGCCCTCGAGGCCGCGCGACGCACCAGCGGCACGAGCAGCTCCGCTGCCGCACTCGCTCGGGCGGAGCAGTTCCTGGTCCGGCGCCGGCGCGAGCTCGAGCTCGCGATCGACGCCCAGCTCCGCGCCGACGCGCTCCATCGTGGCCAGCTCGCTGTCGTGGACACCGCTCGCGGTCAGCTCGCGCAGGCGCGCGCCCGGCGCGAGGTGATCGAACGACACTTCGCACACTGGCGCACCGAACGTCGCAAGCTCGCGGAACGCCGAGAGGATTGACCAACCGCTGCAACCGGCCCGGCCCCGTCGTGTCTGGTCTGCATGCGCACACTGCTCGCCTCTGCCCTGCTGACCGCCGCCCTCGCCGCGCCCGCCCTCGCCCAGCCTGCGAAGGCTGCCGACGTCACCACGATGGCCTCGGATGACTGCGCGAAGGCGCGCAAGGCGGGCAAGACCTGCGTCCTCACGATCGAGGACGAGGACATCACCGGGACGACCCCGACCTATGGGGACACCAACACCGCGATCGTCGGCTTTGGCGACCACGACAGCCTGATCAAGCTCCGTCGTGACTTCATCCCCGAGATCCTGCGAACCGCAGAAGACATCGACTAACGCGACCTGCTTATAATCGGCGCGTTGCGCCCCCTGCCCCCTGTCCTCGCTCTCGCGCTCGCGGTCGCCGCTGGCGCGCCCGGCTGTACCGAGCCGCGCAGCGCCGTGTGCAAGGAGGTCTGCAAGCGCGAGGCGGAGTGCGTGGACGTCACCGGCAGCAAGATGCCGTTCGACGAGAAGGAGTGCGTCGCCGCGTGTGCCGCGCTCGAGAATGACGCTGCCGACAACGGCGCCAAGGTGATGCGCCACATCGACTGCGTCCACAAGCAGCAGGCGTGCAGCGCCGTCCTGGAGTGCAAGTAGTGCTGAGCGCCACGAGCACACGGCCGTTCGGCCAGAGCACGTTCCAGACCACGATCTTCCTCGAGCGCCGGTTTCGCGCGCACCTCGTGACGCGCGATCGGCTGCTCTATGACTCCACGTATGCACCTCCCGCGAAGAAGGCGAGCGCGTTCGTCCATCTCTACGCGAGCCTGAACGGCTCGATCTCGATCGACCGCGGTCCCACCGTGACCGGCGCGCAGGCGTACGTGATGGCAGAGAACGAGTTCGATCGCGTGATGCCCGGATCTCCGACGTTCCGGTCGTGGGGCGAGCCCGGCACCATCGTCGAGCTGCGGATCCCCGCGAACGATCTCCGGTTGCCGGTGGGCCTGCGCCACGGTCAGATCGTGCTCCCCACCGCGGTCTGGGAGGCGTACGCCGCTCTCGAGGCCGCGCGGAGCGAGCCGGCGCTGCACCAGCTGATCGTGCGGCTCGGCGAGGCCGGCGTGCTGTCGAAGGACCTGACGTCGAGCGTGGTCGCCGAGGAGCCCGAGCGGTTCGTGCGGCTGTGGACGGTGCTCCGGCCGCTGTACGAGGACCTGGCGACCTCGGCCTCGCTCAAGCAGATCGCGATCGTGGCGAAGCTGTCCTTGCGGCAGCTCGGCCGCGATCTCGGCGATCTCACGCGCACGTTCGGGCTGTTCGGCGCCGGGTTTCGCGACGCGATGCGCGTGCTGCGGCTGCGCGCGGCCGTGCTGCTGCTGTCCGCGCCGGGAGGCACGCCGAGCGATGTGGCCAAGGCCGTGGGCTACGGCAGCCTCGATGCGATGGGGCGCGCGTTCCGCGATGCCCAGCTGCCCGCGCCGAGCGTGGTGCAGGATGCCGTGCGCTACCCGACCGTGTGATCAGCTCAGCAGCGGAGCGACCACGTAGACCGTGAGGGCGGCGAGCGTGGCGGCGAGCAGGAGCACGGCGATCACGCCACGTTCTGGGAGCGCAGCTCCGCCTGCGCGGGGCAGCTCGCGCGAGGTCTGCCTGGGATCGATCGCGAGCAGCCACCCCGTGACGATCACCTGGAACACGGCGGCGGCCGCGTAGCACGAGGCGAAGTCGAGGTGCTCGTTCAACGTCGAGGCGAACCGGTAGCCGACGGTGCTCGAGAAGTTCGCGAACGCCATGTACGCGGTGAACTGCGACGCGCCGATCTTCGGCCACGACACATCCATACACAGCGCGAACAGCGTGACCGTCAGGATCGACTGGCACAGCGCCTCGTACAGCGCCATCGGGTAGACGAAGGCATCGCTGTCCCACGACGAGCTCATCCGGCTGAACACCAGCCACCCCGCGGCCATCGCGATCGAGGCGATCGCCGCGAGCCGGCGCCTCCCGAGCAGGTCGGCGAGCAGCCCTCCCACCACCGAGCCACCGACCCCGGCGGCCAGCCCGAGCGCGCCGGTGAGGCTCGTGTACTTCTCGGTGCTCCAGTGGAGCTGCTGTGTGAACAGCACGAACCCGTTCGCCGTCAGCACGCCGAGCGCGAAGTTCACCGTCAGCATGAGCAGCGCCATCACCAGCGCCGAGCGCACCGAGAACACCTCCACGAGCCCGCGCACCACGACCATGAACTTCGGCCGGGGCTCCGGTGGACGATCCGATTCGCGCACGAGCAGCGGGACCAGCATGATCGCGACGAGGATCACCGTCTGAACGATCAGCGCAGCGGAGAAGCTCGAGCGAGCGATCAACCACGACATTCCACCGCCGCCGATCATGCCGCCGCCGTACTTCGAGGCGTACATGAAGCCGTTGGCGCGACCGCGCTCGCTCTCGTCGAGGAGATCCACGGCCAGCGCATCCACGGCCACGTCCTGCAGCGAGTTGAACACCGTGTGGAGCAGGATCATCCACGCGAGGATCTTCAGATCGAGCGTGAGATCCGGGATCAGGATCATCGAGATGATGGTCAGCGCCATCATCAGCTGCGCGAAGATGATCCACGGGCGACGGCGCCCGAACCGCGGCAGCGTGAACGTGTCGATGATCGGCCCCCACGCCCACTTGAACGCGTACGGCAGCGTGGTCATCGCGAGCGCCGAGCCCACCGATCCGGCATCGAGACCGCGATGCGCGAGGTACGCGGGGATCGTGATCGCCGTGAACCCCCACGGGATGCCCTGCGCCACGTACAACGTGCACAGCGTGAACAGCCGCAGCCACCGTCGCTCCGCGAGGCTCACGAGCCGAGCGTAGCAGCTACGGCGGCGTGGAACCCCGCACCGGCGAACCACCAGCGCCGGATTCCCGGGCAGACTCGAGCTGTGGCGTTCTACGACCGGTTCTTCTCGCGGCTGCGGGCGTCGCTCGGCGAGCCGCTCGGCAAGAGCCTGCGCCGGCGCCTGCGCGCAGCGGCTCCCGCCGCGATCTCGGAGCTGCGCGAGGGCCTGCACTGCCGGATCGCGGGCACCGTGCGCGCGCTCGATCAGGGCTCGCTCGAGGCCCCGCTGTGCGGGCTGCCCTGCGTGGCGTACCTGCTCGAGGTGATCGAGCAGCACGTATCTGGCCTCGCGCCGGGAAGTACGCGGGAGCTCGTGATCTACGATCGCCAGGCCGTGCCGTTCTTGCTCGTCGATGGGGAGCACCGCGCCGTGATCGATCCGACCCACGCCCAGCTCCTGCTGGTGGCAGATCACGAGCTACAGGCGAGCTCGCCACTCGAGCTCTCTCCCCGCGCGCGCGCGGTCCTCCAGCGCTACGTCCCGCACCGAGCCGACGACTGGGATCGCACCACGCGGATCTGGTTTCGCGAGGCGATCGTCGAGCTTGGCGATCGGATCTCGATCGCGGGGGTCGGGCGACGGGAGGCCGATCCGCTCGCAAGCACCGAGCGCGGATATCGCGACGACGTCCACCAGCGCCTCCGGTTCGAGGGCTCCGCGCAGGTGCCCCTGCTGATCGGGAGCGATCCTCCATGACGAGCACCAAGCTGTGCCTCCTCCTGGTCGCGGGGGGCATCGCGATCGTGGGCCCGCCACGCCGGATCCAGCTCGTCGCCCACGAAGGGCATCCGCTCACGATCGGGAGCGCACGCTGAACGTTCCGCGATACGCTTGATCACGATGAGCCTGGCGCACCTCCAGTCCGTGATGGCGTATCGACGGTCGGGCCTGGGGGCCGATGTCTGGATCCTGATCCTGCTGGCGATCGGCGCGATCGCCCTGTTCGGCTGGTACTTCGGCGCCGCCCAGCGCCTCAAGCGCCAGCTCCGGGCCGCCAAGCCGTGGTCGCTGAACGAGCTGCCCGAGGACACGCACGGCCGCGTGATCGGCCAGGCGCGCGCGCTCGGAGAGCAGCTCGTAGGTCCGCTCACCGGCCGCCCGTGCGTCTACTACATCGCCATGGTCGAGGAGCAGCGGTCGACCGGCCGGTCGTCGTACTGGCGCACGGTCGCGTCCGAGACCCGCGGCGTGCCGTTCATGCTCGAGGACGGCACCGGGCGCGCGATCATCGATCCGAACGGCGCGCAGGTCGCGCTCGACTTCGATGGCAACAGCAAGTCCGGCACGTTCAACAACGCCGATCCGGTCCAGGAGGCGTTCCTCGCGCGACACGGGCAGAACAGTGAAGGCTGGGTGTTCAACAAGACCCTGCGCTACCGCGAGGCGATGATCGAGATCGGCGAGACCATCTCGGTCCTCGGCTCCGGAACGCGCGAGCCCGATCCGAACGCTGCACCCGAGGCCGCGTATCGCGGCTCGCCACCCACCCGGCTTCGTCTGACCAGCTCGCCGCGGTTCCCGTTGATCATCAGCGACGATCCCGCGACCACGCGGACGACCTGATCGATCCAGATCCAGGCCAGATCCAGGCCAGATCCAGGCCAGATCCACGAGCGGAGCACCCGGTGGACAGACAGCTGGGTCACGGTGCGACAGCGTCAGTGGTGCGACGATCGATGCGACAGGTCTCAGGCCTCGGTCCTGGGTTGTAACCCATCGAGATCACGTCACTTCGGGTTGGCTCGCGTGTTGAACAAGGACTCCTCGCGGCGTTGATGCCGCAGTTTCCAAGGAGCCCGTCATGTCCAGCCGCCTCGCCACCATCGCCACCCGCCAGAAGCAGAGCTTTTTTCGCGACGTCGTGTTCGCCGCGCTCATCGCGCTCGCCGCGGTCGTCTCGGTGTCCACGGTCGGCTCGGCGGTCTCCGGCGCCTCCACGCACCTCGCGCAGCGCTAGCCCGCTTCCGGTCGCCGGGCTGCGGTACGTTCCGCGCCCATGGCAGGCACCGTCCACGTCATCGATCATCCACTCGTCCAGCACAAGCTGACGCTGATGCGCTCCAAGGAGACCAGCACCAGCAAGTTCCGCAGCTTGCTGCGCGAGATCAGCATGCTCCTCGCGTACGAGGTGTGGCGGGATCTGAAGACCAGCCTCGTCCAGATCGAGACCCCGATCGCCCCGATGATGGCGCCGATGCTCGACGGCAAGAAGACCGCGATCATCGCGATCCTCCGCGCCGGCGGCGGCATCCTCGAGGGCATGCTCGACGTGCTGCCCTCTGCACGGATCGGCCACATCGGCCTGTACCGTGACCCGAAGACGCTCGAGCCGGTCGAGTACTACTACAAGGTCCCCGACGACATGCCCAACCGCGAGGTGATCGTCGTCGATCCGATGCTCGCCACCGGCAACTCGGCGGTCGCCGCGGTCGCGCGCCTCAAGGCGAGCGGGCCCCGCTCGATCAAGTTCGTCTGCCTGCTGGCGTGCCCGGAGGGACTCAAGACGTTCCACGCCGCGCACCCCGATGTCGCGGTCTACACCGCCGCCATCGACGAGCGGCTCAACGAGAAGAGCTACATCGTCCCAGGTCTCGGCGACGCTGGCGACCGGCTGTTCGGCACCAAGTGATTCGCGCCCGGCACTGAGCGAGGCTCTGATCTCCGTTCAGCCGCAGTGTTTGCGAGCCGGTTACGCGCCGGAAACATGCTCCCGCTCACCATCGGGGGCATGAACACAGGCGATACCGCGTGGCTGCTGATCTCGGCAGGCCTCGTGATGCTGATGACGCCTGCGCTGGCGCTGTTCTACGGCGGCATGGTGCAGGGCAAGAACGTGCTGTCGACGTTCATGCACAGCTTCTTCGCGCTCGGCCTCGTCACCGTGCAGTTCGCGTTGATCGGCTACACGCTGTGCTTCGGGACGAGCTGGCATGGCGTGATCGGTGGGTTCGATTTCCTCGGGCTCGAGGGCGTCGGCACCGAGGCCGCGGGCGCGGCCAACGCGGCCGCCTCGAGCACGGTGCCGCACCTCAGCTTCATGATCTACCAGTGCATGTTCGCCGTGATCGCCCCGGCGCTGATCTCGGGCGCCTACGCGGAGCGCATGAAGTTCTCGGCGTATGCGCTGTTCACCGTGGCGTGGGCGACCCTGGTCTACGATCCGATCGCGCACTGGTCGTGGGCCCCGGGTGGCTGGCTGATGAAGCTCGGCGCGATCGACTTCGCGGGTGGCACCGTCGTGCACCTGTCGTCCGGTGTCTCCGCGCTCGTGATCGCGCTCGTCCTCGGCAAGCGCCGCGGCTATCCCGCCGTGCGTCATCCGCCGCACGATCTGACGATGACCGTGGTCGGTGCGGGCATCCTGTGGTTCGGCTGGTTCGGCTTCAACGCGGGCTCGGCCTCGCTCTCGGACGGGCGCGCCGCGCTCGCGCTGGTCAACACGCACCTCGCCGCCGCGACCGGCGCGCTGACCTGGTGCCTCGTCGAAGGCGCGCGGATCAAGAAGGCCACCATGCTCGGCCTGGCCTCGGGGTTGGTGGCCGGACTGGTGGCGATCACGCCGGCGGCCGGCTACGTGTCTCCGATGGGCGCCCTCGCGATCGGCATGATCGCAGGTGCCGTGTGCTACGGCGCGGTGCTGCTCAAGGCGCGGCTCGGCTACGACGACGCCCTCGATGCGTTCGGCGTCCACGGCGTGGGTGGTGCGACGGGCGCCCTCCTGACCGGCCTGTTCGCGCGCGGGATCTACAACAACGGGCTCGGCGGTGGCCTCGAGCTGCTCGGCCATCAGCTGACCGCGGTCGCAGCGGCCGCCACCTGGTCCGCGGTCGTGACGTTCGTCCTGTTGAAGGGCATCGATCTCCTCGTCGGGCTGCGCGTCGATGCCGAGACCGAACACGAGGGTCTCGACGGCGCGCTTCACGGGGAGTCCGCGTACAGCAGCCCAGGCTCGGTGGCCCACGGAAGCTGAGGGTTTCCGCTATAGCAGACCTACGGCCGTGATATACGTGGCCGGGGTCCCAGGTGAAGAAGAAGCCCACGAGCAAGCCGGCGGCTGCAGAGCCCCCGATCACGCCCACGCCGACCAGTGCGGCACCCACCGAGGCCGCGCAGACCGATCTCGCGCCCGTGGTCGGCACCAACCTGCGCCGCCTGCGCACGCGGCGTGGTCTCTCGCTCGAGAAGCTCGCCCAGATCTCGGGCGTGTCGCGCGCGATGCTCGGCCAGATCGAGCTCGGGCAGAGCGCGCCCACGATCAACGTGCTGTGGAAGATCGCCCGCGCGCTCGAGGTCACGTTCTCCGCGCTGATCAGCGCGCGCACGCAGTCAGGCGCGCTCGTGCTCCGGTCGTCGGAGTCGAAGATCCTCACCAGCAAGGACCGCAGCTTCAGCTCGCGTGCCCTGTTCCCGTTCGACGAGCCGCGCCGGGTCGAGTTCTACGAGCTGCGCCTCTCGGCCGGCAGCGTCGAGGACGCGGATGCCCACCCTCCCGGCACCAGCGAGAACCTCGTCGTCACCGCGGGGACCATCGAGATCGATGTCGCCGGCGACACGCACCGCCTCGACGCGGGCGACTCGATCCTGTTCGAGGCAGATACGCCGCACGCGTATCGCAACGCCGGGCGCGCCGAAGCGGTGATGTACCTCGTGATGACGTACGCCGAAGAAATCGGCTGAACGACCGGCTGAACGATCAGCTGACCACCGGCTGAACAACCGGCTGACGATCGGCTGAAACGACGAAGCGGCCCGCATTCCTGCAGGCCGCTCGCCGTTACTTCGAGGAGGTCGTCGTCTACCGCTGGTGGACGCTGCCGATCGCGGCCACCCGACCCGGGCCGTGACACAGCAGGCACTGCTCCTGCGAAGCTCCCGGGGCCGTGACCACCGAGCGCTGCGAATAGAACCGGCCGCCGTTGGCCTTCATGTGGTCGATCGCCGGGCCCGAATCGTGGCAGGACGAACACGCCCCGGTGATCGGGGACAGCACCAGCGTCGTACCTGCTGCCTCGACGGTCACGTTGGTCGCCGCGTTGTACGAGAAGCCCGCGCCGTAGTCCGTGACGTTGTCGGCCACCACGTACGGCGACACCGTGTAGTACGTGGAGTTGGTCAGCGGGTTGGTGTCGTACTTGCCGGTCGCGACCGTGGTCAGCTCCATCGCCGGGACCGCGTTGAGGTTGGTCGCGTTGGTGAAGTCATACGTGTTCGGCGTGTGGCACGTGGTGCACGTGTTGAGCGTGCCCGGGAACTCCACCTCGTCGTAGCCGGGACCCTTCTCGGTGGCGTGCCACGTGAAGTTCACCGCGCGCTTGCGACCGGCGTGGATCGCGTGGATGAAGTACTTCGAGCCGGCGGACCAACCCGAGCTGGTGCGGTTCGGGTTGTGGCAGAACGAGCAGGTCGGGCCATCGTTGCGCTGGCCGGCGTGGAAGCTCGGCGTCACGCCGAGCGTGCCGTGGCAGTTCTTGCACTTCGCGTTGTCGACGATGGCGCGCCGCCCGGTGAAGCCGGTCGCGACCTTCCAGACGTTCGGTGCGGGGACGCTGAGGCCGCCCTGCGCCTTGCCGTCGGGGGGCGAGTTCGGGATCCACGGGTAGTCGGTGACGTCGGTCTGGACCAGCGGCGGCGCGCTCGACAGCGAGTACGTGTAGCCGATGCCGCCGGTGAGCTGCGTCGCGGTGGTGGGGATCTGGACGCCCGTGAGCTTGAGCGTGTAGTAGCCGGTGCCATCAGGGCCGGTCAGCGTTCCGGCGCCCGTTCCGGTGGCGGTGCCGTCCCAGATCTTCTTGATGTAGCCGCTCGCCGAGGCGTTGAAGTCGGAGGGCTTGGAGTTCCCGTCCTGCGGGACCGAGAACGCGAAGTACGCGCTCGGAGAGCCGACGAAGTTCGGCATCAGCTCCGTGACCGGCGGGGTCGCGGCCGGCGCATAGGTCTGGAACACGACATCCGTCCCGTTGTTCTTGAGCTTGAACGTGATCTGCGGGCGCTTCACGTTCGGCGTGACGGTGGCATCGACGTAGGTGTCGACGCTCTTCACGTCATACGTGATCGCTGCGGCGCCCATGGGGACGTAGCCACCGGCCGCGACGTACGACGCATTGGTGTTGGCATTGGTGCCGCCCACCTTCCAGATGTTGGTCGGGTCGGGCTTGGCGACCGGGCGGTGGTAGCGGGTCGACGCGAACACGGCGGTCGGGCCGTGGCACGTGATGCATGCGGACTCGGGCTGCGGACCAGCCACGTGGTTGCACGGGACCGGCTTGCCATCGACGTCGCGGACCAGCCCGCTGTTGACCTGGCAGACGTCCGGAGCGGTGTTCGCGAAGCTGACGTAGTCGTGGCAGCCCTTGCAGGCGAGCGTCGACGGGTTGGTCAGCGACTGGCCGCCTTGCGCCGCACCGCCGTGGCAGGTGTCGCAGTTCTTGATGTCCTGCGGATAGGTCGCCGCGATCGCGTGGAACTGGTTCGCCGTGGCGACGTTCTCGCCGTTGTGGATGCGGTGGATGAAGCTCGACGAATCGGCGACCGGGTTGGTGGTGCGGCCCGGGTTGTGGCAGACGTTGCACATACCGACGTCGACGCGGCCACCACCGTGGAAGGCGAGCGAGGCGGTGGTCTCGGCCTTGAACTTCGCATGACAGTTGTCGCACTTCGCCTGCGACGCGATCTCGCGGGTGGTCGGCGTGCCGACGCCGCTCGGGATGAAGTAGTGGCTCTTGTTCGCGGCGTAGTAGGTGTTCGCGTTGATCGTGAACACCAGATCGGTCTGCCGCGCGACCTGGATCCAGATCACGTGGGTCTCGCCGAGCTTGGTGGCGTCGTACGCCACGGCCATCGGGCCGTTGGTGATGCTCGCGGTGGGGAACGTGTACGTGTAGTCACCCGCGCCGAGGCCGTTCTCGACGAGGGTGCCATTGCCCGGGGCGGTGCCGAGCGGGTTGAAGCTCGTGGGCTGGCCGAGCGGTGCGGAGGCGCTGCTCGACTTCGTGTACACGGTCAGCGGCGACACGGTGCCGGTGACCGCGTCCTTCGTGAAGTAGCCCATCGCGAACCGCGGCTGGAGCGGCGTGTTGACGGAGTAGGCGCCGGCCAGGTCGAGCGGGTACCCGCGGTCATCCTTCATCGTGAACCGCACCGTGATCGGCGCGCCGGCCGTGGTGCTCACGCCGTTCGGCTTGACCGCGACGACGATGCCCGTGCTCGGCGAGATCGTGCCGTTGGGACCGAACGTGCAGACATAGCTGGTGGCGGCGGCGTTGATCTCGGAGGCGCCGAGGACACCGTCGTTGTTGGTGTCGAGGCCGGTGTCGATCCGTGTGCCGCCGAACGGGCAGTTCGCGCCGGCAGGCTCGGTGCTGGTCTTGACCAGCGAGCTCGTGCCGGCACCGTTGCACACGTAGGTGGTGGAGGTGACCTCGGAGGCGTCGAGCGCTCCGTTGCCATTGGTGTCGAGGCCGATCTCGACCTTGTTTCCACCGAACTGGCAGTTGGCACCCGACGGCTCGGGTGAGGTGGAGACCACCCCATCCTGTCCGGCGGCACCAGTATCACCGGTGCACCCGAACGCGCCCATCGCCACCAGCACACCGAGACCAAGACGCAGTTGTAGCTTCAACATGTCGGCCTCGGCGTACGCACGTGGCGTGCCGCGTAATTGACAGCTTGGGCGAAACAAATCGCGCAAACGTTGCGGCTAGTGCGCGTCATCGGGCAGGGCCTGCGTGGCCTGAAGCCCTTTAGAGGCTAGGATCCATTGAGCTTGGTCAGCCAGAGTACCGGCGCGCAGCAACAGAGATGTGCGTAGGGGCGCAGCGCGCGCTTTGCGTGGGCTCCTGCGCCCGCTTGTCCCGATGGATCAGGTGCGCCATCGTGTGCGCCCATGAGAGCCGTCGTTGCGATCCGCTACGGCGGCCCCAAGGTGCTCCAGATCGTCGAACGTCCCGAGCCGGTGGTCGGTCCGCGAGACGTCCTCATCACCGTCCGCGCGGCCAGCCTCAACCCGCTCGACTTCAAGGTCCGCAGCGGAAAGGCCAAGCTGGCATTGCCGCTCCCCACTCCCGTCGCCCTCGGCTGCGATGTCGCCGGTGTCGTGGCGCGGGTCGGCGCGGAGGTCACACGCTGGAAGGTCGGCGACGAGGTGTTCGCGCGGCTCGAGAAGCTCCGGATGGGCGGCCTCGCCGAGCTCGCCGTCGCGGACGAGCAGGTCGTCGCGGCCAAGCCCCGCACGATCTCGTTCGAGGCCGCTGCTGCGATCCCGCTCGCGGGTCTGACCTCGCTCCAGGCCCTCCGCGAGTCCGCGGCGATGACCTCAGGGCAACGCGTGCTCATCCATGCCGGTGCAGGCGGTGTGGGCAGTCTCGCGATCCAGATCGCCAAGATCCTGGGGCTCCACGTCCTCACCACCACGAGCACGAAGAACATCGACTTCGTACGCTCGCTCGGCGCGGACGAGGTGATCGACTACACGCGCGAGACGCTCGACGCCACGCCGCACGATCTCGACGCGGTGTTCGATACCCTCGGCGCTGCGTCCGAGCTGGCGTCGATCCGCGCGACCAAGCGTGGCGGCACGGTGGTCGGGGTCGGGGGCCTGCCCGACGGTGCGTTCGCGCGCGCCTGGCTCCCCGCCTGGGCGCGACCGGCGGTGTGGATGCTGACCACGCGCCGCCGTCGCGCCGCCACTCGTGCGGGCGTGCGCTTCGTCTACCTGTTCATGCGGCCGGATGGCGCGCAGCTCGCCGAGCTCGCCGGGTGGATCGACGACAAGCGCCTGACGCCCGTGATCCATCGCAGCTACGCGTTCGCGGAGATCCACGAGGCGTTCGCCGAGCTCGAGCGCGGTCGCGCGCGCGGCAAGATCGTCGTGACGATCAGCTCTTAGAACGCGCCGAGCGCGACCACACCACCACCGTCGGGGGCGAGCCAGCCGGTGACCTGCGCGCTGTGCTTGCCCTGGCCGTGGGTCGCGTACCAGACGATCCCGGCGCCCACGAGCACGCCGCCACCGACCAGGCCGATCACGCCGAGCTTGCCCCGCGAGCTCGCGCGATCCTCGAGCCGCTGAAACTCGCCATACGTCGTGGCGCTGGCCTTGTCCTTGTCTGCGCTGCGCGCCTGCACGAGGAACACGCCTCCGACCCCGAGGCCCACGACGCCGACACCGACGAGCGCACCTCCGACGGGATCCTTCCACCACGCGCGCGGTTGATCGCCGGCAGGTCGTGCGGGTGGGGGCTCCGGTTGGGACGCCACCGGATCCGCCTTCGGCGGTGACGTGACGATGGGCTCCGGCTTCGGTGCCTGCGCCAGGATCTGCTTGCACTCCTCGAGCTTTGCCTGGACGACGGACTTGTTCTCCGCCGGCATGTCGATCTGCAGGAGCTTGCCGTAGAGCTCGGTCGCCTTGTCGCAATGCTCGAGCTTGCGCTCCGTCTGCGCCCACGCGAACAGCGTCTCCACATCGGCCTCGAGCTCGAACGACTTGCCGAGCGCCTCGGACGCACCCGCCCAGTCACCCTGGGTGTATGCGGCCACACCCTTGTCAAACGCAGCCTTCGCCGCCGCTCCTTTCGGTGCGGCGTTCGCGGCCGGTGCGCCGACGAGGAGCGCGATGGCGACGAGCCACCTCACTTCTTTTCGGTCCGCACGGGCATGAACGGCGACTCGGCGTTCCATGCGGGCTCCTTCTTTGGCTCGGGCTTCGGTTCGGGCTTCTTGACGACCGGCTTCTTCACTGCAGGCGTCGACTTCACCACTGCGGGCTTTGCCACCGCCGGCTTTGCCACCGCCGGCTTTGCCACCGCCGGCTTTGCCACCGCCGGCTTTGCCACCGCCGGCTTCACCACCGCGGGCTTCAAGACCGAAGGCTTCGCCACCGCGGGATCCTCCACAACGGGCCTGTCCTCGACGGTGGGCTTCACCGCCGCGGGCTTGTCCTCGACGGCGGGCTTCACCGCCGCGGGCTTGTCCTCGACCGCGGGCTTGTCCTCGCCGCGGGCTTGTCCTCGACGGCAGGCTTGTCCTCGACCGCGGGCTCGGGCTCGACCTTCGTCGGTGCGGGCTGTGCAACGACGGGCTCGGGTGCGGTGACGTCGACAGGGTGCGGTTGCTCCGGCGAGGCGCTCGGTGCGGTGACTGCCGGTTGTGCGACCGTGGGCTGATCGGGCGAGGCTCCACCCCGGCCCACGATGACTGCGATCGCGATGCCCACCGCCGCGAGCGACACTCCGACCCCGAGGATCACCGGCAGACGCGAGCGCGGCGGCCGAATGAACGCGGTGTCATCCCGAGACTCGATCGGCATCGGGACGCGCACGCGCTCGGTGACATCGACCGCCGAGCTCATCGGCATCACCATGGCGTCGCTCGGCGCGCGATTCGAGACCAGGGTCCCCGTTCCGGTGGCGAGTGGGGGGATCGAGGGAACCGCCGGCTCGACTGCGGCGAGGGGCACGATCGGTACCGCACCGGGAACTCCGGGCACCGGGGCCAGCGTGCGCACCTGCGAGAACGGGTTCTCGGCATCCGGTCGCGACGGTGCGGCACCGAGCTGACCGGGCAGAGGCGTCGGCCGCGGCGTGGGCGGCGGCATCGGCGTCGGCCGGCTCGGGATCGGGGTCGGTGAGCGGCTCGGAGTGGTCGCGACGATCACCGGTGGGGCAGACGCCGATGACGCAGACGCTGGCCGAGGGTCACTCGTGGCTGACGCCGGCGCCGCGCCGACCGCGGTGTCCATCGGCCGGAGCGCGACGACATCGGTGGCCTCGTCCTCGGCCGCAGGGACCGGGGTCTTCGGGGCGGGCGTCTTCGTCGGGGCCGAAGCCGCGAGCGCGATCTGGTTGGTGACCGCGGTGTTGTCGTTGGTCTTGCCGCTCTCGATCAGGGTACGCAGGACGTGCTGCTCGACGAAGAACGCGCCCTGCGCGCGCGCGTGATCCCACTCCTCGAGGCGCGCCGGGAACAGATTGGACATCAGGCGCGCCAGGACGAGCGGCGAGACGCGCAGGCGATTCTCGTGGGCGAAGTCTTCGATCTGCCCCTGGAGCTCGAGCGCAGACTTGAAGCGCGTGTCCACATCGCGAGCGAGCGCGCGCAACACGATGGCCTCGAGTGCCGGCGGGTAGTCCGGCACCAGCGAGCTCGGTCGGGGCACGTCGCTGTTGACGATCTGGTTCAGGACGCCGTACTCGGTCTCGTCGGTGAACGGCAGCTGGCCCGTGGTCAGCTCGTAGAGGATCGTGCCGATCGAGAACACGTCGCTGCGGCGATCGAGCGCCACGTTCCCGCGGCACTGCTCGGGCGACATGTACGAGATCTTGCCCTTGAGCCCACCACGCGTGGTGGCCGGGTTACTTCCTGCTCGCGCGATCCCGAAATCGACGAGCTTGACCGCACCGTCGTAGCTGACGAGGACGTTGCTCGGCGAGACATCGCGGTGCACCACGTTGAGCGGCTTGCCATCGGGGCCGGCCTTCTCGTGCGCGTAGTGGAGCCCGGCGCACAAGCCGGCGACCAGCGTGAGCGCGCAGTCGAGCGAGATCGGGACGCCATTCTCGAGTGCCGTCACCGCGAGGCGCCCCAGGTCCTCGCCGTGTACGTACTCCATCGAGAAGAAGTAATCCCCCTCCTCCACACCGATGTCGTAGACCTGCGTGATGTTCGGGTGGTGAAGCGTCGCCGACAGGCGCGCCTCGTTCAGGAACATGTTCACGAAGCTCGGGTTGTTGATGTACTGGGGGAGGATCCGCTTGACGACCACCAGCTTCTCGAACCCCTCGATCCCCATCGTCCGCGCGAGATAGAGCTCGGCCATTCCACCCACGGCGATCTGGCGGATCAGCTCGAACTTCCCGAGCTTGTCGCCCGGGGCCAGGAATCGCGGACGCAGTGCTCGTTTGGCCACGCAGATACGTGCAGAGACGAAGGTCTCCCCACCATTACGATAGACGAAAAGCTGGTGCCGTGCAGTACAATGAAACCATGGCGTTATCGGGGTGGTACGCCGCGGTCCTCCTCGGTGTCGCGGCCTGCAGCCCCTACGGCGGGGGCGCCTTCCAATGTGACCGCGACGACCAGTGCACGGGCGGAGGCACCTGCGAAGCGAACGGGCTGTGCAGCTTCGGCGATGGGGACTGCGCGTCGGGCCGTAGGTATGGCGACCTCGCAGGGGGGCTGTCCAACGTGTGCGTCGGTGAGGAACCCGTGGATGGCGGGGTCGACTCCGCCATCGATGCAGCCGGGGATGCGACACCGGATGCCGCGCTCGTGCCGTTCTGCGACGCCGCGAACGAGCCCACGCTGGTCGGGTGCTGGGAGTTCGAGGGCAACACGAACGATGCCTCGGGCGACAACAACAACGCGACGGCGCAGAACGCGAGCTTCACCACTGGCAAGGTCGGCATGGGGCTCACGCTGCAGGCCACCAGTCTGGTCGCGGTCCCGGACTCCGCCGCCCTGAGCCCGCCGACCGTGACCGTCGAAGCGTTCGTGCGCCCGACCTCCCTCCCCACCGGCGGCGCGCGGATGGGGGTGTTCGACAACGAGAACTCGTACGGCATGTTCCTCGTCGACAACGCCGTGTCCTGCACGATGTCGGTGGGCGTCATGGCTCCGGTGCTGGTCGTCAACCAGTGGACGCACATCGCGTGCACGTTCGATGGCACGACGGCGCGGCTCTACATCAACGGCGCGCAGGCCGGGATGACCACCGGCGGCACCGCCCTCGGTGCCGGCAGCACCGTGGGCAGCGTGATCGGTGGCAACAGTCCGAGCGGGGATGCCCTGATCGGATCGATCGATCAGGTGCGCGTGTGGAACGTGGCGCGCACCCCGCAGCAGGTGTGTGCGGCCTCGGGCGCGCCGTTGTGTCCGTAGCTGGTTGTCGCTAGCTCGTGCGAGCGCGGATGAACGTCAGCGTGCGCTCCCACGCCTGGTTCGCCGCGACCTCGTCGTAGACCTCGGGGCGGCGATCGTTACAGAACGCATGCTGCGCGTCGTACACGTAGAGCTCCATCGGCACTGTCACCGCGGCCTTGACGGCCTCGGCATGCGCGACGGTGGCCCACTCGTCGTGCTTCGCGAAGTGCGCCTGGATCGGCGCGTCGATCGCCTTCCAGTCGAGCGGCCCCGGCCAGCCGTAGTACGCGACCACGGCGGCGAGCCCGCGGATGTTCACCGCAGACGCGAGGCTGAGGGCGCCCCCCATGCAGTACCCGGTGATCGCGACCTGCGCCGTGCTGCGCTCGTGGCCCTTCAGGAAGGTCACCGCACCGGCGATCTCCTGGACGGCCCGGCCGAAGTCGAGGGCCTTCATCATCGCGCCCGCCTCGTCGGCGTTCGCCGCGACGGTGCCGTGATAGAGGTCCGGCACGATCGTCACGAAGCCGGCATCGGCCCAGCGCTGGCCGAGGGACTGGATCTGCTGGTTGACGCCCCACCACTCGTGGATCAGGACGACCCCTGCCCCTCGGGCATCACCATCAGGGAGGAGCAGCACGCCGCTGGCCTCGCCGGCGCTCGACGGAAATGTGACTCGTTCGCTCATCGGTACCTGCCTCCGGCGCCCTTATACTCCGCGGCATGTCCGGACCGAAAGGCGCGAGAGGGCGGAGGTTCGAGGGTGCACTCGACCCCATCGCCGCACAGATGAATGCCTCGATCGATTTCGATCAGCGGTTGCTCCCGCATGACGTCGCGGGCTCGATCGCCCACGCCGAGATGCTCGCCGCGCGAGGGCTGATCACCGCGGCCGATGCCACGGCGATCGTGGAAGGCCTGCGCAAGGTGGAGGCCAAGCTCACGGCAGGCGAGCTGCCCTGGGACGCCGCTCTCGAAGACGTGCACATGAACGTCGAGGCGCGTCTGATCGACGACATCGGTGACGCCGGGCGCCGGCTCCACACCGGGCGGAGTCGCAACGATCAGGTCGCCACCGATCTGCGGCTCTATGCGCGCGCCGCGGCCCACGAGATCATCGAAGCGATCGACGACCTGCGCCGCGCGTTCCTCGCGCAGGCGCGCGCTCACGTCGAGACCCTGATGCCCGGGTACACGCACTTCCAGCGCGCCCAGCCAGTGCGGCTCGCGCACCACCTGCTCGCCTACGATGCGATGCTCGAGAGAGATCGCGGCCGGATCACGGATGCCGCGAAGCGGGCGGATCTCTCGCCCCTCGGCTCCGGCGCACTCGCGGGCACCACGCTGCCGATCGATCGCGAGCACGTCGCGAACGCCCTCGGCTTCGCGGGAGTCACGCGCAACTCGCTCGATGCCGTCGGCGATCGCGACTTCGCGATCGAGCTGGTCGGGGCCTGCGCGATGTTGCAGCTCCACCTCTCGCGTCTCGGCGAGGAGCTCGTGCTGTGGACGAGCCAGGAGCTCGGCTTCGTGCGGATCGGCGAGGCGTACTGCTCGGGCTCGAGCCTGATGCCGCAGAAGATGAACCCGGATCTGGCGGAGCTGCTACGCGCCAAGGCCGGCCGCAGCGTCGGCGCGTGGGTCACGCTGGTGACCGTCGTGAAGGGTCTGCCGCTCGCCTACAACAAGGACCTGCAGGAGACGCAGGAGCCGCTGTACGACGCCGTCGATACCGCGCTCACGACGCTCGCGGTCGCGAAGGGCATCGTCGCGAGCCTCGTGTTCGACACCGGCAAGCTGCGCACCGCGATCGATACCGGCTATCTCGTCGCGACGGAGCTCGCGGACTATCTCGTGACCAAGGGTGTGCCGTTCCGCGAAGCGCATGACGTGGCCGGCCACCTGGTGCGGATCGCGAGCAAGGGTGGCATCGAGCTCGCGGCCCTCACGATCGAGGAGCTGCAGGCCGCACATCCGCTGTTCGAGGCCGATGTCGCGAGCTGGCTCGACCCAGCGCGCGCCGTCGATCGCCGCGATCTTCCGGGTGGTCCCGCGCGCACGCGAGTGCTGGCCGAGATCGATCGGATCTCCACCGAGCTTGGGGTACAACCGCCGGCGCCATGACGCCGACGCCCGAGTCCCCGTTTCAGTACAAGTCCGACGAGCTTCACTGCGAGGGCGTGCCGCTCGCGAAGATCGCGGCCGAGGTCGGCACACCGGTCTATGTCTATAGCCGCAGCGAGCTCGAGCGCGCCTACAAGTCGTTCGACGCCGCCCTCGAGGGCATGCCCCACAAGGTCTGCTACGCGGTCAAGGCGAACTCCACGCTCGGCGTGCTCGCGGTGCTCGCCAAGCTCGGCGCCGGTGCCGACATCGTCTCGTATGGCGAGCTGTTCCGCTGGCAGAAGGCCGGTGGAGATCCGGGCAAGGTCGTGTTCTCCGGCGTCGGCAAGACCGAGAGCGAGATGAAGGCCGCGCTCGCCGCCGGCATCCACGCGTTCAACGTCGAGTCGGAAGAGGAGCTGTACGTCCTCGATCAGGTCGCCCAGTCGATGAAGCTGCGCGCGCGCGTCTCGCTGCGCGTCAACCCCGACGTCGATGCGGGCACGCA
Organism: Myxococcales bacterium; assembly: GCA_016720595.1. Taxonomy (GTDB): domain Bacteria; phylum Myxococcota_A; class Polyangia; order Haliangiales; family Haliangiaceae; genus JABFXX01. Next base: position 263,869 of record JADKKI010000012.1, read on the forward strand.
CCCGTACATCTCGACCGGGCTCAAGACCAACAAGTTCGGGATCACGATGGAGGAGTGCCGCGAGCTCGCGCGCCGCGCCTCCAAGCTCCCCGGCCTCGAGATCATCGGCGTCGATTGCCACATCGGCTCCCAGCTGATCAAGACGGCTCCGTTCGCCGACGCGATCGCACGCCTCGTCGCGTTGATCACGGATCTCCGCAGCGACGGCGTGCACCTCACCCACATCGACATCGGCGGCGGCCTCGGTATCGACTACGGCAAGGGCGATGTGGTCCCGAGCCCGGCCGAGTACGGCGCAGCGGTCCGCGATGCGCTCGCTCCACTCGCCGCGCTGGGCGTCACGCTGGTCACCGAGCCGGGCCGCGTGCTCGTGGGTGCGGCCGGCGCCCTCGTCACCACCGTGCTGTTCCGCAAGCGCAACGAGGCCAAGCACTTCACGATCGTCGACGCTGCGATGAACGATCTGATGCGGCCAGCGCTGTATGGCTCGTTCCACCCGATGAAGCCGGTCGCCCAGCCCGGCCGCCCGGATATCGTGACCGACGTCGTCGGGCCGATCTGCGAGACCGGCGATTTCTTCGCGCGCGATCGCAACCTCCCCGAGCTCGCGCAGGGCGAGCTGCTGTGGATCGGCGCCGCCGGCGCATACGGCGCGGCGATGGCCTCGAACTACAACACCCGGCCGCGGGTCCCCGAGGTCCTGGTCTCCGGCAGCACGTACACGGTGATCAAGCCGCGCGAGACCTACGAGCAGCTGATCGCCGGCGAGCGCCTCGCCTAAGGCCACGCGACGACGTCACTGTCGGGAATCGGCTTCGCGTTGGTGACCGTCTGGAGCCAGTGCCGCAAGGCGACCGGCTCGGTCGGTGTGGTGAGTGGCCAGAAGTACGCCTTGTCGTTCCCGCCCTCGCCCGCGATGTACGCGACCGCGTCGGTTCCGCCGACGAACCCGATCCGCTCGGCCCCGACCAGCAAGAGCTCGTAGGTGAGGCCGTGAACGAGGTCGATCGCCACGACCTTGTTCTGGGCCGTCCGCCCGAACGCTCGCTCCGTGCTCCCACCGGTGACCTCGATCATGGGTACGACCGAGATCGCGTGAGGGGCCGCATCGAGGATCACGAGCGACGACGCGCCGACCGCGAACAACGTCGATTCCGAACGAACGATGTACCGGGTCATCTGTGGGGTTGTGACCTCGACCGGTGGACGATCCACAGGCCACTGCCACACGACCTGACCGAGAAGCAGCCACCCGACACCCCGTTCGTCGATCGCGATCTGCTCGGGCACCCCGGAGAACGGTACGCAGGCCGCCTCTCCCGACGGCGACGCGCGCCGGCACAGGCGATCGCGATAGGCAGCGATCAGCCACCCTGCCCGCGCGGCGAAGATCTCTGCGTCCGGAGGAAGCCTGCCGAGGTGTGCTCCCAGCTCCCCGCGTTCGATCCGGATCGCCTCCCCGTCGTTGCGGAGCAGGATCGGCCCGTTCTCGTCCATGGCGAGCTGTGCCGTGGCCCCGAACACGACCGTCTTGCCGGTGGAGAGATCGTGCGCGGTCACCGTGCCGCCCGCGTCGACCTGACTCTCGCCGACGATCCAGCGCTCCGTGGGATCGATGAAGGCCGACGTGAGCCTGGCGTCGAACGCGAGCGTTGACTTGCCCGTCAGCCGATCGTGCCGTGTGACGCCGCCCGCCGTCTCGAAGCTCCAGATCGCATGAGCCGTCACACCGAGCAGACGAACACCGGCGCCGATCGGAGCTCCGTGAGGGCGGAATGCCTCGAGGTCCCAGATCACGAGCTCCCGACTTCCAGACAGCGCGACCAGGAATCGCTCGTCGTCCGTCTCGGCGATCCGGCTGTAGGACACGGGGCGTGCACCGATCGCGAACGGACCTTGCCGATCTCGCCCGGAGATCCCGAACCGCGAACCATCGAACACGATGCCGTGCGGAGTCGGGAACGCGAGGTGGACGTCGCCCGTGCGGCGGAACGGCCCGCCGCGCGCTGCACCTCGGTCGACGATGTTTCCCGGACCGAACAGGTACAGGGTCCCGTCGACGAGGGAGATCGGGATTCGCGCCTCGGCCGGCCTGCAGATCACGAGCTTCGGCGCCGGCAAGATCTGCCAGGTACAGATCTCTTTGCCGCGAAGCGCCGCGATCAACCCGCCACCGCCGACCACGCTGTCCGCGTGATCGGAACCCGGAATGACCGTGACAAGACTGCCGCTGTGCAGTTCGATCTGCTGCTCGCGCACGATGATCAGGCGACCGTCCAGCCACCGCACACTGTCGACGTTGGAGGCCAGTGGTGGAGGAAGGCTCGTGAGGCTCGGATCGATCGCATAGACATCGCCGGTGGACACCACCCACGCGTGGCCCTGACGATCGGTCTGGATCTCGGTCGGCTGCTCCGGGAGCGTGAACGATCGGGTCTCGTGGGTGCGCGTGTCGAACAGGATCAGCTTGGTGGAATCAGCCCCGATCAGCCAGTGATCGTCGATCCAGTGAATGTAGAACTGCTCCGGCTGATCAGTGAACGCCTCGCGCGTGTGTGCCACGAGGTCGAACACCTGGATCGCCTGCTTGCCACGCATGCTCACCGCCACGCGGCGCGAATCAGGTGAGAGGTCGAGCCCGAGCACGACCGTCGAATCGATGCTGAACCCGAACGGGATGCCCCGCGCCGCGGCGGCCGCGGCCACGACCGCGGCTCGATCCCACTGGCTGGACTGCGGGGACAACCGACGGAGCGCGACGATCGCCGCCGTGGCATCGTGCTCCACGAGCTGCTGAGCGTGCTGGACGAGCATCAGATCGCTCTTGGCCTCGGCACTGAGGCGCTGGGTCTCGGCGAGCTCGCGAGCCTGGTTCGCCGCATCGCGCTCGCTCACCAGGCGCTCGACGAACAGCACCGCCACCACGGCAAGGACGATCGCAGCGATCCCACCTACGAGGAGAGGCGCACGGTTGCGCCGCACGAACCGGCGGAGCTGCTCGCGCCGGGTGTAGCGATGCGCGCCGACGAGCTTGCCGCTGACGAACCGGCGCAGATCGGCGGCGAGGGCGCCACCGTCGGCGTAGCGCTGATCGCGGTCGCTCGCCATTGCCTTGACCACGATCGCGCGGAGATCGGGCGGAGTCTGGTCGGGGAGCCGACGCCAGTCGGGTGGACGATTCGCGCCCACGTGATCGATCATCGCGGTGGCGGTGGCTGCCGCCCACGGGAGCTTGCCCGCGAGCACGTAGAACAGCGTGGCGCCGAGAGCGAACACGTCCACGCGTTCGTCGACGGTCTCGCCGCGCGCCTGCTCGGGGGCCATGAAGCCGGGCGTCCCTGCGACGGTCCCGGCGCGGGTCAGGTCCGGTTCGCTCACCGGGATCGACTCCTGCTCGTTCGCGTCGCCGAGGGTGCGCGCGATCCCCCAGTCGATCAGCAGCGTCTCACCGAACGGGCCGATCAGGATGTTGGTCGGCTTGATGTCGCGGTGGATCACCTTGCGCGCGTGCGCGAATGCCACCGCGTCGCACGCGGCGAGGACGTTCGGCACGAGGGCGAGCCGCTCCTCGAACGGCTTGCCCTCGACGAGCTCGTCGAGAGGCTGACCATCGATCCGCCGCATCACGTAGTACGGCGTGCCATCCGCATTTCGTCCGACGTCGTGGATCGGGACGATGCCCGGATGCTCGAGCCGCGCCGTGATCCTCGCCTCGCGCTCGAACCGCGCCAGATCGACGGTGGACGCCGACAGCATGTGCTTGAGTGCGACCGGGCGGCCGAGCGCGCGATCGAACACCTCGTCGACGCGCCCCATCCCACCACGCCCCAGCTCGCCCACCACCTGGAACCGTTCGGCGAGCGGATCGAACGCGCTCGGGGCGGGCTCCTGGACTGCGACCTCCGCGACTGACGGGACCGCTGGCGTGTCGAGATCGCGACTCGACGGGCGCTGCGGCACCGTGGCCTGGTCCGGCGCGCGATGTCCCTCGGCCACCGTCTCCCGGTCTTCCCGCTTGGGACCGCTCACGCGCAACGAGCATAGACCGATCATCGGCGCGGTTTGCTATCCTGTGGTCGTGAGGCCCCTTGTCATCGCGTGCGCCGTGGCTGCCACGGGTGCGTGCGGTGACAACCTCGACGGCGAAGATCGTCAGGGCGGCACGCTCACCGTCGACGATCGGACGTATGCCGCGTTCAGCCACCCGGCACCGGGCCTCAGCGCCAGCCAGCGCGACACCCACCAGCTCGGGAAGGGGCCGTTCAACTTCGAGTGGGCTCCGCCCCAGCTCGGCCCGCTGTTCAATCACACCGGCTGCCTCGGCTGCCACGGTGGTGATGGCCGCGGGCTTTCGGAGATCACGCAAGGCCCCGCGCCGTTCGGATCGCAGGCGCTCGTGCGCGTCAGCCTCGGCAGCGGGACGCCCGATGTCCCGGGCGGCAACGTCTCGGTCCCCGGGTTCGGGCAGCAGCTCCAGGATCACACCACCGTCGGGTTGCCCGAGGTGTTCGTCACCTTGACCTGGCGCGAGTCCGTCGTGACCTACGGCGATGGCGAGCAGCAACCGATGCGCTCGCCGTTCATCGAGGTGCGGCGGCCAACGGGCGAGCCGATGCCGGCCGGGGTCGAGTTCTCGTACCGCCAGGCACCTGGCGTGTTCGGCCTCGGCCTGCTCGAGGCGATCTCGGATGACACGCTGCTCGCGGCGCAGGATCCCGACGATGCCGACGGCGACGGGATCTCGGGCCGCGTCAACATGGTGTGGGACCCGGTCGCCAACGCGACGAAGATCGGCCGATTCGGTCACAAGGCCAACGCGCCGAACCTCCAGGTCCAGACCGCCGGCGCGTTCGTCAACGACATCGGCCTGACCAACAAGCTGTTCCCCGAGCCCGATGGGATGCGCGACGTCAACGACGACCAGCTCGCGCAGACCACGTTCTTCGTCTCCACCCTCGCCGTCCCGGCCGCCGCTCCCCGGAACGCGGCGGCCCAGCGCGGGCGTGCGCTGTTCGACGACTTCCATTGCGCATCCTGTCACCTCCCGACGGTGGAGACCGGCGATCACGAGATCACGCTCCTCGCACACCAGCTGATCCATCCCTACACGGACCTCCTCCTCCACGATGTGGGCGATCTGTTGACCGACGCCCGCTCCGATTTCCTGGCGCAGGGTGTGGAGTGGCGCACGCCACCGTTGTGGGGGCTCGGTCTCGTTCAGGTGGTGCTCCCCGCGGCCACGTTCCTTCACGACGGCCGTGCGCGCACGCTCCCGGAGGCGATCCTCTGGCATGGCGGAGAGGCCGCCGCAGCGAGCGAAGCCTTTCGCACGGCTGCGAAGCGCGATCGAGATGCCTTGATCTCGTTCCTCGAATCGCTCTGAGCGTTCCGCCGCGAGCCGCAGGCGAGAGCCTGCCTCTGGGGTTACACTCGACTCGCGTGGTCGAGGAGGAGGACAATCACTTCACGAACGTGGATGCCACGGCACCCACGCATGAAGATCAACGGCTCGCCGATGGCACCGATGTCAACGGCTACATCATCGATGGGATCCTCGGCAAAGGCGGGATGGGCGTCGTCTACAGCGCGACGCATGCCGTGATCGGCAAGCGTGCGGCGATCAAGGTCCTGCGCTCCGAGGTCTCGATGTCGGGCACCGCGGTCGAGCGCTTCGTCCAGGAGGCGCGCGCCGTCAACCACATCGGGCACCCGAACATCATCGACATCTTCGCCTACGGCACGCTCCCCGATGGCCGCGCCTACCACGTGATGGATCTGCTCGTCGGAGAATCGCTGCGCATGCGCCTGCGCCGCGGACACCTGCACCCGAGCGAGGCCGCGAACGTGATCGAGGGCATCTCGTCGGCGCTGATCGCGGCGCACGACAAGGGCTTCGTGCATCGTGACCTCAAGCCCGACAACGTCTACTTGATCGCCAAGGACGAGGGCTGGCCCGACGTCAAGCTCCTCGATTTCGGGCTCGCGAAGCTGATGCCCGAGATGGGTCAGGCCGCGTTCATCACCAAGACCGGCGTGATGATCGGGACGCCCGAGTACATGTCCCCCGAGCAGGCCCGCGGGCAGGCGGTGGACTACCGCACCGACGTCTATGCACTCGGCATCCTGATGTTCGAGCTGCTCAGCGGACAGCGCCCGTTCCCGCGCCTCGAAGCGTTCGCGATGCTCCAGTGCCACGCCGAGGAGATCCCACCCTCGATCGGCTCGATGGTCTCGGGGTTGCCCGACGAGATGGTGCAGCTCGTCGATTCGATGCTGTCCAAGGAGCCCGCCGCGCGCCCGTCCCTCGCCGCGGTGCGGACCGTGATTCGCCGGTTACGCTCGATGAAGCTCCCCACCAAGTCCGTCGCCGGCATCGAGATGGCGTCGCTCTCGAACCCGGGGATGAGCGCGGAGATCGGCCTCTCCCCCTCGCGCGTCGGCGCCGAGCCCGTCGTCACGCAATCGCTCCCGACCCGCTCGTCGGCACCTTCGATCCCGCCGCCCGGGCCGCCCGTCGAGGAGCACCCACCGTTCGATGACGTCACGGCCACCACGCGGCGCCCACCGGTCAAGCCGAAGTTCGTCCCGGCCACCACCCAGCCCGGCCAGGTCAGCGGCCTCGCCGGGAGCTCCGGCTCGGTTCATGCGGCCACCACGCTCGGCGTTCCGCCGCCGCCCAAGCCGCTGGCCTCGCAGCGCCTCGCCGCCGCGAAGCCGCCCGCGGGGAAGAGCAATCACCTGTGGCTGATCCTCGGCGCGATCCTGGCGATCGCCGCGGGCATCGCGATCGCGCTCGCGCTCGTCAGTTAGCGGCGCGCGACCTGGACCCGAGCGTCGTTGAACGCGGCCTGGCCCCCGAGGTCGGCGACCGCCGGTGGGATCAGCGCGTTCGACGTGTAGCCGTTCGCCGTGTGCTTGCGCCACAGCCCCTTCGGCAGCATGCACACGCCCTCGCGGAGGTCCGCATCGAGCTTCGCGGTGCAGTGGACCTCGCCGTACTGGTTCCAGATCCGGATCGGGTCGCCGTCGGTGATGCCACGTGCCGCGGCATCCGCGCGGGCCATCCCGAGCGTGGCGGGCGCCGAGCGCAGCTGGCCGAAGTACGAGCTGATCTGCGTGGCGAGCGCCGGCGAGATCAGCGCGAGGGGGTATTCGTCGGTGCGCGGGTCTGGGCGATAGGTGTAGAGGCCGTTCGCCTCGCGATCGAGCGCCTCCGAGACCAGGTGGACCTTGCGATCGGGGGTGCCGGGGAACACGTCGACGAACGCGACCGGGCGATCCCCGGGCGGGGGCGTGGCCACGCCATGCTCGGCGAGCTCACGGGCGAGCTTCGCCCCCTCGGGGGCGGCGGCGAAGATCTGGGCAGCGATCGCGTCGTCGGTCATCGCATCGCCCTCGCGCACGAGGCCCATGCGGGTGAGCAGCTCACCAAACACGGCGTTGTTGCTGCGCGCCTCGCCCACGGGCGGGACGACGGCGCGGCTGTGGAACATCCGCATCGTGCCGTAGCCGCGCGTGAGATCGTCATGCTCGAGGAACGTGGTCGCGGGGAGCACGAGATCGGCCAGGGCCGCCGTGTCGGTCATCACCTGCTCGTGCACGACGAGGAAGAGATCCTCGCGCGAGAGCTCCGCGATCAGCGCGCGCTGATCCGGCGCCGTGGCGACGGGGTTGCAGTTGAACACCACCATCGCCTCGATCCGCGGATCGCGCAGCTCGCGCAGCGCCGTGGAGATCTGGCTCATGTTGACCGAGCGCGTGGGCGGCGCGGGCTGTGCCGTGCCGTGCTCCTCGCCCACGCCCCAGCGCGCGTCACCATTGCCCATCGTGTATCCACCGCCGCGGATGCCGAGCTTGCCCGCGACCGCCGGGATCGCGAGTACGGCTGCGACGGCACTGCCACCGTTGCGATTGCGCTCGAGGCCCCAGCCCGCGCGGATCACCGCAGGCGAGGAGGCGGCGTAGAGCTCGACGAACTCGGCGAGGTCCTGGGCAGCGACGCCGGACTCCGCGGCGGCAGCGTCGAGCGTCCACCGCGAGGCGCGACGCGCGAGCTCCTCGGCGCCGGTGGTGTGCTCGGCGAGGAACGCGCGATCGGCGTGACCGCGCTCGAACAAGGCGTGGAGGATCGCGAGCGCCACGGGGAGATCGGTGCCCGGGCGTGGGGCGAGGTGCAGATCCGCGCGCCGCGCGAGGGGCGTGCGGCGCGGATCGATGACGACGAGCTTCGCTCCGGCCTCGCGTGCACGCTCGATCATCGGCACGAGGTGGATGCCGGTCGCCGAGGGGTTGACGCCCCACAGCACGATCAACTTCGCGTGGACGAAGTCCTCGAGGGCGGTGCCCGGCATCACGCCGTACAGCCCGCGCGTGGCGGCGCCGGTGGCAGAGGCACAGAACGTGCGCTGGAGATTGGAGGCGCCGAGGCGGCGGAAGAACCGCGTGACGAGCGCGCCGTCGGTGAGCCAGCCGTTCGAGCCACCGTAGTGGTACGGCAAGATCGCCTCGCCGCCCGACCGCGCCTGGATCGACTGCAACCGATCCGCCATCAGGCCGAGCGCTTCCTCCCACGAGATGCCGTGCCACCCGCCGCTGCCCTTCGCACCCGCGCGCACGAGCGGCCGCGCGATCCGATCGTGCCCGTACATGTGATCGGTGAACTTGCGGACCTTGCCGCAGATGAAGCCATCGGTGATCGGGCCACGGTGATCACCCTCGAGCCCCACGACCCGCCCCGCGTCGATGGAGACCGTCAGCCCGCAAGCGTCGGGGCAATCGAGCGGGCAGGCGCTGGAGCGCTGTTCCATGCGCGGTACTTACCAGGTGCCGCCGAGGCCGTACAGGCTCGTCTGCTTGCCGTCGGTGCCGGTCGTGGTCTGGAACGTCGGGCGCACGGGGAGCTTGGGGACATCGAGGTTGCGCGTCAGCACCGCGGCGCCGATCAGGCCCACGAACATGCCGCCGAGCGCGTAGTTCGCGAGGTGCTCGGTGTTGCGGCCGGCCTCGGCCTGGCTCGTGGTCTTCTGCGGATACACGAGGCTCTCGATCGCGAGGCCGCTGGCGATCCCGATCAGGCCACCGATGTCGACGAGCAGCGCGTGCGTGCGGCTGATCGTGAAGTAGTTGGTGAGGAGGATGCCCGAGATCCCGCCGAGGCCCATGCCGCTGAGCACGAGGCCGGCGCCCACCGCGCGCGGCGGATCGAACGAGGTGGCGAACAACCCGCCCGCGACCGAGCCCCACAGCACCGCGCTCGAGAACAAGCCGGCATCGCCGGGACGAACCTTGAGGCGCTCGCCCGCGTAGTACCCGAGGCCCGCCCCGAGGAGCAGGCTCGCACCGGCCACGGGCTGCACGATCTCCGTGCGCGGCGTGAACAGCGTGGTCACGAGGCCTCCACCGAACGCCCCGGTGATCGCGGTGGTGATCGTCAGGTTGCTGGTGCCGAGCCGTAGATCGCGTGGCAGCTGGAAGTACGCACCGACGAGGCCGGCCCCTCCGCCGAGCACGCTGCCGACGCCGACCAGCGAGTTGTTCTCGAACGCCGAGAGCAGCGACCCGCCTGCGAACGCACCGCCGAGGCCCGCCGCGATGATCAGCTGGCGGCGGCCGGTCTGCGGTACGGCCTCGAGCTCCACCAGCTCGCGCTTGACCTGGTTCGGCAGGATCTCCACCCGCTTGGTGGTGGTGACAAAGTCCGGCGCCTCGACCACGAGCGTGTACGTGCCGCTCGCGAGGGTCTCCTCGAAGCGCCCGACCGCCACCATGCGATCGCCGAGGAAGATCCGGGCCTCCGGCGGAGAGGCGAGGACGGCGAGCTTGCCCCGCTGGGGCTGGAGTGGAACGAAGTAGGTGTACGGACGGCCGATCTTGACGTCGATCGTCTGCGTCGAGGACTCGTACCCATTGAGCTCGACGGTCATCTCGTAGCGCCCACCGAGCAGATCGAAGACCTTGCCGGAGGCCGAGTTCGCCTTCGTACCGGTCTCGTTGCCGATCGTGATCCGTGCACCGGGTGGAGAGCTCTCCACATAGACGTGCCCCTGCAGGCCCTTCAGCACCGAGATCCGGCGATCGATGATCCCCTTGTCCTCCTTGGGATCAGGCGCGCAGGCATTGGCCGGCCGCGCATCGGGTGGGATCTGCGAGACGTACTTCTCGAAGTAGCCGATCGCCTTCTCGTACTCGAGGCTGCGCTCGTACGACTGTCCGATGTTCTTCAGCAGCTGGTAGCTCGGCAGCGTGCAGTACGCCGCGATGAAGTCGGTGACGGCCCCGTCGTAGTCGCCCTGCAGGTACAAGGTCTCGCCGCGCTGGTAGTGCTCGGACGCGCGCGCGCGCAGCTGATCGGGCGTCAGCGACGGATCGTTCTGGCGACAGTCGTCGACCTCGAGGATCGGGATCTCGCGACCGATGAACCCGGCGTCACGCTCTTCGCGGGGCTGCGCACGGGCGGTGGAGGCGAGCGCCCCGAGGATCGCGACGACCCCGAGTATCGCGAGCGCTGCGCGAAGCTGCACGACCCTCACGCCTCGCTCATTTCTTGGGAACGGTACCGCTCCCGGCGTACGGATCGCCAGTCAACTCGCCGCCCGTCTTGTCACGCGGGACCGTCGCCGAGCCCGCGTCGGGATCCTTCTTGTCGGGCGGCTTGGTGCGCTGCACCGGCGTTCCCTTCGGGGGCTTCTTCAGCGTGAAGGCGAAGCCACCCTCCGGCATCGGCTCGAGCGGGTTGAACTTGAACGGGTAGTCGTCGAACGAGTCCAGGCGCGCGAAGCACTCGAGGTCCTTGTCCTTCTTGACGACCTTGATCTTGCCGGGCGAGGTGCCTCGCGAGACGCCGTCGCAGACGATCTCTGCACCCGTGGGCTTCGTGGTGATCGGCACCTCGAGGTACTCGGTGGGAGGCGCATCGATCGGCACCGCGGCGACGCCTGCATCGATGGTGACGGGCGGTGGCGTGACGACGGCCGCGCTTCCGGAGCCGTCCTTGGGGACCTTGGTCGAGGAGCCCGCGAGGCGAGTCACGCTGAACACCACCGCCGCGACGACCACGGCGAGGCCTGCGATCCAGATCACGTAGCGCGTGGAGCCATCGCTCTTCTTCGAGAGCGAGCGGCGGCGCGGGCCCGTGATCTTCGCGCGCTCCGTGGAGCGAGTGGGATCGTCGAGCAGCGAGGTGATGTCGGCGAGCATGTCGTTCGCGCTCGCGTACCGCTCGTTGACGTCCTTGGACATCGCCTTGCCGACGACGGCCTCGAACTCCTCGGACAGATCCGGCCGCAGCTCGCGGAGCGCCTTGGGCTCCTCGTTCAAGACCTGCGAGATCACCGAGAGGTAGTTGTTGCCGACGAACGGCACGCGACCGGCCGCCGCCTCGTACATGATCACGCCGAGCGCGTAGACATCGACACGATGATCGAGCTGGTCGTCGCCGCGCGCCTGCTCCGGCGACATGTACAGCGGCGTGCCGAGCACCATGCCGGTCTGGGTCAGGCGCGTGGTCTCCTCCTCCTCGCCGCTGGCGCGGAGCGACTTCGAGATGCCGAAGTCCACGACCTTCACGAAGTCCTGCTCCTTGCGCTTCAGGAGGAACAGGTTCTCCGGCTTGATGTCGCGGTGGACCACGCCCTTCGCGTGCGCCGCGGCGAGCGCCGAGCACGCCTGGGAGGCGATCCGCAGGATGCGCTGCTCGGGGAGCTGCTGCTCGCGGGTGAGGCACTCGGCGAGTGATTCTCCGTCGAGGAACTCCATCACCACGAACGTGCGGCCGTCCTCCGTGGTGCCGAAGTCCGTGATGTCGATGATGTGCTCGTTGCCGACCGAGGACGCGAGCTCGGCCTCCTGCTTGAGGCGCTTCACGATCGCCTCGCGCTGCGCGTACTTCTCGAGCAGGACCTTCACCGCGACGCGCTTGCCGATCAGCGTGTGCGTCGCCTCGTAGACGGCGCCCATGCCGCCCTGCCCGATCTTTCGCGTCACCAGGTAGCGCCCACCGAGCGTCGCGCCGATCACGTCGGCGAGCTGGTGCGTGCCGGCCGAAGGCGTCGCGGCCGAGCCGATCATCGATTCGCCGGAGACCGACGTCTCGGCATGGCCCTGCTTCATGGCGACCGCGGTGTCGTTCGCGCCCATGATCGAATCGCTGCTGCCACCATCGAGCGAGCGGACAACGAGCCGCTGCGGGGTATCGGCCGCAGGCCGCCCCGGCTGGCTACCACTACCTGGCTTGCCGCCCGAACCCGTCGACATTGCTACGCATCCACGATGTTAGGCGTGAGGCGAGGTGCAGTCAAACCGATCACGTGAAGCTCACGCCGCCGGTCTCCACAAGCGCCTTGGACCACTGTTGTTTTAATACTATTGCCATCATGCGAATGATGGAATATACATGTCGAAGTGACGGTCTCTCCACGCGCTGATCTGTTTCGCCTCCTCGGCGACGAGGATCGGCTCCGCCTGCTCGCCCTGTGCGCCGAAGAGGAGTTGACCGTCGGCGAGCTCGCATCGTTGCTCGGTGAGAGCCAGCCGCAGGTGACCAAGAAGTCGCAGCCGCTCCGCGAGAGTGGCCTGCTCTCCGCCCGCCGGGATGGGACGCGGACGCTGCTCCGCGCCCACCTCGACTCCGGCGTGGTCCCGGATGTGGTGATCGGCGCCGCGCTCGAGGAGGGCCGCTCGCTGTGCAGCAAGGATGGCAGCCTCGCGAAGATCTCGTCGATCCTCGCCGCACGCGAGGAGCTGTCGCGCCGATACTTCGATGAGAGCGCGCCGATCGAGGCCGCCGCACCGCTCGCGGACTCCGAGCTGGTGGCATGGCTGCCGGTGCTCGCGCCGCTGCTGCCGGGCCGCGCGCTCGCGATCGACATCGGCACCGGAGAGGGCACGCTGCTCCCTCTGCTCTCGCCGCTCTACGATCGCGTGATCGCCGTCGATCGCAGCCCCGCCCGGCTCGCACGCTGCGGCGCGCGGATCGCCGCGTGGGGCCTGCCCAATGTTCGGCTCCGCGAAGGTGACGTCGAGGACGCCGGGCTCGCCGAGGACATCGGCCCGCGCGGTGGTGCGGATCTCGTCGTGATGGCGCGCGTGCTCCACCATGCAGCGCGCCCTCAGGATGCGATCGCGTCGGCGGCCCGCCTGCTCCGCGGCGGCGGTCACCTCGTGATCGTCGACTACCTCCCGCACGATGACGAGGCGATGCGCGAGCAAGGCGATGTCTGGCTCGGCTTCGATCCCGGCAAGCTCCGTGGCTGGCTCGATGCCGCCACGCTCGAGACCCTGTCAATCCACCCTCTCGCGAGTCGACAGCGCCCGGCGCTGCAGCTCGCCGTCGGCCGCAAGCAGCAGCCGACGCGTAACTAACCCGCACTGGAGACGACGACCATGGATAGCCGCACCGAGTTCCCCGCGTTCAAGATCAAGGACATGACCCTGGCCGAGCTCGGCCGCAAGAAGATGCGCATGGCCGAGAAGGAGATGCCCGGCCTGATGTCGCTCCGCGAGGAGTTCGGCGCCAAGAAGCCGCTCGCGGGCGCGCGCGTCGCCGGCTGCCTCCACATGACGATCGAGACCGCGGTCCTGATCGAGACGCTGACGGCGCTCGGCGCCGAGGTCACCTGGACCTCGTGCAACATCTACTCGACCCAGGACGAGGCCGCCGCCGCGATCGCCGCGACCGGCGTGCCGGTGTTCGCGTGGAAGGGCGAGACCCTCGACGAGTACTGGCAGAACATCGAGCTCCAGCTCAACGCGTTCAAGGGCGGCAAGGGCCCGAACCTGATCCTCGATGACGGTGGCGATCTCACCCTCCTCGTCCACAAGGGCGCGGAGTGCGAGAAGTCGGGCAAGGCGCCCGATCCGAAGACCGCGACCAACGACGAGATGCGCGTGATCTACACGGTGCTCACGCAGAGCCTCGCGGCGAGCAAGACCCGCTTCACGCAGCTCGCGTCGGAGATCAAGGGCGTCTCCGAGGAGACCACGACCGGCGTGCACCGCCTCTACGAGATGGCGAAGACCGGCTCGCTCCTGTTCCCCTGCATCAACGTCAACGATTCGGTCACCAAGTCGAAGTTCGACAACCTGTACGGCTGCCGCGAGTCGCTGTTTGACGGCATCAAGCGCGCGACCGACGTCATGGTCGCGGGCAAGGTCGTCGTGGTCGCCGGCTACGGCGATGTCGGCAAGGGCTGCGCCCACGCGGCCCGCGGCCTCGGCGCGCGCGTGCTGATCACCGAGATCGATCCGATCTGCGCGCTGCAGGCGGCGATGGAGGGCTACGAGGTCACCACGATGGAGGACGC